>NZ_JACYUY010000016.1 GCF_014842025.1 Massilia sp. CFBP 13721
CGTACGGCTTGTCCCTATAACCTTGGTAGGTTATAGCAATGAGAATACAGTGCTGTTTGTTGTGACAGACTACGACCTGAACTTTACTTCCTCCAGATTCTGAGACGCTGTCGACATCGACAACGCCTCGTACAAGTCATGCCTGATGACCATAGCAAGTCGGTCCCACCCCTTCCCATCCCGAACAGGACCGTGAAACGACTTTGCGCCGATGATAGTGCTGCAACCAGTGTGAAAGTAGGTTATCGTCAGGCTAGTTATAAGAGAAAAACCCGCTCAGTGATCTGAGCGGGTTTTTTTTCGTCTGTTGGTTTGTATGAGCCGATGGCTGATCAGCCGGTGGGCCGGCGTGGACACAAGTGTCCACCCTACGAACCCACGGCTATTCAGGACTCAAACGCCCCAGAGGATGTCGCACTTGTTGTCGCGTGCCGCACGCAGCATCTCGAGCATCGGGTACGCACGCGTCGAGAAGCTGACCATTTGTACTTGCTCGTGGTCTGGATCGTCGTCGTCTTCGCCCCGGTGCGCCTTGATATCCTGCTCGACCAGTTCGGTCGACGGATGCTTGCGGCTCTCTTCGATTTCATGCTCGAGCAGCGTCACGGCGCGCTCGGCTTCGGCCGAGGTGATGACGCCGATTTCCGGCTCCTTGTTGAGCAGGTCAAGAATCCGTTTTGCGTGATCCTGGTACATCATCACGTCGGGATACGCCTTGCTTTTGAAAGTGATTAACATAATGCATTCTCGTGTGTTTTCATCGTAACTAAACGATAACACGAGTGCCGCTTGCGGTCATGCCGCGCACGCTGCTAGCGGACGCGGTGGCGCAGCAGCCAGGCAAGCGGTACCGTGCCAAGGGCAATCGCTGCCGTCGCGCCCAGTATGCCGGCAAGTGCGATACCGACCGGCGCCGTGCCGAGCGCACGCGGCAGCAGCAGGGCGAGTGCCGCCCATGCCAGCAGGCTGCACAGTTCGAGCAGGACCGTCGCAATGCTGCGTTTTCCCCGGTTCTTGAATTCGCCACGCGGCGTCGGTCGGCCCGTCCATACATTGACCAGTGCCGCACTCAGGACGGCACCACAGACGGTTGCCGCCGTAACGACCCCGGCCAGCGGCGAGCGCACGGTCAGCCACAGCAGCGGCAGCACGACCAGTGCGAAAACCGGCGTCACGGCGGCCGCCAGTTTCGCCATCCGTACCGTGCGCGACTGCGCCGGCGCCGTTTGCAGCAGGTCGGGCGCGTCTTCCGCCAGCAGGATGATCCAGGACAGGGAAGCGCTGAGCGAACCGCACAGCATCGTCAAACCGCCGGCAATCGCCGGCAACTGCAGTTCGTCCTTGCGGAATACCAGCAAGCACAAGGGAAGAAGATATAGCAGCTGCAGCAACACCTGCGAAATGAGATGCGGGTCGCGCCGGACCAGGCGCCATTCCTTGACGATGATGAGCGCTACCAGGCTGCGCTCGAAGCGATAGCGTACCGGCCCCGTCCGCCTGGGCGCCCGTTCGCTACTTGCCGCCTGTTGCAGGCCGCGCACGAAGGACCGGTGCGTCGCGTGCACGGTCAGCACCGCGGCGAGCAAGCCGAGCCCTGCGATGACGGCCACTGGCTCGGACTCGCCCAGCGCGGCGCGTGCCGGCAGCAAAAGCAGGCTCTGCGGGTCGAGCGATTGCGCGGCAGCCATCACCCTGGCGATCGCCGACGGCGCCGGCCCATCCTCTTGCGAGACCAGCGTGCCGGCCTGCGACAGCAGGAACAAGAAGGCGCCGGCCAGCGCACCCAACACCTGCGCCACGACACGGGTACGGCGCGCGCCGAGCAGGCGTACCAGCACCAGCGTTAACAGCATCGCCGTGGATGCCGCCAACACAGCCAGCGCGCACAGGACGGGATAGATTGCCATCCAGCGTAATTGCCCCAGCACTAGGCCGACATGGGCAACGGGCGCCAGGAAGAACAGGTAGCGTCCGGCGACACTCAGCGCCATTCCCGCCAGCTTGACGCCGAAGATACTGCGCGAGGGCAGGGGCGAGGACAGCAGCAAGTCCATGTCTCCACGTTCGAACAATGTCTCCACGCTCGCCTTGAGCGCGCTCGAGAGCATGAAGAGGAAGGTTGTCAGCAGCATTGCGCTGGCTGCGACGACGAATTGATGGGGCAGGGCGCCGGTGCCGGGACCGAGTTCGCGCAGCAGGAAGAAAACGCCGACGTGCAGGCCGGCCCAGGCCAGCAGGCCACCGCCCAGCACACGCCAGTTTGGCCGCCGCGGCGCACCCGCTTTGCCGGCGGCAACCGTCGTGTACCAGAACAACCGCAGTTCATGGCGCAGCAGCCAGGACGTACTGCCGGGACGCAAGTTCACGCCGAGGTTCACGCCGGTCCCGTCAGGCGCAGGAACATCTCTTCCAGTGTCGCACCGGGCGTGGCCACGCGCAACTCGTCGAGCGTCCCCTGCGCGATCAGCCGGCCGTGCTGGATGATGCCGATGCGCTGTGCCAGGCGCTCCGCCACTTCAAGGATATGGGTCGTCAGGATCACGGTACCGCCACCGGCCACGTGCGCCAGCAGCAGGTCCTTGACCTGGCGCGCGGCGCCGGCGTCGAGTCCGGTCAGCGGCTCGTCCAGGATCAGCAATTCCGGCGCATGGATCAGGGCCCCGGCCAGCGCCAGCTTTTGCTTCATGCCGCGCGAAAACCCCTCCGTGAGTTCATGCGCGTGCTGCTCCAAGTCGAGCCAGGCGAGCAGCTCGCGCGCCCGCGGCGCGGCCACCTTGCCGTCGATTCCCCACAGGCCGGCCACGAATTCCAGGTATTCGACGGGTTTCAGCTTGCCATACAACATCGGCTCGTCCGGCAGATAGGCGATGCGGCGCTTGGCCGCCGCCGGATCGGCCGCCAGGTCGATGCCGAGCACCTCGATCCGCCCCGCATCCGGCGCGACCAGGCCGGCCACCATGCGCAGGGTCGTCGTCTTGCCCGCGCCGTTCGGCCCCAGCAGGGCATAGAATTCGCCGCGTCCGACCGTGAGGTCCAACCCATCCACGGCGGGGCGGCCGAAATGTTTGCTCAGTCCGGCGAGCACTAACGCAGGCGTCCCCGTCATCACAGCAGTTTGAACGAAGAAATGAACTGTTCAACGTGTTCCGGCGTCATTGCATTCGCCTTGCCCATTACCACCACTTGATAAAAACGCTTGCCGTGCGCCTCGAACCGGCCACGCAGCTGCATGGGCTGGCCGTTCGCGCTGCCGACCGCATCGATGTCGACCACGCTGTCGGGGCCGGCAGGTGTGCTTTCGCGCGCGACCTTGGCGCCGATATTGCGCACGAGCGCCGTCTTCATGGCGGCGACCGCGGTCTGGGCGCGCGCCGCATCCGGAGCGATGCCGGTTCCGACGGCAAAGGTCACGCCTTCGACCTCGGCCGCCGTCATCGTCATGTCCACCCGCATGCCGTCCAGGTCGACGCTGCGCGTGTGCGTTGCCGGCTTGGCCGGGAACATGATCCGGTACGGCGCATCGGGACTGCTGTAGTCGCGCCAGTTATAGGTCGGGTTGCAGCCGGCCAGCAGCAAGGTAGCCGCCAATGGCAGCGCACAAAATAGTCGTTTTTGCATGCGTCGATGGTAGCAGGGCGGCCGGCCCCGCGCTACCTCGGCCGGAACGCTCAGCGTTCGTTCAAGCCGCGCCGGTACTGCACCGCTTCGGCCATGTGGGCGCCACCGATCACCGGCGCATCCGCCAGGTCGGCGATCGTGCGCGCCACTTTCAATACGCGATGATAGGCCCGCGCCGACCAGTTCATCAGCGACATGGCCGAGCGCAGCGTCCGTTCACCCAGCGGGTCGAGTGCGCAATGGCGTTCGATCTCGTGCGTGTTGAGGCGCTGGTTGGGCTTGCCCTGGCGTTCCAGCTGCACCGCATGGGCAAGGGCGACCCGCGCGGCGATGCCGGCACTGCTCTCGCCATCGGCACGCGCACTCATTGCATCGGGCGACATGGCGTTGACTTCGATCTGCATGTCGATGCGGTCGAGCAGGGGACCGGAAATGCGGTCGCGGTAGCGCAGCGCACTCTCGCTGGTACAGTGGCACTTACCGGACGGATGGCCCTGCCAGCCGCAAGGGCAGGGATTCATGGCGGCGATGAGCTGGAAGCGCGCCGGAAAATCGGCCTGCTGCGCCGCGCGCGAGATCGTGATGCGGCCCGACTCGAGCGGCTGGCGCAGCACCTCGAGCACCTTGCGGTCGAATTCGGGCAGCTCGTCCAGAAACAATACGCCGCAATGCGCCAGCGAGACTTCGCCCGGACGCGGCACACCGCCGCCACCGACCAGGGCCACGCCCGAACTCGTATGGTGCGGGCTGCGAAACGGACGCACGCGCCAGCGCTCGGCCGAAAAGCTGCCGTTCAGCGATTGCACCGCAGCTGCTTCCAGCGCTTCCTCGTCCGTCATCGGCGGCAGCAAGCCGGGGAAGCGTGCCGCCAGCATGCTTTTACCGGCGCCGGGCGGTCCCATCAGCAATAGCGAATGGTTGCCCGCCGCCGCAATCTCGAGTGCGCGCTTGGCGTGCTGCTGGCCTTTGACGTCGGAAAAGTCGGGATAGCGCACCGGCTGTCCGGGACGCTCGTTGCGGTAGCGGTCCAGCCGCGCACCATCCTCGACGGCGGCGAAATGCGCGCACACCTGCAGCAGCGTGTCGGCCGGATAGATGGCAGCGTCGGTCACCAGCGCGGCCTCGTCGGCATTGGCGCGCGGCAGGATGAATGCGCGTGCCTTGTCCGCACCAGTTCGTCCAATCGCAAACGTCATCGCCAGCGCCCCGCGCACCGGACGCAGTTGTCCCGAAAGCGACAGCTCGCCGGCGAACTCGTAGCGGTCCAGTTCCTTGGCCGGGATCTGGCCCGACGCCGCCAGGATCCCGAGCGCGATCGGCAAATCGAAACGGCCCGACTCCTTCGGCAGGTCGGCCGGCGCCAGGTTCACGGTAATGCGCCGCGCCGGCATCTCGAAACCGACGTTCTGCAAGGCGGCGCGCACTCGGTCTTTCGCCTCGCGCACCTCGGCATCGGGAAGGCCGACGATCGTCAGCCCGGGGAGGCCGTTGGCGAGGTGGACTTCGACGCTGACGGCGGGGGCTTCCATGCCGGCGAGGGCGCGGCTTCTCAGGACTGCTAGACTCATCTCGTTCCTTCAATCGCATCAATACGGTTGCGACATGGTAGGAGCACTGGCGAGTTGCAGCTTGAGGCCAAACAGGCGTGTCATTGCTCGGCAGGAGCCGCTCGCTGTACAGCTGTCATCCGGCATCGGGGCTACAGCAAGGCGATTCGATCACAGGACACAGAGGCAATGACAAAAACAAACGAGGCGCTGGCGGCTGAACTTCAATGTGTGCTGGACGGTATGGCCAAGCTTCAGGACGTGCTGGATAACCCGGTAAATCAAGGCGACGAACTGCAAAGCTGCTTCCACGGGTTACAGCATTTCCTGGCCGACGAAGACATACGCGCGAAGGACGGCGCGTACCGACAAATGCAAGAAGCCGAAATGCGCAAGCTCATTCGGCTCCTGCGCTCGGGTGCCGATTGCAGCTTGCTCTCTACTGTTCACTTTCTGGGTACGTCGGGTGGGGCGAAGGTTTAACGCTAGGAGAAGCTCAACGTGGTGCATGTGTGCCGACGCTGGTCAGTCCCGGCAATGCGTTGGCAAGGTGGGCTTCGACGCTGACGGCGGGGGCTTCCATGTCGGCGAGGGCGCGGCTGCGTAAGACGGCGAGACTCATTGGACTCCCTTATGCAGGCAATGCGAAGTCGCCACATCATAGGAGCAGTAAGCAGTATTCGTTTGCGCAAGAGCAGAGCCGCGCAACCTGCTTGCGCCCCCAAGCGCCGCGTTATCATGCCGATATTGTTCATTGACAGGGGACGCTTTTATGCGCGATACCGATGCAATCGATGCATGCGCCTATCTTTACCTGGAAGAGATCGGAGAGCCAAGCGATAACGAATTGCGGTTGAAGATTGTCGAGGCCAAGTCAGACGGTGCACCGGGCTCGGTCGATGAGCGCAATGAAGCACTCCACGAAATTTTGAGTACGGCATCCAGAATCGAATCTGGTTCAGGGTGCCAAATATTCGAACTCTACTGGCCGAGCTATGTGGCGTATTCGGTCCGCAACGAAAGCTTTTGCTTAGTCGATGCGTACGAGGAGTTCGATGGCAGGCTCTTCGTCAGGTATGCGCGCTCGCGCTATCTGGATTTTCTGGTGAAGGCGACCTTTGCCGATGCGAGCTATCCAGGACCCTTCGTCCATTATGGGATTTTTTGTCTTAATCACATCATCGACGTCGTATCCCTCGATGCCCCGGTCGTGAGGGTCAGCCTGCAGTCCTGAATGGCATAGGTGTGATCATACGAGCCGGGCGTTTTTATTGCGGGGCTGCAGAAACGTTGTACCGCGTGGAGTCAGGACTCCACCCTACGATCTCAGGTGCACGTAGGGTGGAGGGGGCGCCGAGCCTCCCGACTCCACGCGTTGTACGCATGCGTTCAGCTACCGAACGCCGGCCCGGCCAGCTCCAGCAAGTGCTCCCGCACCCCCACCGGCCACTCCGCGACCAGGCTGTTAAATCGCTCCCCATCCCCCGCGAACAGCGCCCGCGACGCCTCCTCGAACCCCGGTGCATCCCCCATCAGCTCGTGCATGAAGCGGTAGGCCGCGTCGCGTGCTTCGCGCATCGTGTCGGCATCGCGTGCATCGCGCGACGCGTGCTCGACCAGCTTGCGCAGCGCCACCGAGGCGCCGCCGGGCTGCTTCGCCAGCCATTCCCAATGGCGCGGCAGCAGGGTCACTTCGCGCGGCACCACGCCCAGCTTGGGGCGGCCGGCGCTGCGCATGGGCGCACGCGGAATGCGCTGCAGTACTTCTTCTTTGGTACCGGTGAAATTGATTTCGACGGGACGGCTGGTCGCCGCATCGAGCAGCGCGATCGAACGGTCGGTGCCGCCGTCGAGCGCCGCCTTGACGGCGCGCACGACAGCGACGAGTTCGCCCTTGGCCAGCAGTTCGGTTCCGGCGAAGGCGATGCAATGACTCGGCAGCATGGGATTCTCCTGGAGGCGCGCGCCAGGCTGGCACGCATGCGGAGATATTACCCGGATAAAAATAAGACTGCAATAATATCCGGGTAAAATTGATGCGGTCAGCGGTCCAGCAGCGCTTCCACCTTGTCGGTGACGTCGATCTGCGGCCGGTGCCAGATCGTGCGCGTCAGGACCACGTCCACGCCCTGGCGGGCGGGCAGGGCTTGCACGATGTCGTGGATGCGTATGGCAAGCGCGGTGCGCTCGGCATGCGTGCGTTCGGCAAAATCATCCTTGATGCGCTCCTGGGCGCGGCGCACGGTCCGTTCGAGCTCGCCCACCGCGCGCGAACGGACCAGTTGTTCACGGTCGTCGAGGCGCGGCGTATCCTGGGCCAGCTTTTCCGACATCTCGCGCAGCTGACGCAGCTGGGCCTGGATCTGCTGGCGCCGCGGTGCGAATTCGGCCTCGATCCTGGCGGCGGCGCTACGTGCGCGTTTCGACTCGCCCAGCAGGCGCTCGACGTCCACCACGACGATCCGCGCCTCGGGCGCGCGGCCGGCGTCCTGGGCGTGGGCCGGGACGGTGCATGCCAGGCCGAGCGCAAGGCAGAGCGCAGGACAAAGCGCAATTCGGTGCGCATACGTCACATACTTGTTCAATGAATTTCCTTCGGTTGTGGGCCGGCCGCACGCACACTGCCGGGCAGCCGGATTCCACGATGGTATCACCGCGCCGGCCCGGCCGGAACGACAACTCAGCCGCATTCCCCCACATATTGGCAGTTGTCGCAGCGCGTACAGCCGTCGCTCTTGCGCAACGCACGAGCGCCGCACTCCGGGCATTTGGCGCCAAGCGCCCGCGGCTCAGCCGCAGCGGGAATGGCCACGGCGTCCTGCGGCGCCGTTTCGAGTGTGGCCGTCCTCGCGGCCAGCTGGCGCGCCAGCTGCGCCACCGGCACGCCATTGCCCTGGCTGTCGAGGAAGCCGCGTCCAATCAGGATCCGCTGCAGCATGAAGCCGACCGCCGCCGCCTCGGAGTCGTGGAACACGGGCACCCGGGTGCCGTCTTCGCGCGTGAGGAAACCGCAGCGCACCGGTCCCTTTTCCCAGACCACGTCGCGCATGTCGGCCAGCGCTTTCGCGATCGGCCCGCCGGCGCGCGCTAGCATCGACAGCAGGCGCATCGAGGAAGTGATCCACTGCTGGCCGTCGCTGCGCTGGTTGGCCGGCATGAAGAATTCGAAGGGACGTTCGATCGTTACCGGCACGCCGTCGGCCATGCCCTCGACGCGGATGAAGCTCACCGTCAGGTACAGGGTCTTGCGGCCTTCCTGGGTTGCGTACTCGATCTTCGAGGTGACCGAATCGAGTTCTCCCAGCGGCCGCCCTTCGAAGCGCTTCCTCAGCGGGTCTTCGTCGGGACAGGCGGCGGCGTCGGTCGACGGGCTGGCGCCGAGCACGCTGCCCAGCACCGTGTTCGGGCGGTAGGTCGCCAGTCCCTTCAGGCCGGCGCGCCAGGCTTCCAGGTAGAGGCCGCGGAAATCGTCATACGGATAGTCGGCAGGTACGTTCACCGTCTTCGAGATCGAGGTATCGATGAAGGGCTGGACGGCTTCCAGCATGCGCAGGTGGTCGTCGGCACGCATCTGCAGCGCGGTCACGAAAGCCGGCGACAGCGCACCCTCCGGCGTGGCCTCGGGGTGGAGGCGCCGGTACAGGCGCCAGGCATGGTCCTGCACTTCGTAGGCGCGCATTGCATCGTCGGGCATGCGCTTCCTGCGCTGGTAGGTCCAGGAATAGGCCGGCTCGATGCCGTTCGAGGCGTTGTCGGCAAAGGCGAGGGCGATGGTACCGGTCGGTGCAATCGACAGCAGGTGCGAGTTGCGGATGCCGTACGTGCGGATGGCTTCACGCAGCGCGGGCGGCAGGCGAGATACGAAGGCGCCGTCCAGGTAGCGCGCGGCGTCGAACAGGGGAAAGGCGCCTTTTTCGCGCGCCAGTTCAATCGACGCCCCATAGGCTGCATCGCGCAAATTCTCTGCGATCTGCGCGGCCAGCGCGCGGCCTTCGGGGGCGTCGTAGCGCAGGCCCAGCATCACCAGCGCGCTGCCCAGGCCCAGGAAGCCGAGGCCGATGCGGCGCTTGGCGCGCGCTTCCGCCGCCTGCTGCGGCAGCGGCCATTCGGTGGCATCGAGTACCAGGTCGAGCATGCGTACCGCGATGGTGGCCACGTCGCGCATGCGTTCGAGGTCGAAGCGGGCCCGGGGCGTGAACGGCTGATCGACGAAGCAGGTGAGGTTCAGGGAGCCGAGATCGCAGCAGCCATACGCCGGCAGCGGCTGCTCGCCGCAGGGATTGGTCGCGCGCAGCTGTTCGCAATACCACAGGTTGTTTTCGCCGTTCATGCGGTCGATGAACAGCACGCCCGGCTCGGCATGGTCGTAGGTCGAGGCCATGATGCTGTCCCACAGTGCGCGGGCGCGCACCTCGCGCCAGACCCACAGGCCATCCTCGCGCTGGCAGGCGCCGGCGGCGACCAGCTCTTCTCCGGGCTCGGCGCGGTGCACGAGGGAGAAACCGGCGTCCGTTTCCAGCGCCTGCATGAAGGCGTCGCTCACGCCCACTGAGATATTGAAATTCGAGAGGGCGCCGCGGTCCTTGGCCGCAATAAAACGTTCGATGTCGGGATGGTCGATGCGCAGCACGCCCATCTGGGCGCCGCGGCGGGCGCCGGCCGATTCGACGGTACGGCAGGAGGCGTCGAACAATTCCATGTACGACACCGGGCCGGACGCGCGCGAGCGGGTGCCGTGCACGACGGCGCCCAAGGGGCGGATGGCGCTGAAGTCGTAGCCGACGCCGCCGCCGCGGCGCATCGTTTCCGCCGCTTCGGCCAGCGCCGTATAGATGCCGGGCAGGCCGTCCTCGACGCCGGTGACGGAGTCGCCGACCGGCTGGACGAAACAGTTGATGAGGGTAGCTTTCAGATCGAGGCCGGCGGCCGAGTTGATGCGTCCGCCCGGGACGAAGCCATGTTCCATGGCCCACAGGAAGCGCTCGGCCCATTCGGCGCGCTGCTGCGGCGCCTCGTGCGCGGCGAGGGCGTGGGCCACGCGCCGGCGCACGTCGGCGACCGAGGTTTCATCGCCTTTTGCGTATTTTTCGCGCAGTACGTCGATCGAGACCTCTTGCGGGGGCAAGTCCGTGCCGATCAGTTTTTCTTTTGCATTCATGGCGCCGCTTTCGTTAACAACTACAGCATGCGCCGGGAGCGCTTACACCTTCGGAGCCGTCTCCGTCAGCCGCGCTTCCAGCTCGGCCACGCGCAGCTCGAGCGCTTCAAGCTTGGCGCGCGTCTTGGCCAGCACCTGGGCCTGGATGTCGAATTCCTCGCGGGTCACCAGGTCGAGTTTGGAAAAGCCCTGGGTCATCATCGCCTTGACATTGCGCTCGATGTCCTTGGCGGGCGAGCTTTCCATCGCCTGGTTGATCTTGCCTTGCAAGTCGTTGAAGAAATTATTCATGTCCATCAGTCCTGTTCGGCGAGGCGGCGCACCACGGTGGTGCGCGGCGACCTCGTTTAGTGCGTGGCGGCGCGTGTTGCCCGCAGTACGCACGAATTTGTGGTGATTAGCACCAAAAATGGGGCAAGTACGCAAGAAATCAAGCACATGCGACGCCCCGGTGAGCTGGCACGCATTCTGCTACAGGATGAATAAAGCTGCAACTCAAGCAACGAAGACACCACATCCATCCACATCCAGGGGAATCGTCATGAAGAGCAAGTTAGCAGGAAGTGCAGCAACGGGGAGCGCGTTCATGCTCGCGCTGGCAATGATGGCGAGTGTACAGGCGCCGGCGCAGGCCCAGGAGGCACCGGCAGCAGAGCATACGGTCAGCTTCAACGCCACGCTCACCAACGAATACCGCTACCGCGGCCTGTCGCAAACCCGCTTCGACCCGGCCCTGCAGGGCGGCGCCGACTATACCCATACCCCGTCCGGCCTGTACGTCGGCACCTGGCTGTCCACCATCAAGTGGACCAAGGACCTGGGCGGCGACGGCGACGTCGAAGTCGACCTGTACGCAGGCAAGCGTGGCCAGATCAACGAATACGTCAGCTACGACGTCGGCGGCCTGTACTACTGGTACCCGTCGAACGATCTCAATCCGAACGCGAACACCTTCGAGCTGTACGGCCAGATCGGCATCGGCCCGGCTTACCTGAAGTATTCGCACGCGACCAGCAACCTGTTCGGCACCCCCGACAGCAAGCAGAGCGGCTACCTCGACTTCGGCGCCAACCTGCCGATCGAATCCATTGAAGGCCTGGTGCTGAACATGCACGTCGGCCGCCAGCGCGTGAAGAACAACAGTGCCTTGTCCTATAACGATTACAAGCTCGGCTTCACCAAGGACTTCGGCTTCGCCAGCGTGGCCGTGGCCTGGGTCAAGGCCGACACCGAGGCCTATTTCGTTCCCGATGGACGCAACCAGGGCCGTTCGGCAGCGGTCGTGTCGATCTCAAAAACTTTCTGAAAGAGGCAATGCGATGAAACTGATTACCGCCATTATCAAGCCCTTCAAGCTCGACGAAGTGCGTGAGGCGCTGTCGGAAATTAACGTGCAGGGCATGACGGTCACCGAAGTCAAAGGCTTCGGGCGCCAGAAGGGCCATACCGAGCTCTATCGCGGCGCCGAGTACGTGGTCGACTTCCTCCCGAAAATCAAGATCGAGGCGGCCGTCGACGATGCCGTCATCGACCAGGTCATCGACGCCATCCAGGGCGCCGCGCGCACCGGCAAGATCGGCGACGGCAAGATCTTCGTGTCCGACCTCAACCAGGTCATCCGTATCCGTACCGGCGAGACCGGCAACGACGCACTGTAAGGGGATTTCCAATGAAACCAATGATGCACAAAATCCTCGCCGCTGCGCTGGGTCTCGGCGTGGCCTTGCCGGCCATGGCCGCGCCTTCCATCAACAAGGGCGACACCGCCTGGATGTTCGTCGCCACCCTGCTGGTGATCATGATGTCGATCCCGGGCCTGGCGCTGTTCTACGGCGGCCTGGTGCGCGCGAAGAACATGCTGTCGGTGCTGCTGCAAGTGTTCATGGTGTTCTCGCTGATTATCGTGCTGTGGTGCCTGTACGGCTATTCGCTGGCATTCACGGGCGGCAGCGCCTTTATCGGCGGTTTTGATCGCGCCTTCCTGAACGGGATCTACGATCCGGTGGCGGGCGTGTTCAGCATGGCCGGCACCTTCAGCAAGGAGACGATGATCCCCGAATTCATCTTCGTCGCCTTCCAGGGTACCTTTGCCGCCATCACCTGCGCCCTGATCGTCGGCGCCTTTGCCGAACGCGCGCGCTTCGCCGCCGTGCTGGCTTTCGTGGTGCTGTGGTTCACCTTCGGCTACCTGCCGGTGGCGCACATGGTCTGGTTCTGGGCCGGTCCGGACGCGATCACCGACGCGGCATCGCTGGCCGCCGTGACCGACGCCGCCGGCTGGCTGTGGCAGAAGGGCGCGCTCGACTTCGCAGGCGGTACCGTGGTCCATATCAACGCGGCAGTGGCTGGCCTGGTCGGCGCCTACGTGATCGGCAAGCGCGTCGGCTACGGCCGCGAATCGATGGCGCCGCACTCGATGACCATGACCATGATCGGCGCCTCGCTGCTGTGGGTCGGCTGGTTCGGCTTCAACGCCGGTTCGGCGCTGGAAGCCGGCGACGTCGCGGCGCTCGCCTTCATCAACACGCTGCTGGCCACCGCCGCCGCCACCATCGCCTGGACCATGGGCGAATGGCTCACCAAGGGTAAACCGTCGATGCTGGGCGCCGCGTCGGGCGCCGTCTCGGGCCTGGTCGCCATTACCCCGGCCTGCGGCTTCGTCGGCCCGATGGGCGCGCTGGTGATCGGCCTGGTCGGCGGCATCGTCTGCCTGTGGGGCGTGAATGGCCTGAAGCGCATGCTGCGTGTCGACGATTCGCTCGACGTGTTCGGCGTGCACGGCGTCGGCGGCATCGTCGGCGCCTTGCTGACCGGCGTGTTCGCCTCGCCGCAGTTGGGCGGGCAGGGCGTCTGGGATTACGTCGCCAACAAGGCCTCGCCCGACTACTCGATCGGCCACCAGGTCTGGGTACAGGCCCAGGCGGTGGGCGTGACCATCATCTGGTCGGCCGTGATTGCCTTCGTGGCCTTCAAACTCGTCGACCTCGTGATCGGGCTGCGCGTGCCGGAAGAGCAGGAACGCGAGGGCCTGGATATTACCAGCCACGGCGAATCGGCGTACCATGCGTAACACCGCGACCCGATCAGCATAACCAAGGCGCCCTGCGGGGCGCTTTTTTTATTCTCGTGCGCTGCAGCATTGCCTTTAAAATGGTGAAAATTGCCCCAAATAAGGGCATCGATTCCCAAGAAGCCCGCTTTTAAAGCCACGCTTTTAAAGCACCGCTTTTAAAGCACCGCTTTTAAAGCACAATAAGGACGCCCACTTTCATGGTTCCGCACCTCGCTACCGCCCTGACCGGCCCGCTGCTCGATTTAGAAAAAAAGATTCTCGACGCCACGCCGGCGATCGAGCGCTGGTTCCGCCTCGAGTGGCAGGAGCACACGCCGCCATTCTATTGCTCGGTCGACCTGCGCAACGCCGGTTATAAACTGGCGCCGGTCGACACCAACCTGTTCCCGGGCGGTTTCAACAACCTGGCCACGGAGATGCTGCCGCTGACCGTGCAGGCGGCCATGGCGGCGATCGACAAGTATTGTCCGGACGCGCGCAACCTGCTCCTGATCCCGGAAACGCAGACACGCAACCCGCATTACCTGCAAAACGTGGCGCGCCTCATGCAGATCTTCCGCCAGACCGGCCTGCACGTGCGCCTGGGTTCGCTCTCGCCGGAGGTGACGCAGCCGACCCCGCTGGCGCTGCCCGACGGGAACATGCTGGTGGTCGAGCCGCTGGTGCGTTCGCCCAACGGCCGCCGCCTGGGCCTGGCCGACTTCGATCCGTGCACCATCCTGCTCAACAACGATCTGTCGGCGGGCATCCCGTCGATCCTGGAAAACGTCCACGAACAGTCGCTGCTGCCGCCGGTCCACGCCGGCTGGGCAATTCGCCGCAAGAGCAATCACCTGAAAGCCTTCGACGAAGTGGCGAAGAAATTTGGCAAGCTGATCGACATCGATCCGTGGCTGGTCAACCCGCTGCATGCGAAGGTCGGCGACGTCGACCTCGAGCACGACCAGGGCACCGAGGCCCTGGCCGACGCGGTGTCGGCGCTGCTGTCGAAGATCAAGAAGAAGTACAAGGAATACGGCATGAAGGAACAAAAGCCCTTCGTGATCGTGAAGCCGGACGCCGGCACTTACGGCATGGGCATCATGACGATCAAGGACGCCAGCGAAGTGCGCGACCTGACGCTCAAGCAGCGCGCCAAGATGTCGGTGGTCAAGGATGGCCTGGCCGTCACCGACCTGATCGTGCAGGAAGGCGTGCCGACCTTCGAAAAGATCGACGACGCGGTGGCCGAGCCGGTGGTCTGCATGATCGACCGCTACGTGGTCGGCGGCTTCTACCGCGTGCACGCCGAACGCGGCATCGACCAGAACCTGAACGCACCGGGCTCGCAATACGTGCCGCTTGCGTTTGCCCAGCAGCACGCGGTACCGGATTTGAAGGCGAAACCGGGGACGGCGGCGCCGAACCGGTTTTACGTGTACGGCGTCGTCGCGCGCCTGGGCTTACTGGCGGCGTCGCTGGAGATGGAGCGGACAGATCCGAATCCGGAAGTGTATTGAAGTCTCGGGATAGGCTGTAGGGTGGGCGCCCTGTGCCCACGCGTAAACGTCGAATGGAGTTGGCCTCGCTTTAAGAAAGACCAGCCAACACGGTGCGAACGTCACGCGTGGGCACAAGTGCCCACCCTACGCCACCGTGGCCGTTTTACCGCTCCTTCTGCACCATGTACATGAAATGCGAGCGCAGCGGCGGCGCCAGGGCCGCCAGGGTTTCGCTCACCAGTGCCGGCAGACCGGCCAGTGCGCGGCCGACGGGCGGGGCCAGCAGCAGGGTCTGGTACTGCTGGCGGTGCCCTGGCCAGTAACTGTCGAGCTCGGCGCGCGTGACCTTGCGCACGTGCGGGTTGCGCGGGTTGTTGTAGCGGAAGTCGAAGACGAGGCACCAGCCGCCGGGTTTCAGCACGCGCCACATGTCGGCCGCGAGCTGCTGGCGCAGCTCGGGGTCGAGGATCGACGAGAGCACGGTTTGCGCGCTGACGAGGTCGGCGCTGGCCGCCGGCAGCGCATTCAGGGCGCCGCAATGCCAGTGTACGCCGGGCGCCGAACGCGGTTGGGCAAGGTCGAGCCGGTCTTGCTGGAGTTCGGTCCCGGTGAGGTTGGCGGGCGTCGCCCCCCAATCGATCAGCTGGCGCAGGAAGCCGCCAGTGCCGCAGCCGACGTCGACGGCGCGTACCTTGCCGAGGTCGGTGCCGACGGTATTGGCGAGCAGGCGCGACAATACGCGCAAGCGCATGGCGTGCTGGACCACGATGTCGGGCCGGTGCCAGGCGTAGCGCGCCAGCGCCGCGCCGCCGTGCCAGCTGCGATAGACGCTGGCGATGCGGTCTTGTTCCGCTTGTTGGTCGAGTTGAGCAGTCATGCGTCCATCGTCGCCCAGGCAATCGTGCTCCGGTTTGCGCGCGCTCAGGCGTCCTCGCGATCATGCACAATTTGCTCAACAGTAATGTATGCGTGAGGAAATCATGCGGCCAGGGCCGGCCAGCCGCGCGTATTCGGGATTCCGGCTAAAATCGAGGGCATTATCCAGACAGGACCCTCCATGAAAATCGCCTTCCTCGCCGATCCGCTCTCCGGTTTCAAGATCTACAAGGACTCGACCTTCGCCATGATGCGCGAAGCGGCGCGGCGCGGCCACGAACTCTATTTCTTCGAGCAGCGCCACATGGCGCTAGAGCAGGGCGTGGTCAGCGCCGAGGTGGCGCGCATCCACCTGACCGGCGAGCAGGACGTGTGGTACCGTGCCGACGACGCGGTCGATACGCGCCTGTCGGAATTCGACGCCATCATCGAGCGCAAGGACCCGCCGTTCGACATGGAATATGTCTACGGTACTTACCTGCTGGAACTGGCGGAAAAGCAGGGCGCGCGCGTGTTCAACCGCCCGTCGGCGATCCGCGACCATAACGAAAAGCTGGCAATCGGCCAGTTCAGCCAGTTTACCTCGCCGACCCTGGTCACGTCGTCGGAAAAGCGCCTGCGCGCCTTCCATGCCGAGCATGGCGACGTGATCTTCAAGCCGCTCGACGGCATGGGCGGCACCGGCATCTTCCGGGTGAAGGCCGATGCGATGAACCTGGGCGCCATCATCGAAACCTTGAGCGACAACGGAAAACGCACCATTATGGTGCAAAAATACATTCCCGAGATCGTCAAAGGCGACAAGCGCATCCTCGTCATCGGCGGCAAGCCGGTGCCGTTCGCGCTCGCGCGCATTCCGCAAGGCACCGAGGTGCGCGGCAACCTGGCCGCTGGCGGCATCGGCGTGGCCCAGCCGATTACCGAGCGCGACCGCGAGATCGCCGAGGCGCTGGGACCGATGCTGGCCGAGCGTGGCCTGTTACTGGTAGGATTGGACGTGATCGGCGATTTCCTGACCGAGGTGAATGTCACCAGCCCGACTTGCTTCCAGGAGATCACCGACCAGACCGGCTTTGACGTCGCGGCGATGTTCATCGATGCCGTGGAGCAGGCAACTAAGCAGGCATCAGGAAAATGACATGGTAGGTATTTTGCTCCTGACCCACGCACCGCTGGGCCAGGCATTCATCGCGGCAGCGGCCCACGTGTTTCGCGGGCCGACCGAGCGCGTCGAGGCGATCGACGTCGCCGCCGACGAAGACACGCACGCCGTCAACATCCGAGCGCGCGAGGCGATCGCGCGCCTCGACGATGGCGACGGCGTGCTGGTGATCACCGACATCAAGGGCGGCACGCCGTCCAATTGCTGCAATTCGCTGGCGATCGCCGGCCACGTGGAAGTCATCGCCGGCATCAGCCTGCCGATGCTGCTGCGCGCGATTACCTACCGGCGCGACACGCTCGACGTGGTGGTGGAAATGGCGCTGGCGGGCGCCCAGAATGGCGCAGTGCGGGTCGATAACCGTATCAGGGTAGGCCCGGGCTGATTTGATTCAGCAGTATCGAGGGTGCAGTTCTGACGATTGAAAAGAAAACGAGAACATGATTCAACAAGAACTTGAAATTATCAACAAACTGGGCTTGCACGCCCGTGCCTCCGCCAAATTCACCCAGCTGGCCGCGAAGTACAAAAGCGAAGTCTGGCTCACCCGCAATGGCCGCCGCATCAACGCCAAGTCGATCATGGGCGTGATGATGCTGGCCGCCGGCAAGGGCGCCAAAGTCACGCTCGAAGCCGATGGCCCGGACGAGGGCGATGCGCTCGCCGCCCTCGCGGGCCTGGTCAACGACAAGTTCGGCGAAGGCGAGTAATGCCGGAATCGGGCCGCTACCGTTCGGGACCCTCGATGGCGTCGTTCACGCTCCATGGCATTCCCGTCTCGCGCGGGATCGCGATCGGGCGCGCGCACCTGCTCACGCCCGCCGCGCTCGACGTCAAGCACTACCTGGTGCAGGTCGAGCAAATCGAAGCCGAAGTCAAACGCCTGCAGGATGCGATCGCCGAAGTGCACCGCAACTTGCAGGAACTGTGGACCGACCTGCCCAAGGACGCGCCGACGGAACTGGGCGCGTTCATCGACGTGCACGCCCTGATCCTGTCCGACCCGATGATTTCCGAAGCGCCGCTCGACATCATCCGTTCGCGCCACTACAACGCCGAATGGGCGCTGGTGACGCAGATCGACGAGCTCTCGGCCCAGTTCGACGAGATCGAAGATCCTTACCTGCGCGAGCGCAAGCACGACATCCAGCAGGTGGCCGAACGGGTGCTGAAGGTCCTGATGGGCACCGCCCTGTCGGTGCCGCCGGTGCTGGCCGGCGACGACGGCTATGCGCCGCAGATGGTGGTCGTCGCCCACGACATCTCGCCGGCCGACATGCTGGCCTTCCGCGACCGCGGCGGCGAATCGCGCTCGTTTATCGGCTTCGTCACCGACGTCGGCGGCCAGAACTCGCACACGGCGATCGTCGCACGCTCGCTCGACATCCCGGCGGCGGTCGGCATGAGCCAGGCCTCGCGCCTGATCGAGCAGGACGACTGGATCATCGTCGACGGCGACGCCGGCGTGGTGATCTGCAATCCGAGCCCGCTGGTGATGGAGCAGTACCGCGCACGCCAGCTGGCGTTAACCCGCGCCCGCAAGCGCCTGCAGAAGCTGAAGAAGACGCCGGCCGTGACCAGGGACGGCACCGCGATCAAGCTGATGGCGAATATCGAGCTGCCCGACGACTGCCCGCATGCGCTCGATGCCGGCGCCACCGGCATCGGCCTGTTCCGCTCCGAATTCCTGTTCATGGGCCGCGGTGCGCCCGGCTTGAAAGTGCCGGACGAGGATGAACAGTTCGAGCAGTACCGGCGCGCCGTGGTGGCGATGAAGGGCCGCACGGTGACGATCCGCACGCTCGACGTCGGCGCCGACAAGCCGCTCGACCCGACCGAGCACACGGCACTGAATCCCGCGCTGGGCCTGCGCGCGATCCGCTACTGCCTGGCCGAACCGCAGCTGTTCCTGACCCAGCTGCGCGCGATCCTGCGCGCGTCCTGCTTCGGCAAGGTGCGCATCCTGATCCCGATGCTGGCGCATGCCTTCGAGATCGACCAGACCCTGAACATGCTCGAGCAGGCCAAGGCCCAGCTGCGCGAACAGAACATCAAGTTCGACGAAGCGGTGGAAGTGGGCGCCATGATCGAGATCCCGGCCGCCGCGCTGGCGCTGCCGATGTTCGTGCGGCGCATGAATTTCCTCTCGATCGGGACGAATGACCTTATCCAATATACGCTGGCGATCGACCGCGTCGACTACGAAGTGGCGCACCTGTACGATCCGCTCCATCCGGCGATCCTGCAGCTGATCGGCATGACGATCGCGGCCGGCCAGAAGGCGGGCATCGACGTCGCCGTCTGCGGCGAGATGGCGGGCGACATCAAGCTGACGCGCCTGCTGCTGGGCATGGGCCTGCGCGAATTCTCGATGCATCCGGCCCAGCTGCTGGCGGTGAAGCAGGAAATCCTGAATGCGGATTTGGCGCAGATCGCACCGCGCATGCGCCGCATCATGCGCTCGATGGAACCAGGCGAAATCGCCGAAGCGGTCGAACAACTGCAACTCACCTGATTCACGTTATTCGTCATACACAAGGCGGCCAAGGTGTAGAAGAAGGCCGCCGAACACAGTCAAGAAAGTCTCATGGGATCCATTGGAATTGTTTCACCGTCAGCGATGCATTTCGCCGAGCCGCTGCGCCTGCAAAGCGGCGCCCAGCTCGGCGACTACACGCTGATGTATGAAACCTACGGCACACTCAACGCCGCGCGCTCGAACGCGGTGCTGGTCTGCCATGCACTGAACGCTTCGCACCACGTCGCCGGCAGCTACGCCGACGCGCCGAAAAACCTCGGCTGGTGGGACAACATGGTAGGGCCCGGCAAGCCGCTCGACACCGACCGCTTCTTCGTCATCGGCGTCAATAACCTCGGTTCCTGCTTCGGCTCGACCGGCCCGATGCACACCAATCCGGCCACCGGCAAGCCGTATGGCGCGGCGTTTCCGCTGCTGACGGTCGAGGACTGGGTCAGTGCCCAGGCGCGCTTGGCCGACCGCCTCGGCATCGAACAATTCGCCGCCGTCATGGGCGGCTCGCTCGGCGGCATGCAGGCGCTCTCGTGGAGCATCATGTTCCCCGAGCGCCTGCGCCACTGCATCGTGATCGCCTCGACGCCGAAACTGTCGGCCCAGAACATCGCCTTCAACGACGTCGCACGCCAGGCCATCCTCACCGACCCCGACTACCACGGCGGCGACTTTTACGAACACGGCACGGTGCCGAAGAACGGTCTGAAAGTGGCGCGCATGGTCGGCCACATCACGTATTTGTCGAACGACGACATGGCCGAGAAGTTCGGACGCAAACTGCGCAACGCGGCAGAGAATAACGACTACAAATTCGACTTCGGCATCGACTTCGAGATCGAATCCTACCTGCGCTACCAGGGCGATAAATTCTCCGAATACTTCGACGCCAACACCTACCTCCTGATCACCAAGGCGCTCGATTACTTCGATCCGGCGCGCGAACACGGCGGCGACCTGACGAAAGCGCTGGCCACCACGCGCGCGCAGTTCCTGATCGCCTCGTTCACGACTGACTGGCGCTTCTCGCCGGAGCGCAGCCGCGAGATCGTCGAAGCCCTCGTTTCCAACCGGCGCCAGGTGACCTACGCCGAGGTCGACGCGCCGCACGGGCACGACGCCTTCCTGCTGGAAGACGCGCGCTACATGGGTGTAGTGCGGGCCTATTACGACCGCATCTGGGACGAATCGGCGTTAAAAGCAGCAGGGGAGGCGGCATGAAATTCGAAGACCTGACCACGCTGCGTCCCGACCTCGCCTTTATTGCGCACTGGGTCGGCGACGGCGCCCACGTGCTGGACGTCGGCTGCGGCGACGGCGCCATGCTGCGCTACCTGGAAAAGGGCAAGCGCTGCACCGGCTACGGCATCGAGATCGCCGACGACAAGGTACTGGAAAGCACCCGCCGCGGCATCAACGTCATCCAGCACGACATGGAAGCGGGCCTCGGCCTCTTTGGCGACAATTCCTTCGACACGGTGCTGTGCCTGTCCTCGCTGCAGATGATGCAGCACGTCGAGGCGCTGCTGCGCGACATCGTACGCGTGGGCGCGGAAGCCATCGTCTCGTTCCCGAATTTTGCCTACTGGCCGCACCGGGTGGCGCTCTTGAAAGGCCGGATGCCGGTCTCGCGTTCGCTGCCCTACCAGTGGTACGACACACCGAACGTGCGCTGCGCAACCATCTATGATTTCAAGGAGCTGGCGGAAGAGTGCGGGCTCGAAGTGATCGAATATGTGGCGCTGGCGGAGGGCAAGCCGGTGAGCTTCTTGCCGAATCTGCGCGGGAGCCTGGCGGTGTTCAGGTTGCGCAAGAGGGCGAAGCGCACTTGACGGAATACTCATACGTGCGTTGAACGCGTGGGCGGGTTACCGCGGGGCCGCCTAGGCCCACGCGTTCAGCCAGCATTTGAGTATTCGCGCCGCCATTCGACGCTTATCGTGCGTACAAAACCGCCCATTTCTGCGACGATGCTGTTGACAAAACCATCACCCCAGCTACCCACATGAACAAACTCAAACACCTCGCCGCCGCCATCGCCATGCTGGCCACCCTCGGCACGGCGCACGCCCAGAAGGAACAAGTCGTCCAGGACGGCATCGCCGTCAAGCCGCTCTCGCGGGTGCGCGTGATCGTGCCGGAAGAGCAGCTCAACGAGGCGGCGGCCCAGCAGTACCAGGCGATGATGTCGGAAGCCCAGCAAAAGGGCGCGCTGGTGCCGGCGACCGATCCGCAGGTCAAGCGCCTGCGCAGCGTCGCCCAGCGCATCATCCCGCACACGCCGCGCTGGAACGCCTCGGCCAAGGGGTGGCAGTGGCAGGTCAACCTGTTCGACCAGCCGCAGGTCAACGCCTTTTGCATGCCGGGCGGGCGCATCGGCTTCTATACCGGCATCATCAACCAGCTAAAACTCACCGACGACGAGATGGCCGCCATCATGGGCCACGAAATCGCCCACGCGCTGCGCGAACATGGCCGAGAGCGCGCCGCCAAGTCGGGCATCACCTCGGTGGTCGCGCGTGGCGCCGGCGCCATCGGCGCGGCGATTTTCGGCATCGACCCGAGCATCACCAACACCGTCACCGGCATGATCGGCCAGGGCGTGGTGCTGAAATTCTCGCGCGACGAAGAGCGCGAGGCCGACCTGGTCGGTCTCGACATCGCAGCCCGCGCCGGCTACGACCCGCGCGCCGGCATCGCCCTGTGGCGCAAGATGGCGATGCTGAACAAGGGCGCGCCGCCCGAATTCCTGTCCACCCACCCAGGCGGCGAAACCCGGATCAGGGACATGGAAGCGCACATGAACGTGCTGCTGCCGCTGTACGCGCGCAGCAAGGGCACGACGGTAAAGCAGTTGCCGCCTTACCGTACCAACGTCGCATTGCGCTGAATATGGGCCGCCAGGCAGAAGCCAACGCCTACGTTCCGCTGCCGGTGCGCGGCGGCGTCGCGCCCAGCTACCTGTGGCTGACCGAAACGCGCGCCGGCGGCATGCTGCGTTTTCTCGCCGAGCGTTTTCCCGACGTGACGCCGGCATCGTGGGCCGCGCGCCTGGAACGCGGTGAAGTCGTCGATGCCGCCGGCGCGCCTTTGCAAGCGGACAGCCATGTCCGCCAGGGCATGCGCATCTGGTATTACCGCGAACTCGACGAAGCGGAAACGCCGATCCCGTTCAGGGAACAGATCCTGTTCCAGGACGCGCACCTGCTGATCGTCGACAAGCCGCATTTCCTGCCGATGATCCCGAGCGGGCGCTTCCTGCACGAGACGTTGCTGGTGCGGCTAAAGGCGCAGCTGGAACTGCCGCACCTGACCCCGATCCACCGCCTCGACCGCGAAACCGCGGGCGTCGTGATCTTCTCGCACAATCTGGAAACGCGCGGCAGCTACCAGTCGATGTTCCAGAAGCGGGTGGTCAACAAAGTGTACGAGGCGCTGGCCGGGCCGATCGCGGGACGCGATTTTCCCTTTACCTACCGTAGCCGCATGCAGGACGCGGCGCAGTTTTTCGTGAGCGAAGAAGTGCCGGGCGAGCCGAATTCGGAAACGCTGATCGAACTGGTCGAGCGCCGCGGCGACGTCGTGCGCTATCGCCTGCATCCGCACACCGGGCGCAAGCACCAGCTGCGCCTGCACCTGTCCTCGCTGGGCGCGCCGATCCTGAACGACGCGTTTTATCCGGTGGCGCTGCCCTGCAAGGGGGACAATTTCAGCGCACCCTTGCAGCTGCTGGCGCGGTCGATCAGCTTCGACGACCCGTTGACGGGCCAGAAGCGCACGTTCGAGAGCGAACGCACGCTGGACTGGCCGTAGGGTGGGCGCCCCGTGCCCACGCGGACGTCGGCATACCTGCTATGCAATCAGACGTGGTAGTCGATGATCAGCGGGGCGTGGTCCGAGAAACGCTCGTCCTTGTACACCGACACCGTATGCGCCTTGGCTGCGATGCCCGGCGTCGCCACGTGATAGTCGATGCGCCAGCCGACGTTCTTCGCATACGCCTGGCCGCGGTTGCTCCACCAGGTGTAATCGGCCGCCTCCGGCGCCACGGTGCGGTGCACGTCGACCAGGCCGAGCTCGTCGAACAGGCGCGTCATCCAGGCGCGTTCTTCCGGCAGGAAGCCCGAGTTCTTCTGGTTGCTCTTCCAGTTTTTCAGGTCGATCTCCTTGTGGGCGATGTTCCAGTCGCCGCAGATGACCACTTCGCGGCCTTCGGCTTTCAGCTCCTGCAGGTGCGGCAGGAACGCTTCCATGAAGCGGAACTTGGCCAGCTGGCGCTCGGGCGAGGACGAACCCGACGGCGCGTACAGCGAGATCACGGTCAGGTTGCCGAAATCGCAGCGCGTGTAGCGGCCCTCGGCGTCGAACTCCTGGCAGCCGAAGCCGATGCGCCTGGTGTCCGGGGCCAGGCGGCTATAGACGCCGGTGCCCGAATAGCCCTTCTTTTCGGCGTAGTGGAAATGGCCGTGGTAGCCATGCGGACGGAGGAAATCCTCGGTCATGTCGGCTTCCTGGGCTTTCAGTTCCTGCACGCAGATGAAGTCGGCGTCGGCGCTCGCGAGCCAGTTGAAGAAACCCTTCTTGTGGGCCGAACGGATGCCGTTCAGGTTGGCGGAAATAATTCGTGGCATTGGTAGAGAAATAAGGAAAGGCGAGAACTGTGACCGGGCCGCAACGCATGCGGGGCCAATAGTGTAACGCGTTTTCCCCGGCCGGGAAATGCACAGCGGCAATCTGCTAGACTGTTGCCTGCGCGAAGCGTTCTACGCCTTCGCATTCCCGCTTTTACCGGAGGCCGATGTGCTGACCACCCCCGACGCGGCGAACCAAGGCGCCACTGGCGACCACTTCCCGTCCGTCCGTTTCTACGATAACGATGCCACCTTGCTCGACGAAGCCGCAGACTTTGTCGACGCGGCCTTGCGCGCCGGCGGCACCGGTCTTGTGATCGCCACGCCCGAACACGTGCTCCAGCTGCGCCGCCGCCTGGCCGGTTTCGGCAGCGCCGAAGGCAGCGTCTGCTGGTATCCCGGCCGCCTGGTGGTGCTCGATGCCGAAACCACGCTGGCCGCCTTCATGGTGGATGGGCAGCCCGACCCGCAACGCTTCCGCGCGGCCATCGGCCCGGCCTTGACCGCCGCGATTGCCGCCGGCGGTCCGGTGCACGCCTTTGCCGAGATGGTGGCGCTGCTGTCCGCGCGCGGCAACTACCGCGGCGCGGTGTGCCTCGAGCAGCTCTGGAGCGCCGTCGGCGACGAGTACCGCTTCTCGCTGTTCCACGCCTTGCCGTCGAGCGTGACGGCGTCCGGCGACGCGTTCACCCATCAACCGCTGCGCCGGCAGGACAGCGGCGCGCCCGCGTCCGTGCACCACGAACAGCGCGCGCTGCAGCTCGAAGCCGAGATCGCACGCCGCAAGGAAGCCGAGCAGACGCTGCGCCGCCGCGAAAAGGAGTTCGCCGACTTCGTCGAGAACGCCGCCGAAGGCTTGCACCGGGTCGCCGGCGACGGCACTATCCTCTGGGCCAACCGCGCCGAACTGCAGATGCTCGGCTACAGCTGGGAAGAATACGTCGGCCTCCACATCGCCGACTTCCACGTCGACGCCGACGTCATCGCCGGCATTCTCACCAAACTCTCGTCCGGCGAGACCCTGTACGATCAGCCGGCGCGCCTGCGCTGCAAGGATGGCTCGATCCGGCACGTGGTGATCCATTCGAACGGTTATTTCGAGGATGGCCAGCTGCGCTATACGCGCTGTTTTACGCGCGACGCCACCGAACGGCGCCAGCGCGACGAGGCGCTCGAGCGCCTCGAGCGCGCCCACGCCGAGCGCGAACGCCTGCTCGAGGAACTGACGGCCGCCAACCGCGCCAAGGACGAGTTCCTGGCCATGCTCGGGCACGAGCTGCGCAATCCGCTGTCGCCCATCGTGACGGCGCTGCAGCTGATGCGCATGCGCGGCGAGACGGCGGCCGCGCGCGAACGCGAGATCATCGAGCGCCAGGTCGAGCACCTGGTGCGCCTGGTGGACGACCTGATGGACGTCGCGCGCGCCACGCGCGGCCAGATCGAACTGAAATCGGAGCGGGCCGACATCGCCCAGCCGCTGGCCAAGGCGGTCGAGATGGCCAGTCCGCTGCTGGCGCAGCGCGGGCATCGTCTCGTAGTCGAGGTCGAGGCGGGCATGGAGTGGGAGGGCGATCCGATGCGCCTGTCCCAGGTGGTGTCGAACCTGCTCACCAACGCCGCGCGCTACACGGAAAACGGCGGCACGGTGACCTTGTCGGCGCGCCGCGACGGCGCCGGCTGGCTGCGCATCGGTGTGCTCGATAACGGCATCGGCCTCGCACCCGAGGTACTGCCCCAGGTGTTCGGCCTGTTCTTCCAGGGCAAACGCAGCGTCGACCGCGTCGAGGGCGGCCTCGGCATCGGCCTGGCGCTGGTGAAGAACATCGTCGAGCTGCATGGCGGCAACGTGGAAGCGCACAGCGCGGGTCTCGGCTGCGGCAGCGAATTCGTCGTGCGCCTGCCGGTGCAGGGCGTGGCCCTGGCGCCGCTGGAACCAGCGGCAGCCATCGCGCCGGCGGCAGCGGGCCAGCGCATCATGATCGTCGACGACAATGCCGACGCCGCCGAGACGCTCGGCATGCTCCTGTCCGCGCACGGCCATACGGTCGCGGTGTTCAACGAGCCGCTCGCCGCGCTGGCGGCGGCGGCGCAATTGCGGCCGCAGATCGCCGTGCTCGACATCGGCTTGCCCGGCCTCGACGGTTACGAACTGGCCGCGCGCCTGCGCGCCTTGCTCGGCGCCGATGCCTGCCGCCTGATCGCGCTCACCGGCTACGGCCAGGATGGCGACAAGGCGCGTAGCGAGGCGGCCGGTTTCGAGCAGCACCTGGTCAAGCCGATCACGCCCGAACAGGTGGCAAGGCTCGCCAGCAAGCCCTGAATGCTACCCAGGTGGGCGGCGCAGATTAAAATACGTGCTTTCGTATACAAGGAGAGCTGCGTGAACAATCTGCGCCAGGAGTTTATTGCGTTTTCGGTCGAGACCGGCGTCTTGAAATTCGGTGAATTTACGACCAAGGCCGGGCGGCTCTCGCCGTACTTCTTCAACGCCGGCCTGTTCCACGACGGCGCCACGCTCGGCCAGCTGGCGCAGTTCTACGCCCAGACCCTGCTCGATTCCGGCGTCGAATTCGACATGCTGTTCGGCCCCGCCTACAAGGGCATCACGCTGGCATCAAGCACCGCCGTCGCCCTGGCCGGCAAGGGCCGCAACACCTCGTACGCCTACAACCGCAAGGAAGCCAAGGACCACGGCGAAGGCGGCACCATCGTCGGCGCCGGCTTGAAAGGGAAGGTCGTGATCGTCGACGACGTGATCTCGGCCGGCACCTCGGTGCGCGAATCGGTCACCATGATCCGCGCCGCCGGCGCCGAACCGGCCGCCGTGCTGATCGCCCTCGACCGCATGGAACGCTCGGGCAAGGACGACGCCTTGTCAAACGGCTCGGCGGTGCAGCAGGTGGCGCGGGAGTTCGGCATTCCCGTCATTTCGATCGCCAACCTGGACGACCTGTTCACTTACCTGTCAGGCGAGTCCGGCGCCGAGCTGGGGCAGCACAAGGAAGCAGTGGCGGCGTATCGCACGCGCTACGGCGTCTGAAACGAGACGCGAGATCGCAATCACAGAAGCGCGGCAAGAATGGTCACTGCGTCGCGGGCCAGCATCACCAGGCGCTGGCCCTGCCGCCCAACGAAGGCTGCGATCTGCTCGATGAACGCGGATTCTTCGTTGCGGTATTCGTTCGAACGCGCTAACGCAACAGCCGCGGTACTGGCGGCATCTGCCATGCGTTGCGCCTCGCGCTGCATCAATCTGCGGTCGATCACGCAGCGTACGGCAAAGTCGGCCAGGGCAAAGGGCGTGACTTCATCCAAAGTGAACGCATCGCCGTATGCCATCGCCAGATCGGTATCGAAATGCCCATACTGGACCACGCTGACCAGGTCATACCAGGGCGCCGGTTCGAGGTAGCCGCCAGGCCCGACAAAGAACGAAAAATTCTTGCCGTGCGCATCGCTGTTCCCGATCAGGAACTGGAATAGCGCCCAGCGCAGCATCGTCAGTTTTGCCTGAGCCTTGTTGCCTGTCAGTTCGCCAAGAGCGAACAGGCGCTCGAAGCTCATGCCATCTCGAATATCGCGTACTGCCGCTTCCTTGCCGAGATTGCGCTCGTACTTGAAGCTGACGGGCAGGTCGCAGGCCTGGCAGGCATCGACCATGTGGCGCCGCTCGACGCGCACTTCGTCATCCTGCTTGTGGACGATGCGGTCGAACCGGCGGACGACCAGCACCGGGCGCGGCGTACGCAGCAGCTGCACCTCGGCCGCCGGCAAGCCGATACGGCGCGCGAGCGTCATGCAGAAGTGTTCGTTCACGGCGAGATGCGGCAGCCTGGAATGGCCTAGGTCGGGTTTCAGGATATGGGTCGATGCCAGGCGCGGGCCGTCGACCAGGAACAGTCGTCCGCCTGCTTCGAGCGGGGCGTCGAGATAGACCAGCAGCTTGTCCTGCACACCGGCGACCGACATGCGCACCTTGCCATCCCATACCGTGAACGGCATGTCGTGGTCGGCGATGCGCGCGTCCAGTTCCGCGATCGGGATGTCGCGCATTCCGTGACCGCCTGAAGCGGCCGGCATGTCTGCCTGCGCGTCCCGGAAACGCAGTACGCCCGCGGTTTCCTGGCCGAGTGCACGGATCAGGCCGAACACGTTCGACCTGGCGAGGCCGTTGGCGGCGACAGCGACATCCAGTGCATGCCCCTCCGGCAGCAGGTGCTCGATGAAGCGCTTGATCGAGCGCTGGTCGTAGCCATGCGCGGCCGCTTCGAGCGGCAACGCCGGCGACAAGGGAAATGCACCGGGATCGTCGAGCCAGCCGGGGACATAGGTCAGCGACCATGCATCCGGCAGCGGGTCGTGCCCGATATGCGCCATCAGGGAGTCGCCGGCGTACACCTCAAGCACGAATTTCACGGAGCCTCTCCTGGCTCGACCGCAGCAGATGTCAGCCTGGCGGGACGGGCCCAGGGATGCTCTTTGGGGACGACGAGCAATGCGAGGCCGAGGCCGTCGAGAACCGCCATTGCCTTGTCCAGGCGTACGCTGCCTTGCCCGTTTTCGAGCCGCGACATCAGGTCGACCGATACCCCGAGAAGTCCTGCGGCGTCATCGATACGCAATTGCTGGGCACGGCGTCGCTGGCGTACCAGGGGACCCAAGGCAGCGGAGGAGGTGAGCAGGGTAGCGTTCATGTCCGTAGTTTCGGAAAATCAGAAATAATTGCGAGTATAACGTCTTCTCTCACGTATTTTCTGAAATTCCGAAATTCGCGGCGTAATTTATGCGCTTGGTTGAAAATTTCTGAAAGTCCGAAACACCCAGCGCGCTCGCTTTTTCCGGGTATAAAAAAACCGGAGCAAGCTCCGGTTTTTTTTGCGAGACAGCCTGTATCAGCCTGCCAACTTCTTCTTCAGCAGCTCCGTCACCTGCGCCGGATTCGCCTTGCCCTTCGACGCCTTCATGGTCTGGCCGATCAGCGCGTTGATCGCCGCTTCCTTGCCGGCGCGGTACTGCTCGACCGATTTCGCATTCGCCGCCAGCACTTCGTCGACGATCGCTTCCAGTGCGCCCGTGTCCGAGATCTGCTTCAAGCCCTTCTGCTCGATCACGAGGTCGGCCAGGTTTTCGTCCAGTGACTTCGCTTCCCACATCGCCGCGAATACTTCCTTGCCGGCCTTGTTCGAGATGGTGCCGTCGGCGATGCGGCGGATCAGGAGCGCCAGCTGCGACGCTTCCACCGGCGAGGCGGTGATCTCGACGCCTTCGCGGTTCAGGGTCGAGGAGACGTCGCCCATCATCCAGTTGGCGATCGCTTTCGCGTTTTCCTTGCCGGCTTTCGCCACCACGGCTTCATAGTAGTTCGCCATCGCCTGCGAGGAGGTGAGGATCAGGCTGTCGTATTCCGGCAGGCCGTAGTCGCCGGTGAAGCGCTTGCGCATGGCTTCCGGCAGTTCCGGCATGTCGGCGCGCACGCGCTCGATCCAGTCTTCCGAAATCGTCAAGGGCGGCAGGTCGGGGTCGGGGAAGTAGCGGTAGTCCTGCGCATCCTCTTTCGAGCGCATGGCGCGGGTTTCTTTCTTGTCCGGGTCCCACAGGCGCGTGGCTTGCTGTACCTTGCCGCCGTCCTCGATCAGTTCGATCTGGCGCCGCACTTCGTAGTGGATCGCTTCTTCCATGAAGCGGAACGAGTTCAGGTTCTTGATCTCGCAGCGGGTGCCGAATTCCTGCTGGCCCAGCGGACGCACCGAGACGTTGACGTCGCAGCGGAACGACCCTTCCTGCATGTTGCCGTCGCAGACGCCGAGCCACATCACCAGGCCGTGCAGCGCCTTGGCATAGGCCACGGCTTCGTTTGCACTGCGCATTTCCGGCTCGGAGACGATCTCGAGCAGCGGGGTGCCGGCGCGGTTCAGGTCGATGCCGGTCATGCCGGCATAGTCTTCGTGCAGCGATTTGCCGGCGTCTTCCTCGAGGTGGGCGCGGGTCAGGTTGACGGTCTTCGTCTCCAGCTTGCCGTCCTTTTCGTAGCCGAAGGTGATCGTACCGCCTTGCACCACCGGGTCTTCGAACTGGCTGATCTGGTAGCCCTTCGGCAGGTCCGGGTAGAAGTAATTTTTACGCGCGAAGACGGATTGCGGGGCGATTTTCGCGCCCACGGCCAGGCCGAAGCGGATCGCGCGCTCGACAGCGCCCTTGTTCATCACGGGCAGCACGCCCGGCAGCGCCAGGTCGACCGGGCTGGCCTGCGTGTTCGGCGCAGCGCCGAACTGGATCGCGCTGCCGCTGAAGATTTTCGAATTGGTCGTGAGCTGGACGTGGTTCTCAAGACCGATGACGACTTCCCATTGCATGGTGTTCTCTCTTTTCTGTTCGGGCGTGGACGTTAGACCCCGGCCGGGGCGCGTTGGTGCCAGTCGGTCGCCAGCTGGTACTGGTGCGCGACATTCAGCAGCTTCGCTTCGGCGAAATAATTGCCGATGATTTGCAGGCCGACCGGACGCTTGTCGTTCTTTTCGCCGCTGCCGAAACCGCAGGGAATCGACATGCCGGGCAGGCCGGCCAGGCTGGTCGACAAGGTAAAGATGTCGGCCAGGTAGTTGGCGACCGGGTCGTTCGTCTTCGAGCCTGCATCCCAGGCTACGGTCGGCGCGACCGGGCCCATGATCACGTCGCACTTGTCGGCGAACGCTGCCTGGAAGTCGTCGGCGATCAGGCGGCGGATCTTTTGCGCCTGCACGTAATAAGCGTCGTAGTAGCCATGGCAGAGCACATAGGTGCCGACCATGATGCGGCGCTGGACTTCGCCGCCGAAACCCTCGGCGCGCGTTTTCTTGTACATGTCCGCCAGGTCCTTGTACGCGCTGGCACGGTGGCCGTAGCGCACGCCGTCGAAGCGCGACAGGTTCGACGAGGCTTCCGCCGGGGCGATGATGTAGTAGGTCGGGATCGACAGCGCCGTTTTCGGCAACGAGATATCCACCAGCGTCGCGCCGAGTTTCACGAACTGCTCGAGCGCGGCGCGCACGGCGCTTTCCACGTCGGCGGCCAGGCCTTCGCCGAAGTATTCGCTCGGCACGCCGATGCGCAGGCCATTCAAAGGCTTGTCGAGGTCGCGCGCGAAGTCTTCGTGCAGGTTGCCCTGCTCGGGCGTGAGGCTGGTCGAGTCGCGCTCGTCGTGGCCGACCATTTCGTTGAGCAGCAGGGCACAGTCCTCGGCCGTTTGCGCCATCGGGCCGCCCTGGTCGAGCGAAGAAGCGAAGGCGATCATGCCGAAGCGCGAGACGCGGCCGTAGGTCGGCTTGATGCCGGTGACGCCGCAAAAGGCGGCCGGCTGGCGGATCGAGCCGCCGGTGTCGGTGGCGGTCGCGGCCGGCGCCAGGCGCGCGGCGATCGCGGCGGCCGAGCCGCCCGAGGAGCCGCCCGGTACCGCCAGCGCATCCCACGGGTTTTTTACCGGGCCGAAGGCCGAGTTCTCGTTGGCCGAGCCCATCGCGAATTCGTCGCAATTGACTTTGCCGAGCGTGACCATCCCGGCCGCATTGAAACGGTCGACGACGGTGGCGTCGAAGGGGCTGACGTAATTGGCCAGCATCTTCGAGCCGGCAGTCGTGCGCCAGTCGCGCGTGACGAAGATATCCTTATGGGCGATCGGCACGCCGGTCAGCGGGCCGGCCGTGCCCTCGGCGAGGCGCACGTCGGCGGCTGCCGCCTGGGCCAGCGACAGGGCCGGGTCGACGTGCAGGAAGGCGTTGTGTCCGCTCGCGGCGATGCGGTCGAGGAAGTGCTGGGTCAGCTCGGTGCTCGACACCTGCTTCGAATGCAGCAGCGCCGACAGTTCTTTGATGGTCTTGTTATGCATGGTGCTTGTCTGTTCGTGAGAGGCGGGCTAAGTTGCTGGTTACTCGATGACCTTCGGCACCAGGTACAGGCCGTCCTGGGCTTTCGGCGCGGGCGCCTGGTAGTCGTCGCGGCGGTTTTCTTCCGTCACCACGTCTTCGCGCAGGCGCAGCGGCAGCGACGACAGGATGGCGGCCAGCGGGTGCGACAGGGGCGCGACGCCGCTAGTGTCGACCGCCTGCATCTGTTCGGCCAGGGCGAAGATGCCGTTCAATTCGCCCAGCGCGGTCTCGGCGTGGGCATCGTCCATATCGAGCTGCGCCAGGTTGGCGATCCGTTTTACGTCTGAAAGAGTCAGGGACATGGCAAAAAGCGCGGCGCGGGCCGCTTTCAAAATGGGGTTGGGCGGATAACGGAATGACAATGCAATGGCCGCAGCAGGGCTGTTGAACAGCGTGCTACGGTCGATAAAACCTTGCTAATACCGTCGATCTCGCTCGGGAACTGGGGGGTAAAACCCCCTGTATTCAGCGTGTAATGCGCAAATAATCGGTAAATTATAAGGTAGAATGGCGGGCTAATGCGTGGTCGGCGCCGAATGAGCGCGGCCACTGCAGCCGGTATCTGCCTGACGCAGGTACTACACAAGACCGCCGGGCGCAGGCAGGGCCGACGCGGCAAGGATTCCCGATCAATTCGTTTAGGCGCGGCTTCGCGCATCAGGACATACATGTTTGGTTCTTTACGCAGTTATTTTTCGAACGACCTGGCCATCGACCTGGGTACCGCCAATACGCTGATCTATGTGCGCGGCCAGGGCATCGTGCTGGACGAGCCATCGGTCGTTGCGATCCGCCAGCAGGGCGGCCCGAACGGCAAGAAGACGATCCAGGCGGTCGGCAAGAAGGCCAAGCAGATGCTGGGCAAGGTGCCGGGTAATATCGAGGCGATCCGCCCAATGAAGGATGGCGTCATCGCCGACTTCACCGTCACCGAAGAGATGCTCAAGCAGTTCATCCGCATGGTGCACGATTCGAAGTTCTTCCGTCCATCGCCGCGCATCATCATCTGCGTGCCTTGCGGTTCGACCCAGGTCGAACGCCGCGCGATCCGCGAATCGGCGCTCGGCGCCGGCGCCTCGCAGGTCTACCTGATCGAAGAACCGATGGCCGCCGCGCTCGGCGCCGGCCTGCCGGTATCGGACGCGACCGGCTCGATGGTGGTCGACATCGGCGGCGGCACCACCGAAGTCGGCATCATTTCGCTGGGCGGCATGGTCTATAAAGGTTCGGTGCGCGTCGGCGGCGACAAGTTCGACGAAGCCATCGTCAACTACATCCGCCGCAACTACGGCATGCTGATCGGCGAACAAACCGCCGAAGCGATCAAGAAGGCGATCGGTTCGGCCTTCCCGGGTTCGGAAGTGAAGGAGATGGAAGTCAAGGGCCGCAACCTGTCCGAAGGCATCCCGCGCGCGTTCACGATCTCGAGCAACGAGATCCTCGAAGCGCTGACCGACCCGCTCAACAACATCGTCTCGGCGGTGAAGAACGCGCTCGAGCAGACCCCGCCGGAACTGGGCGCCGACATCGCCGAGAAGGGCATGATGCTGACCGGCGGCGGCGCACTGCTGCGCGACCTCGATCGCCTGTTGATGGAAGAAACCGGCCTGCCGGTACTGGTGGCCGAAGACCCGCTGACCTGCGTGGTGCGCGGCTCGGGCATGGCGCTGGACCACAATGACAAGCTGGGTTCGATCTTCTCGTACGAGTAAGACACCAAAGCTGTCTGCCCGCTGGCGTACGACCTGGGCAGGCGACCGGTGCAAGGCCGGCCGCCTGCCTGCGCTGATTTCCGCGGCTGATTCATTAGGCCGTCAACACTGACATTCATGGATTACAGTCCTCCGCCGCTTTTCAAACAGGGCGCCCCCGCACGGGTGAAGGTGACGGTGTTCGCGCTGGTCTCGCTGGTGCTGCTGGTGGTCGACGCGCACATGCATGTCTTGAGCACCGTGCGCCAGGTAGCCGCCACCGTGCTCTATCCGCTGCAGATGGCCGCACTCGTGCCGCGCGATGCGGTGGCCAGCATGGGCGGCTATTTTTCCTCGCTCTCGAGCCTGCAGAACGAAGTGCGCGAGCTGAAAAGCCAGCAGGTGACGCAGGCCCAGGCGATGCAGCAGGCCCAGCTCCAGATGGCCGAGAACGCCCATTTGCGGCGCCTGCTCGAGGCGCGCGAGTACCTGCCGGTGGCCACCATCATGAGCGAGATCCTGTACGACGCGCGCGACCCGTCGACACGGCGCATCGTGCTCGACCGCGGCGCACGCAACGGCGTGCAGCTCGGCCTGCCGGTGATCGACAACGCCGGCGTCATCGGCCAGGTCACGCGCGTGTTCCCGTTCACTTCCGAAGTGACCCTGCTGACCGACAAGGAGCAGGCCATCCCGGTGCAGGTGCTGCGTTCCGGCCTGCGCAGCATCGCCTACGGGCGTGGCCACTCGGGGCTGCTCGACCTGCGCTTCGTCGCGCCCGACGCCGACATCCAGGTCGGCGACGTGATCGTCACCTCCGGCCTGGACGGCATGTATCCGGCCGGCCTGGCCGTGGCCAAGGTCGTGCAGGTCGAGAAGGTCGCGGCCGGCGCCTTTGGCCGCGTCATCTGCCAGCCGCTCGGCGGCGTCGACCGCAACCGCCAGCTCCTGATCGTGATGTCGTCGATGGCGCGCGCACCGCGTCCGGAGACGGCGGCGGCAGCNCCGGCCACGCCCTTGCCGGCGCAAGGCTTGCCGACGCAGCCGGGCGCCAACACGCCTGCAGGCACTGGCGCCGGCGCGCAGCCGGCGCCGAACCCGCCGGCCGGGAATTCACCAGCCGCGCCCGCCACGAACCCGCCGGCCACCAATGCGCCGGCCGCATCCGGAACGCCATCGCCCGCGGCACGCAGCGCGCGCCCGGCCACGCCGCCCACGGCCGCCGTTACCGTGCCGGCTGCGCCGGCAGACCGAAAGGAGGGCGCCTGATGTCCGCACGTCCGAATTACATCCTGCTGCCGGTCAGTCCGCTGTTCATCGCGTTCAGCCTGACCTGCGCCTTCATGCTCAACCTGCTGCCCTGGGGCCAGTGGATCGGCGCGCCCGACTTCGTGGCACTGGTGCTGGTCTTCTGGGGCATCCACCAGCCGAGGAAAGTCGGCATCGGTGTCGCCTTCGGCATGGGCCTCTTGATGGACGTGCACGATGCCACGCTGCTGGGCGAGAACGCGCTGGCCTATACGCTGCTGTCGTACGTCGCGACGATGATCCACCGCCGCGTGCTGTGGTTCCCGGTACTGACCCAGGCCATGCACGTGTTTCCGCTGCTGCTGCTGGCGCAGGCGATCCAGGCGTTGGTGCATTTCTTCGCGACCGGACGCTTTACCGGCTGGTCGCATTTCATCGAAAGCGCGGTCGCCGTCATCCTGTGGCCGGTGATCACCTGGCTGCTGCTGGCGCCGCAGCGCCGCGCGGTCGACCTCGACCATACCCGCCCGATCTGATGGCCCTGGCCATCGAGCGCAGTGCTTAAATGACAGAAATCAAAGATAGCGACCGCGAGATCCACCACTTCCGCCTGCGCCTGACGGTGCTGCTGGGGATGGTGTTCGTCTGCTTCGGCATCCTGGTGGCGCGCTTCGTCTGGCTGCAGGTCATCCAGCACGACAAGTACCATGCGCAAGCCGAGGACAACCGCATCGCGCTGGTGCCGATCGTGCCGAATCGCGGCCTGATCGTCGACCGCAACGGCGTCGTCCTGGCGCGTAACTACTCGGCCTATACGCTCGAGATCACGCCCTCGAAACTGCAGGCCAGCATGGATTCGGTGATCGACGAGCTGGCCAAGCTGGTGAGCATCGAACCGAAGGACCGCAAGCGCTTCAAGCGCCTGATGGAAGAATCGCGCAGCTTCGCCAGCGTGCCGCTGCGCACCCGCCTGACCGACGACGAAGTCGCGCGCTTCACCGCGCAGCGCTTCCGCTTCCCGGGCGTGGAAGTACAGGCGCGCCTGTTCCGCCAGTATCCGCTGGGTGAAGTCGCCTCGCACGTGGTCGGCTACATCGGCCGCATCAACCAGCGCGAATCGGAGGCGCTGGCCGAGAGCGACGACGCCGCCAACTACAACGGCACCGACCACATCGGCAAGGAAGGGCTGGAAAAGAAGTACGAGCGCTACCTGCACGGCACCACCGGCTACGAGCAGGTCGAGCGTTCGGCGGGCGGGCGCGCGATCCGCACGCTGTCGCGCCGTGCGCCGGTCCCGGGCAGCAACCTGATCCTGTCGATCGACATCGAACTGCAGAAGGTGGTCGAGGAAGCCTTCGGCGACCAGCGCGGCGCCCTGGTCGCGATCGAGCCGGCCACCGGCGACGTGCTCGCTTACGTGTCGCGCCCGGGCTTCGATCCGAACCTGTTCGTCGACGGCATCGATACGCAAAGCTGGAACGAACTGAATACCTCGCTGGACAAGCCGCTGATGAACCGGCCGCTGTCGGGCACCTATCCGCCCGGCTCGACCTTCAAACCGTTCATGTCGCTGGCGGCGCTCGAACTGGGCTTGCGCAAGCCGTCGGATGCGATCCGCGACGCCGGCTTCTTCATGCTCGGCGGGCACCGCTTCAACGACGACAAGCCGGGCGGCCACGGCTACGTCGACATGTACCGCTCGATCGCCGAATCCTGCGACACCTATTACTACCAGCTCGGCAACGAGATGGGGATCGACCGCCTCTCCGATTTCATGCGCCCGTTCGGCTTCGGCGTGCCGACCGGGATCGACCTGGAACACGAAAAGATCGGCGTGCTGCCGTCGAAGGAATGGAAGGCGAACCGTTTCAAGCGCAACCGCGCGGCCCAGAAGTGGGTCGGCGGCGACACCATCTCGGTCTCGATCGGCCAGGGCTTCAACAACTACACGATGATCCAGCTGGCGCACGCGGTGGCCAACCTGGCGAACAACGGTGTGGTCATGAAGCCGCACCTGGTCAAGCTGATCGAGGATGGCGCCACGCGCCAGCGCACGCTGACGGTGCCGAAGGAAAGCCGCCGCATCCCGCTCAAGCAGGCCAACGTCGACTTCATCAAGAGCGCGATGGTGGGCGTGACCCAGGAAGCCTACGGCACCGGCCGCCGCGCCTTTGCCAATGCCGGCTATATTTCCGGCGGCAAGACCGGCACGGCGCAGGTGATCGGCCTGAAAGGGCAGAAGTACAACGCGCATGCGATCGACGAACGGCACCGCGACAATGCGCTCTACACCGCGTTCGCGCCGGCCGACACGCCGACCATCGCGATCGCGCTCGTGGTCGAGAACGCCGGCTTCGGCGCGGCCTCGGCCGCCCCGATCGCGCGCAAGGCGCTCGACTATTACCTGCTGGGCAAGCGGCCCACGCCACCCAAGCCGGCCGATGGCCCGGCCGGCAAGAAGACCGTGGTCGCGGCGGCGCCGGCCAAAGCGGCGCTCTCGCCTGCGCCTGCGAACGCCGCAACCGTCCCCGCCGCCGCCACTACACCAACGCCGCGCGCAGCCGCCGTTGCATCCCCTGCACCCGCGGCCCTGCTGGCGCCGGCCACCACCAAGGAATAACGCATGGCCTATTATCCGGAGCGGCGGTCCCTCAGCCGCCGGCTCAAGCCGTATTTCACCGTCTTCGACTGGCCGCTGGCGATGATCCTGTTCATGCTCGCCACCACCAGCGTCATCACCATGTCGTCGGCCGGTACCGAGTTCCCCGGCCGGCTCGAGGCGCAGATGCGCAACTTCATCCTCGCCTTCGGCATCATGTGGGTCGCCTCCTTGATCCCGCCGCAGACCCTGATGCGCCTGGCGGTGCCGATCTATACCTTCGGCGTCACCCTGCTGATCGCGGTGGCCATGTTCGGCATCATCAAGAAGGGCGCACGCCGCTGGCTGCACGTCGGCGTCGACATCCAGCCGTCCGAGATCATGAAGATCGCCACGCCGCTGATGATCGCCTGGTACTTCCAGCAGCGCGCCAAGGTGGGGGAGTGGAAATCCTTCCTGGTAGCGGGCGTCCTGCTGCTGATTCCGTTCGCCCTGATCGCCAAGCAGCCCGACCTCGGTACCGCGCTGCTGGTCGGCGCTTCCGGCTTCTACGTCATTTTCCTGGCCGGCCTGTCGTGGAAAGTGCTGATCGGACTGGCGATCGCGGCCGCGGCCGGCATGCCGGTTGCCTGGTCGATGCTGCACGATTACCAGCGCGAACGCATCATGACGCTGATCGACCCGACCTCCGATCCGCTGGGTAAAGGTTTCCACATCATCCAGTCCGTGATCGCCATCGGTTCCGGCGGCGTGAGCGGCAAGGGATACCACCAGGGAACCCAGGTGCAGCTCGAATTCGTGCCGGAACAGACGACCGACTTCGTGTTCTCCGTGTACTCGGAAGAATTTGGGCTAGTCGGAAACCTATTTCTTTTGGTAATCTACCTGCTGCTGATCGGACGCGGCGCGATGATTGCCGCGAATGCCCCGAACATGTTTTCGCGTCTGCTGGCCGGCGCGATCACGATGATTTTCTTTACGTATGCCTTTGTCAACATGGGCATGGTGAGCGGGATCCTGCCCGTGGTGGGAGTTCCGCTTCCTTTCATGAGCTACGGCGGTACCGCGTTCATCACGCTGGGCCTCGGCGCTGGTATATTGATGAGCATACAACGGCACCGGAAACTGGTGCAGACCTGATAGGAGGAGGATGCGATGACCGCTCCGAGACTACTCCCAGCGGTCATTGCCTTCGCGGCATTGTTGACCGGATGCGGATCGACCGGCGAACACAAAAAGCTGGCTCCGCTGCCCTGGAACCATAAAATCACCGCCAAGCATGGCGACGTGGCGCTGCCGGCCGCCGGCTCCGGCCGCGGCGGCTATTACAAGGACGACGGCCCGGGCCTCAACATCCCACCAGGCCTGGAACTGGTGCCCGACGCCATCGTGCGTCCCGAGCCGTATGCCAAATGGGCAAACCGCCCGTATTCCGTCTTCGGCCAGACCTACAACCCGATCCTGCACGAAGAACCGTTCAACCAACGCGGCGTGGCCAGCTGGTATGGCGTCAAGTTCCACGGCCAGCGCACCTCGTCGGGCGAGCCCTACGACATGTACAAGATGACGGCGGCGCATCCGACGCTGCCGATCCCGTCCTATGTCCGCATCACCAGCGTCGCTACCGGCAAGTCGGTGGTGGTGCGCATCAACGACCGCGGCCCGTTCCACGCCAGCCGCATCGTCGACGTCTCGTACACGGCGGCGCTGAAGCTCGGCCTGCTGGGCAAGGGCAGCCACGAAGTCGAACTCGAACGCCTGTTCCCGGAAGACCCGAGCCGCCTGGCCACGCTGCGCCGCGCCGCGACCTCGCTGGCGCAGGCGCTGACGCCCACGGCGCCCAAGGCAGGGACGCAGGCGCTGAACGTCACGCCGGCCCCGCCGGACATCGCCGCGCTGATGCTGGAAGACCGCGTGCAGTCCGACAGCGCTGCCGCGGTGCAGTCGCTGCCCGCGAACCAGGGGCTGGCAACGTCCACCGCAGTGGCCGGCTTCTATTTGCAGCTGGGCGCCTACAGCCGCGCCGACAAGGCGCAGGAAATGAGCCGCCAGCTGGCCGACGCCGGCGTCGCCATCGGCAACCTGGAAGTCGCGCCGGCGGGCAGCGTGCACCGCCTGTACGGCGGCCCGTTCGGCTCGCGCGCGGAAGCGCAGCAGGCAGCGCGGGAGCTGCCGCCGGCGTTGGGGTTGAAGCCGATTGTGGTCAAACGCTAAAAAGAGGATTGCCGGTCGTCGAGTACCGTAGGGTGGGCCGGTCGGCGAACCGCTCTCGAGCCCACGCGGTTCACAAGTGGATATCCCGCGGCTTTACATCTAAACGCACACGATGAATCGCCGTTGTTTGCGAGATCGATGGCAAACTCCGACCAGCCGCCGTACCGCGTGGGCACAAGTGCCCACCCAGGATAACTCAGCGGCAAATATGCAGGACAGCCGCGGCCATCCCGCGCCCGGCGTCGACGATCCGGCTGCGAATCTCCGTATCGATGTTTCGGAACCGGTACGCGAAGCGTTGCGACTGCGGTCCGCGCGGCAGGATGCGCACGTTGGCGACGCCCTGTTTCGCCAGGCGCGCCTGCTCGCTGCGCGCGGCCGCCTCGGACTTGAACACGCCCAGCGAAATCGCCCAGCGCATCGGCGAGTCGCCCTGCATCACGAAGGAATTGGTCACGCCGCGCTCGCGCAGGTCCGCCGTGCGGCGGTCCGCGCCTTCCTTGCCGCCTTGCGGCGGCAGGTAGACCATGTAGCTGCTCACTTCCTGGAACGGCACCGTCAGGCGGGTCTGGCGGGCGCCCAGGTCGAGGGCGGCCAGGCGCGTCTCGAAGCGGCGCGCTTCGAAAGCGGTAAAGGCGTCGGTCTCGACACAGGGTACGGCGGGGGAGGGCGCCGGTTCGGGCGCGGCCGGTACTTCAGCCGCCGCCACGGTTTCCGCAGCGGCCTCGGTGGTTGCCGCAGTGTCGGCAGCCGCCGCAGCATCCGCGATCGCCTGCGCCTCGGCGCCGCTCAGCAGCACGAGCCTGTCGGCGGCGAGCTGGTTGCGCAGGCGCGCCGGCTCGCGCACGTCGCCGTCCGGGCTACCCAGGAAGCCGCGTCCGTACGCGAACACGAGCGCGTTCGCGCACAACAAAGCCCAGAATACGAATCTCAACAAGTGCTGTCCCCCATTGGCGTTTCGGCCAGGGCCACCGCGTGCAGCCCGACCAGCACGATATTATCGACCAGGCGGTGCGCACAGGTGAGCGCCGGCGCGATATATGGCGCGGCGCCGCCCGATAGGATGCACAGCGCGCCACTGTGGGTTTTACCGTGCTGCGCCACCGCGCGCTCGATCGCCCCGGCCTGGGCCGACAGGCAGCCGGAGACGATGGCGTCGTTCGTATTGTCGGCGAACTGCGGCGGTGGCGCGGCGCCAGGCGTCGCCTGCGGCAACTGCGCCGTGTTCTGCGCCAGCGCGCCGGCCATCAAGGCCAGGCCGGGCAGGATCATGCCGCCGATGAAGCGGCCATCGTTCGACACCGCATCGACCGTGGTCGCGGTGCCGGCCGTGGCGACCACCAGCGCCTGGCCGGGCGCCAGCGCGCGCGCGCCGATGGCGGCGGCGAAGCGGTCGCAGCCCAGGCGTTCCGGCTCGCGGTAGCCGTTGACCAGTCCCGCGCGCTGCGCGCTGGAGGCAAACCATTCGGTATCGATCGGGGCGAGCAGGGCGCCCAGGCGCTCGCGCAGGGCGGCGCCGGCCACGTTCGAAACCAGTGCGTGCGTGACGCCCTGGCCGTGCCAGGCAGCGGCCGCGGCGTCGAGGTCGGCGTGCAGGGCGGCGCCACATGCAAGCCACGCACCGGCGGCCGCGCCCGGCGCCGCCAATGCCCATTTCACGCGCGTATTGCCGGCATCGATCAGCAGCAGCATTTAGTGGCCTTTCACGCGCAGCGACACGTCGCCGGCCAGCACCGCGATGCGGCCGGCGCTTGTGTCGAGCAGCAGGCGGCCGGCGTCGTCGACGCCGGCGGCGCTGCCCTCATGCAGCACGGTGCCGCCGTCGAGGACGGTTACCAATTCGCCCTGCCAGGCGTGGCGCAGGTTCCAGCGCGCGGCGAAGGCGGCAAAGCCGGCGCGCTCGAATTCGCGCAAGGCGCCTGCCAGGCCGTCCAGCAGCGCGGCCAGCAGGGCATTGCGGTCCATCCGCGCCAGCCAGGGCAGCGAGGCCACGCTGCGCCCGATCTGCGCTTCGAGTTCATCCGGCATGACCAGGTTCAGGCCGATGCCGATCACGGCCCAGACGCCGCCCTGCTGTGCCGCCTGCGTTTCGATCAGGATGCCGGCCAGCTTGTCGCCGTCGCGCAGCACGTCGTTCGGCCACTTCAGGCGCACCTGCACGCCGAGGCCGTCGAGCGTTTCGGCGAGGGCGACGCCGACCGCCAGAGGCAATCCGGTGAGGCGCGGCAGGCCGCCTGCGAAACGCCAGGCCAGCGAAAAGGTAAGCGACCCTTCGCTCGACGACAGCCAGCTGCGGCCCGCGCGACCGCGCCCGGCGGTCTGGTTGCGCGCGACCAGCAGCAGCGGCGCGTGCAAGGTGGCGGCGCGCGCCAGCAGGTCGGCGTTGGTCGAGCCGGTTTCCTCGACCACTTCGACGTCAACGCCGGCGCCCGACAGCGCGACGATCGCGGCGCCGTTCATGCGGCCTCCTTGCGCGGTTTCATTGGCGCCTTCGCGAACAGCAAGTCGAACACAAAGTTCGGCAAGGCGCGCAGCAGCTTGGCAGCGACGCCCATTTGCCAGGGCAGCACGCGGTAGCTGGCGCCGCGCGCGATCGCGCGCACCGCGCTGGCGGCGAAGCGTTCGGCCGGCATCAGGAAGGGCATCGGAAAAGGGTTGTTGCGGGTCATGGGAGTATCGATATAGCCGGGCGCGATGGTCACGACGCGAATGCCGGCGGATTGCAGTTCGAGGCGCAGCGATTCGCAGTAGGTGTGCACCGCGGCCTTGGAGGCGCAGTAGGCGCCGGCGCCGCGCATGCCGCGCACGCCGGCGATGCTGCCGATCGCCACCAGGCGGCGCCTGCCCGTTTGCGCCTTCATCGGCGCGATGAAGGGCGCGAAGGTGGCGACGGTGGCGCCCACGTTGGTGGCAAAGACGGACTCGAACACGGCCAGGTCTTCAGGGCGCTCGGTGAGGGTGCCGTGCGAGATGCCGGCACAGGCGATGACGATGTCGGCGCCGCCGGCGGTATTCAGGAAATCGCGCGCCGCCGCCGCCAGCGCCGCATGGTCGCATACGTCGAGCGCATAGCTGCGGTGACGTTCGGGGTGGGGCAGGGACGCGGCCAGCGCGGCGAGCACCTCGCCGCGCCGCGCGACCAGGCCGAGGATGGCGCCGCGCGCCGCGTACTCACGCGCCAGCGCCGCGCCGATGCCGCTCGAGGCGCCGGTGATGAAGACCCGGTCGGCTCCAGCGGCCGCGGTCATTTCTTGTCCGCTTTGGCCGCTTTGGCTTTCTCCACCAGTGCGTCCATCACCTGCAGGGCGACCTGCTGCTGTTCCAGTTCGGACTGCGCGCCATGGTTATGCGATTCGTCCGGGTTCGCCATCGATGGCGAAGTGACGAAGCGACCGTCGACGGCGACGAATGGCCAGTGATCGACCTTGTAGTCGTTCATCATGGCGGCGGCGCGGCGCACGCGCGATTGCACACCCATCGAGCGGTAGGCGTCCGTAAAGCGGGCCCGGTCGATGCCGGCCTTGGCGGCCCAGTCGACTACCTCGTCGTCGTCGGCGAAGCGCACGCCCTGCTGGTGCATGGCGGCGAACACCTTGCCGTGGTACTGCTCGGTCAGGCCGAGCGCTTCGAGCGTGGCGAACAGGCGCAGTTGCGGCAGCGCGCGCTGGCCGGCGGCCACGTGGACGCGCCTGAAGGCGATGTTGTCGCCCTGTTTTTTCACCCATGCAGCCAGCACCGGCTCGAATACGTTGCAGTGCGGGCAGGAGTAAGCAAAGAACTCGATGACTTCGACCTGCTTGCCGGCCGGGGTGTCCATCTTTTGCGGCAGCACCTTGTAGTGCACGCCTTCTTTCGGAGCGAAGGGAGCGGCGGACACGAGGCCGCCCAGGGTCAGCAGGGCAGCGGCACAGATTGCACGGCGAAGCAGTTGCATCGAGTTTCCTTGTGGTTGAAGGTTAACTTCGGGGTTATTTCGGAATTACTTCTGATTGCGGACGATGGCGACGTCGATCCCGCTGTCGAGCAGTTTCGCGCGCGCCTTGTTCACGGCTTCCACCTGGTTGAACGGGCCCAAGCGTACGCGGTGCAGGGTACCGCTGTCGCTGGCGCGGTCGGTGATCGCCGCTTCAAAGCCGAGCAGGGCCAGCTTGGCGCGGGTGTTTTCGGCGTCCGACATTTCGCGGAAGGCGCCCGCCTGCAGGTAATAGATGTACTTGTCGTCGCCGCCGGCCGCCGGCGCCGCGGGGGCGGCCGGTGCGCCAGCGGGCGCTGCCGCCGGTGCCGGTGCGGCAGGTGCTGCCGGTTTCGGCTCGCTGGCGGCAGTCATGCCGGCGATCGCCTGGCCGAGCGGATCGGACTCGGTCGCGGCAGCCGGCGCCGGTGGCGGCGGGGCAGCGGCAGCCGCCGCCTTCTTCGCTTCGCGCTCGGCCAGCTGTTTCGCCGCTTCGCGCGCGGCGTCGCGGTTGCCGTACATCGGCTTGTTCGGGTCGTTCGCCAGGCTCGGCTCGAGGTCGGCCGGACGGCCCATCTTGTTCGAGCGGTCGGTGAAGGGCGACGCGCCCTTGGTGATCATCAGCGCGACCACGACGGCGATGCCCAGGCCGATGATCAGGCCGATGATGATGCCGGTCAGGGTGCTGCCGCGCTGGCGCGAAGGGAGACGAAGAGATGCGGTCATGGTCGCTTGTGCTTGTGCTGGTCGTTATGCTTCTGGAGCGGCTTGTGTTGCATCCTGCGCTTCGGCCGGTGCGCGTTCCATCTTGTTCGGCGCCGAGACGCCGATCAGGGCCAGGCCGTTGCGTAGCACCTGGCGCGTGGCAGTGGCCAGGGCCAGGCGTGCCAGCTTGAGCGCCTCGTCATCGTCGAGCAGCCACTTGTGGGCGAAATAATAGCTGTGCAGTTCGCCGGCCAGTTCGCGCAGGTAGAAGGCGACCTGGTGCGGGCCGAGTTCGGCCTGGGCGCGCTGCAGCACTTCCGGATAGGCCGCCAGCTTCGACAGCAGGCTGGCCTCGTGCGGCGTGGTCAAGGCGGACAGGTCGACGTTTGCCAGCGCCGCTTCGTCGCCGCCCCAGTTGGCCAGCGCCGAGCAGATGCGCGCGTGGGCGTACTGCACGTAATACACCGGGTTCTCGTCCGAGGTTTTCAGGGCGACGTCGACGTCGAACACGAATTCGGTGTCGGCCTTGCGCGAGATGAGGAAGAAGCGCACCGCATCGCGGCCGCGCGTGATGTCGCCGTTGCCCGACCACTCGATCAGGTCGCGCACGGTCACGTAGGAGCCGGCGCGCTTGGAGATTTTGACTTCTTCGCCATCCTTCATGACGGTGACCATCTTGTGCAGCACATAGTCGGGGTAGCCCTGCGGGATACCGATGTTGACCGCTTGCAGGCCGGCGCGCACGCGGGCGATGGTGCCGTGGTGGTCGCTGCCCTGGATGTTGATGGCCTGGTCGAAGCCGCGGCGGAACTTCTGCATGTGGTAGGCCACGTCCGGCACGAAATAGGTGTAGGTGCCGTCGGACTTGCGCATCACGCGGTCCTTGTCGTCGCCGTAGTCGGTCGTTTTCAGCCACAGCGCGCCATCCTGCTCGTAGGTGACGCCGGCATCGACCAGGGCTTGCACGGCCTGTTCGACCTTGCCGTCGGCGTAGAGCGAGGACTCGAGATAGTAATTGTCGAACTTGACGCCGAAGGCTTGCAAATCCTGGTCCTGCTCGTTGCGCAGGTAAGCGACGGCGAAGCGGCGGATCGATTCGATGTCGTCGGCATTGCCGCTGGCGGTGGCCGGCTCGCCATCGCTGGCGGACACGGTTTGTCCGGCCAGGAAGTCGGCGGCGATGTCGGCGATGTAGTCGCCGTTGTAGGCCGACTCGGGCCACTGTTCGTCGCCCGGCTTGAAGCCGCGGGCACGCGCCTGCACCGAGTTGGCCAGCGTGGCGATCTGCACGCCGGCATCGTTGTAGTAAAACTCGCGCGTCACTTCATGGCCCTGCGCTTCGAACAGCGACGACAAGGCATCGCCCAGCGCCGCCTGGCGGCCGTGGCCGACGTGCAGCGGGCCGGTCGGGTTGGCCGAGACGAATTCGATGATCGCGTGGTGGCCCTTGCCGGATTCGCCGCGTCCGAACGCCGCGCCCTGTTGCAGGATGGTGCGCACCACCGACTGCTTGGCGCCGGCGGCCACGCGCAGGTTGATGAAGCCGGGACCGGCAACGTCGGCCGCGTCGACCAGGTCGGCCGCATTCGGATCGGCCAGCAGGGCCGCGACCAGGCGCGTGGCCAGTTCGCGCGGGTTGGTCTTCAGTGGCTTGGCCAGCTGCATGGCGATATTGCAGGCGACGTCGCCGTGGCTCGGATCGCGCGGACGCTCCAAAACAACGTTGGGCGTCAGATCGGTACCGGCGACGATCGGCGCCAGGGCAGCCTGGAAGAGGGCGACGATCTCTTGTTTTTGTTGGGCGAGCATAATTTAATCGGTCAATGAGTTCGGTGAGGCGGTGGCGCGGCCACGGCATATCAGAGGTTCATTATACTGGTTTGCTGCAACGCCGAATACGGCGCCGCCACTCGTCAGGGTCCTGTTTAAGCGCGGCCAAAGACAGAATCGGTACAATGCGCTCTTTCTCCGCACCGACCCGCCATCATGACCGACAAGCGCCGCACGCTCTCCATCAAGCCCAAGGCCGCCAGCGCCCAGGCGCCCAAACCCGCGGCCCGGCCCGCCGGCAATCCGGCCGCCCAGTACGCGCGGCCGCAGACAGCTGGCCAGCCGGCGCCCAAGCCCGTGAAGAAACCTGAAGCGAAGCCGGCGGCGCCTGAAAGAAGGCCCGCAGCGCGGCCTGCCCCAGCGGCGCGCCCGGCCTACGAAGTCAAACCCCAGTTCCAGCAAGACTTCCGTCCCGACCTGCCATCCGACTCGCTGGCGCTGGCCATGCTGGGCGCGGCCAGTGCCGTGGCCCAGGTACGCGCCGGCACCGCGCTGCCGCAGGCACTGGCGCAGGTGTTCGCCGCGTATGGCGTTACGCCGCAGGGACGCGGTGCGATCCAGGACCTGGCCTACCGCACCATGCGCGGACTCGGGCGCGCCGAAACCCTGCTCGGCCTGATGACGACCAAGGCGCCGGACGTGCCGATGCTGGTCGGCCTGATCGAGTGCGCACTGGTGCTGCTCGATCCGCCCGAGGGCGACAAGGCGGCCTACGAACCGTTCACGGTCGTCGACCAGGCGGTCACGGCGGCGGCACATCATCCCGACTTCGCCCACGCCAAGGCGATGGTGAACGCGGTGCTGCGCCGCTTCCTGCGCGAACGCGACGCGCTGGTGGCGACGGCGCTGCAGCAGCCGCTGGCGCAATGGAATTATCCGCAGTGGTGGATCGATGCCACCAAAGCGGCCTATCCGCGCGACTGGGAGGCCATCCTCGCGGCCGGCAACCGCCAGCCGCCGCTGACGCTGCGCGTGAATACCCGCAAGACCTCGCTCGACGAGTACCTGCGTCTGCTGGACGAAGCGGGCATGGCGGCCGACGTGGTCGGCCCGCAAGCGCTGCGCCTGAAGCAGGCGACCAACGTGGCGCAGATCCCCGGCTTTCACGATGGCCTGGTGTCGGTGCAGGATGCCGGCGCCCAGCTGGCGGCGCCGCTGCTCGACTTGCACGACGGCCTGCGCGTGCTCGACGCCTGCGCCGCGCCCGGCGGCAAGAGCGGCCACATCCTCGAGGTGGCGCAAGTGGAACTGACCTCGGTCGACGCCGATCCGCAGCGCCTGGCGCGCGTGGGCGACAACCTCGGCCGGCTCGGCTTCGAAGCCACCCTGGTGGCGGCAGAAGCGCAGGGGCAGGATTGGTGGGACGGCCGTCAATACGACCGCATTCTGGCCGACGTGCCGTGTACCGCCTCGGGCATCGTGCGCCGCCATCCGGACATTCGCTGGCTGCGCCGCAAGACCGACACGCGCCAACTTACAACACTTTCCGGGGAGATACTCGACAATCTTTGGCAGATGCTGCGGGCCGATGGTAAATTGTTGTTTGTGACATGTTCGCTCTGGCCCCAGGAATCGGAGGCACAAGCGGCCGCGTTCGCGGCCCGCCACGACGACGCCATCCGCCTTGATGCGCCGGGGCAGCTGCTGCCCTCGAGCGGCGCCGGGCTCGATCATGACGGCCTGTTCTATGCCCTGTTCCAGAAGCGAGCGTAGACGTCCGCACAGTTTTCGTTCCCGCATAATTCGCGCAACGCATCATCGCTCAATTTACTTAGGTTCCGGCCCCTTGTGACTTCACGATTTTTCCGCCTCCTCGCCTGCCAGCTGCTGCTGGTCTTCGCGTGCGCAACGGCGCAGGCGGCCGACGGGATCGACATCACGCTGGCGAAAATCGAGGCAAGCGACGAAGGCTACCGGCTCGGCGCGAATTATTCGTTCGACCTGAACCGCGACCTGGAAGAAGCCCTGCAGCATGGCGTCAAACTCTACTTCACGACCGAGATCGAACTGACGCGGCCGCGCTGGTACTGGCGCGACGACCGCGCCGTGTCTTCCAAGCGCACGGTCAGCATCTCCTACGACGTGCTGCTGCGCCAGTACTACGTCTCGACCGGCGGCAGCGTCCAGCAGACCTTCCAGACTCTGGATGAGGCGATGTTCCAGATCCGGCGCCCGGGGCGCTGGGTGATCGCCCCGAAAAGCGCGCTGAAATCCGGCGAAAGCTATGAAGTTACCCTGCGCATGTACATGAACCGCGACCTGCTGCAAAAGCCGCTGCAGGTCAATGCGCTCAGCAACTCGGACTGGAACCTCGCGTCCAACAGAAAGACCTTCACCTACCGTGCGGAGTAAGGCGTGAACCAGGCCATTCGCTACGCGCTGGTCGTCGGCGGCGCGGTCGTTTCGATCCTGTTGTTCCTGCTTGCCTCGGCTTCCGACAGCTCCGGCTTCCTCGGGCCTTACTACACCTGGCTGCTGAACCTGAACGTGACGATCGCGTTCCTGCTGCTGGTGCTGGTCGTGGTCGCCCTCGGGCGCCTGTATTCGCGCTATAAAGCCAGGCGCTTCGGCTCGCGCCTGATGGCGAGATTGGTGCTGCTGTTCGCCGGCATCGGCATCCTGCCGGGCCTGGTCATCTTCATGGTGTCGGTGCAGTTCGCCTCGCATTCGATCGAATCCTGGTTCGATGTCAAGATCGAGGCGGCCCTGCAATCGGGCCTGAACCTCGGCCACGCGGCGCTCGACGAGTCGCTGGCCGAACTGTCGGCAAAAAGCCAGACGGTGGCCGCGACCTTGTCCGGCCAGGACGACGCCGGCGCCCAGCTGGCGCTGTCGCAGCTGGTGTCGAACACCGACGGCATGCAAAGCGCGCTCCTGCTCGACGCCGGCGGCAAACTGGTGGCCAGCGCCAGCGAAGACCGGCGCGCCGACCTCACGAGCGACTTGCCGAATCCGCAGATGGTGCGCCAGGCCGCAATGCCCGGCGGTTACGCGCGCGCCGAGGGCGGCATCGAACTCGACTTCCGCGAAAATACCGGCAACGGCAACGGCGCCGGTTCCAACGCGCTCGACGCCGCCACCGGCCTGCGCCTGCGCGTGGTGATGGCCGTGCCCGAGCCGCCCGGCGTGGCGCCGCGCTACCTGCAGCTGATGCAGACGGTGCCGGTCAACCTGGCCACGAATGCCGAGGTGCTGCGCACCGCCTTCAGCGAATACCAGCAGCGCTCGGTGGCGCGCGAGGGCCTGAAACGGATGTACATCGGCACCCTGATCCTGACCCTGCTGCTGGCCATCTTCGGCGCCATCGGCAGCGCGGTGCTGATCGCCGGGAACCTGGCCCAGCCGCTGCTAGTGCTGGCCGAAGGCACGCAGGCGGTGGCCGAGGGCGACCTGTCGCCGCGCCCGATCGTCGAAACCACCGACGAACTGGGCACGCTGACGCAATCCTTCAATGCCATGACTGGCCAGCTGTTCGAAGCGCGCAGCGCCGTCGAACGCAACCGCGCGGCGCTGCAAAGCGCCAAGGCCCACCTGGAATCGGTGCTGGCCAACATGTCGGCCGGCGTGCTGGTGCTGGATGCCGACGGCACCGTGGTCAATTCGAACGAGGCCGCCTGCCGCATCCTGCAGATGGAGCAGTGCAACCTGAACGGGCCGCTGTCAAAGATCGAGGGCCTGGAGAATTTCGCCGCCACCGTCACGCGCGCGTTCTCGACCCAGAGCGCGCAGTCGGCCGCCGGTACCGCGCGCCAGCGCACCCACTGGCAGCAGGAGATCGAGATCCCGCGCCGCGATCCGGGAGAGGACCACGACACCACCTTGCTGGCGCGCGGCTCGCGCCTGCCGGTGGGCGTGGGTAGCGGCTTCATCGTCGTGTTCGACGATATCTCCGACGTGATTTCGGCGCAGCGCTCGGTGGCCTGGGGCGAAGTCGCGCGGCGCCTGGCGCACGAGATCAAGAACCCGCTGACGCCAATCCAGCTGTCGGCCGAACGCCTGCAGATGAAACTCGAAGGCAAGCTCGAGCCGCTCGATGCGGCGCTGCTGGCGCGCGCCACGACCACCATCGTCAACCAGGTCGACGCCATGAAGCGCATGGTCGACGACTTCCGCGACTATGCGCGCACGCCGCCGGCGGTGCTCGAACCGCTCGACCTGAACGGCCTGATCGAAGAAATCCTGACCTTGTACCTGGCCGAGGACGCCTCCGACATCATCCATGCGACGCTGGCGCCGAACCTGCCGCGCGTGATGGGCGACCCGACCCAGCTGCGCCAGGTGATCCACAACCTGCTGCAGAACGCCCAGGACGCCTTGAGCGACCGCGGTCCGGGCGTGCAGCCGGCGCGCATCGACGTCGCCACCGAGATCATCCGCTATACCGGCGCCGACGGCACCGCGGGCGAGGCCGTGCGCCTGGCGATCCTCGACAATGGCCCCGGTTTCGCACCCAAGATCCTGGCGCGCGCGTTCGAACCGTACGTGACGTCGAAGGCGCGCGGCACCGGCCTGGGCTTGCCGATGGTGAAGAAGATCATCGACGAACACGGTGGCCGCATCGACGTTCAAAACCGTCCGGACGGAAGTGGCGCGTCGGTATTCATTTTGCTGTTAAAGTTAGCACAAGAGGCGAACTTGGCCGAAGTGTAAAAGAGGCATAGAATCATGGCTCGATTACAACTGGCACGCACTGTTTAACGCGGGTGGAGACGGAAGACAACGATGGCAAACATACTCGTAGTTGATGATGAAATGGGCATCCGCGAGCTGCTCTCGGAAATCCTGGGAGACGAAGGCCACGCAATCACACTGGCCGAAAACGCGCAGCAGGCACGCGAAGCACGTGCCGCCGGCGCACCCGACCTGGTCCTGCTCGATATCTGGATGCCCGATACCGACGGCGTCACGCTGCTCAAGGAGTGGCAGCGCGATGGCTTGCTTACCATGCCGGTCATCATGATGTCGGGCCACGCCACCATCGATACCGCCGTCGAGGCGACCCGCATCGGCGCCCTGAACTTCCTCGAAAAGCCGATCGCCCTGCAAAAGCTCTTGAAAGCCGTGCAGCAGGGCCTGAGCCGCGCCCAGGAAGTGGCGCGCGCGCCGGTGCCGCCGCCGCGTCCGCCGATGCCGGCGCCGGTGGTCGAAGCGCCGCCGGTCAGCAACCCGATGTTCGCAGCCCAGCCCGTACCGGCGCCGCTGAACGGCGCGCGCGTGGGCGTGATCGGCCATGGCGAAACGCAAGGCTATACGCTCTCGTTCGACCTGCCGCTGCGCGAAGCGCGCGACGCCTTCGAGCGCATGTATTTCGAACACCATCTCGGCCGCGAAGGCGGCAGCATGACGCGCGTGGCCGAAAAGACCGGCCTCGAGCGCACCCACCTGTACCGCAAACTGAAGCAGCTCGGCGTCGAACCGGGCAAGCTCGGCAAGCGCGGCGGATGAGGGGCAGATGAGCGGCAGCGATTCGCCGGCCCCTGTGCCGGCGGACCCTGCCGGCCCTGCTGGCCCCTTCACATCCGGCTCTTCTTCGCGTCATCCGATTCCTACGGTGCTCGTCACCGGCCCCTCCGTTGCAGCACGCGAAGCGGCCATTGCCAAGGCCCTGCAGCACCCCGCTACGCCCCGTAGCGATGGGGCCGCCGTCATCCTCGAGGGCCTCCCGGACGGCAATGTCATGCTGGAAGCATCCGACCATCTCCTGATTTCGCGCATCGCGCCCGGTTGCCTGTGCTGCGCAGGAAATCTGGTGATGCGTGTTACATTGAATCGTCTGCTGCGCCAGCGTCCGGCCCGTCTCTTCATCGGGATTGCGGACACGACGCACCTGGACCAGTTGCGATCATGGTTGAGCAGCACACCATACGATCAGCTGTTGGCTCTCACGCCCGACCTGCACTCTTGAAATCCGGTCGCGCGAGCCCCACCTCTTCACTAAGTTAAAGCCCGTCGCCCGCCGCCGCGCGACAGGCAATCACTCTGATTGAGAGAAGGAGTCACCATGAACATGATCTACAACAGCGAACAGTACAGCGTGGTCGAATTTGGCGTCGATCGCGACCTCGAAGCCCTGCGCTTCGGCGGTTACGAGATCGTCGACAAAGCCGGCCGCCGCGAAGCGTTCATCGGCGGCAAACTGGCGCAATCGTTCCGCCGCGACGTCAACAACCTCATTGCCAGCGAGCCCACCATGGAAGAAATCGACGACTTCCTCGGCTCCTACGACACGATGATGAACCAGCCGGTAGTGCTGCACTAAGGCAGCACTAAGGCAGCACTAAGGCTGCACTAAGCTGCCCGATACGCTGGAGGATCAGCCCACCGACGGCCAGGGACACAACGGGATGCAGGCGCCGCACCAGCCGGCGCCGCGTCCGCCCTGGGTCTGCGCTGTGGTTCCCGCAGTTGCTCTGCTCCATACCTCGTCCTACCCCGGCAACATGGTAAGCTCTTCACCATGTGCCAACTCCTCGCAATGAATTGCAATGTCCCCACTGACATTGTGTTTTCCTTTACCGGTTTCGCCCACCGCGGCGGCCGCACCGATACCCACCACGACGGCTGGGGCATTGCCTTCTTCGAAGGCGCCGGCGTGCGCCATTTCGTCGACCACCAGGCCGCGATCGCTTCGCCCATCGCCGAACTGATCAAGCGCTATCCGATCAAGTCGACCAACGTCATCGCCCATATCCGCAAGGCCACGCAAGGGAGAATCGCGCTCGAAAATTGCCATCCCTTCGTGCGCGAACTGTGGGGCCGCTACTGGGTCTTCGCCCACAACGGCGACCTCAAGGAATTTACTCCGCATCTCGACGGCGCCTTCCGTCCGGTCGGCACCACCGACAGCGAACACGCCTTCTGCTTCCTGCTGCAGGAACTGCGGCGCCGCTTTGGCGACACGCCACCAAAGCTGCCGGCCTTGCGCGCCGCGCTGGGCGAACTGGTGCGCGCGGTGTCCGCCTACGGCACCTTCAACATGCTGCTCTCCGACGGCACGGCCCTGTTCGCGCATTGCTCGACCAAGCTCAGCTACATCGTGCGCCAGCATCCGTTTGTTACCGCGCGCCTGTCCGACGAAGATCTGTCGGTCGACTTTTCGCAGGTCACCACGCCGCAGGACCGGGTCGCCATCATCGTGACCGAACCGCTGACGACCGACGAAACCTGGACCACCTTCGCGCCCGGGGAAATGCTCGTCTTCATGGATGGTGCTCCGATGACCATTGGTTTGTAGTCTAGAAGCATCTTTTTAACCAAAAATGATGCTCCAAATCCACTAATTGCTGAGAATGGGGTAGAGTGGGTGGCTTGAACGTGACCACGCCACCGCGATGACCGATACCGCCAGCCTTGACCAGGCATCCCAGCCTTTGCAGCTGCGTAATTTCTACCTTGCACGCCAGCCGATGCTGGACCGTAACCAGGCCCTGTTCGGTTACGAACTGCTGTTCCGGCATACGGCGGACAACAGCGCCGCGATCGATTCGGACATGGCGGCCACGGCCGCCGTGCTGGCCCATGCGGCCCAGCTCGGCTTGCCGCGCGCGGTGGGCGATGCAGTCGCCTTCCTGAACGTCGATACCGAAGTGCTGATGAGCGATATTTTCGCCTTCCTGCCGCGCGAGCATACCGTGCTCGAACTGGTGGGCTCGGTGGAAGCGACGGAACCGGTGCTGTGGCGCCTGGCCGAGCTCTCCGGCCACGGTTTCAAGTTCGCCGCCGAGGCCAGCGCCCACGGCAGCCGCCTGGGGCGCCTGTTGCCGCTGCTCGACTACGTGAAGGTCAACCTGCGCGCGATGCCGCTGGTGACGATGCTGTCGCTGGTGCCGCGCCTGCGTGGCACCGGTAAACGCCTGATCGCCGAAAAAGTCGAGAACCAGACCGAATATAAAACCTGCCTCGACCTCGGCTTCGACTACTTCCAGGGCTTTTATTTCGCGCGCCCGTCGGTGATCGCGGGACGCAAGCTCTCGCCCTCGCAGCTGGCCATCGTCGACCTGATGAACCTGGTGATGTCGGACGCCGACAACAGCGCCATCGAACGCGCGATCAAGCGCGACGTGACCTTGTCGCTCAACCTGCTGCGCATGGTGAACACGCCGGCCGCCGGCCTGCGCCAGCGCATCGATTCGCTGGCGCAAGCGCTGATCGTGGTCGGACGACGCCAGCTGCAACGCTGGCTGCAGATCATGCTGTATGCGGAGCCGGGCAACCGTGGCCACACCCAGACCCCGCTGCTGATGCTGGCCAGCACCCGCGCGCGCCTGATGGAATTGCTCGCCGGGCGCCTGCGCCCGGGCCAGCGCCACCTGGCCGACATGGCCTTCACGGTCGGTATCATGTCGCTGATGGATACGCTGTTCTGCGTGCCGATGGCCGACCTGGTCGAGCAGATCCCGGTGAGCGACGAAGTAGCGGGCGCGCTGCTGCGCCGTAGCGGCTTCTTCGGCGAATTGCTGCGCCTGGCCGAATCGTTCGAGCAGATGGAAGAGGGCGACGCCATGCTGCCGACCCTGGGCGCACTGGCCAAGGGCGGCGACGACCTGGTGGAACTGGAACTGGCCGCCTTCGAGTGGAGCGGCCAGGTCGTGCGCAGCGCTTTGTAGCGTGTGAACGAACACGGGGCGCGTGGCCCCGTGCGCTGGTGGTTCAGGTACCGGCCCACTGCTGGTGCAGGTCGGGATCGGTGCGCAGCTCCCAGATGCCGAGGGCGATCGCGGCCAGGCCGACGACGAGCATGCTGGCGCTCATGGCGCGGTCATGCATGACGTCGACCAGCCAGGGCGAGAAGACGACCCAGGCGCCGACGATGATGTTGAGGAACACGGCCCAGGCATAGGTCTTGTAGAGGTCGAACATGGCCAGCACCGCCATGATGCCGCCGGCGATGAAGGCGTTGATGGCTGGCGGCGAATCGCTCGGGTAAGCCATTGCCCAGGGCGACACGATCAGCCAGATGGCGAGCAGCAGGATGACCTGGTCCTGCCAGCGTCGGGTCGAGAGATGCATTGCCATGGCTCGCTCCTGAAATACGGGAAAAGTTCCCCGTCATGATTTAGACAGCACCGCAGTCACGAGGTTCAGGTGGCGCAGTCGCCACCTTCACATTGAGGGGGTGTCATGGAAGTGTTGTTGGAAGCGTCGAACCTGGCGAAATCGTATGGCGCACGGCGCGCCGTCGACGGCGTTTCGTTCCAGGTAAGGGCCGGGCAGACGCTCGGCCTGATCGGGCCGAACGGGGCCGGCAAATCGACCACGGTCGGCATGCTGTGCGGCTTGCTGGCGCCGGACGCGGGCAGCGTGCGCGTGCGCGGCCAGGAGGTGGGGCCCGGGGCGAACGAAGCCAAGCGCCGCATCGGCCTGGTGCCGCAAGACCTGGCGCTCTACGAGGACTTGCCGGCTTTTGAAAACCTGATGCTGTTCGGCGCCCTGTACGGGGTGCCGCGCGCTACCCGCCGCGAACGCGCCATGCGCGTGCTGGAACAAGTCAACCTGAGCGACCGTGCGCGCGACCGGCCCGCCACCTTCTCGGGCGGAATGAAACGGCGCCTGAACATCGGCGCCGCGCTGATGCATGCGCCCGAACTGCTGGTGCTCGACGAACCCACCGTCGGCGTCGACCCGCAAAGCCGCAACGCCATCTTCGACATCCTCGAACGCTTGCGCGACGACGGCTGTGCCCTGGTCTACACCAGCCACTACATGGAAGAAGTCGAGCGCCTGGCCGACCACATCGTCGTCATCGACGGCGGCAAGGTACTGGCCGACGACACCCCGCTCGGGCTGCAGCGGCGCCTGCCTTCGCAGGCCGCGCTGCAGGTCGAACTGGCCGCCATGCCCGACCTCACCCTGCTCGACGGCCTGCGCGCGCTGGCGGGCGTGACCGCGGTGCGGCACGACGGCGCCAAGCTCGAGATTGGTCTTGCCGATGCGGCCGACGCCATGCCCGTGATGGGCTGGCTGGAGCGCTCCGGTTGCACGGCGCTCGGCTTCGCCACCGCCCGCACCCGCCTCGAAGACATCTTCCTCCACCTTACCGGGCGCAGCCTGCGCGACTGACATGACCGCCTTTCTTGCCCTGGTCCGCAAGGACCTGATCCTGTTCCTGCACGACCGCCGCGCGCTGCTCATGAGCCTGGCGCTGCCGATCGTCATCGCCTCCTTTTTCGGCTTCCTGTTCGGTGGTGGCGGAGAGAAGCAGGGCAGCGCGATCGAGGTCGCGCTGGTGCTGAACGATGCCAGCCAGGCCGCCAGCGACATCGCGGCCGGCCTGCAGGCCGATCCCAGCCTGGCGGTGGCGCGCATGGGCATTGACGAGGCGCGCGCGGCGGTCCGCAGCGGCAAGCGCAAGGCGGCGATCGTGCTTCCCGCGGGATTTGGCGAGGCCGCCGGCAACGCCTTCTTCGGCACCGCGGACAAGCCCGAAATCGTGCTGCTCTACGACCCCTCGCAGCCGGCCGTGCTGTCCATGGTGAAGGGGATGCTGACGCAGCAGGTGATGCAGGTGGTTTCAAACGAAATGTTCAACGGCGCCGGCGGACGCGAGATCAACGAGCGCAACCTGCGTGCATTGGCGGCGGCGCCGCAGGATGCCGAAACGGCAGCCCTGCGCGGCATGCTCGAAGGCGTGGTCAAGTACCAGTCGTTGCCGCCGAAGGAAGGGCAGGCCGGCCCGCAGAAGGCCGGGCTGTCGACGCCGTTCACCACCCGTGACGAAGCGCTCGCCGCCGGCAAGGCCGACGGGCCGCAGGGCTACAATCCGTTCGCGCACGCCTTTGCCGGCATGGGTGTGCAGTTCCTGCTCTTCATGGGCATCGAGATGGGCACGGCGCTGCTCCACGCGCGCAACAGCGGCGTCTGGAGCCGCCTGCTGGCCGCGCCGGTCGCGCTCTCGACCCTGCTGCTGGCGCGCGCCGCATCGAGCGCCCTGATCGCGTTTGCCATCCTGTGCGTGATCTTCCTGTTCTCGGTCGTCGTGTTCCAGGTCCACATTTCGAGCCTGGCCGGCTTTGCCGGCGTCGCCGTGTGCTTCGCGCTGGTCACGGCCAGCTTCGGCGTGCTGGTCGCCGCCTTCGGCAAGACGCCCGAGGTGGCGCGCAAGATGGCGATGTTCGCCACGCTGCTGATGGTGATGATCGGCGGCGCCTGGGTGCCTTCCTTCATGTTCCCGGCCTGGCTGCAGCAAGCCTCGCTGGCCATGCCGACGCGCTGGGCGGTGGAGGGCTTCGATGCCATCACCTGGCGCGGCATGGACCTCGATGCCGTGCTGCCGGCGATGGGCGCGCAGCTGGGGTTTGCGCTGCTGTTCGCGGCGCTGGCGGTGTGGCGGTTCAGGAAGATGGAAGGATGATTGATCCCCGGCGTATGTCGGAGGGACGTAGGGTGGGCGGGTCTCCCGCCCAAGCGTTCAACCAGCACAAGATCAGCCGAGCGGGCATTCAAACGTGATTTGAACGCGTGGACGGCGGAGCCGTCCACGCTACGATTTACGAAAGGTTCGGCGCCAGGTGGCGTTCGACCTCAATCTTGTCCATCCCGCGGCGCTGCGCCATGTCGGTCACCTGATCGTCGCCGATCTTGCCGACCACGAAATACTTCGAATCGGGGTGGGCAAGATAAAAGCCCGACACCGCCGCACCCGGATACATGGCGTAGGATTCGGTCAGCTGCATGCCGATCTCCTCGGCCTGCAGCGTCTCGAACAGTTCCTTCTTGACCGTGTGCTCGGGGCAGGCCGGGTAGCCCGGCGCCGGGCGGATGCCGGCGTATTCTTCGGCGATCAACGCGGGGTTGCTCAGGTTTTCGCCCGCCGCATAACCCCACAAATCGGTACGCACGCGTTCGTGCAGGTATTCGGCAAATGCTTCGGCCAGGCGGTCGGCCAGGGCTTTCAGCATGATCGACGAATAGTCGTCATGCGCATCCTCGAAACGCTGCTCGTACTTTTCGATGCCGAGGCCCGCCGTGACGGCGAACATGCCGATGTAATCGGCCACGCCCGATTCCTTCGGCGCGATGAAGTCGGACAGGCACTGGTTCGGACGCTGCACGCCGTCGACCACGGGTTTCACGCCCTGCTGGCGCAGGCCGTGCCAGGTAAAGGCGACCTTCTCGCGCGTTTCATCGGTATAGATCTCGATATCGTCGTCGTGCACGCTGTTGGCCGGCAGCAGGGCGATCGCGCCGTTCGCCGTCAGCCAGCGCCCGTCGATGATTTTCTTCAGCATGGCCTGGCCTTCCTCGTACACCTTCGAGGCCGCTTCGCCCACGACCTCGTCGGTCAGGATGGCGGGGAAGGGACCGGCCAAATCCCAGGTCTGGAAGAACGGACCCCAATCGATGTAGCGTGCCAGCGTGCCGAGTTCCACGTTCTTGAACACACGGCGCCCGATGAACTTCGGCTTCACCGGCGCGAAGTCGAGCCTGGCCTTGTTGGCGCGCGCTTGTTCGAGGGTCAGCATCGGCAGCGCCTTCTTGTTGGCATGCTGCTCGCGGATGCGTTCGTAGTCGGCCTTGATCTCGGCCATGTAGGCGTGGCGCGATTCCTCGGTCAGCAGCGACTGGCCGACCGAGACCGAACGCGAGGCGTCGGGCACGTACACCACCGGGCCGTCGTAATGCGGCGCGATTTTCACCGCCGTGTGCGCGCGGCTGGTGGTGGCGCCGCCGATCAGGAGCGGAATGCCGCGCTCGCGGAACCAGGGGTCGCGCTGCATCTCGCGCGCGACGTGGGCCATCTCTTCCAGCGAGGGCGTGATCAGGCCCGACAGGCCGACGATGTCGGCATTCTCCGCCTTGGCCTTGGCCAGGATGTCGGAGCAGGGCACCATCACGCCCATGTTCACGATTTCGAAGTTATTACACTGCAGGACCACCGACACGATGTTCTTGCCGATGTCGTGTACGTCGCCTTTCACGGTGGCGATCACGATCTTGCCCTTCGGCTTGGCGACGATGCCGGTGCGCTGTTCTTCGCGCGCCTTTTCTTCCTCGATGAACGGGATCAGGTGGGCCACGGCCTGCTTCATGACGCGCGCCGATTTCACCACCTGCGGCAGGAACATCTTGCCTTGTCCGAACAGGTCGCCGACGATGTTCATGCCATCCATCAGCGGGCCTTCGATCACGTGGATCGGGCGGCCTTCGGCGGCAAGCACGGCCTGGCGCGCTTCCTCGGTGTCTTCGACGATCCACTGGGTGATGCCGTGCACCAGCGCGTGCGCCAGGCGTTTTTCAACGGGGCCATTCCGCCACTCGAGGTTCTGTTCCTGCTTGCCGCCGCCCGCTTTGAGTGAGCCGGCGATCTCGATCATGCGCTCGGTGGCGTCGTCACGGCGGTTCAGCACCACGTCCTCGACGCGCTCACGCAGTTCAGCGGGCAGGTCGTCGTAGACGCCGACCATGCCGGCGTTGACGATCCCCATCGTCATCCCGGCCTGGATCGCGTGGTACAGGAACACGGTGTGGATCGCTTCGCGCGCCGGGTCGTTGCCGCGGAAGGAGAAGGAGACGTTGGAGACGCCGCCCGACACCTTCGCATGCGGCAGGTTGTCGCGGATCCAGCGCGTGGCGTTGATGAAATCGACCGCGTAGTTGTTGTGCTCTTCGATGCCGGTGGCGATCGCAAAAATGTTCGGATCAAAAATGATGTCTTCCGGCGGGAAGCCGACCTGCTCGGTCAGCACCTTGTACGCGCGCCCGCAAATCTCGGTCTTGCGCTCGAAGGTGTCGGCCTGGCCCTGTTCGTCGAAGGCCATCACGATGACGGCGGCGCCATAGCGGCGGCACAGGCGCGCCTGGCGCAGGAACTCTTCCTCGCCTTCCTTCATCGAGATCGAATTGACGATGGCTTTACCCTGCACGCATTTCAGGCCGGCCTCGATCACGCTCCATTTGGAAGAGTCGATCATGATCGGCACGCGCGAGATGTCCGGTTCCGAAGCGATCAGGTTCAGGAAGCGCGTCATCGCCGCCTGCGAGTCGAGCATCGCCTCGTCCATGTTGATGTCGATGACCTGGGCGCCGTTCTCGACCTGCTGGCGCGCGACCGACAGCGCTTCGTCGAACTGCTCGTTGAGGATCATGCGTGCGAATGCTTTCGAACCCGTCACGTTGGTGCGCTCGCCGACGTTGACGAACAGGGACGTTTCGTCGACCGTGAACGGCTCCAGGCCCGACAGGCGCAGCGCGGTCGGGATTTCGGGCAGCGCGCGCGGCTTGGCTTTTGACAGCAGTTCCGAGATCGCGGCGATGTGTTCGGGCGTGGTGCCGCAGCAGCCGCCGGCGATGTTGACGAAACCGGCGTCGGCGAATTCGCGCAGCAGGGCCGAGGTGTCGGCGGGCAGTTCGTCGAAGCCGGTGTCGCTCATCGGGTTGGGCAGGCCGGCGTTCGGGTAGATGCACACGAAGGTATCGGCGATCTGCGACAGTTCTTCGGCGTAGGGACGCATCAGCGCCGCGCCCAGCGCGCAGTTCAGGCCGATGGTGAGCGGCTTCGCATGGCGCACCGAATTCCAGAAGGCGGGCACGGTCTGGCCCGACAGGATGCGGCCCGAGGCGTCGGTGACGGTGCCCGAGATCATGATCGGCTTGCGCACCTGCTCCGGATGCGCGTCGAAATACAGGTCGATCGCAAACAGCGCGGCCTTGCAGTTCAGGGTGTCAAAAATGGTCTCGACCAGCAGCACGTCGACGCCGCCTTCGACCAGGCCGGCGACCTGTTCGTGGTAGCTCGTGACCAGCTGGTCGAAGGTGACATTGCGCGCCGCCGGGTCGTTGACGTCCGGGGAGATCGACGCGGTCTTCGGGGTCGGGCCGAGGGCGCCGGCGACGAAGCGCGGCTTGTCGGCGCTGCTGTATTTGTCGCAGGCGGCACGCGCCAGTTTCGCCGCTTCGACGTTCATCTCGTAGGCCAGGTGGCCCATGTGGTAGTCGTCCTGGGCGACGCTGGTGGCGCCAAAGGTATTCGTTTCGATCAGGTCGGCGCCGGCGGCGAGGTAGCGCTCGTGGATTTCCTGGATGATCTGCGGCTGGGTCAGCGTCAGCAGTTCGTTATTGCCCTTGACGAAGAGTTCGCGTGCGCCACTTTCCGGCGGCGCGGCGAAGTCGGCGAAGCGGCCCGCAGGCCCGCCGCGGTAGGCGGCTTCATCGAGTTTGTATTGCTGGATGATGGTGCCCATGGCGCCATCCAGGATCATGATGCGCTTCGCCAGGATGGCGCGCAGCTGGGTTTCGATCGGGGATGGGGAGGAGGTCGGGGCAGTCATCGCTTACTTTCTAGAGGGCGTGCAATATGCGTAAGGAAACGCAAACACGATTGAGGCGGTCTGAAATTATACGTCAATGCCGAGTCTTCCCGCCCGGACCGGTCAAGGCGGTGGCAGATTGTATCGTTATGTGTTTATGCGACGACTTGTTACAGAGCGTTACAAAACCCGGTCGTTTCGCAATTTTACGGATACATACAGCGGTGACAATAAATGAGTTGGCCACGAGAACGTGGCATGGTTTAACACGGGATGGATAGCATGAACAAAGAGTACGAACCTGATTGGGACCAGCCTTCGCTGCACAGCCACATCGCGGCAGCCGAGCCAAAAGCAGCGCCAGCGGGCGCGAAGCAGATCGTGACGATCCGCCTGGACGTCGACATGCTGGACTGGTTCAAAGGGGCGGGCCCGGGATACCAGACCCGCATCAACCAGGTCTTGCGCGAGCATATGGATGCCCAACGCGCGGCGGAGCTGGACGGTAACTAAGTAACATGACAGCGCGCCCGATGGGCGCGTTTTTCATTTGGAGTGTTTGGTATCGCTGTACCCGTAAGGTGGGCGGCTCCACCTCGGTCTGTGCACCGCTGCGACTTTATTGCCGCCCACGCGTTCAACGGCAGGGCGATCTGCCGCGACGGATTTACATCTGGTTGAACGCGTGGGCGGCGCACAAGCCGTGTGAATGCACACGAACGAGTGGAGCCGCCCACCTTACGATCCCACATCCAAGTATTACAAAGTGACACGCCGCGCTTATTCGAACGCTAGTCCCTGCAACGGAAAACTCTTCAGGAGCTCGCCCGCCGCCAGGCGCTTGCCGCCAGGCTTCTGCAGCTGCAACAAACGCAGCGCGCCGGTACCGCAGGCCACCACGATGCCGCCGGCATCGGCCGCCAGCACTTGCCCGGGCTGGCCATTGCCTTGCGCCGGCTCCGCAGCCCAGATCTTGACTGCCGTCCCGTTCACGCTCCCTTGCGCACCGGGGAAAGGGTTGAAGGCACGCACCTTGCGCCACAGGTCGACGGCGGGCAGGGCGAAATCGAGCTTCGCTTCATCCTTGCTGATCTTGGCCGCATAGGTCACGCCTTGTTCCGGCTGCGGCGTGGCCGGCAACGCACCCTGTTCCAGGCGGCGCAAGGCCTCGACGATCATCGAAGCGCCGAGCGCGGCCAGCTTGTCGTGCAGGCTGCCGGTGGTGTCGGCATCCTCGATGGCCACGCGTTCGATCAGCATCATCGGGCCGGTATCGAGCCCTTCTTCCATGCCCATGATGGTCACGCCGGTCTCGGCATCGCCGCTTTCGATCGCGCGGTGGATCGGGGCGGCGCCGCGCCAGCGCGGCAGCAGGGAACCGTGGATGTTGATGCAGGGCGCGATATCGAGCGTGCTGCGCGGCAGGATCAGGCCATAGGCCGCCACCACCATCACGTCGTAGTCGAGCGCCACCAGGCGCGCATGCGCGGCCTGCGCCTCGAGCGCGCGTTGCGGGTCCTTGCTGTCGGTGCGCAGCGACAGCGGCTGCAACACCTCGATGCCGTGCTCCAGCGCCACTTGCTTGACGCTTGATGCCTGCAGCTGCATGCCACGTCCGGCCGGGCGGTCGGGCTGGGTCAGCACCAGCGGAATGGTGAAACCGGCATCGACCAGGGCGCGCAGCGCGCAGGCGGCAAACTCCGGCGTGCCGGCGAAAACGACTCGCATCGTCACCTTAGTAGCGGCGGCCGGCGGCCTTGAGGGCCGCTTCGCGCTCCAGGCCGCGCTCTTCCTTTTGCAGCTTGGCCTTGATGCGGTTGCGCTTCAAAGGCGACAGGTATTCGACGAACACCTTGCCCATCAGGTGGTCCATCTCGTGCTGGATGCACACCGCCAGCAAGCCTTCGCAGTCGAGCTCGAAGGTCGCGCCCTTGGCATCCTGGGCGCGCACTTTCACGCGCGACGGACGCTCGACGCCGTCGTAAATGCCCGGCACCGACAGGCAGCCTTCGTCGTAGACCTGCCTCTCGTCGCTGGCCCAGGTGATTTCCGGATTGACGAACACCAGCAACTCGTCGTGCGTCTCGGAGGTGTCGATCACGACCACGCGCTCGTGCACGTCGACCTGGGTCGCGGCCAGGCCGACGCCCGGTGCGTCGTACATGGTCTCGGCCATGTCGGCCACCAGCGTGGCCAGGCGCTCGCCAAATTCGGTGACTGGCACAGCCACCTTGTGCAGGCGGGGGTCGGGATAGCGCAGGATCTTCAGGAGGGCCATATCAGGTGTTCAATAGTAGTTATGTAAGGTTTTTGCCAGACGATCCATATATCGGGGCGCACGAGCAGGAATGCAACACATCGCCCTGCCGGCAGGACGCGGTTTGTCTTGCTAGTTCAAGGATTTATGTGCAGAATTTGATTCAGTTGGGCAACTCTCCCCATCCGCCATGCGGTCCTGGGTACAAGCCTGCTGACTCTTCGCTGTCTTTTGCGCCGCGGCTGGCCGGGGTGATGGAGGGCAGCCAGCAATTCCGATGTCAATGCCGCATTTTACGGACGTCTTCAATGAAAAATTTTAGCACAGTCGCGGCCCGCGCTGCAGCCGCGGCGCTCGTTGCGTGTGTTGTGGCTGGCCCTGTCCAGGCCGCCGAATGCAGCTTCAAGCCGAATGCCCCGGACCAGCATCGCGTGGTCAAGGGCGATACCTTGTGGGATATTTCCGGCGCCTTCCTCGAGCACCCCTGGTGCTGGCCCCAGGTGTGGGGCATGAACCGCGAGGAAATCCGCAACCCGCACTGGATCTACCCGGGCCAGATCGTCTACTTCGACCGCGCGCGCGGCCGCCTGTCGCTGACCAAGCCTGGCAGCGGCGGCGACGGCGATGCGCCCGTGTTGCGCCTGTCGCCCCAGGTGCGCAGCGAAGGCCTCGAACGCGGCGCCATCGATGCGATTCCCGCCGGCGTGATCGAGCCTTACCTGACCCAGCCACTCGTGGTGGAAAAGGATGCACTGGCGGGCGCGCCGCGCATTGCCGCTTCCGAAGAAAATCGCTTGTACCTCGGAACCGGCGACCGCATCTATGTGCGCGGCAACCTGGCCGGTGCGACCGAGTTCCAGGTATTCCGTCCCGGTGGTGCCTTGAAAGATCCGCAGACCGGCGCCGTGCTGGCGCACGAAGCGACCTATGTCGGCACCGTCAAGCTGGTGAAGGCGGCGGCACCGGGCGTCGACGTGCACACCATGATCGTGGCGAGCTCGGTCAGCGAGATGGGCGTCGGCGACCGCCTGATCCCGGCGCCGCCGCCTGCCGTACGCAACTATGTGCCGCACGCGCCGGCAGCGGACATCGATGCGCGCGTGATGTCGATTTATGCCGGTGTGACCTATGCCGGACAGAGCCAGGTCGTCACTGTCAACCGTGGTTCGATTGACGGACTCGATGTCGGCGCAGTGCTGCAGCTCTATCATTTCGGGAAGACGGTTGCTGATCCGGAAGGAAGTAAAGGTGTATTCGGATTGGGACGCCCGACGATGAAACTTCCCGATGAACAATATGGCAGCCTGTTCATCTTCCGAGTGTTCGGGCGCGTGTCGTACGGCCTGATCATGCAAGTGACGGCGCCGGTGGAAGTCGGCGACGTGGCGAAATCACCGGAGTAAATCCACCGTGCAGGACACGGACCCCACCTCTGCCCGCAGTGCTGCTTGCCTCACCGACTGGCTGCGCCTGGAAGGTACGCGCGGCGTGGGGCTGCGCACCGCGCACCTGCTGCTCGCCGCCTTCGGTTCGCCGCGCGCTATTTTTGAGGCCGGCCATGCGGCGCTCGCCGCCCATGTCGGCCCGGCCCTGGCGCGCGCGCTGTGCGCGCCGCCTTCTCCCGCCACGCGCACGTTGATCGACACCACGCTCGCATGGCTGCGCACGCCTTCGCACCACGTGCTGGCGCTGGGCGACGCCGCCTATCCGCAGGCGCTCGCCACCATTCCCGATCCACCCTTGCTGCTCTATATAAGAGGACGCATCGACCTGCTCGCACGGCCGGCGCTGGCGATCGTCGGCAGCCGCAATGCCACGCTGCAGGGCAAGACGAATGCCGGCGCTTTCGCCACGGCCCTGTCGGATGCGGGCGTGTGCGTGGTGTCAGGCCTGGCACTTGGCATCGATGCCGCCGCGCACGAAGGCGCATTGCGCGGCGCCGGATCGACGATCGCCGTGGTCGGCACCGGCGCCGACTTGTTCTATCCGGCATGCAATCGCGCATTGGCGCAGCGCATCGCCAGCGAGGGTTGCATCGTCAGCGAATACGCACTCGGCACGCCGCCCACCAGCGGCAATTTTCCGCGTCGCAATCGCATCATCAGCGGCTTGTCGAGCGGCGTGCTGGTGGTCGAGGCGGCGGCGCAATCGGGCTCGCTGATCACCGCACGCGTGGCCGCCGAACAGGGCAGGGAAGTGTTCGCCTTGCCCGGTTCGATCCACGCGCCGCTGGCCAAGGGCTGTCACCAGTTGATACGCGATGGTGCGCGGCTCATTGAAACAGTAGATGAAGTACTGGAGGCACTGCAGGTCGCGCCGCGCCTGTGTACGCCGGCGGTGGCCGTCGCATCCGCGCAAGCCTTGCCGACTGAAACGGACTGTACCGATTTGCTGGCGCAGCTCGGGCATGAACCGCTCGATGTCGATTATTTATTGGAACTCACCGGCGCCGATATCGGTCAATTAAGCATGGGATTATTGGCACTCGAAATGGCGGGAATGATCGAACGTTTACCGGGCGGAAAAGTGCAACGCGTGGTGGCTTAATGCGACATGAATACGATATTAAAAAGATGCATCATATCGAACATTACTTACAAGCCTATATGAACCGATAAGGCCGAAAAACGACGAATTTCGTTCGCCGTATGTGCGCACGCGCAGCAAGCTTGTACCTGTACGAGCTTAACTGCTACAGTAGCGTCACTATGTTCGACATCCTAGTCTACCTCTACGAGACGTACTACCGTCCCGAAGCCTGCCCCGAGCCGGCTGCCCTGGCACGCAAGCTCTCCGCCGTCGGCTTCGACGATTTCGAGATCTGCGAGGCCATCGATTGGCTTACCGGTTTGACCGAAATGGCCGGCGAAGAGCTGGCCGACGTGGTCGCCTCCACCGGCACGCGTTACTACGTGGACGAGGAGTATAACGAGCTCGGCAGCGCCGCGATCGGCTTCATCCAGTTCCTCGAAAGCGCCAAGCTGCTCACGCCCTTGCAGCGCGAAATCGTCATCGAGCGCGCACTCGCCGTCGACGAATCGCCGGTCACCCTGAGCAAGCTGAAGATCATCGTGCTGATGATGATGTGGAGCCAGAACAAGGAACCGGACGCGCTCATCTTCGACGACCTGTTCGGCTCCGACGACGAACAAATTCCGCGTCAATTGCACTAAATAATTTAACCTATCGCATTGCACACGTGCATTGCGATCGGACCACGATAAAACTGCCGCATCGCGGCAGTTTTTGTTTTCGTGCTATTGCCCCGAACTGAGACAACTTGTTTCACTTCTGCGCACTGCAACCGGTGTCCTCCAGGGCCGGCCGCGGTGATGGTCCGAATCACTCAACGCTGCGGATCGCGGTCGGTGCCCGCAGACCCTGAACCGACATCCGAAGCGGGCTGTTCCGCATGCCCACGGCCGCCGGCGCCAGGGCTGGCCGACTGTTGCGAGCGCGGCGCCAGCGCAGACTCTTTCGATCCGGCGTGCTGCTTCTCTTCGAGTCCGCCGGCGCCCGATTGTTGCGAAGCGCCGAGCCGGTCGGCCTCGGCCGCCGCCTGCATGCGCTGCCCCTGCTGGCGCGCGCTGCGGCCGCCCGTCTGCGAGCCCGGCCCGCCGCGGGTACCGGCGTCGGTGGCCTGCATGCTGCCCGCACCCGCTCCTGCGCTTGACTGGCGGCTGCCCGGCCCGGCGCCCGGCGCCTTGCCTTGCTGGCTGCCTTCCGCCACCGGCACCATCTTCTCGCGCCGGACGCTGCGGCCGTGCTCGTTCACCATGCCTTTGTGTTTGTCGCTCATGGTCGATCCTCCCGAAAACGGCGCGCGCGGGCGCCAACGGGCCGATCATGCGCGCACCACAGTCCCGCTTCTATCGGAATCTCGATGGCGATCATGTAGGAAAGCGCTCACCATCTCTAAGTCGTTGCGCAAGCGCCACGGTGGGGCAAACGCGGGCGATCCGATGACGCGCTGCACAAGGAAGGTGCAGAGGCCACTTGCGAACAGCGCGACAACACGCTTATCATTGGCCGCTCATTCAGGACTATTACTAATAAGACACTAGTCCCGGCCTCGCAGCGGCCTTGTAGCCAAAGCATGTATGATGCGCAGGCCAAACATCTACTATATAAGCAGGACGAGAAACCCTATGACCAAAACCCTCATCATCGCCGAGAAGCCGTCTGTCGCGAACGACATCGCGAAGACGCTGGGCGGCTTCACCAAGCACGATGAGTATTTCGAAAACGACGAATACGTCCTTTCGTCCGCCGTCGGCCACCTGCTGGAAATCGCGGTGCCCGAGGAATACGACGTCAAGCGCGGCAAATGGAGCTTCACCCACCTGCCGATGATTCCGCCGCACTTCGCGCTGAACCCCATTGCAAAAACCGAGTCGCGGCTCAAGGTGCTTAATAAGTTAATTAAGCGCAAGGACGTCACCACCCTGATCAACGCATGTGACGCGGGCCGCGAAGGAGAATTGATCTTCCGCCTGATCGCGCAGCATGCGAAAGCCAAGCAGCCGGTCAAGCGTCTGTGGCTGCAGTCGATGACGGCGAACGCCATCCGCGAAGGCTTCAAGCAACTGCGTAGCGACGAGGAAATGCTGCCGCTGGCCGACGCCGCGCGTTGCCGTTCGGAAGCGGACTGGCTGATCGGCATCAACGGCACCCGCGCCATGACCGCCTTCAACTCGAAAGAGGGCGGCTTTTACCTGACGACCGTGGGCCGCGTGCAGACGCCGACCCTGTCGATCGTGGTCGAGCGCGAAGAGAAGATCAAGAAGTTCGTGCCACGCGACTATTGGGAAGTGCGCGCCGAGTTCGTTTGCGCCGCCGGCGTCTACGAAGGGCGCTGGCTCGACCAGAAGTTCAAGAAGGACGAGAACGATCCGGAAAAGCGCGCCGAGCGCCTGTGGAGCAAGGCGGCCGCCGACTCGATCGCCGCCGCCTGCCGCGGCAAGCAGGGCAATGTTACCGAGGAATCGAAGCCGACCACCTCGATGGCGCCGGCCCTGTTCGACCTGACCAGCCTGCAGCGCGAAGCCAACGGCCGCTTCGGCTTCTCGGCCAAGAACACGCTCGGCCTGGCCCAGGCGCTGTACGAGAAGCACAAGGTGCTGACCTACCCGCGTACCGATTCGCGCCACCTGCCGGAAGATTACGTCGCCACCGTCAAGTCGACGATGGACGCGCTGGCCGACACCAACAACTACAACCAGTTCGCGAAACAGGTCACGAAAAACGGCTGGGTCAAGCCGAACAAGCGCATTTTCGACAACACCAAGATCTCGGATCACTTCGCGATCATCCCGACCGGCGTCGCCCCCAAGAACCTGACCGAGCCGGAGCAGAAGCTTTATGACTTAGTGACGCGCCGTTTCCTGGCCGTCTTCTTCCCGCCGGCCGAGTTCCTGGTCACCACCCGCTTCACCGAAGTCTCGGGACACCAGTTCAAGACCGAGGGTAAAGTCATGACCAACCCGGGCTGGCTGGCAGTCTACGGCAAGGACACCACCGGCGACGACAAGGATGGCGCCACGCTGGTCCCGGTCGCCAAGGGTGAGAAGGTGCTCACCGACAAGATCACCGCCAACGGCCTGGTCACCAAACCACCCGCGCGCTACAGCGAGGCGACGCTGCTGTCGGCCATGGAAGGCGCCGGCAAACTGGTCGATTCGGATGAACTGCGCGATGCGATGGCGGGCAAGGGCCTCGGCACGCCGGCCACGCGCGCAGCCATCATCGAGGGCTTGCTGACGGAAAAATACCTGATCCGCGAAGGGCGCGAGCTGATCCCGACCGCGAAAGCGTCGCAGCTGATGACCCTGCTGCGCGGCCTCGGCGTGAACGAGCTGACGGCGCCGGAACTGACCGGCGAATGGGAATACAAGCTGTCGCAGATGGAAAAGGGCAAGATTTCGCGCGAAGAGTTCATGCGTGAAATCGCGCAGATGACGCAAATCATCGTCAAGCGCGCCAAGGAATACAACAACGATACGATTCCCGGCGAATACGCCACCTTGCAGGCGCCGTGCCCGAACTGCGCCGGCGTGGTCAAGGAAAACTACCGCCGCTTCGCCTGCACCAAGTGCGACTTCTCGATGAGCAAGACGCCGGGCAGCCGCCAGTTCGAGATCGCCGAAGTCGAGGAGTTGCTGGAAAAGCGCACCATCGGTCCGCTGCAGGGCTTCCGCTCGAAGATGGGACGTCCGTTCGCCGCCATCCTGCGCATCGTGCGCGACGAAGACATCAACAACTTCAAGCTCGAATTCGATTTTGGCCAGGACCAGGAAGGCGGCGAAGACGGCGAGGGCGTCGACTTCAGCGGCCAGACCGCGCTGGGACCGTGCCCGAAATGCTTCGGCGGCGTCTACGAGATGCCGCTGGCCTACGTCTGCGAGAAGAGCGTGGCCAAGCCGAAGACCTGCGACTTCCGCAGCGGCCGCATCATCCTGCAACAGGAAATCCTGCCCGAGCAGATGGCGAAATTGCTCAACGACGGCAAGACGGACCTGCTGCCGGGCTTTGTCTCGCAGCGCACGCGCCGCTCGTTCAAGGCTTTCCTGACGCGCGCCAAGGATGGCAAGATCAGCTTCGAGTTCGAGGAGCGCAAGGCCAAGGCGCCGGCCAAGGGCAAGGCGGCGGCGGCCGATGCGCCCGAGGGTGACGATATCGCCGTGGTGGCGAAGAAGCCGGCCGCGAAAAAGGCCGCTGCAAAGCCGGCAGCGAAGAAGCCGGCCGCCAAGCGCGCCGCAGCGAAGAAATAAGGCCGGGGGAGCGATCCCCCAAACAAAAACCGCGGCCCTCGGGTCGCGGTTTTTTATTGTTCAAAACAGTCTATTCTGTTTAGCCTGTTACCCGATCCGGGTAGGACTCACTCCTGCCAGTCCTGCAGCGCGCGAATCGCCGCTTCGCCGTTGCGGATCGCCTTTACGCGGCGCACGACTTCGTCGCGCCAGGCTTCGTCGGCATCGGCGTCGGCCAGGCCGTCGATGTCCTGCAGCAGGACGCGCAGCACCTCATGCCGCTCCTCGTTATTCAGGAGCTGAATCTTTTCGCAAACTTCGGCAAGCATGGGGGACATCGATCAACCTCTATGAAATGGTGGCTCGATCATAGCGTGAGTTTTACTGGCTGTCGACTACAACCAGATTATCCGTTGGCTTCTTGTCAATCAGCTTGTAGTCGGGATCGATGCCGGCGCGTGCCGGCCGGCCGGCGACGACGAAGGTGAGGGTCTGGACGCCGCGCGTTACCCGCCGCCGCTCGCGCACCAGGGGATTGCCAGCCGCGTCGTCGACGCCGAACTCGATGTAGTCGGCCAGCGGCAGCTCCTGCTCTCCCGCGGCACCCGCGCGTACCTTGGCCGCGCTGGCGCGCAGCACGACCTCGTACTTGCCGTCCGGGCGCAGGCGCGCGCTGGCGCTGTCGGCGCGGTTTTCATACAGCACGACGTCGTCGAACAGGTCGCGCACCAGATAGGCCTTGTCGGGCGGCGCAAGCGCGCGCAGGGCGGCCGCCAGCGCCGCCATGGCGGCCGCGTCGCCGCCGGCGCGCTCCTGCGCCACCTTGCGCAGGACGCCGTTCACGCGTTCCTCGCCCAGCAGGTCCTGCAGCAGGTAGAGCGCCAGGGCGCCCTTGCGCTGGCGTAGCCAGGGCGCGTCCTGGTTGTGCACCAGCGGCTGTTCGCGGCCGGTCGCCACGGCGCGGCCGATCAGGTAGGCGCGCTGGTTTTCGCGCAGATAGCGGCGTATGGCGGAGGCGCCACTACCGCCGCCGGCACGCAGGGCCATCAGCGCGCTGTATTCGGCCAGGGTATCGGCCAGCTGCGCGCCGCCCGGTTGGCGCCCCCACCACTGGTGCGCGCTGGCCCAGACGCCCATGTAGAAGGGGTAGTCGATGCTGCCGCGTGCGCCATCGACGCGAGCGACGAAGGCGTCGTCTTCGGGCACGGCCAGCATGCCGGAAAAGGCGCGCGCCGCGCCGGCATTGCGCGGCGTCTCGACCAGGCGCAGGTCGTGCTGGCCGTAGGGGCCGAACTGGCGCGCGCAGTAGTCGAGGAAGGCGCCGGCGCCGCGCAGCAGGCGCTGCGCATTCTCGGCATGGGCCGGCTCGAAATAGGCGTCGATGGCGACATCCTGCCAGCGCTCGTTGCGCACCGCATAGCGCGCCGATGCGATCGCGTAGTCGCCGGGCAGCGGGCCTTCGGAGCGGTAATGGAAGTGACGCCGCTCGTTGGCGATCCATTCGCGCTCGAGCGTGCCCGGGGCCACGGCCACCTGGTCGGGCACGGTGCTGACGACCGCGCTAAAGGCGACGGGTTCGAACGCGGACGCGGCGCCGCTTGGTGCACGCGGCGCGAGGCCATGGCGGCGCCGGTCGCGCGCGTCGTTCAGTTCGACCTGGCGCTGGTAACCGATGCGCGGCAGCGCCTCGTCCGTCACATAGCTGCCGTTCGCGGCCACCGGCGTGTCGCTGCCGATGCCGAGCAGGCCGCCCGGCGCGGCGCTGAGCTCAAAGGAGAGCACGACTTTTGCGCCTGGCGCCAGCGGCGTGGCCAGCCGGTAGTGGAAGAAGCCGCGTTCGCGGTCGGCGGTGACCAGCCGCGCCGGGCTGGACAAGCGCGTGGCCAGGTCGATGCCCGGCTGCTGGTACAGGACCAGGTCGCGCAGCGGCGCACCGGTGCGGTTCTCGAGCTGGTAGTGGCCCTGCACCGCCAGCATGCGCGCGCGCGGATACAGGTCGACGCGCAGGTCGACCACGGCCAGCCGCGGCTGCGGCAGCTGCGCGAACTGACGGTAGCGCGTTTCGTAGTCGGCGCGGCGCGCCTCGAGGGCGTGCGTGCTGCGGTAGTTGCCGGCCACCTCCAGCTCGTACCAGAGCAGGGCGCCGCTGCCGCCAAAAACCAGCAGGCCGGCGCCGAACGCGCCCAGCGCCGGCAGGGTCAGGTTCTGGCGCGCCAGGCGCAGCCGGCTCCTGAATTCCGCGTTCACGCCGCGCGGCCACAGGACGATGCTGGTTACCAGCAGCATCAGCATCGCCCCGCCCCAGTACAGCAACAGCATGCGCGCGCGCAGCAGGTGGTGGCCGTAGCCGTTCATGGTCGAGTAGTCGAGCGGCGGCAGGCCGACGAAGGGCAGCAGTACATGGTCGAAGCCGCGGCCCTGCAGGGCGAACGCGCCCAGGCCCAGGGCCACGAACACCGCATAGCCGAGGTATTTGCGGCCGCACAGCGCCTGCACCGCGATTGCCAGCACCGCCAGCAGCGCGTATTGCGGCAACAGGATCGTGAACAGGGTCTGCAGGTAGAGGCCGGGTTCGAGCGCGAAGTAACCGCGCAACAGCTGGCACAGCATCGCGCACAGCATGGCCAGGAACAGCAGCAAGGCCTGCATCACTACTAGCGCCAGCGTTTTCGACACCGGCGCCAGCCAGCCCGGCACCGGCAGCGCGTCGAACAGCTGGCTGGTGCCGGCATCGCGCTCGCGCCACACCAGCTGGGCGGCATAGAAGGCGGTCACCAGCGGCATATAGACCGCAAAGCCATCCCGTACCAGTTCCAGCATCTGCCAGGTCAGCGGCCAGGTACGCGCGCCGTGCAGCTGGCCGATGCCGAAGCTGCCGCCCACCAGCAGCACGATGCCGACCAGGGCGATCAGCGCGAAGGGCAGCGTCGCCACCGACTGGCGCAGGTGCAGCGCCGTGGCGCGTGCCAGCAGCAGGGCGAGGCTGCGGCGCGCGAAGTCGGGGCGCTCGCGCGTGTTGACGGCGGTCTGCGAGAGCACGGGCGCGGCGTCCGCGCTGCTGCGTGGCTCGGTGCCGCGCGTTTCCAGCAGGCCGATGAGATGCAGGCGCCAGTAACCCAGCAACAGCACCGCCAGGCCGAAGCCGCACCAGAGCAGGCGGTTGGTGAGATAAACGCCTTCGAGCAGCAGCGGACGCGCATTGCGCGCCGGCGTCGGCCAGTATTCGCTGAGGTCGATCAGCGCCGTGGTGGCGAAGGGATCGATCAGCGCGGCCAGGGTTTTATAGTCGAAGTCGCGCGCCAGCGAGGGGGCGATCGTATAGCCCACCATCAGGACGATGCTGGCCACGTAGACCGGCAGCATGCGCCGCGTCAGCGCCGCCAGCACGAAGAAGATGGCGCCGAAAATGAACAGGTTCGGCAGCAGCGTGAACAGCCACGGCAAGATGTAGGTGGAGGCGCCGGCCGCGCCGATCCGGTCCGGATCGATCGCGGGCAGCATGCTGCCGGCCCACACGCCCAGCGGAATGGCGGCGAAGATGAAAGCGAGTGCGGCCCAGGCGCCAAGGAAGCGCCCGAATACATAGGCGTATTTCGGGATCGGCGCGCTGAAGAAGAAGTGGTGCATGCCGTGCTCGAAGTCCTGCTGGATGGCGCGGCCCATGACGGCGGCCACCACCACCACGGCGGCGCAGCCGAGGAAGGCGCAGGACAGCGCCACCTGGCGCGGCCCGTTGATCAGCACGCGCGAACCGAAGGCGACCACCGTATCCTTGAACACGCCGCCGGCCGCGGCCGTCCACAGCAGCGCCAGCGCGACCAGGGCAAAGAAACAGACCCAGGTCGACAGCTGGCCGAAGCGCTGGCGCAGCTCGAAGCGGGCGATGGCGAACAGTGCCGGCATCGTCAGCCGTTCCCGGCCTGGAAGTCGTGGCGCCCGGCGATGGTGGCGAAATACACGTCCTCGAGGCTGGCCTGCGTTTCCTCGAAACCCATGCCCGGGTCGCCTTCGGCGTACACGTGGATCAGCGTGCGGCCGGCGCGCAGGCGCGTCGAGATCACCGTGTGCTGCTTCTGGAACAGCGGCAGATCCGCCTTGTCGATGAAGCGCGCCCAGATGTGTTCTTCGATGTCGTCGATCAGGCGCGCCGGCTCGCCGCACAGCAGCACGTGGCCCTTGTGGATGATCGCCATGTTGGCGCACAAATCTGCCACGTCCGACACGATGTGGGTGGAGAGCAGCACCGTCTTGTCGGCGCCGATGTCCGCCAGCAGGTTATGGAAGCGCACCCGTTCCTGCGGGTCGAGGCCGGCGGTGGGTTCGTCGACGATGATCAGTTGCGGGTCGCCGATCAGCGCCTGCGCCACGCCGAAGCGCTGGCGCATGCCGCCCGAAAAGGTGCCCAGCTTCTGGTGGCGCACCTCGAAGAGATTCGTCTGCTGCAGCAGGCCGTCGACGACTTCGCGCCGCCGCCCCTTGCCGCCGATGCCTTTCAGCTGGGCGAAATGGTCGAGCAGTTCATAAGCCGAGACGCGCGGGTAGACGCCGAAATCCTGCGGCAGGTAGCCGAGCATGCGCCGCACTTCGTCCTTTTCGTCGAGCACGTCGATGTCGCCGGCGAAGACCGAGCCGGCATCGCATTCCTGCAAGGTCGCCAGGATGCGCATCAGGGTCGACTTGCCGGCGCCGTTCGGCCCCAGCAGGCCGAACATCCCGGGCGGGATGTTCAGCGTGACCTTGTCCAGCGCCACCACGCCGTTGGCGTAGGTCTTGGACAAATTGCGGATGCGTAATTCCATGCGGACTCCAGATGAACTTTGCAGGGCGATTACTTTCATTTCCGCCAAGCCTTTTTTGACGAATGCATTGTATGCCCTAATGGCTGACCCGGGCGGTCCCATGCGACGCACGGCGCAATGCGCTCCCCAGAGTGCATAAAAGGCGGAGCAGAATGGGGGCTGGCCTGGCGTGGCGTGGACCAACAGCCGCGCGGCAAGGCATTCCAGCGGCGCTTATAATGTGGTTTTCTTGCTAATCACTGGATTCCTATGCGAGCGAACCGTTTCATCAGTCCACTCGACGACCTGATCGTCGGCTTCGACAAGGCGCTGCGCGTGGTCGGCGGCGTCGCCTCGGCAACGCGCGCGAACCCGGCGGCCAACACGGTCGATTGCGAGCTCGACGAGCGCGAACAGCGCCACAGCGCCGGCCTGATGCGCGTGAACCACGTCGGCGAAGTCTGCGCCCAGGCGCTCTACGATTCGCAGGCGCGCCACGCCCAGAGCCCGGCCATGCGCGCCCAGTTCGAACAGGCCGGCCGCGAGGAAGAAGACCACCTGGCCTGGACCGCCGAACGCCTGAGCGAACTCGGCTCGCAGCCGAGCGTCCTGAACCCGCTCTGGTATGCGGGCGCGTATGCGATGGGAACGGTCGCCGCCAAGCTGGGCGACGCGCGCAGCCTGGGTTTCGTGGTCGAGACCGAGCGCCAGGTCGAAGCGCACCTGAACGCCCACCTCGATCAACTCCCGCCCGGCGACGCCAAGTCGCGCGCGATCGTCGAGCAGATGCGGGTCGATGAAGTCACCCACGGCAACGCCGCCCAGGCGCTGGGCGCGGCCGAGATGCCGGTGCCGGTCAAGCTGGCGATGCGGGCGATGGCGAAGGTGATGACGACGACGGCGTATTATTTATAGTCGATGGTGGCGGTGCGGTACGCATAGGTACGACCGCGTGGGCACAAGTGCCCACCCTACGTTACGCGACAGCCAACGACTCAATCGAGACCGTAGTGCACCGTAAGGTGGGCTCTGCCCACGCGGTCGTACCCATGCGTACCGCAACATCCCAAGTCACCCCCAATGTTCGCATTGCGGGTTTTCAAAGCGCGGACCCTCAGGCCTCGACGATCTCCACCGAATGCGTCATCTCCACCGTCGTCGCCAGCATGATCGACGCCGAGCAGTACTTTTCGTGCGACAGCTTCACCGCGCGCTCGACCGCCGCCGGTTTCAAATTCTTCCCCGTCACCACGAAGTGGAAATTAATCTTGGTAAAAACCTTCGGATCGGTGGAAGCGCGCTCGGCCTGCAGCGTGACGTCGCAGCCGGTAACGTTCTCGCGCCCGCGCTGCAGGATCAGGACCACGTCGTAGGCCGTGCAGCCGCCGGTGCCGACCAGCAGCATTTCCATCGGCCGCGGCGCCAGGTTGTGGCCGCCGCCCTCAAGCGCGCCATCCATCGCGACCATGTGGCCGGACCCGGTCTGGCCGCGAAAACTCATGCCCGAGGGGCCGTTCCAGCTGACTTTGACTTCCATGTGCGTTTCTCCGTATGTGATGGCGCGTATTGTAAAACAGCCCTGACCGGCTCGCCGGCGAGGGCTGTTTCAGGTCAGGCTAGGCCGGCGCCGATCACACCGCCAGCACGTAGCGCTCGCTCTTCATGCGCCAGCCGGCAAAGGCGACGATCGCCAGCGCCGGCAGTGCCGCGCTGATGAAGGTGAGCAGGTAGGGCAGGGCGCCCAGCTCGACGCCTTTCGACAGTTCGCGCAGCAGCGTCTGGTTCGACAGCATCGGCACCGCATACATCCACAGCGAGGTTTTCAGGTCCATCATCGAAACCACGACGCCGGGTAGCAGCGGCAGCATCAGCACGATGCTGAGCACGCTCTGCGCTTCCTTGAACGACTTGGCGTTCATGGCCAGCGCGATCTGCAGCGCCGCCGCCAGCATCGACAGCGGCAGCGCGACGATGCAGACCATGGCCACGTCGAACCAGGTAAGGCTCCACGCCATGCCGATTTCTTCCAGCGGCAGCCAGCCCAGCACCAGGTGCGCCAGGATCAGTTCCAGCGTCAGGCCGAAGATGGCCAGCGACGCCGCCATCAGCCACTTGCCGGTCACGATTTCCCAGGCCCGCGCCGGCTGCGCCATCAGCACTTCCATCGAACGCCGTTCGCGCTCGCCGGCGGTGCTGTCGACCGCGGCCGACATGCCGCAGAAGAAGGCGGGGAAGAACAGCATACTGAGCATGCTGCCGATCAGGCCGGCCGAGCGCGAAGCGTTGGTGCCGGTGTCGTAGCGCTGCACCTCGATCGGCGCCAGCGTGGCCGGCGACACGCCGTGCGCCAGCAGGCGCGCGCTGGCGACATTCGCGCCATAGGCCTCGAGCACTTCCTCGACTTCGCGCCGCTGGCCGTTCTTCTCGGCGGCCGAGTCGTACCACAGCTCGATGCGCGCCGGGCGCATGGCCGTGTAGTTGTCGCTGAATTTATCCGACAGGCGCAGCACTCCGACCACCTTGCCCTCCTGGAGTTTGGCCTGGATGGCCGGTTCGTCCAGCGGAGCGGTATCGTGCACCGTGATGTTGCGCTGCTTGAGCTGGGCCATCAGCGTCGGCGCCTTGGCCGCGCCGATGACGGCCAGCTCGATGCCCTCGCGCTCGGTCCTGGTGGCGCGGTCGATGATCTTGTTCATCAGGATGCCGATCATGATCGGGTACATCAGCGTCACCAGCAGCAGCAGCCCGACGTTGCGCTTTTCGCGCAGCGTCTCGCGCAATTCCTTCAGGAAGATGGTCAGGAATGGCGGCTTCATGCGGCAATCCCTTCTTCGCCGACCAGGCTGACGAACGCGTCTTCGAGGTTTTCGATGCCGGTGCGCCGGCACAGCTCAGTTGGCGACCCCTGCGCCACCGTGTGGCCCTTGGCGATGACGATGACGTCGTCGCACAGGTGCGTCACTTCCTGCATCACGTGGGTGGCCATGATGACGCAGCAGCCGTCGGCGCGCAGCGCGGTCAGCGCACGCCGCAGCGCGCGCGTGCTCATCACGTCGAGGCCGCGGCTCGGTTCGTCGAGCAGCAGGTTGCGCGGCCGGTGCAGGAGCGTGCGCGCCAGCGCCACCTTGATGCGCTGGCCCTGCGAGAAGCCCTTGGTGCGGCGCTCGAGGATGTCGTCCATCGACAGCAGTTCCGAGACTTCGTCGATGCGCGCCGTCAGCGCGCTGCCGCCGAGGCCATTGAGCTCGCCGAAATAGGCCAGGTATTCGCGCGTCGACAGGCGTTCGTAAAGGCCGAACTGGTCGGTGAGGAAGCCGATATTGCGGCGCACCGCCAGCGGATCGCGTTCCGGGTCGACGCCGTCGATGGCGATCGTGCCGTGGTCGCGCTTGAGCAGGCCGACCAGCGTGCGCAGCAGCGTGGTCTTGCCGGCGCCGTTGGGGCCGAGCAGGGCCGTGATGTGGCCGTCGCGGGCGCTGAAACTGACGCCGCCGAGCGCCTTGACGTCGCCGAACTGTTTGCGTACATCGTGTACTTCGATCATATGGAGCTCGATTCAGGGTTGCGGCCCGGCGCTGCCGAGCTGGAAGGTCGGGGGCGGGATCTCGGCCAGGCAGCTGGCGTCGAGCGTGGCGGTCGGCTTGTCGAGGAATTCGCGCAGCAGGCGCGGCGCGCAGCCGAGCTGCGAGACGCCGTGGCCGGCATTCGCCACCACCACGTGGCGCGCGTTCTTCATGTGGCGTGCGGCGGCTTCGGCGCGGCGCGGCGCGGTGATCGGGTCGAGCGCGCCCGACAGCAGCAGGGCCGGCGCTTCGATCATGGTCGGCGCCACCTGCGCCACCGCCGGCACGTTCATGCTCTTGCACATGGCCGGCATGCGCTGTGCCAGCGGGCGCGTGATCAGGGCGTCCTCGGCCTTCATCAGGCTCGGGGTCATGTGCGGCACGTCCTCGGCGCAGACCACGGCCAGGTGCAGCAGGAAGGCGGTGCCGCCTTCACCGGCGAAGTCGCCGCTGAGGTTCTGGCGGGCAACGAACGGCTCCCAGCGGCCTTGATACGCACTGTGGACCAGGAAGGGCAGGCGGCGCGCGTCGGCCGGCGAGTACAGGATGCTGTGGACGGTGCCGGCGAAACGCTGGCCCGACATGGTGACGGTGGTCGGCTGCGCGGTGCGCGGGTCGGCGAGCGACAGTTTGATGCCGGCTTCGGTGCGCGCGGCCAGGCTGTCGAATTCGGCGCGCAGGTTGGGGTAGGCCTTGTTGCAGCCGGCATCCCTGGCGCAGTGCTCGAACAGCTTGTCGAGCGCGGCCTGGCCATCGCGTCCGCCGGCCGGGATCACCTGGTCGGGGGCGGCCACGGCATCGAGGATCAGCGAGCGCACGCTGGCGGGGAACAGGCGCGCGTAGGCCTGGCCGAGGCGGGTGCCGTAGGAGGCGCCCCAGACGTTCACTTTGCCGTAGCCGAGCGCGCGCCGCACTTCCTCGAGGTCGCGCGCCGAGTTGGCGGTGGTGTAGGCCGCGAACGGCACCCGGCTGGTCGTGATGCAGCGGACGATCTCGGCTTCGAGTTCGGCCTCGCTCATCTTCTCGTGCTCGGGCCGCTCTTCGCAATCGAGCTTGCCCGACAAGCCGGTGCCGCGCTGGTCGATGAAGACGATGTCGCGCGTGGCGCGCACGCGCTTGAAGGCGGTCGACAGCACGCGCAGCACCTCGCTGCCGGCCTGGCCGGGGCCGCCGGCGAGCACGAACAGCGGATCGTTGCGCGCGCCTTCGCGGAAGGCCGGCGCCACTGTCACATGGATCTTCAGCCCGGCGCCGGCGGGTTTGCCGTAGTCGAGCGGTACCGGGACGGTGAGGCAGCGCAGCGCCCCTTCGGCGCCGGGCAGGTGGCAGGTACGGGCGGCCGGCGATCCGGCCGCTGGTCTGGTGGAGGCCTGCGTCTCGGGTGGAGCGGCAGCCGCTGCGCCGGCCGTCGAAAACAGCAGCGCCAGCAGGGCGGGCAGGATGGAACGTGGTTTCACGAAGACTCCTCGATTAGTTGACCAATAGTAATTTGTTATCGTTTGGGTGGTCAACAAATAGTTTCGTTTGGGAATGGTTGAGCAGAGTCTAGCCCGCTGCGCAAGGGTTCACTTGCTCCAGGTCATGACACAGGCGCGCGGCTGGCAAGCGTAGAGGCGCGGATGCGACAGCTTCCTCGGCTGCACCTTGACCTGGGGCAGTCAAATGCAGTATCATCGCTGGCTTTCCATTTGCTCTGGAAAAGACAATAAGGATGAGTCCGCAGCGACAATTGCGGAACCGCCATTCGAGCAATTTACATATATTTAGGAAGTCAACATGAAAACTTTTTCCGCTAAGGGCCATGAAGTCCAGCGCGACTGGTTCGTGATTGACGCGACGGACTTGGTCCTCGGACGTGTTGCCAGCGAAGTGGCACTCCGACTGCGCGGCAAACACAAGCCAGAATTCACTCCTCACGTCGATACCGGTGACTACATTGTCGTCGTCAACGCAGGCAAGCTGCGCGTGACCGGCACCAAAGCCACCAACAAGACGTACTACCGTCACTCGGGTTACCCGGGCGGTATCTACGAAACCAACTTCCTGAAAATGCAACAGCGCTTCCCGGGCCGTGCCCTGGAAAAAGCTGTAAAAGGCATGCTGCCGAAGGGCCCGCTGGGCTATGCAATGATCAAGAAGCTGAAAGTGTACGCGGAAGGTTCGCACCCGCACGCAGCACAGCAACCACAAGCACTGACCCTCTAAGGAACTGACATGATCGGTAACTACAACTACGGCACCGGCCGTCGCAAGAGTGCAGTCGCTCGCGTGTTCATCAAAGCCGGCACCGGCCTGATCGTCGTGAACGGCAAGCCTGCGAACGAATACTTCTCGCGCGAAACCGGCCTGATGGTCATTCGTCAGCCGCTGGAACTGACCGGCAACGTCGAGCGTTTCGACATCAAGGTCAACGTGCACGGCGGTGGTGAGTCGGGCCAGGCTGGCGCCGTCCGTCACGGCATCACCCGCGCTCTGATCGACTACGACGCAGGCCTCAAGGGCGACCTGGCACGTGCCGGTTTCGTCACCCGTGACGCCCGTGAAGTCGAGCGTAAGAAAGTCGGCCTGCGTAAAGCACGTCGCGCCAAGCAGTTCTCGAAGCGTTAATCGCCTCAGCAGCCTTCGGGTTGCTGCACTGCTGGAAAAGAAAGCCGCCTTTGGGCGGCTTTTTTCATGCCTGTTGCAAACGCGCCTTAATTTGTGTTGCAGTGCACAAGCGTTCGGTAACGCACGATCAAAACTTGGTCACCCGTTTAAGCTAACTCGCTGGAAATAACGTGGGAGCAGCAAAGTGACCATCGGAATCAAACGAATCAGCCTCGGGTTGCAGGGTGGAGGCGCCTTCGGCGCCTTCGGTTGGGGCGTGCTCGACCGGCTGCTACAGGAAGAGCGCCTCGAGATTGCCGCCATCAGCGGCACCAGCGCCGGCAGCGTGAATGCCGCCGTGCTGGCCGATGGCTATGCGCTGGGCGGTGGACGGGCAGGGGCGCGCGCGGCGCTGGAGCGCTTCTGGCATGGCCTGAGCGCGACGGCGTCGATGGTCAGCCCGGTGCGGCCATCGCCGCTCGATTGGGCGCTGGGCGGCAACAGCGTCGCGACCTCTCCCGGCTACCAGCTGATGCAACTCTTCGCCGGCCTGCTGGCGCCGCCGGCGTCGCCGCTGAGCATGAACCCGATGATCCCGGTGCTGGCCGCGCTGATCGATTTCGAGCGCGTGCGCGCTTGCGAGGAAATCGACCTATTCATTCCGGCCACGAACGTCCGCAGCGGCAAGGGCCGCGTCTTCCAGCGCGAGGAACTCGACGCGCGCGCCATCGCCGCTTCGGCCTGCCTGCCTTACGTGTTCGCGCCGGTCGTGATCGACGGCGAATCCTACTGGGACGGCAGTTTCGTCGGCAATCCTTCGCTGTCGCCGCTGGTGAACGGCGGCCCGGCCGACATCGTCATCGTCCAGAACAACCCGATCGCGCGTCCCGGCTTGCCGATGACGATGAGCGACATCCAGAGCCGCACCAGCGAAATCGCCTTCAACGTCAGTTTCGTGCGCGAAGTCGCCTCGATCCGCCACTTGGGCGGCTTGCCGGATGCCGAGGACAGCAATGTCGTGCATGCGGCGGCGGTGCGCCTGCACCTGATCAGCGGCAATGACGTGCTGCAGCAGCTGGACTTGTCGAGCAAGTTCAATACCGAGCTGCCGTTCCTGCTGCGCCTGCGTGCGCTGGGTGTCGAGACGGCCGAGCGCTGGTTGAAACAGAATCTCGACCGGATCGGCAGGATGTCGACCATGGATCCGATCCCGGTGCATGAAGCGGAATTGCTGACCGGGACCGACGACTGATTCGGCTTACTGCAGAGCAGTGCATGGAATATTTGCATGATGAGCATATTGTGCAAATTTCCTTTGCATGGCGATTGCCGGCCGTCGGCGGCACCCTGAATCGGCCGGACTGTTAAAATTGCGCTTCGTCTTGGCATTCACATATTCAAAGGAAAGAACATGATCAAAGTTGGCATCGTTGGCGGAACCGGATACACGGGCGTGGAATTGCTGCGGCTGCTGGCCGTGCACCCCGATGTGGAGCTGACCGCGATCACCTCGCGCAAGGAAGACGGCCTGCCGGTGGCCGACATGTTCCCGTCGCTGCGCGGACGCGTCAATCTCGCTTTCTCGGCGCCGGACAAGGCCGACCTGACCCAATGCGACGTGGTCTTCTTCGCCACCCCGCACGGCGTCGCCATGGCGCAGGCGCCGGCACTGCTGGCCGCCGGCGTAAAAGTCATCGACCTGGCCGCCGACTTCCGCCTGAAGGACCGCGCCAGCTTCGAGAAGTGGTACAAGATCGAGCACACCGCGCCCGAGCTGATCGAGGAAGCCGTGTATGGCTTGCCGGAACTGAACCGCGAAGAAATCCGCGGCGCGCGCCTGATCGCCAACCCGGGCTGCTACCCGACCACGATGCAGCTGGGCTTCGTGCCGCTGCTGAAAGCCGGCCTGGTCGACGCCGGCAACCTGATCGCCGATGCGAAATCGGGCGTTTCGGGCGCCGGCCGCAAGGCGGAAATCGGCACGCTGTTCTCGGAGTCGAGCGACAACTTCAAAGCGTACGGCGTGGCCGGCCACCGCCACACCCCGGAAACCTCGGCCCAGCTGCAGCGCTTCACCGACGACAAGGTCGGCCTGATCTTCACCCCGCACCTGGTGCCGATGATCCGCGGCATGCATGCGACCCTGTATGCACGTTTGACGAAGGACGTCACCGACGCCGAGCTGCAGGCGCTGTTCGAAGACGCCTACAAGGATTCACCGTTCGTCGACGTCATGCCGTTCGGCTCGCACCCGGAAACGCGCTCGACGCGCGGCTCGAACATGCTGCGCCTGGCCGTGCACCGTCCCGATGGCGGCAATACCGTCGTCCTGCTGGTGGTGCAGGATAACCTGGTCAAGGGCGCGTCGGGCCAGGCCGTGCAGTGCATGAACCTGATGTTCGGCTTCGAGGAAACGACTGGATTGCAACAGATCGCCCTGCTGCCGTAAGGAGGAAAAACGCCGGTGTGGTGTTTCCAACGTGCATTGCCTGAACAGAGCTAGATCAAGGTGGTAACTGATGAGAACGGTAAATTGACCGATGCGCTGATCGGGTTTTTCCGATCAGCATCTATCTCACAGGGGTGCCACCATGTTCGGTCGCAACGCAAAAAGCGAAATTGACAGCCTGATCGGCATTGCCGCCCGCATCGAGGGCGACCTGTGCTTCAGCGGCGGCTTGCGCATCGATGGCGAGGTCCACGGCAACGTGATCGCCAGCGAGGGCGTCGACAGCGTGCTGATCGTTTCCGAGCACGCCCGCATCGAGGGGGAAGTGCGCTGCGCCAACCTGGTGGTGAACGGGTTCATCGCCGGTTCGGTGCATTCGACGGAACTCCTTGAATTACAGCCGAAAGGCCGCATTCATGGGGATGTCCATTACAAACTGCTCGAAATGCACGGCGGCGCCCTGGTGACCGGCAAGCTGACGCACCAGCCGGCCGGCGAACCGGTGTTTCACCTGGCGGCGGCGGAGGCCTCGCAGGCGTGACCGGCGCGAACAGTCTATAATGGAAGAAATCCGAATCCAATCAGGAGTTTATCCATGACTGCAGTGGCCGAAGTAGTAGACTTTGACACCATCCCGACCCCCATCGTCTTCACCGACAGCGCCGCTGAAAAAGTGGCCCAACTGATCGAGGAAGAGGGCAATCCCGACCTCAAACTGCGCGTCTTCGTGCAGGGCGGCGGCTGCTCGGGCTTCCAGTACGGCTTTACCTTCGACGAAATCGTGAACGAAGACGACACCACCATGGAGAAGAACGGCGTGCAGCTGCTGATCGACTCCATGAGCTACCAGTACCTGGTGGGCGCCGAAATCGATTACAAGGACGACCTCGAAGGCGCCCAGTTCGTCATCAAGAACCCGAACGCGACCAGCACCTGCGGCTGCGGTTCGTCGTTCTCGGCATAAGTTTTTTTACGCAATCCGGCGCTGCCGGATGCCGACTCCAGATCCGGGCGCTGCCCGGATTTGTTTTTTGGGCGTTCGTTGGCGTTCGCCGGAGGGGCGTGCACTTCGTTAACATTCGCCGGAGGAACGTAAGGTGGGCGGGTTTCCCGCCCACGCGTTCAACCAGTGTTCGATATATGGATGTGCGATTGTGACAGGCTGAGCTCACTGCAGACCGTTGTTACGGAGCGGCTGATCTGACGTGGTTTGAACGCGTGGGCGGGAAACCCGCCCACCTTACGTCCTGCAAAGAGCGTTTCGATTAGTTTTTAAGCCGGATACAGCGCGCCCAAAATGCGCGGACCTGCCGCCCCCGTCACCGCCGGCATGTTCCCGGGCAACCGCGCATTGAACCGATACCCCAGCCAGGCAAACGCCAGCGCCTCGACCCGGTTGGGCGCGATGCCCAGCGCTGCCGTCGATTCGACCGGCACCTTGCCGCCCAGGGCGGCCGCCAGCGCGCGCAGCAGGGCGCCGTTATAGGCGCCGCCGCCGCAGACATACACCGCATCGACGCCGACACCTTCCAGCAGGATGGCGTCGGCGATCGTGCGCGCGGTGAGCGCCGTCAGCGTCGCCTGGACGTCGGCGGCGGCCAGCTCCGTAAAGCCTGCCAGCCGTGCATCCAGCCATTCCATGTGGAACAGGTCGCGTCCCGTGCTTTTCGGCGCCGGCAAGTGGAAATACGGCTCCTCCAATAAGGCCGCCAGCAGGGCGGCATCGACCGTTCCCGACGCGCCCCAGGCGCCGTCGGCGTCGTATTCCTCTCCCCGATGACGCCCGATCCAGGCATCCAGCAGCACATTGCCCGGCCCGGTGTCGTACCCGGTGACGCGGCCGTCGGCGTGCAGCACGCTGATGTTGCCGATGCCGCCGATGTTCACCACCACCCGTGTCGTACCGGGCTGGCCGAACGCGGCGGCGTGGAAGGCCGGCACCAGCGGTGCGCCCTGGCCGCCGGCCGCCACGTCGCGGCTGCGGAAATCGGCGATCACGTCGATGCCGGCGAGTTCGGCCAGCAGCGCCGGATTGTTGGTCTGGCGCGTAAAGCCGAGCTCGGGGCGGTGGCGCACGGTCTGGCCGTGCACGGCGACTGCAGCGATGGGGCCGGCTGCATGCGCCTTCAGGGCGTCGACGCAGGCGGCGTAAGCGCGCGCCAGGCCGTTGGCGGCGATCGCCTCGCGCTCGATCTCGTTGTGGCCATTTGCCTGCAGCGTCATCAGTTCGGCGCGCAGCGCGGGCGGGAAGGGAATGAAAGCGGCCGCCAGGGTGCGGATCGCGCCGCCGGCAAAATCGGCCAGCACGCCGTCCACGCCATCGAGGCTGGTGCCCGACATCATGCCAATGTAGAGGGAAGAAGTCATCATGTGCTCATCATAATCGAGGCCGCACGTAAAAACGCCTTCCGTGCATTGCTGCAGGGAAGGCGTTTTATAAAATACGGGGTGCTTAGCGCGCAGCCATGGCGTTGCCGCCCGGGGTCAGCAGCGAGAAGCGGTGGTTCATTTCCGCGGCGGCCATCTTGAAGCGGGCCAGTTCGCCTTTGCCGAGCGGGGCTGCCATCAGGTCTTTCAGGCCGTTCGGATCGCGCGCGACGTTGGCGACGCGGAATTCGTAGTGCAGGTGGGCGCCGGTCGACCAGCCGGTCGAGCCGACGAAGCCGATGATCTGGCCTTGCGAGACCTTGGCGCCCTTGCGCAGGCCATTGATACGGCTCATGTGGGCATACGCGGTGCTGTAGTTCGACCAGTGCTTGAGGACCACCATGTTGCCGTAGCCGCCGGAATTGCCGGCGAAGTCGACGGTGCCGTCGCCCGCGGCGCGGATCGGGGTGCCGGTCGCGGCGGCGTAGTCGATGCCCTTGTGCGCTTTCCACTTGCCCGAGATCGGGTGCACGCGGTTGGCGAAGCCCGACGAGACGCGCGAGAATTCCAGCGGCGATTTCAGGAAGGCTTTTTTCAGCGACTTGCCGTCCAGGCCGTAGTAGCCGCCTTGCTTGGTAATCGGGTCTTCGAACCACACGGCCTGGTAGCTGACGCCGCGGTTGATGAATTCGCCTGCCAGGATGCGGCCGGTTTTCACCAGTTCGCCGTCGAGCCAGAAGGTTTCGTAGACAACGTTAAAACGGTCGCCGCGCTTGAGGTCGCCGCGGAAGTCGATGTTGGTCGAGAACATCTTGATGATTTCGCCGACGACCGAATCCGGGATCGAGCCGCCGTCGACATTCGCGTCGGTGGCTGCATAGAGCGAGGAGTTGACGATTTCGCGCGAACGCATTTCGACGCGGCGCTCGAGCTTGGCAGGCTCTTCGGATGCCTTGAAACCGTCGCCATGGCGTGCGATGGTCAGCGTCGTTGGCGCGCTATTCTTGTCGGTGAGGGTGGCGCGCAGCGACAGCAGCTGGCCGTTCTCGTCGGTTTCGGCCTGCAGGCGCTTGCCGTTTTTCAGCGACAGGATGCGGCGGGCGCGCTTGTCGGAGCGGATGAAATTCTGCGCCTGGGCATCGTTCACGCCGAGACGGCTGAGCATGGTGCCCAGCGAATCGCCGGCACGGACGCGCTCTTCGTGGATGAATTCCTGCTCGTCCTGCTGGAGAGCGGCGATCTGGTCGGACAGGTTGGGCAGCGCCAGGGTTTCGGCGACGGATACGACCTGGACGTCGCTGTCGTTCGCGACGACCGGAGCGGTCGCAACAGCGCCAAATGCGCACAGTGCGAGGGCGACGGCGCCGGAGGCGACGATACGGGTCTTGCGACTCGTATTGGCTAGTTTGCCGGTGATTTTATAGATAGGGTTCATGCAATCAGTTAAAATTTACCGCTTGTACTTAGCACTACTATTTTTCTTGTTGTTTTAAAAAGTTATCTTGCGGCAAGATTGATGGGATCGAGCATTGTACCAAAATATCGCGTCCTACAACCGTTTTAGCCAAATTCCTACAAAAAATTTATGACAGACTCTTCGTCTTATAGTAATACCAACTCTATTTCCAAGAGTCAATTACCGTTGTCCGATCAAGTTCAAGAAGCGCTCGCCATCACCAAACGCGGCGTCGACGAACTGCTGATCGAAAGCGAATTTGTACAAAAGCTGGTCCGTTCGGAAAAGACCGGTACCCCCTTGCGCATCAAGCTGGGCCTGGACCCGACCGCTCCCGACCTGCACCTGGGCCACACCGTGGTGCTGAACAAGCTGCGCCAGTTGCAGAACCTTGGCCACCAGGTGATTTTCCTGATCGGCGACTTCACCTCGATGATCGGCGACCCGTCGGGCCGCAACGTCACACGCCCGCCGCTGACCCGCGAGCAGGTCGAGGAAAACGCCATGACCTATTTCCGTCAGGCTTCCCTGGTGCTCGACGCCGAGCGCACCGAAATGCGCTACAACTCCGAGTGGTGCGACCCGCTCGGCGCGCGCGGCATGATTCAATTGGCCTCGCGTTATACCGTCGCCCGCATGATGGAACGCGACGACTTCACCAAGCGCTACAAGAGTGGGACCCCGATTGCCGTGCATGAGTTCCTCTATCCGCTGATGCAGGGCTACGATTCGGTCGCTTTGAAGTCGGACCTTGAGCTAGGTGGAACGGACCAGAAATTTAACTTGCTGGTCGGACGCGAACTGCAGAAGGATTACGGCCAGGAGCCGCAGTGCATCCTCACCATGCCGCTGCTCGAAGGCCTGGACGGCGTCGAGAAGATGTCGAAGTCGAAGAACAATTACATCGGCATCACCGAAGCGCCGAACACGATGTTCGCCAAGCTGATGAGCATTTCCGACGTCATGATGTGGCGTTACTTCGAACTGCTGTCCTTCCGCTCGCTCGACGAGATCGCCGCTTTGAAAGCCGCGGTCGAGGGCGGCGCCAACCCGCGCGATGCGAAAGTGGCACTGGGCCAGGAAATCGTGACCCGCTTCCATTCGGCCCAGGCCGCCACCGATGCGCTGGCCGACTTCGTCAACCGCTCGAAGGGCGGCATCCCGGACGACGTGCCGGAAGTCGCGGTGAGCGGCGCGCCGCTCGGCGTGGCGCAATTGCTGAAAGCGGCTGGCCTGTGCGCTTCGACCTCGGAAGCCATGCGTATGGTCGACCAGGGCGGCGTGCGCATCGACGGCGACGTGGTGTCCGACAAGAATCTGAAGGTTGAAGCCGGCAGTTTCGTCATGCAGGTGGGCAAGCGCAAGTTCGCGCGCGTCAACTTCTCGCGGTCCGGCGATCCGGCATGATCGGCCTGCTGCAACGCGTCAGCCACGCCAGCGTCGTGGTGGACGGCGCCACCGTGGGCGCCATCGAGGCCGGCCTGCTGGTGCTGGTCTGCGCCGAAAAGGGCGATACCGAGCGCGAGGCCGACGCCTTGTTGACCAAGCTGCTCGGCTACCGGGTGTTTTCCGACGAGGCCGGCAAGATGAACCGCAGCGTGACCGACACGGCCGGGGCACTGCTGCTGGTGCCGCAGTTCACGCTGGCGGCCGATACCCGCTCCGGCACCCGGCCTTCGTTCTCGCCGGCGGCCAGCCCCGCCGACGGGCGCCGCCTGTTCGATTATTTCGTGCGCCAGGCCCAGGCGCGCCATGGCAAAGTTGAAACCGGTCAATTTGGCGCAGATATGAAAGTAAGCCTGACCAACGACGGTCCGGTCACCATCTGGCTGCATGTTGATCCCGTCGTTGTTTCGCGTTGAAACCCCTACCGCAGCGAGCGGTCAATACTTATTAGGGAGGCCCAGTGGAGTCCAAGATGAAGATCTGGAGTGATTCGTTTACCGAGGGCGGCCTGATTCCGCCCGAATGCGCATTCGCAGTCATCGATCCGGCGTCGCACGTGCGTCTGTCGAGCAACCGCAACCCCCATCTGGCCTGGGACGAGGTGCCGGCCGGCACCCAGTCGCTGGTGATCCTGTGCGTCGACGGCGACGCGCCTTCCGACGGCACCGACGTCAACAAGGAAGGGCGCAGCGTGCCTGATGCGCTCAAGCGCGCCGATTTCTATCACTGGGCGCTGGTCGACATCCCGCCCAGCCTGAAGTCGGTCGCCGAGGGCCAGTTTTCCGACATAGTCACGCCGGGCGGCAAGAAGGGGCCGAACGTGTCCTTCCTGGTGAAAAACGGCACCGAGCACCAGTTGCGCCAGGGCGTCAACGATTACACCGGCTGGTTCGCGGCCGACCCCGACATGGCCGGCGAGTACTTCGGTTATGATGGCCCGTGCCCGCCATGGAACGACGAGCGCGTCCATACGTATGTGTTTACCATCTATGCGCTCGACATCCCGCAGCTCCCGCTCGACGGCACATTCACCTGCGCCGAAGCGCGGCTGGCATTGACCGGCCACATCCTCGACGAAGCGCAGATCTTCGGCGTGTATTCGCTGAACCCGGAAATCGCGCCGACGCTTTCCACATAACTCCACGCCCGCCCAGCGCGGGCGCTTTCGACATACATGCATAACGACACCCCCACCCGGATCGCGTTGATCCGTCATGGCGAAACCGCCTGGAACGCCGAGCGCCGCCTGCAGGGCCACCTCGATATCGATTTGAACGAAGAAGGGCAGCGCCAGGCGCGCGCCCTGGCCGCGGCCCTGGCCGACGAACATTTCGACGTGCTCGTCTCGAGCGACCTGGCGCGCGCCAGCCAGACCGCCAAGGCGCTCGGCGACACCCGCGGCCAGCCGCTGTATATCGATGGCCGCCTGCGCGAACGCTGCTACGGCGGCTTCGAGGGCTTGCTGTACGCCGACATCGCCGCCCGTTTTCCGCGAGAGTTCGCCGCCTGGCAGGGACGCGACGTCGACGCCCAGCTGCCACCCGGCCAGAACCGGGGCGAAACCTTCCGCGAATTCTACGACCGGGTGACCAGCGCCGTGCTCGGCTGGGCCGCCGACAATCCGGGCAAATCGCTGGCGATCGTCGCCCATGGCGGCGTGCTCGAGTGCATCTACCGCGCCGCGCTCGGCTTGCCGCTGGAAACCCCGCGCGATTTCAAGGTGCTCAATGCCAGCATCAACCGGTTTATTGTGCGTGACGGCAAGCTGGAGCTGGTGAACTGGGGCGAGGTCGATCATTTGCGGCCGGCTGTGCTCGACGATATTTGAACTACTTCGCAAATGCGTTCGGTGGAATGCATGAATCAATTGGCAAACTTTGCCCGACGAAGATGTAGGGTGGGCCGGGCCACGAATGGCTCCGCCCACGCGGTACGGCGGTTGCATAGAGGTTGCCTCCTTTTATAAACGCTACGGCGGTGCATGCTCTGTCACTGCGTGGACTCGGGAGCGGTTCGCCGCCCGGTCCACCCTACGGACACGATTTATCAGGCACCATCTCCGTTTGCGTATGCCCGCTGGGTAATCCCTAAAGCATTTCCTTTCCTCCTGTCCACCCGGATTTGTCCCGTTCGCGACAGTTCTGGAAAAATATTGCCCGTAAATTGAGCAGTAGTTCAGGTAAAATAGCGGGTTCCCGTCCATTCTTTTCTCGTTCCTTCTGTGCAAATCGGCCCCTATACACTGGTAAATAACGTCTTCGTCGCCCCCATGGCCGGCGTGACCGATCGTCCGTTCCGCCAGCTGTGCAAACAGCTCGGCGCGGGCTATGCCGTGTCGGAAATGGCCGCGTCCAATCCACGCCTGTGGGCCAGCGAAAAGACCAGCCGCCGCACCGATCACGACGGCGAAATGGAGCCGAAGGCGGTGCAGATCGCCGGTGCCGACCCGCAAGACCTGGCCGACTGCGCCCGTCACAACGTCGAGCGCGGCGCCCAGATCATCGACATCAACATGGGCTGCCCGGTCAAGAAGGTGTGCAACAGCTGGTGCGGTTCGGCCCTGCTGCAACACGAAGACCTGGTCGAGCGCATCCTGCATGCGGTCGTCGAGGCGGTGGACGTGCCAGTGACCCTGAAATTCCGTACCGGCTGGGACCGCCAAAACAAGAATGCGCTGCGTATTGCACGCCTGGCCGAGCAGGCTGGCATCCAGATGCTGACCCTGCACGGGCGTACGCGCGCCGACGGTTACAAGGGCGACGCCGAATACGACACGATCCGCGCAGTGAAAGCGGCGGTCGGGATTCCGGTCGTGGCCAATGGCGACATCACCACGCCGGAAAAGGCGAAGTTCGTGCTCGACTACACGGGGGCGGACGCCGTCATGATCGGCCGTGCGGCGCAAGGGCGTCCCTGGATCTGCCGCGAGATCGACCATTACCTGCGTACCGGCGAACACTTGCCGGCGCCGCTGGTGGAAGAAGTGCGCGCCTTGATGAACGAACACTTGCCGGCGCACTACGCTTTTTATGGCGACTACATCGGCGTGCGCAGCGCGCGCAAGCATATCGGCTGGTATGTCGAGGATTTACCCGGTGGCGAAGAATTCCGCCAGCGCATGAACCTGCTGGAATCGACCGCCGAGCAACTCGCCGCCGTCGATCATTTTTTCGAATCGCAACTGCATTTTGGGGACCGGTTACAATACCGGCCCGCTGTCGAAGCGATCGCAGCATAAGCACATCAATCAGCACATAAGAACAAGAACGATTTGGGGACGCCGCTGACACAATCGGCGGAGCAATCACTAACCAGGACGAAGCAGCAGCTATGAGCAAAGAGAGTATCCAGGAAGTTGTCCAGAAAAGCCTCGAGGACTATTTCAATGACCTGGGCGAGCAAAAGCCGACGAATATCTACGACATGATGGTCATGACCGTGGAAAAGCCGATCCTCGAAGTGGTGATGACGCGCGCCGACGGCAACCAGTCGCACGCCGCCCAGATGCTGGGCATTAACCGCAATACCTTGCGCAAGAAACTGCAAGAGCACGGACTGCTCTAAGCTTCACCGGCACGCGTGGCCGCGTGGGCGCGGCCAATACGGCGCGCCGGAATTCCGATCCGAATTCTCATCAACAGTGGCCACCCCATGATCAAACAAGCTCTCATTTCCGTCTCCGACAAGACCGGCGTGCTCGACTTTGCGCGCGCCCTGTCTGCGCTCGGCGTCAACATCCTGTCCACCGGCGGCACCGCCAAGCTGCTGCAAGACAATGGTGTGCCGGTGACGGAAGTTGCCGACTACACCGGCTTCCCGGAAATGCTCGACGGCCGCGTGAAAACCCTGCACCCGAAGGTACACGGCGGCATCCTCGCGCGCCGCGATTTCCCCGAGCACGTGGCCAAGTTGGACGAACACGGCATCCCGCAAATCGACATGGTCGTGGTCAACCTGTACCCGTTCCAGGCGACGGTTGCCAAGATTGAATGCTCGCTGGAAGACGCGATCGAGAACATCGACATCGGCGGCCCGACCATGCTGCGTTCGGCGGCCAAGAACCACCGCGACGTGGTCGTGATCTGCGACCCAAGCGACTACGGCGTCGTGCTGGCGGAGATGAAGGGCACCGGTGCCGAAGCCGGCGCCGTGAGCTACGACACCAAATTCCGCCTGGCCAAGAAAGTCTTCGCGCACACCGCGCAATACGACGGCGCCATCACGAATTACCTGACCAGCCTGGGCGAAGACAAGCAGCACGCCACGCGCTCGTCCTATCCGGCGACGATCAACATGTCCTTCGAAAAAGTGCAGGACATGCGCTACGGCGAGAATCCGCACCAGGGCGCGGCGTTCTACCGCGACATCGCTGCGGTCGACGGCGCACTCGCCAACTACCGCCAGCTGCAGGGCAAGGAACTGTCGTACAACAACATCGCCGATGCCGATGCAGCCTGGGAATGCGTGAAGTCGCTGGGCGGCTTCCAGCACCCGGCCGGCTGCGTCATCGTCAAGCACGCCAACCCGTGCGGCGTGGCGATCGGTACCGATGCGCTCGACGCTTACACGCGCGCGCTGCAGACCGATCCGACCTCGGCTTTTGGCGGCATCATTGCGTTTAACGTCGACGTCGACGGCCGCGCCGCCGAAGTGCTGGCGAAACTGTTCGTCGAAGTACTGATCGCGCCGTCCTTTACAGAAGAAGCACGCCGGATCATGGCGGCCAAGCAGAACGTGCGCCTGCTGGAAATTGCGCTCGGCACCGGCCAGAACCCGTACGACGTCAAGCGCGTTGGCGGCGGCTTGCTGGTGCAGGCGCCGGACGCGAAGAATGTCGGCATCGGCGACTTGCGCGTGGTCAGCAAGAAGCAGCCGACCCAGCAGCAGTTGCAAGACCTGATGTTCGCCTGGCGCGTCGCCAAGTTCGTGAAATCGAACGCGATCGTCTTCTGCGGCAACGGCATGACGCTCGGCGTCGGGGCAGGGCAGATGAGCCGCATCGACTCGGCCCGCATCGCCTCGATCAAGGCGCAGAACGCCGGCCTGTCGCTCGCCGGTTCGGCCGTGGCTTCGGATGCCTTCTTCCCGTTCCGCGACGGCCTCGATGTCGTGGTCGATGCCGGCGCCACCTGCGTCATCCACCCGGGCGGCTCGATGCGCGACCAGGAAGTGATCGACGCGGCGGACGAGCGTGGGGTGGTGATGCTGTACACCGGGACGCGTCACTTCCGTCATTGATCGTCGACTCGAACCGTTAAACGTAGGGACGTAGGGTGGGCGGGGAACCCGCCCACCCTACGTCCCTTCGGCTTATGATACGGTTGAACTACTGCCACAAACCCCAACCCAACTGTGTTTTTACACAGTATTTTTCCCACGAACGTTGCTGGCCGGTATAACATTCGTCCATGATTATCCTCGGCATCGACCCAGGCCTGCGCACCACCGGCTTTGGGGTTATTGAAAAACACGGCAGCAAACTGCGCTACATCGCCTCCGGCACTATCAAAACCGGCCTGGAAGGGGCACTGCCGCCGCGCCTGAAGATCATCCTTGATGGCGTGCGCGAAGTCGTGGCCACCTACAACCCGCAGTGCGCGGCCATCGAAAAAGTATTCGTCAACGTCAATCCGCAGTCGACGCTGCTGCTGGGCCAGGCGCGGGGAGCCGCCATCAGCGCGCTGGTCGGCGCCGATCTCACTGTGGCCGAATATTCGCCGACTCAAATCAAGCAATCGGTCGTCGGCAGCGGCAAGGCCGCCAAGCCACAGGTGCAGGACATGGTGTCGCGCCTGTTGATGCTGCCCGGTCTGCCCGGCAGCGACGCGGCCGACGCACTCGGCGTCGCCATCTGCCACGCCCATACCCACGACACGCTGGCGCTGCTCAACGTGCTCAGCCCGCAGAAGGCCACGCTGCGCATGAAGAACGGCCGTCTTGTCTAATCAGAAAAAAGGTCAACCATGATCGGTCGCATTTCCGGAATCCTGCTCGACAAAACGCCGCCGCAATTGCTGGTCGATTGCAATGGCGTCGGCTATGAAGTCGACGTGCCGATGAGCACCTATTACAACCTGCCGCACACTGGCGAAAAGGTGGTGCTGTTCACCCACCAGGCGATCCGCGAGGATGCGCATTTGCTGTTCGGCTTCGGCAGCGCCAGCGAGCGCGCGCTGTTCCGCCAGCTAATTAAAATCACCGGCGTCGGCGCCCGCACCGCGCTGGCGATCCTGTCCGGCATGACCGTGGCCGACCTGTCGCAGGCGGTCACGCTGCAGGAATCCGGCCGGCTGGTGAAAATCCCCGGCATCGGCAAGAAGACCGCCGAACGCCTGCTGCTGGAACTGAAGGGCAAGATCGGCGCCGACCTCGGCACGGTCGGCGGCGCCCCGCGCGACGATACCCAGTCCGACGTGCTCAACGCCCTGCTGTCTTTGGGGTATTCTGACAAGGAAGCGCTGCTGGCCACCAAGAACCTGCCGGCTGGCTCGACCGTATCCGACGGCATCAAGTTCGCACTGAAAGCGCTGTCCAAGGGATAAGCGCCGTTCGTAATCAAAGATAATCCATGAGCATCCAGACCGACAATTTCACCGAGCAGCGGGTCATCGACGCCGCGCCGGCCTCGCCCAACGAGGAGGCGATCGAGCGCGCCTTGCGCCCGAAGCAGCTCGACGAATACGTCGGCCAGGAAAAGATCCGCGACCAGCTCGAAATTTTCATTCACGCCGCCCGCAAGCGGCGCGAAGCGCTGGATCACACGCTGCTGTTCGGCCCGCCGGGCCTGGGTAAAACCACGCTGGCGCACATTATCGCGCGCGAGATGGGCGTGAATCTGCGCCAGACCTCGGGGCCGGTGCTGGAACGTCCGGGCGACCTGGCTGCCATTCTCACCAATCTCGAGCCGAACGACGTCCTGTTCATCGACGAGATCCACCGCCTGTCGCCGGTGGTGGAAGAGATCCTGTACCCGGCGCTCGAGGATTACCAGATCGACATCGTGATCGGCGAAGGCCCAGCCGCGCGTTCGGTGAAACTCGACCTGCAGCCATTCACCCTGGTCGGCGCCACCACCCGCGCGGGCATGCTGACCAATCCGCTGCGCGACCGCTTCGGCATCGTCGCCCGCCTCGAGTTTTATAACGTCGAGGAGCTGACCAAGATCGTCACCCGCAGCGCGGCGCTGCTGGAAGCGCCGATCGACCAGGAAGGTGCGCGCGAAGTCGCCATGCGCGCGCGCGGCACGCCGCGCATCGCCAACCGCTTGCTGCGCCGTGTGCGCGACTATGCGGAGGTCAAGGCCGACGGCCAGATCACCAAAAACATCGCCGACCTGGCCTTGAAAATGCTCGACGTCGACTCGGTCGGCTTCGACGTCATGGACCGCAAGCTGCTGGAAGCGGTGCTGTTCAAATTCGGCGGCGGCCCGGTCGGCATCGGCAACCTGGCGGCGGCGATCGGCGAAGCGGCCGACACCATCGAAGACGTGCTCGAGCCCTACCTGATCCAGCAGGGTTACCTGCAACGCACTCCGCGCGGGCGCATCGCCACGCCGGCGGCGTATCAGCACTTCGGTGTCGCCGCGCCGCGCATCAGTCCTACCGGCGATCTCTGGGATAATCTCCGCTGATGCAGATCTGGGTCGACGCCGACGCCTGCCCGGCTGTCATCAAGGACATCCTGTACCGCGTTGCCGAGCGCACGCAGATCCAGGTCACGCTGGTGGCGAACCAGCTGCTGCGCGTGCCCGGCTCGAAGTTCATCCGTTCGGTGCAGGTGCCCAGTGGTGCGGACGTCGCCGACGCCGAGATCGTCGAACGCCTGAACCCGGGCGACCTGGTCGTCACCGGCGACATTCCGCTGGCGGCGCAAGTGCTGGAAAAGGGTGGCTTCGCCCTCAATCCGCGCGGCGATTTCTATACGAAAGACACCATCGCCCAGCAGTTGACGATGCGCGCCTTCATGGAAGAGCTGCGCAGCGGCGGCGTCGACACCGGCGGCCCGGCAGCCTTTAGCCAGGCTGACCGCCAGCAGTTTGCCAATGCGCTCGACCGCCACCTGGCGCGGCATCGTCCGCGCAGCTGAGTATGTTCGAGAATGGCGCCGCACCCCACCGTGCGCCGCCGCGCCCGCCAATCTGTCATGATCTTCGGAAATTGTGACAGGAGCATGACGTGTGGTGGCAGCAAAGCTGGATAACGATACAACACGAATTTTCCGATTTGGGCGACGTGGAATCGATCACGCGGCTGGTGGTGCGCCTGCTGGTCGCCATCGTGCTGGGCGGTATTCTCGGCTATGAACGCGAATCGGTCGGCGCCTCGGCCGGCCTGCGCACCCACATGCTGGTCTCGCTCGGCTCGGCCCTGTTTGTACTGATTCCCTTGCAGGCGGGCATGAAGGTGGAAGACCTGTCGCGCGTGCTGCAGGGTGTCACGGCCGGCATCGGCTTCCTCGGCGCCGGCGCCATCCTCAAGCAGAGCAACAAGAATGATATCCGCGGCCTGACCACCGCCGCCAGTGTCTGGCTGACCGCCGCGGTCGGCGTCGCTGCCGGCATGGGGCGCGAAGCGACGGCGGTGGTGAGCGCGCTGTTCGCGCTGGTCATCCTGGCCATCCTGCGCCCGCTGACCAAGCGCTGCGCCGCCGGCAAGCCGGCACAGCGCAAGCAGGAGGAAGACGCTTCCGTGCCGGCCGACTGAGCAAATCGACGTAAAAAAACCCGCCGATTGGCGTAATGGTGTCCAGTTAAGCGGCTTGCCACGCCTTCGAGCTAATGCCAAGCCCGGTCGCTCACGCCGAGTGGCGCGATACGTAGGGTGGACTCCGTCCACGGCATTTTTCATGCATATCGAGATGCGCCACGTAACCTGGTAGCGCGCACCTACAGACCTTTCCTGGCGTTGAGGTGTGCAACGAAACGGCCGTGGACTCGGGAGTCCACCCTACGATTAGCGAAACTCAGCCTGTGTGGCCTGGCTTACCGCTGGCAGAGAGTTCGCTCAGGCTTAACTGAACGGCATTACGCCGATTGGCGGGTTTATTTTCGGCCTCGCCCATGCTATCTGCATGGTGCGCGCTTGTACTGAATCTTGTCGCTCAGATGGCGCAGATACTGCCGGCTTTTTCGCCTTTAGGACCGGTCGAGCGCACGAACGAGACGCGCTGGTTTTCGGCCAGGCTTTTAAAACCTTCCGACTGAATATCCTGGAAGTGGGCGAACAAGTCGCCGCCGCCTGCGTCAGGCGTAATAAAGCCGAAGCCCTTGGCATCATTGAACCATTTGACGGTGCCGGTTTGAGTAGTCATTGACATTTCCTTTAAATAAGCATGGGCAACAGCGCCCGAAATGCACATTCGACCAAGAGGGGGTGTAGCAGGAGGAAATCAAACGGGACCGCCAGAGAGGCGAAACGGAAGAGAAAAACCAACAAGAACAACGACTTGACGTAGTGCGAGATGGAAGATACAGGGCTTTCTCCAAATGTCCTAATTATTTCGGATTTAATTTTACATTCCGTGCTTTTGGCGTATTCGAAAATAAAACCGGGCAATGGCTGTTAGTATGAAGTAACCGTTCGATGCGAATCTCGTGGAAGCGGGAACCGTAAAGGTCTGAATGACAATCAAAATACACCGGCTTGGCAGTTTCATACGAAATAATATGGAGCCGATCCTGCAAGCCTGGGAAGATTTTGCGCGCACCATCGAGCCGCCTGCGCTCACCATGGACGATACCGAGTTACGCGACCATGCGCGCCAGATGCTGCTCGTATTTGCAGCCGACCTGGAAACGCCACAGTCAGACGCCGAGCGTACCGCCAAGTCGAAAGGCCTGGGCGAGCGCGGGAAAGACGACACCGCCGCCGAAACGCACGCGGAAGCGCGTTTGCTGTCGGGTTACACGGTCGTGCAACTGGTGTCCGAATACCGCGCCTTGCGCTCGAGCGTGCTGACGCTCTGGGCGGACGACATCGGCGACAGCCAGCGCGCGCACCTGGCCGACGTCACCCGCTTCAACGAAGCGGTGGACCAGGCCCTGGCGGAATCGATCGCGCGTTACGAATACATGGTCAAGCAATCCCAGAACATGTTCCTGGCAATCCTCGGCCACGACCTGCGCAACCCGCTGGGCACCGTCGTGACCGGAGCCAGCTTCATGATGCAGGCCACCGATATCGCGCCGAAGTACGTGCTGGTCGCCACGCGCATGTTCAACAGCGCTAGACGCATGAGCAAGCTGATCAATGACCTGATCGATTTCACCCGTACCCATCTTGGACCCGGCATCCCGATCCGCGTCAGGCAGGGCAGCGTGGTGGCCTTGTGCGAAGAGGTGGTCAACGAGCTGCGCACCTTCCACGCAGAACAGCTGATCGAGCTGCACCTTCCGCCCCAGCTCGACGCCATTTTCGACGAAAGCCGCCTTGCCCAGGTGCTGTCCAACCTGATCGGCAATGCGATCCAGTATGGCAGTGCGGATACCGCCGTGACGGTGCGTGTCACGGCCGACGAGACCGATGTGGTCATCGCTGTCAACAACCATGGCCGGGCGATCGAACCCGACAAGCTGTCGAGCATTTTCGACCCCATGGTCCGCATCGCCGCCAGCATCAATAGCGCCACCAGCGACTATACCGAACGCACCAGCCTTGGCATCGGCCTGTTCATTTCGCGCGAAATCGTCCATGCGCATGGCGGCAGGATCGAGCTGGCGTCCACGGAGGCCGACGGCACCACCTTCACGGTGACCATGCCGCGCCTGCCGAAAGGGTTCGTGTCCAACCAGACGGCAAAGGGCGTACCGGTCCTGAAGGCGGACTGATGCAATCCTCATGGCATGTGCATCGGCGTGGCGCCATACGCCTGCCGCCAGGTAACGGACCGGCCTGCGATACGCCTGCGGCGGGAGCTTGCATGCCTGGCCGCGTCGTGCGCCGGGTACTGGTGGTCGACGATGAACCCGATCTTGCCGACCTGGCCGAAGCGCTGCTCTGCAGTTTTGGACTCGAAGTGACAGTCGCATATGGCGCCAGGGAGGCTTTACAGGTGCTGGCCGGTGACCCGTATATCGATGCCGTTTTCTCGGACATCATGATGCCTTTCATGACCGGGCTGCAACTGGCTGACGCTGTCGGACATCTGTATCCGTCGGTCAGGGTTGTGCTGACGTCGGGCTTTACCTCGCCCACATTGATGGCCAGCCATAGCCGATCCTACCCGTTTGCGGCCAAACCCTACAGGATCGAAACGGTCCTCCAGCTGTTGCGCGATTAGCGGCGTCCGCATCGAACAGCCTGTGTGCATGCACGCCTGCAAACGCGCGCCACGTTCGTCCGCGTTTGCTAGGATTCGCACAGAGGGTGGATGTAGCGAGGCTATTGAATGTCAGGAAGCGCCACTGCCGACCCGCGCGCGAACACCTACCTGGCCGCGCGTGTCGACGATGCCTTGAAGATGCTGAGTACCGACGGGATGTCGCCCGCGCTCGAATTCATGCAGCTTGTCGGGGTCCCGCGCAAGGTCGCGTTGCGCGTGCTGTGTTCGCCGGCCCAGCAACGTTCGCGCGACCGCCGCCGCACGCCGCGCTAACGCCCCCGTAAAGAGTCCGACCCACGCGATTGTCAACGGAGATACGCCATGTTCAGCCTGGATGATTTTGGTAAGCTTCACTTTCTAGAAGGCCGCTGGAAGGGGGAAAGCCCGGACGGCAAGGAGTTTTACGAGCAGTACGACCGGCCGGACCAGCGCACCTTCCGCTCGCGCCGCTTCGCCAACGATGCCTTCGCCGAGCACAGCGACGGCAGCACAATCACCTTCCTCGATGGCGAAGTGCTGTCCGAGTGGGGGCAATTCACCTGGCGCGCCTCGGAAATCGGCGCCACCCACGCGATCTTCGCCCCCGTGAACGCACCCAGCCAGTTTACCTGGCGCCGCATCGACGACAGCACCCTGGAAGCGCACCAGCGCTGGAGTACCGATGGCGATGGCGAAGAGCAGCAGCACACGATCCGCATGACCAAGGTGATCCAGGTCGGCTAAGGTCAGACCTTTTAATGCGCTACGCTTTTCGAAAACACGTTGATCACCAGCACCCCGGCAATGATCAGCCCCAGACCGACCAGCGCCGGCAGGTCCAGGCTCTGCTTGTAGACGACCCAGCTGACGATCGAGATCAGCACGATGCCGACGCCCGACCAGATCGCATATGCGATCCCGGTCGGCAGCACCCGCAAGCTGAAGGTGAGCAGGTAGAACGAGGCGGCATAGCAGACGATCGTCAGCACGCTCGGCCACAGCCGGGTGAAATTGTCGGTCGCTTTCAGGGCCGTGGTGCCGATCACCTCGACCACGATGGCCAGGCCGAGGAACAGGTAGCTTTGAAATAGGGTCATTGGCTGAATCAATAAAAAAGCGGCCACGCGGGCCGCTTGGTGGGGAAACTAAATTTCTTACTGCTCGCGCTGCCACACCTGCGAGCGGCCGAACATCGGCGCGCCGATATAGCCGCGCACTTCCAGGCGCTGGCCGCCTTCGCGCAGCGTCGCCTTGCTCTTGTAGACTTTACCCTTGGCCGGATCGAGGATCTCGCCGCCGGTGAATTCGTTGCCGTCCTTTTTCAGACCCGAGACGATCGTCATGCCGATGATCGGCTGGTTCTTGCGCGAGTCGGTGCAGGCGACGCAGGTCGGGTTCTGGTCTTCGTTCGGTCCGCGGAACAGTTTTTCGATCTTGCCTTGCAGGGCGCCGTTTTCCTCGGTGATGCGCACCAGCGCCTTCGGCTTGCCGGTCTCGTCGTCGACCGTCTTCCACAGGCCGATCGGCGAAGTGTTTTGCGCGCCGGCGGCGCCGGCGAACAGCATGGTGGCCAGCAGGCTGGCCTTGATCAGAATACGCATCGTCGGGTCTCCATTGTTGTGATGTCGCTGCGCGCAGTGTAGCAAACCCCGCGCGCATGCTGGCGATAAAAAGCTTGCTGGATGTTTCAGCGTCCCCGGGTCACTCCTGCGTCTCAGTCCGTAACGCGTGGCCGACCATGATGCGGTGGCCGTCAACGGTGCGCAGGCCGAACTCGCGCATGTCCCACGGCTCGTCGGCGGGCGGCTTGACGATCACGGCGCCGGCGGCCAGCGCGCGCGCATGCTCGGCATCGGCATCGTCCACCACCAGGTAGGCGAAATACGCATGGTCGCCGGTATCGGCCGCCGGCATGGCGTCGGAACAGGCGCCGGCCATGATGCGGCAGCCATCGCGTTCGAACATGCGCCAGCCCGGGTCGCCCATCTCGTGGACGGCGAAGCCGAGCGCGTCGCGGTAGAACGCCGCCGAGCGTGCGAGGTCATGGACTGCCAATACATACATATGGTCGCGAATAATCGTCTTCCTCCCAAGCGTCAGCGCGCACTTTGAAACACATCAATATACCTGCACTGCCCATCCATATGCTGGAACCGGAAAGCAAAATTTTTGCGCTTTCTCAACCAGAATAGTGAGGAAATGTCATGAAGATATCCAGATGGATGAGGCAGCTCGCGGCAGCCTCCGCTTTCATGCTGGGCGTCGGCCTTGCCTCCGCCGCGATCGTGGTGGTCGACTTCGACGAGATCGACGGCATCTATATCGATTCATACAGCGAATCCGGCTACAGCTTCACCTCGCTTGAAACCGGGCTCGGGGGCGGGCACTTGCATCCCGGCAGCGGCAACTTGTGGCTGCACAGCCAGTTCGGTTCCTCGCCCTACCAGATCCGGCGCGAGGACGGCATGAACTTCGATCTGCTCGGCTTCGAGTACCTGGGCGGCGTGTCGACCTTCATCGCCGATACGGGCGCCACCTTCAACATTCCGGCCGAGGTTCCGCTGACCTATGTCGAACTGCCGGCCAGCTTCCAGAACGTCAACTACGTCAACTGGTATATGACCACGCCCGATCCGGACGACATTTACGGGGAAGACTGGGGACGCATCGACAACGTCGTGACGCGGGTACCGCCGGTGCCGGAACCTGCGCATGCGGGAATGCTGGGGCTGGGATTGGCCGCGCTGTTGGCGGCGCGGCGCTCACGCAGGAAGTAGAGGTGTGATGTTGGTCATGTAAACCGATAACCGGAGCGCACCGTACGGGGCCATTCGAAGCCCGTGGCTGCAGTGCACCGTAGGGTGGGCACTTGTGCCCACGCGGTCGTACAGCAAATTACCCGCGACGTATAACACCGGACGCGCAACTCGGCGTCTAACCGTCGGGTATGTTTAGACACGAAAAACGCGTGGGCACAAGTGCCCACCCTACGGTGCGCCGCTGTCAACGAGGAATGGCAGCAGGGCGCTTCCACGCCATGCTGCGCTTACATCATGCTGCCTGCAGCTTCGCCAACTGCTCACGCATCTTGTCGACCGTCGCCGAGAAGTTGGCCAGGCGTTCCTTTTCCTGGGCCACGACGGCGGCTGGTGCGCGCGCCACAAAACTTTCGCTCGACAGCTTGCCGTTGGCCTTGGCGATCTCGCCTTCGACGCGGGCGATCTCCTTCGACAGGCGCTCGCGCTCGGCGGCGACGTCGATCTCGACCTTCAGCATCAGCTTGGTCGTGCCGACGATCGACACCGCGGCCGGCGATTCCGGCAGCGCGTCGACGATCTGCACTTCGGCCAGCTTGCCGAGCGACTGGATGAACGGTGCGAAGCCTGCCATGTTGGCGCGGTCGGCCTCGTTGCCCGGTTCGACGATCAGCGGCACGCGCACCGACGGCGACAGCTTCATTTCGCCGCGCAGGTTGCGGGTGGCATTCGTCAAGTCTTTCAGCTGCGCCATCCAGCCTTCGGCCGGCTCGCTGATCAGCGCTTCGTTGGCGATCGGGTAGGGCTGGAGCATGATGCTGTCGCCCGTCTTGCCCGCCAGCGGCGCGATCGCCTGCCACAGCGCTTCGGTCACGAACGGGATGACCGGATGCGCCAGGCGCAGGATCACTTCCAGCACGCGCAGCAGCGTGTGACGGGTGGCGCGCTGCTGTGCCTCGGTGCCTTGCTGGACCGTGACCTTGGCCACTTCCAGGTACCAGTCGCAGTACTCGTCCCAGACGAATTTGTAAATGGCGCTGGCGATGTTGTCGAAGCGGTAGTCAGCGAAACCCTTCGCTACTTCCAGCTCGGCGCGGTTCATCAGCGAGATGATCCATTTATCCGCCTGCGACAGGTCGGCTTCCTCCGGCTGGCCGCAGTCCTTGCCTTCCGTGTTCATCATCACGAAGCGGGTTGCGTTCCACAGCTTGTTGCAGAAGTTGCGGTAGCCCTCGGCGCGGCCCAGGTCGAAATTGATGTTGCGCCCTAACGAAGCGTAGCTGGCCATGGTGAAGCGCACGGCGTCGGTGCCGAAAGCCGGAATCCCGCTCGGGAACTCTTTACGCGTGGCTTTCGCGATCTTCTCGGCGGCGCGCGGGTCCATCAGGCCGGCGGTGCGTTTGTTCACCAGCGTCTCGAGGTCGATGCCGTCGATCAGGTCGATCGGGTCGAGCGTATTGCCCTTCGACTTCGACATCTTCTGGCCCTGCGAATCGCGCACCAGGCCATGCACGTAGACGGTCTCGAACGGCACCTTGTTGGTGAAGTGCGCGGTCATCATGACCATGCGCGCAACCCAGAAGAAGATGATGTCGAAGCCGGTCACCAGCACCGACGACGGCAGGAACATCTTCATGTCGGGCGTCTCTTCCGGCCAGCCCATGGTCGAGAAGGGAACCAGCGCCGACGAGAACCAGGTGTCCAATACGTCTTCGTCGCGGCGCAGTTCTCCGGTGATGCCTTGTGCGGCTGCCTTGGCTTTCGCTTCTTCCTCGTCGCGCGCAACGATGATGTTGCCCGCGTCGTCGAACCAGGCCGGAATGCGGTGGCCCCACCACAGCTGGCGCGAGATGCACCAGTCCTGGATGTTGCCGAGCCACTGGTTGTAGGTCGTGCTCCAGTTCTCCGGCACGAACTTGATCTCGCCGCTGGCGACCTTTTCCAGCGCCACTTCGGTGATCGACTTGCCCGGATTGAAGGTGCCGCTTGGGGCCGGCTTGGTCATGGCGACGAACCACTGGTCGGTCAGCATCGGCTCGATGACGACGCCGGTACGGTCGCCGCGCGGCACCATCAGCTTGTGCGGCTTGACTTGTTCGAGCAGGCCGAGCGCTTCCAGGTCGGCGACGATCTGCTTGCGTGCCGCGAAGCGGTCCAGGCCATGGTACTGGCTTGGCGCGTTCTCGTTCATCTTCGCGTCCAGCGTCATGACCGTGATCGGCGCCAGGCCGGCGCGCTGGCCGACGGCGTAGTCGTTGAAATCGTGCGCCGGCGTGATCTTCACGCAGCCGGTGCCGAATTCCTTGTCGACGTAGCTGTCGGCGATGATCGGGATCTCGCGCTCCGTCAGCGGCAGCTTGAGCAGCTTGCCGACCAGGTGGATGTAGCGTTCGTCGGTCGGGTCGACCGCGACGGCGACGTCGCCCAGCATGGTTTCAGGACGGGTGGTGGCAACCGTCAGGGTGCCCGAACCGTCGGCCAGCGGGTACTGGATGTACCACATCGAGCCGTCTTCCTCGACCGAGTCGACTTCCAGGTCGGAGACGGCGGTGCCCAGCTTCGGATCCCAGTTCACCAGGCGCTTGCCGCGGTAGATCAGGCCCTGTTCGTACAGGCGCACGAACACTTCCGAGACGGTCTTCGAGCGGGTCTCGTCCATCGTGAAGTATTCGCGCTCCCAGTCGGCCGAGGCGCCCATGCGGCGCATCTGGCCGGTGATGGTGTTGCCGGATTGCTCCTTCCACTCCCAGACCTTCTTGATGAATTCGTCGCGGCCGAGGTCGTGGCGCGAGATCTTCTGGGCGTCCAGCTGGCGCTCGACGACGATCTGCGTGGCGATGCCGGCGTGGTCGGTGCCCGGGACCCAGGCGGTGTTATAGCCGCGCATGCGGTAGTAGCGCGTCAGGCCATCCATCACGGTCTGGTTGAACGCATGGCCCATGTGCAGCGTGCCCGTCACGTTCGGCGGCGGCAGCTGGATGCTGAACGCTGGTTTGTCGGCGTCGAGGGTGGCGGCGAAATACCCGCGGCCTTCCCACTCGGCGCGCCAGTATTGTTCGATGTCGGCTGGTTCGAAAGACTTGGCTAATTCCATGATGTGATGGCGTTTATATGTGCGAAAAGAACCATTATAGAGGAGGAGGGCGGGGCTGCGCTTCTGGCATGGAAGCGATTTTGGTGCTTGTAAAGAAATCACGACCAGCTATAATCCACCCGCTGCCACATGGCAGCACACGCTAGGGGTCCTGCGCATCGAAACGCTGCGCGGGTGAGAAATACCCTCTGAACCTGATCTGGATAATGCCAGCGAAGGGAAGCCTGCGAAACACGGCCGTGCGCCTGCACGCCCGTACCTCGCGCCTCCTTTGCTGGCTCCTGCCCAAAGGAGCCACATGAATGCACCGCTGAACGCAGCACGGCAGTTCGACGCCGCCACCGCCACGGTGGACACGAACGCCATCACCCCGTTTCCGAATTCGGCCAAGGTCTACGTCGAAGGCAGCCGCCCCGACATCCGGGTGCCGATGCGGGCCGTATCGCAGTCCGACACGCCCGCCAGCTTCGGCGGCGAGCCGAACCCACCGGTATTCGTCTACGACACCTCCGGTCCGTACACCGATCCCGCCGCCCGGATCGACATCCGGCGCGGGCTGCCGGCGCTGCGCCGCGGCTGGATCGCCGAACGCGGCGACACCGAGGAGCTGGCCGGTCCGAGTTCGCGCTACGGCCAGGAACGGCTGGCCGACGCCCGCCTGGACGCCTTGCGCTTCGAACTGGCGCGCACCCCGCGCCGCGCGAAGGCAGGCGCCAACGTCACCCAGATGCACTACGCGCGGCGCGGCATCGTCACGCCCGAGATGGAATTCGTCGCCCTGCGCGAAAACCTGCGCCGCAAGGAATACCTGGCGCAGCTGGAAGCGTCCGGCCCGATGGGCCAGCGCACGGCCGGCCTGCTGGGCCGCCAGCATCCGGGCCAGTCGTTCGGCGCCAGCATCCCGGACGAGATCACGCCCGAGTTCGTGCGCGCCGAGGTGGCGCGCGGACGCGCCATCATCCCGGCCAACATCAACCATCCGGAAAGCGAGCCGATGATCATTGGCCGCAACTTCCTCGTCAAGATCAACGCCAACATCGGCAACTCGGCCGTGACCTCGTCGATCGGCGAAGAAGTCGACAAGATGACCTGGGCGATCCGCTGGGGCGCCGACAACGTGATGGACCTCTCGACGGGGAAGCACATCCACGAAACGCGCGAATGGATCGTGCGTAACAGCCCGGTCCCGATCGGCACCGTGCCGATCTACCAGGCGCTGGAAAAGGTCAACGGCAAGGCCGAAGACCTGACCTGGGAAATCTACCGCGACACCCTGATCGAACAGGCCGAGCAGGGCGTCGACTATTTCACCATCCACGCCGGCGTGCGCCTCGCCTACGTGCCGATGACGGCCAGGCGCCTGACGGGCATCGTTTCGCGCGGCGGCTCGATCATGGCCAAGTGGTGCCTGGCGCATCACAAGGAATCCTTCCTGTACACGCATTTCGAGGACATCTGCGCCATCATGAAGCAGTACGACGTCGCCTTCAGCTTGGGCGACGGCCTGCGCCCCGGCTCGATCTACGACGCCAACGACGAAGCGCAACTGGCCGAACTGGCGACGCTGGGCGAACTGACGCAGCTCGCCTGGAAACACGACGTGCAGGTCATGATCGAGGGTCCCGGCCACGTGCCGCTGCACCTGATCGAGGAGAATATGCGCCTGCAGCTGGAAGGCTGCAACGAGGCGCCGTTCTACACGCTCGGGCCGCTCACCACCGACATCGCGCCCGGCTACGACCACATCACGTCCGGTATCGGCGCCGCCCACATCGGCTGGTACGGCACCGCCATGCTGTGCTACGTGACGCCGAAGGAACACCTCGGCCTGCCCGACAAGGCCGACGTCAAGGACGGCATCATCACCTACAAGATCGCCGCCCACGCGGCCGACCTGGCCAAGGGCCACCCGGGCGCCCAGATCCGCGACAACGCGCTGTCCAAGGCGCGCTTCGAATTCCGCTGGGAAGACCAGTTCAACCTCGGCCTCGACCCGGACAAGGCGCGCGCCTTCCACGACGAGACGCTGCCGAAAGAGTCGGCCAAGGTCGCCCATTTCTGCTCGATGTGCGGCCCCCATTTCTGTTCGATGAAGATCACCCAGGAGGTGCGCGCCTATGCGGCCGCCAGCGGGACCGACGAGGCGGACGCGCTGGCCCGGGGCATGCGGGAAAAGGCGGTCGAGTTCGTGCGCGGCGGCGCCCGCCTGTACCGGGAGGTGTGAGCGTGCTCGAGATCGAACTGAATGGAGAACCGTACCGCCTGCCCGAAGGCGGCACGCTCGCCGACCTGGTGCACGCGCTCGGCATCGGCAACGCGGCGGTGGCGCTGGCCGTCAACCGCCAGGTGGTGCCGCGCCAGCAGTGGGGCGTCCGCCCCCTGGCGGGTTGGGACCGGGTGGACATCGTGCGCGCCATCGGCGGCGGCTGACAACAAGGAGAAACAATGAACGACGATTTACTTACCATCGCGGGCAAGCAGTACCGTTCGCGCCTGCTGGTCGGCAGCGGCAAGTACCGCGACCTGGATGAAACCCGCGCGGCGACGCTGGCCGCCGAAGCCGAGATCGTGACGGTGGCGATCCGGCGCGTGAACATCGGCCAGGACCCGGCCGCGCCGAACCTGCTCGACGTGCTGCCACGCGAGCGCTTCACCATCCTGCCCAACACCGCCGGCTGCTACAACGCCGCCGACGCCATCTACACGCTGCAGATGGCGCGCGAACTGCTCGACGGGCACAAGCTGGTCAAGCTGGAAGTGCTGGGCGACGAGAAAACCCTGTTCCCCCATATGCCGCAGACGATCGTCGCGCTCGAGGCGCTGGTGCGCGACGGCTTCGACGTCATGGTGTACTGCAGCGACGACCCGGTGCAGGCGCGCATCCTGCAGGAGATCGGCGCGGTGGCGGTGATGCCGCTCGCATCCCTGATCGGCTCGGGCATGGGCATCCTCAATCCATGGAACCTGTCGCTGATCATCGAGCAGGCGATGGTGCCGGTGCTGGTCGACGCCGGCGTCGGCACCGCCTCGGATGCGGCGATCGCCATGGAGCTCGGCTGCGACGGCGTGCTGATGAACACGGCCATTGCCAACGCCAGGAAGCCGGTGCGCATGGCCCATGCGATGAAGCTGGCGGTGCAGGCCGGGCGCGAGGCCTATCTCGCCGGGCGCATGCTGAAGCGCTTCGCCGCCTCGCCTTCGTCGCCGCCCGAGGGACGGATCGCATGACGGATCGCATGACGGCGGCGGACAGCGCGCCATGCGTGCTGGTCTTCGCCGGACTCGATCCCAGCGGCGGCGCCGGCCTGGCGGCCGACCTGCTGGCGATCGCCGCGCAAGGAGCGCACGCGCTGCCGGTGGCGACCGCGCTGACGGCGCAGGACAACGAGCGCGTGCAGGCGGTGGCGCCGGTCGACGCCGCCTTCGTGCTGCGCCAGGCCGAAGCGGTGGCCGCCGTGTGCGACATCCGCGCCGTCAAGATCGGCATTCCCGGCAGCCTGGAGAACGCAAGCGCCATCGCGGCATTCCTGCGCCGCCTGCGCGCACGCAATCCGCAGCTGCCGGTCGTGCTCGACCCGGTGCTGGCCAGCGGGCATGGCGATGCGCTCGGCACTGGCAGCGCGGGCGACGTCGTCGCCGCCGTGGCCGAGTTGCTGACGCTGGCGACCATCGCCTTGCCGAACGCGCCGGAGCTGCGCCGCATTAGCGCGCCGACTGGTACGCAATTACTGGTCACCGGCGGCCATGACGGCGGCCGCTTCGTCACCAACCGCTGGTACCGCGACGGGGCCGTGGTGCGGCGTTGGCGCTGGCCGCGCCTGCCCGGCGCCTTCCACGGCAGCGGCTGCACGCTGGCCGCCGCGCTGGCGGCGCGCCTGGCGCTGGGCGACGATATGCCGGCGGCGCTTGGCTCGGCCCAGGCCTATTGCCATGCGGCGCTGGCGCAATCGTACGCGATCGCACCCGGACAGCGCATTCCGCGCCGCTTTCTACCATCTGAATGAAAGGATCATCATGCGTGGCTTGTACCTCGTCACCCCCGACTGGAACGACACCGACCGCCTGCTGGCCGCCACCGAAGCCGCCCTGCACGGGGGCGCGGCGCTGGTGCAGTACCGTCACAAGGCTGCCGGCGACGGCCTGCGTTTGGAGCAGGCGCAGGCCCTGCTGGCGCTGTGCCGGCGCCATGGCCGGCCGCTGGTCGTCAACGACCATCTCGATCTCTGCGCGCGGATCGACGCGGACGGCGTGCACCTGGGCGGCACGGACGTGGGCATCGCCGATGCGCGGCGCCTGCTCGGGCCGGACAAGATCGTCGGTGCTTCCTGTTACGGCGAGTTGATGCTGGCGCATGCCGCTGAAGCGGCCGGAGCCAGCTACGCCGCCTTCGGCGGCTTTTATCCGTCGCCGGTAAAAAAATACGACTTCGTGACCGAGCCTGCGCTGCTGGAGCGAGCACGCGCGCAATTGTCGCTGCCGCTGGTCGTCATCGGCGGCATGACGGCGCACAACAGCGCGCCATTAATCGCACGCGGGGCCGACATGGTGGCGGCGATCACCAGCGTGTATGGCGACCCGGATCCGGAGATGGCGGCGCGCCGCATCGTCACCTTGTTCGGATGACGCGTTGCAGGGGAGAGACAAACCAGGATTCCCGTCCATGCGGCTATTTATTGCCTTGCAGCAAAAATATATAATCCCGGTATTCCCTTCTCAAACTTTTCAAACCATGGACAACACATTGATGAACGATGGCGTGCTCGAAGCGCTCGCCTTTAAACTCGGCAACGAGGAATACGGCATCAAGATCCTGAAAGTACAGGAAATCCGCGGCTACGAATCAGTGACGCGCATCGCCAGCGCCCCGGAACACGTCAAGGGCGTGGTCAACCTGCGCGGCACCATCGTGCCGATCGTCGACATGCGCATCAAGTTCAAGCTGGGCGAGCCGACCTACAACCAGTTCACCGTCGTCATCATCCTGAACATCCAGGATCGCGTGGTGGGCATGGTGGTCGATTCGGTCTCGGACGTGATCACCCTTACGGCCGACCAGGTCAAGCCGGCGCCCGACATGGGCGGCGCCCTGAATACCGACTACCTGGTGGGACTCGGCACCGTCGACGAGCGCATGATCATCCTGGTCGACATCGACCGGCTGATGTCGTCGGAAGAGATGGGCGTGATCGACACGGTCGCCGCGTAATCCGAACCGGCTGTTCCTGGAACCCGCCCGCGAGGCGGGTTTTTTCATGTCCCGCCGAGCGTGTCGCATCGGGTCGGGCTTGTGCCTACAATAGCGTCATCGACCACCTTTACGAGAAACCGATGCGCCTGCTTCGCCTGCTGGTTCGTACCCGGCGCCACCCGTCCGCCATCCTGCTGCTGGCCCAGCTGCTGGGGATGCTGCTGTATCCCTTCCTCGAACGAACGCATTACGGCCACATCGCCTTCAATGCCTTCGGCATCGTGATCCTTACCTTTACCATCCGCATGGTGCGGCGCACACCCGGGCATACCTGGTTCAGCGTGGCCATGTCGGTGCCCATCATCACGCTGCTGTCGGCCCAGATGTTCCTCAACCTGCCCTGGTTGCAGGCATGGGCGTCCGGCCTGGAAGCGCTGTTCTACTTCTATGCCGCCGCCAGCCTGATCGCCTACATGATGGCCGACCGCCACGTCACCACCGACGAACTGTTCGCCGCCGGCGCCACGTTTACGCTGCTGGCCTGGGGTTTCACCCACCTGTACCTGGTGGTGCAGGCGCTCGCGCCCGGCTCCTTTGCCGCCGCGGTGAATGCCGACCTGCCGCGTACCTGGACCGAATTGAATTACCTCAGCTTCGCGCTGCTGTCCTCGACCGGCATCGGCGACGTCATCCCGCTCAGCGTGCACGCGCGTGCGCTGGCCAGCATCGAGATGTTCGTCGGCCTGATGTACCTGGCTTCGGTGGTCGCGCGCCTGATCGGCTTGACGATGCAGCCGTCGAGTAAGTAGACGGAAGAAGAAGAGGCGGAGGCGACGCCGTTTTCCTCCCCTTGGTATCATGCCAGCCACTCCATCCACCTTACAGGAACACGCATGAAAACCAAGGCAGCGATTGCATGGAAGGCGGGTCAGCCGCTGACGATCGAAGAAGTCGACCTCGACGGCCCACGCGCCGGCGAGGTACTGGTCGAAGTCAAGGCGACCGGCATTTGCCACACCGATTACTACACCCTTTCGGGCGCCGACCCGGAAGGCCTGTTCCCGGCCATCCTCGGCCATGAAGGCGCGGGCGTCGTGGTCGATGTCGGCCCGGGCGTCACCAGCCTCAAAAAGGACGACCACGTCATTCCCCTGTACACCCCGGAATGCCGCCAATGTAAATTCTGCCTGTCGCAGAAGACCAACCTGTGCCAGGCGATCCGCTCGACCCAGGGCCGCGGCCTGATGCCCGACGCGACCTCGCGCTTCTCGCTCGACGGCCAGCCGATCTTCCACTACATGGGCACGTCCACCTTCTCGAACTATATCGTGGTGCCGGAAATCGCCCTGGCCAAGGTGCGCAATGACGCCCCGTTCGACAAGATCTGCTACATCGGCTGCGGCGTCACCACCGGCATCGGCGCCGTGATCTTCACCGCCAAGGTGGAAGCGGGCGCCAACGTGGTCGTGTTCGGGCTCGGGGGCATCGGCCTGAACGTGATCCAGGCGGCGAAGATGGTCGGTGCCGACAAGATCATCGGCGTCGACATCAACCCGGCGCGCGAAGAGATGGCGCGCAAGTTCGGCATGACCCACTTCGTCAACCCGAAGAACGTCGAGAACGTGGTCGATACGATCGTCCAGATCACCGACGGCGGCGCCGACTATTCGTTCGAATGCATCGGCAACGTCCACACCATGCGCCAGGCGCTCGAGTGCTGCCACAAGGGCTGGGGCCAGTCGATCATCATCGGCGTGGCCGAAGCCGGCGCCGAAATCTCGACCCGTCCATTCCAGCTGGTGACCGGCCGCGAGTGGAAGGGCTCGGCCTTCGGCGGCGCGCGCGGCCGCACCGACGTGCCGAAGATCGTCGACTGGTACATGGAAAACAAGATCAACATCGACGATTTGATCACCCACCACCTGCCGCTCGAGCGCATCAACGAAGGGTTCGATCTGATGAAGTCGGGCGAGTCGATTCGCTCGGTGGTCGTGTACTAAGTTCCCGCGTTTTTGTCGCCTGTTCCGCGAAATGCGCCGTCTGTCGCAAGTCGCGGGCGGGCGGCATGCAGTTCTCCTACAGTGGCTCCATCGTCAATCGACCTGTGGAGACCACCATGCAAGCACGCTTTCCTTTCGCCCGTCCCCTGAAACACGCGCTCCTGCTGGGCGCCGTCGCTGCCGCCTGCGCCGCGCCTTTCGCCAGCGCGAACGCCGCGCCGCCGTCCGACGGCCTGCAAAAGGTGCGCAGCATCCACCGTCTCGAAAACGGCGAACCCTACGCCCTGGTGCGCGCCGATTCGCGCATGAGCATGACCGGCAATAACGTCACCAATGACCAGATGGACGCCATCAAGCGCATGGTGCAGGGTGAATTCTTCTGGTTCCGCAAGGACGGCAAGGAATACATCGTCCAGGACGCCGCCACCCTCGACCGCATCCGCCAGGCCTGGGCGCCGATGGAAAAGACCGGCGCCGAGATGGAAAAGCACGGCGCCGAGATGGGCCGTCACGGCAAAGTCATGGGCGACTACGGCAACCAGATGGCGCTCGCCGCCGTCACCCTGAACAAGACCAAAATGGAAGCCATCGGCAAGAAGATGGAAGACGCCGGCAAGCCGATGGAAGCGATCGGCAAGCAGATGGAAACCCTGGGCGAGGAGATGGAAGCCCAGCAGAAGGAGGCGGACAAGGCGACGCGCGGGATCATCAAGGACGCCATTGCCAGCGGCACTGCGCGTCCTGCGCCCCAGCGTAGCTAAATCTATCGTTGGCTGCTGTGCACCGTAGGGTGGGCTCCCCGAGCCCACGCGGACGTGTGCGCTGTGTTGGCCAATGAATGCAGCGATAATGTCATCAAACCTGACATATTGTCGCGGTTTATTCGGATACGTTTCTACTGGCGGGCGTTGGGGTATTAAATCGGCCAACATGACGCACCCGTCCGCGTGGGCTCGGAGAGCCCACCCTACGTTACACCGCTGTCAACAATATAACCCCGACCGTTTATTTCCCCTGCGCCGGCACGAACTCCTCCAGCACCGCCTTGCGCAACAGCTTCGGCGGCACCAGCCCCTGCGCCAGCACGAAGTCGTTGAACTTCTGGCGATCGAACTTGCCGCGCAGCGCCACCTCTGCCGCCTGGCGCGTCTCCATCAGGCGCTGGTAGCCATAGAAATACGAAGTCGCCTGGCCAGGTGCGCGGAAGGTGTAGTGCTGCATCTCTTGCGTCGCCATGCCCTCGGATAAACCGACGTCGCGCATCAGGAAAGTCTTGACGCCGTCCGGCGTGATCTCGCCCAGGTTCACCATCGGGTCGAGGAAGGCGCGCGCCGCGCGCATGGCGCGGGCCTGCAGCGCGAACAGCTGGCCGTCGAGCGGCTCGTAGGGCTGCATTTCCGCTTCCGCGTACAGCGCCCAGCCTTCGACATTCACGCTGTTAAAGGCGAACACGGCGCGCGCAGTGGAGACGCCCGTTTCGATCATCTTCGCGAACTGCAGTTCGTGGCCGGGACGCGCTTCGTGCGCCGTGATCGACCAGGTGCCCGACTGGTGCGTAAAATCGTCGAACACCAGGCGCTTGCCGCTGGCGTCGGGCGGCATGCCGGTGGTGAGCACGAATTCGCCGTATTCACCGGTGTTGCCGATCAGGCGCGGAGGACTCATGTGCGGCGCCGGGCTGGCCGCGTTCTCGGCCATCGTGGCCAGGCGGATCACGGCCTTGCGCGTCGGGAGCGTCACTACGCGCTGCTCGCGCACTGCCGCCTCCAGCGCCGCCAGGCGTTCGGCGTACAGCGGCATGACTTTGTCGGTGGGGATCTGCTCCTTCTTCAGCGCCAGCATGACGGCGCGGTAGTCGGCATCCTTCAAGCCGCGTTCCTTGGCGATCAGGTTGGCCGTGATCTGCATCTGGTTGCGGATTTCCGCGAACGAGGTCAGCGCCTTGGCGATCATCTCCTGCGGTCCGATGTCGACGCCGAAATTCTTCAGGTTGTCCGCATACACTTCCGGCGGCAGCTTGTGGTCGCTGCGGGCTTTCGGCAGCATCTCGGCTTTCAAACGCGCGTTATAGGCGGTGAGCTGCTTCTCCAGCGCGTCGAAGCGGCTTTCCCAGCCTGTGAGTTCGCTTTTCGCCAGCAGTTCACGCATGCCTTTCAACAGGGTCGGTCCATCGTTCAGGGCTTGCTCGATCTCGCCTTTGTACGGCCCGAGCAGGTTCTTGTTCGCCTTCAGGCGTTCCTGCAGCCGTTCGTGGGCCAGTTCGGTGACCGGGCGATAGCCCTTGGCCAGGCCCGCGTATTTGTCGAGCCGCACCAGCAGTGCCTGCTGGCGCGCTTTCGGGATGCGCGGGTCGAGCGTGCCGCGCACGACGCCGAAGATCATGCCGGTCAGGTCGTCGAAGGGCATGAAGTACTTGCGCTGCAGGGCGCTGGTCTGGAGGTTGTCCTGGGCCTTGTCGATCAGGATCTGCAAATCCTGCTTCACTTTCGAGTCGCTCTCGCCGCGCATGCGCTTTTGCAGTTCCGCGATGGCGGCGCGCAAGTCCTTGTTGTTCGCCTCGAACTGGTCGCGCGACATGTCGGTGATCTGCTCGTCGTAGCCGTCCACGCCCAGCGAGCTGGCGCTTTCAGGCGAATACTTCGCCAGCACGTTCAGCAGCACCTTGGCGTTCTCGTTGCTCTTCGTGACCCAGGCCGGTTCGGCGGCAAAGGCGGGGCTGGCCAGCACGGCGGCCAGCAGCAGGGAAAGGGCGGTGCGGGCGAGGGGACGGGAAGTCGGCATTGCATTCCTTGATGGTCGGTGACGAAATGAGGCTCGCTGCGAGCGAGGCGGGGCAAAGTGCCTAGTATGCCTGCTTCCGGCAGCGTCATGCACGAGTACCCCGTGGCGCCGGATACATTGCGTTACCAGAATCACTCACCGGGTTGAATAATTCTGTCTCTGCGGCATGAGACAATCCCGGTTGCCCAAAACTCTGCAATGCCCACCATGCCGCTCGTCGACCGTTCCCGCCCGCTCTTCCTTTCCCGCCATCGTTGCGTCGCGCTGACGCCCCTTGCCTTCGGCGCGCTACTCGCCGCGGCCCCGGCATGGGCACAACAGGCCGCCCCGCAAGTTGCCCAGCCTGCCGCCGCGCCGGCGCCGGCCGCCGCCGCACCGCAGCCGGCCGCCGCGCCCGAGCAGAACCAGGCCACGGCCGACACCCCGGCCACGGTCTCCGTCACCACCAAGCGCAATTCGAACCGCATCGACCGCCAGGTGTATGACGTGAAAGCCGACCCGGCCAGCTCGAACGATACGGTGGCCGATACCCTGAACAAGGTGCCGTCGGTGGCGGTCGATGCCGATGGCGGGGTGACGCTGCGCGGCCGGAGCAATGTCCAGATCTACGTCGACGGCAAGCCCTCGGCCATGATGCAGGGCGATAACCGCGCCGCGGCCATCAATGCGCTGCCGGCGGGCGACCTCGAATCGGTCGAAGTCATCAACAACCCCGGCGCCCAGTTCGGCAACGAAGGCGGCGGCGGGCCGATCCTGAACCTGGTGATGCGCCGCGAGCGCACGCCGGGCGGCTTCGGTTCCGTGAGCGCCAACGCCGGCAGCAAGGACCGCTACAACGCCAACAGCTTCGGCAGCTATACCACCGGGCGCATGAGCGCGCAGGGCGGCGTGTACGCGCGCCGCGACAACCGCACGTCGACCGGCGAGACGGTGCGCGACCGGATCGACCCGGCCACCGGCGCGGTGGCGCGCAGCGTGATTACCTCCAACGGCGACACGCGCAACGATTCCGTCGGCCTGAACGGTTCGCTCAGCTACAACCTGGGCGACAAGGACGTGATCGCCGCGACCCTGATGGCCGGCGCCACCGACAGCGATTCGGTTTCCATCCAGCGCTACCAGGGCGCGAATTTCGCCGGCATCACCGACAGCGACTACCTACGCACCTCGGGCCGCGACGGCCGCAACCGCAACTACAGCCTCTCGACCCGGCTCGACCACAAGGGCGATTCGCAGGGCGAAGTCTTCAAGATGGACCTGCGCCTGTCAGGCGCGAAGAATGAAGCCGACCGCCCCAACTTCACTGATTACACGGTGCGGCCGATCAATGCGCAGGCTGCACGCACGCGCCAGGACACCCTCAACGACAGCCGCATCATCGATTTCACAGGCGACTACGAGCTGCCGGGCGAGCGCGGCATCTTCAAGACGGGCTACAAGCTGGCGCAAAACCGCAGCGTGTTCGACAACGGCTTCTTCGACATCGACGAGGGCACGCTGGCCGAGCGCATCGACACCATCCGCACCAACCGTTTCGAACTCGACGAGAAGACCGCGGCCCTGTACGCCTCCTACCAGTGGCGCATCAACAGCGACTGGGGCGTGCTGGGTGGCCTGCGCGCCGAGTACACCGACCTCGACCTGTTCCAGGCGACGACGAATGTCCGTGCCAGCAGCAATTATCTCGACGCGATCCCGAGCGCCTTCGTTACCTATGGCTGGTCCGACGACACCACGGTCCGCCTGAGCTATGCGCGCCGCATCCGCCGGCCAAGTGCGGGCGACCTTAACCCCTTCGTCATCTACGTCGACGAGTTCAATCTTTCCTCGGGCAACCCGAACCTGCGCCCCAGCGATTCCGATTCGCTCGAGCTCGGCATGGAAACCAAGCTCGGCAAGGTCGATACGAACCTGCGCCTGTACGCCCGCCGCGATACCGACCTGATCTCCGAGCGCCGCTTCTTCCTGGCCAACAACGTCCTGCTGACGACGCGCGAAAACGCCGGCAGCAGCAACTCGGGCGGACTCGAGTTTTCCTTCGGCGGCAAGGTGACCGAGCAACTGAGCCTAAACGCCAGCGGCAACCTCGGCTATTCCGAGCAGACCATCCTTGGCAGCGCGACCGACGACAAACGCTCAGCGACCTCGATCAGCGGCCGCGCCCGCATCGGTTACCAGCTCGACCGCGAAAACAGTTTCCAGCTGATGCTCAACGCCCAGGGCAAGACCCTGCTCGGTGAAGGCTACCGGGAACCATCGGCCACGGCCGATTTCAATTACCGCCGCCAGCTAGGCCAGGCACTGTCGCTGGTGGTCAACGTCAACGACCTGTTCGACTCGCAAAAATCGGAAGTGATCACCGAGACCGACCGCCTGCGCCAGACCAGCATCGGGCGTTCGAATGGACGCACCTTCTCGGTCGGCCTGAACTACCGCTTTGGCAGCTTCGGCAATAACGGCCAGCGCCCGGGCGGGCCGGGCATGCGCGGGCCGGGTGGTCCGGGAATGGGACCGGGCGGGTTCGGCGGTCCGGGTCGTTAAGGGAAATGTGCTGGACGCCATGCAAAACGCGCCTGTGCGAGACTGGGGGGACTGAACCCACGGCAAGGAGCACAGCATGACGACCGAACATACCCCGCAAGACCAGCAAGCGACGCAGCAGGAACCGGCTGCGTCGACGTCCACCGATGTCGACGGCCTGGCGAACAAGAAGCCGGAAGAATTGACGCCGGAAGAACTGCGCCTGATGGCCGATACCATGCCGGGCGAAGGACCGGGCGACTGAGGTATCGCTGCTGCATAGAGTGTACGAAAGGTCCTACTGCGACAGCAGTAGCGATCCGATTTGCGCCGCCCGGCTGCCCATCCATGATGGCGGTACCTACCCCACAAGGAGATGATCGTGAAACGATTTCAAGGCATTCTCATCGGTGGCATGACAGCATTGGCCCTGGCGGCGTGCAGCAGCACGGGCACCGGCAGCGGTGACATGGGCGGCAGCTCGGCGACGGGATCGAGCTCGAGCGGCTCGGGCGCGAGCGGGATGACGAGCGGTACCACGGGCAGCATGGGCAGCTCGACGACGGGCGGCGTGTCGGGCACGACCGGCGATGTCCAGAGTGGCGCCGGCAGCCCCGGTACGACGGGTGCGTCCGGCCAGGGCGCCGGGGCGACGTCGACAACACCGCCGACGACACCCCCGACGGGCATGTCGCCTACCGGTCAGCGTTAAGTTTTTTTTGTGACATAGCGGCCCGGCTGACACTGCCGGGCCGCTACCTTGCGCCCTTGCGCTCCGGCTGCCTACGCGGCTGGCCAGGAACGCAGCAGCCGCAATGCGTCGACCCCCCAATGCGAAAAGAGCCAGCCGAGTGCGACGCAGTTGACCAGGACAGTCAACCAGAACACTTGGCGAAAGGATGCTTTCTTCGTCTTGTGCCGATATACCTGCTGTGCCGCCAGGGCACCCGGCCAGCCCCCGGCCAGGGACAGCAAATGCAGCGTATTTTCTGGTGTCCTTCGCCTACCATCCTGCGCCGCGGATTTGTCGGCAGCATAGGCGATGTAGGTCATCACGCTCAGACAGATATACGCGCCAAACAGGAGTGGGGGCACTTTTCCTGCTAACACGGCGATGCCCATGAGTAGCAGGAAACCGGCCGCTGTCTTCAGGGAATTGCTTCCTGGCTGAGCAGGCGCCTGGCGTGCTCTTCCTGCACGAACGAAAGCGACGTTCGCGGCGCGTGGCTGGCCTTTTTCGTTGGTCGTCAGTTCGTAAGTCACCACCATGCCGGCTAGCGGACGGCTACTGCGATCGGAAAACGACTTGATGTGAACGAATACCGCCGGCCCGTCCCCATTCGGTGTAATGAACCCGAAGCCCTGCTCGTCTTTCCATGACGTGATTTTTCCCTGGTAGCGCGGGAGACTGTGGACGCTCATCTTGCAATCGATATGTGATGGAAGAGGGCAGTGTAACGTGATGGTTTCTATGGTGCAACTTGCAGATGTTGGGCTGATTGCTCTTATGGCCCACTGTGGACTCTTGTCAGCATTGTTCGCTTTCGATAAATCGCTTCATCTGGCCGCAGTGATGAGATACTTCCTTAACGTTTCCAGGCCGGTTTATTTACGTCCGCCAGTGTTTTACACAGGTAGGGCTAAATTCGGACGTTTCGGCATTACGAAAATCTGTTCCAACTGAAACATATTAATGAATTCTAAAGAGAAATCATCATGAAACATGTTATTGCAGCAGTGTTTATCATCGCAATGTCGTTCCCGATGTATTCCTTCGCTTTGAGTCCAGTCACGATCGTTAAAGGTCAACCAGCATCCTTGAAGATGGAAGTTTACGGTTTCGGCGTCCATTACATCTACTTGACTCTTCCTGCACGCCCGCCATCATATATTCCAAGCCCCGTGAAAGTTACCCTTTCTCGTGGTGCATATCCAGATATATTCGAAGTAGAGCTTGCTTATAAAGAGTTACTAGACGGACGCATATCTTTTAGAGTCGACATCCCTCGAGAGGAGGCGGTGAGCTATCAAATTCGGGTAGTGGAGATGACGGGAGGTAGCTTATGGTATGAATTATTTTCAGGTAAGCTGAGTGAGATACCCGGCGTTTCCCACTAATCTGAAAGGCCCGGTCGTGCGCAGGCAATGACCGCTTTGGGTCAGGCAGTTTTAAACGCTCGCCGACCGAATTTGCTGGCGGACTCGACTGTCCAAAAGGCCACCATGACCTTTTGGGAGAGGCTGCAACGGTGAACCACCATCAGGAGCGTGACGATCGCGCGTTTTTATACAGCTTGGGCCGATTGCAGTCATTCAAAATAGCATGGGGCACGGACGGTTAACTCAACTCGTAATAAACAAGCTTCGACCAGGCGTTCCTGTTCTAACTGTGCGGCTGCAACGCAATCACCGCCATGCCCGCCAGCGCAAGAAATGCCCCCGCCGCATCCCAGCGCGTCAGCTCGACGCCGTCGACAAAGCGCAGCCACAGCAGGGCCACCGCGATGTACATGCCGCCATAGGCGGCGTAGGTGCGGCCGGCGGCGGTCGGGTGCAGCGTCAGCAGCCAGGCGAACAGGGCCAGCGACAGGGCGGCCGGCAGCAGCAGCCACAGCGGCTTGCCTCCTTTCAGCACCAGCCAGGGCAGGTAGCAGCCGACGATTTCGGCCAGCGCAGTGAGGGCGAACAGGAGGACGAGTTGGATGGGTTGCGGCATGATCGGATGAGGCGTTGAGGTGGGCGGATCATACTGGATTCAGGAGAGTCCGGGATTTCACCGTTCGATATTGCTTTACCAATACGCGTATGTCAGCATGGACGATCCCTTTTTCGGATTCGATCCCATGCACCATCTCACCCGCCTTGCCGCCGCCAGTGCGCTGGCGTGCAGCGCCGCCCTGGCCTCCGCCCAGACGCCCCAAACGCCCCAAACGCCCCAGCCGGAACGCCCGGCCACGACTTTCCCCTACACGCCGGGCCTGGACGTGACGGCGATGGACAAGAACGCCGACCCCTGCGTCGACTTCTACCAGTACGCCTGCGGCGGCTGGATGAAGAACAACCCGGTGCCGGCCGACCAGGCGCGCTGGTCGGTCTACAGCAAGCTGGCGCAGGACAACCAGCGCTACCTGTGGGGCATCCTCGACGGGCTGGCGAAACAGCGCGATGGCCGCAGCGCCACCCAGCAAAAGATCGGCGACTATTTCGGCGCCTGCATGGACGAGGACGCCATCGCCAGGCGCGGCGCCGAACCCTTGACGCCGTTCCTCAACCAGATCGACGGCATGGCCTCGACCCGCGAACTGCCGCGCGTACTGGCCGCACTGCAGCTGGCCTTGTCGAGCGAAGATTTTTTCTTTGGCTTCAGTTCGAACCAGGACTTCGGCGACTCGACCCGCGTGATCGCCTTTGCCAGCGGCGGCGGCCTCGGTTTGCCGGACCGTGACTATTACCTGAAAACGGATAAACGCTCGAAAGAGATCCGCGCCAAGTACGAGGCGCACATCGCGACCATGTTCGGTTTGGTCGGCGAAGCCCCAAGCCAGGCCAGACGCTCGGCGGCAATCGTGCTGCGCATCGAGACGGCGCTGGCGCAAGCCTCGCTGACGCGCGTCGACAAGCGCGACCCCTATAAACTCTTCAACAAGACCAGCCTGAAGGGACTGCAGGCGATGACGCCGGGCTTCGACTGGAAGACCTATCTTGCCGCCATCGGCCAGCCCGGCCTGGACACCTTCAACGTCACCGAGCCGAAGTTTTTCAAGGCCTTCGGCAAGCAGCTGCGCAGCAATGATCTGGCGGCCATCAAGACCTACCTGCGCTGGCATGTGCTGGAAGCCTTGTCTCCTGCCTTGGCGCCGCAGTTCGACCAGCCGCATTTCGCCTTCTTCAGCCAGACCCTGCGCGGCGTCGAGAAGCAGCCGCCACGCTGGAAGCGTTGCGTGCAGCTGGTCGACGGGCAGTTGGGCGAGGCGCTCGGCCAGGAATTCGTCAGCCGTGCGTTTTCTCCGGAACTGAAGGCGAAATCGCTGCACATGACGCGCCAGGTGGAAGAAGCGATGGCGAAGGACATCGAATCGCTCGACTGGATGAGTCCGGAAACGAAAAAGCGCGCCCGCGAAAAGCTCGACGCCATCGTCAACAAGATCGGCTACCCGGACAGCTGGCGCGATTATTCGGCGTATCAAGTGCGCAGCGACGACTTTAGCGGCAACGTGGTGCGTGGCACCGGATTCGAGAACCGGCGCCAGCTGGCCAAGATCGGCAAGCCGCTCGACCGCAGCGAGTGGCTGATGACGCCGCCGACGGTGAATGCCTATTTCAATCCGCAAATGAACGACATCAATTTCCGGCCGGCGTGCTGCAGCCGCCCCTGTTCGACCCGAAAATGGATGACGCACCCGGCTACGGCAATACCGGCGGCACCATCGGCCACGAGCTGACCCATGCGTTCGATGACGAAGGCCGCCAGTTCGATGCCAAGGGTAATTTGAAGGATTGGTGGACCAAAAAGGATGGCAAGGAATTCACCGAGCGCGCCGCCTGCATCGTCGACCAGTACGCCAAGTACACGGTGGTCGACGACGTCAAGATCAACAGCAAGCTGACGCTGGGCGAAGACGTGGCCGACCTCGGCGGCCTGATCCTGGGCTGGATGGCGTGGAAGACGCAGATGGCGAGCATGCCGCAGCAGGCACAGCAGCTGCGTGACGGGTTGACGCCGGAGCAGCGCTTCTTTGTCGGCTACGCGCAATGGGCGTGCGAAAACGATCGTCCAGAAAATTTACGGGTGACGGCCGTGACCGATCCTCACTCGCCGGGCAAGTACCGGGTGAATGGCGTCGTCATCAACATGCCGGAATTCGAAAAAGCGTTTGCGTGCAAGCCGGGGCAGCCGATGGCGGCGGTGAAGCGGTGCAGGGTTTGGTGAAGTCGGGGCGCGATTGCGCAACATATGGTTGAACGCGTGAGCGGAAATCAGTCTCCCGGACTGATTTCCGCTCACCTTACATAGCAAGGAATACCGCCGACGATTAAAGCATGACGCCGGCGGCAGATCGATCAGTGCTGGTCGATCTTCCCACGCCATGCGCCGGTTTCAGCGCCGCGTTTTTCCAGCATTTCCTTGAAGTTGGTCAGGTTGGCACGCGTTTCCATGCGCACCGCGCCGAACGCGTCGCCGATGGCTTCGAGGGCGCCGTCCGGTTGGTAATCCATTTGCAGGGTCACGCGGGTGACATTGTCGGAAATTTTGTGGAAGGTCACCACGCCGGCGTTCTGCACGCCGCCGATGCTGCGCCAGGCGATGCGCTGGTCCGGCACCTGCTCGGTGATTTCCGCATCCCATTCCTTGTCTTCACCGGCGACGTTCGCTTTCCAGTGCAGGCGCTTGTCGTCGAGCTGGCGAATTTCCTTCACGCTCTTCATGAATTGCGGGAAGTCTTCGAACTGGGTGAACTGGTTGTAGGCGGTGCGCACAGGGACGTTGACTTCGATGGCCTCGATGATCGACGAGTCACCATTCTGGGTGCGGTTCTTCTTCATTTGTTTCGACAGCAGCATTCCGCCGACTGCAAGTGCGGCGACAGTCACGACTCGGTTCAACATACATTTCTCCTTTTGGACAATAAGCAGGCCTGCACGTCACCGACAACCAGGTGCCCGACCTGGAGTGCGCACAGGACCCGTTCGTTTGAAAATGCTCAGGTCGTCATGGGCCACGCAATGAATCGCGTATTTGTCGTTAAGTTAAGCGAATTTCTGAACAGGTGACGCACGGGAGCGTTGCGTGCCGATACTGATGAGTTAGGTGAAGATGCATGATTATGCGCGCTGCTTATTACTTTTAGTCTGGAAATGCCCGTACGTTCGGCGACGATCGAAAAGGGCAGGTTGATCTACAATCCATGCATGACGCCCACGTAAAAGCAGAGCAACTGCCGTCAGGATCTTGCGCTGCGATGAAATAATCTTTCATTGCGCTGTCCTTTCTGAAATTTTATTTCGCCACTGTACAGTTTCTGCGCGAGACTGGATGGGCATACAGTAAAACCGAACGGTATAATGGCCGCATGAATCTTCTTCACAACCTTAATCCCGAACAATTGGCGGCCGTCACGCTGCCTTCCCAAAGTGCGCTCATCCTTGCAGGCGCCGGTTCGGGCAAGACCCGCGTATTGACCACCCGCATTGCCTGGCTGCTCTCGACCGGGCAAGTGTCCCCGGCCGGCATCATGGCGGTGACCTTTACCAACAAGGCGGCGAAGGAGATGCTGACCCGCCTGTCGACCATGCTGCCGGTGAATACGCGCGGCATGTGGATCGGCACTTTCCACGGCCTGTGCAACCGCCTGCTGCGCACGCATTACCGCGACGCCGCGCTGCCGCAATCGTTCCAGATCCTCGACTCGCAAGACCAGCTGTCGATGATCAAGCGCTTGCTGAAAGCGGCCAATGTCGACGATGAAAAATATCCGGCCAAGAACCTGATGTATTTCATCAACAACGCGAAAGACCAGGGCTTGCGCGCCGGCCAGGTCGAAGCGTACGACCCGATCGAACGCAAGATGGTCGAGCTGTACGAACTGTACGACCAGCAATGCCAGAAAGAGGGCGTGGTCGATTTCGCCGAGCTGCTGCTGCGCTCGTACGAACTGCTGTCGCGTAATGGTCCGTTGCGCCAGCACTACCAGATGCGCTTCAAGCACGTGTTGGTCGACGAGTTTCAGGATACCAACGACCTGCAATACAACTTGCTGAAACTGCTGGCCGGCCATGGCGAGCAGGTCGGCGGCGCGATCTTTGCCGTCGGCGACGATGACCAGAGCATCTATGCCTTCCGCGGCGCGAACGTCGGCAACATGTCGGCCTTCGAGCGCGATTTCCAGGTCAAGAACCTGATCAAGCTGGAGCAGAACTACCGCTCGCACGGCAATATCCTCGACAGCGCCAACTACCTGATTGCCAACAATACCAAGCGCCTGGGTAAAAACCTGCGTACGGATGCGGGGCAGGGCGAGCCGGTGCGTATCTACGAAGCCTCGTCCGATCTCGAAGAAGCACAGTGGATCATCGAGGAAGCGAAGAGCCTGATGGCCGAAGGGCTGGAGCGCAAGGAAATCGCGATCCTGTACCGCTCCAACGCGCAAAGCCGGGTCATCGAGCACGCGCTATTCGCCGCCGGCATCCCCTATACCGTCTACGGTGGCCTGCGCTATTTCCAGCGCGCCGAGGTCAAGCATGCGATTGCCTATCTGCAGCTGATGGACAACCCGCACAACGATTCGGCCTTCTTGCGTGTGGTGAATTTCCCCACGCGCGGCATCGGCGTGCGTTCGATCGAGCAGCTGCAAATGTCGGCCGACACCTACGGCATTTCGCTGTACGCAGCCGTGCCCTACATGACGGGCAAGGCCGGCACTTCGCTGGGCGGCTTCGTGAAACTGATCGAAGGCGCGCGCTTCGAGACCCAGCAACTGGCGCTGCCGGAAATGGTGCGCGTCGTGCTTGAACGCAGTAATTTGCTGACCCACTACGGCAACGAAAAGGAAGGCGCCGACCGCATCGAAAACCTCGAGCAGATGGTCAACGCGGCAACGCAATTCGTACAGGAAGAAGGCTTCGGCCAGTTCGCACCGGCCCACCTGGGGCCGCCTTCGCAGGCGCAGGCGGGCGACGCCGTCGTCTACCAGGACGGCCTCGAGATCATCGAAGCCGACACCCCGCTGCCGCAAGTCATGTCGCCACTGTCCGCCTTCCTCGCCCACGCCTCGCTGGAAGCGGGCGATGCCCAGGCGCAAGCCGGCCAGGATGCGATGCAGTTGATGACGGTGCACTCTGCGAAAGGCCTGGAATTCGACGCGGTCTTCATTACTGGCCTGGAGGAGGGCTTGTTCCCGCACGAAACCAGCGCGCGTGAGGCTGACGGCGTGGACGAGGAGCGGCGCCTGATGTACGTGGCGATCACGCGTGCGCGCAAGCGTTTATACATGAGCTTTACCCAGCAGCGCATGCTGCATGGCCAGACCCGCTACAACATGAAGTCGCGCTTCTTCGACGAGTTGCCCGAAGAAGCCCTGAAGTGGCTGTCGCCGCGCGTGCAGAGCCACTGGTTCGCCAAGAACAAGGCGCCGAACGCCTGGGACGACGCCGCCTTCCGCAACGCCGGCAGCGACAACAAGATCGCCCAGCAAATTACGCAAAAGTCCGGCAGCAATTCCGGCTGGCGCGCCGGCGAATCGGTGCTGCACGCCAAGTTCGGCGAAGGCGTGATCGTCAACATCGAAGGCGGCGCCGGCGCCGCCCGCGCCCAGATCAACTTCGGCGCCGCCGGCATGAAGGTGCTGGATCTGTCGATTGCGAAGCTGGAGCGGGTCAGCCGCTGATCGCGGTGCGGGGTCATGCCCGCAACGATCGTTCACGCGGATCGGGGAGAATGTAGGGTGGACCGGGCGGCGAACCGCTCCGTCCACGCGTGAACGATGCGCATTGTTGGCCGGTAGGGTGGGCGCCCCGTGCCCACGCGTGAACGATGCATCACGTTGGCCGAATTCTGGCTGGCCGGTATGGATTTTTGATGCGTCTAACGCGAATCAACCGACACGGTTGAAACAACGCTAATACTGCGCTGCCGTCCGCGTGGGCTCGGGGCGCCCACCCTACGAATCCGTCAACAACCGGGTCCCTGTCAACAATTATTTGCTCAGATTCACCCGCCCACCCGGCGCTTCCACCGGCTTCCCGAAAATCTGCCGATACCCCGCATACATCGCGCACTGCAACAGCAGCACGAACAGGAAGAACAGCCACATGATCGCCACCCGTGCCAGGCTCGAACCGCCCAGCAGCAGGGCGATGATGAAGCACACGCCGGTGAACAGCGCGAACCAGCTCATCAACAGCACGATGAACACGCGCGCGCTTTTCAGTACCGCGAAGAAGCTGTAAAAGGCCGCCTTGCCCGGTCCCATGTGCTGCCAGTAGGTCAGCGGCGCGGCAAACGCCAGCGCGACCAGCACGGCGACGTCGAGGATGAAGATGCCGAGCATGGCCAGCATGTCGGAGGCCTGCACCTGCGGCGCATTGGCCGGGTCGACCGGCTGCGCCGACTGCGAGGCCTTGGCCATCTGCTCCCAGAACGCGGGGTCGATCGCCACCTTGGTCAGCAGACTCAGCACCAGCGAGGCGGCCAGGTAGATCAGGCCGACCTTGCACAGCGGACCGAGCACGGGCTTCTTGAATCCCGTCAGCAGCACGGCCGGGGTCACGCGCTCGCCGTTCTCGATCATCAGGCAAGCCTTCATGAAGGCCATCGACAGCGAGGGAATCAGGACCACCATCAGCTTGCCGAAGAATGGCACGGCGCTGATGAAGAGGCTGAACAGGATATTGGCGAACAGCAGCGTGGTGAGTGCGGCAGGCTGCTTGCGGAACAGGCCGGTGCCTTCCTTCAGCCAGTTCCAGCCTGTAATTGCGGGCATGTTATTCATTCGTGAGGGGCAAGGCGTGGAGCGGGCGTGGCAATGCGTTCGCGCAGGATGCGCTCGAAATGGGTGGGATCGTGCGGCGTCAGCATTTCGGCTTCGCGCGGCACATGGAAATCGTACAGGCGCGACAGCCAGAAGCGCAGCGCCGCAGCGCGCAGCATTGGCTGCCAGGCGGCCTGTTCTTCAGGCGTAAACGGGCGCACGGCGCGGTAGGCCGCCAGCAGTGCATCCACGCGGGCAACGTCGAGTTCCCCGCTGGAAAGAATGATGCACCAGTCGTTGACGGTCACGGCCAGGTCGAACAGCCAGGTGTCGACGCCGGCAAAATAAAAGTCGAAACAACCGCTCAGGCGTTCGCCGACGAACATCACGTTGTTGCGGAACAGGTCGGCATGCACGGGGCCGCGCTGCAGTTGCGCATAGGTACTGCCGGCGGCAAAATCCGCCTGGAACGCGACTTCGCTCTGCAGCAGTTGCGCATTCTCGGGCGACAAGTAGGGCAATACCTGCGGCATGGTCTCCTGCCACCAGTCGAGTCCGCGCAAATTCGGCTGGCGCAGCGGAAAGTCGCGGGCGGCCAGGTGCATGCGCGCCAGCATCGCGCCGACTTCCGCGCAATGCACCGGCTGCGGGTCCATCTGCGAGCTGCCCTCGAGTTTGCTGACGATGGCGGCCGGCTTGCCGTGCAATGCGACGACCAGTTCGCCTGACGCATTGCCGACTGGCGCCGGCACCGGGATGCCGCGCTCGGCCAGGTGGCGCATCAGCTGCACGTAAAAGGGCAGCTGGTCGAAATCGAGGTTCTCGAATACCGTCAACACGTATTCGGACCGCTGCGCGCCGCGCTCGGTCGTCAGGAAAAAATTGCTGTTTTCGATACCGGATGCGATGCCCTGGAGCGCCACTGGTTGGCCGAGGGGAAACTGCTCCATCCACTGGGTGAGGTCATCCAGTGTGACTGCGGTGAAAACTGCCATTATGCGGGAAGAGAGATGAGGGTCTGGAGAGGAGCGTCGGGCGTGCGGGCGCGAACGCCCGCCTGGCGGATCGGTCAGCGGGTGGCAGGCAGCGGCGGCGGCGGTGGAATTTCGGCCGGCCTCAGCATGGGCGTGGTCGATGCGGGCACCGCCGTCGGCATGGCGCCGGCGACCGGCTTGCCGGTCGCGTTCGCGGTTGCGCTGGCGGTGGCCGTGGTCGGCGTGGCCGGGGTACCGGCCGCTGCCGCGGCGGCCGCTTCGGCATCGGCGGCGGCCTTGCGCTTGCCGTTGAGGTCGAATTCCATCACTTGCCATTGCGGCGCGCGGATGCCGCTGCTCTGGGCGTCGCCGGGTTGGGCATTGCCCGCCGGCTGGCCGGACTTCATCGTATACCGGCTCGGGCCGCTCTGGACTTCGACGGCGGTGACCTCGCCCCGGTTATTGCGGTTTTCCCGGATCTGGGTGCCGCGGCGCGGGTCGACGGTCGTGGCCGGCGTGTCGGTCTCGATGCGTTCGGTCGGCGGCTGCCCAGTCGGTGCGGTTTGTGACGTCGTCTGGGGCGTCTGCTGGGAGACTGCCGGGACCGATTGCGCGGACGTTTGCGCAACAGCGGCGCCGGTGCAGGCGAGCAGGGCGATCGACAGGGTCAGGCGGGGAGATGTGCGCAGCATGATGGTCACCTTGTATCGTTTGAACCATTGTAACAAACACAGTGACTCGCTGTGAAAAGTGTGCTGGTCATTTCAGGGTCCGGCCTCATATTGGAAGCTCGGCCGGCGCCGTCGGTTGTGCTTTGCATATGGCGGATTCTGCGATAATGAGTGCCACTTTGGCTCTTGCCGGCTTCACCCATCATTCCTATGCAAAATACCCTGCTGCTCGTCGACGGTTCCAGTTACCTGTATCGCGCTTTCCACGCCTTGCCCGATCTGCGCGGCCCGGACGGCCACCCGACCGGGGCCATGCACGGCATGGTCAACATGCTGCGCCGCCTGCGCGCCGACTATCCGGCCGCCTACATCGCCTGCGTGTTCGATGCGAAGGGTAAAACCTTCCGCGACGACATGTACCCCGAGTACAAGGCGACCCGCGCCTCGATGCCGACCGACCTCGCCAAACAGGTCGAGCCGATCCACGAAGTGGTGCGCTTGATGGGCTGGCCGATCCTGATGGTCGAAGGGGTGGAAGCCGACGACGTGATCGGCACCCTGGCCGTGCAGGCCGCCGCCAAGGGCATGAACACCATTGTCTCGACCGGTGACAAGGACCTGGCGCAACTGGTCAACGACAAGGTCATGCTGATCAATACGATGAGCAACGAAAAGCTCGACGAAGCCGGTGTGCTGGAAAAATTCGGCGTGCCGCCGAACCGCATCATCGATTACCTGACGCTGATCGGCGACACGGTCGACAACGTACCGGGCGTGAACAAATGCGGCCCGAAGACGGCGCTGAAATGGCTGGCCTTGCACGGCTCGCTCGACGGCGTGATCGAGAACGCCCATTCGATCGGCGGCGCGGTCGGCGAGAACCTGCGCACGGCATTGGAGTGGCTGCCGCGCGGGCGCGAACTGATTACCGTGAAAACCGACTGCGACCTGGTGAACCACGTGGTGACGATCGAGGAAAGCCTGGTCGCGCGTCCGGAAGACAAGGATGCGCTGCGCGACTTTTTCCAGCGCTATGGTTTCAAAACCATGTTGCGCGAGCTGCAGTCGGGCCCCGGCATCGGCTCCCCGGCGCTGAACTCGCCCGAAGGCGCGCAGAAATCAGCGGACGGCGCCCAGGACACGCTGCCAGGGATGCCGATCATCAAGGGCGAGTACGAACTGGTGACCACCTGGGAGCAGCTGGATAAATGGCTGGCCCTGGTCGATGCCGCCGAACTGACGTCGGTCGACACCGAAACGACTTCGCTCGAACCGATGACGGCGCAGATGGTCGGCATCTCGCTGTCGGTCGAAGCCGGCAAGGGCGCCTACATCCCGGTCGCGCACCGCTACGCCGGCGTGCCCGAGCAACTCCCGCGCGAAGAGGTGCTGGAACGCATGCGCGGCTGGCTGGAAAATCCGGCCAAGCCCAAGCTCGGCCAGAACCTGAAGTACGACATGCACATCTTTAACAACCATGGCGTGACCTTGAAAGGGATCGTGCACGACACGCTGCTGCAATCCTACGTGTTCGAATCGCATAAACCGCACGACATGGACACGATGGCGATGCGCCACCTCGGCTACACGACGATTCCCTTTGTCGACGTCTGCGGCAAGGGCGCCAACATGATCTGCTTCGACCAGGTCGAGCTGAACCGCGCCACCGAATACGCGGCCGAGGATTCCGACATCACGCTGCGCCTGCACCAGACCATGCTGCCGCACGTGGAAGAGAACGCGGGCCTGACCTACATCTATAAAAACATCGAGCTGCCGACGCAAATCGTGCTGCAAAAGATCGAGCGCAACGGCGTGCTCATCGACGCCGAAAAACTGCATGCGCAGTCACGCGAACTGGGCGCGCGCCTGGTCGAACTCGAAGCCAAGGCTTACGAGATGGCCGGCGGCCCCTTTAACCTGGGGTCGCCGAAACAGATCGGCGAGATCTTCTTCGTGAAGCTCGGCCTGCCGGTGATCAAGAAGACCGCCACCGGCGCGCCCTCGACCGACGAAGAAGTGCTGCAAAAGCTGGCCGAGGATTTCCCGCTGCCGAAAGTGCTGCTGGAACACCGCAGCCTGTCGAAACTGAAATCGACCTATACCGACAAGCTCCCTAAAATGGTCAACCAGAGCACCGGCCGCGTGCACACCAACTACGCGCAAGCGGTGGCGATCACCGGGCGCCTGGCCTCGAACGATCCGAACCTGCAAAACATTCCGGTGCGTACCGGAGAGGGACGCCGCATCCGCGAAGCCTTTGTCGCGCCGCCGGGCAGCGTGATCGTCTCGGCCGACTATTCGCAGATCGAGCTGCGCATCATGGCCCATATCTCGGGCGACGAAGCGATGCTGCGCGCCTTCGCCGAAGGCGTCGACATCCACCGCGCCACCGCCGCCGAAATTTTCGGTGTCGCCCCGGACGAAGTCGATTCCGAGCAGCGCCGCTACGCCAAGGTCATCAACTTCGGCCTGATCTACGGCATGAGCGCCTTCGGCCTGGCCGCCAACCTGCAGATCGAGCGCGCCGCCGCCGCCAACTACATCGACCGTTACTTTGCGCGCTTCTCGGGCGTGAAGCAGTACATGGATGAAACCCGCGTCGCCGCCAAGGCACGCGGCTATGTCGAAACCGTGTTCGGCCGCCGCCTGTGGCTGCCCGAAATCAACTCTCCCAACGGCCCACGGCGCGCCGGCGCCGAACGGGCCGCAATCAACGCGCCGATGCAGGGCACGGCGGCCGATTTGATCAAGCTGGCGATGATCGCGGTACAGGACTGGCTCGAAACCGACAAGCTGGCCACGCGCATGGTCATGCAGGTGCACGACGAACTGGTGCTGGAAGTGCCGGAAGCCGAACTGGAGCTGGTCAAGGCGAAGCTGCCCGCGTTGATGGCTGGTGTGGCGGAATTGAAAGTGCCGCTGGTGGCCGAGACGGGTGTGGGCAACAACTGGGAAGCGGCGCACTAAGGCTTGACCTTGCCTGCTGCGGCAAGCGTACAGTAGGGTGGGCTCTCCGAGCCCACGCGGTACGTACTCTTCCGCAGTCCGCAACCGCGACGACTCGCGCCCTGAAAACTCCCAGGCCCGCACTTGAGTTGGAAGTCGCCAGCTAACTGCCTCCTGCATATTCAGGAGCGGCAATTTCCTTGATGAGAGATGTCTTGTTGCAATCGCTGCGCGCCTGGGAGAGGAACACGACGTAGTCGGCACTCATGGTGTAGTCCAACACCTTGTATTGGTTCAGCTCTCCACGCATGTCCATCAAGACAGTCGTGAAGGCGCCGGGTTCGGCTGTCGGGAAGGATAGGCACAGCCTTAGTTTCTCCGGAGGGTTCCCCGGCAGCGAGATACCTGGACGCATCGGCGGCGAGCGGAAATCCCCTGGCCCGCTGCTGAAACGTGCCGGTTCGCCCAGGCGTACCGGCGTTGCCGAGGAAAGGTCGAATGCGGAAACCTCGGCGTCGCCAATGAATCGGTCTGCGCGATTATGGATAGCAAAGCGAATTTCATGTTGCCCGGCGCGCTGGCTTGCAGAGACAAATTGCAGGAATAGACTGTTTTGCTTTTGAAAATCAGTCGTGCGTCCGGGCTGTGCACCCGGACTACCAATAACCGTGTCGCCGGCTGTGCCGCCCGCATTCCGCTCGGTTTTGAAGAAAGAAATAAGCGCGACAATCACGGCTGCAGCCGCCAATATGAGCGCAACCATGATCGGGGTACTCGGTACAGGCTTCATGTTAACCGTCGCCCACAAGAAGAACCGCTGCATTCCAGCCTAGGAGCTTTTCGGGGAATGGTCAAGCACGGCCATCCGCTGCTGCCGTAGGCGCTGACGCCAGGCCGGCGTGGACCAATATCAGGAGTCAACATGGACGCAAACAAGGACGACCTCGCCCGCGCCTACGACACCATCGCCACCTGGTTCGACCAGCACCGCACCCGCACGCTGATCGAGCAACCGTACCTGGACGCATTGGTCCAGGCCCTGCCGCCAGGCGCCGCCATCCTCGACCTCGGCTGCGGCACCGGCGAACCCATCCTGCACTACCTGCGCGAACGCGGGTGCGCGGTCACCGGCGTCGACGCCAGCGCCGCCATGCTCGTGATCGCGCGTAGGCGTTTCCCGGGCACGCGCTTGATCAAGGGCGACATGCGCACGCTGGCGCTCGACCAGACCTTCGATGCCGTCATCGCCTGGCACAGCCTGTTCCACCTGCCGCACGCCGACCAGCGTGCGATGTTCGCGACGTTTGCGCGGCTTTTGCGCCCGCGTGGCATCCTGATGTTCACGTCCGGCAGCGAACAAGGCGAAACCTGGAGCGATAATGGCGGACAAATGCTGTACCACGCTTCGCTCGACAGCGCCGACTATCGGCGCCTGCTGGAAGAACATGGTTTCCAGGTCCTGCGCCATGCGGCGGACGATGCGGCCTGCGGCGGCGCCACTGTATGGATGGCGCAGCTTCGCTAGTCGCCTTCATTCTTCAACCAGGAGAGCACCCATGCGACCTCGCCGCGACTACGACACCGCCAAACTGATCGACGCATCGATCGAAGTCATGCGCGCGCACGGCATGTACGTGGCGGCGCGGCTGCTGTGCGAACGCGGCGTGCCCTTCGAAACGGCGCACCGGGTGCTGCAGCAGCCGGACCAGCGCCGCAGCTACGGCGACGCCCTCATTCACTGATCAGCTGTCAACGCACCCCGATATCGCCTGCATCGCCGCTTTGCGCGCTTCATCACGCGTTTTATGCACTTCGTCGCACGTCGATGGAATGGCGCGCCATCGATCGCTAAAGTACTCCCATCGACAGCCCGAACGCACAACGCGCAGGGCCAACTAACCAACCGAAGGGAGCCTGAAAATGAACGTCCTCAAGCACATGGAAGCGCTGTTCCTGGTCGCCGCACTCGCCGTCGTCGGCACCACCTACGCCAGCGCCGAAAGCTACAAGGCGCAGGTGCGCACCAGCGAAATGGTCTCGGTCGGCAGCGAAAAAATGGCAGTGGTGAAGGTGGTCGGCAAGCGCCTGCCGGCCGCGACCAAGTTCGCCTGAACCACTGCCACACCCGGGAGGACCGATGCTGGTCAATGCCGATTTCTCGCGCGTCGTCGTGATCGTCCCGCACCAGTACGCATGGGTGCCGTCGCCGCAACCCGGCGTCACGCGCGTCATGCTCGACCGGATCGGCGCCGAACAGGCGCGCGCTACCAGCATCGTGCGTTACGCACCGGGTTCGCGCTTCCCGCGCCACGCCCATCCGGATGGGGAAGAGATCCTGGTCCTGTCCGGCACGTTCTCGGACGAGCACGGCGATTTTCCCGAAGGCTGGTACCTGCGCAATCCGCCGGACTCGGCGCACCGGCCGTCGAGCCGGGACGGCGCCCTGATTTTCGTGAAGCTGCGCCAGATGGCGCCGGGCGAAACCGCCCCCGTGCGCATCGATACGCGCGACCGCGCCGCCTGGCAGCAGCGCGGCGACCGCGCGGTCTGCCCCTTGTTCGCGGGTGAGCGCGAGCAGGTCTGCCTGCAACGGGTCGCGCCGCATACGGCCATCTTCCCCGACACGGTCGACAGCGCCGAGCTGCTGGTGCTGGAGGGCGAACTCGTGGTCGAAGGCCAGGCCTGCGCGCGTGGCGCCTGGATTCGCCTGCCCGCCGGCCGCTATCCGGCGCTTGCTGCCGGGCGCGAGGGCGCCACGTTTTATTTGAAGACCGGGCGGTCCGGTAGTAGTGTTTAGCGCCTATACCTCTACTTGGGCGACGTAAGGTGGGCGGCTATACCCGATGCCGTGCATCGACGCGACGTGAAAGCCGCCCACGCGTTCAACATACGCCAGAACAGTCGCGCGGCCGAGCGCAAGCCGGTTGAACGCGTGGGCGGCATCGACGCAGCATGAACGCAGACTGCCGGGTATAGCCGCCCACCTTACGTCGCCTCACCCATGCCCAAATGCCGCTCCAAAAACTCCACGCACACCCGCACCTTGGCCGAGCCGGCCAGCCGCTGCGGATACACGGCCCAGACGTTGGCTTCCTGCGTATACTCGGGCAGCACCTGCACCAGCGTGCCGGCATCGAGGTAGGGCTGCGCATCCCAGCGCGAGCGCAGCACGATGCCGGCGCCATCGAGCGCCCAGCGCAGCGCGATTTCTCCGTGGTTGGTCGACAGCGCGCCCGATACCTTTACCGTTTCCTCGACGCCGCTCCTGCCGCGCAGGCGCCAGACGCCGAACGGGTGGTCGCGTTCCTTGATCGGCAGGCACTGGTGGCCGGCCAGGTCCGCCAGATTCTTGGGCGCCGGATGGCGCGCGAGATAGGCGGGGGCGGCGCATAGGATGCGGTGGTTGGCCAGCAGGCGCCGCGCGATCAGGTGCGGCGCGATCTCGTCGCCCACGCGCACGTTGAGATCAAAACCTTCGGCCACGGTGTCGACCAGGCGGTCGAACACTTCGAAGCGGATCTGCAGCCCGGGATAGGCGGCGACCAGCTTCGCGATCGCCGGCGCGACCAGGTTGCGCCCGAAGCCGAAGCTGCTGCAGATGCGCACCTGGCCGCTCGGTTCGCGGCGGCGCTCGGAAACTTCGTCCATCAGCTCGTCGAGATTGTCGAGGATGGCCTGGGCGCGCACGTACACCTGTTCGCCGTCGCTGGTGATCACCACCCGGCGCGTGGTGCGCTGGAACAGGCGCACACCGAGCATCTCTTCGAGGATGCCGATGCGCTTGCTCACATAGGCGGGCGACATGCCGAGCGCTTCGGCGGCGCCGGCAAAGCTGCTCTTGCGTACCACGGTGACGAAGACGCGCAAGTCGTCATTGTCCAATAGATTAGTCATGAAACGTGTTCTTTGATATCACGGTACCGGCTATTATAAACGCCGCGTATTTGGTTTATGCTGACCTTATCTATATTGTTTCGATGAGAGGAGCACGCCATGAAAACCCATAAAATTGCCGTGATCGCCGGCGACGGCATCGGCCAGGAAGTCATGCCCGAAGGCTTGCGCGCGCTGGAAGCCGCGGCCAGGCGCTTCGACATCGGCCTCGAATTCACCACCTTCGAATGGGCCGATTGCGGCTACTACGCCAAACACGGCAAGATGATGCCGGACGACTGGAAAGAGCAACTGGACGGTTTCGAAGCGATTTTCTTCGGCGCCGTCGGCTGGCCCGACACCGTGCCCGACCACATCTCGCTGTGGGGCTCGCTCCTGAAATTCCGCCGCGAGTTCGACCAGTACGTCAACCTGCGCCCGGTGCGCCTGATGCCCGGCGTGCCGTGCCCGCTGGCGAACAAGAAGCCGGGCGACATCGACTTCTATGTGGTGCGCGAAAACACCGAAGGCGAGTATTCGTCCGTCGGCGGACGCATGTTCGAAGGCACCGAGCGCGAGCTGGTGCTGCAGGAAGCGATCTTCACGCGCCACGGCACCGACCGCATCCTGAAATACGCGTTCGAGCTGGCCCAGCGCCGTCCGAAAAAACACCTGACCGCCGCCACCAAGTCGAACGGCATCGCGATCTCGATGCCCTACTGGGACGAGCGCGTGGCCGCCATGGGCGAACAATACGGCGATGTCAAATGGGACAAGTACCACGTCGACATCCTGGCGGCGCGTTTCGTGCTCTCGCCGGAACGCTTCGACGTCGTGGTCGCCTCGAACCTGTTTGGCGACATCCTGTCCGACCTCGGCCCGGCCTGCGCCGGCACGATCGGCATCGCGCCGTCGGCCAACCTGAATCCCGAACGTACCTTCCCGTCGCTGTTCGAACCGGTGCACGGCTCGGCGCCCGACATCGCCGGCAAGGGCATCGCCAACCCGATCGCAATGGTCTGGTCGGGCGCGATGATGCTCGAGTTCCTGGGGCAGGGCGACGCCCGCTACACGGCCGCCCACGACGCCATCGTGCGCGCCATGGAAACCTGCCTGGTGAACGGTCCGCGCACGCCGGACCTGGGCGGCACTGCCAGCACGAGCGAAGTCGGGCAGGCGATCAGCGCGTATCTCTACAGCGAAGCCTGAGGCGCGTTCAACCCGCCGTTTTTGCAGTCCATCGCAAAACCGGCGCCCGCGGGCGCGCTTCGTTCTACGATGGGTTCACTTCAACGAAAGGAACCATCATGCGCGCCACCTCCATCCTCGCTTCCGTCCTTGCCTTGGGCTTTGCCGCCGGCGCCGTCCAGGCCGCCGACCAGGTGCGCACCGTCGCTCCCTTCACCTCGATCCGTGTGCAGGGTCCGATCAGCATGACGGTCGATGCCGGTGCGGCGCAGCAATCGCTGCTAGTGCGCGGCAGCGACAAGTTCGTCAACGGCCTCACCAGCGAAGTCGTCAACGGTGAACTGCGCCTGCGCATGCGCGACAAGAGCGTGACCACCACCCACGACGACCAGCGCATCGTCATCAAGCTGCCGCAGCTGCGCGCCTTTGACGCCGAAGGCGCCGGCGAAATCAAGTTGAACAACATCCGCGGCGAACGCCTCGACGTCAACTACCGCGGCGCCGGCAGCATGGCGATCAGCGGCCAGGTCAAGACCTTCAACATGTCGGCCGAAGGCGTGGGCGAGGTCGACAGCAAGGCGCTGGTCGCGAACGACGTCGACATCCGCTTCCAGGGCGTGGGCGACGTCAAGGTGTATGCGAAAGACCGGCTCGACGCCAAGGTGCAGGGGATGGGAAGCCTGAGCTATTACGGCAATCCGCGGGTCGTCAACAAGTCGGTGGCGGGGATTGGTTCCGTGACTGCGCGCTGAACGCGTGGGCGGCGCAATGGGCGCGTGAACACAGGCGTCCGGGTGTAGCCGACCACCCTGCATCCGTCGTAGGGTGGTCGGCTCCACCCGACGGCCTCCGTACCTGCTGCGCTGACGCCGCCCACGCGTTCAACGCACGCCAGCACGATCGCGCGGTTACGCGTGCGCCCCCATGTCGCGGTAAGATAGCCAACCTGATAACCACGACACGACGGAGGGATGCACATGAAGGATCTCGTACAAGACGGCGACAGCCTGGTTGGCACCAGCAATTTCGAAGAGGGCGTCGACCGCCGCGTGTTCCTGAAGGCGGCGATCGGTACCGGCTTCGCGGCCGCGACCCTGCCGGTCGCGGCGCAAACCGTGGTCAAGACCGACGTCACGGGCCTGTCCGCCGGCGACCACATCATCGTCATCAATGGACAGGACGTGCCGGTGTACCGCGCCCAGCCCGAAGGCAAGGCCAATCCGCCGGTGATCCTGGTGATTTCCGAGATCTTCGGCGTGCACGAGTACATCAAGGACGTAGCGCGCCGCTTCGCGAAGCTGGGCTACATGGCCGTGGCGCCCGACCTGTTCGTGCGCGCGGGCGATGCCAGCAAGGTGCCGAACATCGCCGACCTGATGAAGGACATCGTCGGCAAGACCCCGGATGCGCAGGTCATGTCCGACCTCGACACCGTCGTCACCTGGGCCAAGCAACGGGGAGGCGATACCGCGAAGCTCGGCATCACCGGCTTCTGCTGGGGCGGGCGCATCACCTGGCTGTACTCGGCGCACAACCCGAACGTGAAAGCCGGCGTGGCCTGGTACGGCCGCCTGGCGGGCGACGCCACCGCCAACTCGCCGAAGCATCCGATCGACATCGCCCAGAACCTGAAGACGCCGGTGCTCGGCCTGTACGGCGCCAAGGACACCGGCATCCCGCTCGAATCGGTCGACCGCATGCGCGCGGCGCTGGACAAGGGCAACAGCGGCTCGGCCTTCCACGTCTATCAGAATTCGGGACACGCCTTCCACGCCGATTACCGTCCGAGTTTCAACGAGGCGGATGCGAAGGACGGCTGGCGCCGCGCCGTGGAGTGGTTCCGGACGCACGGCGTGGTGTAAGCGTTAGCGCGTACGAAAGCGTGCCGGGCACTGTACAATGCCCGGCTTGCCACGCCTAGCAAGTCCAGAACAAGAGGCTTCACATCGACCCGATTCTCACCTCCATCCTGCTGGCGACCCTGATCGCCGGCGTCGTCAGCATCTCGGCCGCGGCTGTATTTTCGTTCACGCTGCTCTCCAAAATGGTGGAGCGGCTGGTGAGCCTGTCGGTCGGCATCATGCTCTCGACCTCGTTCCTGCATGCGCTGCCCGAAGCCTTCGAGTCCGGCGCCCAAACCTATAAACTGTTTGCGACCCTGCTGGCGGGCCTGTTCGCCTTCTTCCTGCTCGAGAAGCTGGCGCTGCTGCGCCACTCGCACCACCACGAGGGCGATGGCCACCACCACGCCCACGGCCATGACGCGCACGCGGCCGGCAAGTCGGGCTGGATGATCCTGATCGGCGACGGCATGCACAATTTTACGGACGGGATCCTGATCGCGGCCGCCTTCCTCGCCAACCCCGAGCTGGGCCTGGTCACCGCGCTGGCCATCGTCGCCCATGAAATCCCGACCGAGATCGGCGATTTCATCGTCCTGCTCAACGCCGGCTTCTCGCGCATGCGCGCCTATGTGTTCAACCTGCTGTGCAGCCTGCTGTCGGTAGCAGGCGGTTTGATCGGCTACTACACGCTCGACCGCGCCAGCGGCCTGATTCCCTACGTGCTGGTGTTCGCGTCGTCCGGCTTCATCTATATCGCCGTCAGCGACCTGATGCCGCAGATGCAGAGGAGGGCGACGGTGAAGGAATCGATCCCGCAGGTGCTGTTGATCGGCCTTGGCGTTATCATCGTGCTGTTCCTGACCGGGCGCTGATTTTTAAAAGCAGGCCTGGTCGTCTCGACGAACGGAGCCTGCCATGTACATGCGTCGCTGTCGCTGGATTCCCGAGTCCGGAACTGGACTCGAACACCTGGTCGTGCACTGCCGCGATGACGCAATCCTCGCGCAAGGCGTCGTCATCGGCGACGACGAAGGCGAGCGCTTCGGCGCCAGCTACACCATCGAATGCGACGCCGCCTGGCACGTGCGCCACGCCGTCGTCGACGTCGCCGGCGGCGCGCATCTCGAACTCTTCAGCGATGGCGCGGGCCACTGGCATGACGGCGCCGGCGTCCCGCTCGATGCGCTGGCCGGCTGCATCGACGTCGACCTCACCGCCAGCTGCTTCACCAATACCCTCCCGCTGCGCCGCCTCGCCAACGTGCTCGATCGGCGCCAGGCGATCGACGTCGCCTGGATCGCGGTTCCCGCACTCACCGTCGTAAAAGCGGCCCAGGCCTATACCCGCCTCGGCAGCGGCCTGGTGCTGTTCGAAGGCCTCGACATCGACTTCCGCGCCGAGCTGACGATCGACGCCGACGGCTTCATTCTGCGTTATCCGGGCTTGTTCGCCCGCGTTTTGTAGGGTGTGTAAGGGCAAAATAGTAATGTCCGGTTCTAGCAAAATAGAAATGTCTGATTTTGCTATCTC
>NZ_JACYUY010000017.1 GCF_014842025.1 Massilia sp. CFBP 13721
TGCTCGAACCCGAGTGATTCCTCGGGTTAAAGTGAGCAATAAGCTCAGAAAGCATAATACAAGGGTGGGCGACCCGAGCCCACGCGGATCGGGACGCAAATACATCGTTGTCGTTGACCGCGCATCGGGTCGCGGTCCCGTACGGCAGACGAAAAAAAACGGCTGCCGAGGCAGCCGTTCTTTATTCATGCACGGACGATCAGTTGTCGCCGAAGCTGCGGCGGGCGCCGTCGGCCGAGCGCGGGTTACTGCCGCGGTAGCCGCCGCTGCTGCCTTCGCGGCGGGGGGCGCCGCTGCTTGGGCCGCGAGGTGCTGAGTTGTGGCCACCTTCGCGGTTGTAGCCGCCTTCGCGTGGTGCGCCCGGCTTGCTGAAGCTGCGCTGGCCTGGCTTGGCGGCGCTGCGGCCGTCGCCTGGTTTCCAGCCGCCTGGACGGGCGCCGGTACGTGCCGGTGGCGCCGAGCGCTTCGGCTCGAAACCTTCGACCACGGTTGCCGGGATCAGCTGCTTGGTGAAGCGCTCGATCCGCTTGATGTTCATGTTTTCGGCATGGTTCACCAGCGAGATCGCCAGGCCATTGCGACCGGCACGGCCGGTACGGCCGATACGGTGCACGTAGTCCTCGGGGAACTTCGGCAGGTCGTAGTTCACCACGTGGGTGATGGTCGGCACGTCGATGCCGCGCGCGGCGACGTCGGTTGCCACCAGCACGCGCACCTGGCCGCGGCGCAGGCTGTCCAGGGTGCGGTTACGGGCGCCCTGGTGCATGTCGCCGTGCAGCGCGGCGGCGGCAAAGCCGGCGATGTTCAGGCGGTCGGCGATGGTGTCGGCGTCACGCTTGGTGGCGGTGAAGACGACGGCCTGGTCCATCGACTCGTCGCGCAGCAGGTGGTCCAGCAGGCGGTTCTTGTGCGACAGGTCGTCGACGAAGTGCACGCGCTGCGAGATGTTCTCGTGACGGTTCGAGGCGCTGGCGATCTGGATCACCAGCGGGTCCCTGGTGATGCGGCGCGCCATGTTGCCGACGACGCCGTCGAGCGTGGCCGAGAACAGCATGGTCTGGCGGGTGGCAGGGGTCGCTTCGACGATCTTTTCGATGTCGTCGATGAAGCCCATGTCCAGCATGCGGTCGGCTTCGTCCAGCACCAGGATCTGCAGTTCCGAGAAGTCGATCTTGCCCGACTCCATGTGGTCGATCAGGCGGCCCGGGGTGGCGACCAGGATTTCAGGATTCTTCGACAGCAGTTGCATCTGCTTCGGGTAAGGCATGCCGCCCAGGATCGACACGGCGCGGATGCGGCGCATGTAGCTGCCGTATTTTTCGGTCGCGGTCGTGACCTGCAGGGCCAGTTCGCGGGTCGGGGTCAGCACCAGCATCTTTGGCTTGGCTGCGGTGAAACGAACGCGCTCGCCGCGCGAACGGGCCGACTGCGCTTCTTGCGCAGGGGTGCGTGCAGGTGCCGGCGCGACTTCGGCGCTGACCAGCTTGTGCAGGGCCGGCAGCATGAAGGCCGCGGTCTTGCCGGAGCCGGTTTGCGACGACACCAGCAGGTCGCGCCCGCCGATGGCTGCCGGGACGGCTTGCGCCTGGACCGGGGTCGGGACGGTGTAACCTGCTTCGGTCACTGCTTTGACGATCGTGGCGTGGAGGCCTAGTGCTTCAAAACTCATTGTTTGCTTTTCTTTCGGTAGTGATCAGCGCTCATCATGTGTGAGTGCGAGCGCAAAATAGCAACGCGAACCAACAGAACGAAATGACTCAGAAATGAAAGAAATTTCGGCACAAAAGCTTTGCGCCGGGACGGTGTCAAAAGTTCGACACGCAGGGCGGGAGGGCTTTATGGGAGGCTGTCGTGAGTGACAGGCCTGGCTGCGATGCTGCTTGTTTTATTTTCGTACGCGGTACATGCCGTCGACAGGGTGTCGAGGGGTTATTTTGCAGCGCACAAACGACATCATACCCTAGTTTGGGAATGCTTGCACAGGGTGCTTGTTTTGAGGTGGCGCAAAGCTTGGGCGGGGAGCCGGTGATTTAGCGCATGCAGAGGCGGGTCGCGAACGACAGATGCGACCTGCCGCGCGGGCGGCAGGTCGCGGGCAAGGCTTAACGGTGTTTGCGGCGGCTATTGGTGTTGCGCGAAACGCGCGAACTCGACGCGGCAGTGGCCTTGGCCTTGGCCTTGAAACGCTGGGTGCGGGCGCCGCTGCGGTTGTCGCCGCGGTCGGCTTCGAGTGCCATGACGGCGCTTTCGACGATGTTTTCGGCGATGTCCGAGTGCATCGAAGCCGAGGTTTTCGGTACCAGGATGGTCGAGCCGGCTTTCAGGCGGGTTTGCGCCGGAATATTGTTGGCCTGGCGGATGACTTCCGGGGTGGTGCCGAACTTCGATGCCAGCGAGGCGATGCTTTCGCGCGCGCCGGTGATGCGGTGCGTGGTCCAGGTCGAGAGTGCCTGGCCCCACTGCGCCAGGTTCAGGTGGAATTTCTCGGCGTTCTTTTGCGGCAGCAGGATCTTGGTGCGGTCGTCGCCGGTGATGACCGGGCGCTTGAACTGCGGGTTCAGGGCCTTGAACTCGTCGACCGACATTTCGGCCAGCTGGGCGGCAATCGCGAGGTCGATGTCGCTGGTCTTGTCGACCGCGGTGAAATACGGCTGGTTGTCGATTACCGGCAGGATGACGTTGTACTGGCCCGGGTTGCCGACGATGTTCTTCACCGCCTGCAGCTTCGGCACGTAGTTGCGCGTTTCCGCCGGCATCAGGTCGGCCAGGCTTTCGAAGTCGGTCGGCTTGCCGAGCGCCTGGTTTTTCTTGATCGCCTTTTGCACGTTGCCTTCGCCCCAGTTATAGGCGGCCAGGGCCAGCTGCCAGTCGCCGAACATCGTGTACAGGCGCTGCAGGTAAGTCAGGGCAGCATCGGTCGAGGCCAGCACGCCGCGGCGCTCGTCCTTGAACATGTTCTGCTTGAGGTCGTAGTCCTTGCCGGTGCCCGGCACGAACTGCCACAGGCCGGCCGCGCTGGCGGTCGACAGGGCTTGCGGGTTGAAGGCCGATTCGATGATCGGCAGCAGGGCCAGTTCGGTCGGCATGCCGCGCTTTTCCAGTTCCTGCACCACATGGAACATGTACAGCGAAGCGCGCCCGGAAATGCGGGCCATGTATTCCGGCTTGAGGCTGTAGGACTTGACGTGGCGCTCGACCAGGTTGTTGTCGATGTCGGGAATGGCGTAGCCGCTGCGGATACGGCCCCAGACATCGGTTTCCTTGTATTCGTCGATTTTCAACGAAGCGGCGCCGGCCGACGCGGATACCGTGGCAGGGCGCATGACGGCAGCGCCTTGCAGCGCGTTGACCGGGGCAGTGTCGATGGCGTGGGCGAGAGGAGCCGAGAGCAAAAGCGCCAGCGCGGCAGCAATAGAGGTAGTGCGGGTCATGTCGTACATAGCTTTCCAGTATGTTGCGTCCAGGAACTGCGGGACTGACGATAAGGGGGCAGTGTAAGGAGGCCCTGATGAGGCAGTCAAGCAGTAATCCCGAGCGGTTACAAAATATCTTGTCTACTCTTTTTGCTAATTTGAAATGTTTTTGATAACATTTTGCAGGGGTATGCGCCCTCAATCAGCAATTTTCATAGGCAAGCGCTGTCACCGTATGCGCATACTGGCCGGGTGTATGCGAAATCGCCCATTTGCAAATCATTCTTCAAGGAAACAACTCAGCCATTGCGGTTTATTACTGAGTTGGCAATGAAATAGACAATGCGTGCCGGGAGGTCGGCCTTGCCCGGCATGTTTCCAACGTAGGTTCAACGCAGTTTCAACGCAGTTTTAAGTTACCCGCCTCGAATGCTTGACCTATGAGCACACGCAAACTGTGCGTACAATCCGGGATGCACGTCCGCGATGTGCAAGCCCGTTTTTCTATCGAGAACTTTCTTATGAGTATTGCCAACCCCAATGCCGACGACGACGCCATCGTCGGCGCCACCCGCCGCTGGCTGGAAAAGGCCGTCATCGGCCTGAACCTGTGCCCGTTCGCCAAAGCCGTCTACGTCAAGGAGCAGGTGCGCTACGTCGTCTCGCCGGCGCGCACGCCCGAGGCGCTGCTGGAGCAATTGATGGACGAGCTGCAACTGCTGTCCGACACCCCGGCGGAGCAGGTCGACACGACGCTGCTGATCCACCCCTTCGTGCTCGACGATTTCCTCGACTACAACGAGTTCCTCGACGTCGCCGACGCCGCGGTCGAGGACATGCACCTCGACGGCGAACTGCAGGTGGCCAGCTTCCACCCTGAATACCAGTTCGCCGATACCGACAAGAACGACATCGAAAACTTCACCAACCGCGCGCCGTATCCGATCCTGCAATTGCTGCGCGAGGAGAGCATCGAGCGCGCCGTCGACGCCTTTCCCGATGCCGCCGAGATCTTCGAGAAGAATATCGAGACCATGGAACAACTCGGCCACGAAGGCTGGGATAAGCTCGATGTCGGACCAGCACGATAAGGCGATGGCGCTCCCGCAGCGCCCTGACGGGGAACTTAAGCATGGCCCTGTCGTGGCGCTCCCGCAGCGCCCTGTCGGGACGCTCCCGCAGCGTCCCGACACCCCCTGCGTTGCCGTCTGCTCCACCACCTTCGACGACGTCTGCCGCGGCTGCGGGCGCACCGTGGCGGAAGTGGCGCATTGGGTCTCGATGCCGGCCGAACAGAAAGAGCTGGTCTGGCAGCGCATCCTGGCCGAGGGCTACCCGCGCCGTAACACCTGAGCACGGTTGCAAGCGCCACCGCCGTGCACAGGCGCGGCTGTGCGATGATAGGCGGCGTCAATATTTCCTCGACCCAGGCCGGCGACCCCGGCGCCAACCACTGCCGCCACCACCATGCCACGGATCGATTTGCGCCGATTGATGTCGAAAGAGGGCAGGCTGTACTTCAGGTCGGCGTACGGCGCCATGCTGATGGTCGTCGTCGGCGGCCTCGTGATCCCGGCGCTGCTGGCCACTTACTTCCTGCTGGCGGTGCAGGAACGCAGCAGGACCGTTGCCGAACTGGACGATACCTTGCAGCGCAACGCCGGCATCCTCGCGCTGGGCATGCAGGAGCCGCTGCGCGACATGAACGGGATGGCCGCGCGCGCCCTGGTCGATGCGGTCATGCGCGACCCGTCCGTGCTCCGGATCCAGGTCCGCGGCCGGCGCGCTGGCGGCGTCGTCGACGTCATCGACGCGCGTGCGCCCGCGCGCCCACGGGGACGGGTGCTGCGCGCCGAGCGCCAGGTCGTCATGGGGAACCGGCCCATCGGCAGCGTGGCGATCGAGATGGACGACCTGCGCAGCGAACAGGCGCTGCGCCGCAAGCAGCGCGACTACGCGCTGGTGCTGGCGGTGCAGGTCCTGGCCTCGCTGCTGCTGATCCTGACCTTTCTGCGACGGCTCCTGCATGCGCCCCTGCGCACGCTCGCCGGATTTTCCGACCGCCTCTCCGGCGGCGACTTCGATACCCCGCTGCAGCTCGACGTACCGGGCGAACTTGGGCGCCTGGGCACCCAGATGGAACGCATGCGTGTGGCCATCCGCAGCCTGTTCGTCGACATCGCGCGGCGCGAAGAGCAATTCCGGACGATCGTCAGCCAGGTGCCGGGCGCGGTATTCCGGGCCAGGGCCCTGGGCGCGGTCGAATTCGTCAGCGAGGCGATCGAGGGCATTGCGGGCATCCCGGCGGCCACGCTCATGCGCGGCGATACCGCCGCCTGGTCGGACCTGATCTGTCCCCAGGACCGCGAACTGCGGCGCATGGCCGTGCGCGACGCCTTGGCATCCGGGCGCAGCTACGAAGTCGAGTATCGGATTTTCGATGCCGCCGGCCGGGAGCGCTGGGTGCTCGAAAGCGGCCAGCCGCAGCGCCTGCCCGGCGAGGAGGGTTTCTGGGTCGACGGCATCATCCAGGACATCAGCGAACGCAAGCACAACGAAATGCGGATTGGGGCCCTGCTCGCGGAGCAGGGCGCCATCCTGGACAACGTCATGTTCGGCGTGGTGTTTACACGGGAGCGGCGGATCGTCTCGGTCAACCGCCGCGCCGGGCAGCTGTTCGGCTATGCCGAAGGCAGCCTGGCCGGGCGCCCGGCCTCGGTGCTGTTCGTCTCCGATGGTGATCACGCCCGCGCCGAAGACGAATTCTTCCCGCGTCTGGCGCGCGGCGAAGACACCAGCCACGAACGCCAGTTCCGGCGCCGCGACGGCAGCCTGTTGTGGTGCCTGGTGAGCGGCAGCCCGATCGACCCCGGCCACCCCGAGGCCGGCAACGTCTGGGTATTCGCCGACATCTCCGAGCGCAAGCAGAACGAGGAAAAGCTGCGTTTGTCGAGCACCGTCATCGAACACATCGCCGACGGCGTGATGGTGGTCGACATGTACGGCATGATCGTCACCGTCAACCCCGCGTTTACCCATATCACCGGCTACGAGGCCGCCGACGTCATCGGCAAGCCGTGGAGCGTGACGCGCGCGGAGCGCCACGACCAGGAGCTGTTCTGGAGCATGTGGCGCCAGCTCGGCGAGACCGGCTTCTGGCGCGGCGAGCTGTGGAGCACGCGCAAGGACGGCGCGAGCTTCCTCGAATGGCTGACCGTGTCCACGGTGCGCAACGACGAAGGCCGCGTGACCCACTACGTCGGCGTCTTCAGCGACATCACGCGCCTGAAGCAATCGCAGGACGAGCTGGATTACCTGGCGCATCACGATCCGCTCACCAGCCTGCCGAACCGCCTGCTGTTCCAGGACCGGCTGCTGCATGCGATCGGCCGCGCGACGCGCGAACACCAGCAGCTGGCCGTCATGTTCATCGACCTCGACCGCTTCAAGAACGTCAACGACACGCTCGGGCACCACGTCGGCGACGAGTTGCTCAAGCAGGTGGCGGGCGCGCTGCACGCGCGCCTGCGCGAAGGCGACACGCTGGCGCGCCTGGGCGGCGACGAATTCATCGTGCTGCTCGAGAACGTCGACGGCAGCTACGGCGCCGGCCAGGTGGCGGCCAAGATGATGGCCCTGTTCGAGCAGCCCTTCACCGTCGCCGGCCACGAACTGTTCAGCACCGGCTCGATCGGCATTAGCGTGTTCCCCGGCGATGGCCAGGATCCCAACGTACTGGTGCGAAACGCCGACGTGGCCATGTACCAGGCCAAGTCGGGCGGCAGGAATGGCTACCGGTTCTATGCGCCCGAGATGGATGGCGAGGGCGTCGAACGCCTGCGCATGGAAGCGCTGCTGCGGCGCGCGCTCGAGCGCCGCGAGATGGTTGTCCATTACCAGCCGCAGGTGGACATCGCCAGCAGGCGCCTGATCGGGGTGGAGGCGCTGGTACGCTGGCATCATCCCGAGCTGGGCCCGGTGAGTCCGGTGCGCTTCATCCCGATGGCGGAGGACACCGGCTTCATCCACCAGCTGGGCGAATGGGTGCTGTTCGAGGCTTGCCGCCAGATGGCGCGCTGGGACGAGGCTGGCCTGGTGGTGCCGAAGGTGGCGGTCAACCTGTCGGTACGCCAGGTCGAGCGCGGGGCGATGACGCCGCGGGTTGCGCGGGCGCTGGCCGAGACCGGCCTCGCGCCGCGCCGGCTGCAACTGGAAGTCACCGAGTCGCTGATCATGAATACGGGCGACGCAGCCGCCTTCGTGCACGAACTGCACGCACTCGGCGTGGGGCTGGCGATCGACGATTTCGGTACCGGCTATTCGTCGCTGGCCTACCTGAAAAAGTTGCCGGTCGACGTGCTCAAGATCGACCGCAGCTTCATCAAGGACATCGCGCTCGACGCGAACGACGAAGCGATTGCCATCGCCATCATCCAGCTGGGTAAGAGCATGCACCTCTCGGTGATCGCCGAGGGCGTCGAAAACGAAGAACAGGCAGCCTTCCTGCTGCGCCACGGCTGCACGCGCGCGCAGGGTTACCTGTATGGCCGGCCGGTGGCGCCGGGCGAGCTGCTGCAAGCGTGGGGACCCGGGAAGGGAGAGGCACTCGCGTACGACGACCGGCATGGCGAAGACGGCACCGGCGCTTGAGGATGAGGGCCATGTGCTACTGCCGCTGCTGCGGCTGGCGTGATCAGACCCGGCGCAGCGCCCAGTGCAGCGCCATGCCCACCACGAAGCCGAAGCCGACGTTCCACAGCGCGGCCAGCGCCGTCAGCACGACCGTCAGCAGCGTGCGCCAGCCTGCGCCGCGCGGCAAGTTACCCATCACGAGCCGTCCGCCCGCCAGCAGCAGGATCGTGCCCAGCACCGCGGCCGGTACCGCTTGCAGCAGGAAGCCGATCGAATCGGAAAAGCACAGCGCAAGGACCGTCAGCGTGATGCCGAAGATAATTGGCGCGCCGCCGCTGCGCGCGCCAAAGGCGGTATACGCCGCCATGCCGCCGGCGCCGTGGCACATCGGGATGCCGCCGGCCAGGCCGCCGGCCAGGTTGATGGCGCCGGTGGACAAGGCCAGCTGCCTGACGCTGGTGGGCCGATCCGGGAACAGGCGGTTGTTTTCTTCGCTCGTGGCGATCACCGCGTTGCCCATGGTGAGTGGCAGCTGGGGCAGGGCCAGCAGCAGCGTGCCGGTGACGAAATCGTGCCAACGCAGGTCGCCCACGGCCAGGCTGGGCAAGCGCGGCGCGAAGCCGAAGCTGGCCGCTTCCCACATGGCCGGCGCCCTGAGCACGCCATAGGCGAAGCCCGCGCCGAGCAGGACCAGCATGGCCGGGAAACGCCGGCTGCGCCGCAGGGACACGGCGATCGCAAAGGCGACAGCGGCTGCCAGCCAGTCGCCTGCCATCATGCGTCCGCCCTGCAGCATGAACGACAGGCCGAGTCCAGCCACGATGCCGCACACGACTTCCTTCGGGATCAGGCGCGCCAGGCGCGCGGCCGCGCCGCTGGCGCCCAGCAGCAGCCAGAACAGCCCGGTGACCAGGCTCGCCGCCGCCACGGTCGCCGCGGTGATGCCGCCCCCGAGCACGCCGGCCTGCGCCACCGCCAGCGCGCCGATCGCCTTCATCGGCTGCACCGGCACCGGCGTGCGGTACAGCAGGCCGCAGCCGACCAGCGCCACGCCAAAGGCGAGCAGGATGCCGACCGGGTCCATCTTCAACACGGTGACGTAGGCGACGACGAAGGGAATGAAGCTGCCCAGGTCGGCAAACGCGGCCGCCCATTCGGCGCGGTCGAAGCGCAGGCCGCCCGCATCCTCCACGCCGGCGTTCATTTTGGCTTTCTGAACGAATACCAGGGCAGCGCCTGGCTCAGGCGGAGCACGTCGCCGGCGCCCTCGATGTCATAGCCGGGCAGGTCCGCCGTCAGGCCCTGCCACTCGCTGCGGCGCAGCAGTTCGCGCAGCTTGGCGATCGGCGCCTGGTCGATCGCTTCCTTGAGGCAGACAAAATAATACTGCTCGCGCAGCAGCGGAAGAAAATCGAGTCCGAACGCGGCGGCCGCCGCCTGGATGCCGAAGCCGACGTCGGCCTGCGCCGAGGCGACGGCAGCGGCCACGGCCAGGTGGGTCGGTTCGGCGCGCTCGAAGCCATTCACGCTCGACGCCGCAATGCCGGCGCCGGCCAGCAGTTGCTCGATCTCGAGCCGGGTGCCGGAACCCGGCTGGCGGTTGACGAAGCGCACCTCGGCGCGCTTGAGGTCCTGCACGCCCGCGATCCGCTTCGGGTTGCCGGGGGCGAGCATCAAGCCTTGCTGGCGGCCGACGAAATTGATCAGCTTGTGGCGGCCGGGTTTCAACAATGCCTTGAAGGCTTTTTGCGCCATGCTGCCCTGGCCGCGGTCTTCGCTGACGTGGAAGCCGGCCAGCAGGCAGTCGCCGCGCGAGAGCGCCTCGATGCATTCGAGGCTGCCGCGAAACTGCAGGTCGAGGTGCAGCCCGGCGTCGCGCGCCAGGAATTCCTTCAGGCGCGAGAGGGCGATGTCGTGGCTGGCGAACATGGGAATCACGTGCACTTCCGGATCGAAGGCGAGGGCGAACTCGCGCTCCATCTCGGCCACCAGGTTCTCGACTTGCGGATGGACGCGCATCTTGGCGCGCTGCTCGGCGAACAGCAGCTTTTCCCCGAACGGCGACAGGCGCGCACGCTTGCCGCGCTCCCAGACGATCAGCCCGGCGTCGAGGGTGGCTTCCCATTTCTTGAGCTCGCCCCAGACGTGGCGGTAGGACAGCTGCAGCCGCGTTGCTGCCTGGCCAACCGAACCGGCCGCGTGGATCGCCGAGAGGATGTCGAACAGGGGATTTTCGAGCTGCATGCGCATGCCGCCATTGCGGGCGAAGGTATAGGCTAGCTTAACGTGCAACATCTTCAGGAGACAACATATGCAAACATGTTCATATTGAAAGTTTTCGAGGGCGGCTTACCATAGCACACTGATAACGATCATAGAAAGCGGCGATGGGGAAGCGTGGAATGCGGCGGGTGCTTGGTGGAACGGTTCTCGCTGCGCTCGTGCCCGTGAGCGCGCTCGCGCAGGCGCCAGGCGTGGACGGCAGCGGTGCGCCCGTGCTGCTGGCTGCAGGCAGCCTGCGCGCGCCGATGACCGAGATCCTGGCCGCATGGCGCGCGGCCGGCGGGGCTGAATTCAAAGCCGAATATGGACCTTCCGGCAAGCTGCGCCAGGAGATCGAAGCCGGGCGTACGTTTGACGTCTTCGCCTCCGCCTCGAGCGACCACACCGATGCCCTCGCACGCCAGGGCTTGCTGGAAACGCCGCAGATATTCGCCCACAACGACCTGTGCGTCGTCAGCACACCCGCCGTGGGACTGCGCGTCGACAACTTGCTCGACGTGCTTGCGCGTCCGGCGCTGCGCCTGGCCACCTCGACCCCGGTCAGCGATCCGATGGGCGACTACACCTGGCAATTCTTCCGCAATGCCGACAAGCGCCAGCCCGGCCTGTACGCGCTGTTCGACGCCAAGGCGCTGAAACTGTCCGGCGCGGCTACGCCGGCCCTGGGCGCCACGACCCCTTATATCGCCGCCTTCGAACAGAAAAAGGCCGACGCCTACGTCATGTACTGCACGAATGCGGTACAGACCAAAGCCGCGTTGCCCGAGCTGAACGTCCTGCGCATCCCGGACGAGCTGAACGTGCGCAGCGCCTACGCCATCGGCGCGCGCGCGGGCTCGGCCGCGGGCGCCGCCCTGGTGCGCTTCGTGCTGGGCGAGCAGGGCCGCACCATCTTGCTTCACCATGGATTTCACTAAAAAAGGAAACACGTCATGTCCAACTTGAAGAAACACCTCGCCCTGCTAGGCCTCCTGCTGGCTACCTCGATGCCGGCGCTGGCCCAGCAGGCGATCCGCCTGTCGACCACCACCAGCACCGAGAATTCGGGCCTGCTGCAATACCTGCTGCCGAAATTCGAAGCCAGGGCGAATGCCAAGGTCAAGGTGATTTCGGTCGGCACCGGCAAGGCGCTGGAACTGGCGAAGAATGGCGACGTCGACGTCACCCTGGTGCACGCGCGCGCTTCCGAAGACAAGTTCGTGGCCGAAGGCCATGGCGTCAACCGGCGCGACGTGATGTACAACGACTTCATCATCGCCGGTCCGGAAAGCGACCCGGCCGGCATCAAGGGCGGCAAGGACGTGCTGGCCGCGATGAAGAAGATCACCGCCAGCGGCGCCAAATTCATCTCGCGCGGCGACAATTCCGGCACCGACCAGATGGAAAAGGCCTACTGGAAGCAGGCCGGCAGCCAGCCGCAGGGCAGCGCCTACGTGTCGGCCGGCCTGGGCATGGGCGAAGTGCTGAACATGGCCGCCGAACTGCGCGCCTACACGCTGACCGACCGCGCAACCTACCTCGCTTATCAAGCCAAGACCGGCCTGCAGATCGTGGTCGAAGGCGACCCGAAGATGTTCAACCCCTACGGCATCATCGCCGTCAACCCGGCGAAATCGAAAGACCTGAACTACAAGGGCGCGATGCAGCTGGTCGAGTGGATCACCTCGCCTGAAGGCCAGCAGCTGATCGCGGCGTTCAAGGTCGATGGGCGCCAGGTGTTCTTCCCGTCGGCGACGGCCGGTAAATAATCGAGTCCGGTTCTCGTAGGGTGGGCGGCTAAACTGGCCTGTCGGCGCCTACGCGGCGCAGGTGCCGCGTGAATGCGGATGAACGGGTGTAGCCGCCCACCCTACAAACCACGCACGCTTACAACTGCGCCACCGGCGCACGCTTCGCAAAAATCGCCAGCAGTTTATCCAGCGGCGCCGGCTTGACGAAGTGGTGGTCGAAGCCGGCCCGCAGTGCCGCCTCGCGGTCTTGCGGACTGCCGTAGCCGGTGATGGCGACCAGCAGCGCGTGCTCGGCCTGCGGCAGGCGGCGCAGGCGCTGCGCCAGTTCGATGCCGTCCATGCCGGGCAGGCCGATATCGAGCAAAAACACGTCGAAATCCTCCTGCGCCGCCACCGTCAGCGCGCGCGCCGGGTCGTGTTCGGCCGCGACCCGGTAACCGGCGCCCTCCAAAAACATCGCCAGCAGTTGGGCGGCGTCGACATTGTCGTCCACCACCAGGATGCGCAGCGGCGCCGCGGCCGCCTGGCCGGCCGGCTGCACCGACTGGCCGGGCTCGAGCGCCGCCGGCCGGCGCAGGCGCGGCAGCACCACCGAGAACTTGCTGCCGCGCCCCAGCCCCTCGCTGTGGACGGCGACCCGTCCGCCATGCAGTTCGACCAGGCTGCGCACCAGCGCCAGGCCGATGCCGAGGCCGCCCTGCGAGCGGTCCGGGGTGCGCTCGGCCTGGGTGAACAGGTCGAACACGCCGGCCTGCACCTCGGGCGTCATGCCGATGCCGTCGTCGATCACGCACAGCACGACCTCGTCGTCGTTCATTTCCATCTGCATCACGATGCGCCCGTGCGGCGGCGTGTACTTGGCGGCGTTGTTGAGCAGGTTCGACAGCACCTGCACCAGGCGCTTGCGGTCGCCCTGCACGATCGTGTGCTCGGCCGCCAGGTGTACTTCCAGCCGGTGGCCGCGCGCCTCGACCAGCGGGCGCACCTGCTCGACCGCGTCGGCCACCGCATCCTTGACGTCGACCGGCGCATTCTCCAGGCGCACCAGGCCGCCGGAGACGCGCGACACGTCCAGCAAGTCGTTGATCAGGCTGGTGATGTGGGCGACCTGGCGCGTGATGATGGCGCTGGTCTTTTTCACCTTGGCGGCGTCCGGCTCGCCCAGCGAGAGGATCTGGGCGGCCGCGCCGATCGGCGCCAGCGGATTACGCAGTTCGTGGGCCAGCATGGCGAGGAACTCGTCCTTGCGCCGTCCCTCGATGCGCAGCTTTTCCTCGGCCGCCTTGCGTTCGCTGATGTCGTAGACGATGCCGGCGATGCGCCCCGGACCGTCGGCGCCGGCGTGCATGGCGCCGAAGATCGCGATCCAGTGCAGGCTGCCGTCGGGCCAGATGATGCGGCATTCGGCCTGCCACACTTCGTTGCGGGCGATCGCGCGATGGAAATCGGCCGCGACCGCCGCGCGGTCGTCCGGATGCACGTGCTGGAGAAAAATCTCGACGCTCCACTCGGCCACCGGCGCGCCATAGCCGAAGCACTGGTCGTGCAGCAGCGAACGGCGCGAGACGCCGGTCGCCAGGTCCATTTCCCAGGCGCCCAGCTCAGCCGATTCGAGGATGAAGTGCAGGCGCTCGGCGGTGTCGCGCAGGCGCTGCTGGGCATCGCGGCGCAGCGTGACGTCGCGCAGGAAGAGGGCGACGCCGTCCTCCAGCGCCGGAAAAGCGCGTACTTCCAGCCAGCGCACGCCGCCATCGGCCAGCGGGTACGGATACTCGGCGATGTCGGCCACGCGGCTCGCTTTCACGTGGCGGCACAGGCTGTCGATGCTGGTGCCGCGCATGTTGGCGAAGGCGTCGCGGAAATCGAGGCCCAGCACTTCGCCGCCGCGCCCGAGCAGCTTGAGGCCGGCGGCGTTCATTTTGACCAGGCGCCAGTCGCGGTCGAGCAGGCCGAAGCCTTCGATCATGCTGTCGAAGATGGTTTGCGACTCGTCGCGCTCGGCGCGCAGGGTGCGCTGGGCATTCGCCGCTTCGACCGCGGCCCAGGTGCGCTCGGCCATGTCCTGCGCCATGCGCAGTTCCTCGCCGCTCCAGTGGTGCGCCAGCGGGCGGTGCAGGCTCAGCACCGCCCGCAGCGTGCCGGCTTCGATCACCGGCACGGTCAGGTGCGAGCGCGCGCCGAAACTGGCGTCGACGGTGCACCAGGGGCCGGCGGCGGCGAGATCGGCGGCATCGTCCACCATCAGCGGGCGCCCGGCGAGCAGGTCGCCATCGATGCGAAAGCCTAACTGGCCCACCTGCAGGTCCTGCCCGGTCAGGCTGTCCATCTCGGGGTGGCTCCAGTCGCCGCGCACCCCCAGCAGCCTGGTTACCGGGTCGAGGTGGGCGAACAGCACGCGCGCCACCCCCAGGCGCCGGCCGAGCACCGCCGTGGCGGTGGCGGCGATGTCGGCGCTCGACGACAGCGGGCGCAGGCTGTCGGCCAGTTCCAGCTGGAAGGCCAGCTGGCGCTCGGCGCTCTCCAGGCGGCGCACTTTTTCCTCGACCTCGGCCAGCGCCTGCACCTGCTCGGTGACGTCCGTGCCTTCCAGGAACACGCCCTGGACCTGGCCGTCCGGCCCGACAATCGGCTGGTAGATGAAATCGAGGTAGCGCAGTTCCAGCTGGCCCGGTTGGCCACCCTGGCGCCGCCGCAGGCGCGCCGGCATGGCGCGCCCGACAAAGGCTTCGCCGCTGTCGTGGACGCCGTCGAGCAGCTCGAAGAAACCCTGGCCGGCCAGTTCCGGCACCGCCGCGCGCACGGTCTTGCCGAGATAGTCGCGTTCGCCCATCAGTTCGAGCAGCGCATCGTTGACCAGTTCGAACACGTGTTCGGGACCGCGCAGCACCGCCATGAAACTCGGCGCCTGCTGGAACAGGGCGTTGAGGCGCTCGACGTCGGCCTGCAGTGTCAGGTTTTGCTGGTAGACGTGCTGGGCGCGGCTGAGCAAACCGCTGCGCGCCGCCAGGAGTTCAGTTTCGTCGCCTTCGTCGCTGGCACGGGCCGCGCTGCGCATGCGCTCGATCTCGGTCACGTCGATCGGGTGCTGCATCACGAATTCGACCGTGCCGGCGTCGTCGAACACGGGCGTGTGGGTGATGGTCCAGAAGCGCGTCTCGAAGCCGCCGCCCTCAGCCTCGGCACGCGGGATGTCGTAGCGCAGCAGCGCCATGGTGTCGCTGCGCCCGGTGCGGATCGCGCGCTCGAGCGAGGCGGTCATTTGCGCCATGGTGTCCGGATCGCTGGGAAACGCATCGCGGAACGAGCGCCCGGCCATGTCGGCCAGGGCGCGGCCGGTGGAGGCGAGATACGCGCGATTGGCGGTGACGATGTCGAGCTTGAGGTCGAGGACCAGGTAGGGGTTGGGCGACGCGTCGAACAGCGCGTGGAAGGATTGTTTGGTGAGCGGCATGGGCTGGTGCGGCGAATGAAAGGCAAAAACGATCCGTGCTGAAGCGTTCTTGCCTTTATTCTGGCATATCTGGCAAGCTTGGCTTTTTCGATTCGATCCGCCGCCTCACGCGCTCAGCCAGCCTGCTCCAGCAGGACCTGCAGGTTGCAGTCGCGCTGCCAGCCGCGCCGTTCCTCGGTCGACCGGGCCAGGCGCGCCAACTCCTCCGGGGCCAGCTCGGCCTGGGCCAGCACCAGGCGCTCGGCTAATTGGGCGTCGGGCAGCATGGGGCCGAAAAAGGCCACCGTGTCGCCCTGCTGCAGCAGCAGGGTTGGGAAATTGTCGACGTCGAGGTCGCCGACGACGTCGGCCTGGTCTTCGATGTCGATCCAGACGAAGGTCATGTCCGGATGGCGCGCGGCCAGGGCATCGAAGGCGGCGCGGTAGCCGCCGCAGGTGCCGCACCAGGCGGCGCACAGGCAGGCGACGATCCACTGGCCGCCGTCGAAGGCGCCGGCCAGCTGGTCGCGGTTGCTGGAATCGAGTGTCAGGCTATGCATGAGCGGATTCTACCTTGCGGCGGGCGCTTGTGGGTCATATGCGCCGCGCCGGCGATGGCGGCGGCTTCGCGCGTCGGGTTAAAATAGCGCATGCCTATCATCCTTGCCATCGAAACTTCGTCCGAACTCGCCTCGTGCGCGCTGCTGGCCAACGACACCGTGATCGCGCGCGAATCCGGCGGCGTGCGCACCCATTCGCAATCCGTGCTGCCGATGGTGCAGGAACTGCTGGCCGAAGCCTGCGTCAAGCTGGCCGAGGTCGACGCGATCGCCTTTGGCGCCGGACCGGGATCGTTCACCGGCGTGCGCACCGCCTGCGGCGTGGCCCAGGGGCTCGCCTTTGGCGCCGACCTGCCGGTGCTGCCGCTGAACACGCTCGAGGCGATGGCCGAGGCTTGCCGCGCGCGCAGCGGTGCGGCCGAGGTGCTGGCCGTGCTCGACGCACGCATGAACGAAGTCTATTGGGCGCAATACCGCTTCGGCGACGGCGCCTGGCACACCGTCATCGAACCAGCCCTGTCCAGCCCCGAGCTGGTGGCGCCGCAGCCGGTTGCGGGCCTGGCCGCCTGCGGCAACGGCTTTGCCGTCTATCCGGATGCGTTCGCCGGCAAGGACTTCGCCGCCGATGCCGACAGCGGTATCGTGCCGCACGCGCGCGACCTGGCGCGCATCGGCGCGGCCGCGCTGGCGGCCGGGCAGGGCGTGCCGGCGGCGCAGGCGCAGCCGCTCTACCTGCGCAACAAGGTCGCCTATACCAGCGCCGAGCGCCAGGCCCTCAATGCTGCCAATGCTGCCGCCAAGGCCGAAGGTGCAGTCGAGGGTAAACGCGCATGATGGAAGCAAGCGCAGCGGCCGGCCTGGCGCTGGTTCCGATGACCCTGGACGACGTCGACGAGGTGCACGCGCTCGAATGCAGCGTGTTTCCCCACCCGTGGAGCCGGGCCAACTTCAGCGACTCGGTCAAGGCCGGCTACGACGCCTGGCTGCTGCGCGACGCCGAAGGGCAATTGGCCGGCTATTTCCTGCTGATGTATGCGCTCGACGAGGCGCACCTGCTCGACGTCGCCGTGGCCGGCACGCGCCACGGCACCGGCCTCGGGCGCTATCTGCTCGACACCCTGTGTGCGCGGGCCAGGGAAATGGGCGCCGAATCGGTGCTGCTGGAAGTGCGGCCGTCGAACGCGCGCGCGCTGGCCGTGTATAAACGCTTCGGCTTTGCCGAAATCGGCCGCCGCAAGGGCTATTATCCCGCCCATGATGGCAAGCGCGAAGACGCGATCGTGATGAGGCATGCGGTATGAACGTGAACGAACGCGACGAAGTATTCCTGGCCGAGATGGGCATCACGCCGCTGTGGCGCCTGCGCCGTCAGCCGGCGGCTGAAGAGCAGGTGGAGGAACAGGTAGCTGCGCCGGCGGCTGTCGAGGCCGGGCCGGTGGCCGAGGCGCCGAGCATCCATGCGCCCGGCGTCATTCCACCGCCGCCGCGCGATCCGGCCTGGGGCGAGATTCCGCGCACCTCGGCGCCCGCGCCGGCGCCATGGACGCCGCCGGCAGCGCCAGCCGTCGAGGAAGAACAGGGCGACAGCCTCGACGCCATCGCCGCCATGGGCTGGGACGAATTGCGCGACGCGATCGCGCGCTGCACGCGCTGCGGCGACTGCGCCGGCCGCAAACCGGTCTACGGCGCCGGCCCCCGACAGGCGCGCTGGTTCGTCGCGGCCGGCGCCAGCAGCGTCGCCGACGAGGCTGCCGGCGCGCCGCTGGCCGGCGAAGCGGGCAAACTGCTCGACAACATGCTGGCCGCCGTCGACCTGGCGCGCGAGCGCGACGTCTACGTGACCAACCTGGTCAAATGCCGTCCAACTTCCACCAACGGTGGCGACCGCGCGCCCACTGCCGAGGAGGCGGCGGCTTGCCGTCCCTTCGTCGAGCGCGAGCTGGTCTTGACCGGCGCCGGCGTGGTGCTGACCCTGGGCCAGATCGCCGCCAACGGCCTGCTCGGCAAGCCCTTGCAGGAACCGCTGGCCGGCACCCGCGGCAAGACCCATGCGCTGGGCGCGGTGCCGCTGGTGGCGACCCTGCATCCGGGCGAACTGCTGCGCCGCGGCGGCGACAAGGCGCTGGCCTGGGCCGACCTGTGCCGGGCGAGAGCTGTGGATGCAGGACGCTCCCGCTAGTTACCAGCACGACTTCCACCGCCGCTGGGGCCACCTGCGGCGTGCGCGCGTGCGCGCGCTGGCCTGGCTGCTCGATTCGCCCGACCTGCTCGACGCCGCCGCGCCGCACTGGCAGGGCCGCATCGCCTCGACCGGGTCGGTGACGCCGGAAGTGGCGCGCTGGCTGGCCGGCCTCGACCACGACCCGGCGCCGCTCGACGCGGCACTCGGCGCGCGCGTCTACACGCGCCTTGGCCTGTACGCCGAAAAGCTGATGGCCTTTTATTTCCAGCAGCAGGGACGGCTGGTGGCGCACGGCCTGCAGATCCGCGCCAACCGCAACGACACGGTCGGCGAGTTCGACTTCCTGTTGGACGCCGGTCCCGACGCCCTCGAACACATCGAGTTCGCCACCAAGTTCTACCTGCTGCAGGGCGAGGCGGGGCAGGAATTCGATGCCCTGGTCGGCCCCAACCTGGCCGACAGCCTGGGCGCCAAGATGCGCAAGATTTTCGGCCGCCAGCTCGAACTGGGCGCGCATCCGGCCGCCCAGCCGCTGCTGCCGCGCCCGGTGACGGCGGCGCGCGCGCTGGTCAAAGGCTGGCTGTTCTATCCGAGCGGCAGCTGGCCGGCGATGAGCGGCATCACCGCCGGCCACTGCCGAGGTTTCTGGTGCGCGCTGGGCGAACTCGGCACCCTTGGCGCCGACGCCTTCATGGTGCTGCCCAAGCTGCAATGGCTGGCGCCGTTCCGGTCAGTACAGGACGTCGCCGTCATGAACGCCGCCCAGCTGCATGCCGCGCTGGAAGCGCAGTTCGAGACCAACGCCGCGCCGGTGCTGGTGGCGGTGGTGCGCGCGGCGCCGGGCCTGGTGGAAGAAGTCGAGCGCGGTTTCATCGTCCCGAACGACTGGCGCGCTCGTGCCGAGGCGAGAAGCGCCAAGGAAAACATGCGAAATATTGTTTGGTAATATTGCAATTTATGCAAATATAATTTGCATTCCAAACAAGCTCAATGCTTGTGCTCGCCAATCAAGGCCAGCGAATCATGCTGCGCCTGGTTGTACTGGTGCCGCCGCATGATCAGGAAGGTAATCCCCGCGATCGACAGGCCGAACAGGACGATGATGATGGTCAGGTCCACGTTCAGTGTGATCATGATCGCGTACAGCGCCAGCATGGTCAGGATCGACAGGTTTTCGTTGAAGTTCTGGACCGCGATCGAGTGGCCGGCGCTCATCAGCACGTGGCCGCGGTGCTGCAGCAGCGCGTTCATCGGCACCAGGAAGAAGCCCGACAGGAAGCCGATCAGCGCCAGCAGCGGGTAGGCGATGATCACCTCGTGGACGAACACCATGATCGTCACCACCAGGCCCATCACGATGCCCACCGGGATCACGGTCAGCGATTTGCGCAGCGGGACCACGTGCGCGGCCATGGCCGCGCCGACCGCGACGCCGATCGCGACCACGCCGATCAGGCTGGTGGCTTTGTCGAGCGGCATGTGCAGCGAACGCTCGGCCCACTTCAGCACGATGAATTGCAAGGTCGCGCCGGCGCCCCAGAACAGGGTGGTAACGGCCAGCGAAATCTGTCCCAGCTTGTCCTTCCAGAGCGTGGCCGAGCAGTTGGCGAAGTCGGCGATCAGTTTCATCGGATTGTGCTGCTGGTGCTCGTAGCGCGCGCCGGTATCGGGAATGCGCAGGTTGAACAGGGCCGCCAGCAGGTAGATCACCACGACGACGGCCATCGCCGCTTCGCTGACCGTGTCGATGCCGGTGTCGATGAAGGGAAGGTCCAGGCCGAGGATCAGGGCGGAGCCCTTGTCGCTGACCAGCGCGCCGCCGAGGACGGTGCCGAAGATGATCGACATCACGGTAAGACCTTCGATCCAGCCGTTGGCGGGGACGAGTTTTTCCGGCGGCAGCAGTTCGGTCAGAATGCCGTATTTGGCGGGCGAATACACGGCCGCGCCGAAGCCGACGACGGCGTAGGCCAGCAGCGGGTGCACGGTCATGAACATCAGGGCGCAGCCGAACACCTTGATCAGGTTGGCGATGAACATGACGCGCCCTTTCGGGAGCGAATCGGCAAAGGCGCCGACAAAGGCGGCCAGCAGCACGTAGAACAGGACGAATGAAAGCTTGAGCAGCGGCGTCAGCGACGCCGGCGCGTTCATCGTCACCAGCACGTCAATGGCTACAAACAGCAGCGCATTGTCTGCCAGCGACGAGAAAAACTGCGCCGCCATGATGGTATAGAAACCACGATTCATTCGAGTGAGTCTGAAAACTAGTGTGGGTTGCTTTATACCATGAATGAACGGCATGCCAAAGAAATGGACGGGCAAGGGGGTGGCACGAGGGGCGGCAAAAGAGGGCTGGCTCCGGTAAAATAGCGCCCTTCAATTGAACGCTTTTTTAGCCTGCCGATCCCATGCCACGCCCGCTTTGCGCCACCATCCATCTCGATTCGATGCAGCATAACCTTGCCCGTGCGCGCGCCTGCGCACCCGAGGCCCGCGTCTGGGCCGTCGTCAAGGCGAACGCCTATGGCCACGGGCTCGAACGCGGCATGAAGGGCTTCGCCCTGGCCGACGGACTGGCGCTGATCGAAACCGAGAACGCGCTGCGCCTGCGCGAACTCGGCTGGATCAAGCCGATCCTGCTGTTAGAGGGGATCTTCGACGTGTCCGACGTGTCGCTGCTGGCCGAGCACAACATCAACAGCACGGTGCACTGCATCGAGCAGATCAAGATGCTCGAATACACCCAGCTGTACCGCCCGATCGACGTCCACCTGAAAATGAACACCGGCATGAACCGGCTCGGCTTCAAGCCCGACGACTATGCGGCCGCCTATAAACGCCTGCGCGCGATCAAGGGCATCCGCAACATTACCCTGATGACGCATTTCGCGAATGCGGACGAGCTCGAACATCCGCGCCTGGGCGTTGCCGAACAGGTCGAGCGCTTCGTCGGCGGCGCCCAGGGCCTCGAGGGTGAGCGCAGCCTGTCCAATTCCGGCGGCGTGCTGCACCAGGCGGTGCTGCAGGCCGAGCTGCACAACGACTGGGTCCGCCCCGGCATCATGCTGTATGGCGGCACCCCCGGCGGCGGGCGCACCGCGCACGACTTCGGCCTGCGCCCGACCATGACGCTGACCTCGGAAATCATCGGCATCCAGGACCTGGTGGCGGGCGACACGGTCGGCTACGGCAGCCGCTTCGAAGCCACCGGCCCGATGCAGGTCGGCGTGGTCGCCTGCGGTTACGCCGACGGCTACCCGCGCCACGCGCCGCACGGCACCCCGGTGATCGTCGACGGCGTGCGCACCAGCGTGGTGGGCCGGGTGTCGATGGACATGATGACGGTCGACCTGACCCCGATCCCGAACGCGCGCGTGGGCAGCAAGGTCACCTTGTGGGGCGACGGCTTGCCAATCGACGAAGTCGCCACCATGTCCGGTACCATCGGGTACGAATTGATGTGCGCACTCGCGCCGCGCGTACGCGTTACGGAAGGAAGGTTGGGAACCCATGGCTAAGGCTAAAACCCAGTTCGTCTGCAGCGAATGCGGCAGCGTCACCACGCGCTGGACCGGCCAGTGCGCCGACTGCAAGGCCTGGAACACGATGGTTGAGCAGACGGTGGAAACGGCGGGCGTGAACCGCATGTCGCAAACGGTCAACCACAAGGCGCTGGCGCAGACGGCGCCGGTGCTGTCACTCTCCGACATCGAAGCGACCGACGTGCCGCGCTTCGGCACCGGCATCGAGGAATTCGACCGCGTGCTCGGCGGCGGCCTGGTCGCGGGCGGCGTGGTGCTGATCGGCGGCGACCCCGGCATCGGCAAGTCAACGCTGCTGCTGCAGGCGCTGGCCAATCTCGCCACCACGCGCAGTACCTTATATGTCAGTGGCGAGGAATCCGGCGCTCAGATCGCGCTGCGCGCACGCCGCCTGCAGGTCGAAGCGAAAGACTTGAAGCTCCAGGCCGAGATCCAGCTCGAGAAGATTTTGGGCACGCTGGCCGACCTGAAACCCGAAGTGGCGGTGATCGACTCGATCCAGACCCTGTATTCGGACGCATTGACCGCGGCGCCGGGCTCGGTGTCGCAGGTGCGCGAATGCGCGGCGCAACTCACGCGCGTGGCCAAGCAGACCGGCGTGACCATCATCCTGGTCGGCCACGTGACGAAAGAGGGCGCGCTGGCCGGACCGCGCGTGCTCGAACACATCGTCGACACCGTGCTGTATTTCGAGGGCGACACCCAGTCCAGCTTCCGCCTGGTACGGGCCATCAAGAACCGTTTCGGCGCGGTGAACGAGCTGGGCGTGTTCGCGATGACGGAAAAGGGCCTCAAGGGGGTGTCGAACCCGTCGGCGCTGTTCCTGTCGCAGCACGACAACCAGGTGCCGGGTTCCTGCGTGATGGTGACGCAGGAAGGCACGCGGCCGCTGCTGGTGGAAATCCAGGCGCTGGTCGACGCCAGCCACTTGCCCAACGCGCGCCGCCTGTCTGTTGGGTTGGAGCAAAATCGCCTGGCCATGCTGCTGGCGGTGCTGCACCGCCACGCCGGCATTGCCGCGTTCGACCAGGACGTGTTCATCAACGCAGTCGGCGGCGTCAAGATCGCCGAGCCGGCGGCCGACCTTGCAGTGCTATTGGCGATCAACTCGTCGATGCGCAACAAGGCGCTGCCGCGCGGACTCGTCGTCTTCGGCGAAGTCGGCCTGGCCGGCGAAATCCGCCCGGCGCCGCGTGGCCAGGAACGCCTGAAGGAGGCGGCCAAGCTCGGCTTCTCGGTCGCGCTGATCCCGAAGGGGAACATGCCGAAGCAGAAGATCGAGGGGATGAATATCATCGGGGTGGAACGCATCGACCAGGCGTTCACCAAGCTGCGCGAACTGGACTGAGGGCTGCCGGGTTCAGTCATCTTGCATATAATTGCGCCCTGAATTTACAAACCATGGCATACCGTGCAAGCAGACCAAAGGCAGTCCCCCCGCAAGATCCTGAAAACGCGCGTCATGCTGGCGCTCGAGGGCAGCGCTCCGCAGCTCGGCCGCACCACCGACCTCAGCGCCAATGGCGTGAGCATCAGCCTGCCGCAGCCGGTCGCGGCCGGGCAGGAGGCGCAACTGCGCTTCGACCTGCTGGTCGAGGGCACGGTGGTGCCGGTCCAGGGCAGGGCGCGCACCCTGTACTGCATCCTCAGCAATGGCGAATTCAAGGTCGGCCTGCAGTTCCTGCACCTCGATATGGGCGCGATGACGGCCGTGTCGCGTTACCTGCGCTAACTGCGTACCGTGGTCGGCTCCACCCCGACGCCGGCGCCACGTTAACGTGTGCGCCGCCCACGCGTGACGCTTGCTGACACGCAGCAGCACATCCGCAACGCGTGGACGGGTAGGGTGGTCGGCTCCACCATGGTGCAGGCGCCACGTTAACGCATGCGCCGCCCACGCGTGACGCTTGCAGACACATAGCCGCATTTAAGCAACGCGTGGACGGCAGAGCCGTCCACCCTACATCGCCCTGTGCCTTATGCGCGCACAAAAAGCAAAACGGCGAGCGCCTGACAGGCCTCGCCGCTTTTCACTGGTCCCGCAAGCGGGTTGGGCACTATTCGTGATAGTGGTCATGCAGGGCTTCCGAGCTGCCACCGATCTCCTGGAAAATCTCATAGGCGATCAGGCCAACCATGCCCGACAAAATAGCAAACGCAAACATATTAAACATAGCTCCAAACGCTCTTCAGCATCCCTCCATGCAGTGACGACACTTTGAGCATAGCAGCCGCCAGTGTATTTACAAGAGCGGCAAGCGGCTATATTTGCGGTCCGGTTCGCCCGGCATGGTCGGACAAGGTCAATCGCGTGACGGCTATTCGCGCATCTTGGCACTATGGCGCCACACTGTCGCCTGAACCCTGCAACGGCGGCCGCGTCATATGGCGGACATGGTCCTGTCACAATCGTATGACATGCTTTTGCAGCCGTGTCATCGATTCGATGACACGGATAATCAGGATGTCATGAACTTGTCATATTCGACCGCTAGACTGCGCAGCATTACCAGGGCGCAACCTGCGCCCGCATTCTTCCTCAAAGGAAACTGACATGCGTATGAAGCCTTTGCTCCTCTCGATCGCCCTGGCCGCCACCACCCTGGCAGCCACCGCCGCCCAGGCCGTGAACATCACCGGCGCCGGCGCGACCTTCCCCTATCCGATCTACGCCAAGTGGGCCGAGATGTACAAGGCCGCCAGCGGCAATGGCCTGAACTACCAGTCGGTCGGTTCGGGCGCCGGCATCAAGCAGATCAAGGCGAAAACGGTCGACTTCGGCGCATCGGACATGCCGCTGCCTGCCAATGAATTGACCGCGGCCGGCCTGTTCCAGTTCCCGGCGGTGATGGGCGGCGTGGTCCCGGTCATCAACCTGCCGGGCGTGACGCCTGGCCAGGTGAAGCTGACCGGCGCCGTGCTGGCCGATATCTTCCTGGGCAAGATCACCAAGTGGAATGCACAGCCGATCGCCGCGCTGAACCCTGGCGTGAAGCTGCCGGCGGAAGACATCACCGTGGTGCACCGCGCCGACAGCTCGGGCACGACCTTCCTGTTCACCGATTACCTGGCCAAGACCAACCCGGACTGGAAACTGAAGGTCGGCGCCGGTACGGCAGTGAAATGGGCGACCGGCGTGGGCGGCAAGGGCAACGAAGGCGTCGCTGCCAACGTGCAGCGCATCAAGGGCGGCATCGGCTACGTCGAGTGGGCCTACGCCAAGAAGAACCGCATGGCGCACACCCAGCTGCAAAACCGCGACGGCGCCTGGCTGCAGCCGGACGACGAACACTTCAAGGCCGCCGCCGCCAGCGCCGACTGGGCCAAGGCGCCGGGCTTCGCCGTGGTGCTGACCGACCAGCCGGGCAAGGCCAGCTGGCCGATCACGGGCGCCAGCTACATCCTGCTGCACAAGTCGCAGGCCGACGGTGTGAAGGGCAAGGAAGTGCTGAAGTTCTTCGATTGGGCCTATAAAAACGGCGACGCTGCCGCAGCCGAACTCGATTACGTGCCGATGCCCGACGCCGTCACCAAGCTGGTACAGGATGCCTGGCGCGCCAACGTCAAGGACGCCGGCGGCAAGGCAATCTGGTAAGGACCTCTGGACACCGCCACGCTTCGCAGCGTGGCGGTTTTCCAGCTCTCCCTGCAGCAAACACATAAGAACACCACATGAGCGCACATCCTTCCGTCGCCATCGACAAGCCGGCCTCCCACGACGCCGCCATAATCGACCTGCAATACGCCGCCCTCGGCAAGACGATGCGCAACCAGCGCATCCAGGACTTCCTCTTCCACAAAGTCACCCTGCTGTTCGCGGCCACGGTGCTGCTGGCCCTGGTCGGCATCATCGTCTCGCTGGCGATCGGCGCGGCGCCGGCCTTCCGGGAATTCGGCGCAAGCTTCATTACCACCGTCGAATGGGATCCGGTCGACGACAAGTTCGGCGCCCTGATCGCGATCTGGGGCACGCTGGCCACCTCGCTGATCGCGCTGCTGGTCGCTTTCCCGATCAGCTTCGGCATCGCCCTGTTCCTGACCGAAATCTGCCCGGCCTGGCTGAAGCGCCCGATGGGCACCGCGGTCGAGCTGCTCGCCGGCGTGCCCTCGATCATTTACGGCATGTGGGGTCTTTTCGTGTTCGCGCCGCTGTTCGCCGACCACGTCCAGCCCTTCCTCAAGGAGACCGTCGGTCAGCTGCCGGTGATCGGCCAGCTGTTCCAGGGCCCGACGATGGGCATCGGCATCCTGACCGCCGGTTTGATCCTGGCCGTGATGATCATCCCCTTCATCTCTTCGGTGATGCGCGACGTGTTCGAGATCGTGCCGGCGGTGCTGAAGGAATCGGCGTATGGCCTCGGTTGCACCAAGTGGGAAGTGGTGCGCAAGGTGGTGCTGCCTTATACCCGCACCGGCGTGGTCGGCGGCGTGATGCTGGGCCTGGGTCGCGCGCTCGGCGAAACCATGGCGGTGACCTTCGTCATCGGTAACGCCCACAAGCTGTCGCCTTCGCTGTTCATGCCCGGTAACTCGATTTCCTCGACCCTGGCCAACGAATTCGCGGAAGCGGCGACGCCGCTGCACGTGTCCTCGCTGTTCGCGCTGGCACTGATCCTGTTCGGTATTACCTTCGTCGTGCTGTCGGCGGCGAAACTGATGTTGGCGGGGATGTCCCGCAAGGAAGGTACGAAATGAACACGGCAAATCCTGTCTACCGCCGCCGCCTGCTGTCGCACCGCATCGGTATCGCCCTCTCGGTCATCGCGATGGGCATCGGCCTGGCTTTCCTGGCCTGGATCCTGTGGACCCTGCTGGTCAACGGCTTCAGCGCGCTGGCGCCGTCGCTGTTCACCGGCGACACGCCGGCGCCGGGCGGCGAGGGCGGCGGCCTGCGCAACGCCATCGTCGGCAGCTTGATGATGGTCGGTTTGTCGACCCTGGTCAGCACCCCGATCGGCATCCTGGCCGGTATCTACCTGGCCGAATACGGCGACCGCAACCGCTTCGGCCAGATCACCCGCTTCGTCACCGACATCATGCTGTCGGCGCCGTCGATCGTGATCGGCCTGTTCGTCTACGCGCTGTACGTGGCCAAGGTCCAGCACTTCTCGGGTTATGCCGGCACGATCGCGCTGACCCTGATCGCGGTGCCGGTGGTGGTGCGCACCACCGACAACATGCTGCGCCTCGTTCCGAACAGCCTGCTGGAAGCGGCATTCGCCCTCGGCGCGCCGCGCTGGAAGGTGGCGATGCTGGTGCGCCTGCGCGCCGTGAAAGCCGGCGTGATCACCGGCGTGCTGCTGGCGCTGGCCCGCATCTCGGGCGAAACCGCGCCGCTGCTGTTCACCGCGCTGAACAACCAGTTCTTCAGCGCCGACATGAACGCGCCGCTGGCCAACCTGCCGGTCGTGATCTACACCTATGCGATGAGCCCCTACGACGACTGGCGCTCGCTGGCCTGGGGTGGCGCGCTGCTGGTGACCTTCACCGTGCTGTTCCTGAACATCCTGTCGCGTACCGTCTTCACCCAGAAGACGCCGCGCTAATCCATCCATGACAAACATGAACCACGCAATGGCTACCCCAATGGCAAACCCGAGCTCCGCGGCGACCGCACCGAAGAACAAGACCATCGAGATCTCCGGCCTCGATTTCTTCTACGGCAAAACGCAAAGTCTCAAAAATGTCTCGCTCGACATCCACGAGAAGCAGGTGACGGCCTTTATCGGTCCGTCCGGCTGCGGCAAGTCGACGCTGCTGCGTACCCTGAACCGCATGTACGATTTGTACCCGGGCCAGCGCGCCGAAGGGTCGATCATGTACCGCGGCCGCAATATCCTGGAACCGGGCGTCGACGTGAACATGCTGCGCGCGAAAATCGGCATGGTGTTCCAGAAGCCGACCCCGTTCCCGATGTCGATCTACGACAATATCGCCTTTGGCGTGCGCCTCTACGAAAACCTGTCGAAGGGCGAGATGGACGAGCGCGTCGAGTGGGCCTTGAAAAAGGCGGCGCTGTGGGAAGAGGCCAAGGACAAGTTGAACAAGAGCGGCCTGTCGCTGTCGGGCGGCCAGCAGCAGCGCCTGTGCATCGCGCGCGGCGTAGCGGTGAAGCCGGACGTGCTGCTGCTGGACGAGCCGACGTCGGCGCTCGACCCGATCTCGACGGCCAAGATCGAGGAACTGATCAGCGAACTGAAACAGGACTACACGATCACCATCGTGACCCACAACATGCAGCAGGCCGCGCGCTGCTCAGATTACACTGCCTACATGTACCTGGGCGAGCTGGTGGAATTCGGCGAGACGGACCAGTTGTTTATGAATCCGTCACGTAAAGAGACCCAGGATTACATCACCGGCCGTTTCGGTTAACAGATAAAACAAGATTAGGGAGAGCAGTATGATCGGCGAACACTCATCGAAACAGTACGATCAGGAACTCGAGGGCATTCGCTCCAAGGTCCTGCTGATGGGCGGCATGGTGGAAACCCAGTTCGAAGAAGCGCTGAACTGCTTCCGCGTCGGCGATTCGGCCAAGGCCGACAAGGTGATGGCGGACGACCACGCGGTGAACCAGCTCGAAGTGTCGCTCGACGACGCCTGCAGCCACCTGATCGTCAAGCGCCAGCCGGCGGCCAACGACTTGCGCACGGTGATGGCGACGATCAAGGTGATCACCGACCTCGAGCGCATCGGCGACGAAGCGAGCAAGATCGCGCGCACGGCGAAAAGCCTGCACGAGCGCGGCGTGACCGGCTTCGGCCATTACGACATCATCCGCACCATCGGCAAGGGCACGGCCGACCTGCTGCACGATGCGCTCGACGCCTTTGCCCGCCTCGACGGCAAGCAGGCGCTGGCCATCATCGCGGCCGACGAAGTCATCGACCACGAATTCCGCACCATCCTGCGCAACCTGATCACCTTCATGATGGAAGACCCGCGCACGATTTCGTCGGCCATCGACACGCTGTGGGTGGCGAAAGCCATCGAGCGCATCGGCGACCATGCCAAGAACATCGCCGAATACGTGATCTACGTGGTCGAGGGACGCGACATCCGCCACACCGCCAAACCCGTGGCGCAGGAGCTCTGAGGCATGCACAACACGAGCGTACTGGTGGTCGAAGACGAACCGGCCATCGTCGAACTGGTGAGCTACTCGCTGCGCGAAGCCGGCTGGGCGATCGAAGCGGTCGGCACCACCAGCGCGGCCTGGGACAGCATCCGCCACGGCAAGCCCGACCTGGTGCTGCTCGACTGGATGCTGCCCGACCAGAGCGGCCTGCGCCTGCTGGCGCGGCTGCGCGCGGACCGCGATTTCCAGGACATCCCGGTGATCATGCTGACCGCGAAAAGCATGGAAGAAGACAAGCTCGCCGGCCTGAATACGGGCGCCGACGATTACGTCACCAAGCCGTTCTCGCCGCGCGAACTGCTGGCGCGTTCGCGCGCGCTGCTGCGCCGCAAGAGCCCGCACCTGGCAGAAGCGCCGTTGCGCGCCGGCGCCGTCGTGCTCGATCCGGCCAGCTGCACGGTGACGATCGAAGGGCAGGGCATCGATATCGGCAATGCCGAATACAAGCTGCTCAAATTCCTGCTGGCGCACCGCGAGCGCGTGTTTTCGCGCGCCCAGCTGCTCGATAAAGTCTGGGGCGACCACGCCGTCATCGAAGAACGCACGGTCGACGTCCACGTGCTGCGCCTGAGGAAAGCCCTGAAGGGCGCCGAAGGCCTGATCCGCACGGTGCGCAGCGTCGGCTACATGCTGTCCGAAAAATAAACGCAGTGTTAAACACCTGAGTCCAGATGAATCCCAAACTGCTGTTCTGGGTGCCGGCGCTGCTGCGCCTGGCCTCCGTATTCATTGCCGGCGGCGTCGTGTGGTGGATGGCCGGCCCGGTTGCCGGCCTGGCGCTGGCCCTGACCGGCGCCATCATTGCGCTGTTCGTCCAGCTGTCCTACCTGCACCAGCTGGGCGAGTGGCTGAACGACCCGCAAAGCGGACGCCTGCCCGACGGCTGGGGCGCCTGGACCGACGTCTTCGCGCGCCTGTACCGCATGCGGCGCGAGGACGAGCGCAACCAGCAGGAACTGGCCGAGTGGCTGGCGCGCTTTCGCCAGGCGATGCACCTGCTGCCCGAAGGCGTGGCGATCATGGACGACGTGCTGTTCCTCGAGTGGTGCAACCCGGCCGCCGAACGCCACCTGGGCCTGACCATGGAGCGCGACAAGGGCTTGCGCGTGACGAACCTGGTGCGCCATCCCGAATTCATCGACTACATCATCCTGGGCCGCTACGAGCAGCCACTGACGCTGGCTTTCCGCGGCCGCAAGATCGAGTGCCGCATCATCCCCTTCGAGAACCGGCGCCAGATCCTGGTCACGCACGACGCCACCGATACCGAGCGGGTGGAAGCGATGCGGCGCGACTTCATCGCCAACGCTTCGCACGAGTTGCGCACGCCGCTGACGGTGATCGTCGGCTTCCTCGAAATCGCCATGTCCGATCCCCGCATGGATACGGCAACGCGCACCGCGCACCTGAAACTGATGACCGAGCAGGGCGAGCGCATGCAGCGCCTGATCGGCGACATGCTGACGCTGTCGCGCCTGGAGTCGGACGAATTCCCGCTGCGGCGCGAACGCGTCGACCTGACGGCGCTGGTCGAATCGGTGGCGGAAGAAGCGCGTGCGCTGTCCGGCGGGCGGCACGAGATCGCGGTCGAGATCGACGGCCCGGACGTGATGGGCAGCGTGGAAGAATTGCGCAGCGCCTTTGCCAACCTGGCCTCCAACGCGGTGCGCTATTCGCCGCAGGGCGGCACCATCAGGCTGTCGTGGAAGCGCGGCGCCGACGACCTGCAGTTTGCGGTGACCGACTGCGGCATCGGCATCGACCCCCAGCACATCTCGCGCCTGACCGAACGCTTCTACCGCGTCGACAAGAGCCGCTCGCGTGAGACGCAGGGCACGGGCCTGGGTCTGGCGATCGTCAAGCACGTGCTGCTGCGCCATGGCGGGCGCCTGAAGATCTGTTCGACGCCGGGGGAGGGCAGTACGTTCACCGCTTCCTTGCCGAATACCTCGCTGCCGGGGTAACCGTTGCGGCCCGGCCGTTGCATGCGTGCCGACGTCGTCCTGGCGCCGCACACGTCGCGCGTCCGAATGATGGGCGTGGCAAATCGCGCGTTGTAGGCGGGCATGCCCGCCCTACGTTGCGCGGCCGCCGCGTGTGCCCTCATAAGCCCCGCCTCATCCACACCCTGACATTGCGCGGTACAATCGAATATTGTCCTTTTCGACCCCGCCCATGCTCGCTCGACGTACCTCCCTCATCGCCCTCGGCGCCTTGCTGTTGACCGCCTGCGGCAGCACCCCGCCACCGCCGCCGGCCCCGGTCGTGGTCCAGGCCCCGCCGGCACCACCGAAAAAAATCAAGATTGGCCTCGCCCTCGGCGGCGGCGCCGCGCGCGGCTTCGCCCACATCGGCGTGATCAAGGCGCTCGAAGCGCAAGGCATCCATGCCGACATCGTGGTCGGCACCAGCGCCGGCTCGGTGGTCGGCGCCCTGTATGCCTCGGGCTATACCGGCTTCGCGCTGCAAAAAATCGCGATGGACATGGACGAAGCCACGATCTCGGACTGGGCCATGCCCTTGTTCAGTAGCGCGCCCGGCCTGCTGAAAGGCGAGGCGCTGCAGAACTACGTCAATAAGGCGGTCGGCAACCGGCCGATGGAAAAGCTGCCGAAGCGCTTCGGCGCGGTGGTTACCGACCTGAAGACCGGCGAAGCGGTCATGTTCGACAAGGGCAATACCGGCATGGCAGTGCGCGCCTCGTCGGCAGTGCCGTCGGTTTTCCAGCCGGTCAAGATCGGCAACAAGACCTATGTCGACGGTGGCCTCGTCGCCCCGGTGCCGGTAAAGTTCACGCGCGACAAGATGGGCGCCGACTTCGTCATCGCGGTCAACATCTCGACCCAGGCCGACACCCAGGCCACGGTCAGCTCACTCGACGTGCTGATGCAGACCTTCAGCATCATGGGCCAGCGCCTGAACCATTTCGAGCTGAAGGAAGCGGACGTCGTCATCACACCGGCGCTGGGCAAGATGGGCAGCGCCGATTTCGCGGGCCGCAACCTGGCGATCCTCGCCGGCGAGCAGGCCGCCGCGGCCGTGATGCCGCAGATTAAAGCCAAACTCGCCGCCAGGCAGCGGCCATAACCATCCAACGGGAGAACCCATGAAAACCAAACCGATGCTGACCCTGGAAGACGTCAAGAAGATCGCCGCCGGCGCCGAAGCCGAAGCGCTGGCCAACAACTGGGCCGTGACCTTCGCCATCGTCGACGACGGCGGCCACCTGCTGTGGCTGCAGCGCCTGGACGGTGCGCCGCCGGTGTCGAGCCATATCGCCCCGGCCAAGGCGCATACCGCCGCCATCGGCCGGCGCGAATCGAAATCGTATGAGGACGTGATCAATGGCGGCCGTGTTTCCTTCCTGTCGGCGCCCGAGTTGAAAGGCATGCTCGAGGGCGGCGTGCCGGTCATCGTCGACGGCCATGTGATCGGCGCGGTCGGCGTGTCGGGCGTGAAGTCGAACGAGGATGCGCAGATTGCCAAGGCGGGGATTGCGGCACTGGGCGTGTAAAGTAGGGTGGACGGCTCTGCCGTCCACGCGTTCAACAAGCGCATGATGCATCGCGCCATCTCAACCGTGCGTTGGACGCGTGGGCGGCGTCCCTGCTGCGTGATTTCGTGTTGCCGGGTATAGCCGACCACCCTACCGTATCAATTGAAGCGCAGAAATTTCGCTGCTCATCTGTCAGTAAAATTCACCCTTCAGCCCCGCAACCCGCGAATGGTGCATTGCCGCGAAGTCGAACCCGCGCTATAATTTGGGGGTTTAGCCATTCACTTACTTGCCGTAGCGCCTACCCTCCATTCCTCATTCAAAAACGACTTCCACCCTTCGGCACGCCTGACGCGTCCGCAGGTTTTGGATGCCGGTCTGACGTGGCGCAGCTACGGTAACTTTATTGGGAGTTACCTTGCCGCCATTTTTTTCTGGCCCTGCCGTTCCGGCCATCCTGGCCCTCGCAGACGGGACTATTTTTCGGGGTTATTCGATTGGTGCCGCCGGCCACACGACCGGTGAAGTGGTGTTCAATACCGCCATTACCGGCTACCAGGAAATCCTTACCGACCCCAGCTACTCGCGTCAGATCGTCACGCTGACGTATCCGCACATCGGCAACTACGGCGTCAACGGCGCCGACGTCGAAGCGGCCAATGTCCATGCGGCCGGCCTGATCATCCGCGACCTGCCGCTACTGGCATCGAACTTCCGCGCCACCCAGTCGCTGGGCGACTACCTGAAGGCCGAGAACGTCGTCGCGATCGCCGGCATCGATACCCGTAAACTCACCCGCCTGCTGCGCGAGAAGGGTGCGCAAAGCGGCGCCATCCTTACCGGCACCCAGGGCAACCAGCCATCGGAAGCGCAAGCGCTGGAACTGGCGCGTTCGTTCCCGGGCCTGGCCGGCATGGACCTGGCAAAGGTCGTGTCGGTAAAAGAGCCGTACGAATTCACCGAGACCGAATGGAAGCTGGGCCAGGGCTTCGGCAAACAGGAAAATCCCAAATACCACGTGGTCGCCTTCGACTACGGCGTCAAGCGCAACATCCTGCGCATGCTGGCCGAACGCGGCTGCAAGGTCACCGTACTGCCGGCCGAGTCCACCGCCGCCGACGCGCTGGCGCTGCAACCGGACGGCATCTTCCTGGCCAACGGTCCGGGCGACCCGGAGCCATGCGACTACGCGATCAAGGCCACCGCCGAACTGATCGAGCAGGGCATCCCGACCTTCGGTATCTGCCTCGGTCACCAGATCATGGCGCTCGCTTCGGGCGCGAAGACGATGAAGATGAAGTTCGGCCACCACGGCGCGAATCACCCGGTGCAGGACCTCGATTCGAAGAAGGTCTTGATCACGTCGCAGAACCATGGCTTCGCGGTCGACCCGGGCACGCTGCCGGAAAACTGCCGCGTCACCCACGTGTCGCTGTTCGACGGTTCGCTGCAGGGCTTTGCCCGTACCGACAAACCGGCCTTCTGCTTCCAGGGCCACCCGGAAGCCTCGCCTGGCCCAACCGACGTCGCCTACCTGTTTGACCGCTTCATCGGCCTGATGCAAGCCCAGGAGAAAAAATAAATGCCTAAGCGTAGTGATATCAAAAGCATCCTGATCATCGGCGCAGGCCCGATCATCATCGGCCAGGCGGCCGAATTCGATTACTCGGGTGCGCAAGCCTGTAAAGCCCTGCGCGACGAAGGCTACAAGGTCATCCTCGTCAACAGCAACCCGGCGACGATCATGACCGACCCCGAGATGGCCGACGTCACCTACATCGAGCCGATCACCTGGAAGGTCGTGGAAAGCATCATCGCCAAGGAGCGTCCCGACGCGATCCTGCCGACCATGGGCGGCCAGACCGCGCTGAACTGCGCGCTCGACCTGCACCACCACGGCATCCTGGAAAAGTACAAGGTCGAACTGATCGGCGCTTCGCCGGAAGCGATCGACAAGGCCGAAGACCGCTCCAAGTTCAAGGAAGCGATGACCAGGATCGGTCTCGGTTCGGCGCGTTCGGGCGTGGCCCACACGCTCGACGAAGCCCGCACCGTGCAGCGCGAACTCGGTTTCCCGACCATCATCCGTCCGTCGTTCACGATGGGCGGTTCGGGTGGCGGCATCGCCTATAACGAGGAAGAATTCGAGACCATCTGCAAGCGCGGCCTGGAAGCCTCGCCGACCTCGGAACTGCTGATCGAAGAGTCGCTGCTGGGCTGGAAAGAGTACGAGATGGAAGTCGTGCGCGACAAGGCCGACAACTGCATCATCATCTGCTCGATCGAAAACCTCGACCCGATGGGCGTGCATACCGGCGACTCGATCACGGTCGCGCCGGCGCAGACGTTGACCGACAAGGAATACCAGATCATGCGCAACGCGTCGATCGCGGTGCTGCGCGAAATCGGCGTCGACACCGGCGGCTCGAACGTGCAGTTCGCGATCAACCCGCAAGATGGCCGCATGATCGTCATCGAGATGAACCCGCGCGTGTCGCGTTCGTCGGCGCTGGCGTCGAAAGCGACCGGCTTCCCGATCGCCAAGGTCGCAGCGAAGCTGGCTGTTGGTTTTACCCTTGACGAGCTGCGCAACGAAATCACCGGCGGCGCGACCCCGGCCTCGTTCGAGCCGTCGATCGACTACGTCGTCACCAAGATCCCGCGCTTCGCCTTCGAGAAATTCCCGGCGGCCGACAAGCACCTGACCACGCAGATGAAGTCGGTCGGCGAAGTCATGGCCATGGGCCGCACCTTCCAGGAATCGTTCCAGAAAGCGCTGCGCGGCCTGGAAGTGGGCGTGGATGGCTTGAACGAGATGACGCGCGACCGCGAAGTCATCGAGGAAGAACTGGGCGAGCCGGGTCCGGAACGCATCTGGTACGTGGGCGACGCATTCGCCCAGGGCTTCACGCTGGAAGAAGTCCATCAGCTGACCAAGATCGATCCGTGGTTCCTCATCCAGATCAAGGAAATCGTCGACATCGAACTCTGGCTGGATCACCAGAAGCTGGAATCGCTCGACAAGCCGACGCTGTACAAACTCAAGCAAAAAGGCTTCTCGGACCGCCGACTCGCCTTCCTGATGCACACCACGCAAGCGACGGTGCGCGAGCGCCGTCATGCGCTGGGTATCCGCCCGGTGTACAAGCGCGTCGATACCTGCGCCGCCGAATTCTCGACCGACACCGCCTACATGTACTCGACCTATGACGAGGAATGCGAGGCGGCGCCGACCGACAAGAAGAAGATCATGGTACTTGGCGGCGGTCCGAACCGCATCGGCCAGGGCATCGAGTTCGACTACTGCTGCGTCCATGCGGCCCTCGCCATGCGCGAAGACGGCTACGAGACCATCATGGTCAACTGCAATCCCGAGACCGTGTCGACCGACTACGATACCTCGGACCGCCTGTACTTCGAATCGCTGACGCTCGAAGACGTGCTCGAAATCGTCGACCTCGAAAAGCCGGTCGGCGTGATCGTGCAGTACGGCGGCCAGACCCCGCTGAAGCTCGCCCTCGACCTGGAAGCGAACGGCGTGCCGATCGTCGGCACTTCGCCCGACATGATCGACGCCGCCGAAGACCGCGAGCGCTTCCAGAAGCTGCTGCAGGACCTGGGCCTGCGCCAGCCACCGAACCGCACAGCGCGCGCCGAGGCCGAAGCGCTCGAACTGGCCAAGGAAATCGGTTATCCGCTGGTCGTGCGTCCTTCGTACGTGCTCGGTGGCCGCGCGATGGAGATCGTGCACGAACAGCGCGACCTCGAACGCTACATGCGCGAAGCGGTGAAGGTGTCGAACGATTCGCCGGTGCTGCTCGACCGCTTCCTGAACGATGCCATCGAAGTCGACGTCGACTGCATCTCCGACGGCGAGACCACCTTCATCGGCGGCGTGATGGAACACATCGAACAGGCCGGCGTGCACTCGGGCGACTCGGCCTGCTCGCTGCCGCCTTACTCGCTGTCGACAGAGACGATCGACGAGCTCAAGCGCCAGACCGCGCTGATGGCCAAGGGCCTGAACGTGGTTGGCCTGATGAACGTGCAGTTCGCGATCCAGCAGTCGGAAGTCGACGGCAAAACGGTGGACACGGTATTCGTGCTGGAAGTGAACCCGCGTGCCTCGCGCACGGTGCCGTTCGTCTCGAAAGCGACCGGCATCCAGCTGGCGAAAGTCGCGGCGCGCTGCATGGTCGGCCAGACCCTGGCCAGCCAGGGCATCACCAAAGAGGTGACGCCGCCGTTCTACAGCGTCAAGGAAGCCGTGTTCCCGTTCGTGAAATTCCCGGGCGTCGATACCATCCTTGGACCCGAAATGAAATCGACCGGCGAAGTGATGGGCGTGGGCGAGACCTTCGGCGAAGCCTTCATCAAGTCGCAGATCGGCGCCGGCATCAAGCTGCCGACGTCGGGCCGCGTGTTCCTGTCGGTGAAGGCCTCGGACAAGCCGCGTGCGGTGCAGGTGGCGCGCGACCTGGTCGCGATGGGTTTCACGCTGGCGGCTACCAAAGGCACGGCGGCGGTGATCGCCGCCGCCGGCTTGCCGGTGCTGGCGGTGAACAAGGTGATCGAGGGCCGTCCGCACGTGGTCGACATGATCAAGAACCACGAGATCGAGATGGTCATCAACACGGTCGAGGAAAAGCGCAGCGCGATCACCGACTCGCGCACGATCCGTACTTCGGCCTTGCTGGCGCGCGTGGTGACCTACACGACGATCGCCGGCGCCGAAGCGGCGATCCAGGGCATGCGCCATCTGGACGCGATTCGGGTCTACGATTTACAAGGGCTGCATAACACCTTAAACTAAGCGTCGAGTATTACCGTCAAACCACAGAGTTCGCGCGGCTTGTGTCGCGCGCCTCTGTGGTTTTCGCTTGTACGTCCACGAATTCGATAAGCAGAGATTTATGAACAATACGATCCCATTGACCAAGTACGGTGCCGAACTCCTGAAGCAGGAGCTGCACCAGCTGAAAACCAAGGAACGCCGCATCGTCATCGACGCGATCGCCGAAGCGCGCTCGCACGGCGACCTGTCGGAGAACGCCGAGTACGACGCCGCCAAGGAACGCCAGGCCTTTGTCGAAGGCCGCATCGCCGAACTCGAAGGCAAACTGAGCGCCGCCCAGATCATCGATCCGGCCACGCTCGACGCCGAAGGCCGCGTCGTCTTCGCCTCGACCGTCGACCTCGAAGACCTGGAGTCGGGCCAGAAGGTCAGCTACCAGATCGTCGGCCTCGACGAAGCCGACATCAAAGTCAACAAGGTCTCGGTCACCTCGCCAATCGCGCGCGCCCTGATCGGCAAGTACGCCGGCGACGTGGTCGAAGTGCAGGCGCCGTCCGGCCCGCGCGAATACGAAATCCTCGAAGTACGCTACGTCTGATGACGCCATTGACCGCGCGGCTGCCGGCGGCACGGGTGCTGGTGGCGGCGCTGTGGGCGGGCGCCCTGTGGGTGCTCGGCTATATCGCCGCGCCGGCGGTGTTCGGCATCGTCAGCGGTCCGCTGGCGGGCGACATCGTGGGAAGCTTCTTGCGCCGCCTGGCCTGGATCAGCATTGCCTGTGCGCTGGTGATGCTGGTGCTGGTGCGCGTCTCGCCTGATCTCGCAGCAGGGCGGCGGCGCTTCCTGAACCTGCTGGTGCTGGCGATGCTGGCCTGCGCGCTGGTGATGTTCGTCGGCCTGCAGCCGGCGATGGCGGCGCTGCGCGAAGCGGCCGGGCCGGCCGGCGTGCGCGCCTCGCCCATGTGGACGCAATTCGCGGTCATGCACGGCGTCTCGCAGCTGTTCCACTTGATCGAAGGCGTGCTGGCGGCCGTGCTGGTGGTGAAGTCCCGGTAGGGTGCGCACTCGTGCGCGCGCGGTCTGATCGTGCGCGTCGTTCCACCGTCGCGGACCGCCACATGCGAAAAAAAAACCGGAGACATCGCTCCGGTTTTTGTTGATTACTTGTTCAGTGCATTCTTCTTGGTGCTGGCCTGGCGCGGTTTGGCGCGCTTGATGTTGCCGCCGGCGGTGACGCGTTCGTTCCCCTTGATCATGACCTTGGTGACGCTCGGCTTCTTGGTGCCGCTGGCGCTGGCCTTGACGATGGTGACTTCGCGCATGCCCTTGCCGGACTTGCTGCTGCGTTCCTTGACCGCTTCGACTTTCGGGCGGTACAGGACCAGCAGCTTGCCGATGTGCTGGACCGGCGCTGCGTCGAGTTCGCCGCAGATTTGTTCGTACATGGCGACGCGCGCTTCGCGGTCGTCGCCGAAGACGCGGACCTTGATCAGGCCGTGCGCATCGAGGCTGCCGGCGATTTCCTTCATGACGGATTCGGTCAGGCCCGATTCGCCAATCATGACCACAGGCTTCAGGCCATGGGCTTCCGCACGCAAGGCGCTACGTTCGCCGGGTGTAAGTGTAAGCATAATAATTTTTTGATGTACCTATAAAAGCAGTATTCTACGCGAATGGCCAAGAACAAATCCAACCAAAACTGGTTACACGACCATATTAACGACCCCTACGTGAAGCAGGCGCAGAAAGACGGGTTCCGCGCCCGTGCCGCCTACAAGCTGAAAGAAATCGACGAAGCGGAAAAACTCATCAAGCCGGGCCAGGTCATTGTCGACCTCGGCTGCACGCCAGGCAGCTGGGCGCAGTACACGCGCCGCAAGCTCGCCGGAAAAGAGGGCGGGGGCATCAACGGCACCATCATCGGCCTCGACATCCTGCCGATGGAACCGGTGGCCGACGTGCATTACATCCAGGGCGATTTCCGCGAAGATGTTGTATTGGACCAACTAGCCGCCGTGCTCGAAGGCCGCAAGACCGACCTTGTATTGTCGGACATGGCGCCCAATCTGTCGGGTATTCCGACGGCCGACGCCGCGCGCATGGAACATTTGATCGATCTCGCGGTTGAGTTTTCGCAAATGCACCTCAAGCCGAGCGGCGCATTGTTGGTCAAGTGCTTCAAGGATATGGGCTTCACGCAGATCGTCGAGAAGTTCCGTACCGAGTTCAAAACCGTCAAACAGATCAAGCCAAAGGCAAGCCGCGACAAATCCTCGGAAATTTTCCTGCTTGGACGCGGTCTTAAGAATCCGGTGGCGTATAAATCCGCGCTCGATACCGATCCGGCCCTTGATATTTGAGCCGATAGCCGCACATGGACGGCGTGGTGCCTCGCCTGCGTGGCGCGACACACCCGTTTGCGCGCTTGTCGAGGTCCAAACGGTGGCGATATGGCATCATGTCGGCTTGTGCCTGGCACGCCCCGCTTGCTGCTAGTAAAATCGCGAGTAGAATCGCAAGTAAATCGGCAATCTCAAATTGGTATTGGTGCGATCCGCATCGGAGGAGTTTTCGTGAATAATATGTTTTCCAAATCTGCCATCTGGGTGGTGGTCGCACTGCTGTTGTTCATGCTGTTCAAGCAGTTCGACAACCATAGCCCTACCGGTGGCAGCAAGACCATCGCTTATTCCGAGCTGCTCGACGATGTGAAAGCGCGCCGCGTCAAGGATGTCGTGATCGAAGGCGCCAACATTACCGCCACCCGCACCGACGACACCAAGGTACGCGCCACCGCCACCATGCTCGACCGCGGCCTGATTGGCGACCTGCGCGAAAACGGCGTGCGCTTCGACGTCAAGCCGCCCGAAGAGCCTTCGTTCCTGCAGCAAGTGTTCATCTCCTGGTTCCCGATGCTGCTCCTGATCGGCGTCTGGGTGTTCTTCATGCGCCAGATGCAGGGCGGCGGCAAGGGCGGCGCTTTCTCCTTCGGCAAGTCGAAGGCGCGCATGCTCGATGAAACCAATAACAGCGTCACCTTCGCCGACGTCGCCGGTTGCGACGAAGCGAAAGAAGAAGTCAGCGAAATCGTCGACTTCCTGAAAGACCCGACCAAGTTCCAGAAGCTGGGCGGCCGCATTCCGCGTGGCGTGCTGATGGTCGGTCCTCCGGGTACCGGTAAAACCCTGCTGGCGCGTGCCATTGCCGGCGAAGCGAAAGTGCCGTTCTTCTCGATCTCCGGTTCCGACTTCGTCGAGATGTTCGTCGGCGTGGGTGCATCCCGCGTGCGCGACATGTTCGAGAACGCGAAAAAGCATTCGCCTTGCATCATCTTCATCGACGAGATCGACGCCGTCGGCCGCCACCGCGGCGCCGGCATGGGGGGCGGCAACGACGAACGCGAACAGACGCTGAACCAGCTGCTGGTCGAGATGGACGGTTTCGAAGCCACCTCCGGCGTGATCGTGATCGCCGCCACCAACCGCGCCGACGTGCTCGATAAAGCGCTGCTGCGTCCGGGCCGTTTCGACCGCCAGGTGATGGTGGGCCTGCCGGACATCCGCGGCCGCGAACAGATCCTGAACGTGCACATGCGCAAAGTGCCGATCGGTGCCGACGTCAAGGCCGACATCCTGGCCCGCGGTACGCCTGGCTTCTCGGGTGCGGATCTCGCCAACCTGGTCAACGAAGCAGCCCTGTTCGCCGCACGCCGCAACAAGCGCCTGGTCGAGATGGGCGACTTCGAGGATGCCAAGGACAAGATCTACATGGGTCCGGAACGCAAGTCGATGGTCATGCGCGAAGAAGAGCGCCGCAACACGGCTTACCACGAGTCGGGCCACGCGGTGATCGCCAAGCTGCTGCCAAAGGCGGATCCGGTGCACAAGGTCACGATCATGCCGCGCGGCTTTGCCCTCGGCCTGACCTGGCAGCTGCCGGAGCACGACGCACTGTCTGGCTACAAGGACAAGATGCTGGAAGAAATCTCGATCCTGTTCGGTGGCCGTATCGCCGAAGAGATTTTTGTTGGCCAGATGTCGACCGGTGCCTCGAACGACTTCTCGCGTGCGACCAAGCTAGCGCGTTCGATGGTCACCCGTTTCGGCATGTCGGAAAGCATGGGCGTGATGGTCTACGAGGATAGCGAGAACGAAGGCTTCTTCGGCGGCGCCACCAAGACCATCTCGGAAGCGACCCAGCAAAAGGTCGACGCGGAAATCCGCGCCATCCTCGACACCCAGTACGCACTGGCGCGTCGCCTGCTAGAAGAGAACCGCGAAAAGGTCGAAATGATGACCAAGGCCCTGCTCGAGTGGGAAACCATCGATGCCGAGCAGATCAACGACATCATGGCCGGCAAGGAGCCACGCGCACCGAAGGCGGGCCTGCTGACCAAGCGCACGCCGCCTGGCGACAGCGGTTCGGGTGGCGTTGCCACCAACGCCCCGGCACCGGCCTGATGGTCATAGCGCCTTGATCGCGTAGCAACTCTGGAGCAAAAGGCATCCTTGTGGATGTCTTTTGCGCGTTAACGAGCTGTTAAAGCGATCTGCTGTCGAATCAGGCAGACATCGGGCGTCCTTCACTTCTTCTCACTTCATTTTTATGCGTCAACTGCTGCAATGCGGCCGCTTCAGCTTCCGGCTGGAACAGCGCCCGCTCGTCATGGGCATCCTCAACGTCACGCCCGATTCCTTTTCCGATGGCGGCCGTTACGGCACGCTCGAGTTCGCCATCGCCAGGGCCGAGGCCATGGCGACCGATGGCGTCGACCTGATCGACATCGGCGGCGAGTCGACCCGGCCGGGTTCACCCAGTGTTCCTGTCGAGGAAGAGCTGCGCCGCGTGATGCCGGCCGTGTACGCATTGCAGGGACTGGGGCGCGCGCTGTCGGTCGATACCTGCAAGCCCCAAGTGATGCGCGAAGTGATTATTGCCGGTGCAGACATGATCAACGACATCAACGGTTTCCGCGCGCCCGGTGCGATCGAGGCCGTAAAAGACAGCGACTGCGGCCTGTGCATCATGCACATGCAGGGAACGCCCCAGGATATGCAGGCCCAGCCGGTCTACACCGACGTGGTGCGCGAGGTGATCGATTTCCTGCGCGAACGTGTCGAGGCACTGCTGGCGGCCGGGATCGAGCGCGAGCGCATCTGCCTCGATCCGGGGCTCGGCTTCGGCAAGACGGTCGAACACAATTACGCCTTGCTGCGCGCAACCGCCCGTATCGAGCAGGAACTCGGTCTGCCGGTGCTGATCGGCTTGTCGCGCAAGTCGATGATCGGAGCCATCACCGGACGCCCGGTCGAAGAAAGATTGCCTGGAAGCATTGCTGGCGCCTTGGCTGCGGTCGCGCATGGCGCTAAAATCCTGCGGGTTCATGATGTTGCGGAGACGGTCGATGCGCTGAAGGTCTGGCGCGCGGCGACCGTTGCTTAGTCGCATCTTCTCAGCAGTACGAAGTCAGAGATGACAAATTAATCGTTTCATTTATAAAAGAGAACAAGCATGGCACGCAAATATTTCGGTACGGATGGCGTTCGTGGCCAGGTCGGTGTTGCACCGATCACGCCTGACTTCGTGATGCGCCTCGGCTACGCTGCCGGCATGGTACTGGCCAAGGATTACGCCAGTGGCAGCCGCCCGACCGTGTTGATCGGCAAGGACACCCGCATTTCCGGTTACATGCTCGAAGCGGCGCTCGAAGCGGGCTTTTCCGCCGCCGGCGTCGACGTGATGCTGGCCGGCCCGATGCCGACGCCTGCGATCGCCTACCTGACGCGCGCACTGCGCCTGCAGGCCGGCGTCGTGATCTCGGCTTCGCACAATCCGTTCCAGGACAACGGCATCAAGTTCTTTTCCGCACATGGCACCAAGTTGCCCGACAGCGTCGAACTGTCCATCGAAGAAGCGATCGACCAGCCGATGTCCTGCGTGCCCTCCGACAAGCTTGGACGCGCCACGCGCCTGCGCGACGCCCAGGGCCGCTACATTGAATTTTGCAAGAGTACCTTCCCGAATGAACTCGACTTGCGCGGTTTAAAAATCGTCGTCGACAGCGCACATGGCGCCGCCTACAACATCGCACCGCACGTGTTCCACGAGCTGGGCGCGGAAGTGATCTCGATCGGCGCCTCGCCCGATGGCTTCAACATCAATGCCGGCTTCGGCGCCACCGCACCGAAAGCGCTGTCCGCCGCCGTGGTCGAACACAAGGCCGACCTCGGCATCGCCCTCGACGGCGACGCCGACCGCCTGATCATGGTCGACGCCACCGGCCGCGTCTACAACGGTGACGAATTGCTGTACCTGATGGTGCGCGACCGCATGTCGACCGGCCCGGTGGCAGGGGCGGTCGGCACCCTGATGACTAACATGGCGCTGGAAGTGGCGTTCAAGGAACTCGGCATCGGTTTTGCCCGCGCCAAGGTCGGCGACCGCTACGTGCTCGAAGTCATGCAGGAACGCGGCTGGATCCTGGGTGGGGAGGGCTCCGGCCACCTGCTGGCGCTGGACAAGCACACCACCGGCGATGGCATCGTGTCCTCGCTGCAGGTGCTGTCGGCCCTGAAGCGCAGCGGCAAATCGCTGGAAGCCTGCTGCGCCGAGCTGCAGCTCTATCCACAAACCTTGATCAACAAGCGCGTCAGCCCGGGTTTCGACTGGACCAAGGATGCCGCCATGGTGGCGGAGAAGGAAGCGGTCGAACGCGAACTGGGCGACAGCGGCCGCGTGCTGATCCGCGCCTCGGGCACCGAGCCGCTGATCCGCGTGATGGTCGAAGCGAAAAACGCGGAAATCGCCGACAGCATGGCGCGCCGTATTGCCGACAAGCTCGCCGCCTGAGCTCCGGAGCGCTTTAATTGCACGGCCTGGTGCTGCCCGCATTGACGCAGCACCGGCGCGATAGTAAAATGGGTGTATTCGGAGTGTAGCGCAGCCCGGTAGCGCACCTGGTTTGGGACCAGGGGGTCCAAGGTTCGAATCCTTGTACTCCGACCAAGGTATTACGAACGGGCCGTCTTCGACGGCCCGTTTTCATTTCTGCATCGATTTTCGTCGACGCATCTCTCTCTGCCCATAGCTCAGTTGGATAGAGCATCAGCCTTCTAAGCTGAGGGTCGCTGGTTCGAACCCAGCTGGGCAGGCCAGTGAATACGACAACTCCATACTGCCCTCGCTGTCAGACCGCCGCTTTCGGCGCCGGCTTTGCCGCCCCCTTGGCAAACGACTTCGCCAGCACCGCATGCCGATGCTGGAAAAACAGTTTTACGAACCAGCCCACGATTGGCCCCGCCACGCGCGGCTTGAAGGTGAGGTTGTCGGTCACCAATGTCCCGCCCGCCGTCGGCGTGATGATCCGTTCGTGGCGCCAGGAACGCATCGACAGTAGCGGTGATTGCTCGACGAAGCGGCGTCCCGGCTCGATCTCGGAAAATGTCAGCTTCGACATATCGATCGGAAACAGTCCGAGCAGCAGGAACTGGCAGCGGCACAGCGGCTTGTCGAGGGTGGTGTCCTCGCCGATGTGGGTCATGCCCTTCGGAAAAGTGATCTTCAGGACGGGCCACATTTCGGCCTTGATGCCTTTGATCGACGTCGACCAGGCCCAGACTTCCTCGGCGGAAGCGGGTACTGTCGTGTTGAATGTGTGTCGTACTGTTGCCATCGGGCCTCCGCTGTGATGGAGGTATTGTCGGCGCGCGTGTCGCCTCAGTCCGTTAGCCAGCTCGCAGTTCCTGCAAAATTCACCGGTGTCGTGGGCAGAAAAAAGGGCGCCTGTCGCGCCCTTTGCCCCTTACTTCGCGTTGCGTCCCTGCCAGATGCCGAGATACTTGCTTGCCTTCGGATTCTTGGCATTCCACTGCGGCGCCGTGCTGCCGTTCGCAATCGTCCAGATCGCCAGCGCGACGGTACGGTCGACCGCGGCCATGTTGTCGTAGTCGATCTTGTCCCAGTGATCGCCGGCGCCGTGGTAGTCGGGGAAGGCGTAGGCGACGCTGACCGTGTGCGACGGTATGCCCTGGTCGGCCAGGGCCTGGTTGTCGCTGTGGGCAAAATACTTGTCGCTGTTGACCGGGTGTTTCCAGACGCGGATGCCGGTATCGTCGCCCGCTGCCTTCAGGATGTTGCCAACGTCCGAGAAGTCGAAGCCGGTCACGCCAAACGCGCGCACCTGGGCGCCCTCGTTGTCGTCGGTGCGTCCGACCTGTTCCAAATTGATGCCGGCAATGGTCTTTTCGATCGGCACCAGCGGGTTGGCGCCGTAATAGCGCGAGCCGACCAGGCCGTGTTCTTCGCCGAATACCGTCATGAAGACGATGCTGCGCTTGGGCCGCACCTTGTTGGTGCTGAACGCCTTGGCCAGCTCGATCACCGAGACCGTCCCGCTGCCGTCGTCGTTGGCGCCGTTGAAGATGCCGTCGCCCTGGCCCGGTTTCAGGCCGACGTGGTCGTAGTGTGCGGTCACCAGGACATAGGTATCCTTCAACGCGGGATCGGAACCACGCAGGATGCCGACCACGTTGCGCACTTTTACTGGAGCAGCCGGGGTGGCGGGCGGGTTCTTGGCGCGCTTCGGATCGATCAGGTTCCAGTCCGCTGTCTGGAAATAGCCATCGTCGCCCAGCGGCTCGAGGCCGGCGGCGCGGAACTGCGAGGCGATGAATTCGGCGGCGATGTCGAGTCCGCGCGAGGGTGTGCCGCGGCCTTCGAGCGCATCCGAAGCCAGGAAGGAGAGGTTGCCGCGCATCGCCGCGGCCGAGATGCGCTCGAGCACGGGCGCGGCATCGGGCGGCACGGGAGCGGCGCCGGCGGCGAACGGCAGGGCCAGGCCGAAGAGGCCGGAGAGGATGCGGGGAAGCAGGCGTTTGGACAGGAGCATGGACGGGGCGCGTGAGCGTTCAGATAGTTGATGAAGTAGCAAAGCTGTTGGAGTATATCGCTCTGCGTTGCGCTCGGGAACCCAAGTTTTGACGTCGAATTTCCGTGTGTGTCGGTATTTGTTGTCTGTTTGGAAACGAGCGACGCTGGGATGGTCTTTATGTTAACGTCTCCCATACTGTTGGCCTGCGTCTGGCGGGCTCGTCCAATTATGGAGTGCGTATGCGTGTTCATCGTCTGCTGGGATGTGCTGCCTTGCTGGCCGCGTTTGGCATGGCGTTTGCGGGTCCGGCCCAGGCCCAGGGCCAAGTGCAGAACCAGGCGCCGGGCGACACCTTCACCCTCAAACTCCCCGCTGGCGAGTCGGCAGCGGCGAGCGCGCAGACGGGCACCGTCCAGTTCATCGGCACCGCGACCGTGCTCATCCGCTACCGCGGACTGACCATCATGACCGATCCGAATTTCCTGCACAAGGGCGACCACGTCCACCTTGGCTACGGACTCACCTCGCAGCGCCAGACCAATCCGGCCATCGATTTCGACAAGCTGCCGCCGATCGACCTGGTGATCCTGTCGCACATGCACGACGACCACTTCGACAAGCTGGTGCAGGAGCGGCTGAACCGCAACACACCGATCGTCTCCACCCGCGAAGCGACCGAAAAGCTCAAGCGCCTCGGCTTCCAGCAACGCTTCGCACTGTCGGAATGGGACCGGCTCGAAGTCACGAAGGGCGACACGCGCCTGCGTGTGACCTCGGTGCCGGGACGGCATGGCGCCGCCGGCGTTGCGGTGCTGTTGCCGAAGGTGATGGGCAGCGTGCTCGATTTCGGCCCGACGCCCGATACGCCCGATTACCGCATGTACATCAGCGGCGACACCCTGGTCTACGACGACATCCACAACATTCCGCAGCGCTTCCCGGGCATCGACCTGGCCCTGCTGCACCTCGGCGGCACCCGCATCCTGGGTGTGTTCAAGGTGACGATGGACGGCAAGGATGGCGTCCAGATGATGCAGATCGTCAAGCCAAAGAAGACGATCCCGATCCATTACAACGACTATGACGTCTTCAAGTCCCCGCTCGCCGACTTCGCGCGCGAGGTCAAGGCCGCCGGGCTGGAGGAAAGCGTGGTCTACCTGGCGCACGGCGACACCTATACATTCACGCCGCGCCAGCGCTAACCCCCGATCGCCCCGCTGGCCGGCGACTCGGGATCGAGCGAGGTGATCTCGCCGCCGAATTCGTGCGGCATCACGACCGGCACCTGCAGGCAGATGCTCTTGGTCGGCAATACCGCTTCCCACGCCTTGACCAGCTCCCGGTAAGCAACCCCGACCGGGCGGATCTTGCGGTCGAGGTCGAACAGGCCGAGTGCGTTGACGTTGCCGTTGTTGACGCGCAGCGCGCTGTCCCAATCGACCTGGTCGGTGAGCGAATACCAGGTGAAGCCGATCAGCGGCACCCCGTTGTTGCGCACCCGTAGCACGTTCGCCCATTCCTTCTTCAGCCAATACACCGCTTCGTCGCCGCTCGGCCCCTGGCACAGGTTGGTTTCCGTGTGCATCACGGGCAGGCGGTAGCGGTTGTAATACTGGTGAGTAATGACCGCGTAGCCAAAGATTTCGCCTGCAGCGCGCGTCATGCCATCCGCCGAGACATAATGTTCGTTGGTCTGGTAGTAATCGTTGCCCATGATGCAGTGATGCTTGAGATTGTGCTGCAGGAAAAAATGGTATTCCTCGCGCGTCATCCCATTGTCCAGCAGGTATTCGTACATGTCGGAATCGACGCGCCGGCCGTAGTTCAGGTCGAGCGCGAGAAAGCGGCGTGCATTGTTCATTTCGGCGGGACCGATGGCGTCGGGCGACTCGGCGTGGAAATATTCGGTCGATTCGCTCTGGATGAAGAGGGCGTCCGGCCGGACTTTGATGATCGCATGCATGGCCAGGATGTTCGCCTTGACCAGGTGCTTGATCGCGTTCACGAACGCGGCATCGGTGCGCAATTGCTCGTTCCACCAGCCGTACAGGGTCGAAAACACCGCGCAGATCCACATTTCGTTGATCGGCGTGTACAGCTGTACCCAAGGATAACGCCGTGCAAAGGCGGCGGCGTAATCCGCAAACAGCGCGGGGAAATCCGGATTCTGGAAGTTGCCGATCCAGTCGGGTACGCCGAAGTGGCAAAGATCGACGATGGGCGCGATGTTGCGGCGGCGCAGGTCGGCAAAGGCAAGGTCGGCAAATTCCCAGTCGTAACGGTTGGGACCGAGCAGGGTGCGGTGCAGGGGCGGGCCGTAGCGCAGCACCTGCAGGCCGAGTTCCTGCACCAGGTCGAAATCAAGCTTCCAGTGCTTGTAGTGGCCGCACTTCTCGAGCTCGTCCATGCGGACACGGCCGCCATTGATGGTGGGATTGCTGTTCTCGATCCCTGTTGCAAAAATGAAACCTGCGTGCATACGGCTGCCTCCATGGGTGTCAGGGCTTCGACCAGTATCGTCCACTGCGGCGCCAATTGCTAGCGTGCGCACGTGCTCGTTCAGAACCGGCTATGCTGTCAGCTCATCCATATCAGGCACGCCCGCATGACGACCGCTCAGCCAGCCGTGCCCGACCTCGCCACGCGCCGGATGGTGGTCGGCTTGCTGCTGTCCGCGCTCGTGCACGTGCTCATCCTGTCGATCCAGTTCGGATTGCCGGGCAAGCTGGCAGGAAGTGGCCGTCCGATCGCCGTCAGCCTGGCGCCCTCGCCGGCGTCATCTTTTCCTGACGTACCTGCGGTATTGCCTTCGCCCCCTGCGCCATCCGTTGCCGAAACATCGCCTCCTGCACCGCTGCCGCCAGCCGACGCGCCAGGCTCCGGTTTCCGCGTGGTCGACCCGGTACCGATGGCGCCGCCACCGCCGCCGGTCCAGGCTGCAGCGAAACCTGCCAAGCGGCGCCGGCCGGTAAAGCGGCCAGTACCGCCGCCGGCCTCGTCGCCGGTGATCGTGCAGCAAGACAATCCGGACGCCGCCTTCAAGGTGCCGCTCGCCGAACCTGAGTCGGCGCCGGAGGTAGCATTGGCCGAGCCGGAACCCGTGCCGGACGAGCAGCCAGCGGATGATGAGGCGGTCAAGGCAGGCGACGAGGAGCAACGCATGGCCGAGGAATCGGCACGGACGCTGGCGCTGTTGCAGGAACAAGACGCCGAGCGGCAACGTGTAGCTGCCGAGCTGGAGCGACGCCGGCTGGCCGATGCGGAACAGGCACGGGCAGCTGAGCATGCGCGCCGGCTGGCGGCCGAACGGGTCGCCGCCGAGCGCGCGCAGGAAGAACGCCGCATGCGGGAACAGGCAGCCGCGCAGCAACGCCAGGCCCAGGCCGAGCAGGAAGTCGAGCAGCTGCGACGCCAGCGTGAGGAAACCGCGGCGCATGCGCGCCTGCTGGCCAGCCAGCGCGAGATGGAGGCGCGTCGTATTAGCGAAGAACAATTGCGCCTGGCTCGTGAACAGGAAGCGCAGCGCCGCCTGGCCGAGGAACAGGCGAGCGCGCGAGCAGCGCAGGCGCTGGACGAAGAACGTGCGCGCGCCACGGCGCGTGAAACCGAACGGCTGGCGGCGCAGGAAAGCGCGCAGCGCCTTGCGGCCGAGCGCGAAAACGCGGCGCGCCGCCTTGCGGAGACAGCGGCGCAGCAACGCGCAGTCGAGGCCGCCCGGCAGCGGGCCGAACAGGTGCAACAACAGGCGCAGGAGCGGGAGCGGCTGGCACGGCAGCGCGCCGAGGACGAGCGCGCACGCCTCCAGCAGGCGGAACAATTGGCCGAGCAATTGGCCCAACGGGCCGTCCAGGAAGAACTGGCGCGCCAGCAAGCCATCCAGCAGGCGCGCCAGCGTGCGCACGACGCCGCAGATGCGGAACGTGCGCGCCAGCTTGCGGGGTCAGCCGCGCCGGCGGATGGCGGTGCCGCCAGTTTATCGGGAACTGCGCCGGGAACTGGGACAGGGAGTGGGCCGGGGACTATGCCGGGAAGCGGGGCAGGCGATGACGGCGCTGCGGGCGGCAACCTCGGCAGCGGTGCGCTGGCAAGCCGGGCGCGCGAACTGATGCGCGGCATCGACATTCCCGGCGCGCCGCCGGCCGCGCTGCGCCCGGCCCAGCAGATGGCCGAAGGACGCCGGCGCGTGCTCGATACGCTCGAGCGCGACGTCCCGCTGCGCCTGTACGTGGACAGTTTCCGCCAGAAGATCGAGCGCAATGCCGCCCGCATCGGGATGCAGGTCGCTGGCGGACCGGGACGCGCCGACCCCGTGGTCAGCGTAGCCCTGCGCAGCGACGGCAGCGTCGACGAGGTGACGATCGTGCGTTCGAGCGGCCGCGCCGATCTCGATGAGGCGGTGCGCCGCATCGTACGCCTGAATGCGCGCTACGCCGCCTTTCCGCCGAACGTGGCGGCGCGCTTCGACGTGGTCGAAATCCGCCGTATCTGGACCTTTGCCGAGACCCTGAAACTGCTGGAAGAAGTGCGCTGACGCCTTGCGATTTTACGACCGGCAATGAAGCGATCGACCACCCAACATGCATCTGTCTGGGTCGGCCTTGCCTGAGCCTGGCGTTTGATATGCAGCAAAGTCGCCTGTGACGGACGCCGTACGCTGAGTTAGTCAGCAAGAGAACGGCAGTCTATTTCATAGGCAAGGTCATGAATTTTCCAACAGAAATTTTGCGCTGGCGCTCGGTCGCCATGGCAAGTGCATGTGCGGGTATGCTGCTAATCGCCGGCTGTGCCACTGGCTTGCAGTTTCGTTCGGAGGACACCAAGGGAAGCGCCGAACCGCCGCCGCCGACCGAAATGATTACCGAACAATTGATCGCTGCCGAAAAGGCGGCGAACGCACAGCGCGGCGACCAGGACCTGTCGCGCCTGCTGGTACCGAATCCCCCGCCGTACACCATCGGTCGCGGCGACGTGCTCTCGATCGTCGTCTGGGATCACCCGGAGCTGGCCGGCGGCGGCATGACGGCCGCCACCGCCGCAACCGACGCCAGCGGCACGAATGCCAGCGCCAGCGCGAACACCCCGCAGCCCGGTTTCGTGGTCGATCACCAGGGGCGCATCCAGTTTCCGTTCGCCGGCCTGTTGCCGGTCGAAGGACTCACCGAGGAAGCGGCGCGGGCGCTGCTCACGCAAAAGCTGGCGCGCTACATCGCCAACCCGAACATCACGCTGCGGGTCCAGTCCTACCGCAGCAAGCGCGTCTACATCGACGGCGAGGTCAAGCAGCCGGGCCTGCAGCCGATCAACGACATTCCAATGACGCTAGTCGAAGCACTGAACCGCGCGGGCGGCCTGCTGCCCTCCGCCGACCAGAGCCGCATCGCGCTCGAACGCGGCGACGCGCGCTACCGCATCAACCTGCGCGACCTGGTACAGAAGGGCATCAATCCCGGCAACGTCATGCTGGCGCCGGGCGACGTCGTGCGCGTGCACTCGCGCGAAGAAAGCAAGGTCTTCGTTTCTGGCGAAGTCGTCACACCCAAGGCGCTGACGATGCACAACGGCCGCCTCACGCTCAACGAGGCGCTGGGCGAGACCGGCGGCATCAGTCCACTGAGCGGCGATGCGCGCCAAATCTATGTCGTGCGCAAGACGCCCGAGCGGACGCGCGTATTCCAGCTCGACGCGCGCCTGGCTGGCTCGATCGCCATGGCCGAGTCGTTCGAGCTGCGGCCGAAGGATGTGGTCTACGTCGCCGCCTCGCCGCTGGCGAACTGGAACCGCCATCTCAGCCTGCTGTTCCCTGGTGCGCTCACCTCCGCGGTGGGTGTGACCAATCGCCCCTAAGCGCCCGTGAGCACGGAGACCACCCATGACCAAACCCGCCGACCACTTGCCGCTGACCCATGTCGCACACAGCCCGCCAATCCTGAGCGTCCCCTTCGATCCGCGTCCGCCGCTCACGGCTGCCGACGAGCCGACGGTCGATCTGAAAGGGCATTTCAACACCCTGTACGACAATCGCTGGCTGATCGGCGGCATCACGGCATTGATCACGCTGATCGCCGTGCTGTATGCGCTCGTGGCCAAACCCGTCTATGAAGCCAACCTGATGATTCACGTCGAGGAAGAAAGCCCGAATGCCTCGAAAAACATCCTGAGCGAGGCATCCTCGCTGTTCGAAACGAAAAAGGCGGCGATTGCCGAGATGGAGCTGCTGCGCTCGCGCATGGTGGTCTCGCAAGCGGTCGACAACCTGCAGCTGTACATCGAGGTCCAGCCCAAGTATTTTCCGGTGGTCGGCTTCTGGTTCGCGAACCAGAACAACGGCGCGCTGTCGACCCCCGGCCTGTTCGGCTATGGCGGCTACATCTGGGGCGGCGAAAAGGCTGAAGTCACGGTTTTCGACGTGCCCGAAAGCTGGCTCAACCGCGAGTTCGTCATCACTGCGCGCGGCATCAACCGCTACCACTTCTCGGGCGGCGGCCAGCGCCTCGCTTTCGACGGCACGGTCGGCCAGCGCTACCGTGTACCGACGCCCGAGGGCACGATGGAAATCAAGGTCGATCGCCTGTATGCCAATCCTGGCGCGCGCTTTCGCCTGAAGCGCAAGTCGCGCCTTGGCACCATCCAGGATATCCAGACGGCGATGGTGATCACCGAACAGGGCAAGCAGTCGGGCGTGATCGAGGTCAAGCTGCAGGGCGAGAACGCCAAGCGCATCAATGCCTTGCTGAGCGAAATCGGCCGCGAATACATGCGTCAGAACCTGGCGCGCAAGACCGAAGAGGCGGAAAAATCGCTGGCCTTCCTGAACAAGCAGTTGCCCATCCTGAAGCGCCAGCTCGAGCAGTCCGAAGACCGCTACAACCAGTTCCGCAATTCGCACGGCACCGTCGACCTGCGCGAAGAAGCGCGCGTCAGCCTGGCGCAAGCCACGGCGGCGCGCTCGCGCCGCATCGAGCTGGCGCAAAAGAAAACCGAGCTGCTGGCCCGGTTTACCGAAGACCATCCGATCGTCGCCGCGATCAACCGCCAGCGCAAGGAAGTCGACGCCGAGATCGAGGAAATCGCCGCGCGCATCAAGAGCCTGCCCGTGCTGGAACAGGACGAAGCGCGCCTGACCCGCGACATCAAGGTCAATACCGACCTCTACACGGCGCTGTCGAACACGGCGCAGCAGCTGCGCCTGATTTCCGTCGGCCGCGTCAGCAACGTGCGCCTGGTCGATGCGCCGATCGCCCCGGAAAAGGCGCTCAAGCCGAATCGCCCGCTGATCGTCGCACTGGCCGTGATTACCGGGCTATTCCTGGGGACGCTGCTCGCGTTCGCACGCAAGGCTTTGCAGGGCGGTATCGACGACCCGCAAAAGATCGAGCGCCTGCTCAATGCACGCGTCGTCTACGCATCCATTCCGCACAGCAGCAACCAGGACAAGCTGCTGCGCAAGGCGCGCGGCGAAACGGCGCTACTGCCCTTGCTGGCCCAGATCATGCCGGAGGATCCGGCTGTCGAAAGCCTGCGCAGTTTCCGCGCCGCGCTGCAGTTCTCGATGCCGCATTTCAAGAACAACATCGTCATGTTCGCCGGTCCCACGCGCGCCCTCGGCAAATCCTTTGTCGCCGCCAATTTTGCCGCGGTAATGGCATCGAGCGGCAAGCGTGTGTTGCTGATCGATGCCGACCTGCGCAACGGCCATCTGCATCGCTATTTCGGTATCGGGCGCGAGCGTGGTTTGTCGCGTTCGATCATCGGCTCGATGCCGGTGGAAGACATCATCCACCACGACGTCATGGACAACCTCGACTTCATTCCCACTGGCGAGCTGCCGCCGAACCGCTCCGAATTCCTGCTGCATCTGAACTTCGGCGCACTGCTCGAGTCGGTCAGCAGCCGCTACGACCTGGTCCTGCTCGACCCGCCTCCGGTGCTGTCGGTTGCCGACGCACTCATTATCGGCGCCCATGCCGGCGCCGTGTTCATCGTCGCGCGTGCCGGCGTGACAACCGAGGGCCAGATCAACGAATCGGTCAAGCGCCTCAACCACGCCGGCATTTCGCCGCAGGGCGTACTTTTCAACGACATGGCGTTGCGGCTCGGCTCGAGCGCTGCGCAATACGGTGCGACTGCCGCGCAAATCGGTTACGTCGCTTGATGGTCGGCCCGACCGGTGTGCTTCGCCGGTCGAGGTGTCACGCCTTTGGGGCAAGCGTGTTGCTCATGTCATGCCGCCTTATTATCCAGGTCAATCCGGCCGTGATCGACCTGGCGGTCACGGCGAATCCGCAATTGCCTTAATGCCGTCAGTTGAGCGTATTGCAGGGCATTTTGATTAATGTTGAACCGTGTCGCGCAGCGTGAATTCCGCCGTCCGGTCTCCCTACGAACCGGGGGACTTCAAGTTCGCAATACAGCTTGGTGCACGGAGGCAGGCCGCCGGCTTGGCTGACTGGCATTAGCGCTTACCTTCAAATGCGCGCCCGCATCGACGCCAGTTCCTTCTTTCCTCACAGTCTTTGAGCGCTGAGTCTTGCCGTCGGCACGGTTGACTGCCCGGCACCGTGCATCCTTGCGTGGTGCCGGCGCCGGCGCCGGCGCAGGAGCGGCCGGTTGCCAGGGCCGGCGTGGCCGTGGTGGCTTGTCTCTGCATCCGCAAGGATACGGCGCGCTCGCTTCGTCGATGTCGGACTTCCCGGCTCCTGCCAGAGACTGCCGTCACGCCACGGCAGGCCACGCCATGCCATGCCACGCCGCGGCACGCCGACGCCAACATTTCGCATGCGTGTGTGCGTCTGCAACCAGTGTCCCATGGCCGGGCTGGCCACCCGTGCTGATGAGAGTGCTAAGGCCTAGTACCGGGTAGCGCTGATTGCGTTTGACGCCTGCGGGAGCGGCGGCCGCAGCCGAAACATCGGGTGTGGCGCCCTGGAGAGAGAGCGGCAGGTAAGTGCAGCCCTGGCCCGTCCCTGCGCTGGACAGTGAAGAGATCGACTTGCACCGCGAGCAGAAATATACCCGTGCGGCCAGCATCCCGGATGCGTGGACGTGCGCCCGTTCGTTAGGCGAACCGACGTAACCAGTCGCGCGGAATTGAAAAAAGGGCCGGTAGCGCAAGCGCGCACGCAGCCCTTGGCGGCGAGTCACCCGGCATGCGCACGATGGCGCACGCATGCCGGGGAGCGGTGCCTGGATCAGTCGGCGGAGAAGATGATCGGCCTGGCCGGCTTTGGCGCGGAAGGCAGGAGCAGCCGCTTGGCGAAGCGGCGTACGCGGTAGGTGTTGCGCTCGAACAGGAGATAGGAAAGGTAGCTCGTTCCCATCAGGATTGCCAGCATGGCGAAATAGACGGCAAAGTCGCTTGCCTTGGCCGGATCGAGCTGAGTGCGGCCAAATTGGGTGGCGCCGATATGCTGCAACAGGAAAATGACCGGTATATGGAGCACGTACAGCGTGAACGAAAACTCGGACAGCCATTTGCCGAAGGTGCCGACACGCTGCAGGAACACTGAAGGTCCGATTGGTTGGTGCATCGCGGCCAGCAAGACCACGACCGGCAGTGTACAGATCAGGTCCTGGCCGAACGATTCCGGAAGGATGTCGTCGTTCACACCATTGATCCGGTAGTAGACCGAGACACCTACGGCGATCAAGAGCAGGAGCATGCGGGTGGCAAAGGTGCTTTCGACGCGGATGCGGGAAAAGGCGGCGCCCAGCAGCCAGATGCCGAAGTACAGGTTCATCACGTAAGGAAGCCATGCAAACGTGAGCGCCAGCAAGGCTGCACAGGCCGCCTGCTGCAGCAGGCCGCGGCCGGTAAAGATCAGCAGCAGCAGCGGAAACTGGATGTAATACCAGGTCTCGTTGGCCAGGCTCCAGAGGGGGTAGTTGCCGCCGAAACGGTCGACCACGATCGTCTGCAGGCCCAGCAGGTTGCCGACAAAGGTACCGGCCGAGAACTCGCCTGGCGCGCCGAAACCGGCCGGCTCGGTCGTCGCGGCGCCCGTGATGAGTCCGATGCCGATCATCATGACCAGGGTCGGCACGAGCACGGTCCACAGCCGGGTTGCGCGGTCGATCGCATACGAGCGCAGGGCGCGTGGCTGGCCGATCTTGTTGAGCAGGCTGCCCCCGACCAGCCAGCCGCTGATGAGGAAAAACACCATCACCGCCTGGTGTGCGAAGCCGGTGAAGAAGGCCAGCGCCATGTACGCGATACCGGGTTCATCGAGGTTGCGCAGGCCAGGATAGATCTCGGCGCGCAGGTGCGCGGCCGCCACTTGCAAGGAGGCGACGCCCCGAAGCAAGTTCATCAGCAGCGATTGCATCGAATCCTCGCTGAGCTGGCTCTGTCGCTGCCAATGGAAGGAAAGGGCACGCATGTTCGTTCTCCTGTCGAATGTGAAAAATCTCAAGTCGTGGTCAGCCGCAGCTGTCCCAGCTAAACGGGGTCCGGTTGCCGGACAAGGCCAGGGCCACCTTGACCATCCAGTAGCCGACCTGTGCCTGCTGCATGACCCAGCCGACCGCGATAAAGGCGGCCAGGGCGGCTGCCGTGCCCGCCAGCAGCGAGGGTTGGCGGGCCGTGCGTACAATCCTGATCATGGTGCCGCTGGCCAAGGCGCCGACAATCCAGCCGGCGCAGGCCTCGGCCGCCGTGTGCTCGCCGGTGGCGACAAGCACGATCGCCAATGCCGCGCCCAGCGCGAATCCGCCACCGGCGCCGACCAGCGCTGCCGGTGGCGGCCAGCGTTGCAGCAGCAGGTAGAGCAGCACCGGGAAAACGGTGGTCGCGCTGGCGGCATGGCCGCTGAAGGCCTGGAAGCGCAGCGCCGGAATTTCGGTTCCCCAGCCGAGAAAGGCGACCTTGCTGGTGCCGACGATCGCCAGCGCGCCCGCGAACAGCAATAGCCAGTACCCGGCCGCGCGCCAGTCACGCGCCGCCAGCAGCCAGGCGGCGATGGCGCTCGCAAGTGGCAGCGTCAACACCAGGTTGCCGAGTTGGAAAAAGGCGGTCATGGCGCAATGGTCTTGGCGAAATTCGTCACCGCGCGAGCGCGCGCAGCGTGCCCAGGATGATGCGCATGTCGCCCCAGAACGACCGTTCGCGCACGTAGCGCAGGTAATACTCGAGCTTGGTAGGCAGGATGGTGTCGATGTAGGCCTGTTCGGGATCGAGCGCCTTCCCCAGGATGGCGTTCTCGTCCTTGAACAGGATCGAAGCCCAATCGGTCACCCCCGGCCGGACTGACAACACCAGCTCGCGTTCGTGCGCCGGATAGCAGGCGACATAGCGCGGCACTTCCGGGCGCGGACCCACCAGGCTCATCGTGCCGTGGATGACGTTGAACAGCTGTGGCAGTTCGTCGAGCTTGTACTTGCGCAGGAAGTGGCCGGCACGTGTGATGCGCGGATCGCGTCCGACCGTCAGCAGGCGTTGCTGGTTTGGCTGCGGACCAGGCTGCACCTGCGGCTGGGCCGACATCGTGCGGAATTTCAGGATGGCGAAGGGCACGCCGTGCCGTCCGACGCGTACCTGGCGAAACAATACCGGTCCGAGCGAATCGAGGCGGATCCAGAGCGCGATCACAGCCAGCAGGGGCACCAGCAGCAGGACGCCGACTGTCGCGGCGCACACGTCGAAGGCACGTTTCAACATGGCAGCAGCTCATGCAGGGCATGGATGACGCGCTCCTGGCTGGCGTCCGTCATGCGGGTGTAGAGGGGCAGCGTCAGCATCGCGCCGAAGGCGGCTTCGGCGACCGGGAAGCGCTCGGGTGCGGACACGCAGTTGTCGCGCCAGTAAGGCTGGCGGTGCAGGGGAATGAAGTGCACGCTGGTACCGATGCCGAGTTCCGACAGCCGCACGATGAGTTCGTCACGCTGCAGCGCCGCGTCCTCGCGCAGGCGCACCACGTACAGGTGCCAGGCATGGGTACTGTCGCCCTCGGGGCGCGGCGGCAGGACCAGGGGCAGTCCTGCCAGGGCTTCGTCGTAGCGCGCGGCGAGACGCTGGCGCTGCTCGAGGAAGCGATCGATCTTCTTGAGTTGTTCGATGCCGATGGCGGCGGCAATATCTGTCAGGTTGTACTTGAAACCGGCCGCCACGACTTCGTAGAACCAGGCGGGCGTCTTCGAGACATAGCGGTCGAACGCATCCTGGCTGATGCCATGCAGGCGCATCAGGCGAATGCGGCGGGCAAGCTCGGGATCGCGCACCACCACCATGCCGCCTTCGCCGGTGGTCATGGTCTTGTTGGCATAGAAGCTGAAAACGGTAATGTCGCTCTCGAGCGTACCCACCAGGCGGCCGCGGTAGCGCGTCGGAAAGGCGTGCGCCGCATCTTCGACCACGCGCAACTCATGGCGCCGTGCGAGCGCGAGCAGGGCGTCCATGTCGCAAGCCATGCCGGCGTAGTGCACTGGTACGATGGCACGGGTGCGCGGCGTGATGGCCGCCTCGACGGCGCGTGGGTCCATGTTCAGCGTGACAGCGTCGACGTCGACCAGCACCGGCTGCGCGCCCAGGTAGCGCACTACCTCGGCGGTGGCGGTAAAGGTCAGGGTCGGGACGATCACCTCGTCGCCTGGCCCGATGCCCAGGCTCTCCAGCGCCAGGTGCAGGCCGGCGGTGGCCGAGTTGACCGAGATCGCCTGCACGTCGGCGCCGAGATAGTCGCGAAACGCCGCTTCGAAACGGCGTGCCGTGGGGCCGGTGGTGACCCAGCCCGAGCGCAGGCATTCAACCACGGCGGCGATTTCTTCCTCGCCGATGTCGGGCAGGGCGAAGGGCAAAAATGGAGGAGCGGCGGTAGCGGTGGCAGGCGCGGCGGCGAGCGTAGTGGCAGGCGTCGCGGCGGGTTCGGCAAGCTGGTGGTCGTCCATGGTCAGTCTCCTGCGCATGCAGTCAAAAAGCGTTCCCCGAGTACCGGGTAGGTAAGGTTGTCGAGGGCGTAGCGCTGGCCGCGCTGTCCCATGGCCTCGCGTTCGGTCGCGCTGCACCCGGCCAGCTGCACGATGGCGGCTGCCAGCGCATGCGGGTCTTCGGGCGCGAGCGTGATCCCGCAGCCGGCATCGGCAACCGGATCGTTGCCGGCTTCGACGGCATGCAGCACCGGGCGCGCCGCCATCATGTAGTCGATCAGCTTGTTCGGCGCAATGCCGAAGCGGTACAAGGGCTGGCGCTGCCAGCCGATATAGGCGAGGTCGAAGCGGCGCAGCAGGGCCGGCACCTGGTGTTTCGGCACCGGATCGAGGAAATGCACGTAATCCAGGCCCATGGCCCGGGCGCGGAGTTGCAGGCGCTGTTTCTCCGGTCCGCCACCAGCCAGCACGAAGGCGACACGGCGGCCGCGCAACAGCGCCGCCGCCTCCAGCAGGGTGTCGAGGGCGTTGGCCAGGCCATGGGTGCCGGCATAGCCGAGGATGCAATCGGCCGAGGCGCGCGCCGCTGTCAGGACCTCCTCCGCCTGCTGGGGCAGGCCCGTGTCGATGCCCAGCCACTCGGCCGGATCGGCGCCGTTCGGGACAATGTGCAGCTTGTGTGGCGCCATGCCGTGCGCCTCCAGGTGGGCGCGCACTTTCGGCAGGATCGACACGACGGCGTCGGCATGGCGGCAGGCATGGTTCTCCGCTGCCTGCAACAGCATGATGAACGGATGCCAGCGCGAATAGCCACCCAGCTCCATCGGCGACAGTGGCCACAGGTCGTGCACTTCGAACAGCAGGCGGGCGCCGGCCAGGCGCGCGATCCGGTGAGCGGGCCAGATGTCGAGCGGATAGGTGCTCGAGGCGATAACGACGTCGGGGCGTTCGCCGCGCGCCAGCGAACGTCCTTCGCATACCAGGCGCCACACGAAGCTGAGCATGTTGAGGATGCGCTTGATGCCGTTGCCGCGGTAGGGGGGGGTGGCAAACCAGGTGTAGTCGACCCCGTCGATATTCTGGTCGAGCCGGTCGCGGCCCGCCATGTCGGGCGCCTGCGCGCGGATGTGCGATTGCGATGACGCGACGATGCGCACCCGGTGCCCCTGGCGCACCCATTCGCGCGCCAGGTAATACGGCCGGAACTCCATGCCATGGCGTACCGAGCCCGCATAATGATTGATCAGGAGGATGTTCAGGCGCGCCATGCGATCTCCTCGGCCAGTCGGCGCAGGTTGCAGCGCGTCGTTTCCACCCAATTCGTTTCCCACTGCAGCGGGTGGGTCAGGAAGCAGATACGGCCGTAGCGGCCGAACGCATCGAATGGCGAGAGCGGCGTGTAGTAATGCGGATGCTCGCGGTCGCTGATGTACATGTCGAAGTGACGCAGCAATTCGCTATCGTAGGACTCGCATTCGATGCCGCAGCGGCGGCGCACGGCGGGGTCGCGCAGCAATTCGTGGTTGATCACCTTCAGGCGGCGGTTGGCGAAATCGCCATGGCTGGCGACGGTTACCATTTGCATGCCAAGGCGCTCGGCGATGCTCTGGAAATTACGGACGAATTGTTCGCGGATTTCAGGAAAGCGGCGCCTGATTTCGTCCGCGCAGCGAATCCGGTGGCGCTTGGCATAATCCGCCACTTCCTCGTAGTGGTAGCTCGCTTCGCTGCCGGCAGCTTCAATCTCGCGCATGAAGCCGAAATCGAGCGTACTCAGGCGAAAGTAATAACTGGCTTTGACGCCGTACTTCGCTTCGATCGCGAACATTTTCTTCGCCGTGCGCAGGTCGCTGTCGATGTCGTGCCGGTGCACCAGTACCTTGCGCGCGCCGGCCCCAATGGCGGGTTCGCGATGAAAATCGCGCACCGACAGCTGGGCATAGCCGGCATCGCGCGCGCGTTCGAGTAGTGCCGCATAGATACCGAGGCGCGATGGCATCAGGTAATCGGCGTACAGCCGGTGCAGGACCCTGTTCATTGAAGGGCGTACTTCGCGCGATAGGGGCGGAAGCCGAGGATCTTCTTGAACGTCTGCAGACCGGGCTGGGCGCCGAAGAAGGTGTCGTACATCAGGTAGCGCACGCGCTGTTCGCCGAGCAGCTCGGACACGATATCGACCACCATCATGTGCATGATGCCGTCGTTGTTGCGGATGCCAATCAGTTGAGAGAAGGAAGCAAAATTGCCGTAGTGACCGAGATTGGCATAAGCAACCATCCGGCCTTCCGGATTGAATACGCCGTAATAGCGGAAGTGTTTGAGCGTCTCGAAATGCGACGGTTTTTCGCGGTATTTCGTATCCATCGGCCGCCCCTGGCGTTCTTCCAGCGAGGTATTGATGGCATAGATATCGTCGATATGGGCGTTACGGTCGATGTGGCGCAGCTGGTAACCGCGGTTACGTGCGCGCTTGGCGTGATGGGCGCCGGCGTTCTTGCCCTTGATGAGTTCCAAATATTGCTGCTCGTTGGGGACAGCGTTCAGGTCGAGCAGCGCCGCGCCGACTGTTTTGTTTCGTATCAGCTTATAGCGCGGATGCGGTTTGGTGTAATAGCGGTAGGTCGCTCGGATATCCGCCGGATCGAGCGCTTCATGAAAATGCAATTCGGCCACGGGAAGGCGCAGTATTTCAGTGAGCAGCTTGTAATGATGGGAAATAATTTTCATGTTGTACGCTCGATAAGATGAGACACACGATAAGACTGAAGGTACGGGTACTTATTGAAACGGATTAAATAAGGCGCTTTCCACGAAAAGATATTTCTGCTCCAACCATCCAGTGAATTCTTTCTCCGAAGAAGTTATGATGATTGGAAATTATTTCTTCTTGTGTTGAAAATAGCGATCCCGGAGGCCGGTTGCGTTTTTATCGCTGTGATGAAAAACGGTCAGGAAAGCTTGGCAATACCAATGCCATGCGGATACGCTGACGGCCGGGCAAGCGCTACACGCTCTCGTAGAAACTGATCAGCTTTTTTGATTCGCGCCTCCAGTTGTAATGCTGCTCCACCGCGCGCCTTCCGTTATCGCCCATGCGCGCCGCAAGTGCCGGGTGCAAGACCAGGTGATCGATGGCGGCGGCAATCGCCGCTGGATCGCCCGGGTCGACGCAAACGCCGCAGCCGTGGCGTTCGACGATGTTGCGCCACAGGGGAAAGCGCGAAGCGATGACTGGAATGCCGGCTGCCATGTACTCGAACATCTTGACGGGCAATGCATCGAGATAATTGGCCACGGGATGCAGCGTTACCAGCCCGGCGACGGCGCGGCGCATGACACCGCTGACACCTGCGCGGTCGAGGTAGCCATGGCGCAGGATGCGCTCCCATCCTTCATAGCCGCGCACCTCGGATTCGAGCGCAGGCTCGGCAAACTGGCCGGCCAGTGCCAGGCGTGCATCGGAACGCAGCAGGGCGCAGGCACGTACCAGTTCGCGAATGCCGCGGATCGCGGAGATGCTGCCGACATAGCAGACCTCGTTTCCTTTCTCGCTCCAGTCCGGCTCGCCTTCGAATTCGCTGACGACCGGGTAATTGTTGATGTCGATCGAACGTGCATTGATGGGTGCGAATTTATTGCGGATGGTCGGAGTCGCCGCGATGACGCCATCGAAGCGGCGGCAGGCGAAACGTTCATACGCGCCGAAGGAATTCGACAGCAGGCGTGCCGACGCCTTGCCGAGATACGGTTTGGCCAGTAATTGCGTCGGTACGTCTTCGTGCGAATCGAAGATGACCTTGCGTCCCATGCGCTTGAGGCTCAGCCCGACTGGGATCAGTTCCGGGTCGTGCAACTGGTACACCTCGGCGTCAGCCGCGACCGCGGCCTCGAACACCCGGCGCGTGGTGCGCAGCATGCGGTTGACCCGGCCCGACAGGCGTCCGACGTCGACGATGCGGACGCCATCGCGCTGTGCCGGACCGGCGCCATCGGCGACCACCAGCGTTACGTCGAAACCATGCTCGGCCAGGCTACGGCACTGCTTGACGAAAATCCGGGTGTCGTGGCGCGGATGGGCGGAGGTCAGGTGTGCGATTTTTCGCATATTTCCTCTCATAAAAATAGCGGGAGCTGGCACCGAGCGTGGCGCCGATCAGCATGTCGGTGAAATAGTGCGAGGTCAGCAACAGCAAGACGGTGACGCAGGCCATCGAAAAGCCCAGCAGGAAGATGCCGCAGTGGCGCGGCGCGAAGTATTCGCGAATGAACATCGGGATGATCGGTACCACGGTGACCAGGCACAGGTACGCGATGCCGAAAAAGCCGAGGTCGACCCAGGCCGACAGTACGTTGTGCGAGTAGTAGCCCGGCTTGTAGCTGGCGTAATCGCCGAGCAGGGGATGCGCCAGGATGGTCTGGACCGCGTGCACGGTCAGGTGATGGCGCTTGTTGGCCGAGGTCGACTGCGACAGGTCGAGCAGTTCGAGGATGCGATTTGCGGGCAGTGCGGCGAGGATCTGGTCGAAGTACAAATGGATGACGAAAAACAGGATGATTCCGCACAGCAGGAAGTGCAGCTTGTGCCGCGAGTAATAGAACTCGATGATGGGAATGGCGAACATCAGGGCGGCGAACTCGCTGCGGGCGGTATTCAGGAACAGCGTCATCGCTCCCGAGGCGTACAGCACCAGGCGCAGCGGCATCGCGCGGGTAAAGGAAATGACGGTGAGAAAAGTAATCAGGTAGGAACGGGCGAAGCCCTGGTAGGTCGCCAACGCATCGGCGTCCTTGGCGATGCCCATCGCGCCCAGGTAGAACACGCCGTCGACCGAGAACGAGACGGCGATGGTCGTCATCGCGGCCAGGCTGAGCAGGCCGACGATGCGAAAGCGCGCACTGTCGAAGTCGAGGAAGCTGGCGATCACGAACATGTTGAAGATGAACAGGATGCCGAGGATGTGATTGCCGACGATGGTGCGGTTGGCGCCGGCGGCGGCGTTGACCACGATGACGGCGACGAAATAGATCAGGAACAGGCAGAGGTGCAGGTCGACGGCATGGAAGCGGCGCGGGTCGCGCTGCATCCGCTTCAGGTAGATCAGCCCGAGCGGCACGGCGAACAGCAGTGAGATCGGTGCGAAATAGCCGCCCAGGAAAGCACCGGTGGTGCCGGTTCCGAGCAGGGTGTGATAGAAGAAGAATCCCGGGAACAGCAGGAAAAACGCGGCGAGCAAGATCCACTGTTCGCGCCGCGCGATCTTGAGGGAACGGGCGGAAGTCATGCTGCGGCCAGCCGGTTCTGGGAGCACTGCCACGACATGTGCAGGTAGACCAGGTAGAGCGTGGAATAGCCGATCGCGAACCAGAGCAGGTTCTGATGCAGGGTTCCCGGCATCAGGAAGGCCGTGATCGTCACTGCGCACAGGGTCAGCTGCCACCACAGGTCGACGTTCTGTTTGCCGGTCACGAAAAACACATAGCTGAGCGGACTGGCGACGAAGTTGAGGAAGTAGAGCGGCGCCAGGATCTGGGCCAGCTCGCCCGCTTCACGCCAGGCGGGGCCGAACACCCAGGCGAACAGGGTGGGCGAAAACAGCAGGAGCACGAGCGACGGCGCCAGGCCCAGCAGCATCAGCACCTTGAAGGTGTAGCGGTACGCTTGCTTGCAATTGCCATGCGTTTCGAATTCATGCACCGACTGGCGCTTGAATACTTCCAGCACGGAAGCGGCCAGCAGCGAGATCGGCGCGGCCAGCACGCGCTGGGTCAGCGCATACAGCCCGGCGGCCAGCGCGCCGTGGCGTACGCCGATCAGGAACAACGGCAAATGCCCGACCATGTTGTTGAGGAGGTTCGACGGCAGGGCGAAGCGCCAGAACTTGCGGTGACGCACCAGGTAGGCGCGGGCATCGGCGTCGAGCGTCAGGCCGATACGTGGCGCCGGCGGATGCAACAGCCGGCGCGCCGCGACGAGACCGATGCTCAGGCCGATCAGCTGGCCGGCCAGCAGGCCCGCTCCGCCGATCCCCGAGGCCAGTAGCAGCAGTTGCGCCAGCGCGATCGTGCCGGCGCCGACGACCTTGGCGCGCGCGGCGGCACCGAATGCGTTATGGGAAGTCGCATAGGCCAGTGTCGTCTGCATGTGCGCCGTCAGCCAGGTGCCGATGCCGACCGTCAGCAGTGCCGGCCAGGACAGCTGGCTGATGCCCGGCACGCCGAGCAGGTGCGCCAGCGCCGCCAGCAGCGTCACCAGGAAGGCGGTGATGGTGGCGGTGTAGAGGACGAGACTGAAGCAGGTGCGCTGCTGTTCGTGCTCGTGGTCGAGGATCATTGCCGTTTCCATGCGCAAGGTGGCGCCGATGGCCGCGACCGCGACCATGGCAACCCACAGGCTGAACGCACCCATGTCGGCGGGTGTGCACATGCGCGTGATCAGCGGTGCGGCCAGCAGCGGCAGCGCCTGGGCGCCGAGGGCGCCGCCCAGCACGGTGATCACGTGTTTCCAGAAAGTCGGCAAGCGCAGCTTCATACCGATTCGTCGGCGAAGTCGAGGGTTGGAACGGGAACGCGCAGGGCACGCAGCAGGGACTGGGCTACTTGACGCGCCTCGGCATCCGGGAGGTAGGGGCCCATCGGCAGGCTCAGCACGCGCGCGGCCATGCTGCTGGCCACCGGGCAGGCGTCCGCGCGGCTCAGGTGGGCATAGGCCGGCTGCAGGTGCATCGGCACCGGATAGTGGACGGCCGTCGGGATGCCCGCCGCATGCAGTTCGGCCTGGATGCGCTCGCGCTCTTCGACCACGACCGTGTACTGGGCATGGACGTTGGTGCGGTCGCGCGCCTGCCCCACCAGTTGCACGCGCCCGGAGAGCAGGGCTTCGTAGCTGTCGGCGGCGCGCTGGCGCTGGGCCAGCTCCCAGTCGAACCGTTCCAGCTTGGCCAGCACGATGGCGCATTGCAGGGTATCCATGCGCCCGCCGACGCCCACGCGGGTATGCACGTAGCGGCGCGACTGGCCGTGCACGCGAATCTCGCGTGCCGCCGCGGCGATCGCATCGTCGCTCGTGAACAGGGCGCCGCCATCGCCATAGCAGCCGAGCGGCTTGCTGGGAAAGAAACTGGTGCAGCCGACTGTCGAGAGGTTGCAGCTTTTCTTGCCGCGGTAGGTGGCGCCGAAGCTCTGGGCCGCGTCCTCGATCACGGCCAGTCCATGGCGGGTGGCGATCGCGTTGATTTCTTCCATGTCGGCCGGCTGGCCATACAGCGAGACCGGCATGATGGCGCGGGTACGCGGGGTGATCGCTTCCTCGATCAGGCCGGGGGCGATGTTGCAGGTGGCCGGATCGATGTCGACGAATACCGGCACGGCGCCCAGCAGTACGATGACTTCGGCGGTGGCGATGAACGAGAAGGGCGTCGTGATGACTTCGTCTCCGGGGCGGACACCGAGCGCCATCAGCGAGATCAGGAGCGCTTCGGTACCGGAGGCAACGGTGATGCAGTGGCGCGCACCGGTGTAGGCGGCCAGCCGTGCTTCGAGCTCGGCCACTTCCGGCCCGAGGATATACTGGCCGTGGTCGAGTACGGCCGTGATGCGTTCGTTGATCCGCTCGCGCGAGGCCTGGTACTGGGATTTCAGGTCGATGAATTCCATGGTGTCCGCTATCAAGGTTGAGCTGCAGGAACGAACATGCAAACGCCGTCCTGCAGCAGGTAGAGGTCGCCCGAATGCGGGCACAGCGCTTCGCCATTGCCTTCGATGTCCAGCGGCAGGCGTTCGCCGAAGCGGCTCATCCAGCCGATCTGGCGCGCCGGCACGCCCGCCATCAGGGCAAAGGCCGGTACGTCGCGCGTGACCACCGCTCCGGCACCGATGAAGGCGTACTCGCCCACCGTGATACCGCAGACGATGGTGGCGTTGGCGCCGATGGTGGCGCCGCGCCGCACCAGCGTGCGCCGGTATTCGTTCTTGCGCTGCACCGCCGCACGCGGATTGTGGACATTCGTGAAGACCATGCTGGGGCCGCAAAAGACGTCGTCTTCGAGTGTGACAGCGTCATAGACCGAGACGTTGTTCTGGATCTTGACGTTGTCGCCGATGCGGACGTCGTTGCCGACGAAGACGTTCTGCCCCAGCGAGCAGCCGGCGCCGATGCGCGCGCCGCCGCACACGTGGGCGAAGTGCCAGACGCGGGTGCCGGCGCCCAGCGTGGCGCCGGGGTCGACGATGGCGCTGGCGTGGACCGGGGAATCGATGATGGGCCGGTCCATCTCAGTACTCCAGCGGCAGCGCGACGCGCTTGCCGTCGCGCGCGGACATGTAGGCGGCGACCAGCACCTCGAGCGATTTCAGGCCTTCGCGCCCGTCCGTTTCGGGTTCGGCCTCGCCGCGCAGGACCTTGATCACGTTGTCGTAGTAGAGCGGATGGCCGAAACCGTAGACCGAGGTGGTTTCGTAGCTGGCGTCGCGCACCTTGGCGTCGTCCGGGTCGGGCTGGGCGAATTCCCATTGCTGCACTTCATTGACGGCCACGCCGCCGATGCGCACGGTGCCGTGCTCGCCCAGGATCGTGATCGAGCCTTCCAGGTTGCGCGGGTAGGTGAGCATGGTGACGTTCATCGAGCCGAGCGCGCCATTGCGCCAGCGCAGGCTGATGACTCCAGTATCCTCGACCTCGATGTTGCGCGCCAGCGTGGCGGTATAGGCTTGCAGGCTTTCGACCGGGCCGATGATCCAGTCGATCAGGTCGACATAATGGCTGGCCTGGTTCATGAAGGCGCCGCCGTCGAATTCCCAGGTGCCGCGCCATTTGGCGCTGTTGTAGTATTCGTCGGGACGGGTCCAGAACACGTTCAGGTTGACCATGTAGATGCGGCCGAAGCGTTTTTTCTCGACCGCGCTCTTGAGCAGCTGCAGGGTGGCATTGCGGCGGTTCTGCTTGACCACGAACAGGCGCACACCGGCGGCGTCCGCGGCCGCGACCATGCGCTTGCCGTCTTCCCAGCGCGTGGCCATCGGCTTTTCGGTGATGATGTGGCGGCCGGCGCGGGCGATCTGGACGGTCTGCTCGGGGTGCAGGCCGGACGGCGTGGTGACGATAAAGGCGTCGGCGTCGCAGTGGGCCAGCATCTGGTCGAGGCTGCCGTAGGCTTCGGCCCCGGTCTTCTCTGCAGCCTCGGCAAGCGCACGCGGATCGATGTCGCACACGCCGACCAGTTCGCAGCGATCGCGGTGCTGGCGGATGGCGTTGAAATGGTTGTTGGCGATGCGGCCGCAGCCCACGAGGGCGAAGCGGATCTTGCGGTCGACGATAGCAGGGGGGTAGTTACGCATGATCTTCTCCGGTAGATGGGCTCAGGCCTTGACGACGTGGGGCAGGCGTTCGAGGTACACGCCCCGGGTGTCGACGATCAGGTTGGCGTAGCGGCGGATCATGTCGTAGTCGAAGGCGCTGTGGCTGGTCGCCAGCAGCACCAGGTCATAGGAGGCGAGCGCATCGGGCGTCAGGGCCACGCTGGAGAGCTCGAAGCGGTGTTCGCGCATGCGCGGGAAGACGGGCACGTGCGGGTCGGAGTAGTCGACGTGGGCGCCCTTGTCGCGCAGGATCTCCATCAGCTCGACCGAAGGGGACTCGCGCATGTCCTCGACATCCTTCTTGTAGGCGATGCCCAGCACCAGCACGCGGCTGCCCATCACCGAGCGCCCGCGCTGGTTCAGCGCATCGGTCACCTTGCCGATCACCCAGTGCGGCATGTCGCTGTTGATCTCGCCGGCCAGCTCGATGAAGCGGGTGTGGACGCCGTACTGGCGCGCCTTCCAGGTGAGATAGAACGGGTCGATCGGAATGCAGTGGCCGCCCAGGCCGGGACCCGGGTAATACGGGGTGAAACCGAAGGGCTTGGTGGCGGCGGCGCGAATCACCTCGTGGATGTCGATCTCCATCTTGTCGGCGATGATCTTCATCTCGTTGACCAGGCCGATGTTGACCGCGCGGTGGATGTTCTCGAGCAGCTTGGTCAGTTCAGCGGCGCGGGTCGAGCTGACCGGCACCACGCGGTCGATCGCGGCGCTGTACAGGGCGACGCCGGCTTCCAGGCAGGCGCTGGTACTGCCGCCGCACACCTTGGGAATGGTGCGCGTTTCGAAATGCGGATTGCCCGGGTCTTCGCGTTCCGGCGAGAACACGAGGAAGATTTCGCGTCCCACCGCCAGGCCGCGCGACTCCAGGCGCGGACGCAATTCTTCCTCAGTGGTGCCGGGATAGGTGGTGCTCTCCAGCGAGATCAGCTGGCCCGGGCGCACGAAGGGCAGCAGCGCGTCGGTCGTGTCGAGCACGAACGACAGGTCGGGCTCGCGATAGGCGTTGAGCGGGGTCGGCACGCAGATGATCAGGGCATCGGGTTCGTTGGCGCGGGTGAAATCGGTCGTCGCCTCGAATCCCACCGTACGCGCGGACTCGATCGCGGCCGCCGGGATGTGCTCGATGTAGCTTTCGCCGCGATTGAGCTTGTCGGCCTTGGCCGTGTCGATGTCGATCCCCAGCACGCGGAAGCCGCACGCCGCATAGCGCAGCGTCAGGGGCAGCCCGACGTAGCCGAGTCCGATGATGCCGATGACCGCGGTGCGGTCGCGCAGTTTTGCCGTGAGTTGCTGCAGGTGGGCCGATTGTTGTTCGTCGCGCATGTGTTCCTCGCCAACTATTAATGGTGGGTGGGTGAAGATGAAGAAGGGATGCTGTCGCTAGATGCGAAAGGGCACGAATTTGTGGATGAGGCTCAGCCGCGCCTTGCCGGCTTCGAGTTCGGGTTCGGGCGTCTGGGCCGGGGTGCCGGCGGGTACCTGGGGCGTGTATTCGCTGACGATGGCCTTGACCATCGATTCGATCATGCCGCGCTCATGCGTTTCGCAAGCCATCATCAGGCAGGTGATGCAGGTCTCGAGCACGCTCGGGCGCAGGGCGTTTTCCTTCATGCGCATGATGCGAGGATGCTCGCTCGGGAACACGGTGCCGTCGGTCAGCAGTTCCTCGTGCAGCTTTTCGCCCTGGAACAGCCCGACGAACTTGACTTCGATGTCGCCGTCCGGGTTTTGCGGGGTTTTTTCGGTCAGGCCGGACATGGCGAGCAGGGTGCGCGCCAGTTCGACGATGCGTACCGGTTCGCCCATGTCGAGCACGAAGACGTCGCCGCCCTTGGCCATGGCGCCGGCCTGGATTACGAGCTGGGCCGCTTCCGGGATCAGCATGAAGTAGCGCGACACCTCGGGATGGGTGATGGTCAGCGGCCCGCCACGGGCGATCTGGCGCTGGAACAGCGGAATCACCGAACCGGAAGAGCCGAGCACGTTGCCGAAGCGGACCATGCAGAAAGTCGTGCTCCCGCCATGCTTGGCAGCGGCCGCCTGGAAGATCAGCTCGGCGATACGCTTGCTGGCGCCCATGATGTTGGTCGGGCGCACCGCCTTGTCGCTCGAGATGAGCACGCAGGTTTCCACGTGGTGGCTGGCGCAGGCGGCAGCGACGACCTGGGCGCCGAGCACGTTGTTGCGCAAGCCTTCGACGATGTTCGATTCGACCAGCGGCACGTGCTTGTAGGCGGCGGCGTGGTAGACCGTGTCGACATGGTTGTCGGTCAGGATGCGCTCGACCAGGTCGGCATTGCAGACCGAACCGAGGTGGGCGTCGATGCGCAGGTCGGGAAAGCGTGTGCACAATTCCTGGCGAATCGTGTACAGCGCGAACTCCGAGTGGTCGAGCAGGTGCAGGCGGCTCGGGGCCAGGGTGACGATCTGGCGGCACAGTTCGCTGCCGATGGAGCCGCCGGCGCCGGTGACGAGCACCGTCTTGCCGCGCACGCAACGGGCAAACAGGTCGAGCCGCGGCGGCACCGGCGGGCGGCCTAGCAGGTCTTCGAACTTGAGCTCGCGGATCGAGTCGCGTGGGCGTACCCGGTCGTCGGCCAGGTCGACCAGCCGGCTCAGGATCTTGGTGGTGACGCCGGCGCCGGCCAGGCGCTGCATGATGTCGCGCAGGCGTTCGGCCGGCATCCCGGGGACGGCGATGACGACGGTGCGGATGCCGTGCGCGGCGACCAGGTCGGCCAGGCGGTCGGTATGGAACACGCGCAGCCCGGCGATGGTGCGGTCGTTCAGGGCGCGCTTGTCGTCGAAGAAGCACACCGGGCGGTATTCGTCGCTCGAGCGCATCGTTTGCGCCAGGCGCGCACCCGGCTCGCCGGCGCCGTAGATGGCGACCGCATCCGAGGCGGGACGGCGCGTGCTGTGGTTGCGCAGGAAGTTGCGCATGCCGATACGCGAGGTGACGACATAGGAAAAGACGATGAACCAGTAAATCGCCAGCGCACTGCGCGGAAACATCGCGTCGTTGATCGCAAACAGCACCACGTACGCGCACAGCACCGCAATCCCGAGCGCCAGGCCGGTGGCGCTCAATAAGCGGCCGTCGATAAAACGAATCACGGCGCGATACAGGTCGGACATTGAAAATGCGGCGATCGTGACCAGGGCGACAATCAGATACGACGCCGGTCCGTAATGCGATGCGAGTTTCAGGTCGCCGCCGCGTAATAACATCGCGATCAGAAAACAGAGCGGCAATGCGACCAGGTCGATACAGACCATCAGCGCGATTTTGGTAGTCCGATGCAGCGATACCATTCCGGCGCAAAATTGGCTCAATACTCGGGTGGATATAGTTGGCATGGTGCGCGTTACTCGGTCGGGTGGATGGCGATAGCAGCGGTTATTAAATAAAAGGCTAATGAATAAACGACCAGTGAATAAACGACTGGTAAATGAACAAATGCGTAAAATCGAACAATGTATTAAGAAAGATGCCGCCGGAAATAATTAATGCGCAAACGGATTAATGGCGGCACTTAGACTTATGGCTGTTGAGTAAGTTTATTATCTGCCTCAGTGAGATTGCTGAGTTTGACCCTGCTCAACCGACAATTCCGAATTAAAACGAAATAGGCTGTTTATTTAATTTAGGAAATGCAATTAAGAAATAATCGCATGGCCATCGGCAATAGATTTCCGATAGGAATATAAAACGATGGAAATTGCGCTTGTAAAGACAGAAAGCGAATGTGCGGTGGGCGAGGTGCGCGGAAAGGAGAATCGGCGCGGAACTCAGTCCGGCATGGAGGCGAATGCGCAGTAGTTCTGGGAAGGGGCCGCGCGGCAGCCTGGAAGGAAATGGAAACAGGCGCGCACCGCCGGCACGCGCCTCGGCGGCGTCAGGTACCGGGACGCGGCTGCGGCGCCATCGGCGGCACCACGATGTTGTCGTTCAGGCGCAGGAACTTGAAGCCGGCCAGGCGCTGGCCATTCTTGCCCTCGCGCGCATTGCGTGCTTCGCGTTCGGCGGCGCGGGCGATGAACGAATCGAAGCTTTCCTCGCGCACCTTCGGCTCTTGCGAATGCAGGAAGTGGCGTTCGCCGTTCGGGCCCAGCACCACCAGGCCGACGTGCGAGGCCCAGTGTTCGCCGTTGCGGGTCGAGATCACGTTGACGAAGTCGCCTTCCTGCAACTGGCTGGCGATCGCCGCCACCTGCTCCTTCGGCACATAAGTCTGGCGGCTGGTTTCGACCGGGATGGCGCGCTCGGTGTTGTGGCGTGTCTTGAGGAAGCGCGCACGGTCGACGCGCATGGCGTAACTCGGTCCATTGGCCCCGGCCAGCGCGGCGCTGACGTCGGTGACGAGCCAGCGGTTGGCGACGTTCCAGTCCATCTCGGTGTAATGGTTGCGCGTGGCTACGCCGATCACGCCGTCGCGGTAGCGGATGCGCTGCAGCATCCAGAAAAATTCTTCCCAGGAGCGCGACAGGGCCATCGCGTAAGTGTGTTCCGCGAAGACGACGCAATCGCTCTGCTGCAGGCTGAACATCGGCAAATCGTCGTGCACTTCGAACGGGAACTCGCCCAGCAGGTTCAGCACGTAGGGCTGGCCCAGGTTCTTGCGGCCGATTGCGGCGATCCGTTTGCGCAGGTCGGGCTCGGCCTGCTGCGCCCAGGCGACGTAGCGCCCGGCCTCGACCGGCGTCATCTGGAAGATCTGCTTTTGCAGCACGGCCTCGATGGGCGGCGCCGCGGTCGGCGCGGCCGGCGTGGTGGCAGGTGCGGGCGTGGAAGTCGCCGCCGGGGGCAGGGTGGACTGGCTGGCGCAACCGGCGAGGGCGGCGGCAAAGATCAGGGGGGCGAAGCGCATGCAAAGGTCTCCATGTTGTGTTTGCAAGACGCTAACGCGGCTGCGCGCCGTTTGACAATCACTATTTGTCGTCCACCTATAACTTGAGTGTTGCGTAGGTCAAACATTCCTTCAAGTTATGGCTCAAGGCTTACAAGTAATTTTCCAGTTATTTACTTATAGCTAATACTATCAATATGGCAGGGACCGCCTGCCGCCTGCTGCACACCATACCTATATCCAGGAGAGAGAAGAATGTTCAAACAGAAGCCGCTGGCAGCTGCCGTTTCGATGGCGCTGTGGAGCCTGACCGCCTTGCCGGCCATGGCCCAGACGACAAGCGCGGAAGCCCCGGTGCAGACCGTCGAGGTGACCGGCATCCGCGCCTCGATGGCCAAGTCGCTCAGCGTCAAGAAGAACGCAACGGCGAACGTCGAGGTCATCACGGCGGAAGACGTGGGCAAGATGCCCGACAAGAACCTCGCCGACTCGCTCCAGCGGCTGGCCGGCGTGGCCGTGCGTACCGATTACGACGAAGCCGAAAAAGTGTCGATGCGCGGTACCAATCCGGACATGTCCCTGATCCTGTTCAACGGCCACACCGTGTCCGGCGGCGACTGGTACGTCGCCGACCAGGGTTCGAGCTCGCGCTCGACCAGCCTGTCGCTGATGCCGTCGTCGGTGCTGAACCAGGCACTGGTATACAAGACCTCGCAGGCCAACATCGTCGACGGCGGCCTGGCCGGCACCATCAACGTGACGACGCGCAAACCGTTGTCGCAGAAGGAACGCCTGTCGGGCCTGGTCAGCGTCGGCGCCAGCCATGCCGAGTTGCCCGGCAAGACCGCACCCGACCTGAATGCCTCGGTTACCTGGAAAAACGAAGCGAACACCTTCGGCGTGATCGCCCAGGGCTTCGCCGAAAAGCGCTTCGTGCGCCGCGACTCGGTGTCGCGTTTTGCCTACGGCACCAGCAGCGGCTGGGGCGAGATCAATACCGCGACCATGCTCGGCATCACCGATGCGTCGCTGGCCGGCACCGGCTACAAGGCGGCCGACCTGAACGGCGTACGCCTGCCGGGTTCGATGAGCTCGGAATTCGTCGAGTCCGTGCGTGACCGCAAGGGCGGCATGGTGTCGATGCAGTACAAGCCGAACCAGGATCTCGACGTCACGATGACCGGCTTCCATTCGCAGATGAATGCGAACAACAATGGCCGCCTGACCTCGGGCGCCATCTACTCGATGCTGCTCGGTAAGAACGAACCGCTGGGCGCCACCGCGGCCGCCTCGCAGAACACGTTCTCGAATGGCCAGCGCGTCTATGCGCAAATCCGCAATCCGGTGATCGTCACCGAACGCACCATCTACGGCCACGACCTGAAAGTGCTCAAGGCCGCCGACATCGTGTACCCGAACGGCACCGTGCCCCAATACATCGGCAACTCGGAAGGCTTCTACCGCGACGGCGCGCAGGCGACCAGTTCCTTCCTCGACCTGGACGCCAAGTACCGCGTCAGCCAGGACCTGACGGTCAAGGGCCTGTTCTCGGCCACGCGCGGCGTCGGCAAGACCGACCTCGACCAGGGCACCACGTTCGCCCGCTACGGCACTGGCGTCTCGTACGCGCTGGGCAGCCTGCACGATGCGCCTTACGTCAAGTACCAGGGCGCGGGCGAGAACCGTCCGGGCATCAATCCGGACGGCAGCGGCTACATGATCGTCGGCCGCACCGCATCGGGTATCAAGACCACCGACAAGGAGTTCAGCGGACAGTTCGACGCCGAATACAAGCTGAACGGCGGCTTCGTGCAGTCGATCGAGAGCGGCCTGCGCCACGCCGACCACAAGCGCTTCAGCGGCCGCTTCGGTCCGGCTTTCCGCACCCCGCTGACCTACAGCTTCAACCCCACCACCGGCGCGATCGTCCAGCCGACGCCAACCCCGACCGAGGGCTGGCAGCCGTATCCTAGCGATTTCGGCGACGGCCTGGACGGCGGCTACTGGGACAACACCGGCTTCACCTACTCGCCGGAAGCGCTGAAGGCCTATATCGCGGCCAACACCAAACCGACGACGGCCGCGTTCGAACGCCGCGTCAGTTCCGAGATCGACATGCGCGAGCGCCAGAGTTCGGCTTACATCATGGCCAACCTGGAACACGACCGCTGGTCGGGCAATGTCGGCGTGCGCTACGTGCGCACCGTGGTCGATGCCCAGATCGCCACGCCAATCCCGAACCCGCGTACCTGCCAGCGCACCGAACCGGGCAAGACGCCGGTGCCGTGCGCGGCCTATCCGGGCGCGATCGTGGATGCGGGCGACGCCGTCGCTTACTACGACAACACCGCGTTCAATCCACTGTCGGGCACCATGTACTACAAGACGCCGACGCACAAGATCTTCAAGAACGTGCTGCCGAGCCTGAATCTGCGCTACGAGATCACGAAGGACATGATTGCCCGCTTCGGCGCCAGCCGCACCATCGGCCGCCAGAACTACAACGTGCTCGGCAGCGGTTTCGGCACGCCGGGCTGCGATGCCAGCGGCTGCAAGGTGACCGGTCCCAATCCTGACCTGAAGCCTTTGACCTCGGACAACGTCGACCTGTCGTGGGGCTGGTACTTCGCTCCGCGTTCGGCCGTGACGGTCAGTGCCTTCCACTCCAAGATCGACGGCTACGTGAAGACCGGTACCGTCGGCACCTCGACCATCGAGCTGACCGATCCGCGCGACCAGGTCGTCAAGACCTTCTTCATCAATACCTCGTCGCAGCAGGGCGCCAAGATCACCGGCCTGGAACTGTCTTACGAGCAGCCGTTCGGCTCGTCGCCGTTCGGCTTCACCTCGAACGTCAGCCGCGCCAAGACGAAGGTCGATGACGGCCGTCCGATGGTGGGCGCCTCGGAATGGGCGGGTAACCTTGGTGTGTACTTCGAGAACGACCTGCTGTCGGCACGCCTGGTCTCGAACTACCGCGGCGAGTACGTGAACTCGTCGACGGCGCCGTCGCCGACCGCGAACAGCCAGGGTCTGTCCGTCATCAATGGCGTGACGATGCCGACAGCGCCAACCATGGCCGCGCCGGTAACGACGCTGGCCTTCAATGTCAGCTACAACATCATGAAGAACCTGCAACTGACTTTTGATGCCACCAACCTGACGAACGTCAAGCGCGCCTACTATCGCTACAGCGAGGAAGAGCAACAGAAACTGGACGTCAGCGGCCGTCAGTTCTACCTGAACCTGAAGTACAAGTTCTGATGGAACGTCGGCTGTAAATGACAAGGGGAGCCTCGGCTTCCCTTTTTTTCAACCTTGTGTATGCCCAGTCCTACAGTACAACGCGCCCTACCGGCAGCTCATCCTTACCGCCAGTGTGCGCCACCTAACGGTGCAGCGGCTGCCGCAGGGCTATGATGAAGCCGTGTGAGTGAGGCGCCAGCGAATTCGTTCCGCAGGCCCCAAATATCTCAACAGGTTAGCCGGTCGCCTCGAGGATCGGCACCAGAATACCGGTCGATGCCAGTGGCACCGACCCTCTATAACCGGAAGCGGAGGACCGATGTCTGCATCGACCAGGAATCCACCGAAGCACCTGGTGCGCGAATACCTCGCCCGCCGGACGCGCGACTCACAGCCGCCGCCGACGCCCGAGGAAATCCGGCGCCAGCTGGGGTGGGGGATGGTGGACGAGGAGGCGCATGACAGCCGCCGCCAGGCGCAGGCAGAGGTCGTTTTCGGATAAATTGTTTTCACAGAGGAGAAGCACATGACCAAGCGTATCGGTAACAAACACGAAGCCCAGCACCGCGGCCGCGAAGAGCGCCTCGACATCCGCCGCACCAACATCGCACGCGAGGCCGTCAAGCAAGCCACCGCCCGCGCCAAGTACCGCAACCAGGTCCGCAACCAGCCGGCGATTGCAGCGGCCGCCTGATCGCTCCCGGATCTTAAAAAAGCCCGCCCGGCAACGTGGCGGGCTTTTTTTCGTCCCTCGCCGCCGTTTGCCGATTCCTTCGCCGTTCGCCGATCCTGCGCCGTCATTCGCCGAAAGGCGCTTTTCCTGCACCCGACTCCCCGCTATCGTGTATACATCACAACACGGAGGGCGACATGGGTAGCGACAACAACTATACGACGCGCAAGCAGATGATGTGGGGCCTGGTTCTGATCGTGCTCGGCGTCATCTTCCTGCTCGACCGGCTGTACATCGTCGACGCGGAAACGCTGTGGCATTATTGGCCGCTGCTGCTGGTCGTGGTCGGCATCAACCAGACCATCGGCTATCCGACCGCGCGCCAGTTCCGCAATGGGCTATGGACGATCTTCACCGGCCTGTGGCTGTTCGCGGTGTTCGAGGGCTTGTTCGGCCTGACCTTCCGCAACAGCTGGCCGCTGTTCCTGCTGGTGTGGGGCGTGCTGATGGTGCTGACGCCGGTCTTCAACCGCCGCTTTCCGCAATCGAAGGAGAATGACCATGCTCAATGATACCCCTAAGGACACCCTGGAAGACCGCCGCGCCGCGCGCCAGGCACGCCGTGCCGCCCGCCGCGCCGACCGCGCCGACCGCGGCGCCACCAGCCAGGTCTTGATGGGCGTGCTGGTGATCGCCGTCGGCCTGCTGTTCCTGCTCGATAACCTCGACATCATCGACGTCCACGACGCGCTGGCCTTCTGGCCGCTGGTCTTCATCTTCGCCGGCGTGGCCAAGCTGCTCGATACCACCTCGCCGAACGGCTACCTGGTCGGCCTGGCCGGCATCGGCATCGGCGTCACGATGATCCTGCATCGCCTCGGCATCATCTATTTTTCGTGGCGCGCGGCCTGGCCGCTGGTGCTGATCGCGGTGGGTGCGCTGGTGGTCTACCGCGCCATGACCGGACAGCGCACGGCGCGCTTCGGCATGGTCGTGGTGGGCGAGAAGGACGAGATGCGAGACAAGCTGCAGGACGTACCCGGCGCCGGGATGCAAACCGTCGACGTGACCGCGGTGCTGGGCGGCTTCGAGCGCCGGGTGCATACCCAGGACTTCCGCGGCGGCGAAGTGACGGCGGTGATGGGCGGCTGCGCGCTCGACATGCGCGGCGCCTCGATGACGGGAGAGGCGGTGCTGCACGTGTTCGCGTTCTGGGGCGGCGTGACCCTGAAGGTACCGCCCGACTGGACCGTCGTCCTGCAAGGCACGCCGATCATGGGCGGCTTCGACGAGAAGACGGTGGCGCCGCCCGACAACAGCAAGCGCCTCGTGGTGCGCGGCTACGCGATCATGGGCGGCGTCGAGGTACGTAACTAATGATGCATGGCGCGTTCGGCTCCCGCCGCAGCACCGCGCTCTATTTGGCGGCCTGGGGCCTGCTCGGGGTGCTGCTGGCCGGCCTGATGGTCGCGGCCGACGCCGCGCCCTGGGGCACGAGCCTGCTGTTCGCGGTCCCGCTGGCACTGGTCTATGGCTGCGCCAGCGGGTTTTCGGCCTATTACCTGTGCCGCGCCTATCCGCTCGCCAGCCGGCCGCTGCTCTCGGTGCTGGGCGTGTTCACCTGCACGGCAGTGTGCGCCGGCGCGCTCTGGCTTGCTGCCGGCAGCGGCTTCGCCGAAGCCCTGCGCCCACTGGTGCCGGGCCTGCCGCAGATGACGCGGGCCTTCGCCGCCCTGATGTTCGGCCTGGGCGTGATCCTGTACGGCTTGAGCGCGGTGGCGCACTACCTGGCGCTGGAATTCGAGCGTGCGCGCCTGTTCGAGCGGCGCGAACTGGAGATGAAGCTGGCGGCGCAGGAAGCCGAGCTGCGCATGTTGCGCACCCAGATCGATCCGCACTTCCTGTTCAACAGCCTGAACTCGATCAGCGCGCTGACCTCGATCGACCCCCAAGGCGCGCGCGGCATGACCTTGCAGCTATCGAGCTTCCTGCGCCGCAGCCTGGGCATGGACGCCCAGCGCAAGGTGCCGCTCGACGAAGAGATCGCGCTGGTGCGCGACTTCCTGGCGATCGAACAGGTGCGCTTCGGCGCGCGCCTGCGCTTCGAACACGCGATCGGCGCCGGGGCGGGGCAGTGCCTGCTGCCGCCGATGCTGCTGCAGCCGCTGGTCGAGAACGCCGTCAAGCACGGCATCGGCAACCGGCTCGATGGCGGGCTGGTACGGATCGACGCCGAATGCGCCGGGTCGCTCTTGCGCATCCGCGTCGAGAACGACGCCGACGAAGACGCTGCCCCTGCGGCGGCCGGCTGCGGCATCGGTCTCGCCAACGTGCGCCAGCGCCTGCTGGCGACCTATGCCCATGAGGCGAGCGTGCACTGGACGCGCCTGGATGCGCGCTTCCGGGTCGACATCGCCCTGCCTGTCGAAACCCCATCCCTGACGGAGGCTTGAATCCATGCGTGTCATCATCGTCGACGACGAATTCCTGGCGCGCGCAGTGCTGCGCGAATACCTGGCGAGCTTCCCCGCCATCGAGATCGTGGCCGAATGCGCGAACGGCTTCGAGGCGGTCAAGGCGATCGGCGAACTGCAGCCGGACCTGGTCTTCCTCGATATCCAGATGCCGAAACTCGATGGCTTCGAGGTGGTGGAACTGGCCGGCGCCCGTACCCGCTACGTGTTCGTGACGGCCTACGACCAGTTCGCATTGAAGGCCTTCGAAGTGCGTGCGATCGACTATCTGCTCAAGCCATTCAGCCGTGAACGGCTGGCGCAGGCGCTGGAGAGCGCCGTGGTACGCGCCACGCCGCCGGAGCAGGTCGAAGCGGTGGCGCTGGAAGCGGCGCGCCGCAATGGCCCGCTCGAGCGCATCCTGATCCGTGACGGCGCGCGCGTACACGTGGTGCCAACCGCGCAGATCGACTGGATCGAAGCCCAGGACGACTACGTGCAGATCAGCGCCGGCGGGCGCCCCTACCTGAAGAACGGACGCATGGCCGAACTCGAACAGGGACTCGACCCGGCGCTGTTCGTGCGCGTGCACCGCTCCTATATCGTCAACGTCGGCGCCATCGAGCGCATCGAGGCGCCGACCAAGGACAGCTGGTGCGCGGTGCTGCGCGACGGGCGGCGCGTCCCGGTCAGCCGCAGCGGCTACCAGAAACTCAAGGACCTCATGCGCTGATTATGCGATTAGCCGTTCGACCTGCCACCAGCGCGGCAGCAGCTCGCGCACCGCGGGCTGGTCGAAGCGGTCGTCGATCAGGTAGACCACGCCCAAGTCCTGCTCGGTGCGGATCACGCGCCCGGCCGCCTGCACCACCTTCTGCAAACCGGGATACAGATACGTGTAGTCGTAACCGGCGCCGAACATTGCCTGCATGCGCGTGCGCAGCTGCTCGTTCACCGGGTTCAGTTGCGGCAGGCCGAGGGTAGCGACAAAGGCGCCGATCAAGCGTGCACCGGGCAAATCAATGCCTTCGCCGAAGGAGCCGCCCAGCACCGCAAAGCCAATGCCGCGGCCATCGGGCTGGAAGCGATCGAGGAATGCGGCGCGTTCGCCTTCGCTCATGCGCCGCTCCTGGCGCCAGATCGGCACGTCGGGATACTGCTGCGCGAACAGGCTGGCCGCCTGTTCCAGGTAATCGAAGCTGCTGAAGAAGGCCAGGTAATTGCCGGGCGCCTGCGCGTACTGCTCGCCCATCAGGCGCGCGATCGGCGCCAGCGAGGCGCTGCGGTGCTGGTAGCGCGTCGAGATGCGGTTCGCCACGTGCACGGCAAGCTGGCCGGCCGTGAAGGGCGATTCGACGTCGATCCAGCCGGTGTTTTCGGGCATGCCGAGCAGGTCGGCGAAATAATGCCAGGGGCTGAGCGTGGCCGAGAACAGCGTCACCGAATGGGCGCCCTCGAAACGCGGTTTCAGGAACGGCGCCGGCACCACGTTGCGGATGCACAGCAGGCTGTCTTTACCCTGGCGCGTGAGGTCGCACAGCGAATGCTCGCCAAAGGATTCGGCCAGGCGCGCGAAGGCCATGGCGTCGAAATGAAAGCGCTGCAGCGCCGCGTCGAGCGGACCGGGATTTTCGGCGACGAAGTCGTTGATGGTGCTGGTGGCGTTGGCGAGCGCGGTGAGCAGCTTGTCGTTGGGGACGCCCAGCACCTGGTAGGGCAGCGGCGCATCCGCGTCGATCTGGCCCCAGGCGCGCGCGATCTTCGACAGCGCCTTTTTGACCAGCGGTGGCGCGGCGGCGCGGGCCGCGCGCAGGACGGTGCGATCGAGTTCGCACGAATACATCGAACGCGCGCGCGACACCATGTTGTGCGCTTCGTCGACCAGCACGCTGGCACGCCAGCCATTGGCCTGGGCCAGCGCGTACAGCATCGCGCTGCCGTCGAAATAATAGTTGTAGTCGCCGATCGCGACGTCGGTCCAGCGCGCCATCTCGCTGCCCAGGTAGTAGGGGCAGACGTCGTGCGCCAGGCCTATATCGCGCAGCGCGGCGCGGTCGAGGACTGGCACGCCGAGCGCGGCCTGGCGCGCGGCGGGCAGGCGGTCGTAGAAGCCGCGCGCCAGCGGACAGGACTCGCCATGGCAGGCTTTGTCCGGATGCTCGCAGGCCTTGTCGCGCGCGGCCAGTTCCAGCACGCGCAGCGGTAACCCGGGCGCCGCGCTGCGGATCGCTTGTGCCGCGTCCAGTGCCAGCTGGCGGCCCGGCGTTTTCGCGGCGAGGAAGAAGATCTTGTCGATGCGCTGGGCGGGCGCCGCTTTCAGTACCGGGAACAGGCTGCCGATCGTCTTGCCGATGCCGGTCGGGGCCTGGGCCAGCAGGCAGCGTCCCGTGCTGTTCGCCTTGAACACGGTTTCGGCGAGCTGGCGCTGGCCGGGGCGGAAATCGGCGTGCGGAAAGCGCAGGCCGGCCAGGGCTGCGTCGCGCGCCTCGCGGTGGCGCAGTTCCTGTTCGGCCCAGGCGACGAAGCGTCCGCAGGCGTCTTCGAACATGGCCTCCAGTTCGGCGGCAGTGCGCGTTTCGCGCAAGGACGTCTCCAGGCCGCTGCCGATCTCGTAGTAGACCAGCGCCAGGTTGACGCTGTCGAGTCCGCGCGCGGCGCACAGCAGGTGGCCATAGACGCGCAACTGGGCCCAGTGCAGGTGGCGGTGGTTGTCCGGCATCGACGACAACTGGCCGCGGTAGGTCTTGATTTCTTCCAGCAGGTGCTGCGCCGGGTCGTAGCCGTCGGCGCGGCCGCGCACGTGCAGCGGACCGAAGTCGCCTGCCAGGCTCACTTCGGCCTGGTAACCGTCGCCGCGGCGCGCGGTCACGACCTGGTGGCCGGCGATGCCTTCCTGCGCGGTGGGCGAGGGCGTGAAGCGCAGGTCGAGGTCACCGCGCTTGGCCGTGAATTCGCATAGTGCGCGCACGGCGACGACATAGGCCGGAGCGGTCAAGCAGCCTGCTCCCACTGCAGGTAGCACACGGCCACCGGCATCTCGTGCGTGGCGCAGTAATCGATCCAGCGCAGCTGGTTGTCCTGCAGGCGGTCGCCGGGGCCCTTGACTTCGATCATGCGGTAGCGCTTCTCGAGCGGCCAGAACTGGATCAGGTCCGGGAAGCCGGTGCGGTTGGCCTTGACGTCGGCCAGGATGCGCTCGCACCAACGCTTGACGTGCGTGGCCGGGATGCAGTCGAGCGCCAGTTCGAGCAGCGCGCGGTCGAGGTATTCCCAGGACACGAAGGGCGCCGAGATGCCGGCCTTTTCCTCGAAGTGCGCGAGGATGGTGGCGCGGTAGCGGCCGTCGTCGCACTGGGCCAGGCAATCGGCGAATTCGGCGGCGCGGCGCTGGTGGAAGTCGAGGCTGTGCAAATCGGCCGGCGCGCGGTGGAACGGATGGAAGAAGGCGCCCGGAATGGCGGCGAAGATGGCGCGCCAGCACAGTAGCCCGAACAGGGCATTCGCCAGCATGTTCTCGACATAGAACACGGGTGCTTCCTTGCAGCCCAGGTGGTCGCGCACGGCGCCTTCGACCCAGGGACCATCGCAGGGAACCGGCAGGCACAGGTCCAGGCGCAGGGGGGCGGCGGGGCGGGGCACGATCGCCTTGGGATGGCCGAGTTTGCGTGCCAGGCGCGGCTTGACGCGTGACAGGTGCTGCCGTTCGGCGTCGTTCTCGGGCGCGCGCTCGGCTTCCTGCAGCAATTGCCAGGCCTCCGGATAGCGCTCGGCCTTTTCCAATACCCGGATCGCGCGCCCGCGCGAACCCGGATAGCCGCAGCGCGTGTAGACATCGATGGCGCGCTGCCAGTCTTGCTGCTTTTCGAAATGCTGGCCGACCTGGAACAGGAATTTCTCGCGCCGGCCTTCCAGCCAGTCGTTGTCGAAGGCGTGGATCGGCAGCTCTTCCATGACATCCTCGATCGGCGCGAGGCCCTCGGCGAAGCGCTCCTTGCAGGCGTGCAGGTGCAGGTAATGGTCGATGTCGCGGCGGTCGCGGAAGCCGCGCGAGGCTTCGGAAAACTCGACCTGTTCGTAACGGAACAGGCCCAGGTCGGCGAGCACGAATTCGGTCCAGTCCTGGCGCAGGTTGCCGAAGAAAATCAGGCGCAGGCGGTCGCACAGCGGTTTCACGAGGATGCGCAGGGCGACGTCGGTGCAGCCGGCATACCAGTTCGAAAACGCGCGGCAATCGGCAAAGGATGCACGCAGGGCTTCGAGTTGATCGGCCTTGCGTGCAGTCTTTTGGAGCAGATGGGAATGGAAAGCGTCGGCGATCTCGGGCTTGGCCAGCAGGTCGAACAGTTCGTCGAGCGAGAGCACGGGGTCGATCTCGATCCAGCCTGAGGGCAGCAATTGCTGCGCCGCTGCGACCGGGCAACCGATCTCCGCATAATTCATTTTGCTGGCGCGGAACAGGTTCCCTTTTCGCATCACCATGCGCACGAACAGCGCACGCGCCGCCTGGGGCAGCGCCGGGAAGGCGGCGATGAAGGCTTGCTCTTCATCGGTGAGCAGGTCGGCATAGCGCCCGCCGATCCAATCCAGGACCTTCTGGAAATTATCCAGATAATAAAACTCGTTTTCCAGAACCCTGTTCATGATGTGCGGCGACAACTGTGCTTATGTACAGTATAGCCGCAGGGCCTGTCCAGGCCCAGACCTTTCGGCCGCGTTCAGCTGCGGCCGTGGTTTTTTGCCACATCAGGGCTTGCCCGGCTTGCGCGCGCAGTGCGGCCCCTTGCAGGCGGCGGCTGCTTCGCGCTCGCCGCGATGGCGTTCCGAATGCTGGATGATGGCCGAGATCAACGCGACGTCGCTGTCAACCGCCGTCTCGCCACTGGTAGCGGCCTTGCGCTGGCGGGTGGCGTCAGGCTTCGCTTTTGCCGTGGCGACGGGGCGCGCCTTGGCCGGCTTGGCGGCGCGGCTTGCGCTCTTCGCTGGCTTGTCCGCCTTTTTAGCGGTCGCCGGCGCTGCGGCCTTGGTCACCTTTTTCTCCGTGGCCGGACGCGCAGGAGCCACCGGCGCCTCGGCGTTGACGACCTTTTTCTCGGCAGTGACATGCTTTGCCTGGGCTGGTGGCGTCTCGGCCTTGGCGAGTGTCGGTTGCACGCTTTCCGGCGCTGGGCGCGGCGTTGGCGTCGGCCTTGCGCCCGCGAGTTCATGTGGCGGCAGCATGACCAGCGGCGGCAGGGCGCTCGCAACCGCCGTGTCCCGCGCCGGTGCGGACTCGTCGACAATGACGGCCGTGCGCGGCGCGTCGGCGGCGGGCGCCGGGGCCGGCACGGTCGGCGACGGCGGGGGAGCGTCGGCCAGCAACGGCGGCACTGGATTGGCCAGCTCGTGTTGCGCAATCAGTTCCTGCCCGGTCTGGTGATTGTCGTAGGCGAGCCACGCGACCCCGCCGGCAAGGATGCCGACCAGCGCCGCCGCCGCGCCGTAAGAGGCCAGGCGCACCCCGGACATGCGCGTGCCCGGACGGCGGGCGGAATCGCGTTCGAGCATCGCCAGAATGTTTTCCTCGCCGGCGGCGCGCCGCGACGACATCAGGTTTGGTCTTGTCGAGCCTGCTTGATTTTCGTCTGTAGGGCGCACTGCATACCTCCTAAGATGGTCGTTTCTGCTCTGATTAGAAACAATCTGGGAGAATCCATGCTGATCTTTGTCGCACTTCTGTATTTTTGCGTCGCTTGCAGCCTGATTTGGCTGGCATGTTTCCCGAGCGGCCGGACATTGATCAATCAATTGGTGGTTGGCTTGCGCAGCCGGCTCGGGCGCGTGGCGCTGCGGCGTCCCGGCGCGGGAGCGAACCTGCTGCCCGGACGGCGCGCGTTGCGCGGCCACGTCGAGGGGTTGTCGCAGTGGCTGCGCAAACACTGGATCGTACTGGCGCTTGTCGTGCCGGCGGTGGCGATTCCCTCGCTGCTGGCACTGGCCCTGCGCACGCCCGACATGCTGCCTGGCTACGAACCAATCGCAGCCTTGCCCGACGCCCAGATCGCCGCGCTCCTGCAAGGCGAGCAACTGGTGCCGCCCAGCGATCCGCCGCCGCTCGCCTTTGGTACCCAGGAAGTGGTGCAGGTGCGGCCGATGCTGGTCAACGCGAGCCGCAACTGGGGTCTGATGCATCCGGAGTTCAACCAGCGGTTGCTGCTGGCATTCAAGATCATGAAGGAAAAGCATGGCTACGACATGGCCTTGCTCGAGGGTTACCGCAGTCCGGCGCGCCAGGATCTGCTGGCCTCGATGGGCGGCGCGGTGACCAACGCGCGCGCCTTCCAGAGCTGGCACCAGTATGGCCTTGCAGCCGACTGCGCGTTCTGGCGCGACGGCAAGCTCGTGATTTCGGAAAAGGATCCCTGGGCCATGCGCGGCTACCAGCTCTACGGCGAGGTTGCCGAACAGCTTGGCCTGACCTGGGGCGGACGCTGGAAGATGATGGATTTGGGCCATACCGAGCTGCGCTTGCGGGGTGTGATGCGCCGATGAGACGCCCGTCCGAGGTTGCGAAAAGTCAAATTTTCGATAGGCAATAAATGCGAGCATTGCCTGTCTGACCTTTCCCAACTTCACACACTCCCGCCATGGCCCGTCTCTGGAAGTTCCTCATCGACAGCCGCGTGCTTGTCGTGATCGGTATCACCGCCTGCCTCGGTATCTTGTTCCTCACCGCGGAGACTTTCGAACTCGGCCTGATCTGGGCCGTCATTGTGGCGCTGGCCTTGCTGGCCCTGTGGGGCAGCTACTGGGGCTTGCGCCAGCTGTGGCGCCGCCACGCCGCCGCACGCCTGACCGCCAGCCTGGCCGCCGGCAAGGATCCTGCCGGCGAGCACGGCAAAGGCGAAGTGGCGGTACTGCGCAATAATATGTTGCAAGCAATTGCCACCATTAAGACCTCGAAGTTGGGACTGACGCGCGGCGCCGCGGCCCTCTACGAGCTGCCCTGGTACATGATCATCGGCAATCCCGCGGCAGGGAAAAGCAGCGCCGTCGCCCACTCGGGCCTGACCTTCCCGATCCCCGGCAGCAAGGCGGTGCAGGGCGTGGGCGGCACCCGTAACTGCGACTGGTTCTTTACCACCGACGGCATCCTGCTCGATACCGCCGGGCGCTATTCGGTACAGGACGGCGACCGCGCCGAGTGGTTCAGCTTCCTGGAACTGCTGAAAAAACACCGCCGCCGCGCACCGATCAACGGCATCCTGATCGCCGTCAGCGTGGCCGAGCTGACGGCCGGTCCCGCCAGCGCCTCGATGGAGCTGGCGAAAAGCCTGCGCACCCGCGTGCAGGAACTGACCGAGCGCCTGGGCGTGTACGCGCCGGTGTACGTGGTGTTTACCAAGGCCGACCTGATCGCCGGCTTTTCCGACTTCTTCCACGACGCCGAGCGCAGCGAGCGCGATCGCGTCTGGGGCGCGACGCTGCGCTACAACCGACGCAGCACGCCGCAAGACGTACTCGCCTTTTTCGATACCCACTTCGACGAGCTGCACGATGGCCTTAAGGAAATGAGCCTGGCGAACATGGCCGGCAACCGCAGCGCGCGCATGCGTCCGGGGGTATTTACCTTCCCGCTCGAATTCGCCGCGATCCGCAGCCCGCTGCGCGCCTTCCTGTCGACCCTGTTCGAGGAAAACACCTACCAGTTCAAGCCAGTGTTCCGTGGCTTTTATTTTACGAGCGCGCTGCAGGAAGGCCAGGTGCAGGATTTGTCGTCGAAGCGCGTGGCGAGCCGTTTCGACCTCGAACTGAACGACCGCAAGGACAACGATGCCGAGAAAGCCGGTGCGGGCGAGGGTTACTTTTTGCTCGAGCTGTTCCGCAAGGTGATCTTCGCCGACAAGGACCTGGTCAAGCGCTACACGAATCCGGCCAGTGCACGCCTGAAGTACGCGGCCTTCGCCGTCGCGACCGTGCTGCTGGGTGCTGCGCTGGGCGGCTGGAGCTGGGCCTACATGGGCAACGCGCAACTGGTGGCCAACGTCCAGGCCGACCTCGACAAGGTGGTAAGGCTGCAGGAGAAGCGCATCGACCTGCAGTCGCGCCTGGAGGCGCTCGACATCCTGCAAGACCGCATCGAGCAGCTCGACCAGTACCGCGAAGACCAGCCGTGGGCGCTCTCGTTCGGCCTGTACCAGGGCGAAAAGCTGGAACGCAAGTTGCGCGACGAATACTTCGCCGGCGTGCGCGCGGTGATGGTCGAGCCGGTCGCGGGTGCGCTGGAAGCCATGCTGGCCGAGGTGAATGCGAATGCCGCCGCGCTCGATCCGAACGCCAGCGCCGCGCCCGCGGCGAAACCGGGCCAGCCCTACCAGCAGGTCTCGCCGACGAATGTCCCGGATGCCTACAATGCCCTCAAGACTTACCTGATGCTGGGCGATAAAAGCCATGCCGAACCCGGGCACCTGAACGACCAGCTGACCCGCTACTGGCGTACCTGGCTGGTCGCCAACCGCGGCAGCATGCCGCACGAGCAGATGATCCGCAGCGCCGAGCGCCTGCTGACCTTCCACCTGGCGCAGATCGATGACCAGGCCTGGCCGCAGGTGACGCTGAAACTCAGCCTGCTCGATGCGGCGCGCGAGAACCTGCGCCGGGTGGTGCGCGGCACGCCGGCGCGCGAGCGCGTCTACGCCGACATCAAGACCCGCGCCGCCACGCGCTTCCCGGCGGTGACGGTGGCGCGCATCGTTGGCGATGGCGACTCGGGCCTGGTCGCCGGCAGCCATGCCGTCAGCGGCGCCTTTACTCGCGCCGCCTGGGACAAGTACGTGCAGGGCGCCATTCGCGACGCCTCCAACCGCGAGCTGCAAAGTACCGACTGGGTTCTGAAAACCGTGGCCAAGGACGACCTCACGCTCGAGGGCAGCCCGGAGCAGATCCAGAAGACCCTGGTCGACATGTACAAGGCCGACTATGCCAGGGAATGGGCCCGCTTCGTGCAAGGCGTGACCGTTACCGACCTGCGCGGATTCGAAGGCAGCGTGGTGGCGATGAACCGCTTGGGTGATCCGCAAGCCTCGCCGATCGCGCGCCTGCTGAAAGTCATCTACGACGAAACCTCCTGGGACAATCCCGCCGCCGCCCGCGCCAACCTGGGCAAGACCGAACGCACGCTGGCTGCCTGGTTCAAGGAAGTCGTGCTGCGCCGCGCGCCGGCCGATGCGCGCACCCTGGCCGATGCGGCTGGCCCGCTGGCGATGAACGGGCAAGGCGGGATGGGCCCGATCGGCCGCGAATTCGCCGGCGTCGCGCGCCTGGTCGGCACCCGCGAGAAGGAAGCGTCGCTGATGACCGGCTACCTCGACTGCCTGTCGCGCCTGCGCACGCGTTTGAACCAGCTGAAGAACCAGGGCGACCCCGGTCCCGGCGCCAAGCAGTTCATGCAGCAGACGCTGGAGGGCAGCGGCTCCGAACTGGCCGACGCCCTGAAATATGTCGACGAACAGATGCTGACCGGGATGAGCGACGCCCAGAAAGCGGCGTTGCGCCCGCTCCTGGTGCGCCCGCTGGTGCAGACCTTCGCCATGATCGTGCTGCCATCCGAGTCGGAGATCAACAAGACCTGGCAGGCGCAGGTGCTCGAGCCGTTCGAGAAGACCCTGGCCGACAAGTATCCGTTCTCACCTAGCAGCAAGATGGAGGCGACCAGCGCCGAGATCGGCCAGGTGTTCGGTCCCGAAGGCGTGGTCGCGAAATTCATCAACGCCTCGATGGGGCCGCTGGTGATCAACCGCGGCAGCATGCTGACGGCGCGTACCTGGGCCGACATCGGCATCACGCTGGCGCCGCAGGCGGTGTCGGGCTTTCCGGGCTGGGTAGCGCCGCTGTCGAGTAATGGCGTGGCGCCCTCGAACGGCGGCGCACCGCAGACCGTATTCCAGCTGCAGGCCCATCCGGCGCCCGGCGCCACCGAATACACGATCGACATCGACGGCCAGCAGCTGCGCTACCGCAACACGCCGCCGGTCTGGACCAACATGGTCTATCCGGGCCCGGGCACGGCCGGCGCGCGCATCAGCGCGGTGACCTTCGACGGGCGCACGGTGGAGCTGTTCAATGAGCCGGGCCAGTTCGGCATGCGCAAGATGATCGAGGCCTCGACCCAGCAGAAAAAGAGCAGCGGCGTGAACGAACTGCGCTGGGTCAGCGGCAACCTCGCCATCGTGGTCGACCTGCGCCTGGTCAGCAACGCGGCATCCGCCGGCAACAGCAAAGGCTTCCAGGGCTTGCGCCTGCCGACCACCATCGTCGGGCGTCCGGTGGCCGAGCCCACCATCGCCAGCCTGCCGGCCGGAGGCCAGTGATGCGCGCCGCCACGTTTGACCGCATCGGCTACTTCGGCAAGATTCCGGCGCGCAGCGACTTCGTCAAGCTCGCCCACGACGCCGCCGCCATCAGCATGCTCGACGACTGGCTCGCCGTCGTGATGCAGCGCCTGCCGTCGGATGCGCGCTGGAAGATCAACTACGATGCGATGGCACCGGTCAGTTTCGCTTTCGTCGGGCCGGCGCGCCGCCACGCGGTCGCCGGCCACCTGGTTGCCAGCCGCGACGCGCCCGGACGGCGCTATCCCTTCCTGATGATGCGCACGCTCGACGTGGTCGATCCGGCCGCCTTTGTCTCGCGCTGTCCGCTCGCCTTTGCGCCGCTCTGGTCCTTCCTGCAAGCGGCCGCGCCAAAGGTGCTGGACGCCGCCGACCCCACGCTGCACCTGGCCGGCATCAGCGATGCGGCGATCACGCTGGGCGAATCCGACGAGGCGTTGGCGGCTTTCCTGGCCAGCGGCACCGTCGGCTCGCTCTCGCGCGTGCTCGGCGGCGAAGACGCCAGCCGCGTCATCCTCGCCCTCGGCCTGCTGCTGCAGCCGGTCATGCACAGCAAACCGGCCCAGCTCGACAAGAGCCTGGTACTGCCGCTGCCCGAGGAAGAAGCGTTGCGCGCACCGGTCGCCGCTTTCTGGCTCGAACTGGTGGCGCCCTTCGTGCGCCGCGCCGCCTTCGACCTGGCTTTGTTCCTGACGGTGCAGGAAGAGCGGCCGGTGCTGGTGATCGGCTTTTGCGGCGCGGCCTCGCAGGCACTGCGCGGCATCATCGATCCGCTGGTCGGGCAGGAGCTGCAGGTGCGCCTGGAAGACACCGGCTGGATCGACGAGCAGCTGGGCCTGGACGTCGACGTGCGCGCCCTGGCCAGCTACCTCGACCAGCCGCAACTGCCCCTGAAAATGGCGCGCGAACTGTTCCTCAAGACCTTCATCGGAGACGCAACGTGAGCAAACAGATTGTCATGGCCGCCATCCTGCTGGCGGCGGGCGTGGCGCAGGCGCAGGTGCCTTCGCCACCGGCAGCCGTTCCGGCCACTGCGCTGGCCGCAACGACGGCGCCGATCGTCGTCGCCGGCACGGTGGCCGACGAAGCCGCCAAGGCGGCACTGCTGGCGCGCCTGCGCGCGGTATATGGCCACGAGCGCGTGGTCGACCAACTGGCGGTCGGTACCGTGGCGACCCCGGCCAACTGGAACGACTACGTCGGCCGCCTGATCAACCCGAACCTGAAAATGATCAGCCGCGGCCAGCTGAAGGTCGACGGCAGCACGGTCAGCCTGCGCGGCGACGTCGCCAACGAGGCGCAGCGCCAGCAGATCGCCGGCGACATCGCCAACAGCCTGAACCCGACCTACACCGTCAACAACGGTTTGCGCGTGGCTGCCTCCGAGCAGAGCGTGCTCGACGCCGCGCTGGCCAACCGCATCATCGAATTCGAGTCGGGCAAGGCGGCGCTGACGCCATCCGGCATGGCGATCCTCGACCAGATGAGCGAAGCCTTGAAAAAGCTGAACGGCATCAAGGTCGAGGTGATCGGGCACACCGACAACGCCGGCTCACGCGCCGGCAACCTGTCGCTCAGCCAGGCGCGCGCCGAAGCGGTCAAGACCTACGTCGCCGCGCACGGCATCAAGGCCGATTCGATCGCGGTGTCGGGCGAGGGACCCGACCGGCCGGTGGCGGATAATCGTACAATCGATGGCCGCGCACGTAATCGGCGCATCGAATTCAAGGTTGTCCAATGACCGCAGGCCCAGGCAAACGACACTTCCACCCTCTCTTCCTCCTTCTCTGCCTTGGCGCCGCGCCGGTACAGGCCAGCACCTGTTACGGCCGCGTCGCCCAGGGCAGCATCGCCGGTGCGGTCGTGCTGCCGGGCACCGGTCCCAATTTCGAAGCGTACAGCCAGCTCGGCGTGCGCCTGGGCCGCACCTTCGTGCACGAACGCGTGCGCGACGTGATCGACGATGCATATGCGGCGCTGGCGCAAGGACGGCCGGGCACGCGCTACGTCTATGGCGAGACCGGCCTCGCGGCGGGCGGCAGGATGCGCCCGCACCGCACCCACCAGAACGGCCTGTCGGTCGACTTCATGGTGCCCGTCCTCGACGGCCGCAACCGCTCCGTGCCCTTACCCGCGTCGCTGACCAACAAGTTCGGCTACGGCCTGGAGTTCGATGCGCAGGGCCGGGCAGGCGCGCTACGCATCGACTACGACGCGCTGGCCGCACATTTGCACGCCCTGGCCGAAGCAGCGCGGCGCCACAAGGTCGGCATCGCACTGGTCATCTTCGATCCTGCCCTGATGCCGGGATTGTTCAAGACCGCGCACGGCGAGGCCCTGCGCAAGCTGCCGTTCATGCAGGGCAAGCCGTGGATCCGGCACGACGAACACTATCACGTGGATTTTGCCGTCCCGTGCGAGCCGCTCCGCGAGGGAGCGGCCGCCAAGGCTAGGGCAGGGTGATCGTCACGTTCGCTGCGCGCGGCGGCAGCTTGACGAGGTCGTTGTAGCTGGCCAGGGCCGTCGTCGTGTCGCTCGAGAGCTTGGCGCGAAAGCCGACATAGGCCCCGAGGCCTGCCAGCGCGAACACCGAGAGCAGCACCCACAGCGACAGGTCGCTGCGCAGCGTGTTGGTGATCTGGTCGGGACGTTCGGCGTGCGGTGCGAAGCCGCGGTTCTTGCCGCGCATGCGGGCGATCTCGTCGCCCAGGCGCGCCACCAGGTAGTTCAGCTTGTCGTGGCCGTCGAGCGCGTAGCGGCCTTCGAAGCCGAGCAGCAGGCACATATGGAACACTTCGAGCGCCTGCAAGTGCACGCTGCCTTTGGCGCGCAGGTCTTCCAACCGGTGGAAGAAGTGTTCGCCGGCGAGCTGGTCGCCGAACACACGCAGCTGCAGCGGGCGCGTTTCCCAGGCTTCGCGCACCTCATAGTTCGAGCGCAGGATGATTTCGTCGACCGCCGAGCAGAAGGCATACTTGGCGGCGGTGACGTCTTCGGCGGCCACGCCGATGGCCTTGGCGTTGCGGTCGACGTCGCCGAGGAAGGCGGTCATGTGGTCGGCGAAGGCGGCCTTGTCGTGCGGGCCGCAGCCATTCTTCAGCAGGAACAGCGCATAGAAACCTTCGTACATCAGGTCGACCAGCGATTGCGGTGCGCTGCCGGCGGCGCCGCGCGACGGCGTGGGTGCGGTGCGGCGTTCGACGAGGGCGTTCATGCCGCCACCCCGACCAGGTCGAGCTGCAGGTCGCGGATCCCGTTCGGCACGTAGATCGAGATCGCCTGGGCCTTGAGCATGTTTTCGTATAACACGCCCCTGTTCTCGAGCGCGAAGTAATGGGTGTCTGGCCGCACCGGCAGCGCCGCCGGCACCTGCGGCGCATGGACCAGCTTCACGCCAGGCAGCGCCGAGAGCACGAACTTGTCGACGTCCTGCGGCGCGCCGAGCTTGAAGCGCAGCGGCACCACGTCGATCAGCTGCACGGCCGGCATGTCGGCCGACACGGCGAGATACAGCATGGTCTGGCCGTTGATCTTGCCCGAGTCGAGCGCGCCGACGTGGTAGGACGGGCGCTCATTCGACAGCGCGATCGAAAAGTAGCGGCTCGAGACGACGGTATCGAGCAGGTCGCGCAGGATCGCATCGAGCCGCGCGAACGCCGGACCGGGATCGAGGTGCGAGTAGGCCGGCAAGTCTTCGAGTTTATAGTTGCGCGAGTAGGCCATCAGGCCGCCGGCCAGCATCAGCATGTCGCCGAACAGGCGCTCGGGGTGCAGCTCCGGATGGTGCAGGTAGTGCGACAGCGCCGCATAGCCGCTGCTGGCCGTGTGCAGCAGCCAGAACGAGGACATGTCGCCGCCGCGGATCTCGACCACGTTGCGGCTCGGCTCGCGCATGTGGCCGTACAGCGCATTCACCTTGGCCAGCAGCTTTTCCATCAGGCGCGCGACGGCGCTGTGCAGGCCGGGCGCGCCGTCGATCGATACGCTCGGGGCGATGAAACCCGGGTCGACCTCGAAGCCGCCGGTGGCCACGCGGCGCAGGCGCACCAGCGGAAAACTCTCGTACGCCGCCAGGGCGTCGACGTCGGACACCAGGCGCACGGTCTTGTTCAGGTAAGTGACGCCGGCGTCGGCGGCGTGGGTGAACAGGTCCTGGGTGTCGCGCTCGTGCTGGACAAAACGGGCGTCGTCGCGCCGGGCGTCGCCACGCTCGGCGTCCATCTCGCCGCAGTTTTCGCCATGGGGTTTGAGCGCCGGCAGGGCGGCGTGGAAGGTGATCGACTGGGTGGTGGGGGGCAGGGCGCCGAGCTTGACCTGCAGCGGCAGGGCGTCTCCCTCGGGCGCGCGGTAGATTTCGCCATCGGGGAAGACCAGCGATAGCGCGTCGATGCGCAGCAGGTCGCTGGCCAGCGCCTCGTGGTCGATTGCGAGTCGGCGCACGCCCCAGGCGTAGGGATGCAGGGCGCGCGCGGTCTGGTTCAGGCGCGCCTCGTGGTAGCGGTCCTGCTGCTGGAAATGCTGGGGGCGCAAAAACAGCCCTTCGCCCCACAGCAGTTTCGATGGCATGTTCACTATGTCCTCGCGAAGAATGTTGACAGGAAAAAGTTGAGCTTGCTGGAAGGGCGCCGCGCCTCTATTGACAGCGCACAGAGCCCGGCGCCATGGTCGCCGCCGCGCTCGGCTTGGCTCCCGCGCCGGGTGACAACGCGCAGGCTTGCACCGCTACGTTGACGCCCGCGCTTTCAGCCTCGGTGGTGGCAAAGGACATGCGCCAGCGCTGCGGCGCCGGCGAGTGAAACAGCGCCACGATGCCGACGTAGGCCGCTTCGCGCGGCAGCTTTTCGACCGTGTCGTAGCGCTGGCCGGGCACCAGCGTCACGTCCTTCACCTCGAGCAGGTCGGCGCCGAAGGCTTCGCGGTCGCGGCCCGGGGTGAGAAAGGTGGCGTAGGGGGCCGCGTCGAAGGCGGCGTTCTGGCGCAGGGTATAGATGCGCGCGACCACGGCCAGCGGCCGACCGCGGGCATCGACATTCAGTTTGGGAGCGGCGTGCAGGCGCAGGGCGACGTTGCGCGGTGCTTTCAGCTGCTCGGCCTGGGCCGCCTTGCGTGCGGCATCGCCTGCGCAGCCGGGCAGGGCAGCGAGGAGCAGCGACAGACAAAAAGAGGACAGATAAAAGGAGGGAAGGGCGGGCATCAGATTCTTGCCTTTCGTAAATAACGCAAACGCCCATTTAACAGTAACGCCGCGCATGTCTTCTGCGCCGGCGCAAGGACCACCGCCTTCGCACGCCGAAACGTCGAGATGTTCCATTATTGACTAGGCGCAACTCTCGTGAAATTGCTTCCCGAAATAATGGCGGCTGGTTCAACGTTCTGGAGACCGAAATGATGTTCACACGACTGATGCCGGCCATGGCGTGCGTCGCCCTGCTGACTGCTTGCGCCGCGCCCGGCGAAGGGTCGGCCAACGTGCCGAAGGCAACGATGGAGGCGTCCATGGCCGCGGCCGACGCCGCGATTGCCGCGGGCGATCCCGCCAAGGCTTACGCGCTGCTCAAGGGCGCCGGCCAGGCCTTCCCGGCCGACAAGACGCCCTGGGTGCGCATGGCCCAGATGCGCTTCGACAGCAAGAGCTATGGCGAAGCGATCGTCGACGCACTCGAAGCGATCGAGCGCGATCCGGACGACACGATGGCCAACAGCATCGCCGCCGTCAGCGGCTTGCGCGTGTCGAGCAAGGCGCTGGGCGAGCTGACGCGCAAGAGCCGCCTGAGCGGCAACGTCAAGACCGAAGCCGAAGAGCTGGCCAAGCTGTTGCGCACGACCCTGAACGAAGACACGCTGGTGGGGGGGGGCGGAAAGAAACCCGCGCCGCGACCGAAGCCAACGTCGACAACAACTGCTGCCGCCCCTGCGAAATCCGGTTCCGGCGCGAGCGACCCGTTCGGGGCGCTCAAATAAATCTCGCGGGCCGGCGTCCGCCGGCCTGTCATCCCTTGGAGCAGCCATGGCTAAAAGTGAAAGCGTCCAGAAACGCTTGCAGAAGGTGCGCGCGCCGCGTGTGCAGATGACCTACGACGTCGAGATCGGCGACGCCATCGAGAACAAGGAATTGCCCTTTGTCGTCGGTGTGCTGGGCGACTTCGGCAACGACCCGAACGCGGAAAAGAAGCGCCTGAAGGACCGCAAGTTCGTCAGCGTCGACGCCTCGAATTTCGACGAAGTGCTGGGCGGCGTGGCCCCGGCCGTACAGTTCCGCGTCGAGAACCACCTGTCGGAAGAGGGTGGCCAGTTCGGCGTGCAGCTGCAGTTCCGCGAGATGGCCGACTTCCGGCCCGAGTCCGTGGTGCAGCAGGTCGCGCCCCTGAAGGGGCTGCTGGAAGCGCGCACCAAGCTGGCCGACCTGCGCAACAAGCTGGCCGGGAACGACAAGCTCGACGACATCCTGAGCGAAGTGCTGGGCAACACCGAAAAGCTCGAAAGCCTGCGCAAGACGGAGGGTAAATAAATGGCGGCGATACTCGAACAGGCGGTGCAGCCTGCCCAGGAACATGGAGTGGCACCTGAGCTCGACAACTCCCTGCTCGACCAGATCGTCGAGCAAAGCCGGGTGGCCGCGTCGCCCAGCGAACATGCGCGCGCACGCGACCTGATTTCCGAACTCGTCACCCAGGTGATGTCGGGCACGATGGTGGTGTCGAACAACCTGTCGGCGATGATCGACGCGCGCCTGGCGGAACTGGACCGCATGATCTCGACCCAGCTCTCGGCCGTCATGCATGCGCCCGAATTCCAGAAGCTCGAGCGCAGCTGGACCGGCCTGCAATACCTGGTCAAGAATTCGTCGACCAGCACCACGCTGCAGATCCGCATGTTCAACGCCAGCAAGCGCGAACTGGTCAAGGATTTCCAGGCTGCGGTCGAATTCGACCAGAGCACGCTCTTCAAGAAGATCTACGAAGAGGAATTCGGCACCTTCGGCGGCGCGCCCTATGGTTCGCTGGTGGGCGACTTCGAAATGAGCCGCCAGCCCGAGGACATGTACTTCCTCGAACAGATGTCGCACGTGGCTGCGGCCAGCCATGCGCCCTTCATCACCTCGGCCGCGCCCGAACTGTTCGGCGTCGACAGCTTCGGCGACCTGGGCAAGCCGCGCGACCTGGCGAAAGTATTCGACACCGTCGAATACGCCAAATTCAAGGCCTTCCGCGAATCGGAAGACTCGCGCTACGTCGGCCTGACGCTGCCGCGCTTCCTCGGGCGCCTGCCGTATAACCCGGTCGACGGCATGACGGTCGAAGGCTTCAATTACGTCGAGGACGTGGACGGCACCGACCACAGCAAATACCTGTGGTGCAACGCCAGCTACGCGTTCGCCTCGAAGCTGACGCGCGCGTTCGAAGACTACGGCTGGTGCGCGGCGATACGCGGCGTCGAGGGCGGCGGCCTGGTCGAGAACCTGCCGACCCACACCTTCAAAACCGACGAAGGCGAGGTCGCGCTCAAATGCCCGACCGAAGTGGCAATCACCGACCGCCGCGAAAAGGAGCTGTCGGACCTCGGCTTCATCTCGCTGGTGCACTGCAAGAACACCTCGTACGCCGCCTTTTTTGGCGCGCAGTCGGCGCAAAAGGCCAAGAAGTACAACAACGAGGCGGCCAACGCCAACGCGATGTTGTCCTCGCAGCTGCAGTACATCTTCGCCGTCTCGCGCATCGCCCACTACATGAAGTCCATGATGCGCGACAAGATCGGCAGCTTCGCCGCCGCCTCGAACGTCGAGGATTACCTGAACCGCTGGCTCACCCAGTACGTCCTCCTGGACGACAACGCCAGCCAGGAACAGAAGGCGCAGTTCCCGCTGCGCGAAGCGAGCGTGCAGGTGTCCGAAGTGCCGGGCCGCCCCGGCTGCTACCGCGCCGTTTCCTTCCTGCGCCCGCACTTCCAGCTCGACGAATTGTCCGTTTCCCTCCGACTGGTCGCGGAGTTGCCGCAGTCGACCAAAAGCTGATTTCCAAACCAAACCAGGAGTAAGCAAACATGGCAATTGACGTATATCTGCAGATCGATGGCATCAAAGGCGAGTCGATGGACGACAAGCACAAGGACTGGATCGAATGCACCTCGGTGAACTGGGGCGTGAGCCAGCCGCGTTCTGCGACCGCGTCGACCGGCGGCGGCCACACGGCCGAACGTTGCGAGCACAAGGAAGTCGTGTTCACCAAGCTGGCCGACCTCGCCTCGCCGATCCTGCTGCAGACCTGCTCGGCCGGCAAGACGATCCCGAAAGCGAAGCTGGAATTCATGCGCGCCGACGGCCAGGGCGACCGCATCAAGTACTTCGAGATCGAGCTGGAAAACGTCCTGATCGGCGCCATCATGCCGACGGTCGAGGAAGGCTCGATCATCCAGGAGAAAGTCGGCCTGAAATTCTCGAAGATCAAATGGAAGTACACCCAGCAAAAAGTCACCGGTGGCGCCGGCGGCAATACCTCGGGCGGCTGGGACCTGGCGACCAACAAGATCGCCTGATAGCACCAGAAGAACAGCCCTGGTACGCCGCCCGCGCGGTGCTTCGCCAGGGCATCCCATCCCGCAGGAGACCCCATGAAAGGCTTCACCCCCGGCCTGCTCGACCGCCTGATGGACGAGCGCGCCCAGGCGGGCGGCGCTTCCATGACCGCGCAAGGCTTGACGATCGACCAGATCAAGGACCACGTGGCGCGCGACCTGGAAGCCTTGCTCAACACCCGCGCCGCGCTGCCGGCCGCGCTGTTCGACCACTTTCCGCTGGCACGTGCCTCGATCCTGAATTACGGGCTGGTCGATTTCGCCGGCTTTTGCCTGAGCAGCGACGAAGACCGCGCCGCGATCTGCGCCAGCCTGACCCGCGCCATCGAAATCCACGAGCCGCGCCTGAAGGAAGTCAGCGCCAGCCTGGAATTCGTGGAGGGCAGCGTCAACCGCCTCGACTTCGCGATCCACGCGCGCCTCGAGCTCGATGCCGGCGGCGACAGCGTCGACTTCAGCGCCGTGCTGCAGCCCTCGTCGCTGCATTACGCGATCAGGAAAACGGCGCGGGCACGCACGCCCGGCGGCAAGCGCTAGCGCATTCACCGACACCGACACAAAGGACCCGACCCGCATGGACATCAATCTCAAGACCCTGATCGGCAAACTGAACGACGCCACGCGCACGGCGGCCACGCGCGCGGCCAACATCTGTGTCGGACTGGGACAGTACGAAGTCGATATCGAACACCTGTTCCTGGCACTGCTCGAGCAGCCCGATTGCGACGTGGTGGTCGCGGCGCGCGCCTGCGACATCAGCCTGTCCCGGCTGGAAAGCGACCTGCGCCAGGAAGTGGCGCGCTTCGCCTCGGGCAGCGCGCGCACGCCGGTGTTCTCGAAGCACCTGCCGATGCTGCTCGAGCATGCCTGGCTGATCGCTTCGTTGGGTACCAATGGCCCGAACACGATCCGCAGCGCGCACCTGCTGCTCGCCTTGCTGACCGAACCGAGCCTGGCCCAGCTGGCCCAGCGCGCGTCAACCCTGTTCGCCGATTTCCCGCTCGAGCGCCTGAAGCACGACCTCGACAAGTTCACGCGCGGCTCGCGCGAAGCGGTGGCCCCTGCTTCCGGCGCTTCACAGCAATACCTGCCGGGGCAGGGGCAGGGCGGCGATCCGGTCGGCGAACTCGAAGCCCAGGCGGCCGGCAAGACCCCGGCGCTGGACCAGTTCACCACCTGCCTGACTGCCCGTGCGCGCGACGGCAAGGTCGATCCGGTGATCGGGCGCGACCCCGAAATCCGCCAGGCGATCGACATCCTGATGCGGCGGCGCCAGAACAATCCGATCCTGACCGGCGAAGCCGGCGTCGGCAAGACCGCCGTGGTCGAAGGACTGGCGCTGCGCATCGTGCAGGGCGACGTGCCGGAAGTGCTGCGCGGGGTCGAGATCCACACGCTCGACATGGGCCTGCTGCAGGCCGGCGCCTCGGTGAAAGGCGAGTTCGAGAACCGCCTGAAAAACGTGATCGAAGAAGTCAAAAAGAGTCCGCATGCGATCATCCTCTTCATCGACGAGGCGCACACGATGATCGGCGCCGGCGGCCAGGCCGGCCAGAACGACGCCGCCAACCTGCTGAAACCGGCGCTGGCGCGCGGCGAACTGCGCACCATCGCCGCCACCACCTGGAGCGAATACAAGAAGTATTTTGAAAAGGATGCGGCGCTGGCGCGGCGCTTCCAGGTGATCAAGGTCGAGGAGCCGGACGAGGAAACCGCCAGCGCCATGCTGCGCGCGATGGCGCCGCTGATGGAAAAGCATTTCGGCGTGCGCGTCTACGACGAAGCCATCACCGAGGCGGTGCGCCTGTCGCACCGCTACATCAGCGGGCGCCAGCTGCCCGACAAGGCGATCAGCGTACTCGATACCGCCTGCGCCAAAGTCGCGCTCGGCCAGAGCGCCACGCCGGCGCTGCTGGAAACCGTCATGCGCCGCATCGAACGCATCGACGCGCAAATTGCCGCGCTCGAACGCGAGCAGAGCGCCGGCGGCGAACACGCGGCGCGCCTGATGCAGCTGCGCGGCGAGCGCATGGCCGCCCTGACCGAACAGGAGCGCCTCACCGCGCGCTGGGAACAGGAACGCGCGCTGACCGCCGACATCGGGCGCATGCGCGGCGAGCTCGAAGGCGGCTCGATCACCGGCACGCCGGGCCTGCGCGCCGCGATCGAGGAATTGCGCGCACTGCAGGGCGAGGCGCCGCTGGTGCCGGTGCAGGTCGACGGCCACACGGTGGCGGGCATCGTCGCCGCCTGGACCGGTATCCCGCTCGGACGCATGGTCAAGGACGAGATCCGTACCGTGCTCGGGCTGCAGTCGCTGCTCGATGAACGCATCCTTGGCCAGTCGCACGCCACTGCCGCCGTGGCCCAGCGCGTGCGCACCGCGCGCGCCAACCTGGACGACCCCAACAAGCCGAAGGGCGTATTCCTGTTCGTCGGCACCTCGGGCGTCGGCAAGACCGAGACCGCGCTGGCGCTGGCCGACCTGCTCTACGGCGGCGAGCGCAAACTCGTCACCATCAACATGAGCGAATACCAGGAAGCGCACAGCGTCTCGGGCCTGAAGGGTTCGCCGCCGGGCTATGTCGGCTATGGCGAAGGCGGCGTGCTGACCGAAGCGGTGCGGCGCAACCCGTACAGCGTGGTGCTGCTCGACGAAGTCGAAAAGGCCCATCCGGACGTGCTCGAGCTGTTCTTCCAGGTCTTCGACAAGGGCGTGCTGGACGATGCCGAAGGGCGCCAGATCGACTTTCGCAACACCATCATCATCCTCACCTCGAACACGGCGTCGAGTACGATGATGCAGGCTTGCCTGAACAAGACGCCCGCCGAGATGCCGAAACCCGATGCGCTGCTCGACGCCATCCGCCCGCAGCTGATGAAGCAGTTCAAGCCGGCCTTTCTCGGGCGCCTGGTCACCATCCCGTTCTATCCGATCGCCGACGAGGTGCTGGCCAATATCATCCGCCTGAAGCTGAACCGCATCGGCCAGCGCGTGCGCGACAACCATGGCGCCACCTTCGAGTACGACGAGGTGCTGGTAAACGCGGTGCTGGCCCGCTGTACCGAAGTCGATTCCGGCGCGCGCAATGTCGATACGATCCTGAACGGCACCCTGCTGCCCGAGATCGCCGACAGCGTGCTGGCGAATATGGCTGCGGGCGGCGCGATCGCGCGCATCAAGGTCGGCGCCACCAGGGCCGGCAAGTTCAAGTACGCGATCGAGCCGGCTTAAGGAGCCGCCATGTTCAAGGTCGAACAGTGTCTCACTCCCGTCTCCGCCGCCGCCCCGTGCGGCGAGGACCTGGCGTTCTCGCCCGAACTCGACGCCATTGCCCAGGCGCGCAAGGCCGACGATCCCTCGATCGAGCAGGGCGCCTGGGTCACCACACTGAAGGAAGCGGACTGGAAGTTCGTCACCAAGCGCTGCGCGCAACTGCTGGAAACGCGCAGCAAGGATTTACAACTGGCGGTCTGGCTGGCCGAAGCGAGCGTCAAGACGGGCGGCCTGCGCAGCCTGGGCAACGCGCTGCTGGTGCTCGCCGGGCTGTGCGAGCGCTACTGGGACGACGTCTATCCGCTGGCCGACGAAGACGGCTTCGAGCGCCGCATCGGCAACCTGGGCTGGATCGCGGCGCGCGTGCCGCAGTTGGTCGCGGAATGCCCGCTGACCGAAGGCGCGGCCTTTTCGATGCGCGACATCGAGGCGGCGCGCGCGCACGGCGCCGAGGCGATCGCCAACGTCGAAGCGGCGCGCAGCCGTACCTCGAAGGCCTTCCAGGCGGCGCTGCTAGACGACGCCAACCACTGCCTGGCGGCGCTGGGGGAGCTGGAAAAAGCAGTCGATGACCGCCTCGGCGCCGATGGTCCGGGTTTTACCGCGGCGCGCACGGCGCTGCAGAACCTGGCGCACTTCGTCACACCCGCCGCCGGCGCTGCTGCCCCGTTAGCGACCGCGTCACAGGTAGCGCTGCCGATCGCACATGCGGACGGCGCCCTGATGCCGGTCACGACGGGCCTGCCGGTGTTGGCGGGCGCGATCGCCAGCCGCGCGCAGGCGCTGGGCCAGTTGCGGGCCGTGGCCGACTTCTTCCGCCGAACGGAACCGCACAGCCCGGTCGCCTACCTGGCCGACAAGGCGGCCAATTGGGGCGAGCAGCCGCTGCACCTGTGGCTGAAAACGGTGGTGAAAGATGCGGGCGCGCTGGCCCACGTCGAAGAACTGCTGGGGATCGTGAAGGAAGAAGGTTGAAATATTCTTTCATCCAATAGCCTTGGATGAAAGAATATTGCAGGGCGGCGGTGGCCGCCCTGTTGCCGTTTACTGCGCCGGCTTGTTGTCTTGCTGCGTACTGGCTTGGGCAGCACCTGGATTGAACTGCGACGACGCCTTGGCGATCTGCTCTTCGACGTTCTTGACCGCCTCGCGCGTGGCTTGTGTCACCTGCTCGTAGCCCTTGAAGGCATTGTCGATCGCGGCCTTGATGATCTCGACCGCGTTTTCCGAACCCGGCTTGACGTTTTGCGTGACGTCGTAGATCAGCGCCGACAGCGTGCTTTTCGCTTCGGCCACGTGGACGTCGGCGGCGCGGCGGAATTCGCTTTGCATCTCGTCGATGATGACTTTCATCTGGTCGCGGTACTCGACGTTGCCGGCCATGTCCGGCGTCATGCGTGCGGAGAGGGCGTCGAAGGCGGCGCGCGCGTCGCGTGCCTGGGAAAGGTCGCGGCTGGCAGCGAGCGTCTTGTCCATGGTGCTGCGGGCGGTCGCCATGTTCAGGGCCATCACCTGTTCCAGACCCTTGACCGTTTTATTGGCCAGCATGTCGAAGGTCTGCATTTGCAGGTCGAACAGGGTTTTGGTGGCGGATGCGAATTGTTCCGGACTTGTGAACATCAATGTCTCCTCGGTGTTATGAATGCTGCGATGGGCGACGTACGGCGTGCGACGCGCGGTCTAACCACCCCATTATTTAACAACGATGCGCTTTTCGCAACGGCTGTCCCGTTGAGGAGGGAGAAGAGGGACGCAACAACGCAAAACGCCGCAAACCTTTTGCAAGGATTGCGGCGTTTTGCGCCGGCCATATCGACCAGAAAAGCTTTTGGTGCCCACGGAGGGACTCGAACCCCCACACCTCGCGGCACATGGACCTGAACCATGCGCGTCTACCAATTCCGCCACGTGGGCCTACAAATACTACGGTGCTGCTATTGCCAACAACATTCCAACAATGAGTCGTGCGCTCAAGAGCACACGCTACATGCTTACAACATACCATTTACAACGGGGTACAACATATATTGCGGAGTACTGCCAGTAGATGGTGCCCACGGAGGGACTCGAACCCCCACACCTCGCGGCACATGGACCTGAACCATGCGCGTCTACCAATTCCGCCACGTGGGCATTTAGTACAGCATTACATCGACAACGGTACTGCAAAACTTCACTACAGTTACAGCGGAGTACATCCAGTAGTTGGTGCCCACGGAGGGACTCGAACCCCCACACCTCGCGGCACATGGACCTGAACCATGCGCGTCTACCAATTCCGCCACGTGGGCATTTGTGCTTCAAACCACCGAAGCTGATACAATATCAGGCTTTCCTGTTTTTCGCTAGATCAACTTTCGCTGCTCTGGCACAGAACTTCCTGCTACCGCTCCTGCTTTTCTTCCCCTCGCACATTGCTGTCGTTGCGAAAGAGCCGAGATTATAGCGGAAGGTTTGCAAAAGTCAAAGACCCGCCTGCCTCGATTCGGAGCCGGCTATATAGCCCGACCTGCAGCCCGCACCGCAGCACGCTTCGTTAGGCGAATCCCAGGGTCCTCCGTTACACTACGCCTGACAAGGTGTCAATCCAACCATCGTGCCGGGTGCTCCGGCGTTCATCAAAAAGAATTCAAGAAAACGATTTGAAGCAACCTACTCATACCATTCCTAGCCGAGAGGAAATCCTCGGTGTCTTCCGCGATGCAGGCACGTCGCTCGATGCGGCCACGCTCGCACGTGCCCTGGGCGTCAAGCCCGCTGCCGAAGAAGTCCTCGGGCGCCGCCTGAATGCGATGGAACGCGACGGCCAGATCCGTAGCGAAGTCAACGGCAGCTATGCGCTGGCGGACGGGAGCGGCTTCATTGCCGGCAAGGTCAGCGCGCACCGCGACGGTTTCGGCTTCGTCATTCCGGACGAACCGGGCAGCGACCTGTTCCTGAACGATAAGGAAATGCAGAAAGTGCTGCATGGCGACCGCGTGCTGGCGAAAGTCAGCGGCACCGACCGCCGCGGCCGCCTCGAAGGCACGATCGTCGAAGTCGTCGCGCGCGCCAATACCCACATCATCGGCCGCCTGCTGAACGAAGGCGGCGTCTGGATCGTGTCGCCGGAAGACCAGCGCATGAACCAGGACGTGCTGGTTGCCGGTTCGCCCGGCAAGGCCAAGTCGGGCCAGGTGGTCAGCGTCGAACTGATCGAGCAGCCGGCGCGCTTCCAGAAGCCGACCGGCCGCATCGTCGAAGTCCTCGGCGAACTCGACGACCCCGGCATGGAAATCGAAATCGCCGTCCGCAAGTTTGGCGTGCCGCACGTGTTTTCGCCGAATGCGCTCAAGCAGGCCAACCGCTTGCCGAACGAAGTCGTCGACAGCGACCTGCTTGATCGCGTCGACCTGCGCGACGTGCCGCTGGTGACGATCGACGGCGAAGACGCGCGCGACTTCGACGACGCCGTGTATTGCGAGCCGATCAAGCTGGGCCGTGAAGACGGTTTCCGCCTGCTGGTCGCGATCGCCGACGTCAGCCACTACGTCAAACCGAACGACGGCCTCGACGTCGACGCCATCGAACGCAGCACCTCGGTCTATTTCCCGCGCCGCGTGATCCCGATGCTGCCGGAAAAACTGTCGAATGGCCTGTGTTCGCTGAATCCGGCGGTCGACCGTTTGAGCCTGGTGTGCGACATGGTCGTCAGCAGCGCAGGCGAGGTGCAGGCTTACCAGTTCTACCCGGCCGTGATCCACTCGGCCGCGCGCCTGACCTATAACCAGGTCGCCGACATCCTCGCCGAGCCGCAGGGCGAGGAAGCCGGCCGCCGTCCGGCCATCGTGCCGCACCTGCAGAACCTGAACGGCGTGTTCCAGGCGCTGCTCGGCGCGCGCCAGCAGCGCGGTGCGATCGACTTCGAGACCACCGAAACCTATATCGTCTGCAATGCGATGGGCAAGATCGAAAAGATCATCCCGCGCACCCGCAACGACGCGCACCGCCTGATCGAGGAATGCATGCTGGCCGCGAACGTCTGCGCCGCCGACCTCTTGATCCGCCACAAGCATCCGGGCACCTTCCGCATCCACGCCACGCCGACCGAGGAAAAGCTGAACCAGCTGCGTACCTTCCTCAAGATGACCGGCCTGAACCTGGGTGGCGGCATGAAGCCGGCCGCGAGCGACTATGCCGCGCTGATGCGCGAGATCAAGGAGCGCCCGGACGCGTCCCTGCTGCAAACCATGCTGCTGCGCTCGATGCAGCAAGCGGTCTACAGCCCGGACAACGTCGGCCACTTCGGCCTGGCCTACGAGGCCTACGCCCACTTCACCAGCCCGATCCGCCGCTATCCCGATTTGCTCACGCACCGCGCGATCAAGGCGGTGCTGGCCGGCCGCAAGTACGAGCCGAAGGGCATCGACCTGGCCAAGCTGAACACGACCATGTCGAACGCCGGGCGCAAGCAGGCGGCGAAAGACAAGGCCGAAGGCACCGCTAAGGACCCGAAAGACCTGACCATCTGGGACGCGCTCGGCGTGCACTGCTCGGCCAACGAACGCCGCGCCGACGAAGCCTCGCGCGACGTCGAGAACTGGCTCAAGTGCTACTTCATGCAGGACAAGCTGGGCGAGTCCTTCACCGGCATCGTCGCCGGCGTGACGACCTTCGGCATCTTCGTGCAGCTCGACGAGCTGTACGTCGAAGGCCTGGTCCACGTGACCGGTCTCGGCGAAGATTACTTCCAGTACGACGAAGCGCGCCACGTGCTGCGCGGCGAACGTACCGGCAAGACCTTCGGCCTGACCGACCGCGTCACCGTGCAGGTGGCCAAGGTCGACCTCGAAGCACGCAAGATCGACCTGGTGCTGGCGCAGGAGGGCAGCGTGGCAGCGACGCCTGAGGTGCAGGAACAGGGCAGCGGCCGTCGCGACGACAGCAAGGCTGACCGCAACCGTTCGAACGCCCAGCCGGCACAGCAAGCGCCGCGCATCGCCGCGCAGGAAGAGGGCAAAGCTAGCCGTTCCAAGCGTTCGCGCCGCGGACGCAAGGAACGTGCGGCAGCACGCGAACTGGCGGCGCAACTGCCGGACGCAGGACAGGAAGAACCGCAGGTGCAGCCACAAACGCAAGCACAGGAACAGCCGCAATTCATCGGTAACGATGATGTGGTCGAGATGGCGAGCAAGGGCGACGCGAAGCCTTCGCGCCGTTCGCGCAAGCGTGCAGCGGCACGCGTGGCTGCCAACGAAGCAGCACTCGAGGCAGCAAGCGCCGCGGCGAATGCGAGCGGCTACGAGACCGGCAACGGCTTGACCGATGCGCAGTCCACCGCAGCCGAGGAGGCAGCCGCAACGCCGTCCCTGCTGGAAGACATCGGCCAGGAAACGGGTGCTTCGAAGCGTGCACGCCGTGCGCGCAAGGGGGAGGCGCCGGCACAACCAGCTGCTGAGCCAGTCGAGGCGGTCGTGCAAGCTGCACCGGAGAATGGTGAAGCCAAGCCGGTGCGCCGTTCGCGCAAGGCGGCAGCCGTGCCGGAAGCCGCAGTACCAGCAACACCAGCACCAGCAGCACCGGAACCGGCAGCAGTCGCCACCGAAACCGTTGAACCGGTTGCCGCCAAGCCTGCCCGCAAGGCCAAGGCACCGGTGCGCGCCGCCATCAAGGCCCCGGCTGAGGCGGCACCGGCTGCAGCGCCGGTAGTCGAAGCAAGCGCGGAAGCAGCACCCGAGGCGGCACCGAAGCGCGCACGCCGTGCCAAGGCACTCGATCCGGCAGTTGCAGCATCCATCGCAGCACCGGCGCCTGCAGTAGTGGAAGTCGCGGAACCGGCAATCGAAGCGCCAGCCAAGCCACGCCCCACCCGCGCCAAGGCCGAGGCAGCACCGGTGGTGGAAGCCGAGCCGGCACCAGCACCAGTACCAGCAGCAAAAAAGAGCGTCGCCAAAAAGAGCGCCGCCAAGAAGCCTGCAGCCAAAGCGGCCAGCAGCACGTCCAACACCAGCAGCAAGAAGAAAAGTAGCGAGAAAAGCAAGGCATGAAAAATAAAATGATTTTCGGCTTCCACGCCGTGACCTCGCGGTTGCGCCACGAAGCCCAGTCGGTCGAAGAGATTTTCGTCGACGCCGAACGCAACGACGGCCGCATGAAGGACCTGGTCGCCAACGCCAAGGCGGCCGGCGTGCGCGTCATGCCGGTCGAAGCGAGCCGTCTCGACAAGATCGTCGGCACGCGCCGCCACCAGGGCGTGATCGCCTTCGCCAGCCAGCTGGCGCTGGCGCGCAACCTCGACGAACTGCTCGACGCCATCGAAGGTCCGCCGCTACTGCTGATCCTCGACGGCATCACCGACCCGCACAACCTGGGCGCCTGCCTGCGCGTGGCCGACGGCGTCGGCGCGCACGCGGTCATCGTGCCGAAGGACCGCGCTGTCGGCCTGAACGCCACCGCCGCCAAGGTGGCGAGCGGCGCCGCCGAGACCGTCCCCTACATCACGGTGACCAACCTGGCGCGCACCATGCGCGAGCTGAAGGAGCGCGGCATCTGGCTGATTGGCACCTCGGACGACGCCGACAAGGGCCTGTACGAAGCCGATTTCAAAGGCCCGGTCGCGCTGGTGATGGGTTCCGAAGGCGAGGGCATGCGCCGCCTGACGCGCGAAACCTGCGACCTGCTGGTCAACATCCCGATGTTCGGTTCGGTCGAGAGCCTGAACGTCTCGGTCGCCTCCGGCGTCTGCCTGTACGAAGCCCGCCGCCAGCGCGGTGTGCCGGCTTAAGCAATCAGCCTGGTTTGAACGCGTGGACGGGAAGACCCGTCCACCCTACATTTTGTAGGATGGGCACCCCGTGCCCATGCGGATCACGCATCCCACCGGCAGGGCAGGCAACAGCCCCACCCACGCCCGCATTCGCCCGAATGCAGCCATCATCCACAAGATCCCTCAAATTGATACCCTGCCAAGCAGACGCCCGGCGGATACGCTACCATCTGCCCTTGTTTTCCTTCTGTACTTATTATGTTTTCCTCGTTGCGCGAAGATATCAACAGCATCATCGAACGCGACCCGGCCGCCCGTAACGGCTGGGAAGTGCTCACCTGCTACCCCGGCTTGCACGCCATCGTCATGCACAATTGGGCGCACGCCTGCTGGAAGCGCAACCTGAAGTGGCTTGGCCGCTTTGTCTCCTACCTCGCACGTGTCATCACCGGCATCGAAATCCATCCCGGCGCCACCATCGGCCGGCGCGTCTTCATCGACCACGGCTTCGGCGTGGTGATCGGCGAAACCGCCGTGGTCGGCGACGACTGCACCATCTACCAGGGCGTCACCCTCGGCGGTACCACGCTGGTGGCCGGCACCAAGCGCCACCCGACGCTCGAGCGCGGCGTGATCGTCGGCGCCGGCGCCCAGGTGCTGGGGGCGTTCACGGTCGGCGAATTCGCCAAGGTCGGTTCCAACGCCGTCGTCGTCAAGCCGGTCCCGGCCGGCGCCACCGCGGTCGGCAACCCGGCCCACATCATCCGCAAGGAAGACCAGTCGAGGAGCGCGCGCATGTTCGCCGCCTACGGCGTCACGCCGAACGGCGACGATCCGCTGTCGAAAGCCCTGCGCGGCCTGATCGACCACGTGGCGCGCCAGGACGAGCAGCTCGAACGGCTGACCGCCACCATCAAGGCGGCCGGCATCGCCTGTCCGAACGTGCTCGAGGGTGATAAACTCGATTCGGTGACATTGAACCGGCTGGTGGATTGAGAACTGAGTAAGGAGCCTTTGAACCCCATGACTGAAGAAATCATTGCCGGCGTCGGCAGCGCACCGGTGCTCGACCCGTTCGAGATCCGCGTGCTTGCCGTGCTTGCCGAAAAAGAAGCGCTCACGCCCGACAATTACCCGATGTCGCTGAACGCCATCGTCAACGGCTGCAACCAGCTCTCCAGCCGCGACCCGGTGATGCAGCTGTCGGAAGAGACGGTGCAGGACACGCTGCAGCGCCTGATCGAACGCCGGCTGGTAAGCGGCATCAGCGCCGCCGGCGCGCGCGTGACGAAATACGAGCACCGCATGCGCATCAAGTGGACGCTCGAGCAGGACAAGGTGGCCGTGTTGACCGTGCTGATGCTGCGCGGCCTGCAGACCGCCGGCGAGATCCGCACCCGTACCGGCCGCCTGCACGAATTCAAGACCGTGGCCGACGTCGAGGCGACGCTGCAATTCCTGGTCGACAAATACCCGCCGCTGGTGGCGCGCCTGGAACGCGCACCCGGTACCAAGGAGCCGCGCTACGGCCAGCTGCTGGGCGGCGAGATCTCCACCGCGCGCGACGATTCCGCCTTCGGCGCCGCCGCGGCGCCGGCCCCGACCAGCCGCATCGGCCAGCTGGAAGAAGAGGTCGCCGCCTTGCGCGGCGAGCTGAACGAACTCAAGGCGCAGTTCGAGGCGTTTCGCCAGCAGTTTCAATAAGCGCCGAACCCGCCGTGCTCATCGCTGCGGCGGGTTCGACAAAGTTCGATTTACCCACGCTTCCACATCAAGCGCGATCAGCCCTCATCGCGCCAGCGGCGCAGCCGGATCGCCGCGAAGATCATCGCCACGCCCGCCACCACGCCGCCCCAGAGTGCCGGCTTGGCCAGGGTCGACCACGAGTAGCTCAGCATCGGCAGCAGGGGAACGCCACTCGACGTCGGCTGCGGCAGGTCGCTGGCGCCCATGAACCAGGTGCCGGGGATCAGGCCGAGCAGGATCGCTTCCAGCACGTTGTTGATGAGCCAGTCGGCATTGATGGTGAGGCCGCCGGTCATGCCCAGCAGGAAGTCCAGCCATTTCAGCAGCACGGCGGCCATCAGCGGCACGCCCACGGCCCACAGGAAGACCTTCGACTTCGCCCAGCTCGACACCAGCAGCAGCCAGCCCGCGGTCGGCAGCGCCCACAGGATGTAGATTGGCAGCATGCCGACCAGGTAGAAGGGCGCCAGGTAGAAGTTGACGTCCGTAAGCACCGCGCCGAACAGGTTGACGCCGTGGAAGCTGGTCGCAATGCCGGCAAAGAGCAGGATCGCCAGCGCCGCCGCCGTGGCCACGCCAATCGTGATCAGGGGCGCCACCACCAGCACCGTGACCAGTTTGGAGAGCACGGTAGCGGCATCCGAGATCGGCAGCGACTTCCAGAACAGGATGCTGCGGTCGCGCCGGTCGTCGTAGAGCGCGGCCAGGCAGTAGAAGAAGGCGACGATCGGCAGCACGAAGAAGATCGGCGCGCCGACGGCGATATAGTTATTCGCGGCGACGCTCGCCATGCGCTCGCGGATTTCCGGCGTGACGGCCTTGGCCATGGAGATCGAGGTCGTGTGGACTTCCTCGCCCTCGACCCGGATAGTGACGTTCTCGGTGCCCATCTTGCCGCTGGCAAGGCCGTAGCCGACCACGCCGCCGACCAGCAGCACCATGATCGCGGCGGCGACCAGCGGCGCCCAGACGAAGCCGCCCTTGTTCTCCCAGAACTCGCGGCGCAGCAGCCATTTCATCGTATTCATGCGTAGGTTCCTTTCATCGTTGCCACGAACAGGTCGGCGACGCTCGGATTGCGCGTCTCCCCAAGGGCGGACAGCTGGGCGCGCGAGACGCCGCCGGCACGCGCCGAATCGAACAGCATCACCGATTTGCCGAACACGGTGCGCTGGTCGAGCGGCTGCAGCGCGTTGGCGGCATTGACCTTGTCGGCGGCGACCATCACTTCGACATAGCGTTCGCCGACTTCGTCCATCGAGGCGGCCAGCACGATCTTGCCGTCGCGGATGAACAGCAGGTCGGTCAGGATGTGCTCGACTTCCTCGACCTGGTGCGTCGTGATGATGATCGTCTTGTTCTCGTCAAAATAGTCTTCCAACAGGTTCTGGTAGAACTGCTTGCGGTAGATGATGTCGAGGCCCAGCGTTGGTTCATCCAGCACCAGCAGCTTGGCGTCGATCGCCATCACCAGCGCCAGGTGCAGCTGGACGATCATACCCTTCGACATTTCCTTGACCTTCATGGTCGGGCGCAGGCGGGTGTTGGCGATGTATTTCTCGGCACGGGCGCGGTCGAAGCGCGGATGCACGCCGGCGACGAAATCGATGGCGTCCATCACGCGCAGCCAGCGCGGCAGGATCGCCACGTCGGCGATGAAGCACACGTCCTGCATCAGGGCGTCGCGCTGGGTGCGCGGATCGCGTCCCATCACGGTCAGCTCGCCGTCGAAGGGGATCAGGCCCAGCGCCGCCTTCAGGGTGGTGGTCTTGCCGGAACCGTTGGGGCCGATCAGGCCGACGATGCGCCCGGCCGGGATGTCGAAGTCGATGCCGTCGATGGCGGTCTGCTTGCCGTAGCGCTTGCTCAGGCCGCGTGCGGAGATCACGGCGCTCATGCTGTGCCTCCCGGCTGCGAGGTATGCAGCAACTGTTCGACGTTCAAGCCCAGCAGGCGGATGCGTTCCACCATCGCCGGCCATTCTTCGCGCAGGAAGCGCTCGCGTTCGCTTGCAAGCAGTTTCTCGCTTGCCCCTTCGGTAACGTACATGCCAATCCCCCTTCGTTTTTCTACTAGGTTTTCGTCCACCAGTTCCTGGTACGCCTTGGAAACGGTGATCGGGTTCAGTTGGTATTCGGCCGCGATCTGGCGGACCGAGGGCAGGGCGTCGCCGGCCTTCAGGACGCCGTCGAGCATCATTTCGATGACCCGGTCTTTCAACTGGCGGTAAATCGGTGCGTTGTCGTTCCAGCCGATGTTCATGGATGGCCCCCCTGTCGCCCTGGTGCTGCGGCATGTTCGCGCATGTCTGCCTCCTGTGGATGAATGTCTTGGTGTTGTAGTGAACTATAACAGTGACATTTTTTAAGGCAGCAAAAATGCGACGAACTGCACGAATGCGGAGGTGAGCGGCATGGAAGCAGTACCGGGCCGAGCCACGAAGGTCGAGCGACCCCCGGCGCTCCTTCAACGAAATCGTTTCATTTAAGCATCATAAATGAAATTTGGCCGGCAAAAGTCACCAACTGTCTCAGGATCCGGAGACACGACATGAGAAGCAAGGTTTCAGAGGCCGGGACTGTGTGCTGGCCGCCGTACTCGCCGCCCTTGTCGGCGGCTGCGGCGGTGGCGGCGGTGACAAAGGCAACAACGTCATCCTGATCGGGCCCGTCGTGCCGGTACCACAATTCACGCTGGGCGGCACGGTGTCCGGCCTCGGTCCGGGCGCCGTGGTGACGCTTGCCGACGGCAGCGCGACGCTCCCGGTGGCGGCGAACGGACCGTTTACCTTCCCCATCAAACGGCCGACCGGCACCGCCTTCGCCATCACGGCCACGGCACCCGACGGCTACACCTGCAAGGTCAGCGATGCCAGCGGCACCATTGCCGGCGCCGACAGCACCAAAACGACCGTCAACTGCGCGCCGGTCGTGCTGGCCGGGACCGTCAACCGCCTGCAACTGCCGCTGGCGCTCACGAGCGACGCTAACGGCAACGTCTACGTGCTCAACCGGGGGCGACCATTCCGTGATGTGCCTGTCCTCCACGGGTACCCAGGGCATGGGGCGACGCGGCGCCGCGCCCTCTTTGCATTTAGTAACATTCTGATACAAAAATTATCAAGATTTATTTACATTTTTATATCATTCTGCGAGTATATTGCTATTTGGTATGGCGCAGCTCGCGCCGTAAGTGCTCAGGGAGATGGATATGCGAGTCAAACAGTTTGAATATGCAGTTGCAACGGCGCTGCTGGTCTTGGTGGCGGGTTGTGGCGGCGGCGGTGGTGGCGGCGGTGGCGGTGGCGGCAGTACGCCCACGCCGCCGCCGACCGGCGGCACCCCCGGAACTGGTACTCCTCCTGTGACGACGGACTACACGGTCGGCGGCACCGTCACCGGCCTGCGCGCCGGCGCGGCAGCCGTCACCCTGAGCAACGGCAGCGAGACCGTCCCGGTCACGGCCAACGGCAGCTTCTCTTTCCCCGCCCGGCTCCAGAACGGCGCCGCCTACGACATCAAGGTGGCGTCGGCGCCGGCTGGGTATACCTGCAAGGCCTTCGATCCAACCGGCACGATCGCCAGCGCGAATGCCACCAAGACGGTCGTCGACTGCGCACCGCAAGTGCTGGCAGGCGTACGCGGCGCGTTGCAGGCGCCGCTGGCTGTCGCCGGCGACGGCAGCGGCAACCTGTACGTCACCGACGGCAGCCTGCACGGCGTGCTGAAGCTGTCGTCGAACGGCCAGCTTGGCATGGTCGCCGGCGGTACCGGCCAGCCAGGCCTGGCCAACGGCACAGGCAGTGCGGCGCGCTTCTGGCTCAACGCCAGCGGCGCCGCCGTCGACGGCCAGGGCAACCTGTTCGTCGGCGACAGCTGCAACGGCGCGATCCGCAAGATGACCGCCGCCGGGGAGGTCACGACGCTGGCAGGCAGCAGCTCGACCGCCTGCTACAACGTCGAGGCCGCCAAAACCACGCCGACCAAGGCCGACGGACTCGGCGCCGCCGCGCGCTTCGAAGGCCCGCAATCGATCGCCTCCGATGGCGCGGGTGGCGTGTACGTGATCGACCGCAGTGCCGGCCTGACGATTCGCCAGGCTACCGCGGCCGGCGTCGTCACCACCACGACCTATCCCAACCCGGATCCGGTGGCCCCGGTCATCCTGTTGCAGACGATCGCACGCGCCGCCGACGGCACCCTGTACGTATCGGACGATACCGACCGCATCTGGAAAGTCGGCAACGGCGTACTCACGCTGCATGCCGGCGGCGTGCTCGGCGCGACCAAGGATGGCACCGGCGTCGCGGCGCGCTTCGGCGCGATCACCGGCATGGTCGCCACGCCGAACGGCGACCTGTACGTGACCGACTTCGCATCGGTGCGCAAGGTGACGCCGGCCGGTGTCGTCACCACCCTGGCGGGCAGCCAGGAACGCGGCGACGTCGATGCGACCGGCACCGCGGCGCGCTTCGGCAACCTGCTGTCGATCGGTTTCGACGGCACCAGCCTGTTCGTGGTCGACAGCGGCCAGGAAGTGCTGCGCAAGGTGACGCTCGACGGTGTCGTAACTACCGTCGCTGCAACCCCGGCGGTGCGCAAGACCATCAACGGCGATGCCGCCACCGCGCGCTTCGGCTCGTTCAGCTCGCTCGCGGCCGATGCCGACGGCAACATGTACTTCGCCGACCCGGTGACCCACGTGGTGCGCAAGGCAACGCCGGACGGCACCGTAACCACGCTCGCCGGCGTGGTCAACAGCGCCGCCCTGCCTGGCCAGGGCGATGGCACGCTGGCCACGGCCCGGTTTGCCGCGCCGACGCGGGTTGCCGTCGGCCGCGACGGCAGCATCTGGATCGCCCAGAGCCTGGGCCTGCGCCGGATCAAGGACGGCGTCGTGACGACGGTCGACGCGGCGGTGCGTCCGATCGGCCTGGCGGTCGATCCCGACGGCAACGCCATCGTGACCACGGGCGCCGTATCGGGCGAAGTGCTGCGCATCACGCCGACCGGCGCCAAGACCGTGCTGGTGACCAAGGCGCAGATCGCAGGGCTGGCCGGCGCGGGCGCCGATCCACGGCCGCAATCGGTCGCGGTCGATGCCGCCGGCAACATCTACTTCGCCGACACCGGCACGGTCGCCGTCTACAAGCTGGCCAAGGCGGACAGTGCGCTGACTGTGTTCGCCGGTACGCCGATGAAAGAGACGGGCAACGTCGATGGCGCGGCCAGGACCGCCACGCTCGGGTTCTACGAAGTCGATCACATGACGATCGACGAGAGCGGCAACCTGTACCTGACCGGCTCGGGCAATGTGCGCAAGATCAGCCCGGCCGGCGTGGTGTCGACGCCGAGCTTTGTCTGGGGTAACGCCTCGATCGGCGCGATTACCTACAACAAGGGCAAGCTGGTCGGCATGACCCGCTACGCGGTGCTGCAGCAGTACCTGTAATCAGGGGAAGGTCAGAGCAGGCTGCCGTCGAGGGCATGGCGCGTGACGGCGCCATGCTCGTCGACGGCGATCCAGCCGCCACGCGGCGGCTCATCGGATCGGTCATCCAATTCCCAGTCGGGCAGGACGTAGCGGCGGCGTTGGCCGCTCAGGTGCCGATGCATGTGCAGGGCAGGGCGGTGCGTGTGCCCATGAATCAGGACGGCGGCGCCGGTGGCGTCGAACACGGCCTCGATCGCTTCGGGTGTCACGTCCATGATGGCGTACGACTTGGCCGTGTGCGCTTCGCGGCTGCCTTCGCGCAGACCGGCGATGATTGCCTTGCGCTTGTCTAAGGGCATGGCCAGGAATTGCGCCTGCCAGCCTCTAGCGCGCACCATCGCGCGAAATTCCATGTATTTTGTGTCGAGCGTGCATTCGGCGTCGCCGTGCACGAGGGCGATACGTTGCCCGGCGATCGTGGCGACGTGCGGCTCGTCCAGCAGGTGCAGGCCGGCCGCCGCGGCGAAACCCTGGCCGACCAGGAAGTCGCGGTTCCCCGCCATCCAGAAAATCTGCAGGCCGCGGTCCGCCAGGGCGCGCAGCGCCTCGACGACGCGTCGGTTCAGCGGCGCATCGAGGTCGTCGTCGCCGGCCCAGTATTCGAAGATGTCGCCGAGAAGATAAAGCTGTTCGGCATGCGCCGCATGCGCGGCCAGGAAGCGGAAAAAGGCGTCGGCCGTGCGCGGATGGGATTCCTGCAGGTGCAGGTCGGAAATGAAGAGCGCGACGGTGCGCGCGGGAGTGGTGGTGGAAATGCTGTGCTCCCGCGCGGAAAAACTACTTTACTGGATTACTGTACGACTTCGGCTTTTTCGATGACGATCGGCTCGACCGGCACGTCGGCGTGCATGCCCGAACGCGAGGTCGCGACCTTGTTCAGTTCATCGACGATGTCGGTGCCGGCAGTCACTTTACCGAACACGGCATAGCCCCAGCCATCCTGGCCCGGGTAGTTCAGGAAGTCGTTGTTCTTGGTGTTGATGAAGAACTGGGCCGATGCCGAGTGCGGCGCCGAGGTACGGGCCATGGCGACCGTGTACTTGTCGTTCTTCAGGCCGTTCTTGCCTTCGTTCTCGACGGTGGCGTCGGTCGCCTTCTGTTTCATGCCGGGTTCGAAGCCGCCGCCCTGGATCATGAAGTCCTTGATCACGCGGTGGAAGATCGTGTTGGTGAAGTGACCCTTGTTCACGTAGTCCAGGAAGTTGGCAACGGTCTTCGGCGCTTTTTCGGCGTCGAGTTCGATGGTGATATTGCCCTTGTTGGTGGTCAGCAGTACGGAGGTCATGGGAAATCCTGTTCTATTTGTTGATCAAACGTGCAAGTCGCGTATTTTACAACGTATTTCACGACTCATTTAACACCTCATTTCACCCGTTTCTCTCCCGAAAGCACGGTAGTGGCGCTGATGAAGATCGGCGTCACCGGCACATTCTGCATGCCGCGCATGTCGTCGACCATCACGCCCTTGATCTTGTCGACCGTTTCCTGGCCCTGCACCACGCGTCCGAATACCGTATAGCCGACACCATCCTGGCCCGGATAATCGAGGCCGCTATTATCGTTGACGTTAATAAAGAATTGCGACGTGGCCGAATTGGGGTCGCCGGTGCGCGCCATGGCGACTGTATACATCTTGTTCGACAGGCCGTTTTTCGACTCGCTCGGGATCGGCTTGCGAGCGCCTGGTTTGTCGATCAGTTTCTCGGTATAGCCACCCGCCTGGATCATGAAACCGTCGATTACGCGGTGAAATACCGTGCCTTTATAAAAACCGGATTTCACGTATTGCAGGAAATTTGCCGTGCTCTTCGGCGCATTCTCGGCGTCGAGTTCGACCACGATCTCGCCCAAGGTCGTCTTGATCGCCACTTGTGGATTCTCGGCGGCAAAGGCGCTGCCGGCAAAGCTCAGGGCCAGCGCGGCGCCGGTCAGGCGCAGGAAGAGGGTTCGGCGGGATTGTTTTTGTGCATGCATGGAGTGGTCTCCTCGGTGGACGTGGCGCAAAGCCCTGTCAAGGCTTTTACAGAAAAATAAACCTGAGCCATATGCGGCCAGTCGGGATTTTATCAATGCTATACTTTGCGCAGAACGTCCCCATTCTATCAAATAAGAACAGCACAGAGCGGTAGACGGTCCCGACGCAAAGATTGATTCCCGGCACGCGCTGAACGGCGTACGTGCCCGGTTTTGTTCTGCGCCAGGCATCCGATCCCCTCTCGATTCATCACACCAATGAGCCAATTAAAGATTTACAACACGCTGGCGCGCGAAAAACAGGTATTTGTCCCGATGGAAGCCGGCAAGGTCGGCATGTATGTCTGCGGCATGACCGTCTACGACTACTGCCACGTCGGCCACGCGCGCATGATGATGGCCTTCGACGTCATCTATCGCTGGCTCATGGAATCGGGGTACGAGGTCAAGTACGTGCGCAACATCACGGACATCGACGACAAGATCATCAAGCGTGCGGTCGAGAACGGCGAAACCTTGTCCTCGCTGGTCACCCGTTTCACCAAGTACATGGACGAAGACACGGCCGCGCTCGGCATCCTGCCGGCCAGCTTCGTGCCGCGCGCCACCGAACACGTGCCTGGCATGCTGTCGATCATCGAGCAGCTGGAAGCCAAGGGCCTGGCCTATAAAAGCGATGACGGCGACGTGAATTACGCCGTACGCAGCTTTGACGGCTACGGCAAACTCTCCGGCAAGTCGCTCGACGACCTGCGCGCCGGCGAGCGCGTCGACGTCAACACCGGCAAGCGCGATCCGCTCGACTTCGTCCTCTGGAAAGCGGCCAAGGAATCGGAGCCCGCCGAAGCCAAATGGGATTCGAAATGGGGCCGCGGCCGCCCGGGCTGGCACATCGAGTGCTCGGCCATGTCGTGCGCGCTGCTGGGCGAACACTTCGACATCCATGGCGGCGGCCAGGATTTGCAGTTCCCGCACCACGAAAACGAGATCGCCCAGAGCGAAGGCGCGTTCGGCGCGCCCATGGTCAATTACTGGATCCACAACGGTTTCGTGCGCGTCGATAACGAAAAGATGTCCAAGTCCCTGGGCAACTTCTTCACCATCCGCGACGTGCTCAAGAAATACGATGCCGAAGTGATCCGCTTCTTCATCGCGCGCGCGCACTACCGCAGCCCGTTGAATTATTCCGACGTCCACATCGACGACGCCAAGGGCGCGCTGACGCGCCTGTACACGGCGCTGGCCGACGTCGAACTCGGCGACGCGCCGCTCGCCGTCGACTGGGACCAGGCCAATGCCGTGCGTTTCCGCGACGCGATGGACGACGATTTCAATACGCCGCTGGCCGTGGCCGAGCTGTTCGACCTGGCCAGCGAAGTCAACCGCACCAAGTCGGTCGAGAGCGCGCGTCAATTGAAGGCGCTGGCCGGCGTGCTCGGCCTGCTGCAGCGCGCCCCGCAGGAGTTCCTGCGTGCTGGTGCGGGGCAGGGCGGACTGGGCGAAACCGAGATCGCCGACCTGATCGCAGCCCGCGCCTCCGCCAAGAAGGCGCGCAATTTCGCCGAGGCCGACGGCATCCGCGCCGAGCTGGTGGCCGCCGGGATCATCCTGGAAGACAAGCCGGACGGGACGACGAACTGGCGTCGCGCATGATGGCAGCGGAAAAGGACAACGGCGCCGGCGGCGCGCCGGAACTCGAGGTGCCCGCGTACTGGGCCGAAGCCAAGGAAGAGCTGATGCGGCGCGACCGCATCATGAAGCGCCTCATCCCGCAGTTCGGCGACATGCACCTGAAGGGGCATCCGGACCCGTTCACCACGCTGGCGCGTTCGATCGTCGGCCAGCAGGTCACGCCGAAAGCGGCCGACGCCGCCTGGGCCAAGCTGAACGCCTGTTGCCCGAAGCTGACCCCGGCGCAGATCATCAAGCTCGGCGCCGAGGGCTTGTCCGCCTGTGGACTGTCGAAACGCAAGACCGAATACATCCTCGACCTGGCCGACCATTTCAAGGCCAAGCGCGTGCATGCCAACCTGTGGTCCGAGATGGACGACGAGGCGGTGATCGCCGAACTCGTGCAAATCCGCGGCATCAGCCGCTGGACCGCGGAGATGTTCCTGATCTTTAACCTGCTGCGCCCGAACGTGCTGCCGCTCGACGACCCTGGCCTGATCCAGGGCATCAGCCAGAATTACTTCTCCGGCGAGCCGGTCTCGCGCAGCGATGCGCGCGAAGTCGCGGCCAACTGGGAACCCTGGCGCACCGTCGCCACCTGGTACTTGTGGCGCAGCCTCGATCCGGCGCCGGTGCAGGGCGCGCCATCCGGTTTGGCGTCCGCAGCGGCGTCCGGTACGGTAGAATAACGCCAAATAGAACGCCACCTCGCCACTGCGCGCCGTGTACTTGCCGGCGCGCCCAGGCCACAGAACAACCCCGGAGGTCCAATGACAAAAACTACTTTCCTCAGTTTCGAGCAGCCTATTGCCGAGCTCGACTCGAAAATCGAAGAGCTCCGCTTCGTCCAGGACGATTCCGCTGTCGACATTTCGGAAGAGATCGATCGCCTCGACAAGAAGAGCCAGCAGCTCACCAAGGACATCTACGCCAAGCTCACGCCCTGGCAAGTCTCGCAGATCGCGCGCCATCCGCAGCGTCCGTACACGATGGATTACGTGAACGCGATCTTCACCGACTTCCACGAACTGCGCGGCGACCGCAGCTTCGCCGACGACCAGTCGATCGTCGGCGGCCTGGCGCGCTTCAATGGCCAGGCCTGCATGGTCATCGGCCACCAGAAGGGGCGCGACACCAAGGAGCGCGCGATGCGCAACTTCGGCATGCCGCGTCCGGAAGGCTACCGCAAGGCGATGCGCCTGATGAAGGTCGCCGAGAAGTTCAACCTGCCGATCTTCACTTTTGTGGACACCCCGGGCGCCTTCCCCGGCATCGATGCCGAAGAGCGCGGGCAATCGGAAGCGATCGGCCACAACCTGTACGTCATGGCCGAGCTGAAAGTGCCGCTGATCGCCACCATCATCGGTGAAGGCGGTTCGGGCGGTGCGCTGGCGATTGCCGTCGGCGATGCGGTGCTGATGCTGCAGTACGCCACCTATTCGGTCATCTCGCCGGAAGGCTGCGCCTCGATCCTGTGGAAGACGTCGGAGCGCGCCTCCGACGCCGCCGAGGCCCTGGGCCTGACCGCGCACCGCCTGAAGGCGCTGGGCGTGATCGACAAGATCGTCACCGAACCGCTGGGCGGCGCCCATCGCGATCCGGCCAGCATGGCGCAGATGCTCAAGCGCGCGCTGGCCGATACCCTGCGCCAATTCCAGGGCATGAAAACCAAGGACTTGCTCGAAGCCCGTCACCAGAAGCTGATGGCGTACGGCAAGTTCAAGGAAACCCTGCCGACCGAAGAGTGAGTCGTGTTGCGTGAATAAGTTAGTTGGTAGTACCAAGGCCGGGTCCGTCCCGGCCGTTTTTACGCGTGCGATCGACACCTTGCGCATGCAGTTTTCCCCCGCCACGATTGCGATTGCCTGCAGCGGCGGCCTCGATTCGATGGTCTTGCTGCAGCTGGCATCTGACTGGTGCCGTGCGCAGGGGCACACGCTCTTCGTTTTCCACGTTCATCACGGCTTGAGCAGCAATGCCGACGCCTGGCTGCGCCATGTCGAGGCTGCCGCCGCCGCGCTCGGCGTGCGTGCCGATCACCGCCGCGTCGCGGTCGACAGCGGCGGCGCGGGTACCGAGGCGGCGGCGCGCAAGCTGCGTTACCGCGCGCTCGGCGACATGTGCCGCGCGCATGGCGCCACCCTGTTGCTGACCGCGCACCACCTCGACGACCAGGCTGAAACCGTGCTGCTACAATTGCTGCGCGGCTCCGGTCCGGCGGGACTATCGGGCATGGATGCGGCCAACAGCGCGCCCGAACTGCTGGGCAATCCGGACCTGGTGATGGCGCGTCCGCTGCTGCCGCTGGCGCGCGCCGAGCTCGAATCCTACGCACGGGAAGCCGGACTCAGTTGGGTCGAGGATGAATCGAACAGCGACACGCGCTATGCACGTAATGCCTTGCGCCACCATGTGATGCCGGCGCTGGCCGACGCCTTTCCCGGCTTCCAGCAGCGCTTCGCGCGCAGTGCGGCGCATGCCCAGTCGGCCCAGCGCCTGCTAACCGAGTTGGCCGAGGGCGACCTCGTGCTGGCGCTGGTCGACGGCGCCATCGACGTGGCGCGCCTGCGCAGCATGAGCCTGGACCGGGTCTACAACCTGCTGCGCCACTGGTTCGCCAGCCGCGGCCTGGCGATGCCGTCGACCGCCTGGCTGGTCGAACTGGTGGCGCAACTGATCGAAGCGCGCCACGACGCCCAACTCTTGGTGACGCACCCGGCCTGCCACCTGCGGCGCCACCGCGATCGGCTCTATATCACACCGAAACTGGCCGACCTCGCCGGGATGCGCGATCCGGACGACGAAGGCATCATCGAAAAACACGGCGAATCCTTCCGCTGGCAGGGCGAGGCGCAACTGGCGTTTCCGGCCTATGGCGGCGTGCTGCACGTCGAGCCGGCAGCGGTCGGCTTCGATCCGGCCTGGCTGCGCGCGCAGCACCTGGTCATCGATTTCCGCAAGGGCGGCGAGCGCCTCAAGCTGGCGCCGAACCGCCCGACGCGCGGCCTCAAGGCGCACTACCAGGCGGCCGATATTCCGGCCTGGGAACGGGCCCGGTTGCCGATCGTCAGCAGCGGGCGCGACCTGCTGTTCGCGGCGGGGCTGGGCATGGATTGCCATCATGTTAGCGATGACGCTGCCGAGCCCGTCAGTTTGCGCTGGGAGGCGAAGCCCGAATAATTTCTATGCGAAAAGCGTATTACTTTATTTTCTTTTCATATAGCTTTTCGGATTTCCCTTCTTGTGATCTTGCAGTGCAACATGCTAGAGTAAGTGTTCCCTTTTCACCCTCTCCACGCTGGGAAGCTTCCTTTTATGGCATTAATTGTCCACAAATATGGTGGTACGTCGATGGGCTCGACGGACCGCATCAAGAACGTCGCGGCGCGCGTCGCCAAGTGGCACGACGCCGGACATCAAATCGTCGTGGTGCCGTCGGCGATGTCGGGCGAAACGAATCGCCTGATCGGCCTCGCCAAGGAAATCATGGAGCAGCCGGATCCGCGCGAGCTGGACATGATCGCCTCGACCGGCGAGCAGGTGTCGGTGGGCCTCCTGGCAATGGCGCTGCTGGCCATCGGCAAGGACGCCGTCTCCTATACCGGCTGGCAAGCCGGCATCCGTACCGATTCGGCCTTCACCAAGGCGCGCATCCAGTCCATCGACGACACGCGCGTGCGCGCCGACCTCGACGCGGGTAAGATCGTCATCATCACCGGTTTCCAGGGGATGGACGAAGAGGGCAACATCTCGACGCTGGGCCGCGGTGGTTCCGATACCTCCGCCGTGGCGATCGCCGCCGCGCTGAAGGCCGACGAATGCCTGATCTACACCGACGTCGATGGCGTCTACACGACCGACCCGCGCGTGGTCGACGAAGCGCGCCGCCTGGAAAAGATCACGTTCGAAGAAATGCTGGAGCTGGCCTCGCTCGGCTCGAAAGTGCTGCAGACCCGCTCGGTCGAGTTCGCCGGTAACTACCAGGTCCCGACGCGCGTGCTGTCGTCGCTGACCAACCCCCTGATGCCCTTGGAAGAAGAAGCCAAGTCCGGCACCCTGATTTCGTTTGAGGAAGAAACCAACATGGAACAAGCCGTCATCTCCGGTATCGCATTCACCCGTGATGAAGCCAAGATCACCGTCCTGGGCGTGCCGGACAAGCCGGGCGTCGCCTTCCACATCCTGGGCCCGGTATCGGATGCCAATATCGAAGTGGACATGATCATCCAGAACCAGTCGGTCGACGGCAAGACCGACTTCACCTTCACCGTCTCGCGCGGCGATTACCAGCGTGCCATGGCCGTGCTGGAAGCGCAGCGCGACGAGCTCGGCTACACGCGCATCGTCGGCGACGCCAAGGTGTCGAAGGTGTCGGCCGTCGGCGTCGGCATGCGCAGCCACGTCGGCGTTGCCTCGCAGATGTTCCGCACGCTCGCGGAAGAGGGCATCAACATCATGATGATCTCGACCTCCGAGATCAAGATTTCGGTCCTGATCGACGAGAAATACATGGAGCTGGCCGTGCGCGCCCTGCATAAAGCGTTTGATCTGGAGAAAGCTTAACTTTTTCCTTATTTTTGGCCGCGCCGCCTTGACCAATCCGGCACCGGCCATTAAGATGCTTGCACTCAGCGCTAGCGCAGTTTGCTGGAGTTGATTGGAGACGTGGCCGAGTGGCCGAAGGCACATCCCTGCTAAGGATGCATATGGCTTATACCCGTATCGTGGGTTCGAATCCCACCGTCTCCGCCAAGTTACAAAAGAGAAAAGCCACCGCAAGGTGGCTTTTTTCTTTTGTAACTTGGCGGAGACGAGCAAGGCGCCTGCGCGCCTTGCGCGTGGGATTCGAAGGGTTGCGCGTACTCGCGCAACCGCGGCCCGCGGAACGTGGGCGAATCCCATGCTTGATCAGTGACTCGGTCACCGCAAGGTGCCTTTTTTTCGTTGGCTCATCACTAACGTAGGGTGGACTCCCGAGTCCACGCGCTACGTACGCATCCGTTCGGTAGCTGCAGTGAATATCGTCTCGTACAACATTGAATAGCAACGTATCTGTCCGTAGGGTGGACGGCTCTGCCGTCCACGCGTTCAAGCAGGCAGGGTAATAGTACAGATAGCGCTTGCTGGACGCATGGACGGGAAACCAGTCCACCCTACCTCTGCCGCTAGCCACCGCATCCATCAACTCTTTTTCTTGCGCGCGACAAGACTCCCCGCTGGCCGGCCTGGACGAAGGTGGCCGGGCGCCGCAACGAGCGGCCGCGCCAGGACCAGCGCGAGGTCGGTTGTCAGCCTGTGTATCGACAGCAAGTCGCAGGCAGCCGCCAGCGCAGCCCGGCCCAGCGCGGCGTCGCCCGCCTCGACCTGCGTCACGATGCGGTGCAGCGAAGCGAGCAGCAGCGCGTTGGCGGCGCGGCGCTCGTGCAAGCCATCGAAGCCGAGCGTTTCCATGACGGCTTCTTCGTGCGCCAGGCCGACTTCGATGGCGACGACCACCGACTCGAACGCGGCGCTGAATTTGGCATCAGGCAGGGTCGCGTGCCGCTGGAGGCGAACGAACAGGAGCTTGCGTGCGCGGCGCAGGGCGGCGGCGGCCGTATGGTGGGCGGAAGGGAGCAACGGGGCTATCGGAAGCAGGATGCACGGAGTGATCCAGCCAGTTTGCATTTACTCCCGATAGAATCTTTGCGCCAGATCAAAGCGCGGTCTCGAATAACCGGTACCGATCGGCCCCGAGTAGACCTGTATGGCGGGCGCGCTTCTTATCGCCAGTCAAAGCCACGGCGGCACGGCGATGGGAGCATAGTCTGTTTCCAGCAAGCACGGAGCGGGTATGGACGAGCTACTACGGTATTTCGAGGAAGAGCTGGGACTGTTCGGCCACCATGCCCGCGAATTTCGCAGCCGCTTCCCCAAGCCGGCGAGCGACCTGCACATTACCGGCGAGCGTTACGACGATCCGAGCGTGGCGCGGCTGATCCAGTCGGTTGCGCTGCTGAGCGCGCGCATCCACAAGCGGCTCGACGACGATTACCCGAAGTTCACCGAGGCGCTGCTCGAGAGTTTATATCCGCATTATCTGCGCCCCTTGCCGTCCTATTCAGTGGCGCGCATCGTGTCGTCCAGCCACGATGGCGGGGAATTTGCGTGCATTGAACGCGGCACGCCGCTGCGCAGCACTCCGGTGGGCGGCACGGTGTGCCAGTTCCGCACGGTCTATCCGGTGCTGACCGGCCCGCTGCGGATCGTCGACGCGGCCTTTTCCGTTCCGATTGCGGCGCCGCGCACGGCGCAGCTGGCGCGCGGCGTGACGGCGGGGCTGTCGATCGGCATCGAAGTAAAAGGTTCGGTGGCCGGCCTGTGCGCGCGCGGATTCGGCAGCGTGCGCCTGTTCGTCGACGCCGAACCGGCGCTGCGCGCGGCCCTGATCGACGCGCTGTTCATGCGTGCGCGCGGCGCCTGGGTCCAGGCCGAAGGCAGCACGCCCTGGCGGCCGCTGGCGGCGCTGCCGCTGCGCCTGGCCGGCTTCGGCGACGAGGAAGCCCTGCTGCCGACGTCCACGCGCTCGCATCCGGCCTTCCGGCTGCTCACCGAGTACTTCGCCTATCCGGAAAAATTCCATTTCATCGATGTCGACCTGGCGGCGCTGGCGCGCCAGTTGCCCGCGGACTGCACGCGCTGCACGCTGCACCTGGGCCTGGCGGGAATTCCTGCCGACGGCGACAGCGCGCGCCTGCTCGCACCCCTGGCCGCACGCCACTTGCTGCCCGGCTGCACGCCGGTGGTCAACCTGTTTCGCAAGGCCGGCGATCCGATCGCCCTGACGCATACGCGTGCCGAATACGTGCTGGCGGCCGACGGCGCCCACGCCGGCGCCTTCGACATCCACAGCATCGACCGGGTGTGCGTCGTGCGCGAAGCGCGCGGTACTGCCAGCGTGACCGAATTCAGCCCGCTGTACGCTGTGCAGCACGACCAGCAGAGAGTTCACCAAGGAGCAGCGGGCCATTTCTGGAGCGCGCGCCGCGACGAGATGCTGGCCGCCGCCAGCCCCGGGCACGCGTTGCTGCTGTCGCTCAGCGATCCCGACTTCAGCCCCGACGAAGCGGCCAACGCGACGATTTCGACGGAACTGACCTGCACCAACCGCGACCTGCCGGCGCAGCTGCGTATCGGCCAGCCACATGGCGACCTGATGGCCGAGTCGGCCTGCGGGGCCGCACCCTTCACCCTGCTGCGCAAACCGAGCCCGAGCTGGCGCTTCACACATGGCGACGGCGCCCACTGGCGCCTGATCGCGCACCTGGCGCTGAACTATGCCGGCTTGACCAATGCCGGGCTGCCGGACCTGCAGAAGATGCTCGCCCTGTACGACCTGCCGCGCTCGCCGGCGGCGCGGCGCCAGATCGCCGGCATCCTCAAGCTCGAGCACGGCAGCGTACGCGCCTGGCTCCGGACGCGCCCGGTGTCGGCGCTGATGCCGGGCGTCGCCATCCGCATGACGCTCGACGAGGAAGCCTTCGCCGGCAGCGCGCTGTATGTGTTCGCTCAGGTGATGGACCGCTATTTCGCGCTGAACAGCCAGCTGAACTGCTTTACGCGGCTCGAGATCGTGTCGCACCAGACCGGAGAGGAGATCCTTGCATGCGCCCCACGCACCGCCGAACAACTGCGAGCGTCATCGAGCGGCTGCTAGCCAAACCGCAGGCCTTCGAATTCGTGCAGGCGGTGTCGATTTTGCTGGCCTGGCTGGCGCGTCAGGGGGTGGCGCCGGAACAGGCCTGGCGCGATTGCCTGCGCTTCGAGAACAGCCTGGGGCTCGGCTTTCCGGCTTCCGAGATCGAAGCGATCGCGCATACGCGCACGGAAGTGGATGCTGCGGCAGCGGACGCCGGCCATCGCTTCACGATCACCCCGGCCTTCATGGGACTGCTCGGTGCGCACGGCGTGCTGCCGGCGCACGTCACCGAACGCATCGCCGCCTGGCAAAGCGCCGGCCACGACGCGGCGCCGCGCACCTTTCTCGACCTGGTCTCGAACCGCATGCTGGCGCTGTTCTGGCGGGCCTGGCAAAAAAACCGGATCGCGCACATGCCGGCAGGCGGCGCCGATCGCCTGCGGCCGCTGTTGCTAGCGCTGGCCGGAAGCGCCCCGGAATCATCATCGCCATCGCGGTCGGACGCCGCGCCGCCGCACCTGGTCGCGCATTTCGCCGGCATGCTCGCACAACGGCCCTGTTCGGCGGTCGTGATCGAACAGATCGTGTCCGCGTTCTTCGGCGTCGCCGTGCGCCTGGAGGAAGCGGTCGGGCACTGGGACCGCCTCGGGCGCGCCGAGCAGGCCGCGCTCGGCATCAATGCCGAGCTTGGCGAAAACGTGCTGCTGGGCGAGCGCAGCTGGCGCCCCGACCTGCGCGCGCGCCTGCGCATCGGTCCGCTCGACGCGGCGACCTTCGCCCGCTTCCTGCCCAGCGGCGACGCCAGCGCGGCGCTGCGCGCCATCCTCGGCCGCTGCGCCGAGCCGAGCGTCGGCTTCGAGATTCAGCTGGTGCTGCGCGCGCAGGACGTGCGGCCGCTGCAACTCCCGGGCCGTACCCACCCGGCGAATGTTCAAGGCCGGCTCGGACGCGACAGTTTTCTCGGCGCCGGCCAAGCAGTGGACCGTGCCGACATGCGCTACCTGATGTTGCCGATGGCAGCGCTGCCGGCCTTGCCTGCACGGTCCGGCCCGGCTACTTCAGGGTGATGTCGGAGAAGTCCACCGACTTGCTGTTGAAGGCGACAGCGCAGACGTTGGCCGGATATTCGTAGTCGAACGCGACTTTGCCGGTGCTGTCCAGGGCGCCCAGCCTGGTGCGGGTTTGCCCCGCCGCGACCGAATACGTGACCAGGTGATGGTTCGCTGCGACGCCTTCGTACACGCTCGAGCAGATGTCGGAATAGATGGCCGGCGTCGGTGCATAACTCCAGGTTTCGGCGGCGGTGCGGGCGCTTGCATCGATCACGTAGCGCGACGGCGTGCTGAAGTCGCGCGTGATGCCGGGAGCGGTGCCCGCGGGCTGGTTCAGGCTGCCGAGGCCATTGTTAAACAGCAGCAGGTCGCCATTCGCGGCAATCGATAGCGAATGCTGGCCGACCGGCGCCTTGCCCGAGGTAAGCTTGAGCGCCAGCGCGCGCAGCGACGGATAGTCGACATACCAGTGCTTGGTGGTGTCGCCGAGCAGCCACTTGATCCGGCCGGTCGCGTAATCGAGCTTGACGACGAAATTTTCCCGGCTCGAAACGAGGAGCGAGTCGTCGGCCGCGTTGTAGATGGCCGAATTCATGTGGAACCAGTCGGCGTTGTCGCGCACGAAATTCGATGGGTCGTCGCCGCCGGCCTGCATGGCGGCGCGGAAGATGGCGGCCATGTCCCATTCCTTGATGATCTCGCCGGTCTCGCTGATTTCGGCCAGGTCCGCTTCGACCTTCGGCACGCCGCCGGCGAGCGCGTCGAGTTCGGCCAGGAAGCCGGTCTTGCCGCGCGTGAAATCGTGATGGAAGTTGGTGTAGCGAGTCGAGGCCAGCGGCCGCGCGGCGTAGCTGCCATCCAGTTCGACGCGGTACAGTTCGGGCGTCGTCGGGCTGCCGACCAGGAAGGAGTCGGTGTTGAAGAGCGAGGAGATGGAGTCGCTCGGGCCGGCGCCCACCCAGCGCAGGTTGCCGTCGGTATCGAGCACGGCCGGCGTGGTCACGCCATTCTGGACCATCATGTAGTCGAAGCCCGGCGACACTGACGCGCTGCGCGCGGTGAGTACTTGCGGCGTGGTATAGACCGCGCCCGGCCCGGTATAGGCGGGCGCCGCCAGCGTCAGGCGCTCGACGTGGGTCGACTGGTCGCGAAAGCGCGCCGTGACGGTGACGCTGTTCTGGTAATTGGCGTAGAGGCCGAAGACGGCAAGGGCCAGGCGCTTGTCGGCCGCGTTCCAGGCCCCCTTGCGCTCGATCCAGGCGCGGGTATAAGTGACGGCCACCGGCTTCGAGAACGTGCCCGGCCTGGGTGCGATGGTGTAGGAAACGTTGTCGAGATGGGCAAATTCGTCGAGCTTCAGCACGAGGTTGACGATGAAGGGCGTGACGCCCTGGGCCTGCTCGACGACGGCGACGTGGGCCTCTTCAGCCTGGGTGTCGTCTTCCTCTGCCAGGCGGCTGCAGCCCGTGGCCAGCAAGCAGGCGAGCAACGCCATACAATAGCGGATTGAGGTGTTCATGCATTCTCCAGGTGGCATGGGCTGGCTGAGTTGGTGATTGGCGCTTATTGACGAGCTAACTCTTCGATAGGTAACCCGACAGTTAGTTCGCACGGCGGGCATCGCTCAGCGCTGGATCAACGCAGCGCGGCGTGGCCTGAACTTCCGGGGAAGGCTGACTCTGAATGGATTGAAAAGAAGCGACCATGAACAAGCACAGCGGACAGTTTGCAGGGCCCGTCGCGGCAAGCTTTGATATTTCCGGCATGACATGCGGCTCCTGTGTCGCCCGTGTCGAGAAAGCCATACGCGCGGTGCCCGGGGTGGCCCAGGTCAGCGTCAACCTGGCAACCGAACGCGCCAGCGTGCAGGGCGCGGCTGCGTCGGAAGCCGTGATCGCGGCCGTGCGCAAGGCCGGCTACGAGGCCAGCAACGAGGCGAGCGCGGCAAAGGGAGCGGACAGCGCGCCCGCGACGTGGTGGCCGGTCGCGCTGGCAGCCTTGTTCAGTGCGCCGCTGGCCGCGCCCATGTTCGTTCAATTCCTCGGCGGTGACTGGGCGCTGCCGGGCTGGCTGCAGTGGCTGCTGGCCACGCCGGTGCAGTTCTGGCTGGGTGCGCGTTTCTACCGGGCCGGCTGGAAGGCGCTGCGCGCGGGCAGCGGCAACATGGACCTGCTGGTGGCGATCGGCACCAGCGCCGCGTATGCGCTGTCGGTGTATTTGCTGCTGCGGGAAGGCACGCATCATGCGGCGCACCTGTATTTCGAATCGTCGGCGGTCGTCATCACCCTGGTCCTGCTCGGCAAGTGGCTCGAAGCCCGCGCCAAGGGGCAGACGGTGGAAGCGATCCGCGCGCTCGAAGGCTTGCGTCCGACAGAGGCGATCGTGCGCCGCGGCGGCGTCGATACGGCCATCGCGCCCGAAGCGCTGCAAGTGGGCGACCTGCTGGTGGTGCGTCCCGGCGCGCGCGTCGCCGCCGATGGCCGCGTGGTGGAGGGCCGCAGCCATCTCGACGAGTCGCTGCTGACCGGCGAAAGCCTGCCGTTGGCGAAGGAGCCGGGCGCGCGCGTGAGCGGCGGCGCCGTGAATGGCGAAGGCCTGCTGCTGGTCGAGGTGACCGCGGTCGGGGCCGCGACCATGCTGGCGCGGATCATCCGCCAGGTCGAGAATGCGCAGGCGGTCAAGGCGCCGGTGCAGCGCCTGGTCGACCGCGTCAGCGCCGTCTTCGTGCCGGCCGTGTTGCTGCTGTCGGTGCTCGTGTGCCTGGCCTGGGGCCTGGCCACGGGCGACTGGGAAGCGGCGCTGCTGAACGCGGTCGCGGTACAGGTGATCGCCTGTCCCTGCGCCCTCGGGCTGGCGACGCCGACCGCGATCATGGTCGGCACCGGCGCCGCCGCGCGCCACGGCATCCTGATCCGCGACGCCGAGGCGCTCGAACGCGCGCATGCGATCGATACCGTCGTCTTCGACAAGACCGGCACCCTGACCGTGGGACGCCCGCAGGTGGTGGCGATTGAAGGCTTCGACGCGGCATTGGTGGCGCGGCTGGCCGGCGCCGTGCAGCAGCACAGCGAGCACCCGCTGGCGCATGCGGTGATGGCCCACGCGCGCCAACTTGGCCTGGATGTGCCGGCCGCCGCCAACGCGCGCGCCCTGGCCGGACGCGGCGTGCAGGCCGAGGTCGACGGCGCGACGGTCTATCTCGGCAACGCGCGCCTGATCGAGGAACTCGGCGGCGACCTGGCGCCGCTGCGCGCGGCGGCAAGCCGACACGAGGCCGACGGCCGCACGGTCTCGCTGCTGGCACGCGGCACTCCGGGTGCCATCGAGGTGCTCGGCCTGCTCGCGTTTGGCGACACGCTCAAGGAAGGCGCGCAGGAGGCGGTCGTGCGCCTGAAAGCCATCGGTGTGACGCCGATGCTCTTGAGCGGCGATAATCCGGGGGCGGCGCGGGTAGTGGCCGAGGCGCTCGGCATCGAACGCTACACGGCGCAGGCGCTGCCGGCGCACAAGGCCGACGCCGTGCGCGCGGCGATGGCGGGGGGCGCGACGGTGGCGATGGTCGGCGACGGCATCAACGACGCGCCGGCGCTGGCCGCGGCCGACGTCGGCATCGCCATGGCGGGCGGCACCGACGTCGCGATGCACACGGCCGGCATCACGCTGATGCGCGGCGACCCGCGCCTGGTGGCCGACGCCATCGACATCTCGCACCGTACCTGGCGCAAGATCCGCCAGAACCTGGGCTGGGCCTTTGTCTATAACCTGGTCGGCATTCCGCTGGCGGCATTCGGCCAGTTGAACCCGATGCTGGCCGGGGCGGCGATGGCGCTTAGTTCCCTGAGCGTGGTGGCCAATGCGCTGCTGCTGCGCCGCTGGCGGCCGGCGGTATCCCATTCTGCCGGCCCTGTGCCGGCGCTTGATTCGACTGGAGAAGAAAAGATGCTTGAACTGACTGTGGAAGGCATGAGCTGCGGCCATTGCGTGGGACGCGTGACGAAGACCGTGCAGGCACTCGATGCGAACGCGAAGGTGGAGATCGACCTGGCGACCAGGAAGGTGCGGATCGACAGCAAGGCCGACGTGGAGCGCATCGCGGCCGCGATCGATGAAGCAGGCTACCCGGTGACCGCCCGCGCGTGAGTGAACGCGTGGACGGCGTCACCGGTTGCGGCATGCACGCAGCCGGGTAGAGCCGTCCACCCTACGTCAGTGTTTATGCGACGTCGGCTTGCGTACCTTGGCGGGCTGGCTGTCGGCAGGCGTCGCGCTTCCCGGCGCCTGCGGCGCCACCGGCACCGCGCCAGTCCACTCGCGCGCCACCGTCCCCGCCGGATGCCTGTACCAGCCCGGATCGCGGTAGTCGCCGCGCTTCAGGCCGTCGCGCACCTTCAGCACCGTGAACATGCCGCCCATGTCGAGGTGGCCGAAGGGGCCGCGCCCGTCCATCATCGGCAGCGTGTTTTCCGGCAGCGGCATCTTCATGTCGCCCATCGCGCCGCCCTTGTCGCCCATGACCATGTAGCCCGGGATCAGGTCGTTGATCTGTTGCGCCACGCCGCGGTGGTCGACGCCGATCAGGTTAGGCACCTCGTGACCCATCGCGTTCATCGTGTGGTGCGACTTGTGGCAGTGGAAGGCCCAGTCGCCCGGGTTGTCGGCCACGAATTCGATCGCGCGCATCTGGCCGACCGCGATGTCGACGCTCACTTCCGGCCAGCGCGCCTCGGGACGCACCCAGCCGCCATCGGTGCCGGCCACCTCGAAGCGGTGCCCGTGCAGGTGGATCGGGTGGTTGGTCATGGTGAGGTTGCCGACGCGGATGCGCACGCGCTCGTTCAGTCCGGCCACCATCGGGTCGATGCCGGGGAAGACGCGGCTGTTGAAGGTCCACAGGTTAAAGTCGAGCATGGTGTTGGTGCGCGGCGTGTAGCTGCCCGGCTCGATGTCGTAGGCGCCCAGCAGCAGCACGTAGTCGCGGTCCACCGCGTGCTGGCGGATGTCTTTCGGATGCGTGACCCAGGAACCCATCATCCCCATCGCCATCTGCTGCATCTCGTCGGCGTGCGGGTGGTACATGAAGGTGCCGGCGTGGCGCGCCACGAATTCGTAGACGAAGGTTTTGCCGGGCGGGATGCCGGGCTGGGTCAGGCCGGTGACGCCATCCATCCCGCAGGGCAGGATCTGGCCGTGCCAGTGGATGCTGGTGTGTTCGGGCAGCTTGTTGGTGACGAAAATGCGCACGCGGTCGCCTTCGACCACCTCGATCGTCGGCCCCGGACTCTGGCCGTTGTAGCCCCACAGGTTGGCCTGCATGCCGGGCGCGAGCTCGCGCACGACCGGTTCGGCCACCAGGTGGAATTCCTTGACGCCGTCCTTCATGCGCCAGGGCAGCGTCCAGCCATTCAGGGTGACAACCGGGTTGTAGGGCCGGCCGTTCGGCGGCGCGAGGGGCGCGGTCGTGCCGCCGGAGGCTTGGACCGGGGCTTCCGGCAGCGTGGCGGCGCCGGCGCGGCTGACCAGCGAGGCGCCGACCATGGCGGCGCCGGCATTACTCAAAAACGTACGACGTGAGCTCATTCTGCGTGTTCCTTGTGCGGTGAAGCGGTGGCGGGCGCGGCATGGGCCGCGTGGACAACCCGGCCGCCGATGGCTTCCTCGAGATCGGCATGGGCGCGCCAGAATGCCTGCAGCGCCTCGATGGTGGCATTCACGGCGCCGGCCTGTTCGCGCGCGTCGGTCAGCAGCTCGAAGCTGCTGGCCAGCATGCCGTTGTAGCGCAGCAGGGTCTCCTGCGAGATCCGCTTGCGCAAGGGGATGACCTCGTCGCGGTAGTGGCGCGCCAGGTCCCATGCCGCGCGGTAGCCGAGGTAGCGTTCGCGCGCCTGGCTGCGCGCATCGACCGCGGTCGCGGCGACCTGGCGCAGCGACTGCATGTAGAGCGCTTCGGCGCGTGCGCTGCGGGCGCCGCCCCAGTCGAACAGCGGCAGTTCGATCGACACCTCGTAACCGCGCTCGGCAGGCATGCCGGTCTCGCTCTTGCGCGCCGCGCCCAGTTCCAGCACGTTGACGAAGCGGGTGGTGCGGCTCAAGCCCAGGCTGCTCGCCATAGCGGCGGCATCCTGGCGCGCCGCGGCCACGTCCAGGCGCTGCGCCAGCGCGCGCCGTTCCAGGTCGGGCAGGTCTACCGGCGCGGCCGGCAGGTCGGGCAGGCGCTCGGGCAGGGTAAATGCGGTGTCGTCGCCCCACAGGCCGAGCAGGCGCGTCAGCTGTTCGCGCGTGGCCACCGCGTGCTGGGCGGCGCGGGCAACGGCGGCCGCGGCTTCGGCCTGGAAGACCTGTTCGCGCGCCAGGTCGAGGCGGCTGGCGTTGCCGGAGCGCGCCATGCGGCCCCGCAGCTCGGCGCTGGCCTCGGCCGCCGCATGCACGCGGCGCGCGTAGTCCAGGCCCTGGATCGCCGCCACCGCATCGGTCCAGGCACGCCGCGTCTCGACGGCGTGGCGCTCGATGCCAGCGCCCACCGCCAGCTTCACCCCTTCGAAGCGGCCGCTTTCCACGCGCCGCGCCAGCGGCAGGGTCAGGGCCTGCACCAGGTTGAATCCCAGCGAGCGCTCGATCTCGACCTCGCCGCCACCGGCCATGCGCTTGAAGCCGAAGGCGGGATTTTGCAGGCGCGCGGCCTGGGCCAGGTCGGCCTGGGCGATGCCGACCTTCCAGTAGCTCGCCTGCAGGCCGGGATGGTTGAGGAGCGCGATCCGTACCGCGCCCTCCATGTCGAGCGGGCGCGCCAGGAGCGCGCGCGTGGTGTCGGCGACGGCGCGCGCGTCGGTCTCGTTCATGACGATGCGCGGGGACAGGCCGCCGCGTTCCTGCGCGCGCTGGGCGACGGCATCGAAGCCGCCGTCGGGCGTGACGCCGGCGCAGCCGGCCAGTAGGGCAAATGCCGCCACGGCGCCGCCGCCCAAGGGGAAGCCGCGACCGCTCACGGCTGGCCTCCGTGCTGGTGCGCGGCGGGTGCGGGGGCGGCCGCAGCGCCATGATCCGCATGGTTCCCAGCCTCCTTTGACGGCGCGGGTGCGGCAGGCATCCGGTGGTCGGCATGCGGATCGGCAGGCGCGTTGGCCGCAGCGCCGTGCATCGCGCCGTGACCGGCGTGGGCGTCTGGCGCAACAGCATGTGCAGCATGCGGATCGGCAGCCGGCGCGGCATGGCCGGCATGCGCGCCCATGGTCAGCGCCATCGAATCGTAGGCGGCGACGATGCGGTTCTGCTCGCGCCAGGCCTGGTCGGGACGGACAGCTTCAGGGGCGGCGGGCCGATAAGGCAGGGCCGATGTGTAGACGGTGGCGCGCACCGGAACACCGCCGTCGGCGGCAGGTACGGGTACAGGGGATGCGTGGGCAACGCCGGCCAGCAGGCACGGCGCGGCCACGCGGAAAAGCGTGGAGACGAAGGTCATGACATCCTCGACAGAATCGTTCGACAGAGCCGCGCAGCGGCGGCCAGCTAGGTTTCAGGCGAGGCGAGGGCGGGGAGGTCGCTCCGGCTGGGCGAGGTGGACCGAAGGCAGGTGCCTGGCGGCGGCCGGGCTGGCCGCGGCGGCGGGCGCATGGGCCGCCAGTTGCGGCAGGAACGTGGGCAGCACCGCGCTGCCGATGCCGCAGGCCGAGCAGGTGCCGCACTTGCCCGCCTTGTGATGCGGCGCCGGCTGTTCGTGTTCGGGGGCCGCCGTGCGCATGGCGGCCTCATGGCAGGGAGGCTGCTCCGCGCTGTGCAGTTGCGCCGGCATGGCGTGCGCAGGCGCTGGCAGCGGCACCCCATGCTGCGGCAGGCACGCGCCCATTGCCACCGCCGCCATGCCTTGCAGGGGCACTGCCAGCAGGAGCAGCCAGACAATCAGCGAGCGCAGGAAAGTATTCACCGAAATATTTTAGCACGCCGGCTCGGCAGGACCGGCGTGGCGCTCTGCCAACAGTTGCTGCAATTGTTACAATAGGCGCCGCAAGAAGTTACAAGGTAGTCCGATGTCGTGGTTCATGCAGTTGCTGCGCAGTTCGTATTTTCTCTACCGCCGCAAGAGCCGGCAAGCGCTGTCCCGACGCGCCGCCGAAGTGATCACGAAGGTCTTGTTCGACATGGGCATCGACCGCTTCCTCGACGGTAGCTTGCTGGTCGACCACGGGTTGCGTTTGCGTTTCGTCAGTCGGGCATCGAACGTCCAGGACGCGAGCGTGTACGCCGCGGTGCGTGCCGCGTCGCTGGTCCAGGCGCACGCCCTGCGCCAGGCGCAAGCCGATGCCGGGTGGGCGGCGCCGCCGCGCCGCGAGCAGGTCGAGCGCATCGTCGACGAACTCATGGCAAAACTCCTGAGCCAATCCGCCGAACTGCGCGCCCTCCCTGCGGGCGATCAGCCCATCGCCGAACGCAGCGCCGCCGCCTCGAAATAAACCCGCCCAATCGCCGGATCGAAGTCGCGCACGGCGCGTTCCAGGCGTGCGATCGCGACGTCGACCTCGTCGATACGCATGCCGCGCTTGAAGCGCACCGCCGCCGTCAGCAGCACGTCGTCTGGCCCTAGCTGCATGGTCATCAGCTGGCCGACGGTCTCGATGGCCGGGTCGGCGCGGAAGATCTCCTTCAGTTTGCCGGTCTGCTCGATGCCCACGCTTTCGCCGACCAGCAGGGCGCCGGTCTCGCGCGCCAGCGTAAAGGCCGCGCCCACCAGCAGCAGGCCGATCACGATCGAGGCCGCCGGATCGATGTACGGATTGTCGAGCAGGTGCCCGAGGAAGATGCCGGCGCCGGCCACCAGCAGGCCAAGCAGGGCCGCGCTATCCTCGATGAAGACGGTGAACACCGAAGCGTCCTTGCTGGCCCGGACCGTCTGCCAGAGCGTGGCGCCGGGACGGCGGTTGCTGTTCAGTGCGCGCCGCGAAACGTTCCAGCTGTATCCTTCGAACAGGAAGGCGACGCCCAGCACGACGTAGTTCCAGAACGGGTCGGTCAGCGCTTCGGGCGCCTGCAGGCTGTGGATGCCGTGGTAGATCGACAGGCCGCCGCCGAGCGAAAACACCGACAGTGCGACGATCAGCGCCCAGAAATACACTGCCTTGCCATAGCCGAACGGATGGCGCGCGTCGGGTTTGCGCGCGCTGATCTTTTCGCCGACGAGCAGCAGCAGTTCGTTGCCGGTGTCGACCGCCGAGTGGATGCCTTCGGCCAGCATGGCGGCGCTGCCGGTGAGGGCGGCGACGATGAATTTGGCGGTGGCGATGCCGAGATTGGCGACGATGGCGGCGTAGATGACCTTGCGGCTGTCGGGCGTGGCGGAGCTTGTGGTGGCGGCGTTTTTATTATTGGTCATGTTCGAAGAGTGGAGGCCGGGGTGCTATCGAGTCTAGCGAATTCGCCGTCCGCGGCTCACACTGCTGCGGGCGCTGCCGTGCACCGCCGTTCCAATGAGCGCCGGCCATGAGCGTCCGCAATCTCGACAAGCTGTTCGCGCCGCGCTCGGTGGCGCTGGTGGGCGCTTCCAGCCGTCCCGGCAGCCTGGGCGCCACGCTGCTGTGCAACCTGATCGCAGGCGGCTTTCGCGGCGCCATTTACCCGGTCAACCCGAAGTACAGCGAGCTGTCCGGCCTGCCGACGGTCGCTTCCGTGGCCGACCTGGCCAGCGCGCCCGACCTGGCCGTCATCTGCACGCCGCCCGCCACGGTGCCGGCGATCATCCGCCAGCTCGGCGAGAAGGGCACGCGCGCGGCGGTGGTGCTCAGCGCCGGCCTGGCCGAGGCGCGCGAGGATCGCAACAGCGGCGGCCGCTCGCTCAAGCAGGCCATGCTCGACGCCGCCCATCCGTATTTGCTGCGCATCCTCGGTTCCAATAGCGCCGGCCTGCTGGCGCCCGGCCTCGGCCTGAACGCGAGCGTCGCCCACAGCGGCGCGCTGCCGGGGCGGATCGCTTTCGTCTCGCAATCGGGCGCGCTAATGACCGGGGTGCTGGACTGGGCGCGCTCGCGCGGCATCGGCTTTTCGCATTTCATCGCGCTCGGGGACTCCTCCGACGTCGACCTGGGCGACGTGCTCGACTACCTGGCCAGCGACGGCGCCACCGGCTCGATCCTGCTGTACGTCGAGCACCTGCGCTATGCGCGCAAGTTCATGTCGGCCGCGCGCGCGGCGGCGCGCAGCAAGCCGACGCTGGTGCTGAAGGCCGGGCGCGTTGCGAACAGTGTACGTGCCGCCGCCAGCGAGAGCGGCGCGCTGGCCGGCATGGACGACGTCTTCGACGCGGCGATCCGGCGCGCCGGCATGCTGCGCGTGGCCAGCACCGAGCAACTGTTCGCCGCCGTCGAAACGCTGGCCCACGCGAAGCCGCTGCATGGCGAACGCCTGGCGATCGTCGCCAACGGCGCCGGCCCCGGCCTGCTCGCCTTCGATGCGCTGGTAGGCGCGGGCGGGCGCGCGGCCGAGTTGTCGGCGCCGACGCGCGAACGCCTGGCCGCCGTGCTGCCGCGCGCGACGCCCAGCGCGGCCACGGGCGCGCTCAACCTGCACGGCGGCGCCGAACCGGATCTGTACCGCCAGGTGCTGGAAATCCTGCTGAAGGACGACGGCACCGACGCCGTGCTGGTCGTGCATGCGCCCACCGCCACCGTCGACAGCGCCGACATCGCGCGCGCGATCGCGCCGCTGGCCAAGGGCGCCTCGCGCAACGTGCTGGCCTGCTGGCTTGGGGGCGACTCGGTGGCGGCGGCGCGCGCGATCGCCTCGCAGGCTGGCATGCCGACCTTCGGCACGCCCGAAGACGCGGTCGCCGGCTTCCTGCAGATCGTCCACTACCGCCAGAACCAGACCCTCCTGATGCAGGTGCCGCCCTCGGTGTCGAGCATCGGCGCCAACGAACGCGGCGCGGCGCGTGCGCTGGTGCGCGAAGCGCTGGCGGGCGGGCGCTACCTGCTGACCGACCCCGAGACCAAGGCGATCCTGCGCGCCTACGGCATGGCGCTGGTCGACACGCGCGCCGCCGCCACGGTCGACGAAGCGGTGGCCGCCGCGCGCGGGATCGGCTTTCCGGTTGCCGTGAAAATCCTGTCGCCGGACGTGATGCACAAGTCCGACGTCGGCGGCGTGGTGCTCGACCTCGACTCCGAACAAGCCGTACGCGCCGCCGCCCAGCGTGTGCGCCGGCGCCTGCAGGAGCTGCGCCCCGATGCCCGCTTCGAGGGCTTTTCTGTGCAGGCGATGGCGCGCCGCCCCGAAGGGCACGAACTGATCCTGGGGGCGGCGACCGACCCGGTGTTCGGCCCGGTGATCCTGTTCGGCCAGGGCGGCATGGCGGTGCAGGTGGCGGACGATTACGCGGTGGCGCTGCCGCCGCTGAACGCGGTGCTGGCGCGCGACATGATCGAACGCACGCGCGTGGCGCGCCTGCTGGCCGGCTACCGCAACCGTCCCGCCGCCGACATGGACGCGATCGTCGCCACGCTGGTGCAAGTCTCGCGCCTGGTGGCCGACATCCCGGAAATCGTCGAACTCGACATCAACCCGCTGCTGGCCGACGCCAACGGCGCCATCGTGCTCGATGCGCGCATGCGCCTGGCGCTGGCCGACCATTCCGGCAGCACGCTCGACCGCCTGGCGATCCGCCCCTATCCGCGCGAGCTGGAAACGACGATCGACTTCGGCGGCAGCGCGCTGCTGCTGCGTCCCGTGCGCCCCGAGGATGGCCCGGCGCACCTGCGCTTTTTCGACGCCCTCACGCCCGACGACGTGCGCTACCGCATGTTCGTGCGCATCCGCGAACTGCAGCCCTCGCAGCTGGCGCGCTTCACCCAGATCGACTACGACCGCGAAATGGCCTTCATCGCCACCCGCCCCGGACCGGACGGCCTGCCCGAAACGCTGGGCGTGGGCCGCGTGGTGGCCGACCCCGACAACGTCAGCGCCGAATTCGCGGTGACGGTGCGCTCCGACCTGAAGGGCATGGGACTGGGGCGGATCCTGATGCAAAAACTGATCGACTACTGCCGCCTGCGCGGCACCCGCGAAATCGTCGGCGAGGCGCTGCCGCAGAATAACCGGATCATCGGGCTGGTGAAGAAGCTGGGGTTCGAGGTGATGCGGGCGGACGAGGAGGGCGTGCGCAAGTTCCGGCTGATGCTGTGATGAAAGAATATTTCATTGAAGTCATGCAAATGAAATATTATTTCACGTGACGCATTGCCTGCGGCGTCCCTGAGATACCGCTAAGATGGGCGGCTCCACTCCGACCACATGCGCCGCCCACGCGTTCAACCGGCTCCGGAAACCTCGCGCCGCTCCATCCGTGCGTTGAACGCGTGGGCGG
>NZ_JACYUY010000018.1 GCF_014842025.1 Massilia sp. CFBP 13721
CCGTCAAGGCCTTGCCTCAGCGTTACACCGTTCGCGTCCTGAAGAAGGACCTTAACTGAACGGCATTACCCTAGTGGGCGTTTTCTTTTTTTGAGCATCGTATTAAGCACTCAACCTTGCAACTCGACATTACCAATAGTATTGTCGAGTTTATCTTACTCAATTCGCGAGCAAGTAATATAATGTAATACGTTGAGCAGCTGACATAGCGGATGCTGGATACGTCATTGCCTCTATAATGTCAAATTTGTACCGGGGCACTTCGCTCGCTCATCGGCGAGCTAGCTGGTACTCAGCCGGGGATTCGACGCAAGAAATAAAAAAACCGCAGCTCGGGACTAGCTGGTTTTATGATTGTTAAAAATCCCCGTCAAACTATTGCCTTTGCAGAGACGGTGTCTACCATCCCCTACGGACAAACGGTGATTTCCGGATTTACCCCACGCTTCTTCCCCCGTGGATACTTCCGGTGTTTCCCAAAAGGATCAGTGCGACTTAGTGCCCCGGTCAGTCTGGCATGCCCGTGGACGGCGACACCGCAAGGCACCAGCTCGCTCAGGATCTGCTGTAGAGCCTGAACTTCGGAGTCACATTGCGCAAGAGCGCTAAAATGTCGGCGAAACAAGATTTGCTACAGAATGTCCTAAGCCATCACCACTGGACTCCTTACTGTCCTGCCCGGCGCACTCGACGCCGCTCGGGATGACGCGTACGTGCCTCTTGCGGACGAAACGAACTGTATACTTGGCGATATAAGTGAATCCCGGGTTCTCATGCCACAACAGGGTTGACGATGCAGATCGCCCTTGACCGCCTGCCGGCGGTTACGCCGCAGGGAACGAATTGCGGTGCCAGATGTCGCGTTGAAGATGAACAGCTGCCAGGTAGCGCGCCAGCGTGACCTCTTAGCCGGATATTCTATAGTTTATCCCCGATAAGCCCATCAGGCAGACTCGATAAAAGCAGAGACAATGGCGAATTTTCCCTCAGGCGCCGCTCCCACTTTGGTCAGTTGTCGGTAGCATTGCGACGTTCAGGATCCGATTGCGTCATAACCTGGGAAGTATCAGTACTGGTACTTATACAGACTTAATTGCATTCGCATATCGCCTATGAATGATTTCACTTCCCGCGCCACGTCCTCGGGGCAGCGTGATTTTTCCGACTCGACCGCCACCACTTCGCTCCGCTTTGCCATACTGCTTCAAGAGTGAAGAAGCGATCGACTGGCCAAACACTCCGGTCTGCCGCTCACGGACTCCAGCTCGACTCGTCTCGCCCCCGCCAAGGCTATGGAGGTGAGGTTTTCGATTAGCCAGCGCCGCCACCGCTTGACCACGCCGTCGTAGGCGGCCGCTGCGCATCGGGCTCCAATCACATAGTTCATAGCTAACTCCCGACTTATTCGGCTGTTTGCGGATTTTTCCTGAGCATAGAAATTATTTGGAAGGGGCGGAGATTCGTTTAACTGCTCGCTGACGCTCCCCGAGATCCTTGCGAGGAAGTGTGCCATTTGGGAAGCGCTCGTTGGAATAAGTACGGGTACTCATACTACGAACGACGCGTTCACGCGGCAGTCAAGGGTTCTGAGCCGAGAATGCTTCCGAATACCGCTGCAATCTCGAAAGCGACTTTCTTCATCTGCAGTGCCCCGGCGGCGGCGGGCGCGTTCTTCGGTAATGCCGTCATCATCGTCTCCCCCGCGATGCTCGATTCCGAAAAATTCAGCGATAACGATATACGCTTTATTCTTGCCCACGAGGTCGGCCATGTGGTGCGACTGGACGCCTACCGTTTCTGGACGCGCTGGCCCGATAGCGGCGCGGCAGCACGCGAGCTCGATGCGGATCGGATTGCCGTCCGACTCGTGGGCTGCGAGGCAATGAAAGAAACTATTGCGCGCCACCGGAACGAGTTCCTGAAAGGGTGCCAGGAAAAAGGAGGTCACCATCCACATCCCAACATGCGCTTAAGCGAGGTGTGGAGCCGCTCCCGGCAATGAACAGTGATTGGCAGTCACGCCAGTTGATCGAGAGCCGCGTCGTGGGGCAACGGTGGGTGCCAGGATGATCGGTCGTTGCAGGAACCTGGTATGTTTGGAGATCACGCCGACTTTCGCGCGCGAAAGTCGAGCAGGTTTACTACCCGGCCTTTCGTCCCTCAGTCTCTTGGTCGCCAAGCGCCTCTTCCGTAGGTTTTTCTTCCGGCGAGATCGGTGTGAACTGAAGACCGAGCTGACCGAGGCTTGGGATACCGTCTCCCAACTCGAGTAACTGGTTTTCTTCCCGGAGCTCCAACACTTGGGCCTTTGCTTCGACCAGGGATATGTCACGGTTTTTCCAGAGCAGGACCTTGACGCTCTTCTCGGTGACGTCATACATCCTGGCAATTTGGCAGATACACATACCCTTGTAGATGAGCTGAGTCCAGATGTTGTATCTTCAATACCCGGGCAATGCGCGTGTCCGAAAACCCATCTCAAAGGCCTGACGAATCGCTGCCTTCTGTTCGGTTCTAAGCATGATTTGTTAAAGGCAGTATCGAAGTGGATGCCACAAAAAGTTGTAAAACAGGAATTATAAAGCAAGCCACGAAAACTATACGTGTTTGTACCGTTGATGGTCAACTTTACCAGATGGCCTTGCAGTTTTCGGCGCTGTCCATGAACGGAGCATAGATCGGGGAGAACGATAGTAGGCGTGTGGCTTGTGTGCCTGGCCGCGATTGCCTTGCCCCAAATTCTTTAACAATCAGGCATCTGCTATACTGTGTTTTTATACAGCATCATGTATGTCATGTTCGTTCGTGTCGCTCAGCTATTCGAAGATGGCAGACCCGTCCCCCGCCATCGGTCTATAACAGCCCAGCCTGTACACATGGGCTATCTTACCTTGACCGAACAGCATGACCGGGACTTCCGCCGCAGCATGACCTATGCTGTTCTACGCGATATAAAGGTCGGTGCAGACGTGCTGCCCCGCCTGCGCGATGCAGTGGTGCGTTGGATTGGGGACGGTTGCATGACGATCAGTGGCTTTGAACTCGACAATACAACGAAAGAATGCACGGTGCAGTCTTGGTACGTCCAAGTTGTTAACGATGACGCTGACAGTTGAACTGGCACCGGATTATGCGACTTTGCATCGCCGCTCGCCTCCCTCGACTGGCCCCTGAGGCGTTTTCCCGAGCATGCTTCGGATCCAGGATATGCGTTGGTAGAACGAGCCAGTGACCGCAGTATTGGCATCGCCTGGCGAGCAGCTATCAGCAACGGCATGCCCCGCGGGGCATTCTCATGCTTACGCCCGACATGGAGATGTTTGACTGCGACGTTTACCGCGCGCGTGGTTGCGGTATACGCGGGCGCATGGCTTGCCGCAGTTCACACCTTAGGTGGCCCAATGATAGGATGTTGCGATTCAGTGCTCCAATGAATTTCCTTCACTGGATTATGACCAGTTAGCTGGTCGTAAGGCGACGACCATCGGTCCATTCGGGCTCCCAACTTTTGGCGCCATTCTGTTCGTTTCCACCGGTCGCTATCCAAGAATCGCCTAGTTCATTCACGGCGATAGATCCAGGTCGCCAATGTTCGGGATTGCGTAACCCATCTACCCAGCCTTGCACGTTGCCGCCGAAAAACACGATCACACCGTCTCGGCCTGTATAGCCGCGCTGGGCACGCCAATACAGTGCCGCGACAACCATCGCCAAATGGGCCGCGCGCTCTTGTCCCTTTTGATCAAGCAGTAGGTCGCCTCCCCTTGCAAGCAAATTGAGTCCTGCTGCTGCGTCAAGGATATCCCTGCTGGTTGTGTCGAGACCTGCTGTTTCTAGAGAGAGGGCGGCCGAAATCAGCTGGGATCGGCTCTGCACTAGTCGGCCAGCGGCTTGGTCGCTCAGCACGTCTACGGCGTCTTGTAAGCTCATTTTCTGACCTCTGAAATGTTGCGACATTCTCCGAGCTGTTTGCCTACCGGCTCCAAGATAGCGCTGACTGTACAGCCATGTTCAGGCGCGGAAGATAATGCACATTTCTCCTAGGTAGGCCACGAATTTGTATTCTTAAGACACGCGAGAGCGAGAAATGACATGTAGCGACATTGAAATCTCAAGCTATACACTTTCGCGCGCGAAAGTCGCATTGACTTGTTTGGCGTAGGGCCGTTGTCTCCGGGGGGTACTTGCAGTGGCTGAAATGCACTACCTGACACCCTTAACTGAACTGCCTACTTCGTCGTTATTGAAGAAGCTAAGATAGATAAGCAAAGGCTGCGCTGGGACCATCGGTATCGTACGGTATGGGAGGTGCTCGGAAATCCCGGCCAATACGCGCCTATTTCGCTGCAGCCGCTTGCTCCTTGGGTGTACCAACCCCAGAAGCCTCCTCCAGTGAGGAGTTCATCTTGCTGAGCATGGCATACCCCAGCGCTGCGGCACCAAGAATGATGATCAAGCCGAAGCCAGAAATCAATGAGGTGCCGATATCGCGTAACCAGCCGCCAAGTGTTTTCTTTTCGTCGAACCGGGCCTCAATACGAGTCATGGACGATGCAAGTTGGGACTCGAGCGAAGTAAATTTGGTCGCTAGTTCAGACTGCACAACTTCGGCAGCAAGAGCTGCCATTTTTTCTTCAAGCAGCTTGTTCGCAAACAGCGTAGCAAGTTGTTCCCCTCGCTGCTTGAAGCTCGCTACACTTTCTGGGAGCGACAAGATCCTGACAAATTCCTCTTCCTCGTCCGGAGAAGGTTGACGACCATGATCAAGGACGAATTTGTTACGCCAATCCACTTTGCTTCGTTTATATACGAAGTAAGCTAGCGCGCCTGGAACATCGTTGGGACCAGAAACCAGAAGTGGATAAAGGTAATGCAAATGTTACTTGCCCTTCTGTTGTTCCAACGAATTTTCAAGTGCAGCGCCCGATGTTGCTTTGACAAGATCGCCGCTTGAGAACTGGACAGTAGTAAGAAGTTTTCTGGTTCGATCAGAAAGTTGGGGGGTCGAGTTGCTGTTCATCTTCTCCCCGACGCGACGCACGTCTTCACGAGAGAAGACCGGGCTGAATGCAAACATGGTGCCTCCTTGGCGGTTTGTATCGCTAGCATTCAGTATACCACTTGAACCCTAGCCTAGAATCAGTAAAAAAGTGCTTGTGAACAACATTTTCTATTGCGGAGCAGCGTACTGTACCTCATCAATCATCACACATATAACAGACATGTAGCCCTACGTTCTTGACTCGCACACGTTGACTGCTCCGGCTCTCGCGGAGACTAGCGAGTCAGGCCGAGATGGCTCGACTGCTCAGTTGTCAGGAATACTTTGGCTCAGCGTCGGTTGGCACGATGTAGCCGGGCGGTGCGAGCAGGCGATTCAGTAGGCCCTCCATCATTGCCACCCCCATACCCCAGAAGCCGAAGCCACCGAACAGCTTGATTCGCCCGCTCGAGAAGCTCTTGACCTTCCCACCGTTGTAAGCCCCATGCTTGTTCTCACACTTTACACAAGGGGTACCCTTGGCCTGCATACCACTCGCGGAATTCTTTGGATGTCCGATATTCATCGGCAAATGAGTCCCTTACGCTGAGTTCGTTATTGCCCGCGGCGCCTCCCCCCTGATTGCGGCGAAATAGAGGCTGACAGACGCGACGGCGACGCCAAACAGCACTCCGAGCAGCAGAGTCGGCGTCCCACCCTGCCCAAGTACCCACGCTGCGATAATCGGCCCGCTCGCTTTTGCCAGCAGCGCCGGGCCAGCCAATGCACCGGAAATGGCGCCGTAGTTTTCGCTGCCGAACATCGCTTGCGGCAAGGTGCCGCGAACGATCGTGATGATGCCGTTGCTGAGGCCATACAAGATGCAGAAGACCGCAACCGCCCACGCCTGGGTTCCAAACCAGAGAACTGCAATAAGAGCGGCAGGTAGTGTGCTGAAACAGAACTTCCCGACGGTTTGCGGCGTCGTGTCACGGGCGACTGTCCGCTCCAGGATACGGCCGGCTACCTGCATGGGGCCGATAAGCATGGCGACCAGGATTGCTACGCGAGCGCTGTGCCCTAGTCCGTGCAGCAGCGGGATCAGGTGAACGGACAACGCGGAGAAAACGAAAATATTGGCCGAGAACGCCATCGCCAGCTTCCAGAACGCCGGATGGCGCACTGCCTCGGCAAAGGTATGGCCGCGTTGCGCTACAGCGACCGGACACCGTGACAATGGCTGCTCACGGCCCAGCAGCAGGTGCAGCGGCAGGCAAATCAGCAGCTGCAAGGCGCTGAACCATAGGTAGCTGTCGCGCCAGCCAACAGACATATTCAATGCCTGCGTCAGCGGCCAGAATATGGTGCTGGCGAAGCCTGCGAACAGGGTCAAGGTCGATATTGCCTGCCGTCCAGCGCTTGCGAACCTTCGGTTAATCGTGGCAAACGCCGCCTCGTACAGCGTCAGGCCCATCGCAAGGCCGAGAATCGTCCAGGCCGTGATATAAGCGGCCGGGCTGCGGCTCTCGCTCAGCAGGAAAAAACCGATGGCGCACACGACCGAGCCCGCGCCCATGACCATCTGTCCACCGTGGCGATCGAGCAGGATGCCGATCGGCGTCGCCACCAGGCCGGCGATCAGTAGGCTCCATGAATAGGCGCCGAAAACGAGTGTCGGGCTCCACCCGAGCTCACGCTGGATACTCGGCGCAAGGATGCTGAACGCGTAGTACAGCGACCCCCAGGACACAATCTGGGTACAAGCAAGGATGCCGATGGCGCGCCACTGGGTAGTCATATGTCCTCGTTCATGAGCAGGCGGCGCACGGCACCACCGGAATCGACATCGCTTAGGCGCAGCATGCCGGCCTGGCCGATGGCGCAAGCTTCGGCAGCGAGGGGCAGCCACATCCGCCCTTCCCTTGCTCCTTCGTCTCTGCATCTGCAACGCAGCACGCCGTTTCCTGGCTCGGCGCCGGCCCGCCACAGCAAGCGGATGCCACCGGTTCCCTGTCGTACGCTTGCCGGGTGCTGCAGACACCGGTTTCCGGCAGTTCCAGCTGCACGTCGTCAGCGGCAAGCATGTCGCCAGCCAGGGCGGCGACCACCGAGCGCACCTGCTCATACCCGGTCGCCATCAGGAAGTTTGGTGCCCGCCCGTAGCTCTTCGCGCCAACGGCATAATATCTGTGTTCTGGATGCGCCAGCTCGCGGTGGCCGTGCGGCCGCACCGTGCCGCAGCTATGTTCGTTCGGGTCGATCAACGGTGCCAGCAGGTCGGTGCTCTCCAACCAGGGATCGTGGCGCACCCGCAGTTCGCGCGTGATCTCCAGGTTCGGGCGGGCGCCGGTGGCGGCGATGATCTCGTCGACGCCATCGATGTCTGCGGCGCCGGCTTCGCCGCGCACGGTAATACGGCCAGCCTCCTCCAGCAGCGACTGAATCCGGAAATCCTGGTGTAACTCCAGCCGGCCGGATTGCTGCAGCGCCTTCAGCCGCATGCCCAACTGTCCGCGTGCCGGCAGGCCGTCGGCATCGCCGCCACCGAACAGCTTCGCGCTCTGACGTCCGCGAATGGCCCAGACCAGATGTGTGCCCGGTACCTGCTCGGCGAGCGTCGCTAGTGCCAGCAGGGATCCCGCAGCCGAGTGTCCGGCCCCGACAACCAGTACACGCCGGCCGGCGTAGCGTTGCCGCCCGGCTCCCAGCACGTCCGGCATGCCATAGGCGATCCGGTCGCGCAGTGCGACTTCGCCTCGCGCCTGCAACCCGTTGGCACCGAGCGGATTAGCTTGCGACCAGGTACCGGTGGCATCGATCACGGCACTGGCTAGGTACTCGCGCTCGCCTTCAGGCGTCGCCGCGCGGATAACAAACGGGGCGCTCTCGCGACCTCGCGTCTTCACCTTGTCGAATCCGGCCCGGGTGATTGCGACCACACGGTGGGAGAGCCTGAGGTTCTCGGCGATCGCGGGAAGGGCTGCAAGAGGCAGCAGGTACCCGTCGAGGATTTCTCCAGCCGTCGGCAAGGCTTCCGGATCCGGTACCTGCCAGCTGGCTGCCACGAGCAATTGGCGGGCTGCCTTGTCGACGTTGTACTGCCATGGCGAAAACAGGCGAACATGGCGATAGCTCGCCAGGTTGCTCGCCACCTGCGCACCCGCCTCCAGGATCAGCGGGGTGAAGCCGCGCGCGACCAGGTGGGCGGCCGCGGCCAGGCCGACAGGTCCTGCGCCAAGCACCGCTACAGGAAGGCTTTTGTTGAGGATGTTGTCCATGGTGTCTCCCAGTTCATCAAGTTTGCTGCTGTGGTTAAGGATCTAATTAGTAGTTCGTCGAATTACGAACAATGAGGCAAAAAATTTTTAGAGATTGCCGATCATCTGTTTCAGCTGGGCCAACCGGTCCGTATTCACGCAATAGCAGACGCGCTGCTCGTCGGCCGAACCAATAATGAGTCCTGCCTGCTTGAGCACGCTGACATGCTGCGAAATCGTCGACGCGGCCAGCGGCAGGACATCAGCCAGGCTGCCGAAGTAGCAGGCACCGTAAGCCGAAAGGTAGTTCAGCAGCTGGACCCGTGCCGGATGCGCGAGCGCCTTGCATAGCATCGCCAGCTCATCAGCGTTAATCGTGGGCGCGGCGATCCCGTCCTTCGGAGCACAGCAGGTCGTCATATCCATCCTTCGTAATTCGTCAATCGACGAACAAAGAATAAAACCCTTGTCATGAAGCTGTCAACAGATTTCGACATTCTTGGAAATGTCGCATCTAGCGTGTATGATCCTGACATCTTGCACATGATTGGAAAGCCATGGATACCAAAGCAATACTTGCAGCGCTCGCCGCCTTGGCACAGGAAAGCCGTCTGGCGGTATTTCGGCTGCTCGTACAGGCTGGGCCCGCAGGTCTCGCGGCGAGCAAAATTGCCGAGCACCTGGACATCCCGTCCTCGTCACTGTCGTTCCACCTGAAAGAGCTGTCGCATGCCGGACTCCTCTCTTCCCGGCAGGACGGACGCTTCGTGATTTATTCGGCGAACGTCGAAACAATGAACGGGCTGATCGGGTTCCTGACCGAGAACTGCTGCGGCGGCGTGCCCTGCGACGCGGCCGCCGGCAGTGTATGCAAGGCGCAATGATGCCGGCCACGTATCGTCCCAATTTGACACTTTGACCCGACCACAAACCACATGAACGTACTGTTTCTCTGCACTGGCAACTCCTGCCGCTCCGTCCTCAGCGAGGGCACCTTCAACCATCTCGCCCCGGAAGGCCTGAAGGCGATCAGCGCGGGCAGCCAACCGACAGGGTGGTTGCATCCGCGCGCTGTCGCACTCCTGAACCGTAAAGGGATTTCGACCGAAGGCTACTACAGCAAGTCGTGGGACGAACTTCCCGTCACGCCAGACATCGTCGTCACCGTCTGCAGCAGTGCCGCCGGCGAAACCTGTCCTGCGTACCTCGGCCCGGTCCTGCGCACGCACTGGGGCCTGGAAGATCCGAGTCACGTCGTCGGCACCGACGAGGAAATTGAAGCAGCATTCGAGCGGACCTACGAGATCATCCTGGCCCGCATGCAAGCCTTCCTGGCATTGCCGCTCGACGAGCTGAAAGCCGACAAGGCCAGATTCAAGGCTGAGCTCGATCGTATCGGCACCCTGCTGCCGTAATCAAGAGACCCGCTGCCCTGATGTACGCACCAGATTTCGACGCTGCGCAGGCCGCGGCGTCCAATTAACGACTCACTAGGACCCTTTGTGCTTATCGCGTTCCTGATTTTCCTTGCCACACTTATTTTGGTCATCTGGCAGCCCCGCGGCCTCGGCATCGGCTGGAGTGCTACCGCCGGCGCCGTCGTTGCCCTGTTGGCCGGCGTCATTCACGTCGCCGACATTCCGGTAGTGTGGAACATCGTCTGGAATGCGACTGGTGCTTTCGTTGCCGTGATCATCATCAGCCTGCTACTCGACAAGGCGGGCTTCTTCGAATGGGCTGCCCTTCACGTTGCACGTTGGGGCAAAGGCAATGGCCGGCGCCTGTTCATCCTGCTGGTCCTGCTCGGCGCCGCGGTGGCTGCGCTGTTCGCCAACGACGGTGCGGCGCTGATCCTGACGCCCATCGTGATCGCGATGCTCGTTGCGCTACGCTTCTCGCCAAAGGCCACACTGGCCTTTGTCATGGCAGCCGGCTTCATCGCGGATACAGCCAGTCTGCCGCTCGTCGTGTCGAATCTCGTCAACATCGTATCGGCTGACTATTTCAACATCAGCTTCGCGCGCTACGCCGCGGTAATGGTGCCGGTCAACCTGGTGTCGGTGGCAGCAACGCTTGCGGCACTTACCTGGTTCTTCCGCAAGGACATCCCGGCGAACTACGACCTAGCGCAATTGAAGCGCCCTGACGAGGCGATCCATGATCGAGCGACCTTCGTTACCGGTTGGTGGGTCCTGACCATGCTGTTGGTGGGCTTTTTCTGGCTCGACGACATGGGCGTCCCGATAAGCGCCGTGGCGGCGGTTGGCGCGGCCCTGCTGCTGGCGGTCGCTGCACGTGGCCACCGCATCTCGACACGCGAGGTGCTGCGCGGTGCCCCGTGGCAGGTTGTCGTATTCTCGCTGGGCATGTACCTGGTCGTGTATGGACTCCGCAACGCAGGCCTGACAAACTACCTGACCGGGCTGCTGAACGGGTGCGCCCAGTACGGAGTCTGGGGCGCAGCGCTCGGTACGGGCTTCATCACTGCGATCCTGTCCTCGATCATGAACAACATGCCGACCGTGCTGGTGGGTGCCTTGGCGATCGACGCCACCACCACTACGGGCGTGATCCGCGAGGCGATGATTTACGCAAACGTCATCGGCGCCGACCTCGGCCCGAAAATCACCCCGATCGGCAGTCTGGCCACCCTGCTCTGGCTGCACGTGCTTGACGCGAAGAACATCCATATTGCGTGGGGCTACTATTTCCGCGTAGGTATCGTGCTGACGCTGCCGATCCTCTTCGTTACCCTGTGCGCCCTTGCCCTGCGCCTGAGCTAAGAAAGGCTCCAGAACAATGAACGTCACCATCTATCACAACCCGGAATGCGGCACTTCGCGCAACACGCTGGGCCTGATTCGCAATGCCGGTATCGAGCCGACCGTCATCGAGTACCTGAGGAACCCGCCCGGCCGTACGACGCTCGCTGACCTTATCTCGCGGGCAGGCCTGTCGGTGCGCGAGGCCGTGCGCGAGAAAGGCACGCCCTTCGTCGAGCTCGGCCTGGACGATCCAGCCACGACCGACGAGCAGCTGATCGATGCGATGCTCGCGCACCCGATATTGATCAACCGCCCATTCGTGGTGACGTCCGCTGGCGTCCGCTTGTGCCGCCCGTCGGAAGTCGTGCTGGATATTCTGCCTGCGCCGCAGCAAGGCGCCTTCACGAAAGAGGACGGCGAGGCTGTCGTCGATGCGGAAGGTAAGCGAATCAAATGAACAAGATCCCGAACCTGCCCAACGTCCAGCCGGAACTGCTGGACATGCCGACCTTCGAAAAACTCGCACCGGTTGGCGACATGAACCACCCTCCACGGATCTTGATGCTCTACGGCTCCCTGCGCGAGCGTTCCTTCAGCCGCTTTCTTACGCACGAGGCGGCGCGAATCCTCGAGCAGTTCGGCGCCGAAGTGAAGATCTTCGATCCGATGGAGTTGCCAATGGTCGGCAGCGTGCCGGAGACCCATCCAAAAGTGGTTGAACTGCGCGAGCTGTGCCTGTGGTCGGAGGGCCAGGTCTGGTGCAGCCCGGAGCGTCATGGTGCGATCACTGGGGTGATGAAGAACCAGATCGACTGGATACCGCTCGAAATGGGCGCGATCCGTCCGAGCCAGGGGCGCACGCTGGCAGTCATGCAGGTTTGTGGCGGTTCTCAATCGTTTAACGTGGTCAACACTCTGCGACTGATGGGACGCTGGATGCGCATGCTCACGATCCCGAACCAGTCTTCGGTACCAATGGCCTACAAGGAGTTCGATGATGAAGGGCGCATGCGTCCCTCGGCATACTACGACCGCGTGGTCGATGTCATGGAGGAGCTGTTCAAGTTCACGCTGCTAACTCGCGGTCGCACGGACTACCTGACAGACAGGTATAGCGAACGTAACGAGCGCGCTCAGAAAGCAATTGATCGCCAAATACAAAAAATCTGAATCGTGCAGGAAATCCGGCGCCTCCCGCCCTGGTCTCCTTCGATACAGCTGTTTCAGCTTCCCTTGCTCCACCCAGAGACAATGATCGCCATGCCGAACAAGGCAACTGCCGCCCCTGCCCAGTCCAGCGTCGATAACTTGACCCCATCGACGAATCTGAGCCAGACCAGGGCGGTCGCGACGTAGACGCCGCCGTAGGCTGCGTACACCCGCCCGCTAGCCGCTGGATGCAGAGTAAGTAACCAGACAAAAATCGCGAGACTGGCCGCAGCCGGGGCAAGCAGCCAAATCGAGCCACCCTTGCGCAGCCAAAGGTAAGGCAGGAAACAGCCGACGATTTCAGCGATGGCGGTGGCAACAAAAAGCAGTGTAGTTCTCAGTATCAATCTAGTTCTCATCCAATAGCAGCATTGCATCATTATAGCTGCGCACCGTTCTGCTGCGCTCGCTCACCAGCCTGCCGCAATGTGCTGCAGATGACGAGTTTGAACCTATCAGAACGAGGGTGACCGATGCACCGTGCTATACTTTTCCCCCATGGCTGCACGACGCTTCATCTACCTTGTCCTGACAATCCTCGCTCTTCAGCTAAGCTGGGGCGCGATCAGTGCCTATTGTGAGCATGAATCCGGTCGCGCCGCCCAGCATTTCGGGCACCACTCGTCGGACTCCGACGCAGATAAGTTCGCGTTCAACGGCAAGGACAAACCCTCTGGTACGCCGAAAAAGACAGTGATGCATTCGCACTGCTCGTCCTGTGCTCACGCTCCTTTGTCCTTCGACGCTCTCCCGGCAACGGTAGCGATCCTGAAGCCGGTCCGCGTCGCGCCACTGTCTGTCTCGCCACACTACACATCCTCCTACTCGGCCCCCCCCGAGCGCCCGCAGTGGATCTCCGCCGTTTGATTCGGCGGCAGATCGTATAAATTACTCATCATTTATGTGGAGCCCTGAGAGGGGTTCCAATACGCATCGTCGCTGAATAGTCTTCGTTTTCAACAACCGGAGTTATTCATGCATCCCAAGTATTTATTCCTCGGGGCGGCCGTGCTTTTCGCACAGGCGTTCCCGAGTGCTGCGCAGTTGACCGCGCAGCCCCTGGTCTCTGGACCCACTACCCAGCAGCAAAACCCGTCCACGGGCGTCGCACTGACGCTCGAAGAAGCAGTTGCCAAGGCGCTCGCTGCGAACGCCGGGCTGCGCGCGACTGCACTCGATGTAGCCATTGCGGAAGGCGCGCGGCGTCAGGCGGGGCTATTTCGTAATCCGGAAGTCTCGTTTGTCCGTGAAGGCACGCAACGCGGCACCCGGACGCAAACGGTTCAGCTAAGCCAGGTGCTCGAGCTTGGAGGCAAGCGTTCCGCCCGGATAAACCTTGCTGAACGTGAGCGCAGCCTCGCAGTTGGAAACCTGAGTGTTGCGCGTACGGACCTGCGAGCTGAAGTCACCGCCGCCTATTTTGACGCGCTAAGCGCGCAGGAACGGGTCCAGATAGCACAGGTATCACTCGATGTAGCGAGCAAGGCATCGTTTGCTGCGGAAAGGCGGGTTGCCGCAGGACGTGTCTCGCCTGTCGAACAGGACCGCTCAGGAGTCGCGCTCTCAACGGCTCGCCTTGAACTTTCCCAAGCGCAGAGCGAGTTGTCCATCGCGCTGCTGACACTGGCAGCGTATTGGGGCGAGACTGTCGCCGTTTCCCGTCCCCTGGTAGCCCCAGGGCTCGAGCTGGCGCCCGTGCCGTCGCTGAACGAACTTCAACAGCGGCTGGACTCCTCACCGCAGATGCGGCGCGCCCGATTGCAGGTGGAGCGCGAAGAAGCCCAGGTGGGCGTCGATCGCTCCCAGCGCATTCCTGATGTCACCCTGATCGTCGGTAGCAAAAAGGATGACGAAATTGGGCGATCGCAAACCGTGCTCGGCGTTTCGGTACCGCTTCCACTCTTTAACCGTAACCAGGGCAGCCTCCAGGCATCCCTGAGCCGCGCGGAAAAGGCCCGAACCGAGCTGGAGGCCGAAAGGCTGCGCCTGAATCAGTCCCTGGCCAGTGCTTACCAGCGTACGCAGCTTTACCGCGAACAGGTACGCACCATGCGTGATGACGTTTTGCCAAGGGCGCAGCGTGTGTTCGATGCGGCCGTCACAGGGTTTGAAGCGGGCAAGTTCAGCTTCCTCGATGTTCTCGACGCCCAGCGAACGCTCCTGCAAATCCGCACCCAGTATATCCAGACGCAGTTCGACCGCTACCGCGCCGCGGCAGATCTCGGCCGGTTCGTCGACGCCGACAGCACCCCAAATAACAGGATCGCCCCATGAAGTTCAACATCGATAAAAAGTCTATCTTCTCCGTACTGGCTGTCGTTGCGGTTGGAATTGTCCTCGCCCTGGCAATTATCTTTTGGAAAAAAGATGCTCCTGCTGCTGAAGGCGCAGGCGAACACGCAGAGGAGACGACGGAAAAGTCGGCTTCCAAGGAAGGCAGCCATGCCGAAACCAAGGAAGGAGGCCAGGCTGACGCCAAGGAAGGGGGCCATGCGGACGACAAGCCAGGCTTTGTCAAGATGACGCCCCAGCAAATTCAAGGAGCCGGCATCCTGACTACCCGGGCGGCGGCGGCCTCTGTCGATACCGCCGTGATCTTGCCGGGCGAAGTGCGCTTTAACGAAGACCGGACGGCACACGTCGTTCCTCGCGTCGCAGGTGTCGTCGAGTCTGTCTTCGCCTCGCTCGGCGAGAACGTCAAGAAGGGCCAACCGTTGGCTGTTATCGCAAGCGCGGAACTTGCCGAACTGCGAAGCACTGCTCTGGCCGCTGACAAGCGTCTCGGATTTGCACGGGTGACCTACGAACGCGAGAAGAAGCTGTGGGAAGACAAAATCTCTGCACAGCAAGATTACCTTCAGGCTGAACAGGCATACCGCGAGGCTCAGATTGAAGCTCAGTCGGCGCGCTCGAAACTCACGGCACTTGGCGCCGGTTCCTCGTCGGGCGCCATCAATCGTTACGAATTGCGGGCCCCCTTCAACGCGGTAGTGGTTGAAAAGCACCTGGCCCAGGGTGAGGCCGTCAAGGAAGATGCGAACGCCTTCATTCTGTCCGACTTGTCGAAAGTATGGGTCGAGATCGTGGTAAGCGCGAAGGACCTCCCCTTCGTTCGTGTCGGCCAGAACGTGACCATCCGGCCTGCCTCCGGCACCGAATCCGTCACCGGAAAAGTGAGCTACGTCGGCAGCCTGCTTGGTGAACAGACCCGGACCGCGACAGCCCGCGTGGTCATCGATAACCCGGGCCTCGCCTGGCGTCCTGGCCTGTTCGTCAACGTTTCGCTCGTGCGTGGCAGCAAAAACGCCACTGTGACCGTTGCGGCCGATGCTGTTCAGACGATCGAGGGCAAGACCGTTGTGTTCGTCAAGGCGGCCGAGGGCTTCCAGGCGCAACCCGTCACGATTGGCGCGAGCGATGGGAAGATCACGGAAATCGTTGGTGGATTAAGTGCTGGCGCGGAATACGTTGCAACGGGAAGTTACGTTGTGAAGGCCGAGCAGGGCAAGGGCAGCGCCGAGCACGAAGACTGAACGAGGAACTGACATGTTTGAACGAATAATTCGCTTTGCCATTGAGCACCGATGGCTCGTCATGCTGGCTGTAATTGCAATGGCCGCTGTCGGTGTTTACAACTACCAAAAACTTCCTATCGACGCGGTCCCGGACATTACCAATGTCCAGGTCCAGATCAATACGTCCGCAGCCGGATATTCGCCTCTCGAAGTCGAGCAGCGCGTAACCTTCCCGATCGAGACCGTCATGGCCGGCCTCCCTGCCCTGCAGGAGACCCGGTCGCTGTCGCGCTATGGCTTGTCGCAGGTAACCGTCATCTTCAAGGATGGAACGGACATCTATTTCGCTCGCCAGCTCGTCAACCAGCGTATTCAGGAGGCCAAGGAAAACCTTCCTGGTGGGGTTGTACCCATGATGGGACCAATTTCAACTGGCCTTGGGGAAATTTATCTATGGACAGTTGAAAGTGACCCTGGCGCGAAAAAGCCGGACGGTAGCTTGTACACCCCGACCGACCTGCGTGAAATTCAGGACTGGATCATCAAGCCCCAGTTGCGCCAGGTGCCGGGTGTTACCGAAATTAACTCCATCGGTGGTTTTGCCAAGGAATATCTGGTCGCCCCCGACCCGGCAAAACTGCGCTCCTACGGTTTATCCCTCACTGATGTCGTCGGGGCAATTGACCGGAACAATAGCAACGTCGGCGCAGGCTATATTGAACGCCGTGGCGAGCAGTTCCTGATCCGCGCGCCGGGCCAGGTGCGCACGCTGGACGACATTCGCAACACCATCCTCAGCAACGTCAAGGGAGTGCCAATTCGCGTGCGTGACGTCGCGACCGTCGATATCGGACGCGAACTTCGCACCGGCGCCGCGACCGAGAACGGCCGCGAGGTCGTGCTGGGGACCGTGTTCATGCTCATCGGCGAGAACAGCCGCACCGTGTCGCAGGCAGTTGCGGCGAAAATGGTCGACGTCAATCGCTCGCTGCCAAAAGGCGTCAAGGCAGTTCCGGTGTACGACCGCACGGTGCTGGTCGACAAGGCCATCCATACTGTGAAGAAAAACCTGCTGGAGGGCGCGGTACTCGTTATTGTCATCCTGTTTGTCTTTCTCGGCAACATCCGGGCGGCGATCATCACCGCGATGGTCATTCCGCTGGCGATGTTGTTTACGTTTACGGGCATGGTGACTTATAACGTCAGTGCGAACCTGATGAGTCTGGGTGCACTCGACTTCGGCATCATCATCGATGGTGCGGTCGTCATTGTCGAGAATTGCGTCCGGCGCCTCGCGCATGCACAGGATCATCACAAGCGTGAACTGACCCTCAACGAGCGCTTCCACGAGGTCTTCTCGGCCGCGAAGGAAGCACGGCGGCCCCTGCTCTTCGGCCAGCTCATCATCATGGTCGTGTACCTGCCGATCTTCGCGCTGGCCGGGGTCGAAGGGAAGATGTTCCATCCGATGGCCTTCGCGGTCGTGGCCGCCCTGGTCGGCGCAATGATTTTGTCGATCACCTTCATTCCAGCCGCAGTCGCCCTGTTCATTGGCAAACGCGTCGCGGAAAAGGAAAACAAACTGATGGAAATGGCAAAGCGGGCCTATGCACCCATGCTCGACCGGGTCTTCCGCAACACCTCGCTGGTCGTTACAAGTGCGATCGTTCTGGTGGTCCTCTCTGGCTTGCTCGTCTCGCGGCTCGGCAGTGAATTCATTCCGAGCCTGAGCGAAGGCGACCTGGCAATCCAGTCGCTGCGCATTCCCGGTACCAGCCTGAGCCAATCGCTGGAGATGCAGAAGAAAGTGGAAGCGGGACTCAAGGCGAAATTCCCCGAGATCGATCGGGTGTTCGCCAGGACCGGTACTGCCGAGATTGCATCCGATCCGATGCCGCCGAATATCTCGGATGGTTACATCATGCTCAAGCCCGAATCGGACTGGCCGGCGCCAAAGAAGAGCCGTCCTGAATTGGTCACAGCGATCCAGGAGGAGGCGGAAAAATACGCGGGCAATGCCTATGAATTTTCGCAGCCAATCCAACTGCGTTTCAACGAGCTGATCTCCGGCGTGCGCAGTGATGTCGCAGTCAAGATCTTTGGCGACGACATGGATGTGCTTGCTACTACAGGCAAGGAAATCGCGGAAGTGCTTCAGCGAATTCCTGGTGCGGCGGAAGTGAAGGTAGAGCAGACCGGTGGCCTGCCGATGCTGACTGTGAACATTGATAGGGAAAAAACTGCGCGCTATGGACTGAATATCGGCGACGTGCAAGAAGCTCTGTCGATTGCAACAGGTGGACGCGAGGCCGGAACCATGTTCGAGGGAGATCGGCGTTTCGACATCGTCGTTCGACTGCCGGAAACGCTACGCACCGATCTCGATGCGCTCAGGCAGCTGCCTGTCTCGCTTCCTAGCAAGGACGGCGCCGCGGCGACCTACATTCCGCTCGGTGAGGTAGCCACTCTCGATTTCGCGCCAGGTCCGAACCAGATCAGCCGCGAGAACGGAAAACGCCGCATCGTCGTCAGTGCAAACGTTCGCGGGCGCGATATCGGCAGCTTTGTGCCGGAGGCGGCAGCCGCCATCCAAAAACAGGTCAAAGTGCCTGCTGGTTACTGGACAAGCTGGGGCGGTACTTTCGAGCAATTGCAGTCTGCTACCGCGCGCCTGCAAGTCGTTGTTCCCTTAGCCCTCTTCATTGTGTTCGTACTCTTGTTCATGATGTTCAACAACGTTAAAGACGGCTTACTTGTCTTTACAGGCATCCCGTTCGCCCTGACCGGCGGTGTCATCGCCCTGGCTTTGCGTGGCATTCCAATGTCGATATCGGCTGCGGTCGGATTCATTGCGCTTTCCGGCGTGGCGGTCCTGAACGGTCTAGTGATGATCTCGTATATCCGGACCTTGCGCGAAGAGGGCATGGGGCTCGACCGGGCGATTACACATGGGGCATTGACACGGCTGCGCCCTGTGCTGATGACGGCGCTGGTAGCGTCGCTGGGCTTCGTGCCGATGGCAATCGCGACCGGCACGGGTGCGGAAGTACAGAGGCCTCTAGCGACGGTGGTTATCGGCGGTATTCTTTCTTCAACTGCGCTGACTCTCCTCGTTCTTCCACTGCTTTACCGCCTGGTTCATCGCAAGGATAGCGATGAGGTCCCGGCGGAGCCGGAAAAAATCCTGGTGCATTGAGCTAGCCGGGCCGCGAAGAAATCGAGCGGCCCGGCTGAGGAGAACGAAATGAGCCGGAACCGCGCGAGCCTATGCACGCGCAGTCTGACAAGACTGGACCTGACTGCGCACGGAGCGGCCTTGGTCAGTTGCACCATTGGTGGGGTTTTTCTGGAAAGTGTTGTCCTGATGGGGGCAGCTTCCCACCATCTAGCCACAATCGGAATTCGACTGCTAACCGCTGAGCAAAGGAATGAACAACCCCAGACTCCACGCGACAACATCATGTTCTCAATCGGGCAAGTCGCCCTCTGGACTTGCTGCATGAGCCTTGCTGTCTATGTTGCTTCACGTGGCGCGCACGGTATGTTTCATGCCAAGCATCTCAATGCAATTGCAGTGCTTGGCTTTGCGATGCCTGGGGTGCTTGGCTGCCTGACTAGTGCGGCTTTGGTCCGCCGCTCTGTCAATCCGGGCAGGTACATTGATAAAGCAGACGCCCTGTTGTCAGCAGTACCGAGTGCGCTTGTCCTGTGTGTCGCTGGCGGCGCGCTTTTGGTTGATGGAGGAAAGCTCGATGCAATCGTCGGCCTTGCGATTATTTTGATGCTTGGTGTACGCACCCTTGTCTGCCTGGCGCGGGCACTAGACTAAAGCGTTATGGAAAGGAGAACAAATGAAGCTTTTACAACTGCCGATAGAATCACTGGACCAGGTCAGCAAATTATTTGGTATCGCAGCACTGGTCCTGTTTGGGGTCGTGATGCTGTTCCTTGGATGGCTGAAGTATAAGGATCGGGACAGTCCGAAGGTAAATACCCCTCACAAGCGCACGAAACGCAAAGCAAAGCGAAAGTAATGGACGTCCGCCAAGCCCAAGCAAGCAGACGTTAGTCCATCAAGTAAAAAGTCACACATCTAGGCCACATGAACGGATGCATTTTCGTATCCGGCAGGACCGCCATAATTACCATGTAAGGGAAAAACGATGGGTTCAGGACATTCGCATGCAGCACAGCCTGGCCAGAGCGAGCGCCCGCTCTGGATCGCGCTCATTCTTACAACGGCGTTTCTCATCGCCGAAATCGTCGGGGGCATCCTCACCAACAGCCTCGCACTGATCTCCGATGCGGCGCATATGTTTACCGACACCGCGGCACTGGCAATCTCACTTGCCGCGATTCGCATTGGTAGGCGGCCGGCAGACACCTCGCGCACATTTGGCTACTACCGCTTCGAGATTCTCGCGGCTGCCTTCAACGCCATACTGCTTTTTTTAGTGGCGATTTATATCCTGTACGAAGCCTACCAACGTCTAAATAATCCGCCCGAAATCGAGTCAGGAACAATGCTCTACGTGGCCGCCTTTGGACTCGTCGTGAACCTCATCAGTATGAGGTTGCTGTCGAGTGGCAAAGACAGTAGCCTGAACATCAAGGGCGCCTACCTCGAAGTGTGGAGCGATATGCTGGGCTCGATCGGTGTCATTATTGGCGCCCTTGTGATTCGATACACCGGCTGGGGTTGGGTTGATTCGGCTATCGCCGTAGGTATCGGGCTGTGGGTCTTGCCACGCACCTGGACCCTGCTCAAGGCAAGCATGAATGTGCTGCTTGAAGGCGCGCCTGAAGGACTTGGCATCGGCGAGGTCAAGGAGGTGATTGCGGCCGTGCCGGGTGTAGCCAGTGTGCACGACCTGCATGTCTGGTCGATTACGAGTGGAAAATCCAGCCTGACAGTACACGTCGTGCAGCGTGAGGATGTCACCGATCCGCAAGCCCTCTTAACGACCATCCGCCAGCTCGTCGCGGAGAAGTACGACATCCACCACTGCACCATCCAGATCGAAACGAGCCCCTGCGAGGAAGCACTGGAGGAGCATCGCTTTGTCCCGGCTGACAATAAAGAGCACGCCGACCACATCGATCACGCCGAGCATTCCGGACACGAAGAACACGAAGGAGAAAAGCAATGATCGACCATATTCGGAACAATCTGATCGAAGCACGCTCTGCGCTTGACAGCCTCATTAACGATAGTGCCCAGCTCGGCAATATCGAGGCGGGCGCGGCCCTCTTGATTGATGCACTTGGCAATGGCCGACGGGTCATCTCTTGCGGAAATGGTGGCTCGATGTGCGACGCGATGCACTTGGCTGAAGAACTGTCAGGAAGGTTTCGCGAAAACCGCCCCGCCATGGCGGCGGTGGCGATCAGCGACCCAAGCTATATCAGTTGTGTCGCCAACGATTATGGATACGAGCAGGTGTTTGCTCGTTTTGTTGAGGGCAACGGTGCTGCCGGCGACATTCTTTTCGCGATCAGCACAAGCGGTAGCAGCCCATCGGTTCTTCTTGGCGCGCAGGCCGCCCGCGCAAAAGGAATGAAGGTCGTTGGATTGACTGGACGGCCGGGATCGCAGCTCGAGCAATTTGTCGACGTAACCATCTGCACGAGCGCAGGACGATATGCTGACCGGGTTCAGGAACTGCATATCAAGGTCATCCATATTTTGATCGAGCTAGTGGAACGTAGTCTGCAACCGGCGAACTATCCGCCAAAGGGGTAAGCCGGAACCAATGTCGCAGCGTGAGCCAGGGGTTGTGGGCGCATGTCCCAGACCATCGTTTCCGTGCCTGGGAACCCGGGCGACCACGATCGGTTTCTTCCGATAGGCATCGACCGGGTTGGTCCGGGTTTCCGTGTATGCACCGGCTCAAAGTGCATAGCGCCTGGCTTCTTACATATCACGCTCACGGGCATGTTTGTCGCATGCAGCTGCACAGGCTTCGCACGCTGCTTTACATGCGGCGCAATGTGCATGCTTGTCAGCATGCGGTGCACATGCCGCTGCGCAGGCCCTGCAAATATGCGCACAGAGCGTACAGAAGTCGCCGTGATGCTCCGATCCGCGAGCCAACGCATTCATGGTTGCGCTGCAAATATCGGCGCAATCGAGATTGATCAATGCACAATTGGCCCCCCCACCCTCGCGAATGTCGGCCGCAGCACATGCTTGGGCGGCATGGATGGCTTCTTCACATGCCTCGATACAGGCCTGCAGGTTGTTCTCGTGACTCGTCGTAGTTTGCATATGGTCCTCCTTAGCGGGTTCAAAAACAGAGTGATTCTCACGCGTTCACAAGGTTAGACCTACACCTAATAATTACGCGCGGAATTGCAAGTTGCCTCATCGCCTAAAGAAGGTAAAAGCGGTTTTCGTTTCTTGCGGCTCAAGTTGTCATCGTCGTTTTGTGCTCGATTGTGTTCACGAAAGCAAAGCCGTCACCGTTACATTTAGCCGGAGCGGTCTGCTACCTAAAACGCGGATCGGAACCGGGTGGATGCAAGCGTATATGGCAGGATGGGAACCAGCGTCGCAACCGCATATCCTAGATATGGCGACTGGTGAATATCCGGGGATGTGAGACTTGTTCGCCCAAGAGAAAGTACAACATGACTGCCGCCAGATAGAGAGCGGCGTAAACGGTATATACCTTTTGGCGGGGTGCCGCATGCCGGTGGAGCAGGTAAAAGAATATCGATCCGGCGACGGCCGCTGGAAGGAGAAAGATTGCCGTAACCCGATGATGCAGCCAGAAAATGGGTATGACCCCTCCGACCATCTCTGCGAGGAACGTCAAGAAATAGAGCAAATACAGGCGAATCATCTTGCACGCCAAAAATCAATTTGCTCGATTTTATCCCGGAGCGATGACTGCGCGTGCACTGCATCGCAGCCAAACGGCCGCGGATCTCTCCTTCCCAATCGGCGAAAGGTGACGGCACTGATCTTCATGCATGGGGAGGCGTGGACTGGACCACGGGCTGGCTTGCGCGCGAAGCCGCGCCCCCCGGTACTGGTGCAGTCGCGGGATGCGCTGACGAAACCGCCCTTTGTCCCGCAGTATGGTGGCCCGGTTGATTCGGCATGGAATTGCAAACCCTTCCGATCACGCCGGTCCCCGCTCGACATCGCCCGCATCCGTTTCGCCCCCGCTTTCGATATCGACGCGGTTTGCCGAGCCCTCGGAATCTTCGACGCTGTCGATCACGGGAGATGCATCGCTATCGACGCGCTCGACATCGGCATCGACGTTCATGCCGCGCGTCGTCTCGACGTCGGTTTCGCTCTCAGGACGCTTGGGATCGTCTGGCGACGGAGCGGGGACTTGCGCACGTTTTTTTGTTGCCATCAAATTCTCCAAAATCCGAATGGGATGAAAGTATCACTATCGATCTACGCGATTTCAATTGGTTGCAAGGACTTTATTAGGTCGTCCATTGCCTTCAGTTGCGAAAGAAATGCTTCGAGGACGTCGAGGGGCAAGGCGCTGGGCCCATCGCATTTTGCGGAATCCGGATCGGGGTGGGCTTCCAGGAAAATTCCGCCGAGGCCCACGGCGACACCAGCACGGGCTAACTCCACGATTTGCCCACGCCTCCCTCCAGAGGTCGAACTCATCGGGTCACGCTGCTGCAGTGCATGGGTTACGTCGAAAACAAGTGGTATGCCGGGGCAGGCCTTCTTCATGACACCGAAACCGAGCATGTCGACGACGAGGTTGTCGTATCCGAAGCAGGTGCCGCGGTCGCACAACATGACCTGATCGTTGCCGGCTTCCTTGAATTTTTCGACAATATGGGCCGTCTGGGTTGGACTGAGAAACTGAGGCTTCTTGATATTGATAACCCGCCCCGTTTTTGCCAGCGCAATAACGATGTCGGTCTGCCTCGCTAGAAACGCAGGCAACTGCAGCACGTCGACGGTTTCTGCGACGACGGCAGCCTGCGCCGGTTCGTGAATATCCGTGAGAAGCGGGACCCCAAAGGTCGTTTTGACTTTCTCCAACATACGCATACCGGCCTCAAGTCCAGGGCCGCGGAACGAATGTATCGATGATCGGTTCGCTTTGTCGAAGCTGGCCTTGAACACGTAGGGAATACCCAACTTGTCAGTCACCCGGACGAATTCTTCGCAGGTACGGAGCGCTAGGTCCAACGATTCGAGTACATTAATTCCCCCGAACACCACTAACGGAGCATCGTTTCCAATCTTCAAACGCTCAGCAATTTTGATCATCGTTTTTTTTCCTTGATGCGACAACACTTCACAGATGCTCACGCCGGCGATTCAAAGGCACCGCGCGGCAGGACAATTGCTTTATTTGGCTCTCGCCTTTAGCTCATATAAACATATCGATCATAAAGAGCAGGATGAACCCGAGGAAGAACATTGCCGTCTGGCCCGGTGTTTCCTTGCCTTCGTGAGCTTCCACCAATAACTCCTCGGTGACCAAATAAAGCAATGCGGCCACGCCGAACGCCAGTAAAGCGTCGATAAACACCGGGGTCACGCTGTTGAGTATGACGGCGCCGGCCCCGGCCCCTGCCAGCAGCCCGATACCGAGGATCCCGGCAGTAACGCCGATCCTGATCGATGTCTGGCCGACCGTACGCAATGAAGTCGCGCATGAGGCGCCAAGAAAAAACAGTTCTAGTACCAAGCCAATCGTTAGCAGCAGGCCTTGCTTCTCTCCCGCCGCGAACGATAGCCCGATCAATGCGCCGTCGAGGACAACGTCGACGCCCATCGCGGTGAGCAGCGCGCGCGGATCGCGACCTTCCTCGGCGTCTCCGCCTCTCTCGCTCCACCATTTCAATCCAAGCATGAAGGCGACGCCGAGCGAGAATCCGATTAAGGTGGGCCAAGGCAGGCGCCGATGCATCAGGTCCGGCAACAACTCGACAGCCAGGACGCTGAAGACCGTACCCGCGGCAAAATGTTGAACCGCGCTGCGCAAGCCGGCGCCAGGTTGCTTGATGAGCGCGAGCATAGCGCCGGCCAGGGTGGCGACGGCAGGGAGCGCCGCATACATCATCACTTTCGACAAGGTGGCTGTCACAATGATGCCTCCTTCGAGCCGGTGTGACGGAGATCCTTGGATTGAACTGGGCTCTCGTCCAAACCTGCCGCTACGGTTGTGTCGACGGTTTGACTCACCACGTCCGGGTAGGCGAGCAGGCGTAAGGCATTAATCACCACCAGAATAGTAGAGCCTTCATGGAACAGGACGGCAGTGCCGATATTCAGGCCGAAGATCGTCGCCGGAATCAGGACGGCGACCACGCCCAGGCTTACCCACAAATTCTGCTTGATCACGCGCCTGGTGCGACGCGACAGGCCGACCGCGAACGGCAGTTGGCTGAGATCGTCGCTCATCAATGCAACATCGGCGGCCTCGAGTGCGACGTCCGAGCCGGCCGCGCCCATCGCAATGCCGACGGTCGCGTTCGCCATCGCGGGCGCATCGTTGACGCCGTCGCCGACCATGGCGACCTTGCCGTGGCGTTCGCGCAAAGCCTTGATTGCCTCGACTTTCTGTTCTGGCATCAGGTCGCCCTTGGCTTCGGTCAGGCCCACCGTGCGCGCGACGGCATCCGCCACCTGCTGATTGTCAGCCCGAGATCATCACCAGGCGTTCGATGCCAAGCTCCCGCAATTGCGCCATCACGCCGGGCGCCGCCGCACGCGGCGTGTCCATGACGCCGATGACCCCCAGGAAGCGCGAGCCCTTCCTGACGATCATCGTGGTGCGCCCCGACTGCACCAGCTTCTCGTTGGCAGCGGCTAATTCGGGTGGCAGCAGCATGCCGTCCAGCTCGCTGAACAGTACGGGCTTGGCAATATAGACAGTCTCGCCATCGACCGTTGCCTGGACACCGCGGGCGGTGAGGCCACGCACATCGTCGGCACGGACCGCAACAGTGACGGATTTGAGCCGGTCACGCCCGCCCTTGACGAGCGCCGATGCCAGCGGGTGGTCGCTATGCGACTCGACCGCCACGACCAAGGCCAGCAATTCGTCCTCGTTTGCACCACTCGCCGCGATCACGTCCGTCAGCTTCGGCCGCCCTTCGGTCAAGGTGCCGGTCTTGTCGAAGGCAATCGAATTGAGGCTGCCGAGGTTTTCCAGCGGGCCGCCCCCTTTTACCAGCACGCCGCTGCGCCCAGCCCGTGCCACGCCCGACAGCACGGCACTCGGCACCGAGATCGCCAGTGCACACGGGCTCGCGGCTACCAGCACCGCCATCGCGCGGTAGAAGCTGGCCGAAAACGGCTCGTCGATCACCAGGAAGGCGAGCATTAGCAATCCCACGAGCGCAAGGATGACCGGGACGAACACCCGTTCGAACTTGTCGGTGAATTGCTGGGTGGGCGAACGCTGTGCCTCGGCTTCCGCCACCATCTGCACGACGCGGGCCATGGTCGACTGCGACGCCAGGCGCGCAACCATGACTTCCATCGCGCCGGCGCCGTTGATGGTGCCGGCGAATACGCGGTTGGCTGCATCGACTCGGTCGAACGCGGTAATCGCGCTAGCCCCATCCTGGACCGGCGACTTGTCGACCGGGATACTCTCGCCGGTCACCGGCGCCTGGTTGACGCTGGATGTACCTTTGACGACGACGCCGTCGGCGGGCAAGCGTTCATTCGGCTTTACCAGCACGACGTCGCCTGGTGCGAGAGAAGCCACGGGAACCTCTTCCAGCTCCTCGCCACGCTTGCGCACTGCCGTTTCCGGAGCCAGCTTGGCAAGAGCCTCAATTGCTTGCCGCGCGCGCCCCATCGCAAAATGTTCCAGCGAGTGACCGAGGCTGAAAAGGAATAGTAATAATCCGCCTTCCGCCCAGTTTCCCAATGCGGCCGCGCCGGCGGCGGCGACCAGCATCAGCGTATCGATTTCGAAGCGACGCGCGAGCAGGTTCTCGAGCGCTTCCTTGACGGTAAAGTAGCCTCCAAAGAAGTAGGCGTTAACATACAAAGCCTGCGGCAGCCAGTCGGGACCGGCATCGGCGCGATCGAGCAGCCAGCCAGCCAGCACGCAGACGCCGGCGATGAGGGCAAAAATGAGTTCGGTATGTTCGCCGAACACGCCGCCATGCGCATGCGTGTGTCCTGCGTGACCGCCCTTGTCATCGTGCGCATGTTTGTGCCCCGCATGCGCACCCTTTTGCCCATGCGCGTGGTCGTGACCGGCGTGACCGTGATCGTGCTCTCGATCGCCTATATGCTCGACCCCGCTTTTGGATCCGCGGCCGTGATCGTGAGCGCGTTCCATTTCCGCGCCCGTGTCGGTCAGTTCCGTACCAAGGGCGCCGACCAGCTCTTCCAGCCGCGTTCGCGCCACGGTGGCGCGCTCGTATTCGATACGAATCCTGCCAGAGGCAGATACCTCGGCCTCCAGCACGCCTGGGACCTGCCGCAAACGCTGCGAAAAGAGCCGCGCGCTGCGCGAGTGGAGCGGCGCAGGCGCGCAGCCGACGTAGTGGGCGAACTTTTCGGTAAGCTGCGCACCGACAGCACTGACTAGTTCACGGAGCCGCGCCACTGTGATGAGGGACGGGTCATAGTGCAGGCACAGCAGGGGCGGCGATCCCTCTTGTTTCTTTATATGAACACGTTCCACTCCCGGACGGCCTGTCAGCAGGCCGACGAGCCGGTCGATGCAAGGATCGTGCGCATCATCCACTTCGGGCAGGATCAACGGCAATTCAAGCCGCACTCGTTCCGATTGTTCCATATGACCTCTCGTTCCTGGGAAATTCCAGAATAATGCCGATACTGGATATCGTCCGTATGCCAACGCACCGAGGCGGAATTGAAAAGCGACAACCCGGTCGACCGTTATGGTACGCAGGTACCAGGCACTGCTCCCATCGGTTGTCCTTGGGCTCGCCTTCGTCTTCCGGAAGAAGGACGCTCCTGCCGCACTGGGAGAGTCGGAAGATGCTGAGGAAACGGCCGTCAAGACACCGGGCAAAGTGGAAGGAATGCCGACTAAGCCCCGGGCCTGGTCGAGATGACAATGCAGCAAGTGCAGGGCGCCGAAATCGTCGTGGCACCTCGGTAGTGAGCATCGACATTGCTTTGCCGAGTTGCGCAGCACCGCGCTCGCCGCGGGCAAGCGCCTTGGCCTGGCGCGCGTGACGTGCAAGCGCGAGAAGAAACTGTGGGATCACAGAGTCTCGGAGCAGCAAACCGGTCTCGGAGAGTTTTACCTATGAGCGCAGGACGGTATGCGAACCCGGTGCAGGCACTGCATATCAAGTTCATCCATATCCTGATTGAACTGGTCGAACGAGCTCACGTACTAGAAAACTACTCGCCGCCCAAATAGCAAACCGCGCTACATCGATTCAACGATGGAATAAAGGGCGTGCCAGTGTCCGATCATTGCTGAAAATGCAGGACAGATGCGTCATCGATCAGTGCCTGGATTATCGGACAGCGTGCGCGGGAATGCTCGCTGTCGCAGCGAGCCACCATTGAAGCGAGCGCTGTTTTCATCGCAAGTAGATCGCTCAATTTTTCCTCTACCATGGCAAGCTTTTTGACCGCCAGGCCGCGCGTTTCGACACAGGTCTGTGCCCCCTCCAGCTTGAGCAAGTTCGCAACTTCATCGAGCGTAAAGCCAAGAAGCTGTGCCCGCTTGATGAATCGAATCCGGCGTACGTCCTCTGCCCCATAGGTACGGTAGCCACTACACGGCCGCGCCGGCTCCTCAATCAAGCCACTTCGCTGATAGAACCGGACCGTCTCCACATTCACGCCCGCGGCACCGGCCAGGCGACTGATCGTCATTTTCTCAGGCATGCACTTGACTCCGTAGTTGTGTACGGAGTTTATCCTGTTTCGCACAACAGAATTGGAGCAGGCATGGCATTTGGAACAAAGGGATCGCTCGTCGCAGGAGTGTTGGCGGCGCTTGGCGCCTCGGCATGTTGCGCCGGTCCGCTCCTCCTCCTGTTGCTGGGTGTCGGCGGCGGCTGGGCGTCTCGCTTGATCGCCTTCGAACCTTATAGCCCTTATTTCACCGCGCTGACAGTGCTGTTTCTGGGCGCTGCTTTCTACAATTTGTACCTGCGTCGACGCGCTTGCGCCCCTGATGAAGCCTGTGCCACCGGCCGTGTCGTCAGGAATCAGCGCATCATGTTCTGGCTCGTCGCTGTTCCTGTAATGCTATTGCTGACAATGCCCCTTTACGCCCCAATCTTTTATTGAAAGGATTACCTGATGCGTGGTTCCATATTGATTGCTGCTCTCCTGCTGGCTGGGTCGGCCTTGGCCGGCACGCCAGAAAAGCTCACGTTAAACGTGCAGAACATGACCTGTGCCACGTGCCCGATCACCGTCAAGAAGGCGCTCGAGCAAGTTGCCGGGGTGAGTGACGTGAAAGTCGATTTAGAGCAGAAGACGGCCACCGTGCACATGGATACCGACAAAGCCAATGCCTCGATGTTGACCAAAGCAACGACGGATGCAGGCTTTCCGTCGACTGTCAGGAAGTGACGCGATGACTGGCGCAATACTTGAATCGGTCCTGACTTGCCCGCACTGCGAAGGAAGCAAGCAAGAAACCATGCCCACTGACGCATGCCAGTTTTTCTATAAATGCGAAACTTGCGCCGCCGTGTTGCGGCCGAAGCCTGGCGACTGTTGTGTCTTTTGCTCATATGGCACGGTGAAATGCCCTCCCATTCAGCTTGAGCGTCCTTGCTGCGGCTAAGAGGCAAAAGCTTGGGCAGATTGAAAGCGCGCTGTGGACGCGCTCCAGACCTGCCCAGGAATGCTAGCCCCGGTTGCGGGCGTCTCCCGCCTTAAGCAGCCGCAGCCCGTTGAAGACCACGAGCAGGCTCGCTCCCATGTCTGCGAACACGGCCATCCATAAGGTGGCCGAGCCGGTGATGGCCAGGACCAGGAACACTGCCTTGATCAGCAGGGCGGCGAGAATATTTTGCTTAAGGATGGCTGCCGTCTTTCTGCTCAAGCGGATGAACTGCGCAACCTTGCGCAGGTCGTCATCCATGAGCGCGACGTCAGCGGTTTCAATGGCGGTATCGGTACCCGCCGCACCCATCGCAAATCCAATATCGGCCTTCACGAGCGCCGGCGCATCGTTGATGCCGTCGCCTACCATGCCGACGGTGCCGAATCGGGCAATTTCGTCATTAATGGCGGCGAGCTTATCCTCGGGTAGGAGGTTGCCGCGCGCGTCGTCGATGCCGACCTGCCGTGCGATCGCCGCGGCTGTCACCGCATTGTCGCCGGTCAGCATGATGGTTCGAATTCCCAGCTGATGCAGCTGGGCGATCGCTTCGCGGCTGGTTTCACGGATCGTATCGGCCACGCCGATGACAAGCAGCGGGGCCGTGGCGTCGCACAGGACAACCGCCGTCTTGCCTTCACCCTCCAGCCTGGACAGGACTGCTTCCGTCTCCGCGCTGCAAATGCCGAGCTCTTCCACTAGTCGGTGATTACCCAGGTAGTACCATTTGCCGCCGATCTGCCCTTTGGTGCCTCGTCCAGCCAGCGCCTCGAATTCGTTTACCGACGCGAGCGCGAGCTTGAGGTCTGAAGCTTGCCAATGGCGGCTGACCGCGGTCGATACCGGATGGTCTGAGCGGTCCGCAAGCGCTGCCGCGAGCTGCAGGTTGACTTGCGCATCGCCTTGCAGGGGCAGGACGTCGGTCACTACTGGCTTGCCCTGGGTGATCGTGCCAGTTTTGTCCAGCGCGAGGGAGCGCAATTTGCCGCCCTGCTCCAGGTAAACGCCACCTTTGATGAGGATGCCGGCTCGCGCCGCGGCGGCCAGGCCGCTGACGACCGTGACCGGGGTGGAGATTACCAGCGCACAGGGGCAGGCGATCACCAGTAGTACGAGCGCCTTGTAAATCCACGGCATCCATTCGGCGCCTATTAACAGTGGCGGAACAAAGGCCACGGCCAGTGCAATGGCGAACACGGCCGGCGTATAGATGCTCGAAAAGCGGTCGACGAAGCGTTGGGTAGGCGCGCGACTACCCTGCGCCTCCTCGACCGCCCGGATGATGCGCGACAGCGTCGAGTTGCTGTGCCCGGCGGTGACACGGTATTCAAAGGATCCGGTCTCGTTGATCGTGCCGGCGAATACCTTGTCCCCGACGATTTTGGGTACCGGCATGCTCTCGCCCGTGATCGGTGCCTGGTTGATCGAGGACTGGCCGGACGTAACTTCTCCGTCAAGGGCAATTCTTTCGCCCGGTGCGACGCGTGCCAGTGCACCGATTTGGACGCCGGCCGCTTCCTGTTCGGCCCAGCTGCCGTCCTCCTGGCGAATGCTGAGCCTGTCCGGCGTCAAACCCACAAGGCCCTGGATCGCGTTTCTCGCCCGGTCGAGCGAACGCGCCTCGATCACCTCGGCTACCGCGAACAGGACCATGACCATTGCCGCCTCGGGCCACTGACCGATCAGCACGGAGCCGGTGACCGCGATCGACATCAGGGCATTGATGTTGAGGTTGCGGTTCTTGAGCGCGATCCAGCCTTTTTTGTAGACGCCCAGGCCCGTCATCGCGAGTGCAAGTACCGACAGCAGGATGACTGGCCACCAGTTCTCATCGCCTGTCGTCCACGCGACGATCTCTGCACCTACCGCCGCAGCCAGTCCAAACGCGAGCATCGCCTGCTGTCGCTTCCGGGAAGCGGGAGCTGCCGTCGTGGCGCTTTCCTGCCCGGCAGTGATGACAACGGCTTGCATGCCGATCGAGGCAAGCGCGTCCTGGATGCCCGCCACCGGCCCGGTGTGCCTGACGCTCAGGCGGCGCTGGACAAGATTGAATTCGAGCTGTTCGACTTGGGGCATGGTCGACAGCTTCCCGCGGATGAGAGATTCTTCCGTAGGACAATCCATGTTCTCGATCCGGAACACGGTGCCGGGAAGCGCCGCGCCGGTGTCAGAAGCGCTTTCGACCACGGGATCCATGCCAACCGCACGTACCGCTGCCAGAATGGACTCGGGGTCGGCGAGACTGTGCGCGACCTGCAGCCTGCGCTGTACAAGATTGAATGAAAGTTCTCCGACCCCGGGCAGACGCCCCAGTGCCTGGCGCAGTAGCCCCTCTTCGGTCGGACAATCCATTTGGTCGATGCGAATGACCAGCGAGCGGGTATGGGCTGAAGACAAGTCATTTACCAATGCGGCTGGCTCCGTTTGCGCGCAACACGATTTGGTCTGGCATTCCGACATGTCGACTCCTTGGGAAACTGTGTATAGTCACGTATTGAACACCCTGAAGTAGATACAGGGTCAAGCACTAAATTAACATATCGGAACCGCTACATGAAAATTGGCGAACTTGCCAAGCGCTCAGCCTGCCCGGTCGAAACGATCCGCTATTACGAGCATAGCGGCTTGCTTCCTCCGCCAGAACGCTTGCCAAACAACTATCGCGCCTATACCGAGAGTCACGCTGAACTTCTGCTGTTCATTCGGCACTGCCGTGCCTTGGACATGACGCTCGATGAGATCCGGATGCTGCTGGATTTTCGCGCCCATCCGGAACGGAACTGCATCGGCGTTAATGCCTTGCTCGATAAACACATCGGGCATGTAGTCGAACGTATTTCCGCATTGTCGGCATTGGAAGCACAGCTCCGGGAACTCAGGAGCCAGTGCCTCGCCACCGACAGCACGAGCACCTGCAAAATCCTGCAGGCGCTCGGCGCTGACCCATGCGCACCTCTTCCACCTGCCCCGTCGATCGGCTGACTTCGCCCTGAGCGATGAGCATCAGCCCAAAAAATATAGCGGAAAGACTTGACCCTGAAGCAGCTACAGGGTGTTAAATGCCAGGCTCACCCAATACGAACACAAGTGTCTCCATATGAATTCCTCTGTCTGGCGTTGGTTCGCTTCCCTCGCATTGTTCTTTGGCTGCGCGATCGGCGCTGCGCACGCAGATACCAAGTCTTCGGAAACTGAAGCCCGGCAGCTTTGGCAGTTGCTCGATTATGTCGCGGTTGACTACCCGGGCGCGGTCCAGCACGGATCGGTCGTCAGCGCGGTCGAGTACGGAGAAATGAAGGAGTTTACCGTGCGCGCGCAAAGCCAGGTGTCGGCACTGCCGGCGCATCCTTTGCAGGCGGAGTTGAGCACGGCCGCCACACGCCTGAAGCAGGCGGTCGAAAAAAAGGACACACCGCAACGTGTCGGCGAACTCGCGCGTGACGCGAAACGGCTACTTCTTCAGGCGTACCCGTTCCCTGTTGCGCCGCGCAGCATGCCAGACTTGTCCCGTGGCGCCACCCTCTACCAGGCGCAATGCGCTGCATGCCACGGGGTTGGCGGCGCGGGTGATGGCCCGATTGCAAGCCGGCTCGAACCCAAGCCAATCGCGTTCACCGATCAGGAACGGGCCCGTTCCCGTTCACTCATGGCCCTGTATCAGGTGATCAGCCAAGGCGTTCACGGAACGTCGATGCCCGCCTTTACCAACCTGTCCGAGCACGACCGCTGGTCGCTGGCGTTTCATGTCGGACGACTGTCCTTCGCGGAACCGGATATCAAAGCCGGTGAGACTGCGTTTGAACGGGATAAAGCCCTGTATTCGGCACTGCCGGACATTAGCGCGCTTGTGACGACAACTGAAGAAGAACTGGCAAAACGATTGCCGCCGGCGACCGCACGCGCGGCCATGGCATATGCGCGCGCCCACCCGGAAATCATCAGGGAGCAGCAGGAACGCACGGGCATCGCCCTGGCGCGCAAGCTGCTGCAGGACAGCTTGAATGCATTAAAGAACGGCCAGGGCGTTAATGCCACGAAGCTCGCCTTGTCGGCGTACCTGGACGGCTTTGAACCGCTCGAAGCGACCCTCGACGCGACCAACCGCCAATTGCTCGTCGATGTGGAACGGACGATGCAACTATACCGGGGCGCGGTTGCAAAGGGCGACGTCGAACGGGCATCCGGGTACGCCGGGCAGCTCGACGAATACTTCGTACGTGTCGAGTCTGTCACTGGCCCAGACCGGACCGACGCCACGACGGCATTCGTGGGCGCCTTGACCATCCTCCTGCGCGAAGGCGTTGAAGCCCTGTTGATCGTGATCGCGATGGTTGCCTTCCTGCGCAAGGCCGAGCGGCCCCAGGCGCTGCGTTATGTGCATGCCGGCTGGACCTCCGCACTGGCAGCTGGCGTACTGACGTGGCTGGTCGCCACCTACGTCGTCAGCATCAGCGGCGCGAGCCGCGAAGTCACCGAAGGCCTGTCCTCGCTTTTCGCAGCGGCGGTGCTGCTGTCGGTCGGCCTCTGGATGCACCAGAAGGGCCAGGCTGGACAGTGGCAGGCTTACCTGAAGCAGCACCTCACGGCAGCGATGGAGAAACGCTCGGCGTGGGCCTTGTTCGCCCTTGCCTTCATTTCCGTCTACCGGGAAGTCTTCGAAACCGTCCTGTTCTATTCCGCACTTGCGGCCGACGGTAACGGCCCCGCACTGCTAGGCGGCTTCGCTACGGGCCTTGTCCTGCTGGCGGTAATCGCTGCCGTCTTCCTGCGCACCAGTGCCCGCATGCCAATCGGTAAGTTCTTCTCGTTCAGTTCGGTATTGGTGGCCGCCCTGGCAGTCGTCCTGGTCGGAAAAGGAATCGCCGGGCTGCAGGAAGCCGGGTGGCTGACGGCCACTCCGACGACCGGACCGCGCATGCCCGTCATCGGGCTTTATCCGACGATGCAGACCTATGGGGCACAGCTGGTGTTGCTGCTGGCAGCTGGACTCGGCTTTGGGTTTAATCTGGTAAAAGCCCGCAAATAGTCCTCTTGGTACCAGGAACACACCTGCAGGCTAACGCGCAACGTGCGATGGCTGCCGTGAATGCGCCTCTCGGTTTTTCTTGCACCCGTCTTTTGAGGGCAGCATTGCAGTTAAGACAGTGAATCGCCACAGCCCATTCAGCATCAGCACAGCGACGCCGGCACGCCTGCAGGCCCGCAGGCGTCGCAACCCGGTTTGTCACTGCGCTGACGAATAGTGCACGTGCTGAAAACCCGTATGCCTCTTTATTTGACGGCTGAAACGACGTAGTTCGATCCTTGCTGGGTGAATTCAACGTCCACTTTCTTGCCGACTGCAAGCTTGTCGAGCAAGGACTTCTCCTTGACGCCGAAAGTCATTGTCATTGCAGGCCAATTTAGGGTCTTTACCTGGTCATGATCAAGTGTCACCTTGCCGTTAGCCGGATCCACCGCCTTAACCACGGCTGATGTCTTGTGCACAGTGCCTTGCTTGTGCGCGCCCTGAGCTTTGCTGTCGGCAGTGTGTTCCTTCATCATGTTCTTACATTCCTGCATGTTCATGTTTTTCATATCCTTCATGTCCATGCCTTTCATATCGTTCATGTCCATGCAACCATTTTTCATCTCCATACCCTTCATATCGCCCGACTGGGCGAACGTGGCCCCTGAGATAGACAGGGCAGAAATAAAGGTCAGTTGGGCAATGCGTTTCATGAGATTTCTCCTTACATTAATAAATAAAGTCGTGCGTTCCCGATGGAGCGACACGTTGTTGCGACAAGATTAGGTGACGAGTTCGTTAATGCTCAGGCTGCTCTTTTGACTTGTTCATCATTTCTATGCACTCCTTCATCATTTGTTCCTTGCCGGTTTTGCTACCCGACTGTTTCGGGTTTTCCTGGGCGCGCCGAGCTTGTTCCTGCCGCATGCGCTCTGCCTTGACTTTGCGTCCGTGCTCGATGATTTGCCAATCGGGACCAGCGAACGCCGGCAGAGTGGCAGCGAATGACATCGCGCTGACTACGGTGACAAGAAATTTCTTCATGATTGACTCCTTGAACGACTGCGAAAATTGAACTCGGCACAACCTGGCTGCGACAGAGCGTTGATCTCCTGCGCTCCGGCACTGCCGATAGAGCTGCCCTTGAACCACCGTGCAGTGGTACCTCATGTGGTTTCATAACGGGCCTCCTGGTGCGCGGGTTCCGCGGCGTTTTCTTTTCTTAATTCGCGACGGCGCATCAACTGGTAGACAGCCGGAACCACAAACATCGACAGCAATGGCGCCGACAACATGCCGCCAACCATCGGCGCGGCGATACGTTGCATGATCTCCGAGCCGGTACCAGACGCGATCATGATGGGTACCAAGCCTGCGATGATCACCGCCACAGTCATGGCCTTCGGCCTCACGCGCTGTACCGCCCCTTCCCGAATGGCATCCAGCAAATCAGCTTCGGATGACCTCCCGGCAGCCAGGCGGGCTTCCCAGGCATGCTTCAGGTAGAGCAGCATAATCACCCCGAACTCGGCCGCCACGCCGGCAAGCGCAATGAAGCCGACCGCGCTGGCGACCGAAAGGTGATGCCCGAGGATCCAGAGCAGCCAGATCCCGCCGGCCAGTGCGAACGGCAAGGTGGCCATGATCAGGACGGCTTCGTCAAAGCGCTTGAATGTCAGGTACAGGAGGACGAAGATCACCAGTAGCGTCGCTGGTACGACAACCTTGAGCTTCGCGCTGGCGCGTTCCAGGTATTCGAACTGACCCGACCAGGAAATCGAGTAGCCAGGCTGCAGCTTGACCTCCTTGGCGACAGCCTGCTGCATGTCCCGCACCACCGAGTTCATGTCGCGCCCCCGGATGTCGACGTACACCCAGCCGGATAGCCGTGCATTTTCGCTTCTGAGCATGGGTGGGCCGTCATTGATGCGGATCGCCGCTACATCTCCCAGGCGAATCTGAGCGCCGCGCGGCGTCAGGACCGGTAACTGGCGGAGGTTTTCGACCGAATCCCGGATTTCGCGCGGATAGCGGACATTGATCGGGAAGCGCTGCAGGCCTTCGACAGTCTCGCCGATGTTGTCGCCTCCAATCGCCGCGGATACGACACTCTGCACATCGGCGATATTCAAGCCGTAGCGGGCTGCCTGGTCACGGTTGATATTGACGTCGATATAACGTCCGCCGTTGAGGCGTTCGGCAAGTGCCGAAGACACGCCTGGGACCGTCTTGACGATCCGTTCAATTTCCGCGGCAACGCGGTCGATCTCCTGCAGGCTTGTACCGGCCACCTTGACACCGACCGGACTCTTGATGCCGGTGGCCAGCATGTCGATGCGGTTTCGGATCGGCGGCACCCAGATGTTGGAAAGCCCTGGCACTTTCACCACGCGGTCCAGTTCCTCGACCAGCTTATCCGTGGTCATTCCCGGCCGCCATTGATCCCGAGGCTTGAACTGGATCGTGGTCTCGAACATCTCGAGTGGTGCAGGATCGGTGGCCGTCTCGGCCCGCCCAGCCTTGCCGAAGACGCTTTGCACTTCCGGTACCGTCTTGATCAGGCGGTCCGTCTGCTGCAACAGCTGCGACACCTTGCCCACCGAAAGCCCTGGCAGCGCCGACGGCATGTACAGGAGGTCGCCTTCGTCGAGAGGCGGCATGAATTCGCCACCGAGCCGCGTCATCGGCCAGACGGTGATGACGGCGATCACGGCGGCAGCGACCAGGGTCGCCTTTGGAAAGCGCAGCACGCCATCGAGCAAGGGCCGGTAGACAGCGATCAGGAAGCGATTCAGCGGGTTCTTCTGTTCATCAGGAATCCGTCCACGGATGAGGTAGCCCATCAGGACCGGGATCAAGGTCACGGCGAGGCCCGCGGCCGCTGCCATGGAATAGGTCTTCGTGAAGGCAAGTGGGGAGAACAGCCGTCCTTCCTGCGCCTCCAGCGTGAACACCGGAATGAACGACAGCACGATGATCAGCAGCGAAAAGAACAGTGCCGGGCCAACTTCGGCGGCTGCGTCTCCGATGACCCGCCAGCGGGCTTCTCCCTCAAGTTTTGCTCCGGGATGACTGTGATTCCACGCCTCGATATGCTTGTGTGCGTTCTCGATCATGACCACGGCGGCGTCGACCATCGCGCCTACCGCGATCGCGATACCGCCGAGCGACATGATGTTGGCGTTCACGCCCTGGTAATGCATGACGATAAAGGCGATCAGGATACCGATCGGCAGTGTCACAATTGCGACCAGCGCGGAGCGCAGATGGAACAGGAAGATCGCGCAGACCAGCCCGACGACGATGAATTCTTCGACCAGTTTGTCTCGCAGGTTGTCGACAGCCCGCTGGATCAGGTGCGAGCGGTCATAGGTCGGCACGATCTCCACGCCGGGCGGCAAGCTCGGCTTGAGGTCCGCCAGTTTGGCTTTCACCGCATCGATGGTTTCCAGCGCATTTTTCCCGGAGCGCATGACGATGACGCCGCCGGCCACTTCGCCCTCCCCGTTCAGTTCGGAAATGCCGCGCCGCATTTCCGGCCCCAGTTGGATGCGCGCGACGTCACCCAGCCGGACGGAAACACCCGCCGCCGAGGTTGTCAGTGGAATCTTGCGGAAGTCATCCAGCGATTGCAGGTAACCGCTCGCACGCACCATGTATTCGGCTTCGCCCAGCTCGAGCACCGAGCCGCCGGCCTCCTGGTTGGCCTTTTGCACGGCATCAATGATGACGTTATGCGAGATGTTGTAGGCCCGCAGCTTGTCGGGATCGAGAACGATCTGGTATTGACGAACCATGCCGCCCAGGCTTGCGACTTCCGACACATTCGGCACCGTCTTGAGCTCGTACTTGAGGAACCAGTCCTGGAACGCGCGCAGCTGCGACAGGTCCATCTTGCCGCTGCGGTCGACCAGGGCGTACTCGTACACCCAGCCAACGCCACTGGCGTCCGGACCGAGTGCGGTTTTCGCCTGTGGCGGCAGGCGCGACTGCACCTGATTCAAATATTCCAGCACGCGCGAACGCGCCCAGTAGGGGTCGGTCCCATCCTCGAACAGGATGTAGACGAAGGAGTCGCCAAAGAAGGAATAGCCGCGCACCGTTTTCGCGCCAGGTACGGACAGCATCGTCGTCGTCAGCGGATAGGTGACCTGGTTCTCGACAATTTGCGGCGCCTGGCCCGGATAGGAGGTGCGGATGATCACCTGCACGTCGGACAAGTCGGGGAGTGCGTCGAGCGGAGTACGCTGCAGCGCGTAGATGCCCCAGGCCGTGATCCCGACTGTGGCAAGCAGGACCAGGAAGCGATTGAGGATCGACCAGCGAATAAGTTTGGCGATCATTTCCTGGTGTCTCCCATTCCGCTCATGCCCTGCATCGACGGGCCGGCAGGGGAAATGCTGGTGATCTGGAACGCTCCGTCCTTGGTCTGTTGGAACGCGAAGTCCACCGTGTCGCCGACCGCCAGATTTTTCGGTACACCTCCTGCCGGGACCTTGAACCCCATTGTCATCGCCGGCCACTTCATGCTTGGGATCGGATCGTGAGAAAACGTGATTTCATCCTTGTTGATATTTTCCACCTTGCCGTGGGCACGATGCGTCGTCGGCCCAGAGCTTGGCTTGGCGTCGCCCGCTGGCGCAGGCCCGCTCAGCCGGTTCGTGGTGCCTCGCAGGCTGGCTTCGGAATCGATCAGGAATTGGCCCGAAACAACAACTTTTTGCCCGACGTCAAGACCTTTGAGGATTTCGGTCTGGCCGTTGCTCTCACGGCCGATCTGTACATCGACGGGCATGAATTTGCCCTGGCCTTGTTCAAGCATGACGACACTGCGCGTACCGGTCTGGATCACTGCTTCCGTCGGCACCGTCAAGGTCTCCGCGCTAGCCGCTGGTGTGAAAGTCACGGTCGCGAACATGCCTGGCACCAGTCGCTGTCCAGGATTGGCCAGTTCGACACGTGCCTTCAGCGTGCGCGTTGCAGCTTCGACTTCGGGCAGGATAGCGCTGACCTTGCCTTGCAATAGCGTGCCAGGCAGCGCAGGTGTGCGGGCTTCCACCCGGGCGCCTGGACGTACCGCCGCCGACGCAGCTTCGGGCAGCTCGGCGTTGACCCAGACAGTGCCGAGCCCATTGATCCGGAACATGGGCGCACCCGATGCGATCGTCATCCCTTCACGGACAGTCAGTTCTCCGACGACGCCATTGATCGGCGAGCTGACGGTCAAGCGGGCCTGCACCTTGCCGCTGGACTCGACACTAAGGATCTGCGCATCCGTCATGCCCGCCAAACGCATACGCTGCCGCGCCCCTTCCACCAGTTCATCCGTGCCGGGGCCTCTCATCTGGCGCACAGTCAGGTATTCTTCCTGCGCCGCGACCCAGTCGGGCACATACAGTGCCGCGAGAGGCTGTCCCTTTTTTACCGGGTCGAGCGCTGCACGCACGAAGAGCCGTTCGACATAGCCGTTACTGCGCGCCTGTACCACGGCGACGTCACGCTCGTTGTAGGCCACGTTGCCGACGGCTTCCACGCTGGAGGCGAGCCTGTTCTTCGTGACTTCGGCGGTACGTACGCCAAGGTTCTGTTCGACTCGAGGACTGATGCTGATCTTGCCCTCGTCGCCAGCCTCGTCCGCGTACACGGGCACCAGTTCCATGTCCATGAAGGGCGACTTGCCCGGTTTATCGAATTTCTGGCCTGGAACCATCGGGTCATGCCAGTACAACACCTTGCGTCCCTGCGCCTGGTTCACACTTGTTCCCTGGGTAGTGGCCGCTTGTGGGGCGTTTGCCATACCCATCCCTCGATGCATGCCGAACTTGTACAGGCCGTAGCCGCCAGCACCCACGGCAATTGCCACGAGCAGGGCAATCGTCAGCTTTTTAGTATCCATTTAAAATCCTTGTCCGCCCGGCGTTTTAATGCGCGGAGCCGCCATTTCGGGGAAAGAGAAAATTCAGTTGCGCCCACAGGCGGTCGGTTTCCTGCGCGAGCTGTAAAGCCTGCAGGCGTACGTCGATTTCGCTGCGCCGGGCAGCGAGGATGTCGGCCAGCGCGGCCTTTCCGCCCCGGTAGGCGGCAGCGATGGCTGTTGTTCGTGAGTTGGCCAGAGGAGTCAGTTCTTCCTCATAGCGGGTTTGTCGCTGCCTGTTCGTATGCCACTCGTTCAACATGGCACGCACTTCCGCAACATGGGCACGCAAGGTATCTTCGCGCTCGGCCTTCGCCTGTTCGACCTGGGCCAGCTTCGAAGACAGTTCGCGGTCCTGGCGGTTTTTCTGGTCCCACTGCAGGGGCACCGAAAGGCCGACCGACAGCATGTCCGAATAGCCTGGGCCGCGTTTTTGTACTGCGACCTCGACGCTCCAGTCCGCTTTCTTGTTGGCCCTTGCAAGATTCGCTTCACTGACTGCAATGTCTTCCTGCCTGGCCAGCACTGCAAGTTCCGGGTGATGGTTAAGCTGGGTGTCGAGTGTGGCCTCGTCTAGGCGGATGGTATCGACCGCCGGCTTGTCGCCCAACGGCTGTTGCGCCGCGTCGCCGATCCACCGTGCCAGTGCGATTTTGGCGTTGCCGATGCGGCGATTGATATCGCTTGCCTTGTCTTCCAACCCCGCCAGTGCGCTGCGTGAACTGAAGATGTCAGCCTGGCTACCGCGACCGCCCCGATAAGCTGACTCCGCCGCTTGAATTTCCAGCTTCGCCTGATCGATCTGTTCTGCAAGTGCGGTCAACATGGCTTCGGCGTAGAAACGGTCCAGCCAGGCCAGCGCGGTCTCGCGTTCGATTGCCGCGGTCGTAGCCGCCTTTTCCGCAATCGATTTTTCTGCTTCGCGCTCAAATCGTTCGGCACGCAGCCGACGTTTGTCGGATCGCGTCAGCTCTTGCATCACACCAACGCGACGCATCGTCATGAAGTCTTGCGTCAAGCTGAAGCGGTCTTGTCCATTGATTGGAAGGTTATCGATACCGAGCTTCAGCACCGGATCGGGGAGCTGGCCAGCTACGACCGACATTTCCCGTGAGGACTGGGCAGCGTAGTCTTTGGCTGCCAGCATGCGCGATCGCTCGACCGCGTGCCGCTGGGCTTCGGCCAGGGTCAACGGCGTCTCGGCGGCAAACACACCATTGCCCGTGACAATCGATACAACAAGTAAGACTACGCGAAAAGACCGGGCGGCCGAACGATGCGCCATGCGCGGCGCAATGAAACGTGGGGACGACATGAAACCTCCAGAATGCATTGAGTAACACCGCCGGCAACAGGAGTGCAGCGATGAGGAGTCAAGCAAACTGGAAAATCAAATGCGGTAGCAGCAGTTGCGAACGGCTATCGGCGGCGCCGTCGCGTAGGCGAGGAAGGAGGGAACAGGCGCGCCACGGGGCGGCTGGAAGGTCAAGGTGTTCAGGCTTACCGGAAGCCCGTACCCGACGGCCACGAAGGGCATTGGGGGTGGCGTCGCAGGCTTGTCGAGCGATTGCTTGTCAGTCTGGTGGGAAGCATGGCACAGGCTGGGCTGTTCCATATCCATGTCCTCGCATGCGACCATTTCGGCTTGCGTCACATGCACAGACGAGGTCGACTGAGCGTCATGCCCCGGCTTCAGCACGGGGCATGCATATGCCGACACAGCAAGCTGCATGAACAGTATGCTGAACAGCACCACTGTTGCGGCAATCAGTCTGTATGTGCGAGGAAGTCTCATGGTCACGGGCAGTCTAGGGCCGTCTACTGTCGTTGTCAATTATGCCAACCTTAAACTGCGAAAATGTGTAACGCATCCATTTCAGGGATGCTCAGTTTAGGTTGTACTAAACAATGGTGAAAATCTAATCGGTTCAGCGGCCTGTCAGACCACGAAACCCTTTCCGACTAGCCAGCTCGACAGACTCACGGGTGTTCCAGGGAGCACAGCGGTGGATCGATTCAGCCTTGCAGAGCTTGTTGATTGTCTCGACCAAGGTATTGTCGAGCTATCACCTTTGCTGCTCCCAAAAGGCTCGATGCCGGTTTTTGGCAGGCACTCGATATATTGTATCGACACGTTCACGCACAGGGCGATCGCCGATCGCCGATCGCACGATGACGAACAGGAAACCAGGAATCAAGCAGGCCGGCACCCCTCGTCGGGATCCCAGCCTGGCTTTGTGCTTAAAACTCGTTGTCCTTACGCTTGTCGCCCGTCAGCGGGATAAATCCGCAGTCAGAAAAGTTCTTGCAGAGCATCTCCCGCATATCGTTGATACCGTTCTTCTGAACGATGACAATGTTCTCGCAGTACCGGCGGAGCCCGTCGTGGCTAAGGTCGCTCTTGACCGTGCAGTGCAAGCTCGGTGCCAGTGCACTCAGGTGGTGATTACTGAAGGATCGCAGGAAAACCTGGTTGAACTGGGCCCCGGCGGCCGTCCCCTCGAGCATTGCAATCATTCGGCGCCCATCCGGGGTAAGTTGGGGCTGATATTGAATCCCATACCATTCGCGCAGAAAGCGCTGAGCACGACCGATTTCCTCACGTTGTTCACGGTTTGCCATCCGCGCCATCGACCTGATTTCGTCATCGCTCGCTTTGGGTGGCGTTGCGCCGAACCCTGGCGTTGGCGATGTGCCCTCTTGCGGCGCAACGACTTGAGCGTCACGCATTGGATCGGTACCAGCGGCGAGTTCGGTCATGCGCAGCGCCGAATAATGATGGTTGATAATGAAGACCAGGTAATTTTTTTCGAACTGCGCGGTACTGCCTCGTCCCGGACCGTCTGCATGCGCCACGCCGACAGTGGCGGCAAGCAAGCCCAAGCCCAATACAGCGCCACGCGCACAAGCGCGGGACACTGCCACGACAGAACGAGAGTTCATCTTCTTGATTGCGGTTTTCATGTTTTGCTCCTTGAATGGTATGAATGACAACGGGGTTTCGATTCAAGTACGGGAAGCGTGTCGCCGGCGTCTGGCGGCGAGCACGGCAATACCGGCGCCGAACATGGCGTAGGTAGATGGTTCGGGAACGGCCACGACAACATTGTTCGCAGTTGCCCAGTAGACGTTCCCTTGCTCGTTCGTGGTTCGCATCGCGATCTCCGTGAGCCGGCTCGACGACAGGAACCCAAGGAAAGAGGATGGGGACGATCCAGTCAGGGTGTAAGTCGCGATATCGGTGCCGTTCATTGCTGTCAGTTCGATCGACCTGTCCGGGATGTATCCGCCGTAGGCATCGGTGGCGAAGAAGCTGCCGCCGAAACCAAAAACGCCAGGGCCAAAGCCGCTGAACGTGACCACGTCAGCGGCAAGGGTCGGGGCCAGATAGACGTCGCTGCCATTCAGAACAGGAAAAAATCCGCCATCGCCGGGGCCGGTAGAAACCTGGTACCGGTAGGCGCCGGCCAGCCGCGTCAGCGGCGTTCCAAGTTCCTCTGGTACGAGGTCATCAAAGCTGTCGACGACGGATCCGGACAAAGCGGTCAAGAACAGGGATTCGTCGGTGAAGACGATGATGTCGGCCCGAGCCGTAAGAGCAAGCGAAAAAATTAGTGCGGCCAGAAGCGGCTGCTTGAGTGAAGCAGGTATTCGTTTCATGTTCTACCCCAATAAATAAATCGTTCAGGCGAACGCCGGCGAATCCACGCATACGGAGCGGTGAACTTGCAGCGTTGTCGGTCGAAATTGTGTTCGGTTGGAGCGAGACGCAGACCAGACCGGTTACGGCTCAGGTGGCGAAATTCCCTCCCGGGTCAGGCACGAGGGGGTGGATCAAGAACTGGAGGGATGTAGCTGGAAAACTGGGACTGCAACGGGCGCCATTGGTCCGGAGGGATCGATGGCGCGCTCAGTAACGGGAGGGAGGGAATGGGCGCGTAGGGAACGACCGCGCTTGAACAACAAAGCTGTTCGCCCCGGCAGCAACAGTCGTCTTCGGTTGCGGCAGCCTTACCTTTCATTTCGGGGCAATCACCGCCATCCGCGCCTGGCTCGACCTGCATCGTCTGGCACGTAACGACTGCGTTCGCATAACCGTGATATGCGACCGTGAGAAACAACGAACACAAGAAAATTTTGCGTAGGAGCGCGACCATGCAAAAACTTTAACAGGGCCGCGGAGCGCGTCGCGCACGATACCGATAGTCAACGGCTCCTACCAATATGCATCCGGGTTCAGTGAGCCGTACCGCAGTGAGTCTCGCTCCTTCAGCCAGTACGAAGCAGGCGGCGTGACCTATCGAAGGCCGCACCGCGCCGACGATCGGGAAATGTGGCAAAAAAACAAATATCTCAAGTGCCGTTTGAATATCTGCTTCTAGATGGATATTCTGCCTGAGCAGTATCTTGATGTATGTATTTTCAATTCGTCCATAAAAATGAGAGGAAATTGTAATGCGGAAAAAGATATTCAAGCGCCTGGCACTCGCAATTGCTATCGGCGCTGCAGGCGTATCGGCGAGTCATGTCGCCCTCGCTAACCATGCATGGGGCAGCTACCACTGGGCACGCTCAACGCCTCAGTTCACCCTGAAGCTCGGTAATAACCTGACGACGTCCGCCTGGACGGCGCGCCTGAATCAGTCGTCCAACGACTGGAATGCGGGCAACACTCCAGTCCTCACTGCCATCGTAGCCGGCGGCACTTCAGCCAGAACCTGCAAAATGGTGCCCGGCACCACCCAGGTCTGCAATGCCAGCTACGGGAACAACGGCTGGCTTGGCCTGGCGTCGATCAACATCAACGGCGACCACATCACGCAAGGCACGGCCAAGATGAACGATACGTACTTCAACGCGGCCACGTACAACAACGTCAACGAACGCGAGCACGTGATGTGTCAGGAGGTGGCCCACACCTTTGGCCTGGGGCACCAGTCGGAGGACGGCAGTTCGCAGAACTCGTGCATGGACTATTTCTCCAATACCGGAGCGTATGCCACCAGCACCGTGAGCACGAAGCCTAACGCGCACGACTTTTCCTTGCTGAACAGCATTTACTCGCACCTCGACTCGACCAGCACGGTCGCCGCGACACCAGGGACGGTCGGTCCGGCGGCGAAAGGCGGCGCTAACGTTGACATCAGCGACGATCCGAACAGCTGGGGTGCATTGATGAAGCAGTCCGCCAACGGCCGCGCCTCCACGTATCAGCGCCACAATGACGACGGCTCCGTCACGCTTACCCACGTGTTCTGGACCAACGAGGCGGTGGCCAGCTGCCCGAGCTGCGACCACCGCCGCCAGTACTGGGACAGCCATTGATTCTCCGGGAAGCCTGTAACTAAAGGGTTGAGCGAGGCGATTCTGCCTCGCTTTTTTTATTCCTTTCCCTGCCGTGGGTGCGGCCGGGGCAGCAATTCCGGCGCCCTTGTGTCTGAACCAGGTCCTTCCCAGCGGGCGTCCGCGCGAGGCTTGCCGCAGGCCCCTGCTCTTCGGCCCTGTCCCCCAAGGTGGCGAGGATCGGACAATCCGGCCGCTCGTCGCCTGCGCAACAGTCGCTCAGGGTCTGCAAGGTATCGGCCATCAGACGTAAATTTCTGATCCGCTCTTCAAGGTCAGCGATATGTCCTTGCGCAAGGCGCTTGACGTCAGCGCTTTTGCGCGATCGGTCGTCCCACAAGCTGAGCAGTTCCACGATTTCCGTTACCGGGAAGCCGAGGTCCCGTGCACGCCGAATAAAACGCAGGCGATGCACGTCGACCGAGGTATAAGCCCGGTAGCCAGAGTCGGTGCGTGCCGGATGCGGAATCAGTTTGATCTCTTCGTAGTAGCGGATCATCTTGGCTGAAACCCTGGATGCGTTCGATGCCTCACCGATATTCATGTATTTCTCCCATTTCATTCATTCGTGTAATGGCGGCTTGAAGCCGCGCAGCCGCAACGCGTTACCGAGAACGAATACGCTGGACAAGGCCATCGCGCCGGCGGCAAACACGGGTGACAGGAGTACGCCGTATGCCGGGTACAGGATACCTGCCGCAACCGGGACAAGGGCGGTGTTGTAGGCAAAGGCCCAGAACAGGTTTTGGCGGATGTTGCCGATCGTTGCTTTTGACAGGGCGATCGCATTGGGGACGCCCTGCAGACTGCCTGACATGAGTACTACGTCCGCTGCTTCTACCGCGACATCGGTACCGGTTCCAATTGCCAGGCCGACGTCGGCTTCGGCCAGAGCCGGTGCATCGTTGATGCCATCACCTACGAACGCGACGGGACCATATGCGTCCCTGAGTCTCTGAATCGCCTCGACCTTCCCGGCAGGCAGCACTTCTGCGACAACCTCGTCAATGCCCAGGCGCGCCGCGATTGCGTTGGCGGTGCGCCTGTTATCTCCGGTGACCATGGCGACCTTCAGGCCCAATTGGTGCAAGGCAGCGATGGCGATGGGGGTGCCCGGCTTGATTGGATCGGCCACGGCGACAATCGCGGCCAGGCGACCATCGATTGCAGCATACAGTGGTGACTTTCCTTCCGCCCCCAGCCTCTGGGCCGTTTGCTCGATGCTTTCCACGTCCAGGCCAAGCAAGCGCATGTAGCGGTCGGCACCCACTTCTACGCGAATGCCATCCACCAGCGCCCGCACTCCCATGCCTGTGATGGATTCGAACTGCGTAATGGCCGGGATGTCGATCCCCTCTTTCTCAGTCGCCTCGACGATTGCACGGGCAATCGGATGTTCCGAGCGCGACTCGACCGCGGCGATGCGTGCCAGCACATGAGTGCGCTCAAAGCCGGCGCCAACCTCCAGATCCGTCAGGGCCGGCCGCCCTTCGGTCAACGTCCCGGTCTTGTCCAGCGCCACTACCCTGGCGTCTTTCAGAATCTGCAATGCCTCTCCCTTTCGAAACAGGACGCCCAGCTCTGCCCCGCGCCCGGTACCGACCATGATCGAGGTCGGCGTTGCCAATCCCATCGCGCAAGGGCAGGCAATAATCAGGACCGCCACGGCGTTCACCAGGGCGAAGCTCAGCGCTGGAGATGGGCCGAACGCTAGCCAGACCAGGAAGGTGGTCAAGGCGGCAGCCATCACTGCCGGCACGAACCACATGGTTACCTTGTCGACGACCGCCTGGATTGGCAACTTCGAGGCCTGCGCCTGTTCCACCAGGCGAATGATTTGAGCGAGTACAGTTTGTCCACCGACTGCGGTGGCGCGCAGGGACAGGGCGCCCTTCTGGTTGACGGTGCCACCCACGACCCCATCGCCGCGCGCTTTCTTTACCGGGACCGGTTCGCCTGTGATCATGGATTCGTCGACATAGCTGACGCCCTCGACGACTTCGCCATCGACCGGAATCCGTTCTCCCGGGCGTACCTCGAGCACATCGCCGACGACAACTTCCGCGACAGGTATGTCGGTGGCGCGGCCGCCGCGTACGACGTGGGCCACTTTTGCCTGCAAGCCAACCAACCTCTGGATGGCCTGCGAAGTGCGCCCCTTTGCCTGCGCCTCCAGGAATCTTCCCAGCAGGATGAGTGCCACGATCACGGCCGCCGCTTCGTAATACACGTTCACCGTACCTGCCGGCAGCAGGTGTGGCATGAAAGTGGCGACAACCGAATACGCATACGCGGCCAGTGTGCCGACCGCCACGAGCGAATTCATGTCTGGTGCCAGCCGCAGCAGTGCGGGGAGCCCCTTGGCATAGAAGCGGCGGCCGGGCACGAGCAATACCAGCGTCGTCAGCACGAACTGCAGTTGCCAGCTCAATCCTTGTCCGACGTTCTCCATCACCCAGTGGTGCATGGACGGTAGCAAGTGCGAGCCCATCTCAAGGATGAAGACCGGCAGTGCCAGGGCGGAGGCGATCAGCAGGTCGCGCTTGAGCGCCACTCGTTCAGCATCTTTCCTCGCTTCGGCGTTGTCATCGCCGGAAACGGTACCGGAATCGAGGTTCCTGGCTTCATAGCCAGCCTTGCCGATTGCGGCCAGCAGCGCTTCGGTCGCCGCGACGCCGCGCACCGTGGCACGCTCGGTGGCCAGATTGACCGTGGCCTGGCTGACGCCTGGCACAGCCTGCAGTGCACGCTCGACTCGCCCCACGCACGATGCGCAAGTCATACCCTCGACGGACAGCTCGATTGTCTGCGCAGGAACATCGTATCCGGCCTTTTCGATTGCCTGCACAAGAGCAGCACGGTCGACTGAACCGTGTCCGCTCGGCCGTACCTCCGCCCGTTCGGTAGCGAGGTTAACGGCGACGCTGCCGACACCGTGCACCTTTCGGAGGGCTGCCTCGACGCGGCCAACACAGGATGCGCACGTCATCCCCTCGATTGGCAAACTGATGGGTGATATGTTCGTGCCAAGCACCGTTTTGTTCGAAATGTCCATGTGTGGTCCTCTACCTTTTCCTCAACATGAAGACACGATGCCCCTTACCATCATGGGAAGGTCAAGTAGACTCCGTAAGATTTTTTGAGTGTGGCTTCGGGGCTGATCCAGTGTCAGTACACTAGGCTATATGGCCGGACGAACGCAGTGTCTCGTGCTGCCGGTAGCGGCGCGGTCTCCCAGCTGAACCAATGCAGGCAAGCCTGCTCCGGACTCGCTAGGCGCAGGTGCCGTGCATAGAACAATAACGGCATATGGCTGCGCCACGATCTGCCGAAATTGGTCCTTGGAGCAGGATCCGGCACGGACTGGGCGTGCCGGAATCGCTATCTCCCTTCTTGCGTTATGCGGTTGTGCTCGCAGTCACGGGATACCCCGCCTGCACCACGGCCGCCTTGACCTGATCGATACCGAGCGTGGTGTCGATCCGGACCTTTTTGCTGCCCAGGTCAACTTCCACCTTTGCAGCGCTGTCGACTGCTTGCACCGACTTCTTGACGCTATTGGCGCAACCGCCACAGGTCATGCCTTCAACTTGCAATTCGTACATTTGATACCTCCATTGGTTAACTGCAGGTCCACTTTAATCCTTCCCATGGTTGGAAGGTCAAGTACATTCTTTGGCGTTTTATGAATGGTGTTCTGCCGTGCTGGCGGGAAGGTTTGGACCCGGAAGACGACAACAGCCCTCCACATCCAGGTGCGGACAATTTGGACGAGCTCAAGGTGTATGTTCGAGATGCATACGGCGTTCATGCTGCCTGTGCGGCGGAACACTACGAAACTGGAGATGACGTAGCGCACGCTTGCAGTCTCTGTGCCGATCCCGGGTTCCGCTTCTCAGGACGCCCGGCCTTATACCGGTCGTAGCGGCATGTCAAAGGTGCACCGATTGATCGCTGATGCCTCCGCGCTAGCGGCGGCCCGTCGACTGACAGGCCGCGTGCCTGCGCTTACTTGCCCGACGCTTTATGCTTTTCCATCCACTGATCAAGCTTCTTGATTTCCTTGGTTTGGTCGGCAACGACCTTCTTTGCTGCCTGCAGCATTTGCTTGTCCTTGCCGTTCTTGATCTCGGCGTTTGCCATGTCGACGCCGGCCTGGTGGTGCGCGCGCATCATCATTGCGAAGTTGTGGTCAGGGTCGCCCGTCATTTGCATCGCCGACATTTTCTGATGCATCTCCTGCATCGTCTGCATCATTTCGTGACCGGCCATTTCGTGTTGCTGGGCCCCGGCAGCCGCTCCCGAGGTCGCGGTGCCATGCTGCGCATGCTCTCCCGTTTGCGCAAGCGCGCTACCCGACACCCCGATAAGGACGGCGAAGACGCCCGAGAACAGGGAAGTGCTCAACTTAGACTGTTTCATATAGTTCTCCTTAAGAATGATGACTCTTCCATACCGGCATTTGAAACTGGTATCCGTTCATTGTGGGTAGATGCTGCAAGTCACACCGTGCGTTGACGAACAATGATGGGGATCCGTTCGCAGGAGCGATGTCTTCAGTTCAATATCAGCAGAAAACTTTAGCCAGGCTTAAGCCGTTTCCGGGCAAAAACAGCCGTGCTATACTCGGCACATCCATGAACCGCTCGCTCAAGACATTCCTGATTTGGCTCCTGATGGCCATACTCCCGCTGCATGCAGTTGCTGCCAGCGTCGGGATGTCATGCGCGCCGGATTCCAGCCAGGTCAGCCATAAGGTCGAGCGCATCGATGCTGCCCACCCTGGCGCAGGCATTGAGATGCACGCCCATCACGGCGCCCATGCGAGTGGCGACAGCGGATCGGATACGCACGCTCAGCCTGCGAAGTTCGAGAAGCAGGCTCATTCATCCTGCAGCGCATGCTCTGCGCTCTGTGCCGGCGCGGTAGCGCCGCCGTCGGCCCTCCTCGCCGTCCCTGGCTTCGACGGCTCCGATGTCTTCCTCGCGTCGCCAATGGCGATGGTCCCGGGATTTATCCCGGACGGTCCTCAACGCCCTCCCCGGCGTCAATCCGCTTAATCGAAACAAGAGCTGGCCGCGCCATCCCATTGGCGCCGGTCATGCATCTTGCGCGTACACGCGTGCACACGCACGCCCCAGTTGCCGATTTTGAGGACTGACAATGAATCAGAAACTTTTGGCCGCCGCTTTTGGCGTCCTGCTGGCTGCGCCCCTTGGTGCGCTGGCCCAGCAATCCCTCCCTGCGCCTGACCCTTCCGATCCGCATGCGGCCGCGCCAGCGATCGCGTACGAGTCGGCAATCGCCCGCCCGGCGCAGCCGACCCAGGACGCACAACCAACGCCTGACAAGGCATGGCGTGCGGCGAACGACGCCCTGGCGGCTCCGTCCGGGCATGCCGGACATGGCGCGCCGCAGGCAGAACAGTCCGGGGACAAAGGCGCCGCAACTGCGCCTGTGCACGCCGGCTCGCCGGATGGCCCGCCCCCCCAGCCAGCGCCTGTCGATCACAGCAAACACCATTAAGCGAAGGCGACAATAATGACAAAACAGTCCTCTCTTCCCCCACTCCGCGCCATCGCTGCGAGCGCCCTGGTACTGGTCTTGAGCGGTTGCGCAACGTTCTCGCAGGACGGCGGCCTCGATTCAGTATCCGCCCTTACCAAGGAACGCACGGGGCAAGATGTGCGCTTGCCGAAAGCCACCGGGAACGCCGATCCGGCGCGAGAAGAACTCGCCCGGCTCATGAAGTCTCCTCTTTCTGCAGACGATGCGGTGCGCATCGCGCTGCTTAACAACCGCGGCCTGCGCGCGTCGCTCGCCGGACTGGGTGTGGCCGAGGCCGATCTGGTCCAGGCTGGCCGGATGAGCAATCCGAGTTTCAGCTTCAGTCGCATGTCGGGTGGCGGGGAAACCGAGATCGAACGCAGTGTGATGTTCGATCTCGTCGGCCTGGTGACCATCCCGATCCGCCGCGATATAGAGGCCCGCCGCTTCGAAGGTGCCAAGCTGGTCGCCGCCCTTGATGCCGTTAACCTGGCCGCGGACACGCGCAAGGCCTGGTTCACGGCAGTCGCGGCAAGCCAGTCGGCACGCTATGCCGACCAGGTACGCGAGGCTGCGCAGGCAAGCGCCGAACTGGCCCAGCGCATGGCCAGGGTTGGCAACCTGAGTGCGCTGGACCAGGCACGCGAACAGGCCTTCTCGGCCGAGGCGACGGCTCAACTTGCACGGGCGCGGCACAATGCGACCGCCGCGCGCGAACAGCTTGCCCGCCTCATGGGGGTATGGGGCGAGCATACGGCATTCCAGTTACCCGAGCGCCTGCCGGATCTGCCTGCGGCTCCCCGCGAAGCCGCCAATATCGAATCGCTGGCCATGGAGCAACGCCTCGACGTGCGCCTGTCCAGACTCGACACCGAATCGACTGCCCGCGCGCTCGGTCTGACGAAAGCAACGGGCTTTATCAACGTGCTCGACGCCGGTTATGCCAACACCAGCAAATCGGGTTCCCCGCGCGAGAACGGCTATGAGGTCGAGCTCGTGCTGCCGATCTTCGACTGGGGCGGCGCACGTGTCGCCAAGGCGCAATCGCTGTACATGCAGGCCGTACACCGCACAGCGCATACCGCAACGGTGGCACGCTCGCAGGTGCGGGAAGCCTATTCGGCCTACCGGACCACCTATGACCTGAGCAAGCAGTACCGCGACGAGGTCGTCCCCCTGCAGAAAAAAATCTCGGAGGAGACCCTGCTTCGCTACAACGGCATGCTCGCGAGCGTGTTCGAGCTGCTGGCCGATGCCCGTACCCAGGTCACGGGCGTGAATGCAGCGATCCAGGCCCAGCGCGATTATTGGCTTGCCGAGACCGACCTGCAAGCAGCCATCAACGGCAGCGGCGGGGCGTCGGTATCGCTCGGCGCATCGAGCGCCGCCGAAGCCGCACCCGAACATTAAACAAGGATTAGCAAATGAGTTCTCGTCGAGATTTCTTCAGCGGCGCCGCAGCACTGGTTGGTGCCGGCCTCGTAACCCGCGCCGGCGCCGCCACGCTGCCGGAAGCGCCAAGCATGAGCAGTGCGGCGACCCAGCCGCCGCTGGTGCCGCCAAACGGACGCCCCTACAACCCGGTCGTCACCCTGAACGGCTGGACCCTGCCCTGGCGTATGAATAACGGTGTCAAGGAGTTCCACCTCATCGCCGAGCCGGTGGTGCGCGAAATTGCCCCCGGCATGAAAGCGAACCTGTGGGGCTACAACGGCCAGAGCCCGGGTCCGACCATCGAAGTGGTCGAGGGCGACCGGGTACGTATTTTCGTGACCAACCGCCTGCCCGAGCACACCAGCATCCACTGGCACGGACAGCGGCTGCCAAACGGCATGGACGGTGTCACCGGGTTGAATCAGCCAGGCATTCAGCCAGGTAAAACCTTCGTTTATGAGTTCGTCGCCCGCCGGCCCGGCACCTTCATGTACCACCCGCACGCCGATGAAATGGTGCAGATGGCAATGGGAATGATGGGGTTCTGGGTCACACACCCCAAGGATCCGCGCCAGCATGCGGTCGACCGCGACTTCGTCTTCCTGCTTAACGCGTATGACATCGAGCCGGGCAGCTACACGCCGCGGGTCAATGAGATGACGGACTTCAACCTATGGACGATCAACAGTCGCGCCTTTCCCGGCGTCGACACGATGAACGTGCGCCAGGGAGATCGCGTGCGCATCCGCGCAGGCAATCTGACGATGACGAACCACCCGATCCACCTGCACGGCCACGAGTTCGAGGTGACGGGCACCGATGGCGGCTGGACCCGGCCGGAGTCGCGCTGGCCCGAGGTCACCACCGATATCGCGGTCGGGCAGATGCGCGCGATCGAATTCGTCGCAACCGACTTGGGGGACTGGGCCTTCCACTGCCACAAGTCGCACCACACGATGAACGCGATGGGACACAGCGTGCCGAACATGATCGGTGTGGACCATCGCGGCGTCGCGGAAAAGATTTCGAAGCTCGTGCCGGACTACATGGTCATGGGCGACAAGGGGGGATCGATGGGCGAAATGGAAATGCCGATTCCGGACAACACACTGCCGATGATGACTGGCCAAGGGCCTTTCGGCGGTGTCGAGATGGGCGGCATGTTCACAGTGCTCAAGGTTCGCAAGGACCAGAAGCCGGGCGATTACAAGGACCCCGGCTGGTACAAGCATCCGGCAGGCACCGTGGCCTACGAATGGAAAGGCGAGGCACCGGCCGTAGTGCGTAGCGGCTCGGCCGGCGGCCAGGCAATGCCCGCCGCGGGCAAGGGGCCGGAGGTCGAGGTGACCGTGCGCAAGCCGGCCGGCCACCAGGGACACCACTGATCACATCACGAAAAGGAGCAATCCGATGATTCGACGAATCCTTAACCGCGCCGCACTGGCTGCGGCCTTGTGCATCCCGGCGGCCGCCATGGCGGCGGCCCCTGTCATCGACGTCTACAAGAGCGAGTACTGCGGCTGCTGCGAGGAATGGGTCAAGCACCTCGAAGCGAACGGCATCAAGACCCGTGTGGCCAACGTTGCGAATCCTTCGGACTACCGCGAGCGCGGCGGCATTCCGGACGCGCTTGGTTCCTGCCATACCGGAATGGTGGGCGGCTATGCCATCGAAGGCCATGTGCCGGCGTCCGAGATCAAACGGCTGCTCGCGGAAAAACCAAAAGCCAAAGGATTGGCGGTACCCGCGATGCCGCTTGGCTCGCCCGGCATGGAAGGTTCGCGCAAGGATCCGTACGACGTTCTGCTGGTGCAGGCCGGCGGCCGTACGTCTGTATACAAGCATTACAACTGACCAAACCCAACCACGAAAGGAATCGACATGAACGCAATTTCCAAACTCGCAATCGCTCTCGTCATGGCAGCTGGCGCAGCAGCCGCCTCCGCGCAGGAACACGCGCACGGCGGCCACGAGGCCCATGCCGGCCAGCAGGCGGCAGCGCCGACGCTGGTGGACGCTGAAGTGAAAAAGGTCGACAAGGAGGCGGGAAAAATCACGCTTCGTCACGGTGACATCACGAACCTGAACATGCCGGGTATGACCATGGCATTTCGCACGAAGGACGCGGCGATGCTGGACCAGGTAAAGGCCGGCGACAAGGTCACCTTCGCAGCTGAGCGCGTCAATGGGGCGTTCACGATTGTCCAGCTGCAGAAAGCGCAGTAATCGACGAGGCAGGGCCAACGGCCGAGCAGGCGGAAGTGCGGAGCATTCCGCACGCGTGCCTGCGGACGGAGGCTTCAGGCTGGTTGCGGTGCGGGTGGCCGCAACCCCCCCGGTCCGGTTTCGACGCCAACGGCGTCGAGCCGTCTCCTCACTACAAGGAACGAAAATGATTAAAAAAACGACAACAGGACTCTTTCTGGCCGCCGCGATGACGGGTGCATCGGCAGGCACCCTTGCCGCCTCGCCCACCGAGGCGCTTGCGGCCTTCCATGATGCCCTCGTCGCAGGAGACAAGGCCCGGGCTACCGGCCTGCTGGCAGCCGACATCGCCATCTACGAGGCCGGTCATGTAGAACGCTCCCGCGAGGAGTACGCGGGCCACCACCTCGGGGGCGACATGGAGTTTGCGAAGAACTCGACGCGCAAGGTACTCAAGCAAAGCGAGCGCGTCGACGGCAACACAGCGATCGTGTGGCAAGAAACCGAGACGACTGGCAACCTGCGCGGTACGGCTATCCGCATGCTCGGGACTGAAACGGCCGTTCTACAGAAAAAGGACGGCGCATGGTCGATCGTCCATGTGCACTGGTCCTCCCGAAAAGCAAAGTAAAGCGGGCCATGCCCCGATCGTGCCCCTCGGGACCGATCGGGAGCGCCCCGGGCACTGACGCACCTATATCTTGAAGTCGTCGTACGCTACATTGGCGTCGTCCACCCCGAGAGAATGCAGCATCGTCCGGGTAGCCGACAGCATCCCCGGCGGACCGCACACGTAGAACTCGAGTGCACCGATATCCGGTTAGGTGCGCAGCAGCCCTTTCCGCACTGCTTCATGTACGAGCCCGCTGCACATGCCAGGTTGCGCTGGTTCCTCGGACCAAGAGCAGGTGCCATTGGAAGTTGGCGTGCTGTTCGGCGAACGCTTGCATTTCCTCGACATTTGGTGAGGGCCCGCAGGGTTGAACGCCTGGCCGTTTTTCAGTCCACCGCAGCGAAACACTTACTGCTACCCCGGCGACAGAAGGTGCTAACCGTTGCAACGGATATCGCAGTTGAAATGCGCGTGCAAAAATAGCTGTTCGCGCCACAACATATTAGAGGTAAACAGTGGAAACGCTTATTGTTCCGGATTCCGTTATGGAGCTGCTTGCCATGGCAGCCGGCATTTTGGCCATCGTTGTAACTGGTTTCGTCGTGTACAGTGTCTATACAAGGCGTACCAGACGCAGGATATTGAAAGCAGCCAAGTCCTCGCAACCAGCACAGCGCGAAATCCGGACCGCTTCGGGGCGCAGGAAGAAACGCAAGTGAGGTGCGGAGAAGGCACAGCCCTGGCTTAAAAAGTGGACGTTCAAGAGAGCGAAGCTCCTGCGGCATGCGGACTACCCAGCTTTTCGCACAAATGGTGAATGTCATTTTCATGGCAATCGAGCGGTGCGCCATACCGTCCAGGCTCTGACGGCCCCATTTTCCATTGCTCGGCGTTACAATGTATTTTATTTACCGAACGACCGGAGTCATTTTTGAGTCTCGACACAGGTGCCCCAACCGTACACCAACAGCAGCGGTTAATCGAGCAATGGCGGGCAGACAATGGCGGTTCCTACCAGACCTGGTTCATGTGGGACGAACGCCTGAAGAACTTCCGATCGATTCGGAGGGGCCTCCAGGTCGTTGTAAAGGAAATACGCGAGAATACCTTTGGCGTAGCCTACCGGGGCTCATCGCTCGAAACCGTCGTCCATTCGATTGCTGAACAGCGCCAGATATTCAAAGGAGCCGATCATGCGTTCCTGTGGAAACCAAAACTACGGATCCCCGACATTTACGAGAGCCGGAACAATCAGCTCGCTTTCGGGCGATTTCTCGACACCTGTTTGTGTTGCGAGCGTGAAGACGACGTCGTCAAGGCTGTTCAACTTCTGGACAGTGTGCAGATCAAAGGGCTGGGTCCTGCGTGTGCCAACCTGCTGTACTTCCTGCATCCCACCATTGTCCCTCCCAACAATACCGCGATCGTCAAGGGTTTCAACGCATTGTTTGGTGCGAATGTGAAACTCGGTCGTTGGAGTGAATATCTGGCGATGCGCCGGCGCGTTATCGAATTCAACGAGACGCATCGCAAGCTGCTGTCCAATGACCTGGGCGCAGTCGCAGGCTTGCTGTTCGATATCGGGACGGGGCGCTACGCACTGGAGGCCGGCAGCTCTCTCTCGGTAGACTGGAAAGCAGACCTGGCAAAGGTGCATCAGGACAGCGCCGCTGCGACGAAGGCAAGGCTGGCGGCGTTGGAAAACGACCAGAGTCATACGCAGGTCCAAGGATGGCTGCGAGATCTTGGCGCGTCTCTCGGATACCGGGTCTGGATCGCAAATAACGACAAGGGGCGGGAATACGCCGGTGGCAAGCTCGGCGACCATTGTCTCACTGAGCTTCCTCAGTTCATTCGCTCGAGCCCGGCATGCGACACGATCGCACTCATTGACGTTCTCTGGTTGGATCCGGGAAGCGGAAAGATCGCGATGGCGTTTGAAGTCGAGCACAGTACAAGCATTTACTCCGGCATCGTCCGGATGCTCGATCTCGCCCTTGGGGTTCCGGAACACGACGGATCGACGTTCTTCCTGATTGCCCCGGACGCACGCGAGCAGGATGTCCGCAACCAGTTCGCTCGTCCGGCCTTTTCCCGGGTCAGCGGACTCGACGTGCGCTACATCAGTTATGGAGAGCTGGCCAAGCATCGCGACGCGATAGCGCGTTTCGGCCACGGCGCGAAAGGCGTGTTGGCAATTTCGACCCCGCTGACGAGCTAAGTCGATCCGTTGCAGTCAGTCTGGCTTGTTCCGTACACGTCCCGTACTTCGGGACGTGGCTCAGTGTGCGTGCTCAGCTTCGGGCGCTGGCTTGGGGGACGTCGCATGGTCCATGTCTGGCATGCCGCCTGGATGTTCGCCCTCCCCTTCGGCATGCCCCTCTCCAGCGTGCGCGTCTTCGCCCGATCTGCCTTCGTCATGACCCGCGCCTGCACCGGCATGGGAATGTCCAGAGCTCTTGGCAACCATAGCGCGATACCCTTGGGCATCGAGATCCGGCAGTTGCTGCAGGAACCCGACCATATTCCAGATTTCTTCGTCGTTCATGCTTTTGCCCCAAGCCGGCATACCGGATGTTTTTATCCCATGCTTGACCGCCCAAAACGCGTGTCCTGGTTCAACGCGGGCTTTCGAAAGGTTTGGGGGGGCCGGATATAGACCCCTGCTCAGCTCGGTCTCTGCCATACCCGGGGCCAAATGGCATTGCGCACACATGGCGTTATAGTTTCCCGCGCCCTTGACTGTCCGGCCAGGGTCCTGAAGGACAGGTACTTTGATACTTTGCGCGCGTACCTCGATCGAGCGTTCGCGCATATAGTCGAGCAACGAATAGACTGGTGCGGAATGTTGCGCGTCGGCGCCGAAGTTGTACACGCCAAAATGCGCGAACAGGGCAAAAATCAGAGCGCCGCCTGCAAGTAGGACTGCGGTCGTCCCCAGGATGTGTTTGGTGATCGGTTTCATTCGCTCTTTCTGTTTCCATTTACTTCATCACGGGGGAGCATTCTCGGGGACCAGGCGTTAAGGTGATGGCCATCGGGCGTCGGCAGCGAGGCGCATTCGCATCTGCGATCCTTGGCGCCGTCATCGAGCTCATGGACGGCACGAGATGCGTCTTCTGAATTTTGTGCAAGGCTTGACGATACTATTTTGACGGCGCCTCCTTCATTCTTTCCGTGCGCAAGCGCACGATAGGTGAGTTTCACCGGTGCGTTTCGTAATGAAGGAATCTGGAAGCTGGCACGGTCCGTAACACTTGATTCAACTTGCGGGCCAGCTTCCCATAGGCCAAGAATGCGACCTCGACTCGGTTGTTGACGCAGCAGTATCGTGCGAACCATCAATTTTGCATGTGCTAAATTATCTAGCATGCGCCCATTTGTTCGACTCCTCATGTTTTGGATACTGATCGCGTCTCTGCCCGTGCAAGGCATCGCTGCCTCGGTTATATCGGCATGCACGATGGAGCACGGAGTTACCGTCATTCCATATCCGGGAACGATAGCTCACGGCGATGAGTCCGAGATGATGACCCTCCATGTGGCGGAGCTTGCCAGCTCCCCTGTCACTCACCAGAATATGCCTTGTGAACATGGGGCGCATCAGAAGCACTCGTCCTGCCGAATCTGCAGTTCCTGTTGCACAGGCGTGTCAGCACCCCCACCGTTCGCAATTCCCTTTTCCCTGAGTGCCCATTTTGTGAACGATACCGTTCCCACGATCTCTTCGTTTACGGGTTGGATTCCGTCCCGTATCGAGCGGCCGCCGCGCGTGTAAGTCACCCATCCCATCCGTCGGCTAACCGTGAGCTGGCTGTGCCAACTGCTCACTGTTCTCCGCCATTAATGCTAATGCAAGACGCGGCCGATTGTGCTTCCGCTCGTGTTCAATGTCGCCTGGATTGGCTGGCAACGAATAAGTCGGTTGCTGTGCGAATGCGGCTCCCGTGCCGGCCACGAAAACGAAGTTTGAGGAGTATTACTCCCGAAGACTCGCTTCGAAATACGGGCTGTGATGACGCCGACGATGTCATCCGGCGCCGCTCAGATCGATAAACTCAAAAAGGAGAAAGACATGAAAGAATCACACGCGCATCATCAAGACCACGCAATGGCAGCAATGAAGTACACGACATTCGCAAAAATGATCGTTGTTGGAACTGCCATCATGTTCGGACTGATGTATCTGAATACCTATGCAGTTGATCACATTTTTTTCAGCGAAACAAGGGCTTTCATGGCACTCATCATGGGTGCCACGATGGCGATTGTGATGCTCGCGTTCATGTGGAAGATGTATCCGAACAAAGGGACCAACATTGGAATCCTTGTGGCAAGCGTCGCGGTATTTCTTATATCACTGTGGTTAGTCCGCAGCCAAGCGACGGTGGACGATCGAGCCTATATGCGCGCCATGATCCCCCACCACTCGATTGCCATCCTGACCAGCGAGCGCGCGAACATTACTGACCCGCGAGTTCGCAAACTCGCTGATGGGATCATCGCCGCTCAGAAAAAAGAAATTGGAGAAATGAAGGAATACATCCGTGATTTGGAGAAACAAAATTAATTAGTGATAAGTGGTTTTCCAACTGCCGGGTGCACGGGTGGGACGCCCGGGTTCCCGGCGTTGGCCTTGTGTGTATCAGTTCTGATAAAGCGGATTCGGCCCGACAAACACTTGTACTGCATGTGTATTTGTCCCTTTCGGAGCGAACAGCGATAGATCAAGCCAACCTTGGGGACGTTCCGTGTCGAACTGCCATGCAAAGGCTTTCCCGTCGACTTCAAACTTGACGATGTCCCCCTGATTCACATTTACATACCGTGTCTGCGGAGCAATCGTGACCGTGCGTGTTGCGGCGGCAATAGGCGCCGTCATTCCGAGCTTGCTCATCTCCTCGTGCGGGCCGTCATGTGCATAAACGGCCGGTGCAAGAGCTACAGCGGAGAAAAAAGCTACGAGTCGTTTTGTAGAGTAAAACATTTTTGTTTCCTTAGAGTTTCCTGATTAAATACAGCGTGCCCACGAAATAATTATAGGTAGCAAAGGGAACGGCTCAATTACTCGGACATTACATTCAAATTACGTCACGAAGGATATGGCCAATTCCCATTGTTAATTTTCCAAGCGTGGTGGCACAGAGCGCGACGTGACTGCCCCTTGGTACAGACGAACAGAAAACAAGCACTCCGCCGGTTCAGTATCCCCAGCTGTGCACCCCCAGATTGGATGGCTAAAAAAACGGCCACGCCGCTTGACTGCGGACGTGGCCGGCGAATTTTGCAACTGAAGTGATTCGGACTGTAATCGGCAGGTCGAGCGTCTGTCGGCACACGACAATCACATCGCGCTTGGAGGCTGCTGCGAGACGAGGTACGCGGCGGCGGCGAGCGCGCCGAGAACCGCCACGGCTTCCAGACGCAACACGAAGCGTACGGTGCGCTGGCCCTCAGCCGAGTTGGTGGCGGCCGGCAGACCAAAGAACTTGTTATAGCCGCCCAGCGCGATAGCGAACACTACCAAGATTACTTTCACCAACAGCGTAATGCCGTAGTCGGTGCCGACCAAGTGCTCGGCAGTCCCGACACGGTGCCAGGCACTGTATAGACCCGTAGCGACAATGGCCGTCACCGCGACCATGGCCGCGTTGGACATTGCGTCGAGATAGGCAGACATCTTTGCTCTGTCCACCTTCACGCGGTCCAGGACAACCCACCCCGACACCATCACCATGCCGACCCAGAGCGCGATCGCAAACAGATGGATGCTTTCAGCGGCAAGCGGCATGCTCAAGAACCCCTCCTCGCCCGCATGCCCCATCGAGGCCCGGGTAACAGTGAACACGCCAAGCAGCAACAAGACTGCCCCATCCGCAGCGCGACCGGAACGATCGATGAGCCGACACAGAAGCAGTAGCGCGATCGCCGCCAGGCCAACAGCCCCGGCGTGCCCGAGCGAGGTCGTGGCAAGCATTGTCCAGAGCATTGGACCTGCTTCAGCCAGCTGGAATCCGCCCATGACGGCGGTAGCAGCCCAGAATGCAGCCGCGCTCGATGCCACTACCAATCCCGCTGCCGCAAGGTCGAGCTGACGCAAGACCTCCTGGTAGCTCGCCGGGGGTACGTTCGCGGCTTGAAGCCAGCGGCGCCCAAACCAGGAACCGACCAGCCAGGCAAAGCCGAAGTCGACCAGCCAGGCTGAGGTCACCTGCAGCAGCGCAACGCGATCCAATTACTTCACCGTGAACGAGAACTGGCCGGTGCGACGATGCCCATCGTGGCCCGCTACTGCCCACTTGACGGTGTAGGCGCCGGCAGCCAGCGTCGGGGTCTCAAGACGCAGGACGGCCGGATTATCGGCATCCACCGTGGCCTTGGCGGTGGTCACGGCTTTGCCCGTACTGTCGTTGAGGCTGACAGTGCTGAAGGCCTGCTCGATTTTCTCGTTGAAGGTCAGCGAGATCTGTTTCGGTGCGGTCGCGACAGTGCTGCCTGCGAGAGGATCCGAGGCCTTCAAGCTGGCGTGGGCCGACGCAAACGGGCTTGCAAGTACTGATGCCGCGAATGCCGATGCAATCATGATCGATTGGAATGCTTTCATCTTGTTACTCCTTGGTTGATGGTCTACCGGATGGGGTGCGGACGTGGCACCCCATCGCTCCTTCGCTACATGCCTTGCTGCAGGCATATAAATTTTCATGAAGCTATTATAGGGAGCCCGTCATACGGGTAAATTACCCAAACATTACATTCGCATTACAACGAGGGCCAACCGGATGGAGTGGTCAAGGGGGCAATGGCATTGGCGCCGTATCGGTAGCTGCCGGAATACCAAAGTGTGGTACTTGTCTAATAACGAGTCAGGATCAGCCCGGCAGGACTCTATGCACGAGCCGATATCCGCGACGTATAGCAGCATCGAACTTGAGCTATCGGGTCGAAACATCAGCGTGTGCAGGGCAATTTAAGTTTCCGTCCGGCGATCAGGGAAAAACAGTTCGAAACGGGTCAACCCTTGCTCGCTGCTTGCACTGACCCGGCCCCGGTGGAGCGTCATGATGGACCGAACGATCGCCAGTCCCAGGCCTGCCGACCTGGCTGCACTCGAGCGCGAACTGTCAGCCCGGTAAAACCGGTCGAACAGCCGTGGCAGGTCGGCGGCGCTGATGCCGACGCCGGGATTAATGACCGCTATGCGTATCCCGCCGTCCGCTGCGGAGGCTTCGAGCCGGATCGTGCCGCCTTTGGGCGTGTACCGGACCGCATTAGCGACAAGATTGTTCACCGCGCGCCGCAGCAGGTGCAGGTCTGCAAGGACGGTGCCGCTCGCTCGGACTTCGATACCGATCCCCGCTTCCGCCGCTGGGGCCTCGAAATACTCCGCGATCTGCTCGAGCGCCTTGTTCGCATCGAGCAGATCGGTGCTCAGCGATATTTCTTCGTGGTCCGCCCGCGCCAGGAAGAGCATGCTCTCCACCATGCGCGCCAGGCGCTCGAACTCTTCATGATTCGATGACAGCAGGTTCTGGTATTCCTCGTTCGACCGCGGCTGGGACAGTGCAACCTGCGTTTGCACCATCAGGTTGTTGAGCGGTGTGCGCATGTCGTGTGCCAGATCGGCAGAAAACTGCGACAGGTGTTCGAAGCTTTTTTGGAGACGGTCAAGAACGGCGTTAAAGGCATCAGCCAGCACGAGCAACTCATTTGGGGCGCTCGCCGCGTCGAGCCTCACGGCGAGGTTATTCGCCGTCACGTTTCTGGCCTGGTCAGCCAGTCGCCATACCTGCCGCAGACCGCGCTTTACCAGCAGAAAACCCATCAACGCGGTAAGAATGGCTCCCCCGATCACCGCGGCCATCACTTTCAGGCGATATGCTGCGAGCAGCGCGGAGCGGTCATAAGGCGTCCTGGCCAGAACGATGCGCACCACACTCCCGTCAGCAGCCTCGCCCAGCGCCGTCAATATCCTCAGCCCTCCGCCTCCGACCTCGTTTTCGCCAATCACATCATTTGCAGCCGGCGCACGCGTTGTAGCGACGGCTTTAGCCGGGACCGTAAAGTTCCTCTGCCCGACATTGCGCAGCAGAGGCTGCCCATCGATCGTTTCGATCACAAGAAGGTAGCCCCCATGGATGTCGACAGCGTCCAGGAACTGGTGGGGAGTCTTGCCCACGTCAGTCACCGTCGCGGTTTCGTCGAGCAGGTGGCGTATCAACGAAATCCTGTCAACCAGGTCGGCATCGTCACGCTCTTGCAGCTGGCGCGCCAGCGCCTGGTACAGGACAATACCGACGGCAGCGAATACCACGACAGCAATCGCCGCGAACAGCGCCCCGAGTTGCATCGTAAGGGAACGCTTCCAGACACTCATCCCCGGTCTTCCAGTACATAGCCCATGCTGCGCACCGTATGGATGAGCTTCGCGCTATACGGGTCGTCGATTTTTGCGCGAAGCCGCCGGATCGCGACGTCGACGACGTTGGTTTCACTGTCGAAGTTCATGTCCCAAACCTGCGAAGCGATGGCCGAACGCGACAGCACCTGTCCCGCGCGCTGGGCCAGCAGGTGCAGCAAGGCGAACTCCTTTGCGGTGAGATCGATTCGGTTTCCCATCCGGATTACGCGATGTTTCGGTACATCGATCTCGAGGTCGGCAATCTGTAGGACTTCGAGTTCACGTATGGGCCCACGCCGCAGCAGCGTCTTGATCCGGATGAGTAGTTCAGCAAAAGCAAACGGTTTGACGAGATAGTCGTCCGCGCCCAGCTCGAGCCCCTTGATACGATCAGCGAGCGCGTCCCGTGCGGTCAGGAACAGAACCGGCGTATCGACGCTCTTCCTCAGCGCACTAACGACCTGCCATCCGTCAAGTCCAGGGAGCATGACGTCCAGCACAATCAGATCGTAATGCATGGCAGTGGCCGCAGCGAGTCCTTCTGTTCCGCTCCGGACCAGGTCGACAACGAAGCCCGATTCGCTCAATCCCTTCTGAAGATAATCACCTGCTTTAGGCTCATCCTCGACAACTAATAGACGCATGTTCACCCCGTAACACTATTTAGGCCAGGCGTATTTTAGCGGCCACACGCAAGAGAAACATGGCAGCAGGATGACTCGATTATTACATCGGGATGACAGCCTCATTACAGCGTGCACCTTCGCGCGCAGGGAGCTTCGAAAAGGACCAGGACAGAGGTCCTCGAAAGCGCGGGCAGCTGCGGGGAACAGCAGACAGCTTCTCTGAGAATCGACTGCGTGAAGCCGCCGTCCCATTGCTTCCCAGCTAACCGGGACAGGGCCACGCTGTAACTCTACCGGAGAGCACCTCGCGGCCCTGTTGCCATGCCAATGGTTCCTTGAATCAGGCGTTCGCGCCCATCGAACCCATCCGGCGGCACTCCTCGGCGCAGCGGCGGCAAGCAGCGGCGCAATCCTGGCAGTGCTGCATTGAGTGCTTGGCGCACTCGTCCGCGCACATATCGCAGATCGCGGCGCAGGCCTGGCAAATCACATTTGCCGCCGGGCCTCCACGAGCCATGACCGCAGCAGCGACCCGGCAGATCTGCGCACAATCGATGTCCAGCGCAATGCAGCGGGCCATCATCTTGACGTCGTCCTCCTGCAGGCAGGCCGACGCACACATGTCGCAGGCGTCGGCACAGTCGTTGCACGCGGCGATACAGGATTCGAATTGTTGGTTATGCATGATGTTGCTCCTTTGTCGAAATGAATTGAATGAACAATGCCCTTTCAGGTACATCGGCGGCATCACCACAGGCGCGCCTCCGGACGCGCCCTGGCCTGTCGCTCTCGATCTCTTTCGTAAATCGGTCAATACCAGATGCGTAATCCGGCAACAGCACGGAACGTCGTAGCGTCCTCGCCGCGTGCTCTTGCCAGGTCGGCGGTGCTGCCGACCCTGCGGTTCCATGTGACGCCGACGTAGGGCGCGAACTGGCGCCTGATCTCGTACCGCAGGCGCAGGCCGAACTCGATGTCGGACAGGCCGGTCCCCGTTCCGCGACCTGGATCGGCACGGCTGTACAAATTGCCCTCGAGCTGAGGCTCGAGGATGAGCCGTTGCGTGAACAGCAATTCGTAACGGGCGTCGAACCGGGCAGCAAATTCGCCTCCAGGCCGCGCGTAGGCAGTTGCCTCCACGTCGAACCAGTACGGTGCCAGGCCGCGCACGCCGGCAGCAAACCAGTTGCGGGACTCTCCCCCGCCCGTATCGTGGCGTACGCCGAGCTGCGTGCTCCAGAAGGGGGCAAAGGCGTGATCCCAAAGGGCCTCGGTGCGCAAGGACTCGAGCCGGCCACCCGTACGCTCGCCCTCGGCCTTCAGCCACACTTTGTTGTAGTCCCCACCGTACCAGGCTTCAGCGTCGAGATTCTGGCCATGCTCGCCGTCCCCGCGCGACAGTTCGGCGTTGTCGATCAGCACGCGCCCGAAGGGCATGTCGTCCATCATCTCGTTGCCGGGCAGGTTGGCGTTACGCGTTCCTTCGCCGTAGGCGTTCGGGTCGCGTGCGTCGGCAGGCGCTTTACCTCCCTGCATCGGCCCCATCTGCATCGAGCCCATCTGCATCGAGCCCATCGAGCCCGCAGTGCCATGCGTCATCGCTTGCTGCGCCGCCGCCCCCGACGAGGTTTGCGCCGACGGGGGCATCGTCATTTGCGAGTGATCCATGCCCGACTGATCCTTCGCCGGCTGTTCGCCGGTGGGCGTGGTTGAATCGAGCTGCTGCGGCATCGAGTGGTTCATCTGCGAGTGGTCCATGCCCTGCATCGTCTGCTTCTGCTGCTGCGACATCGGTGCTGGCGGCGCCTGTGCAGGGACCGGCATCTTCATCTGCGAGTGGTCCATTCCGGAGTGGCCCATGCTCGACTGGTCCTTCGCCGGCTGCCCTGCTGCGGGCTTCCTGGCCTTGGACTGCCGCGGCTTGGACTGGTTCATCTTCGAATGGTCCATCTGCGAATGATCCATACCGGTCATGCCCTGGAGAGGACCATCCTGCAAGATGCCTGGCGGATTTGCGGCCTGAGGTGCGGCCGACTGCGCCTGCGCGTATTGATTGGCGGCGAGCGCGCAAAGGAGCAGCGGAAGCCCTCCCCTTGTCATCATTGGCTTCTTCATGATACGACCACCTCCCTGAACATTCCCGCCTCCATGTGGTACAGCAAGTGGCAGTGGTAAGCCCAATGGCCTGGGGCGTCGGCGGTGACCCGATAGGTGACGCGTTGCGCCGGCTGGACATTGATCGTGTGCTTGCGTACCTGAAACTGTCCGTCAGGCGACTCCAGCTCGCTCCACATCCCGTGAAGGTGGATAGGGTGGGTCATCATCGTGTCATTCACGAGGACGATGCGCAGGCGCTCTCCGGCGCGGAAATGAATTGGCGTCGCTTCCGAGAACTTCTGTCCATCGAACGACCACATGAACCGGTTCATATTGCCGGTCAGGTGAAGCTCGATCTCGCGTGTCGGTTCGCGTGGATCGATCGGCCCGCCGATCGTACGCAGGTCCGCATAGGTGAGGACGCGGCGCCCGTTGTCTCGAAGGTTAATGCCCGGATCGTCGAGATTGGTACGGGGCATGTCGACATGCATGTCGACGCCAGGACCATACTCCGTCTTGGCGTGCGTGACCTTCGGCGTTTGCCCCGAATGCTGCATGCCAGCGCCCATCGGCATGTCCTGCTTCGAACCCGTCTGCATGCCCGCCATCTTGCTGTGGTCCATGCCTGGCATGTTCATGCCCTCCATCTTGCTATGGTCCATTCCCTGCATCTTGCTGTGGTCCATGCCCTGCATCGCCATACCTTCCATCTTGCTATGGTCCATGCCCTGCATGCTGCCCGCTCCTTGACCCTTTTTTTGGTCCATGCCCGGCATGTCGGCCATCCCGGCCATCCCGGCCATCGACATGGAACCCATCATGTCTGTCATCGTCAGCCATCCGGCCGGATCGACTTCCGGTACCGGCGCCTGCATGCCGGCCCGGGGGGCCAAGGTTGCGCGGACAAAGCCGGAACGACCGATCGACTGCGCAAAGATCGTATAAGCCTTGTCGTCCTGGGGTTCGACGATCACGTCATAGGTTTCAGCAACGGAAATACGGAACTCATCGACGGGAACCGGCTCGACATCCTGGCCGTCGGCCGAAACCACCGTCATCTTCAGGCCCGGAATTCGAACATCGAATATCGTCGTCGCCGCGCCGTTAATAAACCGCAGACGCACTTTTTCGCCTGGCCGGAACAGCCCTGTCCAGTTCTTCGTCGCCGGCATCCCGTTGATCAGGAAATGCAGGCCTCCGCTGACATTGCGGCTCGCCGTTACATCGCTGAAGTCGGTCGGCATCATGCGCATGCGGTTCCACATCTTGCGCTTGTCCACGGCGGGGCCGAGGCCCATCGACCTGACATCGCTTACAAAGTCCCCAAAAGTCGGCTGGTTGCTGGCGAAGAAGTCACTCATCTTTTTCAGGTTCGCGAACACCCGCTCGGGGTCTGAATCGGTCCAGTCGGACAGCATGACGACGTAGTCGCGATCGGTCGGTACCCGCTCGCCCCCCTTGGGTGTGATGACAATCGGGCCGTAGAGTCCAGTCTGTTCCTGGAAGCCCGAGTGGCTGTGGTACCAGTAGGTCCCGCTCTGTTTGACCTCGAAACGATACACGAAGGTCTCCCCCGGATGGATGCCCGAAAAGCTTATTCCGGGAACCCCATCCATCTCTGCCGGCACCAGAATGCCGTGCCAGTGGATCGAGCTCGTGTCGGGCAGGCGGTTAGTCACTCTCAGGGTGACCGTGTCGCCTTCGCGCCAGTACAGGGTGGGCGCCGGTACTCGGCCATTGACGGCAGTTGCCAGCCGTTGGGCTCCCGAGAAATTGACGGGCGTCGCTCCGATCTGGAGATCGAACTCAGTTCCCCTTAGGGCCCCAGGATCGGTCTCGGCGGCAAACAGCCGCGCCGGACTGAGCCCGGCAACGCCGGCCGCAGCTCCCACTCCTTGCAGGATGCGGCGGCGCCAGGTATTGACGCCGCTTCCTGCACTATCATCGTGTTGCATGAATCCTCCCTCTTCGATTAATTAAGCACTTGGTGTTGGTACGCTCTGTGCACTGGTGCCGCCGCGCAGGCGCAATGCGTTGGTAATGACTGATACGGAGCTCAGGCTCATGGCCAGGGCCGCGATCATTGGCGAAAGGAATTGACCCGTGACCGGGTACAGCAGACCGGCGGCCAACGGGATGCCAAGCGCGTTGTAGACGAATGCGAAAGCCAGGTTCTGCCGCATGTTGCGCACGGTCGCGACCGATAACTCGCGTGCTCGCGCGATCGAGCGCAGGTCGCCTTTAACCAGGGTCACATGGGCGCTATGGATCGCGACGTCGGTCCCCGTTCCCATTGCGATCCCGACGTCGGCCTTGGCCAGTGCCGGCGCATCGTTGATGCCGTCACCGACCATCGCGACGATCTTGCCCTGCCTTTGCAGGCGTTCAACGAGCTCGAGCTTGTCCCGCGGTTTCACTTCGCCATGAAATTCTTGAATACCCAGCTTTGCTGCAACGCTGGCGGCCGTCGCCACGCCGTCGCCGGTTGCCATGACGATGGACAGGCCGGACTGGCGCAGGCTTGCCAGGGCTTCCGGCGTCGACGCCTTGATCGGGTCCGACACTGCAATTAAGCCGGCAAAGCGTTGGTCGACCGCTAAATACATGACGCTGGCTCCATCCCGGCGCAGGCTGTCCGCCTCGGCGGCCAGGGGGTGGACATCGGCACCTTCGGCCTGCATCAGGGCGGTGTTCCCCAGTGCTACGCGGCGGTTGTCGATCATGCCGGTGACACCGATGCCAGTGGACGACTCGAACTGCGCGGATGCCGACAAGCTCATTTGCCGACCCCGGGCTTCTGTAACGATCGCGTCAGCAAGCGGGTGCTCGCTGCCCTGGTCCAGGCTGGCCGCAATGCGCAGCACCTCGTCCGGGTCGAAGTCCGGGGCCGCCAGCACCCGGTCGAAGGCTGGCTTTCCCGCGGTGAGCGTGCCGGTCTTGTCGACGACTAGAGTATTCACCTTGCGCATCGCCTCAATCGCGGCCGCGTCCCGGTACAAGATACCCTGGGTGGCGGCGCGGCCGGTCGCGGCCATGATCGACATGGGCGTTGCCAGGCCCAGGGCACAGGGGCACGCGATAATCAGCACGGATACGGCGTTAACGAAGCCGTAGCTCCAGCTAGCCCCTGGTCCCCATACGCCCCACCCGACCAGCGTCAAGAGGGCAATGACGACGACGACCGTCACGAAGTATCCGGCGACCTGGTCTGCGAGGCGCTGCAGCGGCGCCCGCGAGCGCTGTGCCTGGGCAACAAGCTGCACGATCTGGGACAGGACGGTCTGGGCACCGATGCGCTCGGAGCGAATCACCAGGCTGCCGTTCGTGTTTAGCGTTGCGGCAATGACCTTGTCGCCTGGTTGTTTCACTACGGGAACCGGCTCGCCTGTCAGCATGGACTCATCGACCGCACTTGTCCCCTCGACGACTTGGCCGTCGACGGGCACCTTCTCGCCAGGGCGTACTCGCAGCATGTCGCCCACGTGCACGTGGCTGATCTGAACGTCCTCCTCGTTTCCGTCGGAACCGATCCGTCGCGCAGTTTTTGGCGCCATGCCCAGCAGCGACTTGATCGCCGCCGACGTCTGGGACCGTGCACGCAATTCCAGTATCTGTCCCAACAAAGTCAGGGACACAATCACGGCCGCGGCCTCGTAGTACACACTGGCTCGGCCATGCGATCCGAATTGCTCCGGGATGAGTTGCGGCGCGACGGTTGCTACCACACTGTAGATAAAGGCGGCCAGCACGCCCAGGCTGATCAGGGTCCACATGTTTGGGCTTCGGTTGGCCACGGACTGCGCACCTAACCTGAAGAACGGCGCGGCTCCCCACAACACAACCGGCGCACTGAGCGCCAATTCAATATAGTTTTGGTAGGGCAGCCCCTCCGGTACGAACTGATGGACTCCCATGGCCAGCGCCGTCACGACGACCGTCAAAGGCAAGGTTACCCAGAACCGCCGCCTGAAATTCACGAGTTCAGGGCTTTCGCCTTCATCGAGCGCCGGCATAACCGGTTCAAGCGCCATGCCGCAGATGGGGCAATTCCCCGGGGCATCGCGGCGGATTTGCGGATGCATGGGACACGTAAACACGCCTCCGGCAGAGTCCCCATCAATGTTGGCGTCCCGCTGCGGCTCCGCTACCACAACTGAAGATGCGGCGTGTTCATGATGGCGATCGGCATGGCTGTGCTCATGCCCGTGCTGGTGGTCGTGCGTAGAATGGTTCTTCATATTCATCTCCCTTGAGCCATAGCCGGAAACACCAGCGGATGCTCGGCGGACCACCGGGATCCTTACCGGTTCTCTGATCGGGCATACTGCGCCGCACCGGCGCTAGCGGGCAGCATCAGGACGTTTGGCTGTACATGGTTCGCGATCCGGCTGCAACGCCTGCAGGGCATGCGGATACCAAACCGTATGGAAAGCGACGGCAGGCTACTGCTGGATGCGCTTCCTGAAACGATGTTCAGCCGGCGAAGGAGGCCGCGTAACGTGGAGGTCGCTCTATGCGAGCGGAGATGAACCCGGTGAACGGGTCGGAAGAAGGGAGAAGAACGACGCTCGATGGAGCGCCGGTTGACGCGAACCCGGCGACGGAGGGCGGCGCAAACGCGCCAAAAGTGCAGCCCGCGCAGTGGCTGCACGAACTCTTGTGCACGGAGCCTTGCGTGGACTGGTCATGCCCATCACTGTCTCGCACACCCACCTGCGAATAGTCCTTGCTTTCCATTGCCATCGCTGACTCATCGCATGGCTGGGAACCGTTTACTGAAGCACTGGACATTCCACGGTGCGCCATGGCGCACGGCGGCATGATGGCGGCTGCCATACCTTGGACAGGTAGCCAGGCCATCAACAGCCATAGAACGAAATGTCGCAGACGCTTACTCATACGGCGAATTTAGCACATATGAAAATAGCATTGCCGCACAATACGGTGATTCAAGGCCCTGTGCGGCAACTCGAGCAGCGCGTCGGCAAGAACGCTGAGATCCCCGCTTCGTACTGGGCCTATCTCCACAGATGTTGGAGTCCGCTTGGGTAGATGTCGAAAGTTAAGCGCCGGGCTTGCCGCGGTTGCCAATCTCCTGCATCGGCGCGCTGGCCGAAACGGGATATTCGCTCGGCCGCAGCAAGATCCACTACGGTCCGGTGTCGATGATGGCCATAATTGCCAAGGCGCCGTCCCTCGCTTACGCCCTCGCCGGTCGGCCGTGGGCAATCCACATCGTCTTAAGCCATTCCCTGACACGATAAGTCTTGGCTTCGAAGGGCATGTGGAACAGATACGCACCGACGACGAGTCCAAGATACAGGAGCAGATACACCAGCAAATGCATTGGCCGATTCGGGTCCAATCGGTCGTTGCCGAGGGCTGGCACGCCAAAATGCAGGAACACTGCCATCAGCGGTATATGTAGTACGTACAGCGTGAACGAGAACTCCGAGAAGAAACGCCCGATCCGGCTTGCCAGTTCAATCGAGCGGGTACGCTGACGCTTGTACTGCATGCTGGACAGAAAAAGCACGAAGATCACGCTGAAAAGCAGGTACTGCAGAAAACTGTCCACCGTGATGTCGTTCTTGCCTTTCATGCGGATACCGACTGCCGTGGCCACGAGAGCGAGGAATAATGCCCAGCGCAGGTATGCGCCGCACTCAATGCGTACGCGCGAGAACGCTGCCCCTAGCAGCCAGATCGAAAAGTATAAAAGGATTGCGCTGTCGAGGAAGTGAACGATAGCCGCGAGCGCCATCAGGATCAGCGCTCCCTGCAGGGCGGACCGTGTACGAAAAAGCATGGCGAGTAGGGGGAACAACACGTAATACCAGGTTTCATTCGCCAGGCTCCACAGCGGGAAATTTCCGCCGAACTCAGGCACGAGAATATTTTGCAGTCCGACGAGGTTCCCAAAGAAGGCAGCCGCCGAATAAACGTTGTCAGGGCCGAACGACAAACGGGTGGGATCGAGCGCCGCCGTCGCAAGACCGAACAGCAGCATTGCGCCAAAAGTCGGTATCAGCACGATCCATAATCTCGTCGCCCGGTCGATCGCGTAATTTGCAATGGCCTGGTGAGTGTCAAGGCGATTGAGCAAGCTGCCTCCCACCAGCCAGCCGCTGAGCACGAAAAATACGATCACGGCCAGATAGGCAAACCCGGTGGCGAAGGCGAGCCCTTGGAAAGCAAGCGAGGGGTTCTGGACGGTGCCGAAACCGGGATAGACCTGGGCACGCAAGTGCGCTGCTGCGACGACCAAGGCCGCCAGTCCCCGTAGTTGTGCTATGAGCATGGAATGCCACTGGTCTTCGGACAGGTTCGAGCGTTGGAGCAATGTTATCTTAGGCATGTTTGGTGCTCTTCCAAAGGTCTAGATTCACCAATCGTAGGGCAACCCAAAACTACCCGTCTGATAGCGAACAAGCATGCCGGACAAGGAGGCAGAACCATGCATACTTGCCGATGTGTCTCTTCAAATTGCTGTGTGCCGATCGCGGCGCAAGTGCGATCCGGCTGGATCTTACCCGGACGTCTTGGCTAAGTACACCGCGCCTTTTTCAAGATGTCACGCTCCTCCCTGGCGCGCTTGAGCTCGGCCTTCAGGCGCTGCATCTCGTCAGACTGGGCATCGACAGCCTTGCGCTCCGCCTCGGGAACGCCATAACGGTTCATCAAGGCGTACAGGCTACAGATGCTCACCTCAAGCCGCTCCGCTACTTCGCTCGCTGGGTGCCCACGCTGGGCTACCTATTTGACGGCTGCAATCTTGAATTCCTCTGTGTACCGCTTGCCGCTCGTACGTTCTTCTCGCGCCCGATATTCTGGCTCAGGAGTGTCTACAAATGACATGGCGATTCAATAACGCTTATTGCCCTTATCCCTAAGTCAAATACGGTTTCCGCCGTTCAGATCTTGAAATCGTCGTACGCTACCCTGGCATCGTCAACACCGAGACCACGTAACATCTCCCGAGTCGCCGATAGCATCGCTGGAGGACCGCAAACATAAAACTCGAGCGAGGCAATATTAGGATGTGTGCGCAGCAAGCCCTCCAGCACTGCATCATGGACGAATCCGGTCTGCACATCGGCGGCGCCTGCTTCCTCCGACAGCACCAGGTGCCAGTGGAAGTTCGGATAGTTCTCGGCGAACTCGCGCATCTCGGCCACATAAGGCGCATCGCGACGGCTGCGCGCCCCGTACCAGAAGTGCAGCGGCTCGGTGGCGCCCTTTGCCAGCAGGTCGTGGATCATCGCGCGCAGCGGCGCCATGCCGGCGCCGCCGCCGATGAAAACCTTTTCCCGCGTCCCTGGTTTCAGGGCGAAGTCGCCATACGGCCCGCTGAAGCGCACCTCATCGCCTGGCTTGAGCGTGTACATGTAGCCCGAGCCGCGGCCGGGCTTCGAACCGGGCACAAACCGGACGAGGAAGCTCAGGTTCCCGTCGCAGCGCTCTACCGGAACCGATACCGAATACGAGCGCCGTACCGGTACATCGTTGGCCAGCTCGGCCGGCATGCCGATCGCGTGCCAGTCGGCGTGATGATCCGCCGGAATGGCCAGGTCATCGCCGTTGCGGACAAATGCCGGCACATGCATCTGAACGTAAGCGCCGGGACGGCATTCCACGGGGCTTTGCGGGCGTATCGTAACCTCGCGCAGGAAGGGCGCCACCGGCGTCACGCTTGCCACCACACCAACCTGCTCCGCAGACGCCACCAGCACGTCGCCAATGTCGATCTCGACATGACGCTTGACCTTCAGGTTGCATGCGAGCCTGTAGCCCGCTGCGAGCTTCCGCGGCGACAGCAACGCGCGGTCTGCGCCCGTTGGTTCCGGCGCCTTGCCGACACAGCGTACCGCGCACAGTCCACAGCTCTGCCCTCCTCCACAGTTCGATGGCAGCTGCAAGCCGGCCCGCGCAAGCGACTGGAACACGGTGTCACCTTGGACCGCCTCTACCGCGCGCAGTTTGCCGCCCTGCTCGTCCATCAGGCTAACCGTGCTGCGGCGGCGCCAACGGGCCGGCACGAACTCCGCGAGACGAACACTGGCGAACAGCAGCCAGACGCCGGTCAAGGCCATCCATAGTCCACCAATGGCGCTCGACACCAGCAAGGGATTGTTGAAGTTGGTCCGCTCGCTGTAGTCCATGATGTGGAGCATCCAGAAGAAGTCGAACAGCCGCCAGGTGCTGTTCCTGTGCTCAAGTACGTTCCCTGAACGGCTCGACACATAGACCGAGGTCTCCTCCGGGTCGTTGAAGTCGACGCGCCAGACGGGTTCCTTGTGCGCACGCGCCTCGAGCGTAAAGTCCAGCAGGCGCGGCGTCCCAGCGCTGCCGGGCCCGGAATACGAAGCACGGGCGATCTGCTGCGCGAGCTGCGCATCGACTGGCAAGCTATGGCCTGAGCGTGCATCGACCAGCCAGCTACGCTTGTCGTTTTGCAGACGGTACACAGGACGGTCGAGCACCCATCCTGACGTGATCGACATGATGTTTTCGGTGGTCGCGGCAAGGAGCGCGTCGACGCTCAGTACATTACTGGGCCAGGCCAACGGTGGGGCCGGCTTGACGCGGAACTCGCGTCCCTGCACCTTAGTTGCGTCGAGCAGGCTCATGATGACGCCGCTGGACATCCACAACACGAACTGAATCGCGATGACCAGCCCGACCCATTTATGGAGACGCCGCATCCAATGGCTCATGCCTGCTTCCTCCGGCTGAAACTATAGAAGAGCAACCACGCGCCGCTCAGCGCGAACGCCACACCGGAAATCGAGGCCGCACGCAAGAGTGTGTTGTTCACGTTTTCGCGCTCTTCATAATCCATGATGTGGAACATCCACAGGAAATCGAACCACCGCCAGAGTTCATGGCGCCGCGCGACAAGGTCGCCACTGAACGGCGAAAAATACAGCGTCGTCTTGCCTGGCTCATCGTAGTGGACGGCCCACAGCGGCACCGGCCGCGCGCCGACTTCCGAAGGCGCCTTCGTCACCCATTCCACGCCGCGGATGCTGCCTTCGCCCACATAGGCTGCATCGGCGAGCGCAACGATGTCCTCCCGCCCCAGCGGACTGATTTGCCGGCCGCTTGCCGCGTCTACCAGGGTGACCTGCTTGCCCTGCTTGATTTCATATGCCTCCTTGCCCAGCAGGCTTTTCATGCGCACAGCGGTCATGCCCGGATACAGTTGTTGCAGGCGTTCCTGAGCAATGCGCGTGCCGGCGCGGCTGAGGGGCTCAGTGGACACATGCGCCAGATGGTCGCCGTGGATGACCTCGAGAGGAACGACCACCATGTAGAGACCACTGATCATCCAGAGCAGCGCCTGCACCCCGACGACAAGCCCGATCCATTTGTGGGCGCGCCGCACCCAGAAAGCTGATTGCATAGTTGTTGTGAATAAGTTGAGTTACCGGCCGCGGAACGGCCGCTGCGCATGATAAACGCACAGCGGCCGCAAGGCACCATGAAGACCTTAGAACTTGTAGCCGAGGCGAACGTGCCAGCGGCGGCCGAGCAGGTCGTAGGTCATCGTGTCGGTATTGCCGTCTGTCCAGCTCTGGATGTAGGGCGCACGCTTGTCGAACAGGTTATCGATGCCCAGCGATACCGTCATTGCCTTGTTGAACGCATACTTCATACTGGCGTTGTGGTAGACGATGCCGGGTGCGCGCGCGCCGATATCGGTAGGGGCGGCATTGATGTCGGCGGCGCTGCCAATGTACTGGACGGTATAGGAACCGGACCACGGACCTTTGGACGAGGTCAGCGACGCGGTCGAGCGCCATTTTGCATAGCTGCCGCGCCCGCCCGTAATCCTGCCGGCGTACTCGATGACTTCACCGCCAGGGAATGGCGTCACGTCGAACTGGTTAAGCCGGGAAACATCCGCAGTGAACGACGATGTCCATCCCGCCAGGTTGAAGTCGACGATCGCCCCGAGGTCGAGCCCGGCCACGCGCTGCTGCGCAGCGTTCTCGGGTTGCGAGGACAGGAAGTTGATTTCCCCGGTGCTCGGATCACGCGTGAAACTCGATGGACCGCAGAAGATGTGCGCCAGCCCAGGCGAGTTGTAGCAGACCGCCAGCTTGGTCGAGCCAGGAACGGTCTCGATGGCGTTATCGATCTTGATGTTGAAGTAGTCGAGCGTCAGCGTCAGCGCTTTCGACGGCGTCCATACGGCGCCGATCGTGAACGTATCGGCCTCCTCGGGCTTCAGGTTCTGGTTGCCGCCCCCGGTCGTCAGGATCGACGGCCCGAACTGCCTGAAGCCGGCAGGCAAGCCGGATCCCTGGCAGTTCTTGTAGACCGTGGAGTTCGGATCGAGCGTGTTCCAGTTGTTGCATGGGTCGGTCGTGGTCAGGTTGCCCTCGGAGACACCGCCGAACAGTTCCGGCACGTTCGGCACGCGGAAGGCCGTCGAACGGTTGGCACGCACCTTCAGCGACGGAATTACCTGCCAGTCGAGACCCACCTTGTACGTGGCCTGCGACCCGAACAGGCTGTAGTCGGAGTAGCGGGCCGCGGCATTCATCGTCAGGGAGTCGACCAGGGGCAGCTTGGCTAGCAAGGGTACGGACAACTCCGCGAAGACCTCGCGCGCACTGTATTCGCCCGCAATCGGATCCTGGGCGTTGGTATTGGCGGCTCCCGATACGATCAGGCTATCCGGGTCGCGCCATCCTTTCTCGCGGCGGTATTCGAAGCCGGAAGCGAAGCCGACGGGCCCGGCTGGCAGGGAAAACACCTCGCCGCTGATGCTTGCGTTGAAGCTCTTCTGGTCGTTGCCGCCATGATCGCGGGTCGTGAAATGGATGTACTCGAGGACCGCAGGGCTGAGGTTCCCGTAGCCGAGATAGTTGCCGCAAGGAGCCGCGGACGGGCTGGTGCCGCAGGTAGCGGTATTGAGCGTCGCATCGACACGATCGAGGTTGATGATGTTCGTCATCCCGTCAACGCCGGTGTTGCGCCCCCAGTTGACGGACGCCGACCAGTCCCATTTCGGAGCAAGTTCCCCCTTCAAGCCGGCGACGATACGGAAGGTATTGGTCTCCTGGAAGAAGTAACGCGGCCCGACTTCCGCCACCCGGCGCCGCTCCAGCGTCAGGTTCTGGCCGGTCGGATTGGTAGGATGGTTCGCGGCGATTTCGATCGGGCGGTAAACCCCGATGGCGCCAGGGGTGGCAAGCTGCTCCGACTGGCGGTTCGTGAACATGAGTTCGGTGAACAGGTCTACCTTATCGGTCAGGTGCATGTTGCCGAAGGCGCTCACACCGACACGCTTGATCGGATTGACTGCGTTCAGGAACGGATTGCTGTTGTAGGCATGCTTGGCTGCGCTGTAGGTCTCGAAGCCGCGCGGGTCCCCGTTCGGATCCTGGTTGAAGTTGACCCTGCGGCCATTTGCCAGCCGCGCGCGGCCTCCGATGGTCGACGAGCTGCCGGAACACACCAGTTCGCCGTCATCCTCGAACAGGGCGCAAGGTGCACGCGAAGCCAGGTTGACCGCCTCGCTCTCGGAATAATTCAGGGAGGCCATCAGCGAGCCACGCTCGCTTTTCGTTCCCCAGACGATGTCCGCCGACTTTTCGGCGCCGTCACCACGTTCGGTCTTCCCATAGCGCACCGATGCTTCAACACCGTCGATGGCTTTCTTCGTGATGATGTTGACGACGCCGGCAACGGCATCGGCGCCGTAGATCGCCGAGGCGCCATCCTTCAGCACTTCGATCCGCTCGATCATCGCGACCGGAATCATGTTCAGGTCGACAGAGCTGTTCGCCCCCGTGCCACCCGAGACGACCCGGCGTCCGTTCAGCAGCACCAGGGTGCGATCGATGCCGAGACCACGCAAGTTCACTTGCGTGGTCCCGTAGCCGTTGCTGGTCCAATACGCACTGGTCTGGCTGCCCGCCGTACCGGCAGACGAAGGCAGGCGCTGCAGCAGCGTTTCGATCGAAATCGCTCCGGAGCGCTGGATGGTGTCGGCATCGATCACGGTAACTGGGCCAACCCCGGATACCTGTTCCTGCCGAAGGTTGATTCGGCTCCCCGTAATTTGTACGCGCTGCATGCCTGCCGCTTCGGCAGTATCGCCAGTGGCGGGCTGTTGTGCGTATGCGCTCTGTTGCAGAACCATTAATGCGAGCGCGGCCGTTGTTCTTGGGACGTACTTGTGAGCCATTTACCCTCCGGGTTTTCTTTTTTGTGAAAGCTACTAGGCCAAGCTGCCGGTATTGATTGGCAGTGGCGACGCATGGGATCCGAGACAGACCAACATGTCTATACAGGTTCAGTCATTTTTTTACTCTATCGAAATTTTCACCCGTTAGCAATAAAACTTTGTTTTGTGGATAATTGACCATACTTAATTCTTCTGGGCGCAAAAAGGCCGACGCATATTGCGTCTGCGCTCTTCTGTGGAGTTACAAGAGCAACCGTTCGATGCTCCCAGCTCTTGGAGAAATCGGCGGTATCAACTGCTCACGCCTCATGGCTCAAGTCTCGATGTGCCTTGGGGCCCTCCGATCTGAATCGAAAATTCTGGCGCAAATGCTTCGCACGACCAGGTGCTCATTAAGGTTCAGGTAGCCCGGACGTGTGCAAGTAGCCCTATCACGGACGTCGCCGACGTACGGCCGCTGCAGTCAGCCGGGACCGTGCAACTGGCGCTTTCAGGAATGGGCCGGCGCCGCGCATGCGAGCGCAAGCACGCTGCCGAGCAACAAAGTCAAGAAGGAGTCGCCGGTATCAGCCGCGAAGATCTGTCACGCCGCGATTGGCGTGCTAGTCCGGGGAGGCCGCTCGATCCGGGCTGGAATGTGCCCGGTAAAAGGAGATGAGGAAGATTGCCGGAGCTGGTTTGCGGGTTCTTCACCGGCGGTTAAAACCATGACCGGCGGCGGCGCGTAGGCGCCGATGGAGCAGCCTGAACACGTGCCGCAACTCGAGCGTCCGTCAGTGTCGGTGACGCTGTCCTTGCAGTCCTCACCTGGCAACGAGCTTTGCGCCATGGAGTCTGAATGCTGATGTCCACTGTCATGCATGGTCCCGTCGGTCATCATGACCGGCGCTGTCATGCCATGCTCCCTAGAATCAACCGAGGATAGATGATGGATCATGCCGCACGCAAGCCTCGCCACTCCCGCAATGCTTTGGATTGGAAGGGAGACGATAAGTAGGCACAAGAGAAATGATCGTAGCCTGCTGCGCATATGGTCAATGTAGCATGCCCAACGTCAAAAGTGCACATGGTTGATAAGGGAATGCCACGACGAGCAATTGCCAGTCGGGAAATGCCTTTCCACCTTTTGTCTTCGAAGAGATTGAGTGCTAATCGTGACGGCTTTAGTTTTGATCTCTGCCAAAATTAATTCGCAACAAAAACAGCCTCGGCGCCTCCACGCACTGCTGCATACAAACAGACATCCGATTGACACGTGCCTAGAAGCACCGTCTATAATCAGCACCTTTTGCTCCCTTATCGGAACCCACGCCCCGACCGGCCGACCTCATGAAGAAGGCGTTGCTCCTCATCCTGCTGATCGTACTTCCCTGGCAAGCGATTGCCGCGGCTGAACGCACGCTCACGCATGTGATGTCGAGCCAGGCCGCCGGCGGTTTCGAGCAGGTTGGTAAGCACTTGGCAGAGCACGAGGCCCACGTCTTGCATCACCACGAAGCCCATGACGACGGTGACGCGCATGTCGATCAATCCGAGAAATCGGTCCAGCACTTGAACGACTACGAGCACGGTTGCGGCGCGGCCTTACTGTTGCCGGCGGCGCCGGTGTTGTCTGCCATTGCCCTTCCCCGTCTCCCTCCCATACCGTTGCCGGAAACGTTCTCCGACCGCAGCACGCTTCCGCCTCTCCCGCCTCCCCGCGCCCGCGCCTGAGGCGCGGGCGCCGTCGCATCGACAACACGCACACACCCGATGCGCGTGTGGCCCGCTGGTTTGAATCCTGTTCAATCTGCAGAGGCTTTACATGCAAATATCATCATCAAGGTCGCGTGCAAGGTCACGCGGCCGGCACGCGGCATCCAGCACGCTCTCCGTCCGCGGTGCGGTCATCGCCGCACTGTTCGGCAGTGCCATCTCGCTCGCACATGCCGAAACCCCTTCGTTCAGCGCCCTCCTCGCGCGGGCCCAGGGCAGCGCGCCCCAGCTGCTGGAACAGGCGGCCAACGTGCGCGCGGCCCAGGCCGACGTGCGCCAGGCCGGCGCCTGGCGCAATCCGACGCTCGACGCCACCTTCGAAAACCTGCACGCCCCCGAGAGCGGCGGCGTCAGCCAGCGCCAGGACACCTACGCCCTGACCCAGGTATTCGAACTCGGCGGCAAGCGCGCTGCCCGGATCGAAGCCGAGCAGCACAAGGCCGTCGCGACCGGCACGCGTGAACGCCAGGCCCGCCTGACCTTCGCCACCGAACTGGCGCTCGCCTATGCCACTGCCGAGGCCATGCAGGACCGCCAGGCCGTCGCCAAAGCGGCCCTCGAGCGTGCCGGCGACGACTTGCGGGCCGCGCAGGCCTTGGTAAAAGCCGGCCGCGAAGCCGAATTGCGGCTGGCCCAGGCCCGCGCCAGCGCGGCGGCCGCCCGCGCTGCGCAGCANAACCGTTCACGCGCATCGACCATCCGTTCATGGCCAGGGTCGCGGCAGCGGGCACGGCATCAGGCACCGCAGCAGCCACGGCGGCGGCCTGGACGCCCGAGCAGTCGCCGACGCTGGCAGCAGCCGCCGCCGAACGCGACGCCCTTGCCGCCCAGGTGCGGGTCGAGCAAAAGCGCGCCATTCCCGACATCGGCGTGTCCCTCGGCGTGCGCAGGTTTGCCTGGAGCAGCGAGCGGGCCGCCACGGTCGGGGTAACGGCCAGCATCCCGCTGTTCGACCGTAACCGCAGCGGCGTCGACGCCGCCCGCGAGCGCGCCAACGGCGCCGCCCTGCGGGTCGAAGCGGCCCGCCTCGACGCCGTGGCATCGCACCGCGCGGCGCTAGCCCAGGCTACCGCGTCCGAACAACGCCTGCAGGCTGCCGAGGAAGGCGAAACGGCCGCCCTCGAAGCCTACCGGCTCGGGCGTATCGGCTACGAAGCCGGCAAGACGCCGCTTCTTGAACTGCTGTCCATCCGCCGCGCCCTGGCCGACGCGCAGGCGCTCACCATCGACACCCGCCTGGCCCGCGTACGCGCCCTGGCCGCCCTATCCCTGGCCGAAGGCCGACTCGTATTTGGAGAAGCACCATGACCGACAAATCCATCCGTCACATGAACTGGCCGCTCGCGGCCGGCCTCGCGGCGGTCGCCGCGGCGCTCGGCTTCGGCGCCGCCCACTGGACTTCGGCACGCAACAGTCCCGTCGCGGCCCCGGTGGCGGAGGCAGCCAGGCCGGCACCCGCCCCAGCCGGTACCGGCATCGCCGAGATCACGATTCCGGCCGAGTACCTGAAGGTCGCCAACATCGCCGTCGAACCGGTCGCCAGCGGCGGCCTGGACGCTGAAATCCTGACCACCGGCACCGTGTCGGCGCTGCCCAACAGCGAGGCCCTGATCGTCGCCCGCGCCTCGGGCAACGTGACGCGCGTGCTGCGCCGGCTGGGCGACACGGTGCGTGCCGGCGACGTGCTGGCCCAGGTCGAAAGCCAGGAAGCGGCCACCATGGCCGCTGACCGGAAAGTGGCCGCGGCCCGCGCCGAGCTGGCAAGCAAAGCCTACGCGCGCGAAGCCTCGCTGTTCCAGCAGGGTGTGACGCCGCGCCAGGAACTCGAAGCCGCGCAGTCGGCCCTGGCGGTCGCCGAGAGCGAAGCGCAGCGCGCCAACGCCGTCGCGCGCGCGGCGCAGGTCTCGGCCGATGGCCGCTCGGTGGCGGTACGCAGCCCGATCGCCGGCAAGATCACGGCCGAGTCCGTGACCCTGGGCGGCTTCGTCCAGCCACAGACGGAACTCTTCCGCGTGGCAGGCAATGGCCCGGTCGAGGTCGAGGCCCCGGTCCCGGCATCCGACATCGGCCGCATCGCTCCCGGCGACACGGCCAGCATCCTGGCCGGCGATGTGTCGATCGCAGCGAAAGTGCGGTCGGTGACGCCGACGGTCGGCGGCAGTACGCGCGCCGCGACCGTCATACTCGAGCCGCTCGCTGGAACCAAGCGTCTGGTTGTCGGCGAAGGCGTGCAGGTGCGCCTGCATGTGAAGGAAAACGGCGCCGGCATGACGGTGCCGGAAGATGCGGTGCAGAACATCGAAGGCCGCGACGTCCTGTTCGTACGCACCCAAGCCGGCTTCCGTGCCCAGCCGGTCCTGGTGGGCAAACGCAGCCGCGGCATGGCGCAGATTGTTTCGGGCGTGCAGCCCGGCGCCCAGGTCGCCACGCGCAACGCCTTCCTGGTCAAGGCGGACATGATCAAGAGCGAAGAGGAATAACATGATCGATTCCATCCTCACCGGATCGGTCCGCTCGCGCTGGTTGATCCTGTTCCTGACGCTGGTGGTGGCGTTGGCCGGCGCCTGGCAGCTGAACCTGCTGCCGATCGACGTTACGCCCGACATCACCAACAAGCAGGTACAGATCAATACCGTGGTGCCGCCCCTGAGCCCGGTCGAGATCGAAAAGCGCGTTACCTTCCCCATCGAGACGGCCCTGTCGGGCCTGAACGGCGTGGAAAACGTGCGCTCGTTCTCGCGCAACGGTTTTTCGCAAGTCACGGCCGTCTTCAAGGAGAGCGCCGACCTCTACTTCATGCGCCAGCAGGTATCGGAACGCCTGGCGCGGGCCCAGCCCGATTTGCCGGACGGGGCGGTGCCGCAGATGGGGCCGGTCTCGACCGGTCTCGGCGAAGTCTTCCACTACAGCGTCGAATTCGCCCACCCCGGCGGCAAGGGTGCGCCGCGCGCCGAGGGCAAGCCGGGCTGGCAGCCCGATGGCAGCTTCCTGACCGATAGCGGCGAGCGCCTCGGCGAACGCGTGGCGCAACTGGCCTACCTGCGCACCGTGCAGGACTGGATCATTCGTCCGCAACTGCGCACCACACCAGGACTGGCCGACGTCGACTCGCTGGGCGGCTATATCAAGCAGTACGTGGTCGAACCGGATTCGGCGCGCCTCGCGTCCTACGGCATTTCGGTTTCCGAACTGGGCCGCGCGTTGGAAGAAGCCAACGTTTCCGTTGGCGCCAACTACATCCGCCGCTCTGGCGAGTCCTACCTGGTGCGCGCCGACGGCCGCATCCGCAGCCTGGACGAGATCGCCCGCGCCGTGGTCGCCACACGCGACGGCGTCGCCATCACCGTGGGCCAGGTGGCGAACGTCGCCATCGGCGGAGAATTGCGCAGCGGCGCGGCCAGCCGCGACGGTTCCGAAGCCGTCGTCGGCAGCGCCCTGATGCTGGTGGGCGCCAACAGCCGCACGGTCGCCCACGCGGTCGGCGAAAAGCTGAAGGCCATCTCGACTACCCTGCCCGAAGGCATCCGCATCGTGCCGACCCTGGACCGCTCGCAGCTGGTGGTGGCCACCATCTCGACGGTGGCGAAAAACCTGGCCGAGGGCGCGCTGCTGGTGATCGTGATCCTGTTCGCCCTGCTGGGCAACTGGCGCGCCGCCCTGATCGCCGCGCTCGTCATTCCGCTGTCGCTCCTGATGAGCGCGATCGGCATGAATTCGCTCGGCATTTCCGGCAACCTGATGAGCCTGGGGGCGCTCGACTTCGGCCTGATCATCGACGGCGCCGTCATCATCGTCGAAAACACGCTGCGCCGCCTGGCCGAACGCCAGCATCGCGAAGGGCGCCTGTTACTGCTGAAAGAGCGCCTGGAAGAAGTCGTGGCCTCGTCGCGCGAGATGCTGCGCCCGACCATCTACGGCCAGCTGGTGATCTTCCTCGTGTTCCTGCCCTGCCTGACTTTCCAGGGCGTGGAAGGCAAGATGTTCTCGCCGATGGTCATTACCCTGATGCTGGCGCTGGCCTCGGCCTTCGTGCTGTCGCTGACCTTCGTGCCGGCCATGATCGCGGTTTTGATGACGGGAAGGGTCTCGGAGAAGGAAGTACGCATCGTCGCCGCAAGCAAGACCCGATACGAGCCGTGGCTGCGGCGCGCCGTCGCCCGTCCGCTGCCTTTTGTCGGCGCCGGACTGGGCGTGCTGGTGCTGGCCGCGATCGCGTTCAGCTTCGTCGGCCGCGAGTTCATGCCGACCCTGGACGAGCAGAACCTGAACCTGTCGTCGGTGCGCATCCCCTCGACCTCGATCGAGCAGTCGGCGGAACTCGACCTGCCGATCGAACGCGCCATCCTCAGCCTGCCCGAAGTGAAAACGGTCTACTCGAAGGCCGGTACCGCCAGCCTGGCGGCCGACCCGATGCCGCCCAACGCCTCGGACAACTACGTCATTCTCAAGCCGAAGGACGAATGGCCGGCCGGCGTGACGACCAAGGAACAGGTAATCGAGCGCATTCGCGCCAAGACCGCGCCGATCGTCGGCAACAACTACGACGTCACCCAGCCGATCGAGATGCGCTTCAATGAGCTGATCGGGGGCGTACGCAGCGACGTCGCGGTCAAGGTCTATGGCGAGGACCTCGACCAGCTGGCCGCCAGCGCCAAACGCATTGCGGCCGTGCTGCGCACCATTCCTGGCGCGTCCGACGTGCGCGTGGCCCAGACCGAGGGTTTCCCGACCTTCGACATCGCCTTCGACCGCGCCGCGATCGCGCGTTACGGCCTGAGCGTGAAAGAGGTAGCGGATACGGTGTCGACCGCGCTGGCTGGGCGCGAAGCGGGCCAGATCTTCGAGGGGGACCGCCGCTTCGACATCGTGGTGCGCCTGCCGACCGCGCTGCGCAACGACCTCGACGCGCTCGGCGCACTGCCGGTGATGCTGCCGGCTGCGAACGAGGGCTCACGTGCCTCGGTGCCGCTGCGCCAGCTGGTGCAGTTCCGCTTCACCCAGGGCCTGAACGAAGTCAGCCGCGATAACGGCAAGCGCCGCATCTACGTGGAGGCCAACGTCGTCGGCCGCGACCTGGGCAGCTATGTGGACGAGGCGCAGGCCCGCCTGGCGAACGAAGTGCGGCTCGCGCCCGGCTCCTGGATCGAGTGGGGCGGGCAGTTCCAGAACCTGCGCACCGCCACCGAGCGCCTGGCCATCATCGTACCGGTCTGCTTCGTGCTGATCGCGGCGGCCCTGTACATGGCAATCGGCAACGCCATGCTGACGGCAACCGTGCTCACGACGGTGCCGCTGGCATTGGCGGGCGGCGTGTTCGCCCTGCTGCTGCGCGGCATGCCCTTCTCGATCTCGGCGGCGGTCGGCTTCATCGCCGTCTCCGGCGTGGCGGTCCTGAACGGCCTGGTGCTGATCTCGGCGATTAACAAGCGCTTGGCCGACGGCGCGCCGGCAAGTGATGCGGTGATCGACGGCGCCCTGGAACGCCTGCGCCCGGTCCTGATGACGGCCCTGGTGGCTTCGCTCGGCTTCGTGCCAATGGCGATCGCCACCGGCACCGGCGCCGAGGTGCAAAAGCCGCTGGCGACCGTTGTCATCGGCGGCCTGATCACCTCGACGGTGCTGACGCTGTTTGTCCTGCCGGCGATCACCGGCATGGTGCTGCGGCGCCGGAGGACGCAGTCCGACGAACCGCGCGCGGCACTGGTCGAGGCCGTTTGAAGCACCAATCCGGCGCTCGTTCATCGAGGTGAGCGTCGGGTGTTCGAAGCGGCAAGGCAGGCCGCCGATCGCGGCACACAGGGGCTGAGGATTACCGCAGCCATGAAGGTGGTCGAGATTACCGCCGGGTGGTGGGTCGACCCGATGGCGCTGCAGGCAAATGGCTGGTTCATGCGCTCGCACGCCCTTGCAATTGGCCTGAGTGCTTTCGCCGACGCGGCCACACCGAAGTATGCCAAAACCTGGACTTCGCGTTCGGCACTTGGAAAATCGAGATCATTCCCCAGGGACCGCGGCGGCCCCTGATCATGGTCACGGCCATAAGCACGATCACGGAGACAACGGTCACGACAGGCATCAAGAGGATAACCTAAAATTCACCCGTATCCATTTAATCTCGGACGCTGCTATCTCGGCACCGCCGATCGCTGCCTCTTCGGCGGCTGGATGTTTGGCTGGGAAGGCTGGACCCGCTGATTGAAATTGCTGGCGCCATCCCTGCGGCCCTTTGGGGCAAAAACCTCATCAAGGAAACCGGCAATGTGTGCTGGGCCGTGAGATGGATGCGCCGGTGGCCGATGAAATCCGCGAGGTCGTGGGAGCCGACGTGAGTGATGGCGACACCAGGATTGTGGACGTGCATGCGCGGCGAATCGGGCGCCAATCCTATGCATGCGCCGTAACCGTGGTGCCACGCAATCGGTCCCTCAGTGCGACCGCCATGCGCGAGCGATCGCAGTGCGCGAAGAGATCGTCCATTCGGCCATCGAATTGCATTACCATCTATAACTGAACAGTATTGAGAGAAACAGCATGCTTTGGATAGTGACGAGATACATTATTACCGCCGGCGTCGTCGTATTGGTTTCTGAATTCGCCAAACGCAGCGACAAGCTGGGGGCACTAGTAGCCGCCCTGCCGATGGTCACGATCTTGACGCTCATATGGCTACATGTCGAAAAACAGCCCGCCGCCAAGGTAACCAACCACGCATTTTATACGTTCTGGTATGTAGTTCCGACGCTGCCGATGTTCCTGGCATTCCCCATGCTATATTCTCGCCTTGGCTTCTGGCCCGCGCTCGCCGCCTGCGTTGTCCTGACGGGCGTCTGCTTCGCGATGTTTGCGGCATTGCTCAAACGATTTGGCATCGAGCTTATCTAGTAACAGAAGGACAGTGTCTGCTCAGACTAGTACCTGCCAACGCTTCTACTCGCATGATCGTGAACCTGCCCCACAACGGCGTCCTCTCCACCGTTCAGATGAACTGATGCAGCATTTTTTACATCTAGCTCAGTTTCAGAAGGTATAGTTTGTACTTAATCTTGGGCAGGCATCGTACAAGCTCATCGACTCTACTCTTGCCCAGGAATTTTTTAACACCATAGGCCGAAAACGGACGGACGTGAGCCAATATTAAATTGGAGAGCTAATCTAAAAGGCAATTTTGGGGCATCGCGCCATGGAGGACATTCAGCCAAGCACGCACTGCGCCGGCCTTAGCGGGTATCCCCGCACTGCTAGTGGTGATCCTCCTTGCAGCGTTGATGGACACTATGACGCCTATTCATCAGTCGCTGCCGTCTTTCGCGGCGTGGCAATTGTTTCGTCTCGACTGATTGCCGCCATTACCATGCTCGGGACGGCAACTCCGATAAGGGATCCTGTGCCGGCGCTCCGTTGTGCAACGATCGCTGCAGGGGCCTTGGCGCTACCGGCCTGGGTGCAACGCCCTGGCTCTATTTCCAATCCGTGCGTGCGGTTGCACGTTTGCCTAACGCAGGCTCAGACAGTAAATACCGCTTCATGGCATCGGGGTAGTTGAAAGCTGATGAGAAATTATTTCCATACTGTCAAATGCTCGTTCGAACCTTCGAGTTACTCGACAATATGGTTTCTATTGTCGATACCGGACGAGGAATCGATCTGAATACACGGGAAATGGCCGTATCAGCGCGTTAAGCGCTTGGCGTAGTGGCCTAGCTCTGGGATGGCAAAGCTTGACCGACCGAATACCTTCGTTGGTCCGCCTAAGCTAGACACTGGCCGTGCATTTGCAGGTTTTTTAACAGTGACGGCTCCGCCTTTGTAGTTAATGCCGGCCTGACTAGTTGGAGCGGTTGCGCTGATCACCTTCTCGAGGTTCCGTTGCCCACGACGACGCGCCGCACCAGCGCGGTAGGCCGCGACGGCGTCAGCCTCAAGCGTTTTCTTGGTGTTCATCGTCGTTCTCCAACAGAACTGTGTAAAGATAGTTTAGCAGAACCTTCCATGAGGCGCTGTCGGCGGTCAAGTCAAAGTACATTTCTCGACCGCGCCCATGGGCTTCCCACCACGCCGGATCGGCCTCGACGACGCCGAGGACGCTGGTGCAATCACGGATGTGATCTGGCGCCATATTCAGATCGACCGGGAGCAACGGAGCGTCGAAACCGAACTTAGGCCAGACAAAATAGCCAATGAGGTCACCGTCTTCCAAATCCGCCGCAGGCGGCCCGTCTCCGCCAGCAAAAAGAGAAATCCTGGTAAAGCCGTGTCGATAGGCGGTACAGGCCATAAGCCCGAAAGCGACAGTGCAAAACTGCGCTGGCGCCTCCTTGTTAAGCATCACCTGCACCAGGTGCAGAGAGTCGATCCGGATGCGAGGGCCGCCTTCATCCTGATACGCGACAATGGTAACAGGCTTATCCTCTTGGACGAACTCGTTATCCGAAATTACCTTGACGCCTGCTGGTGTGCCGTCGTCGCCTTCGGACACGTTCAACACAGCGACAGTCGATTCGTCCGGGGCCATGAACAGGCGCCCGACGCTGGTTGCGTCGAACCACATGGGCTCTTCCGAAAAGCCCTCCAGACTGATGCCGGTAAAACGTTCGTCCGAAAGCTTGTAGAGCTCGCCAGTGAACAGTGTGCCAATGGGCAAGCTGAGCAAATACTTTTCAAGCCGCTCGACATTCTCTGAAAGGAATTCGGGATCGATCACTGTTATAGATGAGGCCGTCGTTGTAGGAACGCGCAGATTACTCTACGACTAGCGCTAGTTGCAACCTCCCTGCCCTCTCGGATGCATGCATTGCAGTAACGCTCTACAAATACAATACTTCGCTGTCGCCGCGCGGCGTTGTTGGCCAGTGATCGCAAAATATAACTCGCATCCGCTGTACTGAAACGCACAGAAATAATTAAACGGTAGCGAAGGATGACAAGTAACCTGTTGCACCACGGGCTGGATTTCAAGGTTGCTATTCACGTCTAGTACTAGCCCCGTCCCGTGGCGGGCTCACCCCCAGCGCTTGTAGTTTCACGCAGTATGCTTCACTTGCCCAGCCTTCGAGACTTTATTATGAAGCGGCTGCGAAGGCCTGTCCTCGACACGAGTGCTCAATTGGGCAGGTCGATCAAATTGGGCCATGCGGCTGAGCAAGCCGGCTTTATCCTCGACGGAATAATCCTGAGAGATGGCGGGCGGGTTTGGATGTTAAACCCGTCCTCGCCAGCAAATCTCCTGGCAGCAACCTGAGTTAGAAAAGGCGACTGAGGTTACGGCAACGCCGAGTTCGACGTCGTTCGCCGATGGTGCAGATTCAGCAGTCGAGTCAATTAGCGAGCATGACGCATCCGTTGAGGGCTTAGTCATCACCGGGTCCGAGCCTTAAGGCGGCAGCAGTATCGATCTGCGTGCTAACTTGCGAAAAATTTTGAACCCCTGATCGTTACCGTTACAACCCCAACGTCCTACGGACCTCTTTGTTGTTGCTCCTAGACTAAGCTTGCCCAACTACCACCTTGACCAGAAATTCATATTATGAATTTTTTGGGTATGTGGTTGTAGTCGGTTAGGTAATGACGTCTTCCCCGTAAAAAATTCCTAATGTGAACTTTCAAGATGCCCGGTCAGCGTGCTCATAGAAGGGCCCTGAATGGTTTCCCACGTTCATATTATGAATTTTCGGCATGCTCTGGAGCCCGGCTTCACGAAGACAAGGTCGCAACAAAGCCGGCTCGCTCCGCCGTTGCGCCGGATAACAGGAACGTAGTTCGTACTCGCTGTCTCTGTGCGATCCCCTAGTCGAAAGCAGAGTAATCAGGCAGACGTCGTGTTTAAACCTCTACCAGATTGCCGGCAGCTACGCCCTTGTACAGCCCTTCCATGTGACAAGCCGGATAAGTTTCGCGCACTGCGCCTCGAGTCACTTCTGCAAATCCATCGTAGAACCGGACGACCATGTCGCGGCTGACATGACGGAAAGTCTTGTAACGGCAAGCCTCAGCAATGGCCTCTAGGCGCGGATTAGAGGCGTTCGACGGTGTATGTGGGTGCGTACTCGGGCTTCGTGGCTGCGAGGGCGTAGCACGCGTTCTAGCGCTTCTCAGAGGGCTTGCCAGCTTTCGAGCAACATACGCAAAATCATCACCCGAATTTAACAACGACCGCAGGTATTTCACAGCTCGTCCGCCAGTGATACCAGAGTTCAGCAAGAGATGGCGCTTAACGATCCACACGTCCTGAAGACGCTGGCCAACTTGCTTTGCCAAACCCATTAACGAAAAGATACCGAAGAGGTCAATGCCAAGTTCACGCTTCAATGGCCAGAGATCGGCTGGTAGGCCTTTTGGTTTTTCAGCTTCGTTGTTAAAAGAAGCTTCTTTTTTAGAAAGGCAGTTGTTAACCCCTATGCCGTAAGACATTTTGGTCTCGGATTGAGGTGTAGGAATGGTTTCATCCGCAGATGGAGTTGACGGATTCTCCGGGCCGCACGATGACGTTTGCTCATCCGTCGTTGGAAGACCGATAAGCTTGCGAAGCGGGGTTGCGACTAGATAGCGCTTGGCCGAGAACTTGCCCCAGCGATTACGACCGTCATGTAGCGGGTCTGGATCGAGCCAGCCGTACTCAAGGCACAACGCGATCGTGCGCGTCACTGTCTTCGTGCTCACCCCCAGTTCTAACGCCAACTTATGGACACTAACGCTGATTTCCTTCTTCGGCTTCCGAATGCGAGTTCGCGCCACCAAATCAATAAATACCCTCATGAAGGACTTTGTCAGCTTGGCTCGGATATCGGGATGAGTCTCGGCACGAAGTAGGTAAGGGCGTATCGGGGACGGGTAGTCCTCATATGCACTGAGCATGTCGTTATAGGTGAGGTTAAGCACGTGAACCTCCACTAAGGGGTCCACATACCAGTGCTTCAGGCAATACAGTGTCCTCCGAGAGGACCGGATAGTTAAGATTTAAGCGCACAGCTGCCCCTGTGGTGCTTCGCACCGCAAAAGTGTTTGACTACCGTGCTGCAGGGGGCTAAGATGAAGTTCTCTAGGCGTCACCTAAGTCCACCGCTAGCGCGGGACTGAAAAGAAAAACCCCAGCTCAGCTGGGGTTTTTTATTTAGCTCATAACATTCGGAAATCCTTTGTATGTTGAAGGCACTCTGGCCTTACTGGCACCAACGGGTTTCCACCGAATAGAAGGTGGTTCAACTTGTTTTGAATTCATAAAATTCATAATATGAATTCCTCGCGATAGCTTTTGACCGGCGAACCCAAAATTCATAATATGAACGTGCGCTTCTTCGGATGAATCAAGCGCGTTCATATTATGAATTTCCGGACTAAATTTCTGAGGTCCAGGAACGGCACGAACAGCCGCGCGCCGATGCAGTAGCCCAAGCGAAAAAGAAAAAGCCCTACTGACTGCCGACATCGGCAGAGCAGGGCAGTTGGCGTTGGCGTGCTTGGGGGTCATAGGGTTCCGCTGCCGATCTCGTCTGGCGCTGAGCTGCTGACCTCTTTGGCCTGGAGCTCAAGCCATGCTTGCAGATGCTTTTCGAAAGCTGCAATATCAAGATCGGGCACTTTGCAGTTCACGACGACCGAGCGCTTGTCAGCGCTGATTTTGGTGGTGAAAATGAGCCGACGTCCGTTCGTGATTAAGTTAGGCTCGGACCCGTCACGCTCGGCCTGTCCTTTGATCGCCTGAAGTACCCAGGACTTCAAAGAATTCTGCGCCGCGCCTTCCATCAGACGCTGCACACCACGCTCGATGTCCGCGAGGTTGTCCGGGTAATCGGAACATAATTTCTTGATAACCGCACCAGTTTGATATCCAAACAGATCGGGCTTAGCATCAAGCATGCGGATGATCTTTGCTGGCAGTTTCAGCATATCCAGGCAGCCGCTGACCTTCACCGTGCCTTGACCAAAGTAACTTGCGACTTCGCGCTGGGTCTTGCATAGACCTTCCTTGAGTGCCGTTGCAAACATCAAGGCATACTCGTAATCGGCAAGGCCAACACTCCCGACAGCAAGCAGCAAAGTTTTCGCTTGTGCTTCCCGATTGGTCAGTTCTTCCACGTAGGCGTCGATCTCGCTCCAGCCGAGGGAACGTGCAGCGCGAATACGACGATGTCCGCTAATGAGCTCGTACTTGCCGTTGACCATTCGCACTTTGATAGGGTCTGCATGCGCAGCCGTATCCATAGTTTCAGCTAAGCGGTCGATTTCTTCGGGGTCATACTTTAGGCGTGGCTGGAACGGAGAGTCGACAATTTGCGCAATCGGAATCTTGTGCGCATCCTCACGGGGGGGCGCAGGGCGCTTTTCGTTGCTCGCAGCCGAAGATTCGCCTTCTTGTGCTGGTTCCACACGGCTCGGCAGTTCGACCACTGACGGAGCCGCCGCAGGACGTGCGCCCACCAACGGCTTTCGCTGGTCCTCGCCCTCGCGAGCTGCAACCTTCCCCGATGCGACCAAGCCGCTGACCTTAATAGGTGCACGACTCATGCCGCCCTCCCCACGCTTGCGAGAGGGGCCAGGCTATTAACGTCCGCCAGCTTGATGTCGTACATGCGGATGAGCGACTTGGTAAGGTCCAATACATCGCGGGCGCCGACGGAGTTCGGCTCCTTCTCAAGCACTGGACCGTTATTCTTTTCATCGAAGGCGTCGTTTTGGCGGACAAATCCGATGAAGTCGCGAACGATCGTGTCGTTGATTTGGTCTGGATAGGTGCTGACCAGCTTGGACAATGCGTCGTTATGCGGCTTCTTCGTCTGGTTGTACCGGTTGACGATGACGTGATAGTCGAGGTTGAGGCCGGCATCGGCAAAAGCCGAGTTCAGTTCATGGACATTCGAATCCAGGATCTCAAGGGCCTTGGTACTTGGCCCCTCAGGTACGACGACAGCGAGCAGCGTCTTGCAGGATGTCATCAACGTGTTCGTGAGCAGCGAGGTCGACGGTGCCGAGTCAATCAGGATGACGTCGTACTGTGCGAAAACATCGACATAACGCTTGAGCAGCCGCGAGAAGACAAACTCGCGATTGGTCGCGCCCATCAACCAGGAGTCGGTGTCGGCGAGCGTGATGTCGGCAGGAATAATGTCCAGCATGCCGCCAGCGTAAATCGGCCAGATCGCCGCCTTGACGTCGACGAAGTCCTTTTCCTTCTTCTCATTCCGGTTCATCAAATCACCAATATGGATGATGCTTTCCGAAACCCAGTCGATGCCGAACAGACCGGTCAACGATGCCTGCGGATCGCCATCGATCATCAGAACCTTGTGGCCCATCATCGCTAGGGCAGAGGCGACATTTCCGCAAATGGTCGTTTTGCCAGTACCACCCTTGGCCATCCGGAAGTTCAAGATTGGAGGGACAGTTTTCTCTCGCGATGAATCCTCAGAGAGTGACAGCATGCTCATCCGAATCCGGCGAATGTCCTCCGCGGTATAGATGCGATGGTACTGACCCTTATCGGCTACGTTGTACTTTTCCCGAAACGCCTTGGGCGAACCGGTAAAGCCGCACAACTCTTGTGCCAAACGGGCCTTCACGCCGAAAGGGCGAGCAGACATGGAACCTCCTGAATATTGTGTCAACACATCATACAGCTGGCAGGGTAACATTGCAAAGGAAAACCAAAGAAAATGTACCGAGCGGCCATCAATGTGATTATGGGTGAATGTCTATGCTTGAGGTGCAAGTTCGCTCGTCGGGCGAGAAAGCGACGCAACGCGGCGCGACAACATAGCGAACAACGAAGATATCACCGTCCGATCGCGTTCCTGGTTCAAATACTGTCGAGAAAACGTGACCATTCGCCGACTGGGCTGCGGTCAGCACCACGAGGGGCTATTGTCGCGTTAACACCACATGAACTCGATCACTGATTGGCCGTCATCGAAGCCATCCGCGCGACCAGCGTCCGAATATCCGCGATCTGCAAATGAGGTTCGTTGGCCAGCAGTTGGCGGTAGAGTAGGGCGACGATCTGGATCGTGTCGACCGGGCGCACCGGCAGAGCGATTGCCGCACGGCCGCGCTGGGTCACGCGTACAAAGTAGTGCGAGTCTTGGAAATCGATAGACAACGACTTGTCATGCGCGCGGCCGTGGCCGTCGAAGCGTAGGGACCGGATCTTGTTCTCCAACAATGCCAGCACTTGGTATGCTTCTTGAACGGTCAACTGCACCACGATCTTGTTCGGCCAGTCGAATGTTTTGCGAGTGCCGCCGGCGAGCGCGACGGCGCCTTCGATGTTGATCGTGTGCTTGCGCTCGGCCTGGGTCGTCGCCTCGGCAATACAAAGCGCGGCACCTGAGCTAAATATTTTAAAGCTGTAGTAGGGAGGATCCACCGCGGGCGTTGCCGCCGGCGTCGGGGCGGCTGCCATGGGCACCGAGGCGGCGCCAAGCTCGACCAGGTAGGATCGAGCAGACGCTGCACGGGCAGATCCGGTCTTGATCGCGTCAATGGAATCGAAGAACCGACGTTGTTCCCGACACGCGATCGCCACGAGCTGGTCGACCGGCAGCTGGCCACCGACGCGCCGCAGCGTGGCCCGGGTTTTCGCATCGAGCACGCGCACGGTTGCCTCCAGCTCGTCCCGTGCCTTGCGCTCGCCGGCGGCGAACGCGAGAAGGGAAGCTTCGAATCGTTTGCCGCCGCCCGAGCCGGCCAGCTCGAGCAGCTGATCGCGGGAGAGTGCCGGCAGCGAGGCCTGCGCCAGGATGCTCGTAATTTCAGACAGCTTCATCGGACTTCCTTTTCCTCGGTTGGGCGGTTTCGTAGATTTCGGCGGACCTTTCCAGCGCTAGTCCCAGGTATCCCTGCAGATCGCTTTTCGTGCGGCCGTGCTTCAACTCTTGTGCGGCGAACGTGTTTCGCAAGGTGCGGCCGCCGCTTCGGTTGACGTCAATGCCGGCCCGGGCGAATGTCTCCTTTACCTGGCGCCAGAGCGTTACCTTCGACATCGGCTTGCCGTTATGGTCGCCGGGGAAAACAAGGTCGCCTTTTAATATGCGCTTGCCCGTGGCATCGACGGCCAGGCGCTCGATGAGCCAACGGCGCAGCGCGTCGGCGCCATAGCCGTGCACAATGGTTTCGTGCTCGTAGCTGGTGTCGTGTTTGTCCTCTGGACTGATTTTCAATCGGATGGGAAGTTCGCTGAACGAGTCCTCGACCTCGTCGACGTGAAGGCCGATTGCCTCGGCCACCTTCAGGCCGCCGAAGAGCACCGTCGCCTGTACCGCGTGGTCCCGGCGCCGCTTCCACGCTTTCGGCGGCCGGCCGGCCCGGTTCGCGCTGGGCGAATCGAGAGAGGGCAGGGCGGCGACAAATGCTTCGATCTGCTCCTCTGTAAGTGCTTCGGTGCCGGCGTTCTGCGCCAGGTACATGTTGTCCGTTGCCAGTTTGGTGGCCGACGTCGCCGGGTTGGGCGCCACTTGCAGGTGGTTGTAGCAGCGTTCCAGCAGCCGCAGGTAGCGCTCGGTGATGCCGCTGTTTTGTTCGCCGTTTCGCCGGAGCTCGCCGATGAAGCGTAACAGGTCCTGCTCGCTCACTTGCGAGAATGATCGGCGCTGGCCAGCGAGCCAGGTCACGAACTTGCGGAACATGAAAATGTAGATGGCAGCCGATTTACTGGACACCGGCTGGGCCGGGCCCTTGCGCGGTCGTCTGCTCGTCTGGGCGAATTCGTCAGTTTCGAGGAAAGCTTTGAAGGCGGCGACCGGGTCGGCGTCCCATTTTTTTGGATCGGGCATAGGCACCTCGTTGTTCGAGCTGGAAGCGGCGGTGTGCTGGCCGGCGCCGAAGGCGCCATCAAGCACAGGGTTTTCAGGGTGGACAACCATAAGGATACCATAACTGAAACTAACGAACGAGCAAGACACACTAATCCATAGGAGATGCGACTGCTGCCGACTCCGGTGCCCAGCCGGGGGGATTCTCTGGACTCTCTTCCTTCTCTTCGTTCTTTTTGCTCTTTTAGCACTCGATGGCCTGCAGTCAGGCGAAAGTCATTTTAAGGCAGCTGTAAATCCTTGTCCGTTAGTTTCATTTATGGATCTCAGCGAACCTATCGCATCCTCACTCGATGGACACGGTGTCCATCGCTTCTTCCTCCTAAGTTATTGATTTTAAATGAACCACACACGCTCAGTGTAAATTTTTGGCTCTGCTTTTATACATTCAACCTCTTTAGTTGCCAAAGTTAAATCTAACTAATGGTTTTCTAATTTACAACACAGAAGCTTCGATAAGATCTGAAGCTAGAAGCAAGCCTAAGCTGTTCAAATCGAAATTCGAACGATCATTGCTACCAAGACTTTATTCGTTATGGTGGTAACCGACCGCAGCTCTCATTCACCAACCTGACCTTCCGGCGTAAATTTCGGCGTCAACAACGATCATCTAACCACTCACCATGAATCGATCCTGCGTCTTTTGCTAATATCGCAACAGATGAATGAGCGCAGTAGGGCGCGATCGCTGTTGCCCAATCGTGCTTGGTGATGTCGGCGTTGGTGGAAATCCCTTCGGACACGCGATAACCCTGCTGCGGTGTACCCCACGAGTAGCAACAGAAACGGCGGCGCAACTCAATCTGCGCCAAACTCATCATCCTCTCTTCTCACATAAGTGTGCGTCCGCTGCTTCCACAGCTTTGGGTCTAGCCCTACAGCGATGGACACGGTGTCCACCAAGTTTTAAACGTAAGCCGTTGAATATAAACAGATCATGGTACTGGCAACGGTAAAAACTGGTTCGTGTTTTACCGTTCATCCCATAAATTTATTGATAATAATGCCATTAGTTCTTTACTAGTTTGCAGAAAGGAAACTTTTCCGCCAACCATCTTGCTCTACTCTACTCTGTCCAAAACTGCTAAAAGGATGGCAGACGCCGACAATGTAGGACCATTGCAATCGCCCTAACCCATCGCTTGTAGGCTTATGACAGCAAGCTTGACGGGCCACACCTTGGAGAGGTTATGACTAGGAACGGTGACTGCTGCGACAACGCGACCATAGAGAACACGTTTGCCATTCTTAAGTCCAAATTCTTTTACTTGAATAAGTTCGACAGCGTTGATGAGTTGCGTGATGGATTGGCCAACTAGATCACGGATCACAACCAGGACCCCTTCAACCCCAACTATAAGGTTTAAGTCCCATTCAGTACGAGACTTAGACCTTGGCTCATAGCGATCTCAACCATCTCACTCTATTTGGTCAGTTCAACATGCCAAACGGTTTTTCTCACAGACTGCTGAACCGGTCTGCACTGCCCTATTGTCATTGGCGAGTCGTGAACTGCCACTCCTGGTTAACCACGACATTATTCACGCGGCCCGAGAACTTGGCCGTGTATATCGTACTCGTCTTAAGCGGTGCTTTTGCTGCCAGAAACGCGAAGTTCGACGAGAGGTAACGGTTCGGGTCATTCGCCTGGGTCAACAAGCGCGCATCGAGTGGAGAGGCGCTACCTGCTTCCGTCAGGGTGAACGACAACACCTCGAGAATAGCGCCGGACTTGACGACTACGCTAACTGGATAACCTGTCTTGGTAGGGAAATCGGCATTGGCCGTCGACAGGTCAGAGAATGGATTTGGCCACTCGACCCCTGTATGAAGCCCAACGCCAGTTTGATTCGCTGCCGGATACGTGCCTAAGTAGTCACTTGCGTTGACTTGGGGCTTCTGATTCCCGGTCACAAAAACAAACGTTTGCGAGCGATCCTGGCCAACAGCAATCCCAATTTCGCTCGTCGCCTCAAACATCAATCCCGCACGGTGATAGATCGTCGAAGCCACGCTATCAAACGCCACTGCGGCGCCTTTGCCGCCGCCGAATGCACCTTGCTCCCCGACGCCCGTATCGACATACCCAACAGACTTTGCGCGATCCAGCTCTTGCACGCCAGTGAACAGCGGCTTATCGCCTTGCTCGATGTGGAACCATGCGCGTCCCGTTACCGGGTCAACGGTGTTCATGTTGATGGCGCCACCGGTGTTCACATCATTCTTGAGGACGTAGGCCAGGTGATTAGCCGCTGTCTTATCGAGCTGAGGGTTCTGTGCCAACAAGCCCAAGCCGACTTGCGCACGGAACTGATTGTAGAGCGTAACGAATTTGTGTTCTTCGCTGGTCGCCGCGTAGGTGAACGTGGGAACGCTGGTCTGAATGTCAGCGGGCGTAACCACTAGAGGCGCTGGGACCGAAACAGGCGGGACCGTAGCGATCGGCGCCGATGGGGAATTGCTACCGCCGCCACCGCCGCAAGCGACAAGGAACAGAACAACAGCGACGGCGGAAGCGCAGGGTTTGAATTTCATCATGGTCTTACCTTTCGAGGAAGTGAGTGCGTTTCTTCGCTGAAACGTAGAACTACGATATATCGGGAAATTCGCAGCGCAAGCCGGGTTGGCAAACCGGTGCGCCGTTTACGGTACTGCTCGCCGTCTTTCTAAATGCTCAATCAGCTTGTCGCGAAAAGTTGGTTCCAGGGAGGGAACAATTGCCCTAAACTCTGCCCCGAGGCGGGCATCGCTAATCCATGTAAAGCTAAAGTTGCAGGCCACCGACATTACGCCGCCTGTAATCAAGACGCCCAAAGCTAATCCGGCAATGACGCCTCGCCACCCTGCGGGGGGACCAACCTCGCAGGAAAGGACAGGACCTGCCCCACGCAGCGCCTTTTTTATTCGTGCTTCCAGCGCTTCCGCACGCACCTTTTCATCGGACGCCGCCCGTCGTGTAATTGCGCAGGCCTCAATGCCTAACTTACGCGCTTCATCCACGGCAACCTTCAAGGCCTGGCTTGCTTCGGCGATCTGGCCCGTTACTTCCCGTGTCGCCTCCCGCATGGTGTACGCTTGGAAGAGGGCTGCCACAATAATTGGGTCGTCCTCATCCACTTTCTTGCCGGTAACAGCAAATACCGCTGTCATTACCGCCTGCTGCTCAGCCGTATGGTTCATTTCAAGGAAGAATTTCGTCAAGTTGTTCGAACAGTTCCCGACGTACTTCCACGAAACGCTGCTTTTGCGCCAGTTTGAATTTATGACTTCCGATTTCATCAAACGTAAGCTTGTTTCCAAGAAGAGTGGCGAAATCCGTTCCAAATGTATCGGCTGCGCGGGTTTTTACATTCACAATACCAAGTATCCGACTTTCAAATTTTTTGTAGAGCTGCGTTTCTATAACTGGCTTTCCGTTCAGTTCGACAACACCGAAATTTCCGTTCAGCCAGATGATGACCTCAACATTGGTACATTCCAATACTTTCTCCAGGGCGGCTAACGTTTCCTTCACTGCAGATCCGCCGACGATGGGTACATGAATCACAACGCGGACGCCTTCGTCTTTTAGCGTATCGAAAGTACGTGCCTCGGTGACATAACTCATCAGTGGGAAAAACGTCGTCGACCCAGTGTCAATAACGCTAAACCCGCTATGCTGCGCGATGTCATCGACGAGATCGTCGAAACGCGCCCGATCGATTTGCATCTCATCGTTTGCGATATCGATATACTGAACCTGTAAGGCAGAGTACCCGGCAAAAGTAGGGTTACCAGGATCGGTATCGGCGCAATACATGTTGTAGGCTTTTGCACTACCGTATTGAGCTAGTACCCATGAAATAAAGGACTTGCCCACACCGCCCTTGCTCATAAGGATCAAATTGCACAGTTTCATATTTTTCCAATATTAAAATTGAGTCCAGTCTTTATCAAGGAGTTCTTTTCCACTCCATCGGAACTTCTTGGTTTCAGCTGGCTCTACGTCTATTTTACGTACCAATTCATTGGTCATTCCGGGAAAAGCACCTGGGAAACCGTCCGCTCTCGTATTTCTAGGCTGCTGTACTTCCGATTGCGCTTCCTCTTGCTGGACCGGCGCACACGGTAAGGCAGGGCTGGGTACCCGCTTTCCCTCCCTTCGCTCCTTCCGAAGCAGCCGCAACACCCGATGATAGTAGGGGAGGCTGATGTTGATCCCAAGTGCAGGCAGCTCTGCATGCATCACAGCATGTGAGTACCCTTGAGCAAGGCCATCTTCGATCTGGGGCAGTAAGTCCTCCAGTTGTCGAAGCACTGCTCTCTTCGTTGGTGGAATGCCGCTTGTTAGTTTATTTGCCATAATTTTTTGTAGACTTCTGCGTGCAGCACAAAAAGATGCTAGTTTCTAAAGAAGTGTTTATTCCATGTCCAATACATGTCTAATCTTTGTCTAAGTTGCGTTCATATGGATCCAAAATACCTGTCCATTCTTAAGAATTGTCTAAGCTATGGTCATCCTGTGTCCATAAGTTATGACGAGAGCCAGAGTATCAAATGGGGTACAAGGCCATGGGACGAAAACACCATGATTTTGCTAACGAATTAGTTTGACTTCGGGCCTTACTAGGTAGATAATTTTCTTGTCGCCATGCGGCATATTTGTAACCTATACCTTTTCCGTTCTCTTGAATAGAAAAGCACCAATTGCACTGCCGTCTAAGCGGCACCCCTCCTGACCAGGGAAGTTTGGCCTGGCATACCCATCCAATTTGTTCGACACGTTCGTCATTTAGTGCTTCTTGGCGTTCCGACGTCATTTTTTTACGTTGCGCAAAAAATTCTGACGAATACTGAGTGTTGACGAAACCTAGGCTACATCAGGGTTTCAGAGCATTCACGAACACTGAAATCACACTGATCTGATTTTTCTGCGGCATTTCCAACGACAGATCACTTGTGAAATTGACTTTTTACAGCAGCTCAACGCAGCTGCGCCGCGGGCCCCGGTCTGGGCCATGACATACATCGAGACGTAGACAGGCGGATATCTGGAAGCTCCCAGACGCATGCCTCGCTGGCCTAGTGCCAGCGTGAGTGCTGCCTCCGCGACGCCATCCGGCGTGAGAAAGGCCATCTGGTGATTGCGCCACCAACGGCCTGCCCATTGGGGCGGGAAGCGCGACGTGAGAAACCACGTAAGTGTTCCAGGCCTGACAGCGGTAAGTCAGGCGATCGGCCACCGAAAGGTGCCGGCATATTGTCTCCTTGCCAAGAGGGGTGATAGTGTGAAATTAGCTTTCTTAAGTATGGGTCCCTCTCCCCGGCAGGTTGTAGAAGCAACATAGACGTCTATAGAGGCCGCATCCACCTGTACCTTCTCGGCACGTGCGGACGGATATGGCTTGCATCGTTAAGTTAACTAATTTAGGAGAAACAATGGAAAGCCTTAGAAGTCAGATTAATGCCTACCTGAAAAGAAATGCCGGCACTCGCACGGATGGATCAGTTGCTGGTGAACGGACGAAGTCAGCAATTGGTGAACATGTACACGCAAACTTTAATCATTTGCTCAATCTTGGATTCAAACTGCAACGTCCCGAGAATTTCGGAGAGCGGCATATTGTGGCCCTGTGCCGATTCTGGTATGAGAATAATTATGCAGCCAGCACAATCAGATCAAACTTGTCGTACATGCGGATCTTCTGCCGCTGGATGGGCAAAGGGAATATGGTAAAGAGTGCTCAGCACTACTTGCCAGAGGTGCCTAAAGAAGAGTTGAAGGTTAAGACAGTAGCAGCTAAGAGCAAGAGTTGGGCTGTCAATGGGGTGGACGTGATCGCTAAAATTAACGAAGCAGACGCAATAGATCCCCGCTTCGGTATGATGCTCCGCATGTGCCTTGCATTCGGCCTACGCGCTCACGAGGTAATAGAATTATGTCCGTGGAAGCATGATCGTACCGATCGGCTTTCTCCGGAAAAGACAAAGACTGGTCGGGCGCGCGACATCTTTATCGATACTCCGGAGCAGCGAGTTGTTTTGAACTATGCAAAGTCTATGGTAAAAAAGAACGAGCATCTGGGCTGGAAAACGCGGCAGGACAACGGCGGTGCTGCCTCGTTGGAATACAACAAAAGCAGATGGTATAGGTTACTTGGAAAAGTTGGGATTACGAAAGAAGACAGCCTGGTTACTGGTCATGGACTACGATCGCAATATGCCGAGAATGCAGCGCTTTTGCTGTCAGTTATTCCGCCTACGTTGGGGGGAACCGGAGGCCAAATGGGAAAAGAAGATTTGGATTTGAAGCGTGCACAGGTTAGCGAATCGCTGGGGCATTCGCGAATTTTTGTCACAGGACCATACTTGGGATCCTTTGGTCGAAATAATAAGCCTGACTCGCCTGACCGAACGAAACTAGCGGTTGAGGCGGCTATTCGCGCCATTGCACCCATGCTTTTGAAAGATGTCTTACCCGAACGGATGAACGATTGCGGGCAATTAACCATCGAATTGATGATGGCTGGTGCGTCTGCCGAACCGCGTGTTACGCAAATGCTTTGGGAAAACCATAGCAGACGCCACGGAGTTGAGTGGCTAACTCTCGGTTCTCATAACGTCGCCGCAATGGAAGCGGCTGCAAAAAACCTGTCTGGCGCCATGTAGTTAAGCGCCAAAAGCACCCGGTAATGATCTGACGGTGCTTAGTTAAGCGCGTTTAGCGACCTTCGGGCGACTTAAAACAGCCCACTACCTACGAAAAGGCCGCTTTGATGTGAATCGAAGCGGCCTTTTTAGCTTAACTGAACGGCATCGCCGTCAGTGACTAGTTTTTTTATAACCGTTATTTTTACGGCAGCAGTGCGATACGTCGGAGCCGGAAGACTCCCTGCGGCTACAAGGAATACCATTAGTCAGGTATCGCATCTTTGGAAGTTTAGTTATCCCCGTAGTTGTGGACCGTTATTGAAGGCTTAGACCCTCGGACTACCGAACAAACACAGCAGGATTTTACGAATCATTCCTTATAGTTCACACTGCCAGGATTCCAAGTCGCGTTTTCGTAATCGCTGTTGTCATCTTCTTCGTCAGTGTTAAGTGAGGGGCCACTGAAAATTACGAGAAGAGCTGCGCCAGCTACAAACAGTTGACCGAAGGTCAGATCCATGATTGCGTTAAGAAATTCCATTGCTTTTGCTCCAAAGGTTGTTAAGAAAGTTCAGCTGCGAGATCTATAATAAGCTGCAACTCTCGCCGCGCAAGTCGACTACTTATCAGCCTAAAACCCTGGTAAATCGCTGCGAAACGAGCAAATTCCGCTGCTCTACAAACTGATAGACAGGGCTAGTGCAAAATCAACTACGGTTCGGCTAAAGCGGATTAGGCAGCTAGGGAACGCTTTCAAGCGCTTGTAAGCCGCTTTTGATCGGCAGCGTCCAATCTGGACTAGATATCAGATATCACGTAAATTCGGACCAGGAGCTGCTGTTATACCTGGGCTGTCGTGCTCGACCTGTTCTCGCGTAGAGTCGTGGGCTAGGTAATGGCGCCGGGCATGCCAGCTACCTTGGTCTGTAATGCCTTGCGCATGGTAATCCATGCACGCCGGACAGCTGCAGGACTGATCATATATTCTGCTCAATATGTGAGCGACCAGTACCAGACCCTGCTCAAATTCTAAGAAGGTGATTGAAGTACGCTGCTCGCTGAACGATGCAGCAAAGAGTAGGGATGCAGTTCGCTGGATCCTCAGAAGCCTCTCTCCAAGATAGCGATTGAAAGGGGGCATAGCTGATATAGAAGGGCAAGATCTGACGTATGGTGCCCTTCATCCATCTCGCGTACGTCTTATACATACTGGCACACGCGGTAAAGTCAAAGCCGCTACGTGGTTCCCCCAATGGCGAACTCGGCTGTACATGATGTCGAGGCGCTATCCATCAAAAAACTAGGCCTGATTTTCACGGTCGGGCCGCATCATTTCATGACTTCGGACGAACACGCAAACGCAACTTCAAGTGCCAAGTCGCGCCCGGGGAAACTCATCAAAGCTCAGGGCGGAACAGTGATAGATTTGCTACTACTGGATTGAAGGGTGTTTGCCGATGACGAAGCTACAGAAATTGGTCAAAGAACGGTTCGAAGTGGATGTCGAAGTTCTAAATTCGGTAACGGTCGAGAGAACGTACAGGCGTCGGTCAGCTTGGATGGCTCGGATCCACTAGAGGTCGAACCAATAGCGAGAATGCTTTTTTGCATGATCGTAGGGCGTGGAGGAACTTGCCGCTATTGCCTCAGGTGGGGCTGGTCGCCAAAACGGTCGGCAGCCGATAAATCAGCGCTTTCCTAGGGCTTTGATATTTTGAAGCCAAAGTGCACGAACGAGAGGCAGCACCCTACACCTGCGAGTGATCATCCGCGAGTCGACATACGTCTCAGATACGATCGTTGCTACGTTTCATGATCACTCTTGGTGGGATAGACCGGTCTTCAATTTTGTCGATGCTGCGCTTTATGAGCGTCGCTTCTAGTAAAGTCTTGCACGTTCTTGCTTGAAGGCTCTAACTGCGAACTTGAAAGGCTCAAAGTAGAGGATGGTGTCTCGGCGAGCTACTGCTTTGACGTAGGCCCACCAAGTGGTGCAATCTGGATCAAACTCCGGCATCACCGTCTCAGTCCTCAATGAGAAAAAGCCTCTAAGCGGCGCGATCGTCAAGCGGCCGATACGAATCAGTCGAGAAGTTAAGGACATTTTTTCCTCCGATGTATGTGCCTATTCTGCCACCAAAACTGCATTGAGTGTCCAGATACGCTGCTAACCGAGCACTAGCTAGATTTGAAAGGCGGTAGATTACCCTTTTGCAATAAACGTAACGATTATAGTAAGGCGTACCATATGCACCTTTTTTAAGAAAGTGCCTTCGCTGCAGACGCACAATTATTAGGCAGGCGTCGAAGACCCGCATGAACGCTAGTTCTTACCCTGTTATGCATAAGGATATCCACCGAAAATGTGGATATCCTTGCTTCGCGACCAGTGGTGCTTGGTCCCTCCGAAGCACAGGGTTGCGGCTCCTGACTATACGGTGAGACCCGATTAAATCCTGAAATCTTCGAGCGTTTTCCCACTCGCCAGTCCCTCAGCAAGCCACCTTGGCTGTCGACCGCGGCCAGTCCATGTCTGAGTATTGTCAGCCGGGTTGCGGTACTGGGCTCGCACCTTTTTACCATTTCCTTTCGATTTGGCGCCGCTGTTCGCAAGCAGTTCGTCTACCGATACACCTAAACCCTGAGCAATAGCGAGAATCTGTTCGCGCGCTTTGCTGACTTCCTGTTGTTGACGAGCTTTGATTTCTTTTTCGATCTCCGCTTGCAATCCTTTGAGCTCGCTGAGGTTGTAGTCCGACAGATTTGCCTTTGCCATATATTTATCCTTCACTGTTAAGGTAATGCGCTACGTATTGTCATGCGCGATTCTACTATGGTCATGCGCGTTAAGGGCGTTCTCACTTTCCGCTTCCTATGCCCGAGGTATTTTCAGCATGTCACCCTGGTGCCTCGACCCGCCGTAAATTGCTCCGCTCCATAGCGAGCAGCGCACCAGGGCGATGGTATTGAAAAAAGTTGAGCTGTCCTTTGCATACCAGGCGGCATGCCGGTCATCAGTGCGCCCTGTGACACCAACTGCCTGGCTGTCAATGTCACGATTGAGCACAGCGCCAGGATCACAGTGTGGTGCATGCAATAGCGCGATCTGGCCATTGCCGCTGTGTTTCAGTGCCTAGGAGCGCACGCGCCTGTTCAAAGGTGACTTCGATCTGCCAACGACGAATGAACCAGGCCAGGATCTGTTCGGGTTCGGCGGCTTCGTCGCTGCAGAGGAATGCCTGTGGTGTAAGTAGCGCTGCGGATCGCGCTCCAATACCCAGCGCAGTGGCACCATTGTCAAGCCTTTTTGATACCACTGGACGGTACCAGTAATGATCTCGACTACCTTCTCTCCCTGGCCGCACCATTGGGACAGCGTCATGCTGCGTCAGAGAGTGTCTTTGGCAGTCGAAATGCCTCTCAGCGTTGGCTGTCGCTCCCCTGTGTCGCGGTCTGGCCAGTACGCAGCTTACCTGCTGAGCGACGGGCACATTGAGGAACTTATGCAAGAGCGTGGCATCTCGGTCGATCATTCGACCATTAACCGTTGGGCTACCCGCTTCCCGCCACTGTTGAAAACAGTCGCAAAGCAAACGCGAAAGGTCGGCACGAGCTGGCGGACGGACGAGATTCACATCAAGGTTGAGGGACTTAGAAATATCTCTGCCATGCTCTCGACAAAGAAGGAAAGACTGTCGATTTCCTGCTGACGGCCCATCACGACATGGCCGCAGCCAGGCGCTTCATCGACAAGCCATCCATGAGAACGGTGCGCCGGAGGAGATCGCGATGGATAAGAGCGGCGCCAATAAGGCCGGGATCGACGAAGTCAATGGCACCAGAGCTGTCCCAATCACCGTCTGGCTGGTGAAATACCTCATCAACATAGTCGAGCAGGACCATCGCGCGATCAAGCGCTTGGCTAGGCCAATGCAGGGACTTCGGGTCGCTTAGCGCGGCGGCCAACGGACTCGCTGGCGTCGAGCTCATGTACATGATCCGCAAGGGCCAGTTCACCAGTAACGGTGCTGCGACCATGTCGTTCGCCGACCAATTTTATGCGACGGCAGGACAGATCCGTCCAGTTTGGCAGCAGCATCCTCATTCGCCACGAAATCTGAACTGCAAATCGCTCACGCGACACAACCCAGGTTCGACCGGACGTATGTAACGACTACGATCCGTTATACGTCCTCTCAGATCAAATCCTAACGAAATTTGCATGTCTTTCGAAGTGAACATGTTAGCTAAACCACGTAGAGTTGACGACGTGGCAGCACACAGGTCGAGATCGGTTTGATATTAAGGTGCTACTACCACAGGAGCTTACGGCCGCTTTTATAAGCGAAGCCATGCTAGATTATTTTTGATGACAGGAGAATAAATTGAATTGCAATGCATTCGAGAAGCTGAATAGCCACACCATCCAATCTTTAAAGTGCGGGAAGGTCACGAAGCAGGATATGCCCAGAACCTTCATCAAAAGGCTAGGTAAAGAATATTCGTTTGCGCATTGCCACCGGTTTCCATGGGGAGGCGTAAGCGAAGAAACTAGTCCATCCGACCCGGATGACGATAATAGCCCTCCGATCTTACGGATGGAGTTTATGCCGATAAGTTTGTTGCTTCTATTTCCTGACAGTGCGCAACTAGAAGACTTGTTCATGTGGATGTACAATAACCATCCGCGTTTTGATCCTGAATTTGAATGTGATGAAGGGAACAAGCATTGGTCAGTTATTTCCTTTTACAGCAAACCGGATGAATGCGACTCTCTCCGCGCGTGGGTGGGCGATACGTTCATCCCCTCCATTTGGCCCGAACTTCTGAAGGAATCGTGCAAAATTGTTGAGGAAAAAATTATGGCGTCGATTGCTCACTCCCCAAGTGGTTCATTCAACGATCTATTCGTAGAGCGAGCCCGTTCCCAATTATGTGGTGACCCAGCTGAGCTTTCGTTCGTCTTGAACAAATAAGCATACCTACGAGATTAGTCCAATTCGTTAACCTTTGGAGGCTTGGGGCTTGGAAGTTCTTTTTTCTCGCTATTCAAGCCTCTATATTCGAGGAGGTAGTAACCTTTCAGAAAGGGCAGTCTCTAAAACCAAGTGCAACACTCGTTCCTGTAGAGTGCCGCCATGCCCCGAATCTATATCCATCTGACGACACAGGAGCGTGCTGATCCGCAGATTGTCCTGCTCGACATTGGGATGCCAGGGATGTACGGATATGAGGTCGCGGCGGCGCTGCGTGGGCACCCCAAGTCGAAAGAAGAAGTATATATCGCCGCTTTGACCGGCTGGAATAATCCAGCGACACGCGCACCGGTTATTTCGGCTGGCTTTGACAAGCACCTGACGAAGCCGGCAAAAGTCGAGATCGTTTTGGACTTGCTCGAGCACGTTGTCGCTTGAGCGCTACAGCGGTTCAGCGGCGGCACGCGCTAATCGATAAACCGGACATACCCAGCACGCACTAGAAACTCTAGCGTTATGGCTTCATCCAGTCCGAGCGATGCGCCCCACTGGCAGGCCTGCAATGGAGTCACCTTGCGGGCGCCATCTTCGATACGCGCAAGCTCGCGCCAAGCGCCCTTGAGGCTCTGTGCGCCGCTCATGACCAAGGCGATGACATAGCGCTGGTTCGGTATCGGCCACTCGTCCTGATCCACCCATGCAACCCGTTGAGCCAAGTGGGAGGTATCGCGAACTCGGCTTTTGAACAGTTCCTGCAACTGGTCGAACGACGCCAGGTCTGCGACGCCGAGATGAAAATACCCTTGAGGCTTCGCAATCAAGGCTCCCCGATCGGCAAGAATACGCAGGTACTCGCAAAGTGCTGACGCATTGCTGTCGCGCTGCCATGCCGGGCTATCAAAGCGCTGCATCATCCATCTGAATGCACTGTCGGCCGTCAGCACGAACAGTCCCCGCGCAGGTCGCTTGTGTACTAGGCCAATGAACATGGCGGTCTGCCAGATGTGCGTGTCTTGCATCCCGAAAGAATGTGGTTGTTGGCCTTCACCTAAGACGTTGCCAGGAAGAGAGCCATCTTTAAACCAGCTCTCCAAGATCGACCGTTTCCCGACCTCGTCAGCCGCCTTGAACAATGCTGTCTTTTCAAGCGAAGCCATTGCCCGGGCTGCCTCGGCGGCCTCTCGCTCTATTTTGGCTCGTATAGCAAGCCGCTCACGTTCGCGCGCCCGCCGGCGTGCTTCAGATGCTTCTTGCTCAAGACGTTCCTTACGCGCTCGGTGCCTCGCTGCCACCTTTGCGGCGTATCGGGCGCGCGAGTCCTGCACGGCCACATGCAGTTCGTGGCGTAACTCGTTCTGCGCTGATTCTGACGAGGAATGGTGAAGCCATTGCGAGTGTTCACAGCTGTCCAAGAGCAGCTTCTCCAACAATGCAAATGTAACTTCCCTCATCGTAGAGAGATTGACCTCGACGACCGACAAACCCAAATCAACGAAGGCACTCTGCTTCGCTTCGTCCACGAAATGAGTTACAGCGATCTCGATCGCCACGGTGCCAAAGTGCTCGGTATGAACGATAAGATCTGGACGAATGGATGCTACAGCCGTCTCGACTTCGACTTGCGCAAGCCTGCGCCGTCCGTCCGGGAATAAAGTCCGCGAAGCCGTGCACACGCCTACAATTGGATCATCCTCTTCGGCCGACACAACTAATTTTGGGAAAAAGAAGAACTTTTGCGTCTCGATAATTTGCTTCGCTGCAAGGTGAACCGCTGTCTCAGCCCCAGTCGCGCAGTCGGCTCCTGGAGCGTGCGCGAAGTGCGGTGCGCGCTTACCGGCCATGCAATGCTTGGCATAGACAGGGAGCGAACATGCTGGGCAGATGCAACCGCAGTTCTTCCCAATTGGCACCTCCCGCGGCTCGTACATTCGACCATCAGCGATGCCTTTGCCAAAAGGGATTGAGTCGGCAACGCGACCGTATCCGCTTGGGCGAGAGTGCAGGGTAGAGCTCAAACTTAGTCCGAAGCCGTCATGACGGCATCGAGGTGATCGACCGCGTCATGCAGGATGCGATCTCGCCATCCTTCCCGGTGTACGTATCGTTGCCGGCGTGCTGGCGCGGCTTGCCGTATCCGCAGGTGTAGACCCGACGGTCGAGGTCAATTGTGACGAACCGGCCTCCCAGTTCGCGGGGTCGCATGATGCACACGCAACTGCCGCCCGGGAGGTGCTCGTAAGTCCAGCCCTCCTGCTGCTCGTGGTATTGCAATTCACCCGCTGTGTTAGTTTTCGCCATCTCGGCCCCACTGGATCGTTATCCTACAATTGTAGAGTGGATTTGCCGGATTGCAACTGAGAAAGGCGCACAGACTGCGCGAGCAAAAAAAGGCAGGGAGAGTAAGGCAGTGCGAGTGTGATCTTGCTAAGGGCAGCCTGTGGTCGTCTGCACTTGGCCATCGGTCCCGACAACAATCTCAAGCACTTTTCCGTCTATGTTGGTTTGGACCACCAAGCGCCGCAATGCCGCCTTCCGCTCTGCATTCCCAGCAATTTTCCGTGACGCCCGCCTTGAAATCTCGTAGTCGCCGCACGCCACATCCGAGCACGCCACGTAACTTCTATTTCCGTGGTCGGTGTCGGTGATTTGGGCCGGGTGCCCGCAAAGCACACAGAGTGGGACGGTTGCGTCCATACGTTCTCCAGTTCAGTACAATCAAATGGTATATAGAGACAAAACTGTTCCCATCAAGAACAGTGAGTGCCGTACTCTAGAAGCAGGGATGGCGCACCGCAGAGACTTCCAAGCCGGTTACCATTTAGTGCTAAATTGCATTTATCATCTGGATCGAGAATTAGCCTAGGGCGGAACCAACGGCGACGCAAGACCAATTTGAGTGTGAGATTGAGTGTGTCACCTGCAATGGCAGGCTGACAAGGCTGCGTGCTTGGGGCGACCTCAATGGCCTAGACCGAATGTAGGTCGAGTCGATCGTAGAATTGAGCGTGGACGATATTTGCACGCTGGCCAGCTACGGCGAAGGCGGCATCGACTGTGATTGTGAGCGGTGCACGCCGTTAGTACAGGTGCAGCGGCTTTCCGACTTAGCTGGCGCTTGACGTCGATGCCTGAAGTGCAGCGTCGACGTCCTGCGAGCACCTGACAACGGCCGCTTACCAGGCACCGCCAGCGGAGCATATAGGGTATCTGGCCGAAAAAGCGCCACCACGGCGCAATTCCCTTCGATGATAATTGCTGTAAACTTAACTAATCCACACTGTGCATCACATACCGACTCGCAAAGTTGCACTGAGCAAAAAGGCGTCCGCTCCTCGTTGTTCATTTGAATGGTTTATCTGTGAAAATGCTAATCAATAGGATATCCTATGAACCCCGTTGACAACCGCCCTTATGGATTTCGGGATCCGAATAATGAGGAGCTTTATACGACCCCTAGGACGGATTTCAAAAATGTTACGCCCGACGGTGTATCGGCAGCTGTCGAAGGATATTTCCGTTTCCCGGCCATTTGGTTGGGGATTGCTCTAGAAGATGAGCAAGCTCGATTTTTTGATCCAAAACTTCATCACGAGATTGTTTATAGAAGAGATCTCTCTTGCAACATCAAGGTCTGTGCAAAAAGAGACGGTACGTTTCTCTTTGACTTCTCACAATGGCCGCTTGCACCGATAGTCCGAATTCCAGGATATGAGCACCCAAACGAGATGTATCGCATTCCTCCAGAGAATGAGAAACAACGTAAGTTGGCAGACTCCTATGGGGTTCTGCGCGCGCAGGTTATGAACGTGCATCAGGCTTGCTTATCTACCGCTGAAGAACGATTGTTCGGTATTTATGCCCCAGCTGGTGTGCCAGTGGCATCGCAGAATACGCATAAATCTCTATCCTTCGATGAAGCACATGGGTACCATGATAACGTATATGACATGCATGCTTTGGCTCGAAACGTTGCCAATAATAAAGACAACGTTTCCAAACCAGCATTGCATAGGAGAGTTGTTGATCTTAGTGCAATTGACCTGTCATTCACCTTGCTTGATAACATTCTTCGAACTGGCGATTCTGGTATCGTACAAATCATTGAGGCAGTTTTTATCGCTGCACGCCGTGATAGTGAAGGTAGATCGGGCGAATGCGTAATGTTGGCGTGGGGGGCATCTGAACAGTTGGTTTCCATCTTATGGAATCGATTAATTGTGGAGTCGAAAAAAGACAAGGATATTGGCGAAAAAATCGGTGGTGAGAGATTAAAGAAATTGAGAGGGCGAGACTATACTGCCTCAGTTATGGTCGAAATCTTAGAAATGACTGGAAAAGTAGACAGCGAACTGTATAGGCATCTTGAAATAGCGCGAAAGACTAGAAATAAATGGGCGCATGAAATGCGCATGCCAAAGCACTCTGAGGCGTATGTATGTCTGGAAGCAGCACGGCGTCTTTTGAAGCTTGCGCTCGGGATCGATTTATTAATACAATCCGGAGGCAGTGGTGGTGGGCCAACGTGGTGGATTTGGGGATGGGAACGTACGCTTAGGAACGGTGGGCCTTAATATTGCGTCCCATCAGATTTATGATCAGTACGGCTTTGTTGCGCAAATCGAGCAAGGCCGAGCTGACGCTATTTGTAGCTTGTTTATAACACTGGGACCGTAGCCGGGGTACCCAGTCGAGTAAAGCGGTTCAGCACGGCAGCCTGCACTTCTATTTCGGCGACCTGACGATCGAAGTCAAGTGCCATGACGCGTTCACCCAGCAGTTTGAAACATCGCATTTTGGTTTCAACAAGACTGCGGCGATGCTAGCCGCTCCACTTCTTCCAGATTGCCCGTCCCAGCCTGCGTGTTGTGTACAGGATGTCGTTGCATGTGTCTGCACCGTAATGGCTGGGCCTTCCAGGGCTTGGCATTCTTGGGGGTCGGGATAATGGCATGCGCGGCGCGCAAAGCGATCGCCTTATGGTAGTCCTTCGTGTGGTAAGCGCCATCGCCACTGACACTGGCAATCTTCTCGTCGACAGGAATCTGGCTGAGCGGCGCTGGCAGGACAGGTGCGTCGCCGATACTTTTGTCGGTTACCTCCATGGCCCGGATCTCGAGCGTGGACGCATGATCCGAGATGCATCGTGCGCCATTGGTGGCGATACTCTGCGCCATGCTTTTTCGTTTTCCATTCGCCTTTGCCCAGCATTTTGATACCCGTGCTGTCCACCAGCAGATGCAATCCTGTCGTAGTCGGCATGGCGTCCATTATCACCTACAGCGTCTTTTGCCGCCGACTTGCCGTGCTGTAGTCCGGCACCGACCAGTCAAGCCCAGCCAGGATCTGCAGGCTCTGTGTCATGCCCATGGCCTGACGCAGCGGCAAGTTAAATAGGCACTTAATACTCAGGCAGAATTGGATAGCCTCATCGCTGAACATCTGTCTTCGCCTGCGCTTGCCGCTCGGCTGGCCGTGCCAGTTCAGATTCAGATCAGGTCAGATGAGCCGTAAACCGCGTGCCTTAAGGCTTCATTGTATGCCTTCCAGTTGGTCGTGCTGTACTTCTGTAAACCTGGTTTCATCTGTTCAGGCTAACAGACCGACACATTCTACGCTGGCCGAGCCTGATTTTACGCAATAAAGCCTTTTTCCCCACTGATCCTATCCCTTTATTACCTCGCGTACGCAAAGGACATCAACTGTCCGCAACTAGCTAGTACTAGTACTGATTAGAAAGTTTCAGCGCCACGAGTTCCCTGAATACGCAGGAAATGGCGATAACTTGGGTGAATTTCCCAAACCAGATTATCATCTAAATTAGTTTGGACGGAGAGCAAATTCGGCCTGTCCTCAAATTTAATGAATCCTAACCCGGAAGGATCTTGATCATCTCGTGCAGCTATAAATCCACAACGGAAAAGGAAATGTGCAACAGAAAGTGGTCCCTCAGCGGCTGTAATGCCGTCGATCTTCGGAATCCCGATTCGCCGGATTATTTTTTCGGCTATATGTTCGAGTAATGCATCTGTTGCGAATCGACGTTGGCCGCCAGCAAACGATTCTACAATATCCTGCATCACTGCACACTGGTGTCGATGCTCTTTATAGAGGTCGTCAACTCGAAACTTGCCGTAATCCTGTAAGACGTCGTGAATGTGATTTATAGTAATAAGAGACGAGCTATTTTTATACGCAGTTTTCGCGGCTAACTTACATAGTTGAGCAGCCCAGCGTGGTCGCCCAGCCGATAAGATATGGATCGGCCTAAACGAGTCTACAAACCTGCCAGTTCCCCAAGCGAAAGGCTCTTTAAAAATTATTTTTCTGATGGCGGCCCCATCAATGGCTGGCTCATAATTTTGATAAAGTAAATTGTCAGGGTAAGTGCGCCTAAAAAAGCTAACTATCTTATTTTCAATAATCCGACCTGTTTCCTCAGTGCTCCAGTTAAGGTCGATCATATATTGCTCGCACTTATCAAGGGCCTCGTCGTACTGTGTGAGTACGGACCACACATCGGTACGAACTGCTGCGCGAATGCACAGGCCACGGACAACACTTACTAAGTTGCGGCAGGCGCTGAAGAAAGTACTAGCCTTTAGACGTTCGGACTCAGTATTCAAGAAAGTGGCGTCGACGTCGTCAATGAAAAGCCAGACCGTTACTTCGCGTTGCGACATCACACGCTCTAGAACAGCTTGGGAGTCAGCTGTTGAAACCCGAGTGCGCTCGATCTCTGCGCCAAGCCCCTTAATCTTTAGTCGATCCAATAGGGCACCAACGATATTTCGATTACGGAATCCAGCTAATTCCGAAGATTCGACTAGGAGCATGCTGTCGTCTGAGAGGCCGACATTTAGAGTAGCACCAAGCTCAAGATTAATTAATGTGCAGATGCGCTGTTGCCAAGCATGCACCAATTCAGCTGGAGTCGTCGTGTTTATATTCTGGAGAGCAATTAAATCTGACGCTTTCACATACACCAACAAGTCGTCCTTTTCCTCCTGCTGACGAAGGTACATTGTTTGCTTTAGCAGCGCTGATTTCCCCATACCTTTTCTTGACCTGGCGAATGCGAGCTTGGTATGCACTGAGTAAAAGCTGTCGAACTCAGGCTTATCTAGAAAATAACTATTAAGCACCTCTAGATCCTCGTCGTCACCTGCTTCGTTACCGAACAGTTCGTTAGAGAGGAAGTCGCGACGATGCACCCCTACATTAGATCCGACGTTAGGTGTGGGTCCTGGGGGGCGTGCGGATGGACGAGAGTTCGGTGTCGGACTTGGGCGGCGTGGCTGGTGGCGAGGCATGCTTACTCCAGAAAGAGATTGCAAGTGTACATCTATTTTTCTGTTGATCGATGTAATTAAACGGCCGTTTATGGACGGCCCGGTTTCGCCTCGCCTTAGTATGTTCATAAAATAATTATTTGACTTTTGAACATGTTCATATGTAATCTATATGTTATTGGACATAAGGGGGTACGATGGCGATTTTTGGATATGGTCGAGTCAGCACAAGAGACCAGCAGAGCGAGAACCAACGCCTCGAGCTCGAGCGCGCCGGCTACCAGGTGGATTACTGGTTCGCGGATGAAGGGGTTAGCGGGAAGGTCCCGGCGCTGCAGCGGCCCCAGTTTGCCAAGATGCTGAGCCAGATCCGCGATCGCGAGACGCTGGTAGTGGCGAAGCTCGACCGCCTCGGCCGTGATGCTCAAGACGTCGGCGCCACGATCAAGATGCTGGCGGCGCGCCACATCGAGGTCATTGTGCTCCAGCTAGGGAAGCTTGACCTGGCCAGCGCCCCCGGCAAGCTCATGTTGACCATGCTCGCAGCGGTTGCCGAGATGGAGCGCGACTTGCTGGTCGAACGCACACAAGCCGGCTTGGCTAGGGCGAAGGCGGAAGGCAAAACGCTCGGCCGCCCAACCAGGACGACAGACGAACAGCGCGCAACGATGGTGACGCGACATAAAGCCGGTGCCTCAATCAGTGCGCTCTCCAGGGATTACGCCATCTCGCGCGCCAGCGTGATGCGGATCGTGAAGCCAACCGTTGCACAGTGATGAGATCGCATGAAACGCACCTATGAGATTCACCCGCGGCCGGATAACCTGGGCGGCGGCTGGAAGCTGACATTGCTCGAAGATGGGGAGGAAGCGGGCGGCGGCGTATTCCCTCTACCTGAAGACGATGCCCAGTCCGGAATGGCCTGGTGGAATTCTATGACCGAGGAACGGCGCGCGCACTGGCTCATGATGGCCGCCTCTGCCATGCCGGCTGCGGCGCGTCAGGCTTACCTGTTAAGTGAAGCATATAACGACGCCCTGGACCAGGGCGAATCGTGGGCCGCACCTGACCTATAAAAGAGGACAACAATGCTAAATGAACTTCAACCAGATTTGCGGGAATTGCTCGATTTAGTACGCAAGCTGGAAAACTTTGACGCCACACTGGCAGCATCCCAGATGGCCGGCAAGCCTATCGAGCCGGCAGAAGGCGCCTACGAAGAACGTAAGCGCTATGAACAGCGCATCATCTATTTGCGCAATAAGTGGGCTATTTGAGGCCGCTGAAAAACGCAACGATGATAATACGACTTATCATCTAAGCACTGAGCTTAGGTAAGGCGAACGTCTTGTCGTGCCATCAAGCTTCTGCGGCGACATGAGAAAACCTCTTCACTCATGCGGCGCCCGGACGGTGCTAAGCTAACTATCAGTCGGCGTAATCTCTCTGGCGCAGGGAAGCCTGTGCTCCGCCTTCGCAGCGCGCATGGAGTCTGACTTCCATACGGCCCTCACTTCAGTTGGCGAGCCAGCGCACCACATCATCGCATACTCTGAACCGACAGCTCGACAGGTTAGCCAAGTGGCCGACGCGTCGTGCCGCGATCGGCTCGCAATGCTTCTGCTCGGAATTGCTTTATAGTGGCGCTGGTTGCTGATAAGCAACAATATCCATGGGACTCGGGCCGCAGCGCCAGCTATCAGTTGATGGTGTGCTGTCGCCGCCCTAAACTGGCCGATTACTGAACAGCCGACGACCTACACTATGCAAGACATCAACCGTCCGTACGCTCCAGATGAAGAGACAGCCGATTTTCTCTACCAAACCTATTTGCTGCTGAGGACCGCGCCGCCTAGCATCAGCAAATGGGCGCAGCAGCTTTCCCTCGAGAGCATTGCCTCCTGCCCGGACTCGTGGCGTGTCATTGGAATCAGCGAGCGGGCGCTGCGCAAGATCGCAGCGGACGGAGGGAAGACAACCCAGCAGCGCGGTCACTGGTTTGCCAGGGAACAGCGTTACGGGGCGTTGTTCGGGGAACAGACCGAAGTGATGGAGCGCGATGCCTTCATTCGCTTCTTCTTTGAACACGACACCACAGTGATCATCGCCAAGGAGCAGAACAACAAGGGTGGCGACCACACGACTTGGGGAAAAATTATCCCGGTACCTGAAGGTTATTTCCCACTGAGTGGTTACAGCTTTGGCGTGCGCAAAGGCAAGGAAATGCCTTGGATTCGTGACCAGGTCGCCGAGCTCGACGCACATATGGTAGCTAGGGCAATGGCGTCGCCTCGTAATTACACTGCCGAGCAAATTCAACGATTGTCCGGGATGTCCGCCGATGAGCTCAACTCGGCCGTATCGAGCAAGGCGTTCTATTGTCTCGTAGATGGAGCTTCCGAGCCTTTGTACCCAGTGTGGCAGTTGGGTGTCGAAAAAGAGCGTCGTATGCGCGTTCTTTCTGAATTCGACAGTACAGATGGACTGCAGTGGGCCATGCATTTCTACCTAATTAAAAAGCACGACGATCTCGATGAGCTCTCACCGTCTCGAGCCTTGGCAAATGAAGAGTTCGATATCGAGCGAATTATCAGCAGTCTTAAGCACCAGCTCGGCCAAAACAAAGGAGTTGCCTAAGGCACCGGCCGCGCTGAACGCCTTGTCGGCCGCCACGGGCGCTGCTAGGAGTACCGGCGATGGGCGATGCACTTGTGGACGAGGCTCCCGCCAACCGTTTTTGGGAAGATGAGCAGGTCGTCGGCCTTAAGACTGTGGGCGGAGAGCGTGTGCTGGTGCTGCTCTACGACGGCCGCCGTTCAACGCGGGCACCGTTCCGGAAGACGGCTCGAGCGCGGAAGCGGATTGCCATATCCTGTACTTGGAAGCGAGCGATGGCTAGGCGGGGACTATGCTACCGGCTTCGCTGACCATGCGCACGGCACGCTCGGTGACTTCGGAGGAGTACTTGGGTTGCTTCTTCATGACTCCATGCTCTCAAACAATGGAGCCTTTACAAATACGGGGCGATTCAATCGACAGCACGCGTGCTTGCTTCGCGCTCTACCTTGCTCAACCTGCGGCGCTGCCGCTGTTAGTCGTCCACAGACTGGTCCTCTCCGACTCATATGTCGTGCCGACTGCGGAGCAGCTGTCCACAGAGTTTGAGGCGTACGTTCCCGACCTTCCCGGATAAGACGCCAGCGATACCTCGTGTATTAGGCTTAGTATCCACGACTTGCCCAGGTATTGGTCCTGGATGGACACCGTGGGCATTGCGAGGGCCACACTGGAGCCACTCCCTGGGCTGCCAGGTGTCTAAGGCAGTGAGAGGCAGTCGAGGTTGTTATTCCTGTAATCGAATCAACTGTCTGATCGCGCAATTCGGCGAATAGTCCACGCTGAACCTACCAGACCTTGCCGCCACCAGACGCAGTGCCCCAGCCTGCGTATCAGCCCTGCAACTCGCTGTGGACGCCCACGGCCGCTAGGGCCGAGCCAGCTTTACTATTGATAACCTATTTTATCAATAGTAACGACGTACTAGGCACCGTTCGAAATAATCGATTGTTTCGTTAAAAAATCTTGTTTAAACAAAATTTCTTGTTTAAACTATGGCTATTGTTCAAACAATCTGATTAAACGAAGAGCGGAGATGGTATGAAAATAGAGAAGCGTCATGATGAGTTGCTGACGTCCCGGCTGGAAGAAATCGTCACCAAAGGATGTACCTTCATCGCTTGGAACGAACTCTACCTTTGGTACGGCGTGCAGAAACTGGCTGCACGTACTTACCGTGACCTTGCTGAGCGCTGGGATGACATCGCTGCTACTCATGAGTTAGAGGAGCTTGGCAAGCTGGCGTTTGTTCAAAGTCCTTGGGCGCGCGGCGGTGGTGCCGGCATCTACTTGTTCGGCAGCGAAATGCCCCAGATCGTGAACGACTACGACGAATGAAAAAGCGGTCTTGACGACCAGTAAACGATCGAACAACAACCGATTCAAAAACTGATAAGAAGAACTTATGAACAGAGCAAAACTGGCTGACCTTTACGAAAGCAACCCGACCGTCCGCGCCATCCTGGATATGTTGGGGGAAAGAACGAACAACTCGAAGGTAAGCTTCGCCAAAAGGATTCATTTCCTTCTTAAACAGAGAGGCATTGTCGTTAAGTATGGAGAGTTAATTGCTGCGTTTCGCCTCTTGCAGGAAGCAGGATGCGGAATTTTCGTAAGAGGTTCAAAAGGTTATTCATCGCGCTTCGACTGGGCAGTCAAAACGACGCTGGTTGCTGACTTTGCACGTGACGCAATGGGCGAAGAAGAAGACGACGAAAACGACGAGGAGGATGATGAAGAGGATGGGGAAGATGAGGATGAGGAGGATGACAGAGACCTCACAGTCAAACTGGCAACGCGCACAGTATGCCACTCATTTTTACTTCGCCTCGACTTGAGAATCCCCCTGCGTTTGCCGCCAAGTCTGAACCAAACCGAAGCTGACCGTCTTGCCCAATTTGTCGAATCCCTGTCGTTCACCGATCCATTTGAAGACGAGGAGGATGAAGGCGAAGAATACGATGATGAGGAAATCGAGCATTCTTACGTATTGCGCCCGGCCGAACGTGTAACGCTTGAATTGCCTGCAGATCTCACGCCACGGGAAGCGATACGACTTGCGCAGTTCATTCGCGCTCTGCCTTTCAGCTGATAACTGTGCCGATTGAAATCGAACTGCAAGTGGTAATGATGTTGCCCCGCGAGGGCATCATCATTACGCAGTATGTGGCGAGACCTCGGCACGGTTTTGCATTGAGAGCGGAATCGAGTCTCAACGGTTGCCTGATTGCCAGTCTCACATCAACGAAAGCCGTACATCCCGATGGCACCCGCCGGCGCGACCTCGTCAGCTTCCGTCTGAACGACAAACGTGATGCTGAGAAGATTTCGGCAGGACAGCATGTTTATTTGCGTGAAGTTGACCCTGCAGGATTTTTCCGTGACTAGACTAATAGCTTTAGCAGGCGTTCCTTCTCTAGTAGAGGAGGACGAGTTACATCTCGATGACCCTAAAGAAAATTTAACACTGCTATCCTTTCTAAAAAAAAAGGAAGCTACGGCAGCGGGAAAAATTCTGCTTAGAACGAATGAAGCTTTAAATTTTCAGCGTACTGGAACCCAATCTGGTTCCATATTTGCAGAGTATGAAGATCGGTTAGTAATTTATATCAAATACAGATTTCACCACTACAGCTTCTTGCCTGTAAGTTCTATTATGCAGACATTTCTGTGGAAAGATTCTGAGCTACCGATAACGTATATGTTCAGTTCTAGTCTATTTTTTGACGTAATGATGAAACAGAGCAATGCACTGCTGACCGATCCGCTTGCTGTTCTTTCAGATCAAGTACATATTGAATATGGAAGAGAGTTTTGGAAACGCCGTACACATGAAGCTTTAGCCAAAGGATTAAACGTGGCACATGTGGACTTTGGTAAGCATCGCTATCAATCTATTACCGATCCACTAGAGCTTGAAGAATTACTTAACAAATATTTAGGTAAGGCAGGTTCCAGCGCAGGTATTAAGCTGTTGCCATGGTTGATCTGGAAAAAATAAATTTCAACAACGTGATGCCTGCAAAATTTCGGCAGGACAGCATGTTTATTTGCGTGAAGTGGACCCAGCAGGATTTTTCCGGAATAGAACATAGACGGTCTCTACTTCTTGAACCCGCCTGTTAGTAGCTGTTATGGATACGTGCAAATTAGGCCAATAACATTATTGGCCTATCTTCGATATAGTGCGATGCTATCTCTCTGCCTGGCTATCTTTGGAGGATGAATTGCGACCTCGCCGGTATTGCCATTGACCATAAGACCTGACAGCGGAATTAGCAATCACACCAGCAGTAAAGGCAATGGCGAAAGACACCAGCGACTTAAGAGGAGAATAGGGTGGCTGCATGTTTAAGCCGGGCAGTCTCTAAAACCAAGTGCAACACTCTTTCCTGTAGAGTGCCGCCATGCCCCGAATCTATACCCATCTGACGACGCAGGAGCGTGCCGTCGTGATGACCATGCGCGACGACCAGCACGTTTAATGAAGCCCTTTCTTCTGGTCAGAACGACAAGGTCGTAAACTAAGCTATTCTGAACTGTAATCGGCCAAGAGCGGACTCAAGCACTGAGGCGTACATTCTCCAGGAAGTCTAAATAGTTTCTGAAAGAAAATGGTATGCTGACATCAAGTTCTCCTGACACAGGTACAGCATGTATGTCACTCCAACCCCGCTACGCCTTCTAACTTTTTGCGGCCTGTCGCCCAGCAGGAGCGCACGATGAAAAGTGCGCTGTTCGTCGACTTTGACAATATCTATTCTGGGCTACGGCAGCTGGACCAAGCGACGGCCGATCGTTTCGCTAAGGCACCCATGGAATGGGTCAGCTGGATGGTCAATTCGCTGACGCTGCCAGAACACGTCACTGGCGCGCCCAAGCGCCGCATTCTTGTTCGGCGCTGCTACCTGAATCCCCAGGCCTACCAGCGGTTCCGGCCATATTTCAATCTGGCCGGGTTCGAGATCATTGATTGTCCGGCGCTCACGAGCGGCGGTAAGACCAGCACCGATATCCATATGGTACTTGACATTGTCGATCTGCTGCAGCATGAGGCCCACTACGACGAGTTCATCGTCTTGTCGGCCGATGCCGACTTTACCCCAGTGCTTCGCAAGCTGCGCCGCTGGGATCGACGCACGACGGTACTGGCGATCGGTTTTCCCTCCGCAGCTTACCGCGCGTCGGCTGATCTGGTCATCGATCAGGACGAGTTCGTGCGTGGGGCACTTGGAATGGCCCAACCGTGTGAGCCGGAATCGGCGAAACCTGTCTGCCCGCCTTCGTCGATTGCGGCCGTGGCCGATCTGGTTCGCATAGCGCTGATCCAGGCAGAGGCACCTGTTTCGCTGGCGAGCTTGGCAACCCAGGCTCAGGATCGAATCGACGCGCTGGATTCATCGTGGTGCGGACATGGTTCTTTTGGTGCGCTCTTGCGCGCCAGCGACATTGGGCCCTTGCGCATCTCTGCCCATAACGGCGGTGTTGTGTATGATCCAGCGCGGCATGGTGTGCCTGGGGAGAGTGGAACGGGGGAGGGCGCCGCGCCGAGTGTAGATGTCCGCGCGTTGACGGATCTTGTCCGGCGCGAGGTCCAGCAATCTGCCGAGCCCGTAGCGTGCGCGCGACTCGCGAGCCTGATTTCACGCCACGCGGGCGCAACTCCTGTCGACTGGTATGGCAACGGGAGCTTTCGGCGCTTTTTGGAGTCACTTGCATTGGCACCGTTGCAGTTTGACTGGAAAGTCGCCGGCGGCATCGTCTACGACCCAACGCTGCATGCGCGCGGCCTTGCTACAAGCCCGCCTACCGATCAAGAGTGGACTGGCGATGCTACGATCCTGGCGCTGGCCCGCCAGCTGCACGAAGTCGCAGGCGTTCCGCTGCTCACCCCTGCCCGTTACCGCACATTATTTGCTGTGCTGTCGTCTGACCTTGCTGCACATGGGTACAGTTTCCTAGACACTGCCAAGCGCGTGCGCGACGGCTGTCGCGACGTCGGCAATCCTGTCAGCCGCGCCGATGTCGACTTCGTGCTACGCGGCCTCGTGTTCCGGGGTCATCGATTTGATGAGCACCCGAATGCAGCGGTCGACCTATCTGCCAAGTTCGCTAATAACGTGCGTTCGCTTTGTCTGCGCGAACAGATCGTTCTGGACGTCCAGACAGACGCGACGATCCGTCATTGGATCAGCGCGCCTAGTTGAGTGCGATCAACAAAACCCATTGCTCGTGCGGACAGAACTACGCTGTACACGGAGTAATGATGCAGGGCTGCTTTCGGCCAGGAGCAGACGTTCAAGTCCTTACGATCCCATTTTTCACTCAGGAAAACCATGCGATTTGCTCTCGTAGCGCTGATGCTTCTATGCCCCCTTACGTCACTAGCAAACGGCCATTCGGATACGTTTGCTTCGGGAACTGTAGCTCTGCTCGAGCGCGAACTTCCTCAAATGAACAAAGCCGTAGCCGAAAAAGATCGAGCATATTTCGGCCCCGCTCTCCAACGGGTACAAGAATTCCTTTCTTCATGGGAGGGGCGCCAAGGGGGGGATGTGCTGGAGCTGAACAAGGCATGCACGGATGCGGCAACAGACTTTCTAATCGTCGGCCTTTGCAAGATTTCGCCTCCAGGATCGATTTGCGAGCCAACCACCTTCTTTCCCAAAACAGAGCGCAACATTCAACAATGCCGTGCTTTAGCCGCTCCAGCGATAGTGTCGGCGACAAAGTAGGAACGTCTGCTTCGGGTCCAGGCTGTGTAAAAACGTAGGCCGATGTAAACGAAACCGGTTCGGTAATCGTTGAAGAAGTATCTCATCACTGGGGTGCCAAATGAACCGCTTTATCGAAGGCGAACATCGCGGACAAGGGACGCTGCTTCCTGAACTCTTGGACGACTACGTGGCTGAGGATAATCCAGTCCGTGTGGTCGATGTATTTGTCGAAGAGCTTGATCTTGCCAGCCTCGGATTCGGAAGCGTGCACCCGGCCAAGACTGGGCGGCCAGCCTATCATCCTGCCGTGCTGCTCAAGCTCTACATTTACGGCTACCTCAATCGTATTCAATCGAGCCGGCGGCTTGAGCGTGAGGCCCAGCGTAACATCGAGCTGATGTGGCTCACGGGACGCCTGGCGCCCGATTTCAAAACGATTGCGAACTTCCGAAAAGATAATAGCAAAGCGATCGGCAAGGTCTGCCGGCAGTTCATTGTGCTATGCCAGCGGTTGGATCTGTTTTCGGATGCAGTCGTCGCTATCGACGGCAGTAAATTCAAGGCCGTCAACAGCAGCGACCGGAATTTTACCGATGCAAAACTCAAGCGCAGGATAGCGGAGATCGAAGCGAATATCGGTCGCTATCTGGCAGAACTCGATACCGCTGACCGGCATGAACCGGCCACTGCACAGTCGAAAAGGGTTCGGCTCAACGACAAGATCGCAGCGATGAAATCTCAAATGGCGACACTCAAGGAAATTGAAGCGAAGCTGATAGAGACTGGCGAAACGCAGATTTCGATCACTGACCCGGACTCGCGCTCGATGATAACGCGCGGTTCGGGAATTGTTGGCTACAACGTGCAGACCGCAGTCGACGCCAAGCATCATTTGATCGTTGAGCATGAGGTGACTAATAACGGCAGCGACCGCGACCAATTGTCAGGCATGGCGAAGAAAGCCCGTGCCGCAATCGGTACGACGACGTTGACCGTAATTGCGGATCGCGGCTATTTCAAAGGCGAAGAAATTCTTGCCTGTCACGAGGCCGGCATCTCGGCTTTGGTACCACCCACGAAGACATCCGGCGCGAAGGCTGATGGTCGATTTGATAAGGCTGACTTCATCTACGACCTCCACAAGAACGAGTACCGCTGCCCGGCCGGCGAATCCCTGATATGGCGTTTTGCAAGCGTCGAAAAGGGTATGAAGCTGCATCGGTACTGGAGCTCGAACTGCAAGGGCTGCCACCTCAAGGACAAGTGCACACCGAGTGCGCAACGGCGAGTGTCCCGCTGGGAGCATCAGGATGTGCTCGACGAGATGCAGAGGCGCCTTGAGCAGAATCCTGGTGCCATGAGAATTCGGCGTTCCTCGGTTGAGCATCCGTACGGGACGATCAAGTCCTGGATGGGAGCAACACACTTTCTGACGAAAGGATTGGAGCGCGTGGCAACCGAGATGAGCCTGCACGTGCTCGCCTATAATTTCCGGAGATTGATAGCGGTGCTCGGTATCCCCGGCATGCTGGCTGCGATCCGGGCCTATGCCCGTTTTCTGCAGCGTTTTAGCTTGCTCTGGAGGCTTCCTTTGCTCAAACTGCCGAAAGTGTCGGGCAGAGGTCAGGCGGCGTCACAGCCCTTCCTGGCACTCCACAATTAACCAAAGCCTTGCTGTAACTGGTCACGCCGCTCGGTTTTATGTTTTTACACAGCCTGGGTCGGAAGCGGACGCTACATAGGTCCGTAACCGGCCCGAAGCAGACATCGCGAAGCTACTTCATTAAAATTTTGATCAAAAGCAATACAAGGAAATAATTGATGTGGTTGACAAGGATCGCATTGGGCCTTGCAGTGATATTGACCGTATCTATGGGCTATGAAGTGAGCTGGCGGCATTATCGAGTACGTGAATTTGTACCGTCGCCGACAGGGCTCTACATTGCAAGAGTTGGTAACGGTTTTTTCGGGTACCCGTCATATGAGACCGAGGTCTATGTTTGGCCAAAATGGGCGCCAGTTCCTAGCCTAATGGCGACACAGGTTCTTGATGCTCCATGTTCTGTGAAGCTTGAATGGGAGGGTGACCACGAGCTGCGCATCATTTGCCCCCGCCCAGAAGGAGCTCCACGAATTAAAAATCACCCGTGGGCGGTCAAAATAATTCTTGAAACACCTTCGTGAAGAATTTGTATCTCGTACGACGTATTAGGTGACCAAGTGTAGAACGGCGTCCGCTTTGGGTCCAGGCTGTGTAAAAACGCGAGATCCGTATGTTTCAGGGGGTCTCTTTACCATTCCCGGCATCGAGAAAACGCCGTAGCGGGCGTTTTAAGAGGTCGAGTGTCGTCGCCGTGCCGCCGACTTTGCGTTTTTACACAGCCTGGGCCGATTACAGACGTTCGGAACGGCTCAGTGTAGGACGCTGCTGCCGTGAAGACAAAGAACAGGTTTGTTAGGCGCTCGTAGCCTCGGTTGCTTTGGTAGTGACGTGCGCCATATCTGCCGGTCGCTGCTCGGCGCCGCGAGCCCGTGTTGGGCATGCGCCTCACCGCGTACTGGCTCACAAGCTTTGTCGCATACGTCTCGACGCCGCCTTTCCGACAACTGTAGACCGGCCACACCTTACAGCCATTGATGGCCGCTAGGCCACCGCCAGCGCAGGATCAGTACGGCTGAACACCGCGTCGTCAATGTGTAGCATGACTCGCTCCTCAGTTCACAGGAAAGACGACCTCAACGGAGACAAAACCAGTAATATAATAAGATCAATAGAATTCCCGCTATGAGTCCTGCGCAAGAGCTTCTGATTGACACCGTGAATATGGTTGCACAGCTTGCTTTACCCTTCAACGTAAGAATCGCGTGTAATCACACAAATCGTGCGAGCGGGGCGGCAATCACAAAATCGCGTTAGCATAATTATTCATTTTATTAACGAAAGCGTAATGTTAAATGACACCTTCTGAGAGCCGCTTATTTGATGCATGCGTAAAACTGTTTGGAAAAGCGAACTGTTACTCTTCACCATTTAGAAAACAAGGTGACGCAGCGAAAGGCACCGGCGATGGAAAAGAGCTCTGCGATGTCATGGTCAGGTTTGGGAAGCAACTTATTATTTTTTCCGATAAGGATTACCCGAACGTGATGGCGGATTCGAAGAAAATAATGGAAGTAGGCCGAGCTGTCATTTGGCGCAGATGGGAAAAGCCAGCGATTACAAAATCTTTTGGTCAATTGCGAGGCGCAAAACGATGGATCAAGGAACATCCAGATCTAGTATTCAAAGACAACGGCTGTACCGTTCCAATCACGGGCTTAGCTGAAGGGCTAGAGAAAATTCACTTGGTCGCGGTGGCACGGGGTGCAAACACCGAGTCCGAACGATATTTTCTAACGCAGCGGGAAGATGCGGATGACAAGAATGAAAGCCCGGTGTCGTCTTCTAGCGTCGAGACCACTGCATCGTTAATGCAAGAGTATGGCACCCTGCCTGAGGTTAACGAAGACGATCGACTTTTCGTAGTCAATGTATTAGCTGAAAATGGCGACCTCATCCATTTAATAGATGAGGTCGGATTTGTCATCCTATTCGACAATTTGTGGCGTCCCGATGATTTTGTGAATTACCTAGTAGAAAAGGAGGAATTTTTTAATAAGCACAGCTATGGTGTCCTGGCGGGGGAAGAAAATTTACTGGCATCGTATTTAAGTGCCATGGTGCACGCAGAGACCCCGAGCTTTACCTTCCTTGCCACGAACGGAGGAACCATCGATGTCAAATCTGAAGAGTTGGAGCAGGATAACAATCAGCAGGTATTTTTTGTAAAAGATGGTCTTTTTGACAAGCTCATGAATTCAAAATATTGGAAAATTTTTTCTTTGAAAAGTAAGAACTTAACCGAGATATTTCATCTGCTGCTCAGTGAGAAGGCATTGGCGTATGTCGGTGTTGTACTCGCAGAAGAGATTCGAAAACTGCCGCAATTGGCAGTCAATGAAATAGCACACGAAATCCGTGAACTGTTGGCGACAGGGTGTACCGATACGTCAATCTTATGGCGTGTCTGGCAGTCCAGACACAGCAACCTTAATTTTGTATTTTGCCGGATGCCGAACATGAAAAATCATAACGCTGAGCGATATATCAAAAAACTGGCGAGCAAAGATATAGGTTTTGAGGACGCTGGCAACACTGTTCGGATTGGGTTCTGTTTGGAACGATTAGCCCAAAGCGACAATGTCCACATCATGGCGATAACGCATTCCTAATATCGTGGACCGGCACTTTGACAGAGTTCAGTAACATGTCGGTTTGAGAAGGAGCGCTAGACATGTGATCGCGCGTCGTCTGGCGTTTTCGGGTGCAACGGACCGCGTCCAATGTAGACTAGCAAACACGCACATGCCGTGGAGAAGTGGCTCTGTGGTGTAGTCTCAAGGTCACCATAGTAGGAGTAACACGGACCACGACGTTAAATCGCAAGCCCGGCCATCTGGTTGCGACCATTTACCCGCACAGCGACGCTCACCCAGATGAGGCGTGCTGAACCAAATCCTTCGCCTCGGTGTCCACGTACGGCACTTAGAGCGCCTAACAAAACCTGCAGGGTAAGGCTCATCGTCCAAGACAGTACGACTGTACGGCGAGACGATGCAACGCAGCCATGCGGGTTTTGTTAGGCGCGCTTACCTGCCGTCGTCGCATGCGGCGCTGTGGTGACGGGCTGTCCCTAAACATTTTTTGCGCCATGCTGGGCCCTCGCACGGATTGTCTACGCGAATGGCTGAGCCCTTCTGTTTCAAGCGGCCGTACGCGCATCGAATCATCATCTATCCATATTGTTGTGTCAGATTTGCTCTAGTAGTAGGACGCCAGTCATTATGACAACTAACGCAGCATAAAAACGCATATGCTCGTTACCAACTGGTACCGGTCCTTGGCGCCCGATCGGTACGGCCTGATGCCAAGGATTAGCTGACGCAATAAAAATTATGCAATTAGAAGGCGACGAATTTCTTCAGCCTTGGCTGGACGCGCGCTCGTGCCATAGCGAATAAAGACGCGATCATCGGACATGCAGGGCTTTTCAATAATTTCTAACACGCGAACTATAAGAACACTTTTCCCTGGATTCGAAGTCAATGGAAATGCGCGGAACGTCATTTCGGGGACTGGCGAACAACGATCAGAAGCAATGCTGCCGATCGTTAATTGAATTTTATCTAGCGCGTGGTGTGGAACGCCGACCGCTTGCCCATTGTCGTCCACCCCAAGAAGAATCGATCCGCCGCCGCGTAGGTTCGCTAACGCGCAGATTTCCTTCGCAGTTTTTTTGGTGTCCTCTGGTAACTGTGCCTTAAAATCGTAGGTCGGATGTTCTAGCTCTAATGCCATGTCGTCCAACGTGCGCTGATGAAGGCTTATCAAATACCGGTCAAGGTCAGAGGTCAGTTCTTCAACATGACAGGGTCCTGGGGCGGGACCGATGCCGATCAGCATAAAAGGGTGCATGAACGGCAGTGGATGTAAGTCGCGTACTAAGCTGGCTACCTGTTCAAATAAGGCGGTGCCGGCAGATAGAGGAGGATGCAGGTCACAACTCGCCAAGACGATGACGGGCAAAAGGTGCGGATGCGTGCGTAAAAGAATCGGAAGCTTTGCAAAAATAAACGTGAGCGCACTGGCGATGTTTCCACCGATAAATTCAACAGCCAGATTTTCCTTGCTTAAGTCAACTCGGTGTCTCGACGGCCCAAATTGGAAAGAGTCGGGCTTTGCATTCCAACCTTGCGTGACGAGAGCTGCGCTTAACTGAAAAAAAATATCTTGCGATTCAGGAACGGAAGGCGCGGGCACATGAGAAGATAGTGCGGCGAGTCCATTGTTAAATTCATTGATAAAGCTTGGATAATCCATCTGGATTTTTCTCCAAGCGCCGAGGTGACTAAGAACTGATTGAATTTGCATACGGTCGCCTTCTCGATTTTTTTAAAATCTTCCCACCGTCGGTGCCTGATCGAATCGCCACCAGCGACGCTGGGTTCGTCGTTTAGAGAAAATGCCACTTATTTAAAAGAAATGAAGTGCGTTTGCACGTCATCGATCCATCTAGCTGGGATTATAAAACGTCCGTATTGAACATAGATCAGTTCCTGTTCGCGAAGCGTTTCTTTAGTGCGTTGACGATCTTATCGCAGAATCATCGATTGTAAACAGGAATTATTTTTATTTAAAAAAAATCTGCAATGGCCTATTGCGAATCTTGTGATAGCCCCACTGACGTGCTACGTAAATACATTGGTGAATTTGTTGACATCAGGGCGCAAGATGTATTGACATTTTAATTCGGCTAAGAGCGCCTAACAAAACCGTTCGACATATCGCCAACAGATGAGCGAGCAAGCGAGCGAAAGGAATACCTGATGGATATCTGCTCGCCTCTCGTGCCGAATGCACAACCTGCGAAAGCGGTGTAGCCATCCCAAGGTGCGCTCAACTACCCACGTCCACAAAATGATCAGTCTACCGGAATTGTTGCCAGTTGGGAAAGTCTGGTCAGCCTTGTTGCAACGGGCGGCACGTCCGCTGTCGACCCGAAGCGGACATGGTCTGCCGGAGTTCTCGCGTCCCTATGTAGTAGGCCCGGCCGGGTGACTCCAGAGAGCCACCGTTAGCAACGTTCTCAAGAACTCGTCCTTTTGCACCATGGTCCAACCTGAAGAGTACAGCCTGTAGGTGACGCGCAGCTTGTCATGCCGGACAATGTCAGCGGTCGTATTCTCGTTAAGCTAGTTGCTCCAGTCGGCTCAAAACAGTTCGCCAGATGGAGTGGGAGACATGTTGAGTGCCTTTGGCACCAAGCATCCTGTAACCGTGGAAAGTCTCGGGCGGTCATGATCGGTCCGGAGCCGATCCGAAGCGAGCGCCCGTGGACTGCGCGGCCCCACTGTCTCGTATCGATGCTGGATTCTGATGCGGCATCGTCAGCAGCTTGCTATGTTATTGTGTAATTCTCAATTCACCGTCGTGGTAGCGAATTCTGATCTTATGAGCACAACGTTGTTTGGCACAATAACGAGGGGTGACATCGATGGAATTGTCGCTGCAATTCAGGCGGGTTCTGACGTAAACAGTTTTGAGAAGCCAGACGGCGACAGCGCGCTTACAGTGGCTGTTCAATTCTTCGAATGTCCGACCGAGCGGCACACAGCGTTGCATATTCTGCTAACTGCGGGTGCCGATCCCAAGCTCCTTGACAAGGAGTTCCTTGGGCCCTTGTTCTGCGCGATGCTCGCCCAAGATGCGGTGGCGCTACAAATTCTGTTGGCAGCGGGGGCTGACCCGTCACTAGAACATCGTGGCGTGGGAGAAACACTATATGAAGCGGCCGAGTTCGACTATCTCCTCGAGACCTGGATGATGGAATTACCAGAACAACCATCGGAAGCAGATAAGGCTTCTGAAGATGCATGGTTACGGTTCTTGACTCGAATAGCGGCCGAACACGGCAAGCCTACGCCCGACTGCATGTCGGTATTGTGGAGTGCAGGTGCATGTCGGTCACTGAGGAAATTAGGCTAGGTAGGGTCCACGGTGGCGATCGCGGCCGAGTCCAATGCTGAGTTCAACAAACAGCTTCAGCAGAATACGGCCATTTTGCTGCGTCTGCTTTCGACCCAGGCTGTGTAAAAACGCAAAGTCGGCGGCACGGCGACGACACTCGACCTCTTAAAACGCCCGCTACG
>NZ_JACYUY010000019.1 GCF_014842025.1 Massilia sp. CFBP 13721
CACACTGCCCGCGTTGCATTAACCGTAGGGTGGACTCCGTCCACGCGGTACGACGTATGCATATCGACATCCCCGCACATCCTCGGAGCGCGTGCGCCCGGAAGTTTTGCATGGCGTTGCGGTGTGCGAACGGAAAGCCGTGGACGGAGTCCACCCTACGCAGGGCGCGGCGCCGGGTTTTTCTTGCCCGGTGTTAGGTACGCCACGTGCACTTGTGAGCGGATGCACTATCATGAAGCCAACATTATAAAAAGAGCATCGGCATCATGACCCAGTACAACTTGCAGCAAAAGTTCTTCCTGATCCTGCTGACCATCGTCACCCTCGCCTTCGGCTGGATCCTGCTGCCGTATTCCGGCGCCGTGTTCTGGGGCGTGGTGCTGGCCATCCTGTTCGCACCCTTGTATCGCTACCTGCTGCGCGCCACCAAGTACAAGCCGACGGTGGCGGCGCTGCTGACGCTGCTGTTAATCGTCGTGATGGTGATCCTGCCGTTGTCGCTCATCAGCGCTTCGCTGGTCACACAGGCCCTTGCGATCTACGAGATGGTCAGCTCGGGCCAGATCGACTTCGGCGCCTATTTCCTGCGCATCGTGCATTCGCTGCCGCAATGGATGGAAAACCTGCTGGAACGCTTCGAACTGACCGACCTGTCCTCCTTGCAGCAAAAGCTGACCGAAGGCGCGGCCCAGCTGAGCCAGACGGCGGCGCGCCAGGCGATTGCCATCGGCAGCCGCACCTTCGACTTCCTGGTGAGCCTGGTCATCATGTTGTACCTGCTGTTTTTCCTGCTGCGCGACGGCCAGTCGCTGGCGACCCGTATCAAGCGCGCCTTCCCGCTCAGCAGCAACTACAAGCAGCGCCTGTTCAGCAATTTCACGACCGTGATCCGTGCCACCGTCAAGGGCAACGTGCTGGTGGCGGCGGCGCAGGGCGCGCTCGGCGGCCTGATCTTCTGGTTCCTCGGCGTCCAGGGCGCTTTGCTGTGGGCGGTGGTGATGGCCTTCCTGTCGCTGCTGCCGGCGGTCGGCGCGGCCATCGTGTGGGCGCCGGTGGCGGTGTACTTCCTGGTGACAGGCGCGATCTGGCAGGGCGTGGTGCTGATCGCGTTCGGCGTGCTGGTCATCGGCCTGGTCGACAACGTGCTGCGCCCGGTCCTGGTGGGCAAGGATACGAAAATGCCGGACTACTTGGTGCTGTTGTCGACGATCGGCGGCATGGCCTTGTTCGGCCTGAACGGTTTCGTCATCGGTCCGGTGATCGCGGCGCTGTTCATCGCTTGCTGGGACCTGTTCGTCTCGACCGAGGAATTCCAGCTGCATTGAAGAGTCAACGCGGCTGCGGCAAAATGGCATCGTCTACAGCGGCCCATCGCGTGGCCGCGCTACCTTCCTGGAACCCATGGCGCCCGACTCCCCCTCCTCCGCTTCAGGACCCAACCCGCACCCCAGTTCCGAGACGCGCTTTCGCGAATTGTTCGAGCAGGCGCCGACCAGCATCCAGATCCTCGCGCCGGACGGGCGCACGCTGCGCGTCAACAAGGCCTGGGAAGATTTATGGGAGATCCATGCCGGCACCTCGCTGTACGCCTTCATCCTGAGCGACGAATACAGCCTGCTGAGCGACCCGCAGCTGGTGGACAGCGGCATCGCCGGCTACCTGCGGCAAGCGCTGGCCGGCGAATCGGTCGAAGTGCCGGCCGTGTATTACGACGTGACGGTACTGGGCGGCAGCGGCCGCGCGCGCTGGGTGACGGCGCGCGCGCACCCGATCAAGGACGCCGGCGGCCGCATCCTCGAAGTCATGCTGATGCACGAGGATATCACCGAGCGCGTGCTGTCGGAAAACGCCCTGCGCGAGCGCGAACAGCGCTTCCGTTCGCTGGTGATGGCGACTTCGCAAACCGTCTGGAGTACCGCGCCCGACGGCCGCGTGCTGGAAGATTCGCCGTCCTGGCGCGCGGTGACCGGCCAGAGCTACGAAGAGTGGAAAGAAACCGGCTGGCTCGATGCCGTGCACCCCGACGACCGCGAACGCGCGCACCGGACCTGGATGGAATGCACCACCACGCGCGCCGTCTACGAGACCGAATACCGGCTGCGCCAGCTGGACGGCAGCTACCGCTGGACCGCCGTCAAAGGGGTGCCGATCGAGGGCGCCGACGGGACGGTGCGCGAGTGGATCGGCGCCAACAAGGACATCCACGCGATGGTCACGGCCCAGGCCGAACTGGCGGCGCGCCTGGGCCACGAGCAGCGCCATTCGGCTTTATTAATCAAAGTGGCGCAGGCGTCGCGCACCCTCGGCAGCGCGCTGGCGAGCGAGGACATCGCCGCCGGGCTGGTCGAGGAAGTGCGCGCCATCCTGGAAGTACACCAGGCGGTGGTGTCGCTGAACGTCGGCGGCGACCAGGAAATCAATGCGGTGTCGATGTCGGACAAGTACGCGCGCTACCGCAGCTATGCCGTCAAACCGGACGGCAGCGGCATCTATGCGTACGTGTGCCGCACCAACCAGGTACTGCGCCTGACCCAGGCGCAGCTGGAAGCGCATCCGGCGTGGAAGGGCTTCGGCAGCCATGCGGCGCAGCACCCGCCGATCCGTGGCTGGCTGGCGGTGCCGCTGGTCGACCGCAAGGGCCAGAACATCGGCCTGATCCAGGCGTCCGACAAGATCGAGGGCGAATTTAGCGAGCAGGACGAAGCGATCCTGGTGCAGCTGGCCTCGATCGCGGCCAACGGTTTCGAAAATGCGCGGCTGTACAGTTCGCTGAAGGAACAGGACCGGCGCAAGGACGAATTTCTTGCCATGCTGGCGCACGAATTGCGCAACCCGCTGGCGCCGATCTCCGCCGCCGCCGAACTGCTCAAGATCGGCAGCGCCAGCGAAGAACGGGTGCGCCGCTCGAGCGAAGTCATCTGCCGCCAAGTAAAACACCTGACTTCGCTGGTGGACGACCTGCTCGACATCTCGCGCGTCACGCGCGGCCTGATCCAGCTGGAGAATGTCGCCGTCGACGTGAATGCCACCATCGGCAGCGCCGTCGAGCAGGCGCGGCCCCTGATCGCAGCACGCGACCACGCGCTGACGGTGCGACAAGCGCCGCCGGGCAGCACCGTCGCGGGCGACCCCAACCGGCTGGTGCAGGTGCTGGCCAACCTGCTCAACAATGCAGCGAAATACACGCCGCGCGGCGGACGCATCCTGCTGGCGGCCGAATGCGACGGCACGCATGTGCACATCCGCGTGCAGGACAACGGGATCGGCATCGACAGGCACCTGCTGCCGCAGGTATTCGACCTGTTCACCCAAGCCGAACGCACCCCGGACCGTTCGCAGGGCGGGCTCGGCATCGGGCTGGCGCTGGTGAAAAACGTCGTCGGCCTGCACGGCGGCACGGTGACGGCGCACAGCGACGGGCCGGGTACGGGCAGCACGTTTACGGTGTCGCTGCACACGGTTTAAGCAAAGACATTTCTCGCGGCATCAGGGGCGGCGTCGATCGCGCGCAAAATCGCGGATAATCGCGGCATGTCCACATCGACCTTTCCTGCGGGCGTCTGCCCTTGCGGCGGCCCGGCGCTCGCCACTTGCTGCGGCCCCTTCATCGCCGGCGACGCCCTGCCGCCCACGGCAGAAGCCCTGATGCGCTCGCGCTATACGGCATATACCCAGCGCAATGAAAACTACCTGCGCGCAACCTGGCATCCCAGCACGCGGCCGCACGACGCCATCCTCGACCCCGACGAACAGCTGCGCTGGCTGGGGTTGGAGATAAAATCTGCTTTACGTTTACGTCAACGTAAAGCAGAATTGCCGCAGGATCCAGATAGCGATACGGTTGAATTCGTCGCGCGTTTCAAGGTCGGCGGGCGCGCGCACCGGTTGCACGAGCTGAGCCGCTTCCTGCGCGAACCCGACCCGGAGATCGGCGGCCAGCGGCGCTGGTTCTATCTGGACGGCACATTTCCGAAGTAAGAGAAAAATAGAGGACGGCATGCCCCATATCGAGAGCAAACTCAATCCACGCGGCGACGATTTCAAAGCCAACGCCGCGGCCATGCAGACCATCGTCGACGACTTGCGCGCCAAGGTGGCGGCGGTCGCCGCAGGCGGCGGCGAAGCGGCACGTAATAAACACGTCGCGCGCGGAAAACTGCTGCCACGCGACCGCGTGCAGATGCTGCTCGACCCGGGCACGCCCTTCCTCGAGTTCTCCCAACTGGCCGCCTACGAGATGTATGACGGGGCGGCGCCAGCCGCCGGCATCATCACCGGCATTGGCCGCGTCGCCGGCCAGGAGTGCGTGATCGTCTGTAACGACGCCACCGTCAAAGGCGGCACCTATTACCCGATGACGGTCAAAAAACACCTGCGTGCCCAGGAAATCGCCGAGCAGAATAACCTGCCGTGCATCTACCTGGTCGACTCGGGCGGCGCCAATCTGCCGAACCAGGACGACGTCTTCCCCGACCGCGACCATTTCGGCCGCATCTTTTACAACCAGGCGAATTTATCAAGCAAGGGCATCCCGCAGATCGCGGTGGTGATGGGTTCGTGCACCGCCGGCGGCGCTTACGTGCCCGCGATGAGCGACGAATCGATCATCGTCAAGGAACAAGGCACGATTTTCCTCGGCGGCCCGCCATTGGTAAAGGCGGCGACCGGCGAAGTGGTCAGCGCCGAAGACCTGGGCGGCGGCGACGTCCACACGCGTTTGTCGGGCGTGGTCGACCACCTGGCCCAGAACGATCTACATGCGCTGTCGCTGGCGCGGAACATCGTCTCTAACCTGAACCGCACCAAGCCGGTGCAGGGGGCGACGCGCGAGACGGTGGAACCGAAATACCCGGCGCAGGAGCTGTACGGCGTGATCCCGGTCGATACCCGCAAACCCTTCGACGTGCGCGAAGTGATCGCGCGCGTGGTCGACGGCAGCGAATTCGACGAGTTCAAGGCGCGCTACGGCACCACGCTGGTGTGCGGCTTCGCCCATATCTACGGCGTGAAAGTCGGCATCATCGCCAACAACGGCATCCTGTTCTCGGAGTCGGCGTTAAAAGGGACGCATTTCATCGAACTGTGCTGCCAGCGCAAGATCCCCCTGGTCTTCCTGCAAAACATCACTGGCTTCATGGTGGGTAGAAAATACGAAAACGAGGGCATCGCCCGCAACGGCGCCAAGATGGTGACCGCGGTCGCCACCGCCTCGGTGCCGAAGTTCACCGTCATCATCGGCGGCTCCTTCGGCGCCGGCAATTACGGCATGTGCGGCCGCGCCTTTTCTCCGCGCTTCCTGTGGATGTGGCCGAACGCGCGCATTTCCGTGATGGGCGGCGACCAGGCGGCCTCGGTGCTGGCGACCGTCAAGCGCGACGGCATCGAAGGCAAAGGCGGCCAGTGGTCGGCGGACGAGGAAGCGGCCTTCAAGCAGCCGATCAAGGAACAGTACGAACACCAGGGCCACCCGTATTACGCGTCGGCGCGCCTGTGGGACGACGGCGTCATCGATCCGGCCGACACGCGCATGGTGCTGGGCCTGGGCCTGTCGGCGGCGCTGAACGCGCCAATCGAAGCCACGAAGTTCGGCGTGTTCCGCATGTAAGGAGAACGATGATGAACTACGACACCCTCACCATCGGCATCGCCGACAAGGTCGCCACCGTCACCCTGAACCGCCCGGAGCTGCGCAACGCCTTCAATGAACAGGCGATCGCCGAACTGGCCCTCGCCTTCGATGAACTCGGCCGCAACGAACTGGTGCGCGCCGTGGTGCTGGCGGCGCACGGCCCGGCTTTTTGCGCCGGCGCCGACCTGAACTGGATGAAGAAGATGGCCGGCTACTCGCATGACGAGAACCGCGCCGACGCCGCGCGCCTGGCCGACATGCTGCGCACGATTTACCTGTGCCCGAAGCCGGTTGTCGCCAAGGTGCAGGGCGACTGCTATGCCGGCGGCATGGGCCTGGTCGCGGCCTGCGATATCGTGGTGGCCGCCGAAGGAGTAAACTTCTGCCTGTCCGAAGTCAAACTCGGACTGATCCCGGCGACCATTTCTCCCTACGTGATCAAGGCGATGGGCGAACAGGCCGCGCGCCGCTACTTCTTGACGGCCGAGCGTTTCGATGCCGCCGCCGCGCTGCGCATGGGCTTTGCCCATGAAGTGGTCGTGGCGGAAAACCTCGATACGAGCGTCGCCGCCATTGTCAAGGCGCTGGTGTCGAACAGCCCGAATGCGGTGCTGGAAGCGAAAAAGCTGGTGCGCGAAGTCGTTGGCCAGCCGGTCACGGATGCGCTGCTGCTGGATACCGCCGAGCGCATCGCGGCGATCCGCGCATCGAACGAGGGACGCGAAGGCGTGGCATCCTTCCTCGAGAAACGCAAGCCGAACTGGCTCAACTAAGACGCAATAGAAACAACAGGACTCATCGTGAAGCAGCACACCTCCTCCGACTGGATCGCACGCAGCCTGCGCAGCGTATGGCACCCCTGCACGCAGATGCAGCACCACGAAGAGGTGCCGCTGATCGCGGTCAAGCGGGGGCAAGGGCCGTGGCTGTACGACCATGAGAATAAACGCTACCTGGACGCGATCAGCTCGTGGTGGGTCAATTTGTTCGGCCATGCCAACCCGCGCATCAACGCGGCCTTGAAAGACCAGCTCGATACGCTGGAACACGCGATGCTGGCCGGTTTTACCCATGAACCGGTGATCGAACTGTCGGAGCAGCTGGCCAGCATGACCGGCCACGCGCTCGGCCATGCCTTTTATGCGTCCGACGGCGCTTCCGCGGTCGAGATCGCGATGAAGATGAGTTTTCATGCCTGGCGCAATGCGGGCTTCAGCGACAAGCAGGAATTCGTCTGCCTGCAGGGCAGTTATCACGGCGAGACCATCGGCGCCCTGTCCGTCACCGACGTCCCGCTGTTCAAGGATGCCTACGGCCCGCTCTTGCGCGCGGCGCACGTGGTGGCCTCGCCTGACGCGCGCAATGCGATGGAGGGCGAATCGAGCCAGGACGTGGCGCGCCGTGCATTGAAGGACGTCGAAACACTGTTCGCGGAGCGCGGAAATAAAATCGCCGCGATGATCGTCGAGCCGCTGGTGCAGTGCGCGACCGGCATGGCGATGCACGACCCGCTCTACCTGAAACTGCTGCGCGAGCTGTGCGACCGGTATCACGTGCACCTGATCGCCGACGAGATCGCGGTCGGCTGCGGGCGCACCGGCACCTTCTTTGCCTGCGAACAGGCCGCCATCTGGCCGGACTTTATCTGCCTGTCGAAAGGCATCAGCGGCGGCTACCTGCCGCTGTCGCTGGTGCTGACGACCGACGCCATCTACCAGTCCTTCTATAGCGAAGACATCACGCGCGGCTTTTTGCACTCGCACTCGTACACCGGCAATGCGCTGGCTTGCCGCGCGGCGCTGGCGACCTTGCAGATCTTCCGCGACGACGACGTCTTGAACCGCAACCGCGAACTGGCGACCAAACTCACCATCGCCATGGCGCCGCTGGCCGAGCACGAACGCGTGCGCCATTTCAGGCAGCGCGGCATGATCTTCGCGTTCGATGCGGTCGAACCGGACAGCGGCCGCGCTGCGACCTTCGCCCGCCGCTTCTTCACCAGCGCCCTCGACCAGGAACTGCTGCTGCGCCCGATCGGCCGCACCGTGTACGTGATGCCGCCGTATGTGCTGGATGAGGAAGAGATCGACCTGCTGGGTGTACGTGTGAAAACCGTATTCGAATCCGTGATCGCAGGGGCATGATGGACCTGATCGAGAACGTCAACCGCAAGCTGGCCGCGCTGGACGCACAGAGCCTGATCCGCCGGCGCCGCATCGCCGACACCCGCTGCGCGCCGCTGCAGGTGGTCGACGGACGCGCCATGCTGGCCTTTTGCAGCAACGATTACCTGGGCCTGGCCGCGCACCCGCGTGTGGTCGAAGCCTTGCGCGCCGGCGCCCAGCTATACGGCGCCGGCAGCGGCGCCTCGCACCTGATCAGCGGCCATAGCCGCGCCCATGCCATCCTCGAGGAACGCCTGGCCGAATTTGCCGCGCCCCATATCGAGGAAGCGCGCGCGCTGTATTTCAGTACCGGCTACATGGCTAACCTGGCCGTCTTGAGCGGGCTCGGTGCGGACAAGGATGTCATCATCTTTTCCGAGGCGCTCAACCACGCCTCGCTGATCGATGGCGCCCGCCTGGCGCGCGCAAGCGTCCAGGTCTACCCGCACGGCGATATCGCTGCGCTCGACGCGCTGCTGGGCGCGAGCGGCGCCGCCACCAAAATCGTCGCCACCGACGCCGTCTTTAGCATGGATGGCGACCTGGCGCCGCTGCCGCAACTGCTATCCCTGTGCGAACGCCACGGCGCCTGGCTGATCGTCGACGATGCCCACGGCTTTGGCGTACTCGGTGACCAGGGCCGCGGCGCGCTCGAACATTTCGGCCTGCGCTCGCCAAATCTCGTGTATATCGGCACCCTCGGCAAGGCGGCCGGCGTCGGCGGCGCCTTTATCGCGGCCCACGCCAGCGTGATCGAGCTGATGATCCAGCGCGCGCGGCCCTACATCTATACCACCGCGGCGCCGCCGGCGCTGGCGCATGCCTTGTTGACCAGCCTCGACATCATCAGCGGCGACGAAGGCGCGGCCTTGCGCAGTCATCTCGCCTTGCTGATCGCCCAGCTGGATGCGGAGTTGCAGTTGCAGCGCTGGCAGCGGGTGGCCTCGACCACACCGATCCAGCCGATCGTCATCGGCCCCAACGACGAGGCGCTGCGCATCGCCGCCGCGCTGCATGGGCGCGGCCTGTGGGTGCCGGCGATCCGTCCGCCGACGGTACCACAGGGCACGGCGCGCCTGCGCGTTACCCTGTCGGCCGCGCACACGCACGACGAAGTTGCGCAATTGGCCGCTGCACTGAACGAACTGGAACGGGAGTCCATGTGATCAATAACCTAAACGAGCCGCTGGAACCGGCAGGCGAGATGGTTGCCGGGCGCACCGCCACGTTGCCCAAACCGGTCGAGGAACCGGCGCCGGCGCCCGCCGATGCACTCGCCGCCGAAGGCATCCCGTCGCGCTTTTGCTGCTTCGTGACCGGCACCGACACCGAGATCGGCAAGACCCTGGTCTCCGCCGCCATCCTGCACACCCTGGTCGAACGCGGCCAGCGCGCCTGCGGCATGAAGCCGGTCGCGGCCGGCGCGGAGATGGTCGACGGCGAACTGCACAACGAAGACGCCGACATGCTGGCCGCCGCCGGCAACGTCCACCTGCAGCAGAACATCACGACGCCGTACATGCTGCGCGCCGCCTGCGCGCCACACATCGCGGCAAGCATGGAAGGCGTGACGATCGAGCCGGTGCCGATCATTGCCGCCTATGCCGAGATCCTGGCGGCGTCGGATGCGGTCGTGGTCGAAGGCGTCGGCGGCTTTTGCGTACCCTTTTCCGATACCTTCGACAGCGCGCAACTGGCCGAGCAGCTGAATTTGCCGGTGATCCTGGTGGTCGGCATGCGCCTGGGCTGCATCAGTCATGCATTGCTGACCGTGGAAGCCATCGTCGCGCGCAACCTGGTGCTGGCCGGCTGGGTCGCGAACACGGCCGACCCGGACATGGCCTATTTTGACGAGAACATCGAGGCGCTGGCAGCGCGCATCCCGGCCCCGCTGCTGGGCGTGGTGCCGCGCCTCGAACAAGCAACTGCCGCCAACGCGGCCCGATTCATCGATCTCGCGGGACTGCCGGGCTGGCCGTCGCGCGGGGTCGGCACCACCTGAAGGATGTCCACCATGAATGCCCCCCACACCGTCGCCCTGCACCGCCCGACCGCCGCCATCAAGGAACGGCTGGATGCCACCTGGCCGCTGGCCGATGTGCTGTCCCTGTTCGAACTGCCGTTCAACGAATTGATGTTCCGCGCCCAGGAAGCGCACCGCGCCCACTTCCCCGACGGCGACGTCGAACTGGCGACCCTGCTGTCGATCAAGACCGGCGGTTGCGAGGAAGACTGCGGCTACTGCCCGCAAGCGGCGCGCTACGACACCGGCGTCGAAGCGAAAAAGATCCTCGACATCGACACCGTGCTCGATGCGGCGCGCCAGGCCAAGGCCAACGGCGCCACCCGCTTCTGCATGGGTGCCGCCTGGCGCAGCCCGAAAGAGCGCGACATGGACAAGGTCGAAGAGATGGTGCGCGAAGTGAAAGCGCTGGGCATGGAAACCTGCGCCACGCTGGGCATGCTCGAAGAAGGACAGGCCGAGCAGCTGAAAAAGGCCGGCCTCGATTTCTACAACCACAACATCGACACCGCGCCCGACTTTTATAACAACGTCATCTCGACCCGCGAATACCAGGACCGCCTCGATACCCTCGGCCGCGTGCGCCAGGCAGGACTGAAGGTCTGCTGCGGCGGCATCGTCGGCATGGGAGAGACGCGCGAGCAGCGCGCCGGCCTGATCGCGCAATTGGCGAACCTGAATCCGTACCCGGAATCGGTGCCGGTGAACCACCTGGTGCAGGTCGAGGGCACGCCGCTGCACGGGCTCGATCCGCTCGATCCGCTCGAATTCGTGCGCACCATCGCGGTGGCGCGCATCACCATGCCGCAGGCGCGTGTGCGCCTGTCGGCCGGCCGCCGCCAACTGGGCGAGGCGGTGCAGGCGATGTGCTTCATGGCGGGCGCGAATTCGATTTTCTATGGCGACAAGCTGCTCACCACCGGCAACCCGGAAGCGGAAGACGACCGCATCCTGCTGGCCAAGCTGGGGCTGAAAACCCGCTCGGCGACGCTGGAGTCGGCGCCCAAGGAAGCCTGCGGCTGCTAAGCCCTTTTTAATTTAATCGATATAAAAAATAAGCGAGACAAACGCATGTTCACCAAAATCCTCATCGCCAACCGTGGCGAAATCGCCTGCCGTGTCGCCGCCACCGCGCGCCGCATGGGTATCCGTACCGTCGCCGTGTATTCGGAAGCGGACGCCGGGTCGAAACACGTGGCGGTCTGCGATGAGGCGGTGTTGATCGGGCCGGCCGCGGCCAAGGAAAGTTATTTGCGCGGCCAGAAAATCATCGAAGTGGCGAAAGCCACCGGCGCCCAGGCGATCCACCCCGGCTACGGTTTCCTGTCCGAAAACGCCGAGTTCGCCGAAGCCGTCCAAGCGGCTGGCCTGGTGTTCATCGGCCCGCCGGGTTCTTCGATGCGCGCGATGGGTTCGAAGTCGGCGGCCAAACAGCTGATGGAAGGCGCCAACGTGCCGCTGGTGCCGGGCTACCATGGCGAGAACCAGGACCCGGAATTCCTGCGCCAGCAAGCCGACAGTATCGGCTATCCGGTACTGCTCAAAGCCAGTGCCGGCGGTGGCGGCAAGGGCATGCGCGTGGTCGAACGCAGCGAGGATTTCGTCGCCGCACTCGGCTCCTGCAAGCGCGAGGCGATCAGCTCCTTTGGCGACGACAAGGTGCTGGTCGAAAAATATCTGACACGCCCGCGCCACATCGAAATCCAGGTGTTTGCCGACAAACTCGGCAACTGCGTCTACCTGCACGAGCGCGACTGCTCGGTGCAGCGCCGTCACCAGAAGGTGCTGGAAGAAGCGCCGGCGCCGGGCATGCCGGCGGACCGCCGGGCGGCGATGGGCGAGGCGGCGGTGAATGCGGCGCGCGCCGTCGGCTATGTCGGCGCCGGCACCGTCGAATTCATCGCCAACCAGGATGGCTCGTTCTACTTCATGGAGATGAACACGCGCCTGCAGGTGGAACACCCGGTCACCGAAATGATCACCGGGACCGACCTGGTCGAATGGCAGTTGCGTGTGGCGTTTGGCGAACCGCTGCCGAAAAAACAGAGTGAACTCGCCATCCACGGCCACGCCATCGAGGCGCGCATCTATGCCGAGAATCCGGAGAAGGGCTTCCTGCCGTCGATCGGCACGCTGCGCCACATGGATACGCCTTATGCCGTGAATTTCGAGCTGGGCGGCGTGGCTGGCGTGGAGCCGGCCGCCGTGCGCATCGATTCCGGTGTGCGCGAGGGCGATGCGATTTCTCCCTTCTACGATCCGATGATCGCCAAATTGATCGTCTGGGGCGCGGACCGCACGCAAGCGCTGGCGCGCCTGTCGCAGGCGCTGGCCGAATTTCAAATTGTCGGCCTGGCGACCAACATCGCCTTTTTGAAACACCTGGTCGAAGGCGAGGCGTTTACAACGGCCGACCTGGATACTGGCCTGATCGAACGGAACACGGCGACGCTGTTCCCGCCGCTGCGCCCGGCGCCGGCCGGTGCGCTGGCCCTGGCCGCGGTGGCGCTGATCGAATCGGAAAAACGGCAATCGGCCGGCGCGTCGTCGAACGCGTTTGATCCGTGGGGCCAGGCGCAAGGCTGGCGCCTGAACGGAGACTATCGGCGCGTGCTGTCGTTCGGCGACGAGTATGCCGCTGGCCTGCCTGGTGGCGCCTATCAGGTGGGTGTGGTCTACCACCCGCAAGGCTGGGAACTCGACGTCGATGGCGTCAAACAGCCATTGACCGTCAGCGGCCACGACGGCGCGACGCTGTCGGTGCGCCTGGGTGAACAATCGATGCACGGCGCCGTGCGCCGCGACGGCGACCTGTTCCACGTGTTCAGCAACGGTGAACATCACACGTTCGCCTACAACGACCCGATGGCGCATGCCGGCGAGGCGGAAAGCACCGGCGGACGCCTGACCGCGCCGATGCCGGGCAAGGTCGTCGCGGTGCTGGTCGAGGCCGGCCAGAGCGTGAAAAAGGGCGACGCGCTCGTCATCATGGAAGCGATGAAGATGGAGCACACGATTGCCGCGCCGTCGGACGGCCTGGTTGAAGAGGTGCTATACGCGCTCGGCGACCAGGTCGCGGACGGCGCGCCGCTGCTGGCGTTCAAGGCGGCGTAATGCGCATCCTGCTGTACCGGGGCGATGGGCAGGTCGGCGCCTGGGCCGAGGATGTCGCACACGCGCTGCCGGGCGTCGCAACGATCGGCTGGCAGGAAGGCGACACACTCCCCGCCTGCGACTACGCAGTGCTGTGGAATCCGTCTCCCGCCTTGCTGGCGCAACTCGGCACAGTCAAGGCCGTGTTCCTGATGGGCGCGGGTGCGGATGCAATATTAAAATTCGGAGACGCGCTGCCGCCGGTGCCGATCGTGCGCCTGGGCGACGCCGGCATGGCGCGGCAAATGGCGGAATACGTGGCGTATGCGACGCTGCGCTACTTCCGCCGCTTCGACGAATACGAAGAACAGCGGCGCCATGGCCTGTGGGCGCCGCTGCCGGTCTACGCCCGCGAAGAATTCACGGTCGGCGTCATGGGGCTCGGCAAGCTCGGCTTGCACGTGGCGGCGACCATGCGCGGGTTCGGCTTTCCGGTGCGCGGCTGGAGCCGCACACCCAAGGAAGTAGCCGGCGTCGACTGCTTCGCCGGCATGGACCAGCTGGACGATTTCTTGCGCGGCACGCGCGTGCTGGTGTCGCTGCTGCCGCTCACGGCCGAGACCAGCAACCTGCTCGACCGCCGCCGCCTGGCGACGCTGCCGCGCGGCGCCTATCTGATCAACGTCGCGCGCGGCGCCCAGGTGGCCGAGCCGGATCTGCTGGCGCTGATCCGCGCCGGCCACATCGCCGGCGCCACGCTGGACGTGTTCCGCAACGAACCGCTGCCGGCGCCGCACCCGTTCTGGGACGAGCCGCGCATCACGATCACGCCGCACATCTCGGCGGTGACGCTGCGCGCCGACGCGCTGCGCCAGATCGCCGACAAAATCGCCGCCTTCGAGGCCGGCCAACCGGTGGACGACATCGTCGACCGCAACCTGGGATACTGAAAATGAACCATCAGCCTGACCTGCCGAAGAAAGTCAAAATCGTCGAAGTCGGTCCGCGCGACGGCCTGCAGAATGAAAAGGAAACCATCAGCGCGGAGGTGAAAATCGAGCTGGTCGACCGCCTGTCGCGCGCGGGCTTCAGCAACGTCGAGGCGGCGTCGTTCGTGTCGCCGAAATGGGTGCCGCAGATGGCGACCAGCACCGAAGTCATGGCGAAGATCACGCGCCTGCCCGGCACGATCTACTCGGCGCTGACGCCGAACATGCAGGGGTTCGAGGCGGCGCTGGCCAGCCGTGCCGATGAAGTCGTGATCTTCGGTTCGGCCTCGGAAGCCTTCTCGCAAAAGAACATCAATTGTTCGATCGCCGAATCGATCGCGCGTTTTGAACCGGTGGCGAAAGCGGCCAAGGCGAACGGCTTGCGCCTGCGCGGCAGCATCAGCACCGCCTTTGGCTGCCCGTATCAAGGCGAGGTGTCGTTGGAGGCAGTAGCCGACGTGGTGCGGCGCATGCGCGACCTCGGCTGCGACGAGATCGACATCGCCGACACCATCGGCGTCGCCACCGCGCGCAAGACGCAAGCGGTGATGCTGGCCGCCGCGCGCGAATTCCCGCTGCGGCAGCTGTCGGGCCACTTCCACGATACCTATGGCCAGGCGCTGGCGAACATCTACGCCAGTTTGGAGGTCGGCGTCGAAATTTTCCACTCGTCGGTCTCGGGCCTGGGCGGCTGCCCGTATGCCAAGGGCGCGACTGGCAACGTCGCGACCGAAGACGTGCTGTACCTGCTGCACGGCCTCGGCATCGAGACCGGGATCGACCTCGACCAGGTGGTCGACGCCGGCCAGTTCATCGCGCAGCAGCTGGGCCGCAAGGGTTCCAGCCGCGCCGGGAATGCGCTGGCGGCGAAACGCCTGGGCTGAACCAATAAAAAGGCGCCCTGTCGAAGCTTGTTCGACGGGCGCTTTCTATTTATCTATTGCATCGGTCTTGCGTAAACGAAAAAAGCCGACAACTTTCGCTGTCGGCTTTTCTCTCAATGCTGGTCGGAGTACAAGGATTCGAACCTTGGACCCCCTGGTCCCAAACCAGGTGCGCTACCGGGCTGCGCTACACTCCGAAGACACATATTATAGCGGCTGAGATTCCTTTGATCAAGGTCAGGTTTTCATTTTCTGGATTTTTCTGCAGCGGCATGGGAGACAATGAAGGAATGATGAGATTGGCAGGGGCGGGCGGTGGCGTGTTTGCAGGCGACAAGCGCGGGGTGCAGCGCCGCATCGCTGCCGGGATCGCGCTCTCGCTGGCCGTGCATGCGCTGGTGCTCAACCTGCAGGCGCCAGTGCAACCCGCGGTGGTACAGGCGCCGCGTCCGTTGGCGGTGCGCCTGCGCCCTCCTCCAGCGCCGCCTGTACCACGGGTCGACGAGCCGGCGCCGGCGGTCACCACGCCCCGTCCGGCGCGGCGTGCGCCGCACAAGAAAACGCCGCGGCCCGTGATTGCGCTCGATCCCGCGCCCGCGCCCAGCCAGCCCGATCCCTTTACGGTGGAACAGGCGCCGCAACCCCTGGAGGCGCCCGAGACCCCGCGCTTCGACCGCGAAGCGGCGCGCACGATGGCACGCTCGCTGGCGCACATCCGCGATCCGGCCAAAGAAGGCACGGCGATCGGACAATTTCCCGACAAGCCATTGGAAACCGAAACCCGCGCCGCGCGCGCGATCGGCGCGGCGAAACGGCGGGATTGCAAGGATGGGATTCCAGGAGGCTTACTGGCCCCACTGTTCCTGCTGGCGGACAAGAAGGATAGCGGCTGCAAGTGGTGAGGTCCGTACAGTGCTTACTCGCCCTTGATCTGCAAAGCCCGCTCATACAGCGCATTCTTCTTGCGCCCGGTAATCTGCGCCGTCAGATTCGCCGCCTGTTTCACGCTGCATTCGGCGAGCAAAATGTTCAGGATGCGCTCGGCTTCGGCATCCTGGGCATCGGTCTCGATCGTCGCCCCTTCCACCAGCACGACGAATTCGCCGCGCTCGCGGTGCTGGTCGGCCTTGACCCAGGCCAGCGCTTCTCCGAGCGGGCAGCGGTGAATTTCTTCAAACAGTTTGGTCAGTTCGCGCGCAAACACGACCTGGCGGGTCGGTTCGAACACGGCCATCAGCCCCTCGACGCAATCGACGATGCGGTGCGGCGCTTCGTAGATCACCAGGGTGGCCGGTTCGCGCACCAGTTCCAATAAAGCCGCTTCGCGCTGCTTCGATTTGGCCGGCAAGAAGCCGACAAAATTGAAACGGTCGTTGACCAGGCCGGAGGCGGACAAGGCGGCCACCGACGCCGACGCGCCCGGCAGCGGGAGCACGCGCAGGCCGGCCGCGCGTACGGCATCGACGATGCGCGCACCGGGGTCGGAGACGGCGGGGGTGCCGGCGTCCGACACCAAAGCGACACGTTCGCCGGCGCGCAAGCGCGCAACCAGCTTATCGGCCGCTTCGCGCTCGTTGTGCTGGTGCGCCGCCACCATCTGCTTGTCCAAGCCGTAACGGGTGAGCAGGGCGCCGGTTTTGCGGGTATCCTCACAAGCGACCACGTCTGCCAGCGCCAGCAGGTGCAGCGCGCGCAGCGTGATGTCGGTGGCGTTGCCGATCGGTGTGGCCACCACGTACAACGTTGCTGTAGGATAAGACTGTTGAGCTGCCTCGGCCATTACAGGGAGCTGGGCGATATCGATGGACTGGTTGTCGGTCATGTTGAGGATACGATGCGCATAAAAAGTCTGAACGGCGTGATTGCCACTGCTGCTACTGGATTGATGCTTGGCCTGGCTGGCTGCGGCAGTACGCCCCTGCCGCCCGATCTGGGTTGCGGCGTACCGGGCGGATTGTGCGCGCCCCTCGAGCCAAACACAAGTGCGCGCCCTGCGGAACCGCCCCCACCGGCGCCGGCGCCAAGTTCGGAAACCCGCACGGTGCCGGTGGAACTGTATCCGGACGAGCGCGGGCCGCAAGCGCAGACCGGCCCCAGCGGCACGGCGCGCATCGCGCTGCTGCTGCCGCTGGAGTCGCCTGGCCTCGGCCAGGCCGCCCAGGCCGTGCGCGCCGGTTTTCTCGCCGGCCACGAACGCGACCGCGCCGGCATCGAAGTCAATGTGATCGCCAGCGGCGATTCTCCCGAATCGACGCTGCAGACCTATGCCCGTGCTGCCGCTGAAAACGACATCGTCGTTGGTCCCTTGGCGCGCTCGAGCGTGGCGGCGATCATCGCCGCGAATGCCGTCACCAAACCGACGGTGGCCCTGAACCACCCGCAAATCGACCGCCCCTTGCCGCCGCAGTTACTCGTCGTCGGCCTGTCGCTGGAAGAAGAAGCGCGCCAAGTCGCCGACTGGGCCGCGCAGGAACATCCGAGCGGGCGCGCGCTTGTCCTCGGCGGCAAGGCGGCCTGGCAGCAGCGCGCCGCCGGCGCGTTCAGCGCGCGCTGGACCCGCCTCGGCCATAACAACGCGGCGGTCGAACTGCCGATCCAGGATGGCTATGTCGACGCCAATGCGCTGTCCGAACTGCGTTCGCGCCTCGAAATCGACCGTCCCGAATTGCTGTTTGCCGCGCTCGACGCCGGCGCCCTGCGCCAGGTGAGGAGTGCGCTCGGCACCTCGCTGCCGACCTACGCCATCTCGGCCGCCAATCCGGGCCGCGCGCCGGGACTGTCGGTGCCGGAACTCGACGGCGTGCGCCTGGTCGACCTGCCCTGGACCATCCAGCCCGATCACCCGGGCGTGATGGTTTATCCGCGCCCGGTCGATACCGACTCGCTCGACATGCAGCGTTTATATGCGCTCGGCATCGATGCCTTCCAGGTGGCGCGCACCTTGGTGCAACGGCCGGGCGCCGGCTTCGAGATCGACGGCGTCACCGGGCGCCTGTCGGTACGCCGGGACAATGGCGCCTGGACGCTGCGGCGCGACGAGGCCGCCGCCGTCTACCGCGACGGCATCGGGTATGAAGCAGTCACCGGGAAATCGACCATCGGCCAGTGAGATGGCCCCTATTAAACTCTCGGAGAAGCAATCCCAGGGCCGCGACTGGGAGCAGACCGCGTTGCGCTACCTGCGCCGCCAGGGCCTGGTCCTGATCGAAGCGAATTTTACGTGTAAAGGCGGGGAAATCGACCTGGTCATGCGCGACGGCGAGTCGCTTGTCTTCGTCGAAGTGCGCCAGCGCGCCGACCGCCGCCATGGCGGGGCCGCCGCCAGCATCACCCCCCATAAAATCCGCCGCTTGATCCGCGCGGCCCAAGTCTACCTGCAGCGCCTGCCGACTGTACCGCCCTGCCGCTTCGACGTCGTCGCCATCGATGGCGAGGCGCTGGAATGGCTGCGCGACGCGATTCAAGTTTGACAATCTGTCCGCGCAGTTGTAAGCAATCTTTAAATTGCTTTGCCGCCCACGGTTGCTACTACACTATAATCTTCGGCTATGAATACTCAACGCATCCTCGCTCACTTCCAGGAGAGCGCCGACCTGAAATTGCAGTCGGCCCCGGCCCTGGCGCACCCTATTTCGCAGGCGATCGAACTGATGTTCGGCGCCCTGTCCAACGGCAACAAGATCCTGGCTTGCGGTAACGGCGGTTCGGCCGCCGACTGCCAGCACTTTGCGGCGGAACTGGTCGGCCGCTTCGAGCGCGAGCGCTTCCCGCTGCCCGCGATCGCGCTGACCACCGACACCTCGATCCTGACCGCGGTCGCCAACGACTACAGTTACCGCGAGATCTTTTCGAAGCAGGTGCAAGCCTTTGGCCAGGCCGGCGACATCCTGCTGGCGATTTCGACCTCGGGCAATTCGGGCAACGTGCTGGCCGCCGTCGAAGCGGCGCTCGAGCGCGAGATGCGCATCGTCGCCTTCACGGGCAAGGACGGCGGCGCGCTGGCGAAACTGCTGACCGACGCCGACGTCCACATCAACGTGCAGCACAGCCGCACCGCGCGTATCCAGGAAGTACACCTGGTCGCGATTCACGCTATCTGCGACGGCATCGACGTCGCGCTATTCGGAGGAGACGAGAATGAATAAACCCGGCTTGAAGGGTTCCCTGGCGAAAGCCGTCCTGTGCGCGTCCCTGCTGGGCGCGCTGCAAGGCTGCGTGCCGCTGGTCGTCGGCGGCGCTGCGATGGGTGCGGCCGCCACCATGGACCGCCGCACGCTGGGCGCGCAGACCGAGGACAAATCGATCACCGTCAAGGCCGAGGTGCAGGTTCCAAAAATCGTCGGCAACGCCGGCCACGTGAATATCGCCAGCTTCAACCGCAAGGTCTTGCTGACCGGCGAAGTGCGCGACGAAGCCATGAAGGCCGCCGTCGAGCGCGAAGTGCGCGGCATCGAGAATGTCGCCAACGTCATCAATGAACTGGTGATCGCCGGTCCGTCGAGCTATACCTCGCGCTCGTCGGATGCGCTGATCACCGGTAACGTCAAGGGCAGCCTGATCGAAATGAAAACGATCTCGGCCACCTCGTTCAAGGTCGTCACCGAGCGCGGCACCGTCTACCTGATGGGCCGCGTGACCCAGCGCGAAGGAGACCTGGCAGCCAAGATCGCCCAGAGCGTCGCCGGCGTGCAGGGTGTCGTCAAGATCTTCGAGTACATGAGCGAAGAAGAACTGCGCACCCAGTTCCCGAAATCCGGTTCGGTCGCCCTGTAATCATCCCGGCGGGGCCTGGCCCCGCTTTTTTTTCGCCAGCGCCATGACAGCCAATCATCCAGCTCAACCTCGTTCCTGGCTCAAACCCGCCGCCATTGGCGCGCTCGTGCTGGCGCTGGCGGGTGGCGGCTATGCCTTGATGCGCGCCGAAAAGGCGCCCGAGGTCACCTTCATCAGCATCGCCGGCGACAAGATCGCCACCGCCAACCTGCGCGGCAAGGTCGTGATGGTCAATTTCTGGGCAACTTCCTGCACCACGTGTGTCAAGGAGATGCCGGCCATGGTCGACACCTACAACAAGTTCAAGGGGCAGGGACTCGAATTCGTGGCGGTGGCCATGCAGTACGACCCGCCGAACTACGTCCTGAATTTCACCGAGACGCGCAAGCTGCCCTTCATCGTCGCCCTCGACGCAGGCGGAGACATTGCCAAATCCTTCGGCGACGTCACCCTCACGCCCACCACCTTTGTGATCGGCAAGGATGGGACCATCCTCAAGCGCTACGTCGGCGAGCCCGATTTCAGCGAGGTGCATGCTCTTCTGCAGAAGGCCTTGAAGGCGAGCTGACGCTCACTTGCTGCCGTGCTCGCCTTGCCGCGATTTCAATCTGTTATTACACTGAATCGCAGCATGGTATCCCTAGCGGCGAGAATGCTACAGCACGCCTGAGCTAGCGCAAGCCGGCGCCTCCGCAAGAGGCCAAGCTTGATGCATTCGCGGGCCGTGACGTTGCGGCCATGCGTGCAAAGGAGATGCAATGGGTGAATTTTTACGCATGACAGGCAGGTTCGCCGCGCTGCTGGCGCTGGCCGCGCTGGCCGCTTGCAGCAGCCCGCGGCCCAGGGCACACGCCGTGCTGCAATACCAGCATGTCGCGAATGCGCACGAAATCCGTTTCACCAATCCGATCGCCCTGTCGGCCGCGCTGTACCGCGTCAATTACTTGTCGCCGGTCGATGCGGAGGGCTTCTGGGCCATCTTCGTGCTGTGCAATGCCGACGTCACCGACCAGGCGCGGCGCGGTTTTTACTACAACGTCAATCAATTTCGCGTCAGCCATGAGGGACGCGAATTCGGCGGCGTGCCGCCCTATTCGCTGCGCTACCAGGGTCAAATCGACCTGAACAATGCCGGCGATACGCTGCCGATTCGCGACGCGGTGGCCGCCGAAATCCAGGAAGGACCGCCCGAGCAGCTGTTCCAGAGCGGCTTCTATCCCGACCTGAACTACCGCTTCGCCATCTTCGTGCCCAAGGCGCTGCCCAACTACGCCGGCGAGGAACTGGCGCTCACCTACAAGGGCCAGCCAGCGATCCTGGTCGGCAACGGCAAGCCACCGTCGGACTTGCCGGCCGTCGGCGGCAGCGCGGGCGGGGCAGCGGCGGCGTGCGTGCCGCCGCTGCCCTGAACTCAAGTGCTCTTCGGGTAGAGAATCATTTGGGTGCAGCGAAACAAGGCGATCGTCTTGCCATTCGCTTTGTCCGTCACCTTCACGTCCCAGACCTGGGTGGTGCGGCCCAGATGCGCCACGGTCGCCACGGCGACGATGGTGCCTTCGCGCGCGGTACTGAAATGGTTCGATTTCAGCTCGATCGTCGTGAAATTCTGCGCGCCTTCGGGCAGGTTGGCGACGCAGGCATAGCCGGCGGCGGTATCGGCCAGCGTCACCACGCTGCCGGCGTGCAGGTAGCCGTTCGGCGCCAGGTGGTGCGGCTTGATCGGCAATTGCGCGGTCAGGGTCTGGTGGCCGACTTCGAGGACTTCGATGCCGAGGTAGCCTGGGAACTTGCCGATGCCGCGCTGGTTAAAGACTTCTAAAGTAGGTGCGGTGGTCATGGTGGGGTGATCTGGTGGCTAATTTGATATCGTAACCGATCCGCCATCACCCCGCCCGCCATCACGCCCGCCGCTTGGGCTTGCTGACGACGCCTCCCTGGCGCTTGCGCGTTGCCGCATTCTGCTGCTGCAGCAGCGCGTCGACCCGCTCCGACGCCTCGCGCGCCAGCTGTTGCGCTTCCTCGATACTCGGGAAAAACTCCGGCTCGCGGTAACCGAGCCAGGCATAGGCCGAGTACATGCGGCAAGTGTCTTCGACTTCCTGCAAATTTTTCCACTGCAGCCCGCCCGGCTGCGGGGTCAGTTTCGAGACTTTTTTCCTGGCCAGCGACAGCGCCCAGTGTTCCCATGCGCTTTGCAGCATCGGCACCCGGTTCGAGATCGGCACCAGCGACAGCATGAATTTCTCGGCCACCGTCAGCTCCAGGGTGTCGAGCCATTCGGCGCGTTCGTTCTGGTCTTCGGTGATGCGTGGATAGAAGAAACCGTCCGGCACGTCGATGTTGTGGACGAAGCGCCGCAGCAGTTTTACCAATGAGGTCTCGCCCGTCACCGCCGATATCCGATGTAACTGCTCGAGCGAGGGCGCCACCGCGAAACCGCTGGCTGGTACCGGCGGGATCTTTTCCTTCATCAGGGCGCGCATGACTTCATGGGTGTCGTCGTCGTAGCCGGCGACAAAGCCCTCTTCATGGACGCCGTAGCGGCCGGCGCGCCCGGCGATCTGCTTCGCCAGCGCCGCCGAGATTTCCTCTTCCTCATAGCCGTTGTATTTCACCGCCGTCGTCATCACGATGCGCGCGATCGGCATGTTCAGCCCCATGGCAAGGGCGTCGGTGCCGACCACGATGTCGGCTTTTCCTTCCCGGAAGCGCTCGGCCTGGGCGCGGCGTACTTCGGGAGACAGATTGCCGTAGACGGTGGCGACCGATAAGCCCTTTTCGGTGATCATGTCGCGCCACATCAGCACGTCGCGCCGCGAAAAGGCGATCACCGCATCGCCACGGCGCAGGTTCGACAGTTTGCGGACTGGCCCCGGTTCCATCGCCAGCGGCGCCATGCGTTTCAGTATGTGGACTTCGAGCGGCACCTCCAGCCGTTCGGCCAGGGCTTCGATCGCGCGCCGCGCTTCCGGGGCGCCGACCAGGTAGACGGTGGCGGCCGGCGCGCCGCAGACGGCGGCGGTCCAGGCGGCGCCGCGGTCGCGGTCGGCCAGCATCTGGATCTCGTCGATCACGGCGACCTCGATCGGCGTTTTACTGTCGAGCATCTCGACGGTGCTGGCGACGTGGGTGCTGCCTTCGGTCACGCGCCGCTCTTCCCCCGTGATCAGGCTGACCTTCAACGGTTCGCCATGCGGGCGCGCCGCCTGCAGGCGTTCGTAGTTTTCCAGCGCCAGCAGGCGCAGCGGCGCGAGATAGGCGCCGCTTTTGGCTTTGGCCAGCGCTTCCATCGCACGGTGGGTTTTACCGGAATTGGTCGGCCCCAACAGCGCGATGAATTTACGTTGCATGCGGCTGGCCACCTCGAACGATTCCGGGTACTCGGCCAGGTTGATGCTTTCCTTGGTGCGGGCGGCGTGGCGCTCTTCCTGCTCGCGCTCGATCGCGTGCTCGACGCGCTGGCGGATGCGCTCGAACACATACTCGGCCGGCTCCGAAGTTTCCAGTTCGTCGAGCACGCCGAGGAACAGGCGCGGATCGAAGCCGGCGTCGTCGGCCTGCTCGGCGATGTCGCGCACGAATTCCTCGGCATCGAGATGCAGTTCGGCCAGGGCCTTGTCACCGGTGCGTTCTTCGATCAGCTCGCGCCGCGCAATCAAATCCATCTTGCGCCATTTGCTGGGTTTGGCGAGCACCCCGCGCGCGGGCACCAGCGCATACGGCACGCGCAAGCCTTCGTATTTCACTTCGCCGGAAAAACGCAGGAACACGCGCCCTTCCATTTTGACGAGTTCGATGCCGCGCGCGGCGAGGTCGAGTTCGCGTTCGAGGAAGGCGTCGTCGTCGCCCGTGTCGGTGTCGGCGTCGTAGCGTGGATTGCTCATGTGTGTTGAAGGTGATGTCTGGTTGTTATCACTATAGCGCGGATGACGCGCGGCTCCTGTTCCACTAGACAGCCGCAGCGGCGCTCGCCGCTTCACGATTCTTCCGAAAGTGTGTCCTGGTATCGACAAAAGTTTGACCGGATAGGCAATCGGGGCAGAATGTTATTTTCCTCAAAGAAATTTTCAACTATAGTCTGCGCTTCCCCATCACTTACTGTCGACCTGCGCTCTAGCAAACGCCAGGCAGGACCGCCCAGAATGAAAAATAACAGGATCGGCCTGATTCTCGTCGGCTCCATGCTGGCCGTGATCGCCCTTGTCGTCACCCTGCTGCTGCAGCGCCAGCAGGCGGAACACGCCGAGCAGGTGCGCGTGCAAGGCCTGGGCATGGTGCGGTCGCTGGCCGCGCTGCCGCTCGCCGTGCTGGCGCCGGGCACCGGCCAGCCGGGGGTGCTCGAATCGATCCTGGCTTACCGCGACAATCCCGATTTCGCCTATGCCGCCGTGACTGGCGCCGATGGCCGCAGCCTGGCCGAAGTGGCCAGCGCCGGCGTCCTGGTGCCGCCGAGTGCTCCGCTGACGCTGACCGGTTTCGCCGAACGCGCCATCCCCGCCGGCCAGAACGGCCGCGCGATCCGCGAATTCCATGGCCCGCTGGCCAGCGCCGACGCCAGGACGCAAGTGCGGATCGGCTATTTCGAGCCACGCACGCCGTTCGACATGAAGGACCTGCCCTTCTACGCGCTGATCGCGCTGGCCATGTTCCTGCTGGTGCCGCTGATCTATCTGGTGATCAAGCGCGAAATGGCGCCGCTGGCTGCGCTGGGTGATCAGCTGCGCTCGGTGGCGACACAGGCGGCCAGCCACGCATCGGCTGCGACTACGGTCGGCGACAGCGATGCCGACGTGCGTGGCCTGGCCAGTAAGCTGAATCGCTACATCGACCAGGCCAGTACGCGCATCCGCGAGCTGGAACAGGAAAGCGTGGCCAGCATGGCCAGCGGCAGGCTGCTCGAATACGGCAGCAACAAGATGCAGGCGGTGCTGCAATGCCTGCCCGACGGGCTGCTGGTGCTCGACCCGGCCGGCGAAGTGACCTTCGCCACCGGCAAGATCGAGCCGCTGCTGGGCGTGCCGGTGGCCGACGTGCTGTCGCAGCCGGTCGAGGCCTGGTGCCGCGACCCCGAACTGCGCGCGATGCTGGCGCGCTTCAAGGGCGCGGGGCTGGATACGCGCAGCCAGATGACGATCGAATTCAACCCGGCCGGTGTGCCCGATAAACGCCTGTGGGCCACCGCCCAGGCGCTGCTCGGCCATTCGATGGGTTACGGCACCCTGGTGGTGCTGCGCGACGCCACCCGCGAACACCTGGCGCGCCAGGCCGGCAACGACTTCGTCGCCCACGCCGCGCACGAACTCAAGTCGCCGCTGAACGTAATCGGCATGTACGGCGAAATGCTGGCCGACGTCGGCGAAGACGATCCGGCGGTGCGGGTCGAGGCGATCAACGTGATCCAGGACGAAGTCGAGCGCATGAATTCGCTGGTGAACAACCTGCTCAACGTCAGCAAGCTCGAGATGGGCAGCATGCGTCCGGAACGCCACCGCGTCAAACTCGACGATTTGTTGCGCGACGCCTGGCAGCAGGCGCGCACCCGCGCCGAAAGCAAGGGCATCCGCCTCGAATTGCAGGTGGCGCGCGAACTGGCGGCGGTCTCGGTCGACAAGGACCTGTTCCGCATCGCCCTGAACAACCTGCTGAATAACGCCATCAAGTACAACCAGTCCGGCGGCAACGTGGTGCTGGCCGCCGACGAAGGCGACGCCGACGTCGTCATCGCCGTGCGCGACAGCGGCATCGGCATGAGCGCGGAAGACACCGCGCGCGTCACCGAAAAATTCTATCGCGTGCGCGAAACCGGTACCGAACAGCGCGGCGGCCACGGCCTCGGGCTGTATTTAACGAACCAGATCATCGAGCTGCACCACGGCCGCCTGACGATCGAAAGCGAGCTGGGACACGGCAGCGTGTTCGCCATCCACCTGAAGAAAATGCCGGCCCTGGTCGACGGAGGCCAAGTCTTATGAAAAAAACCATCCTGCTCGTCGACGACGAGCCGCACGTGATCCGCGTGCTGCGCCTGATGCTCGAACGCGATGGCTACGACGTCCTGAGCGCGAACGACGGCAACGAGGCCCTCGACAAGATGAGCGCACGCCGCCCCGACGTCATGGTCAGCGACATCCAGATGGCGGGCATGAACGGCCGCGAACTGTGCCGCACCGCGCGCGCACGCTATCCCGACGAGACCTTCCCGATCTTCGTGATGACCTCGATGACGGCCTCACAGGAACGCGAATGGGTACGCGAACTGGCGAACGTCGAATTCCTCGAAAAGCCGCTCAGCCCGCGCCAGCTGATCGCCCGCCTGACCACTTATTTCACCAACGCCGCCGCCCCGCAGGAGAACCCCGATGCACGCTAACATCCTGAACGACCTCGATTTCACGCGCCACGCGCGCTGGCTGCGTCGCATCACCGGCGTCGATTACGATTTCGCGGTGTGCGGCGCGGACGGTAGCCTCGCCTTTTCCAGCCTGGCCGGCAGCGACGTCGGCGCCTGGATCGCCAGCGCCTGCGCGGCCGGTTTTACCTGGCCCTGCGTCGGCGACGGCATGCAGCGCCATGATGGCGACGGCGCCACCCTGCTGTACATGGCAATCCACGGCAAGACCGGCCTGCTTGGCTACCTGGCCGTGCGCGTCGCCACCGAAGCGGCCGCGCCGACCGCCTGGGATGCGCTGGCCGAGACTTTTGAGGACATCGGCGCCGGCATCGCCGACGAAGCCGCGGCCAAGCGCGAACTCGACAACATGGCGCTGGAACTGTCCGAGCGCTACGAAGAACTGCACCTGGTGTACGCGATCGACAAGACCGTGCAACAGCTCGAACCCGGCGCCGACCTGTTCCAGCGATTGCTGCAAAGCTGGGCCGAGCACATGGATGCCGACGTCGCCGCCTTCGTGAAACCGGGCGAGAACCTGTGCGTGCACGCTACAAATTTGTCGGCGCCGATCCACAACCTGGACCTGGTGCTGGTCGAGATGCGCGGCGATCTGTATCGCTTCACGCACTCGGCACGCGCGCCGATCGTCATCAACGACGTCGCCGACCCGCGCCGCGCCTACATCTTTACCGATTTACCTTTCAAACTGCTGTGCTGCCCGGTGATCCACGACCGCAGCGTGGTGGCGATCCTGGTACTGGCCAACCACCTGGCCAAACCCGATTTTTCGAACAGCGACCGCAAGCTGGGCGAACTGCTGGCGAACCAGCTGTCGGGCCTCTCCAAAATGTACGGCATGCTGGCCGAGACGCAGAAATTCAACGACCAGATGGCGAACGCCCTGATCGAAGCGGTGGAAGCGAAAGACCCGTACACGCGCGGCCACTCCGAGCGCGTGCACTACATCACGATGGAGATCGGCAAGGCGATGAATCTCGGTTCGCGCGATACCGACGACCTGTTCTGGGGCTCGCTGCTGCACGACGTCGGCAAGATCGGCATCCCCGACGCGGTGCTGTGCAAGCCGGGCCGCCTCACCGCGGACGAGTTCACGTTCATCAAAGTGCACCCGGAGCGCAGCTATGAAATCCTGCGCCACATCGACCGTTTAAAGGGTGCGGTGCCGGGCGCGCGCCACCACCAGGAAAAGTACGACGGCACCGGTTATCCGCACGGGTTGAAGGGCAACGACATTCCGCTGCACGCGCGCATCATCGCGGTGGCCGATACCTACGATTCGATCACCAGCTCGCGCGCCTACCGCGCCGGGCGCAGCCACGAAGTGGCGATGGCGGAGATTTCACGCGTGGCCGGCAGCCAGCTCGACCCGGCGATCATCAAGGTGTTCGAGGACGTCTGCGCCCTGGAGCCGGAATGGATCGTGCGTTTCAATATCGCCCGTGACCGCGTGCAGGAGCAGGCGGCCTAAATGAGCGACGCAGTCACCCGCAGCCGCATCGGCTCGATGACCTACCTGGCGCCGTCGATGGCGCTGGTGGCAAGCGACGCCATCGATGCGGTGGAAAGTGCGATCGCCGAGTGCATCGCCCAGCACCAGGTCAGCATCGTGCTCGACCTGGGCAAGGTGCCGCTCTTGTCCGGACGCGCACTCGAATTGACGATGCGCGCGGCCAACCGGCTCGGATCGCTGGGCGGCTGGCTGAAACTGGCCTATCCGAGCCCGCTGCTGCTCGATATCCTGAAGGTCACCGGGGTCGCCGACCAGGTCGCGCTGTACGACGCGCCGCAGGCGCCACCGAAGGCGGCACGCACCGGCGCCCAGCCCAAGCTGGGCGACATCCTGGTCGAACGCGGCATCGTCACCGCCGCCCAGGTGGCGGAAGCGGCGCGCCTGCAGGAGCAGACCGGCAAGCGCATGGGTTTCATCATGGTCGAGAAAAAATGGCTGTCCGAGTCGGCGCTGTTCCAGGCGCTGGCCGAGCAGCTCGACCTGCCTTTCGTCAGCCTGCGCGCCGGTTTGTACGATCCGGTGGCGGTCTCGCTGCTGGAACGCGACGTGGCCAAGCGCCTGAACGTGATTCCGCTGTTCGTGGTCGAGAACACGCTGACGATCGCCACCGGCGAGCCGCAGGCGGTGCACAGCATCGACGAGATCCGCGCCCGCACCGGCTGCCGCATCCGCGTGGCGATGGCACCGCCGCTTGATATCAACCGCGTGCGCGACGATGCCTACGGCGGCACCATGCCGGATTTTATCCACAGCGAGGCGAACGACCTCGAGTTGGTGGACAACCAGATCCCGGACGACTACACGCAGATCGACCAGATGGCCGGCGCCAGCCCGGTGATCAACATGGTCAACGCCGTGATCCAGCGCGCGATCCACGACAACGCCAGCGACATCCACATCGAAATCTCGCGCAACAAGTCGCGCATTCGCCTGCGCATCGACGGCATCCTGTACGAAGTCATGTCGCCGCGCCCCGAGCTGCATCCGGCGATCGTCTCGCGTCTGAAGGTGATGGCGCACCTCGACATCGCCGAACGCCGCTTGCCGCAGGATGGCCGCATCCAGGTAATGACGCAAGGCCGCTCGGTCGACCTGCGCTTTTCCTCGCTGCCCGGCATCTACGGCGAAAAGGTGGTGTTGCGCGTGCTCGACAAAAACCAGTCGATCCTCGACGTCGATAAACTGGGCATGAACCGCGGCGCGGTCGACACGTTTAAACGGCTGCTCGGGCGCAGCCACGGGCTGATCCTGGTCACCGGCCCCACGGGTAGCGGCAAGACTACCAGCCTGTACGCGGCGATCAACTACCTCAAAAGTATCGAAAAAAACATCGTCACGATCGAGGATCCGGTCGAATACCAGCTCGACATCATCAACCAGAACCAGGTCAACGATGCGATCGGCCTGACCTTCCCGAAAATCCTGAAACACGTGCTGCGCCAGGACCCGGACATCATCATGGTGGGCGAGGTGCGCGACCGGCAAACCGCGGAAATCGCGGTGCAGGCGGCGCTCACCGGCCACCTGGTGCTGACCACCCTGCACACCAACGACACCCTGGGCGCAGTGGCGCGCCTGGTCGAGATGGGGGTCGAGCCGTATCTGCTGTCGTCGGCGCTGATCGGCGTGATGGCGCAGCGCCTGGTGCGGCGCATCTGTCCGGGCTGTAAAACCAGCTACCTGGTGCCGCCAGGCGCGGCGGCCGCCTACGGCTACAAGGGAGAAGGCAATCTGAAACTCCTGAAGGGGCGTGGCTGCCCCTCGTGCTACGACTCCGGCTACAAGGGACGGCTCGGCATCTACGAGCTGCTCGAAGTCGGCCCCGACCTGGCGCGCATGATCGTGGCGAACGCCAGCAAGGATGCGATGTCCCAGCACGTGGCAGGTACCGGCCACCGCGACCTGTATGCCGACGGCATGGAACGCGCCTTTGGCGGCGACACCACGCCCGAAGAAATCGCGCGCGTCGTGCATTCGTTATAAGGACCGACGATGGCACTCGAATGGGATGACGCGCCCGCCGACGCGGCGGCACCGACAGTACGGACGACGCGCCGGCCGGCCTGGACCCTGACGTCCGGGGAGCGCATCGGCAGTGCCGACCGCGTGATGTTCACCGAACGCCTGACCCTGCTGCTGGAAACCGGGGTGCCGCTGCACGACGCGCTGCGTGCGCTGCATGAACAAGCCGGCAAGCCGCGTTTGAAGGCGATCGTCGGTGAAGTCGCGGACGACATCGTCGGCGGCCAGCGCTTTTCCGAAGCCCTGGCCAGGCACCCGGACCTGTTCCCGCCCACCTACATCAACCTGATCGGCGCCAGCGAGGAAGGCGGCTTCCTGGCCGAGGTGCTCGAGCAACTGGTCGAGATGGACGAGAAACAGGAACGGCTGCGCAGCACGATCGTCTCGGCGCTGTCCTATCCCGGTTTCCTGATCGTGTTTTCGGTGCTGGTGGTGGTCTTCATCCTGGTCGCCGTGTTCCCGAAGTTCTCGGTGATGTTCACCGCGATCTACGACGAACTGCCGGTCACGACCAAGGTGTTCATTTTCGCCAGCGAACTCTTGACTAAACACGGCGCCGTCTTCGGCATCGGCACGCTGGCCCTGGCTGCCGGCGCATTGCTGGCGCTGCGCCGTCCCGACGTACGCGAAGGCCTCGACCGCCTGAAGCTGCGCCTGCCGCTGGTCAAGGATATCTTCATCAAGATCTACCTGACGCGCCTGATGCGCGTGATGGGGATTTCGCTCGATCGGGGCGTGACCATTCTGGCCACGCTCGGCGCCTGCCGTGACGTGATCCCGAACGCCGAGTTCCAGCGGTTTATCGGCGAACTCGAAGTGCAGGTGACCGAGGGACGCGGGATTGCCGCCGGTTTCCGCGACAGCCCCCTGATCCCGGTCAGCGTCAAGCAGATGATCGAGACCGGCGAACAGACCGGCAACCTGGGACGGGTGATGGGACGCGTCGCCGACTTCTACGAGCGGGATTTGACGCGCCAACTGAACAGCCTGGCGAAGATGGCGGAACCGGTGATGCTGCTCGTGATGGGCGTGCTGGTCGGGACCATCGTCACGTCGATCATCCTGCCCATTTTCAAAATGTCACGGGCTGTGCACTGAAAACCACAATTGGAAAAAGTTAATGCGCATCGGCAACAAAGGAAACGATGGTTCATGTTACTCTTCGTTGCTACTCGTTAAGAACTTGCCGACTGGCAAGCCATCCTTGGCCCATTCTACTAAAAGACCATGACCTCTACTTTCCGCCGCCGTGCCGTCCAAGGCTTCACGCTCATCGAGCTCCTGATCGTCGTGATCATCATCGCCATTCTGGCGGCGATTGCGATCCCGCAGTTTTCGAATACCTCGGGCGATGCGCAGGAATCGGCGTCGATCGCCAACCTGACGACCATGCGCTCGGCAATCGAGCTGTATCGTGCCCAGCATAATGGCAACTACCCGTCCAAAGCACCTGTCGGGACCGCGCCAGCGACGGCTTGCCCGACTGCCGGCGCCACGACCGATAACGATGCCACCACCTTCACCGACCAGCTGACCAAATACAGCAGCGCCAGCGGCCATAGCTGCAGCACCCAGGTTGCCGGCTACATTTACGGCCCTTACCTGCGCGCAATCCCGGTCGAACCGCTGACCAACAAGAATGACGTCACCGTCGTCACGGCCGAAGCCACCAACCCACCAGGCGCGGCGACGACCGGCTGGCGTTTCCTCAACACGACGGGCGCGCTCCAGATCAACAGCACCAAGCTGGCACGCGACGGCGTCACCCTGCTGTCCGCAAAATAATCCAGCAGGTCCATCGTGACGCGTTGTCCTGCCGTTCGGCACGCGGGCGTCACGCTGGCCGAGATGCTGGTTGTCGTTGCCATCCTCGGCATCGTCGCCGTCATCGCCATCCCCCAGGCCTCTTCCCTGTCTCCCGCCACGACCGCCGATGCGGCCGCCGCGGAGATTGCCCGCGCCCTCCGCTTCGCCCAGCGCGAAGCGGTCCGCACGAATAATTATTGCGTCGTCAGCATCGATCCCGCCACCCAGGCACTGCGGGTCGACCAGCCGACCCCGGCCGGCGACACCGCCCCGGTTACCCACCCGATCGACAAGCGCGATTACCAGATCCGCTTTGGCGGCAACAGCATGCTGCGCGCAACGCTGGTCAGTTCCGTTTTTAAATATGAAGGTGGTTTTACCAGCAGTTACGCCTTGTTCGGACCGGACGGCATGCCTGTGTATGTCGACAAGAGCGCGGTCGGCCAACTGTTCGGCTTGCTGCTCGGCACCAAGGAAATCAAGCCCTTGAAGGAAGAGGCCAAGATCACGGTGCGCTACGGCAATGTCGAACGTGTCGTGCGCATCGCCCCGGTCACGGCCAGGGTGAGCCTGTGAGTTGGTCTGTAAGCAGATTTGTAAAAACGGCCGGTCGGGAGCGCGGCTTTTCGTTCGTCGAAATCATGGTCGCCGTCGTCCTGCTGGCCATCTGCGCGGTGCCGATGGGCGACGCCATCCGGAACGGCATCATGGCGTCCACGGTCGGCGTCGACAAGGCACGCGAGCTGCGCTGCATGAAAAATACGATGGAAACCATCCTCGCAGAACCCTACCCGACCCTGTGGAAAGCCGCCAAAGGCACGGGCACGGCTGCGGACTATGCGCTTCCCGACGACGCCTCCTGCGCGAACGTGGAGCGCAGCCTGACGATTGCGCTGTACGAGCAATCCGGCAGCCAGCCGCCCGCCCTCCTCACCTCGACCACGGCGTCGCGCCGCGAATCGGCCCTGCTGTTCGTCTCGCTCAGCTCGGACAAGGGTTATTCGTTCGCCACCCTGGTGTCGCGATGAGCAAGCATCCGCTGCACCGGGCACATGGTCTCAGCCTGGTCGAACTGTTGATCGGCCTGGCCATCACGGCGCTCGTCATGGTGCCGCTGGTGCCGATGCTGGGCACCGCGTCGAACGTCGCGCGCATCGCCGACGACCAGGTTGCGCTCGAACGCGATGCCGACTTCGCCCTCGAGCGGATCGTCGCGCGCATCCGCGCGACCGCACCACCGCTCGACATGCAGAACAAACTGCCCGAGGAGTGGTTGAAACCCGAGGCCGTTTTCAGCCTCATCATCAGCCCCGGCGCCCGCGCCGGCATGCTGGTCGAGCAGCGGGGCACGGAGACCTACGTCCTGACCGATCCCAAAACGGTGACCAACTTCGAGCTCACCATGCCGGTTACCGAGGCATCCCAGCCGGCCATCAGGGTCAGCCTGAGCATGGAACGCGGCGCCGCCAGCACCACGGCGGTGGCCACCGTCCGCATGGGGACCACGCGATGAGCCTTACCAGCCAGCGCGGCATCCTGCTGCTGCCGGTAGCGCTCACGCTGGCCGTGATCGGCACGCTCGCGTATACGATGACCTACGACGGCAGCATGAACGTGGCCGCCGTGGATGCGCAGTACGAAATCGAACGCGCGCGCTACCTGGCTGCCAGCGGCCTCCAGCTTGCCAAATGGCGTGCCGGCAAAGACGACTGCGATAGCGACGACGCCAGGTTCGGCACCATCAGTTTCAAGGATGCCGCCGGCGCCGTCCTCGGGAGCGTTGCCGTCGACGCCAGGAACACCAGTATGGGCGGCGGCAACCTCACGATCAGCCTGATTGCGACGACGAGCGAGCGCAAGACCGTGTACGCGCTGACCCGCAAGGAACAGGTCATCAACCTGACCGAAGTCAAGAACGCGACCATCATCGGCGGCGGCGACGACGACACCACCATCATCGAGGGCGGTAATGCCGGCCAGAACGGTGCCGACACCCTGACCGCAACCCAGGACAAGGCGCACCCGCTGGTCCTGTTCAAGATGCCGGGGGACCTGGACAAGGGCGCGGTGATCCAGGCCACCCTGAAAATCACCAAGAACAACGGCAACGCGACCCAGCCGGGCCGCGCGCTGGCCGTGCACCGCATCACGCGCGAGTGGAAAGCCAAGGAAGCGACCTGGGAAAAGGCCGGGCCGGGACTATGGACCACCCGGGGCGGCGACTACGTGCCAACGGCCAGCGCCAGCGTCGTGATCGATCCGGGCAATGGCGCCTTCAATGGCGCCTACACATGGAGCGTCGACGCGCTCGCGGACAGCTGGGCCAACCGCTCGGTGCCGAATTACGGCGTCTTGCTCAAGCCGACCAACGTGGCGAACGTGACCTTCGTCAGTTTCAACGGCGGCAACAAGCCGGAACTGATCGTCCGCTATTACAAGCGCTGCACTTAACAACAAGAACAAAGCCATGAAAACAACCGCTTCCACCTTCAACGACCTGTCCGGCGTCTGGTCCTGCCTCGATTTCGGCGCACCGGAACTGCGCGACTACGCCGCACCCGTGATCACGGACGAAACCCGGCGCGGCGTCGCCCTGTTGAGCCTGGTCGCCCTGCTGTTCCTGGCGCTGGCCGCCGCCATGTCGGCCGTGTTCGCACTCGGCAGCGCCTACACCTATACGTATTCGGTGCTGTGCCTGCTGGCGCTGCACGTCTACCTGTCGAGTGCAAAAGTGGAACAGCTGCGCGCCCTGTACCTGCTGGCGATGCTGTTGCTGGTGGTGTGCGGCTCGTCGCTGGTGCTGCTGGCGCAGCGCTCGGGCCACCTGCACGCGATGCTGCTATTGAGCGTGGCGGTATTGATCATGCTGGTGCCCGTCGTACCCTGGGGGCTGCGCGAAGCGGCGCTCACTACCGGCGCCATCTACCTGATGTTTACCGCCTCCACTTACCTGAGCCGGCTGCGCTTCGCCGCGCTCGACCTGTGGGTGCTGCAGTGCCTGATGCTGGTGGCGGCGGTGATCTCGCTGGCGCTGGTCGCGCGTGCGCTCGGCCTGCGCAAGCACGACCTGGCGCTGCGCTTTCATCTGGAGCAGGCCCAGCGCGAACTGACCGAACTGGTGAACCGCGACCATCTCACCGGCGCCTGGAACCGGCGCCACATCGAACGCGATTTCGACCGCGTGGTGGCGCATCACCATGGCGCGGGCATCCCCTGCTGGTTCGGCCTGTTCGACATCGACCGTTTCAAGGCAATCAACGACACCTTCGGCCATGGCTGCGGCGACGAGGTGCTGCGCGCGGTGCAGGTGGCGTTCGGCGGCCTGGCCGGCGACGTCGAGTACCTGGCGCGCCTCGGCGGCGACGAGTTCGCGCTGCTGCTGTGCGGCCGCGACGCGCCGGCGCGGGTGGAAGCGGCGCTGGCATCGATCGCGGGCAAGATGGCGTGCACGGTAAGCTGCAGCGTGCAGCCGACCGTGAGCCTGGGCCTGGTGCAGTTGCCGCGTGAAGGCAGCCTCGGCTTCGACGGCGCCTATAAGCTGGCCGACGAATTGCTGTACGCCGCCAAGCGTGCCGGCGGCAATGCGGTGCACGTCAGCGCACCAGCAGAACCAGAAAAGGCGGTCGCATGAAGTCCTGGTTTGCTTCACTGGCGCACAAAAGTACGGCGCCCTCCCCGATCGGCCTCGATTTCGCCGCCCAGCGCCTGAACATGGTGCAGACTGCCCCCGCGCCCGGCGGCCTGGCGGTACGTGCGGCGCTGTCGCTACCTTACCCGGTCGAGCGCGCCCAGTTGCTGGCGGACCGGCGCCGCCTGAAAACCTTCGTGCGAGAGGCGTTAGCCGCCGCGCCCTTCGCCGGACGGCGCGTGGTGTCGGTGCTGGCGCCGAGCGAGGTGCGCATCCTGCCGTTGACGGTGCACGTACCGGGCAACCAGAGCGAGGGGCAAGCCGTGGCCAAGGCCGTGCGCGAGCAGCTCGGCGCCGCGGCGGCCGAGTCGGTGGTCGACTACTACCAGGTGCGCAGCGTCGAGGCGGCCGGCCCGGAAAAGCAGGTGCTGGCGGCGGTGGCGGCATCGAACAACGTGCTGGCCTACCTCGAGACGCTGCGCAGCGCCGGCCTGGAACCGGTGGCGCTCGACATCGGCCCGGCCGCGATCGCGCGCCTGCTCGCGGCGATGCAGGAAGATTTTGACCAGTCGGTCCTGTTGATCAATTTCGGCGCCAGCAAAAGCTATCTCACCGTGATCTGGGGACGGCGCCTGATGCTCGACCGCGAGATCGAGTTCGGCGAGATGCAGCTGGTCGACCGCCTGTCGCGCGCGCTTGGGCTGAATACCGAAGTGGCGTTGGCGCTGTTGCGCGAGCACGGCATCGGCACCCCGGCCGGCGCCCAGCATGGCCCGAACGGCGCCGCGCCCGACATCGGGCGCACGCTGCGCGAGATCCTGCACCAGGAATTCGCCGCGCTGGCCGAGGAACTGGTGCGCACGCAGGTGTACGTGGCCTCGCGCACGCGCGGCAGCGCGATCAGCCGCGTCTACCTGAACGGCAGCGTGGCGCGCTACCGCCATATCGAACAGCGCGTCGAGGAACTGGTGCGCCTGCCGGTCGAGCTGCTCGATCCGATGCGCGCCTTTAGCGGCGCGCCGCTGTCGGCGCCGGTCGGCAGCGACACCCACGGCATCGCCCTGGCGGCCGGCCTGGCATTACGGAGAGAAGTACGTGGCTGATATCGACATGATCCCGCGCAGCTACCGCGAGGGCGTGCGCGTGCGGCGCACGTTAACAGTGTATGGCAGCGCGCTGGCGCTGCTGCTGGTGGCCGGCGGCGGCGCCAGCGCGCTGCTGCACTGGCGCCTGTCTCTGGAAACGCCGCGCCTGGAACAGAGCCGCACGGCCTCGGGCCAGGCCAGCACGCTGCGCACCCAATTGATCGACGCCCAGGCACGCAAGGACCTGCTGGCCGACAACGTCGCCGCCCTGGCTGCCTTGCGCGGCAGCGGCGAAGTCGCGGCGCTCGCGGCCAGCGTGGACGCCGCGATCGACGCCAAGGTCTGGTTCGAGGGGCTGCGTTTTTCGCGCTCCCAGGAATTGCTGCAGGCGCCGCCGCCGGCGCCGCTGCCGGCCGGCGTAGTGCAGGCACGCGTCGCGGCCGGCAGCCCGCAAACCGGCGCCGTGCAGGCCTGGCGCCTGGGCAGCCAGATCGAGATCGATGGCCAGGCCGTCGACACCGACGCCATGACGCGCTTCCTGGCGGCGCTGGCGGCCGATCCGGCCCTCGCGGACGTGCGCTTCCTGAACAGCAGCACGGCGCCGGCCCTGGAAGGCGGTGCCGTGCAATTCAAGGCCACCGCCGCGCTCGTCAAACGTGGAAAGAGACCATGAACGCTACCCTGATCCATAAAGCCGCCGCGCTGCCGCCGCGCCAGCTGCACCTGATGGGCGCCGGCCTGCTCCTGATCGTGGCGGCCGCACTCTGGATGTATGTCCTGCGCGCGCCCTTGACGGCCTTGCGCACGGTCCGCGCCGAGCAGGCCCAGCTCGAACTGGCCGGCACCGACCCGCGCCCCTTCGCGGCACAGCTGGCGGTGCTCGCGCACGACACCGAACTGCTGGCCAAGGGCCTCGGTGGCGCCCCGGCGGGCGGCGCGACGCAACTGCAGGTGCGCCTGGTCGGCGAACTGGGCGCGCTGGCACAAGCCCAGGGCGTCACCCTGCACGGCATCGTTCCGGTGCCGGACGAGATGGTGCTGGCCTTTGTCCAGACCGGCTTCGATGCCGACGTCAGCGGTCCGTATGCCAGCCTGCTGGCCTGGATGGAGGCGATCGAACGCGCGCAGTCGAACCTGGCCATTGCCGGCTTCGAGATGCACCCTGCCGCGACGCCGGGACAGGTGACCATGAAAATACGCATCGCGGCATTCCGGCCGCAAGAAGGCACACCATGAAGCACATCCTGACCACCTCATTGGCGTGCGCACTGGCGCTGACGGGCGCCGGCGCCCGGGCGACGCCGCTGCGCGATCCATTTGCGCGCCCTGCCGCGCCGGCGCCACGCGTCGAGGCCGAGCCGGAAACGCCGCAAGCCTTGCCGCAGCTGCGCGCCGTCATGGTGACGCCGGGGCGCGCACTGGCAAACATCAATGGCCAGATCCTCGCCGTCGGCGAGTGGTTCGGCGACTATCAACTGATCAAGGTGGAAGAACGCGGCGTCACGCTCGACAAACGCGGCGTGAAAAGCGTTCTGCTCCTGAACGAGGCAAGCCGCAAATGAAGCATACTGTTTATCACCTGGCCGCCGCGGGGGCTTTGCTCGCCGTCGCGTTGCATGCAGCCGCCATGCCGCAAGCGGCGCCCGCGCAGCCGGCCACCGCCGTGTCGTCGACGGCCACGCCGCAAAAAAGCGCACCGACCTCCTTCGTCTTTCGCGACACCCCGATCGCCGAGCTGTTCGAGATGATCTCGCGCCACGAACGGGTCAACATCATGCTGGGCAAAGGCGTGACCGGCAATGTCGCCGTCAGCCTGTACGACATGACGCCACGCCAGGCGATCTATGCGATCGCCGAAGCCGGCGGCTACCAGGTGCTCACGCGCGAGAATGGCTATGTGATCGTCAACCCGGCGCAGCCGGCAGCCGAAGTCGTACCGGGCGGCCAGATGGAAGTACGCGCCATGAAGGTGCTGTATTCGGAGCCGCAGCTGGTGGCCGACATCCTGGCGAAACACGTCGGCCGCGGCGGCAAGGTGACGGTATTGCCAACGCGGCGCATGGTGGTGGTCGAGGACACGCCGGAGGGAATGAAACGCATCACCGCGCTGCTCCGCGAGATCGATACCCAGCCGCAGCAGATCATGATCGAAGCGAAGATCCTCGAGATCACGCTCGACGACAACGAAAACTTCGGCATCGAATGGAACAAGGTGTTCAGCGGCGACGCCGGTACCAGCATCAGCAACATCGGCACCCGCGGGCTGGTGCCGCCCGGCGGCGCCGGCCTGGTGTTCAACCTGGTGAATAAAAACGTCGACGTCTACCTGAATGCGCTGAGCAACAAGGGCCGGGTGCGCACGCTGGCCACGCCCAAGCTGCTGACCCTGGAAAACCAGGAAGCGACGACGAACGTCGGCGACAAGCTCGGTTACCGGGTCACGACGACGCTCAACAACATCACGACGGAGACCATCGAATTCCTCGAGACCGGCGTGATCCTGCGCGTGACGCCGTCGGTCGACAACGATGGGAGAATAGCGATGCGGGTGCGTCCGGAAGTGAGTTCCGGGACCTTCCTGGGCGGCATCCCGTCGAAGAAGACGACCGAAGTGAATACCCAGCTGGTGGCGGAAAACGGCCAATCGATCCTGATCGGCGGCCTGATCAAGGCCAACGCCGGCCTGCGCCGCACCGGCGTGCCGCTGCTGGGCGACGTGCCGGGATTAGGTAAACTGTTTTCGAACAGCGAGCAGACCGGCAGCTCGACCGAACTGATCGTCGTGATCACGCCGCGCATCGTGCCGACGCACGCCGTCGGTGCGGAGGCGCAGGTGATCGAACGGGTACAGCGCAACGAAAGCGAATTGAACGACAAGTTCAAGGGGACGGCGACCCTGCAATGAGCGCAGAATGAGCGCAAAGCAGCGCCCATGAAAAAACGGCCTTCGCGAAGGCCGTTTTTATTTGTGCTGCAAGCCGGACTGCTTACGCCGCCACGCCCGCATTGTGCGCCTGCACGTCCGCATGGTACGAAGAGCGCACCATGGCGCCGACGGCGGCATGGACGAAGCCCATTTCGTAGGCCGCTTCTTCGAACTTCTTGAACTGGTCCGGGTGCACGTAGCGGCGCACCGGCAGGTGCGAGTTCGACGGCGCCAGGTACTGGCCGATGGTCAGCATCTCGACATTGTGCTCGCGCATGTCGCGCATCACTTGCAGGATCTCTTCGTCGGTTTCGCCGAGGCCGACCATGATGCCGGATTTCGTCACCGCGTTCGGGTACAGCGCTTTAAAATCGCGCAGCAGCTCGAGCGAGTGCTTGTAGTCGGCACCGGGGCGCGCTTCCTTGTATAGGCGCGGCACGGTTTCCAGGTTGTGGTTCATCACGTCCGGCAAGCCGTCGGCGAAGATCGCCAGCGCTTTCGCCAGGCGGCCGCGGAAGTCGGGCACCAGCACTTCGATCTTGGTGTTCGGCGACAGCGCGCGGGTTTTGCTGATGCAGTCGACGAAGTGGCCGGCGCCGCCGTCGCGCAGGTCGTCGCGGTCGACCGAGGTGATCACGACATACGTCAGGCGCAGGTCGGCGATGGTTTTGGCGAGGTTGCCCGGCTCGTTGACGTCGAGCGGGTCGGGACGGCCGTGGCCGACGTCGCAGAACGGGCAACGGCGCGTGCACTTGTCGCCCATGATCATGAAGGTGGCCGTACCCTTGCCGAAGCATTCGCCAATGTTCGGGCAGCTCGCTTCTTCGCAGACGGTGACCAGGTTGTTCGCGCGCAGGATGTCCTTGATTTCGTAGAAACGCGAGGACGCCGTCGCCGCTTTTACCCGGATCCAGTCCGGCTTTTTCAGGCGCTCGGCATCGGCGATCGGCACGATCTTGATCGGGATGCGCGAGGTCTTGTTGGCACCTTTTTGCTTGTCGGTGGCGTTATAGGCGGGATTCAGACCGGTATCGGTGTCGGTAGTCATGTCGCTCTAGCCCAGGCGGGCTTCAGTTGGTTTGTTCGGTTGCGGCGGGCGCCAGGTGCTGCACGAGTGCGTGCGCCAGCGCCTGTTGTACGTCCGCCAGCGGCGCCTCGATGCCCATGGTGCGCATGTCGACGGTGGAGAGGCCGGAATAGCCGCAGGGATTAATCCAGGTAAACGGCGCTAAATCCATCGCCACGTTCAGCGACACGCCGTGATAGGTGCAGCCGTTGCCGCGCACTTTGAGGCCGAGCGCGGCGATCTTCGCGCCGCGGCGCGGGCCGGCGGCAATATAAATGCCGGGCGCGCCGGCAACGCGTTCACCGCCGAGATTATACGCCGCCAGCACGTCGATGACCGCCTGTTCGATTTTTTCCACAAATTGCCGCGCATATAACTTGCCGCCCGGCTTGTTACGGCGTAAATCCATCAGCAGGTAGATCACGACCTGGCCGGGACCGTGGTAAGTTACTTCGCCGCCGCGGTCGGTCTGCACCACGGGAATGTCGTGCTGCGGCACGCCGGGTCCGGCCAGCAGGTGGCCGCGGTCGGCGCCCAGGCCCAATGTAAACACCGGCGGATGCTCGACGATCCAGAGTTCGTCGGGCGTGTCCGGGGTGCGCGCATCGGTAAACGCGCGCATCGCCGTAAACACGGGTTCGTAATCGGCACGGCCCAGCGCGCGAATCAGCGGGCTGGCGGGGCGGGTGGGGTGCATGGGATCCGGTGGGAAGGTGGACAGCCCCGACATTATATGCCAGTGCCGGGCGGCTTGCCCGGCGCCCTCGCCCGCCGAACCGATTACATCACGATCTTGACCATCGGGTGCGCCGACAAGGCGCGGTACAGATCGTCGAGCTGGGCGCGGCTGGTGGCGCGCACGGTGCAGGTCAATCCCGTGTAGTTGCCTTTGCCGGACGGACGCACTTCCATGCGGCCATCGTGGAAGGTCGGGTCGTAGCCGCAGACCACTTCGACGATCGTGGTAGGGAAGGCGTCGTGCGTCGGGCCCATCACCTTGATCGGGAAGTCGCTCGGGTATTCAATGAGGGAATCTTTCGGGTCCATGATGGCTCCTGTGCAAAACGTCATTGTAGCCAATGCGGGGCTGGCGCGTGAAACTGGTCCCCGCCAGTACCACCTCAGCGGTCCATCTGGCGCGCGCCGTCGCGCTGGCGCGGACCGTCATTGCCGCGCCGCTGCGGCCCCTCTTGCCGCGCCGGCGCCGCCTGGGGCGGCGCCATGGCGGGCGCGGGCGGCGGACTCGGCATTGCACGCGGCGGTGGCGCGACGGCGGCCGCCGCCTGCCGTTGCATCTGCGCCTGTGCTTGCGCCTGGGCCTGGGCTTGCGCACGGGCGGCGGCCGCTTCCATCATCCCGGCCGTACCGCCGCGCTGTTGCTGGGTAAATGGCTGCGGTTGCGGCTGCGGCGCAGCGTCGATGGCCGGGGCGGCGTCGCGCCGCTGGCCGAAACCGCGCTGGCGCTGGCCATCCTCGAAGGCACCGCGTTCTTCACGTCCTTCCCGTCCATCGCGGCCGCGCCAGTCGCGCTGCCGGTCGGGCTGGGGAACGGTCGTGATCACGCCCGGCTGGCGCACGAAACCCGGTTGCGGCGACTGCACCAAGGTGGGCGGCGCCGTCATCAAGGGCGCTGGCGGCGCCGGCTGGGCGGCCGGCGGCTGGCCATCGCGTCCGGGCTGGCGGCCATCACGGCGCCAGCTGTCGTTGTCGCCGCGGCCCACGCGCGGCCCATCCGGACGGCCAACGCCATCGTTATCGTTGCCGCGCCGCTCGCCGATGCGGCCATCGCGGCCATCGCGCCCGTCAGGGCGGCGTGCATCGTCTGCGTTACGCTCGCGCCAGCCACGCGGCACCGGCGGCTGGGCGCCAGGCGTCGCCTGCCAGTTCGCCGGCGGCGTGGCGCGCGGTTCGTGTTTGACGACGACTTCGCCGCGCTGGCCAAAACGGTCTTGCGGCACCACGGTGAGACCGCGCTGGCGGTAGTCGGGACGGCCGTCGCGCCGTCCATCGTGCTTGCCGTCATGGGCATTCAGGCGCCGCAGACGGTTGTCCGACAGGCGGTAACCGGGCACGAAGCGGTCGTAGGGAGACAAGGGATACCAGCCCTGGGCGATCGACGTTCCGGCATTGATGCTCCAGCCGGCGCCGCCGACCCAGCCGACCAGGGCAGGCGCCCACACCGGATGGCGCTCGAGGCGCCCCGGTGCCCAGGCCCAGCGGTTGTTGACGTGGACCCAGCGCCCGTAGTGGAAGGGCGCATAGCCCCAGGGCGCATTGTCGACCCAGGTCCAGCCCCAGGGAGCCACCCAGGTCCAGCGGCCGTCGCGGTAGGGCACCCAGTTCGAGCCGACCGTCGGCAGCCACAGGGCGCCGTATTCGCTGTCGTCGCGCCAGCTGCCATAGCGGTCGAGGTCTTCGTAGCCGGTCATCTCGGCCGGCACGTAGCGGGTGGCGCGCACGGCTTGCGTCTCGCGGTCGCGTGCCAGCGCCCAGTCGTCGAAGGCATCGGCCAGCGCTTGCGTCGTGCGCAGATCGCTGCCCTGTACCTCGGCGCTGCGTCCGCTGCGCACGGTCAGGCGCTCGCCGCCGCCTTCGACGATCGCCACGCCGTCGAACACGCCGATGCTGCTGGTGTCGCGCACCCGCTCGGCATCCACGCGCAGCCGGCCCGGCCCCTGCAGCAGCACGCGCGCCTGCGGCGTGGTCACCTCGAAACCGCCGGCCACTTCCTCGTTGACGACGCGGATGCTGGCGCTGCCGTAATGCAGGCGCAGGCGCAACTGCTCGTCGTCGAGCTGCAGCACTTCCAGCGCGGAGTCGCCGTCGAGGCGGATCGCGGTCGAGCCGATGCGCAGTTCGGTGCGCGCACCGGGCGCCGTCGAGATGGTCTGGTTCGAGGTGACCGGCCAGTTCACCAGCGCGGCATTCGCGGTCTCGCCGGCGCTGCTGATAGTGACCTGGCCTTGCGCCAGGGCGACGCGGCCGACGCGAGCCGGCGGATCTTCCTGCGCGTGCACGACAGTGGAATGAACCGCCAGCGCCAGCAGCGTTGCGGTGGTGAGTAGACGGAGAGTCATCGAAAGCTCCAGGCGAGGGGGACGGAATGCGTCGACCTGATTACACCGCAGACAGCCAGGCCACGACAACCGGGGTTACAGACGGTTGCACATCGTGCACAACCGACACATGCCGCCGCGTTTCAGCTGCCCGCGCGCTTGACGAAAAATAACATTGATCCCACCACGACCAGGACGGCGCCAAAAAACCGGTTCTGGATGCGCATCGCGCGCGGATCGCGAAACAGTCTCTGCATCGAGGCGGCCAGGGTCGCGTAACCGTGCATGACCAGGCTGTCGATGGTGACCATGGTCACGCCCAAAATCAGCAGTTGCGGCAGCAGGGCGGCATCCTTCGAGATGAATTGCGGCAGCACCGCGACCATGAAAATGATGCCTTTCGGATTGGTCGCATTCGTCAGGAAACCGGTCAGCACGCGCTTGCCGAACGAGGGGTGCGCGGCCAGGCCGGCGCTGCTGGCCGTCGGCCCGGTCTCGGCTTTCGAGCGCCATTGCGCGATGCCGAGATAAATCAGGTAGAGGGCGCCAATGATTTTCACGACCAGGAAGGCGGTGGGCGAGGCCAGCAGCAGCGAGCCGACGCCGGCGCCGGCGATCGCCAGCACCAGGATCAGGCCGAACTGCAGGCCGAGCACGGTGGCGCTGGCCTTTTTGACGCCATACGCCAGCCCGTGCGACATCGACAGGACGGCACCGGAGCCGGGAGAAATGGCGATCACGGTGCCGGCGATGACGAAGGCGATCCAGGTAGCGAAAGACATGGGGAGAACTCGGGAAACGGACTGGCGAGGGAACAGGAGGGAAATGGCGCGCGGCATCCTGCCGCCACGCCATGCAGGCTACAAATGACTGTTACTTCTTGCGCGGGTTGACGGCAGCCTTGAGCGTGGCGCCGGCCGAGAAACGTGGCGTCTTCGATGCGCCGATCTTGATGACCTCGCCCGTTGCCGGGTTGCGGCCCTTGCGCGCTGCGCGCTTGGTGATCGAGAAGGTGCCGAAGCCGGTGATGCCGACCGTGTCGCCCTTTTTCAGACGCTCGGTGATGATCTCGATGATCGTGTTGACCGCGCTGTTGGCAGCGCTACCGGACATCTCGGTACGCTTGGCAAATTCCGCGATCAGTTCGCCTTTTTTCATGGTGCCTCCGGGTTTGAAAGAGCGGAAAGAGTAGCACAAATGTTTGCCACTTGTAACTTTCTCGCACCCTTCAAACGGGCGCCACGATACGCTGCGTTTTATTTGGCGCCGTTTGAAGGCGCGCCCGTCACAGCAGGCCCGGTTCGATCCCGGCCGCCGCCAGGCGCGTGCGCAGGGCGGCATTGATCAGGGTCTGGTAGCCGGTGCCGCAGCGCTCGGACAGGGTGCGGAATTCGTTCAGCACTTCGTCGTCGAGGTAGATCGTGATGCGCGTCTTGCGTTTCGGCGGACGCGTGCGGCGCAGCGGGGCAGCGGTCTTGCCGTGGGTCGAATTCGGGGTATGGCTGGGGGTCGGTGTCATCATCATGGTCTCCGTCGGCGGGCGAGGCTGCGAGGTTGAGGGTAACTTCGCGCAGCCTTCGATACTGACTATACGTACACCGGCTGGCACCGGTGCCGCCAAAGCGACGAGCTGCAGATTTTCGGGCGTGAAACGCATTTTATCGCGCTGAACCGTGTGCCCGCGCCAGCGGCGCTCGGTTAAGATGCTGCCATATTGTTAATTTCGTACATCTTCAGGAGTAGTCCATGGCTGCAGGCAGTTTGCTCGCTTTACTCGACGATATCGCCACCGTCCTCGACGACGTGTCCGTCATGACCAAGGTGGCGGCCAAGAAGACCGCGGGCGTGCTCGGCGACGACCTCGCCCTGAATGCCCAGCAGGTCACGGGCGTCGATTCCTCGCGCGAACTGCCGGTGGTGTGGGCGGTGGCCAAGGGATCCCTCTGGAACAAGGCGATCCTGGTGCCGGCGGCATTGCTGATCTCGGCCTTCGTCCCCTGGCTGATCATTCCATTGCTGATGATCGGCGGCGCCTTCCTGTGCTTCGAGGGCGCGGAAAAACTGGCCCATAAATTCCTGCACAGCCCTGAAGAAGACACGGCCCACAAGGAACGCCTGGTCACGGCCGTCGCCACCAAGGAAGACCTGGTCGCGCTCGAGAAGGACAAGATCAAGGGCGCGGTGCGCACCGATTTCATCTTGTCGGCCGAGATCATCGTGATTTCTCTGGGCACGGTGTCGCAGATGCCGTTCATGCAGCAGCTGGCGGTGCTGGTCATCATCGCCCTGGTGATGACGATCGGCGTCTACGGGCTGGTGGCCGCCATCGTCAAGATGGACGACGCCGGCCTGTACCTGACCCAGAAATCGGGCGGCGTTGCCCAGGGCCTGGGGCGCATGCTGCTGGCGCTGGCGCCGCGCCTGATGAAATTCCTGGCGATCGTCGGCACCGCCGCGATGTTCATGGTCGGCGGCGGCATCGTCAGCCACAACTGGGCATTGCTGCACCATTACTCGGAAGGTTTTGCGACCAGCCTGGCGAATGTGCCGGCCATCGGCGGCCTGCTGCACGCAGTTGGCCCGGTGCTGTTCGACGCCCTGGTCGGGATCGCGGTCGGCGTGCTGGTGCTGATCGTCGTTACCTTGATTAACAAGATGCGCGGCAAGAAGCCCGTGCCGGCGCACTAACTAGTACTGCGCCGACAGGCTGATTTTCCTTACGTCATCCTTACGTAAACACAACTGTTGCTTTCTGTACTACAGCACCCGTAGCAAATTGACATGCTCGGGTGCGCCCTCCAGACTGAACTGAGCAGGCAGTGCGCAATCCACTGCTCAGTTCAATCATGCGAGGGGAATTCAATGCAAAGTACGACGAAGAAAACGGTGCTGGCCCTGGCCATTGCCGCGATGTTCACAAGCGCAGCGCAGGCACAAACCCAGGACAGCACCGCCACCGAAGGCAGCGCCGCCACCGTGGTGGTCACTGGCACGCGCGTGGCCAACCGCAGCGCGCTCGACACCGCCGCCGCGGTCGACGTCATCTCGGCCGAGACCCTCAAAAACACCGGCACCACCGAGATGAACCAGGCGCTGTCGGTGGCTTTACCGTCCCTGAATTTCCCCCGTCCTTCGCTCACCGACGGCACCGACACCATCCGCCCGGCCACCCTGCGCGGCATGGCGCCCGACCAGACCCTGGTGCTGGTCAATTCCAAGCGCCGCCATAGCTCGTCGCTCGTCAACCTGAACGGCAGCGTCGGGCGCGGCTCGGCGGCGGTCGACATGAACACGATCCCGACCGCGATCGTCAAAAACATCGAAGTGCTGCGCGACGGCGCCGCCGCCCAGTACGGTTCCGATGCGATCTCCGGCGTCATCAACCTGCGCCTGCGCAACGACCGCGACGGCGGCGAAGCCAGCGTGACCTATGGCGCGCGCTTTACCGAATACGACCTGTTCAACGACGTCACGCCGGCGGGCGGCACCTGGTCCGGCCCGGCCTCGCGCGAGCGCACCGATGGGCAGAGCGCCACCGTCAGCGCCTGGAAGGGTTTAGCGATCGGCGAGACCGGCCACCTGACCATCGCTGCCGAATACAAGGACCAGTCGCGCACCGAACGCGGCGGCTACGACGTGCGCCAGCAATACCCGCGATTGGCGAACGGCACGTTCGACCCGCGCGAAAACACGATCGACCGTTTCAATGCCTGGTACGGCGACCCGGAAATGCAGCAAACGACCCTGTTCGCCAACGCCGGCAACGACCTCGGCAACGGCGTCAAGGTCTATGGCTGGGCCAGCTACCAGAAGAGGGAGGCGCGTTCCTCCGGCTATTTCCGCCCGGCCCAGGATGCGCGCAACATCCCTGCGATCTATCCGGACGGCTTCCTGCCGGTGATCGCCCCCACCGTGGACGACTTCAGTCTCACCGGCGGCGTGACCTGGTCGCTGGGCAGCTGGGACATGGACACGTCGCTCGGCTACGGCAAGAACAAGATGCAGTTCGAGATCCAGAACACGCTCAATCGCTCGATCGGCCCGTCCAGTAAAACCGAATTCGACGCCGGCGGCTTTTCCTACGACCAGCTGGTGTTCAACCTGACCGGCGTGCGCACGCTCGACGTCGCCGGCCTGTCGTCGCCGCTGAACATCGCCGTCGGCACCGAAGTGCGGCGCGAAGGCTATGAACTCTTCGCCGGCGAACCGGACTCTTACCGCTACGGCGGCCAGGTGCTCCCCAACGGCACTCCGGCCGCGCCGGGCGCCCAGGTGTTCCCGGGCTTCCGTCCCTCCAACGAGATCGACACCCACCGCACCGCAGTCGGCGCCTTTGTCGACTTCGAAGCGAACATCACCCCGCAACTGCTGGCCTCGGTCGCGGTGCGCGCCGAACATTACTCGGACTTCGGCGAAAGCCTGGCCGGCAAGATCGCCGGCCGCTACGATTTCAGTAAAAGCTTCGCCCTGCGCGGTTCGCTGCAGAACGGTTTCCGTGCGCCGTCGCCGCAGCAGCAGAATTTCACCTCCACATCCACCAATTTCGTCGATGGCGTGCCCTACGAGATCACCACCTTCAAGCCGACCGATCCGGTGGCCGTGGCGCTCGGCGCGCAGCCGCTCGACGCCGAGAAATCGGTCAACCTGTCGCTCGGCGCGGTGCTGCGTTTCGACCGCGTCAGCCTGACGGTGGACGCCTACCGGATTAAAATCCGCGACCGCATCGTCTTGTCGGAAAACCTGTTGCAGCCGAACGTGCGCAATTACATCGTGTCCCAGGGGTTTATCGGCGTCGGCGGCGGGCGCTTCTTCATCAACGGCGTCGACACCACCACCGACGGCGTCGACATCGTCATGAACTGGCCAGTCAATGCCGGCGCGGCCGGGCGCTTCGACACCACGCTGGCGGCTAATTTCAACAGTACCGAGGTCACCAAGACCCCGGTCACGGCCCAACTGGCGGCCCTGAACCCGGCGCCGGTGCTGTTCGACCGCGTCAACATCATCGCCATCGAGGAAGGCCAGCCGAAGAACAAGTTCAGCGCCAATCTCAACTGGAAACTGGGGCAGTGGGGCGCCACCGCGCGCGCTACCCGCTACGGCAAAACCATGACGCCGGGTACGACCGCCGCCCTCGACTTCCAGCTGGGCGCGAAAACCATCGTCGACCTCGAGGCGCGCTACGCCTTGACGCCGAAGATGACGCTGGCGCTCGGCGCCGACAACGTGTTCGACCAGTACCCGGAAACGCTGCCGCCGGCGCTGAACACGACCGGTAACACGCCATTCTCGAACTATTCGCCGTTCGGCCGTTCGGGCCGGTTTGTGTACGCACGCGCCAACTACGCGTTCTGAAGCTCATGAAATAAAACGCGCCCGGGATTTTTCCTGGGCGCTTTTTTTATTCCGATACCTTTATGACGCCGCCGCGATCGTTCGCCGCCTGCCGGCCGCGACGCCATCGCGCACGGCCCACACGAACGACAGCACCGCCATCGCCGTCAGCACCCAACTGGCCCAGCCGTAATCGACGCGCACGACCGCCGTCGGCGCGCCATGCCACCACACCAGTGCATACGCGACCAGGGTGATCAGGATGCCGAGGCTGATGAACATCAGCAGATGCACCACCCGTTCCGACGTCGGCAAGATGCGCGTGTCGCCCTCGACGATGACGTCACGCGTCGAGACGATCACCTCGCCCAGCAGCAGCGCGCCGATCCACCAGACCCAGGCGCCATGCCATTCGTACCAGGCCAGGCAGGCGAACAGGCTGGCGAAGATCGTTTCGCGCGCGGCGTGCAGCGCTTCCTCGGGGGCGGCGTCGCCGCGCTTCGGCAGTTTCGCCAGCAGCTCGTGGTTGACGACGATGTCGAGAAAGCCCAGCACGCCATGCAGGAGCAGCACATAAATATAGGGCGGCACGATTTCCTCGCCTGTTCTAGACTGGCACGGCTGTCAGCGCTTGCGCAGGGCGATCGCGCCCAGCGCCAGGCCGACGGCAAAGGCGGCGTACACGCCGGCCAGCGATTTTTTCGACAGGCGTTTTTCGTAGCCGGGTTGCAGGCGTTGCGGCGTCAGCTTGTAGTCGGCGAAGCAGGCAAGCGCCGAGGCAGCGGCGGACGCGGCCATTGTCACGCGCAGATCCTTGCGGTCGAGCTTTTCGCCGGCCAGCTTTTCGAACAGCACCGACCAGAAGGTGGCACTGGCGTGGTGGATCAGGTAGCCGGTAATCGTGTACTTCAGCGAAAAGCCGTTGTGCTCGGCCGCTTCGTCGCCCCAGATCCAGTGGCTGACCGCATTGGTCGGCGCATAGGCGCTGCCGGCCTCGGAACGGCCGAGCAGGGCCAGCGCGGCGGTCGAGACGATGCTCGATGCGGCCCCGCCGATCAGGCCGCGTTGTAATGAAGTGTTCCAATCTGACATAGTGATCGTCCTCGCTAACTTGTCATGACTCGATAAATCGGTCGGTAAAGGAATTGCATGCGGATCTTGCTCACCGGCGCCAGCGGTTTCATTGGACAGCATCTGTTACAGGCGCTGCTGGCCGAAGGCCACCACGTCGTCTGCGCCGTGCGCAAGCCCAAAGAAAGCAGCGACCCGCGCCTGAGCTATGTGCATGCTGACTTCGCCAACGATACCGACAAATCGGTTTGGCTGGCGCGCCTTTCCAAGGTCGAGGCCGTCATTAACACGGTCGGGATTTTCCGCGCGTCGGGCCGGCAAACCTTCGAGCGCCTGCATGTGCTGGCCCCGCGCGCGCTGTTCGCGGCCTGCGCCGAATCCGACGACGTGCGCATGGTGATCCAATTGTCCGCGCTGGGAGCGGACGCGCAGGCCGACACGCGCTACCACCTGTCGAAAAAGGCGGCCGACGATTACCTCGCCTCGCTGCCGCTGCGCGCCTACATCGTCCAGCCCTCGCTGGTCTACGGCAAGGAGGGCGCCAGCGCCGCGGTCTTTAAAACCCTGGCCAGCATGCCGCTGTCGGTGCGCTTCGGCAGTGCGCCGCAGCTGGTGCAGCCGGTGCACGTCGACGACGTGGTGGCGGCCATCGTCGCCCTGCTGCGCCACCGCCTGCCGCTGGCGCCGGGCAGCACCGCCATGCGCGTTCCCCTGGTCGGCCCCGAGGCGCTGCCGTTCAGCGACTACCTGGCACGCCTGCGCAGCGCGCTGGGGATCCCAGGACGCCAATGGGTGTTGCCCTTGCCCGGCCCCTTGGCGCGCCTGCTGGCCAAGGCCGGACGCTGGCTGCCGGGCGCATTGCTCGACGAAGACGCGCTGCGCATGCTCGACCGCGGTAATACCGGCGACGCCGCCGTCATCACCCATTTGCTGGGCCGCGCGCCGGCGCCGATCGCCGCTTTCATTACCGACCCGCGCGCCGAGCGCACCCTCGCCAAGCTCGGCTGGCTGCTGCCGACGCTGCGCTGGAGCATTGTCGCGGTCTGGATCGCCACCGCCATCGTCTCCTTCGGCCTGTATCCGGTCGAGGCCAGCTATGCGCTACTGGCGCGCACCGGCATCCCGCCGGCGCTGCAGCCGCTGATGCTGTACGGCGCCGCGAGTTTCGATTTGCTACTCGGTCTCGGCATCGCTTTCCTGCCACGGCGGCGCTGGCTATGGCTCGCACAATTGGGTTTGATTGGTTTTTATACGGTCGTGATAGCGTTCAAATTGCCCGAGTTCCTGCTGCACCCGTACGGACCACTAACGAAAAATTTGCCGATGCTGGCGGCGATCTGGCTGCTGTATGAACTGGAGGAATAATGGAGTATGTCGTTGTTAAATGGCTGCACATCCTGTCGTCGACCTTTTTGTTCGGTACCGGCATCGGCTCGGCCTGGTACATGCTGTTTGCGAATATCAGCCGCGACGTGCGCGCAATTGCCGTGGTCAGCCGCAATGTGGTGATCGCCGACTGGGTGTTCACGGCCACCACCGCCATCATTCAACCGGCCACCGGTTTTTACATGATCCACCTGGCCGGTTATCCGCTGCACAGCAGATGGATCATGTGGTCGATCGCCTTATACGTGCTGGCCGGCGCCTGCTGGCTGCCGGTGGTATGGATTCAAATGCGCTTGCGCGACCTGGCCGCCGAGGCGGTGCGCACGAACGGCGACCTGCCGCCGCAGTACTGGCGTCTCTTCAAAACCTGGGTTGCGCTGGGGGTGCCGGCGTTTATCGCGTTCGTCGTGATTTTCTGGCTGATGGTGGCCAAGCCGACGTAGTGCTCTGCAAACGGAACACCGTGTCATGGCGCGCGCAGTAGAATTGCCTGCTATTGAACGACTTCCAGGAGAACACGATGCGGGCTTACCAGATTCTGCCGGGCGACAACATCGACGGTTTGCGGTGCGTGGATTTCCCCCAGCGCGAATTGGCGAATGGCGAAGTACGGGTGCGTGTGCACGCAGTGTCGCTGAATTACCGCGACTTGATGGTTGCCAGCGGCAACTACCTGGTGAATGTGGATGACCCGATCATTCCCTGTTCGGACGGCGCCGGCGAAGTGCTGGCCATCGGCCATGGCGTGAGCCGGCTGCAGGTGGGCGACCGCGTGGCCGGTTCGTTCTTCCCGCACTGGCAGGATGGGCGCACGTCGCCCGGTAAAATCCGCCATGCGCTGGGCGGCGACATCGACGGCATGCTGGCCGAGGAGGTCGTGCTGCACGAAGAGGCATTGGTCAGAATTCCGCCGCAGTTGAACTATGTCGAAGCGTCGACCATGCCCTGCGCCGGCGTCACCGCCTGGAATGCGCTGTTCGAGTCGAGCAATGCCATCAAACCCGGGGACACCGTGCTGCTGTTGGGCACCGGCGGCGTCTCGGTGCTGGGCCTGCAGCTGGCGCGCGCGGCCGGGCTGCGCACGATCATCACTTCGTCGTCCGACGAGAAACTGCAGCGCGCCCGCGAACTCGGTGCGCACCACACCATCAACTACCGCACCACGCCCGAGTGGCAGGACGAAGTCTTGCGCGTGACGCACGGGGTGGGTGCCGACGTGGTGCTGGAAGTGGGCGGGCAGGGCACCGTGAACCGCTCGGTGGCGTCCTGCGCGATGGGCGGCAGCGTGGCGATCATCGGCGGCGTCAGCGGCTTTGGCGGCGAAGTCAATCCGGCGACGCTACTCGGCGGCGCCAAGCGCATGGTCGGCATTTTCGTCGGCAGCCGCCTGATGCTGGAGCAGGTGATGCGCTTTGCCGCGATCAACGAGATCAAGCCGGTGGTCGACCGCGTGTTCGGTTTCGACGAGGCGAAGGCAGCCTATCGCTACATGGAATCGGGTTCGCACTTCGGCAAGGTGGTGATTTCGGTGGTGGGATAATCACCGGCCCTCGGTTTATCTACCTTCGAAACGCACCAACTCGATCTCGAACAGTTTCGGCCAGAACTTGCCGGTCACGTAGAGCTTGCGGTGCTTGCCGTCGTAGGCGATGCCGTTCAGGACGGCGTCGGCCGAGTTGGTGCCGCGTTTTTCGCGCGGCAGCAAGTTCGTCAGATCGATCCAGCCGGTCACCTTGCCCGAGCCTGGATCGATGCGGGCGATGATGTCGGTGCCCCAGACGTTCGCATACAGTTCGCCGTCGACGACTTCCAGTTCGTTCAGGGAGTCGATCGGCTTGCCCTCGGCCGTCACCTGCACGCGCCGCACTTCCTTCAATGAGCCCGGATCGAGCACGCGGATGCTGGCGCTGCCATCGCTCATGTAGACATTTTTCGTATCGCTGGCCAGGCCCCAACCTTCGCCTTCGTAGGGGAACTTGCCTTTCATGGTGAACGTCTTGGCGTCGAACACATAGCCGGTCTTCGATTGCCAGGTCAGGCCGAGGATGTTGTCGCCGACGGCGGTCGATCCTTCGCCGAACACGTCGTTCGGCAAGTCGGTCTTTTGCAGTACCTTGCCGGTTTTCAGGTCGAGACGGCGCAGGGTCGAGCGGCCGGTCAGTCCCGTCGTTTCGAACAGGTGGCCGTCGCGGAAGAACAGTCCCTGGGTAAACGCCTGCGGATCGTGCGGATAGGTGTTCTTGACGATAAAGCCGTAGACGGGGATGGCCGCCACGGCGGCATTGCAGGCGCAGCCTGCGAGGACGAATGCGGTGAGGGCGGCGGCGGGTTTCAGCATGCTGGCACGGATGCGGTTATTCGGGACGATCACTGTAGCATGCAGCAGGCCGAGCCGCAGGCGCGTCTACAAGTAAGCCAGCAAGCGGCCGCAGCTGATCACCCCCAGCCAGAGCAGGATCGAGAGGGCGGCGCCGCAGCGCGCCAATGGCGGCGCCGCATGATCGCGGTCCCAGCCGGCGACGCTGCGATACGGCAGCATGTGGAACGCCAGCGCATTCAGGCCGGCCAGGGCAATCAGCACGAGTTTTAATATAAACGCGGGATTGTTGGCCAGCTCGACCGGATGCGCACTGAAGAGTAATAAACCGGCCGGCAGCACCAGCAGCACGCTCGCCAGCGCCCAACGCAGCAGGTGATTACCGAGGGCGGCCACCGGCAGCGTGCGCGCCCAGCCGAGCACGCGCAGGTCGAACAGCACGACGCTGCCGACCAGCACCGCGAAGCCGGCGATATGGACGATCTCGACGATCGGATACAGCCAGGCGCCTTCGCGCATCGCCACCGACAACGGGGTCTCTGCCAACGCCTGCAGCATGCCGGCGTCACCCGCCATCAGCGCAGCTCCACCTTCTTGCCGTCGATCGTGATGTTTTCGGCGCGCAGTTCATCGCCCTTGCTGCGGTGCGGATAGCCGTGCACGCTCGCTTTCTGGCCAGCCACCAGTTTTTCGCGCGCCAGTCCCCGGCTTTCCATGCGCGAGGGCGGCGCCAGCACCACCAGCCACGTCTTGTCGGCCGTTTTCAGGCGCACGAAGCCGTGCGGCTGTTCGTAGCCGGCTTGCTCGATGGTGCCGGACAGGTCGAGCGGCTTGTCGGCCTGGTATTCGCTCCAGCCGTGGTGGGCCAGGGTGCCGGCGCTGAACAATAGCCCGGCGGCAAGCAACAGTAAACGTTTCATGACGGGTCTCCCATGAGGTGTTCTCATCAATCTGCCGTGCCGATTCTACGCCTGAAACGGCCGCGCGCGCGCATGTGAGTATTCACGGCGCCGCTTTCTCCGCGGCTGGTACTGGAAGGCGCCCGAGCACCGCCAGCTTGCCATCACGCTGTGTCAACAAGACCATTTCTCCCTGCGCCAAGGACTGTCCGGTGAGGGCGCGGATGTTGACGTCGTGGGTGACCAGCACCAGCGGCGTGGTCTCGGTGCGTGCGGCCAGGCGCGCACGCAAGTCACGCAGTTTCGCGGATGACGCACCGGCGTCGTCCTCGAACATCGAGTCCAGGCTCGGCTCGGGCTGCACGCGGCCGAAGGCCAGGCGCGCGGTGTCCAGGCAACGGCACCAGCGGCTCGACCAGACCGCGCCGGGCGTGACCTGGTGGCGCTGGAAGGCGGCGCCGACGGCGCGCGCATCGGCGCGGCCACGTTCGGAGAGGTTGCGCTGGGTCGGGCACTGGTCCAGTTTGAAACCCGGCGGGTCGCCGATGCCGGGCACCGTCGTCGCATGGCGCATCAGGACCGTGACGCCGCCGCCGCGCAGCTTTTGCCAGAGCGCATCCTCGCTCATGTCGGCTGCCTGGGAGGGCAGGGCGGCGAGCAACAACAACAGGAATGCAGGCGCTTTCATAAGGGTCTCCCTGGGGACAAATGCCGGGTTGTCCCGGCGCAGGCTTATGCTACGCTTTATTCATTGTTTTTTTGAGAACGAAACGATGAAATGTCTTCGCAGAGTGCAGGTGATGGCTGCGCTGTCGGCCGCACTGGCGCCGGCAGCCCAGGCCGCGCCCGAGTGCACCACCTATGCGCAGGAACTGGCAACCATGGTGGAAGCCGCCGACGCCGTGCGCAGCCGGGTCGATGTGCTGGCGCCGCCCGGGGATGCGCAGGCGGCGCGCCACCTGGCCCAGCTGGCACTGGTCGAGCACCACAACGGCGCGCGCCTGGGCGTCCTGATGGCGGCCTGCGGCTGGCCGCGGCGCAGCGTCGAAGGGGCGGAGGCGGCGCGCCAGGCCTGGCTGATCGTCCAGCAGAGGAGCGACGATCTGCCGCTGCAGCGCCAGGCTGTGCGCCAGCTGGAACTGGCCGCCCTCGACGGCGAAGCCGCCATGACCCATCTCGCCGCGGCATCGGACCGCCTGGCCGTCAGGGAAGGGCGCCCGCAGCGCTATGGCACCCAGCTACGCCAGGTCGACGCCTGCAGCTGGGACTATTACCCGCTGGACGACCCGGCGCGCGTCGAGGCACGCCGCCAACGGATCGGCTTGCCGACGCTGGCGGACCATCAACGCAGCATCGACGCGATGATCACGGAAAACTGCCCGGCGCCAGGCAGCACCAGCCCCGGCGCCAGATACTAAAACATACAATATATATCGTTTAATTTATATAAACTATATAAACAATAATACCGTTTAATTGCTGCATTTTCAGGCAATTTTTTCTTTGGACAATAAATGCCAAAAGACAATTTAAATCGCCTGAAATCGCCCTCTTAAAACCCCGCGAGCACCACCTTACCGCTGGCTGCGCCGCTTTCGATAAAGGCGTGGGCACGGCGCAGATTTTCGGCATTGATCGCTCCCATGTTCTGGGCCAGCGTGGTGCGGATGCGGCCGTCGTCAACCAGTTGCGCCACCTCGTTCAGCAGCCGGTGCTGCGCCTGGATATCCGGGGTGGTGAACAGCGAGCGCGTAAACATCAGCTCCCAGTGCAGCGAAATGCTTTTGCGTTTCAGCAGGCGCACGTCGATCGGCTCCGGGTCGTCGATCAGCGCGAGTTTCCCTTGCGGCTTGATGGCATTCACCAGCGCACTGAAATGTTTATCCGTGTGGGTCAGGCTGATGGCGTAGTCGACTTCGCCCAGGCCGGCGTCCAGCAGGGCGGTATCGAGCGGGGTGCTGTGGTCGATCACGTGCTGGGCGCCGAAGATGCGCGCCCATTCCCGCGTCTCGGGGCGCGAGGCGGTGCCGATCACGGTAATGCCGGTCAGCTGGCGCGCCAGTTGCACCAGGATCGAGCCGACGCCGCCGGCCGCACCGACCACCAGCAGTTTTTCGCCTGCATGGCCGCCGAACTCCAGCCCGAGGCGGTCGAACAGGAGTTCCCAGGCGGTGATCGCCGTCAGCGGCAGCGCCGCCGCTTCGGCAAAGCCGAGCGAGGTCGGCATGCGCCCGACGATGCGCTCGTCGACCAGCTGCAATTCGCTGTTGCTGCCGGGACGGTTGATGGCGCCGGCATACCAGACGCGGTCGCCCGGCTTGAACAGCGTCACCGCCGGGCCGACGGCGCGCACGATGCCGCTGGCATCGAAACCCAGCACTTTCGGCTCGGCCTGCCCTGCGGCCGGCAAGCCACGCCGCAGCTTGGTATCGACCGGATTGACGGAGACCGCATGGACTTCGACCAGCAGGTCGTGGCCGCTGGCGACCGGGTCGGGGAGAACGACGTCCTGGAGCGCATTGGCGTCGGAGGCGGGTAGGGATGCGTAGGCGGCGATGGCTTTCATGGTGACCTCTTATTGAATGAACATGGCCCAGTGTAGCGGCTCTGGATTACGATGATTAGTCGTTATAATCCGGAAAGACTATCCACCGGGGTGAACAATGAAACTGGACGCCATGGCGCTGTTCGTGCAGGTCGCCGCCAGCGGCAGTTTTACCCACGCCGCCAGCGTCGCCGGTTTACCAAAATCCACCGTCAGCGCGCGCGTGGCCGAGCTCGAAAGCACGCTTGGCGTACGGCTGCTGCACCGGACCACGCGTCGCCTCAGCCTGACCGCCGCCGGCCAGCTGTACCTGTCCCACTGCCAGACGATGCTCGACGCGGCGCACGCCGCCGACGCGGCGATTTCTCGCCTGCGCGACCAGCCGGCCGGCCACCTGCGCCTGACGGCTCCGCAAGCCTCGGGCATCCTGCTGCTGCCGCCGCTGCTGGCCGCGTTTTACGCGCGCTATCCGGCCGTTACCGTCGACTGCGTGATCACCGACGCCCACCTCGACCTGGTGGCCGAACGCATCGACCTCGCCCTGCGCACCGGCCAGTTGGCCGATTCCTCGTTTGTCTCGCGCCGCATTGGCCCGGTGCGGCGCGTGCTGGTGGCCGCTCCAGCCTACCTGGCGGCGCATGGCATACCTGAGCACCCGGCGCAGCTGGCGCGCCACCAGTTGCTGCTGCACGACGTGCTGCCGCACTGGCCGCTGCAGTGCGAGGGCAAGGTAGTGCAAGTAGCCGCTGGCGGCGCGCCGCTGCGCGCCAACAATTTACATACCCTGCGCGGGCTGTGCCTGGCCGGCGCCGGCATCGCGCTGCTGCCCTGGTTCATGGTGAGAGATGCCGTGGCCGACGCCAGCCTGCAGCTGGTGCTGGCGCAATGCCCGCCGCTCGACAATACCTATTACGCCGTCTATCCCGGCCGCAGCCACCGTCCGGCCGCGCTCAGCGCCCTGCTCGAATTCATCGACGAGTTCGACCTGGCCAGCCAGTTGGCCTGAGCATGCGCAGCTAACGGCACACCCGCGTTCTCCCGGCTATTGTGCGCCGGTCACCAAGTGCTTGCTACTAAGATGGTCGTAATGGAATGACAACAGCATTCCCGGCCGTCCCACGCCGCCTGCACAGCACGCCGCCACCATCCAGAAAGGATTCACCATGACCGCTCCCGAGCGTTATCCGCTCACCCTGCGCATCAACGGCCAGCAACATGACATGGAACTCGAAGCCTGGGTGACCTTGCTGGACTTGCTGCGCGAGCGCCTCGATTTGACCGGTTCCAAAAAGGGCTGCGACCACGGCCAGTGCGGCGCCTGCACCGTGCTCGTCGACGGCAAGCGCATCAATTCCTGCATGACGCTGGCCGTGATGCAGAATGGCCGCGAGATCACCACCATCGAAGGCCTTGCAGAGGGCAACAAGCTGCACCCGATGCAGCAAGCCTTCATCGACAACGATGCCTTCCAGTGCGGCTACTGCACCCCCGGCCAGATCTGTTCGGCCATCGGCCTGATCAACGAAGGGCAAGCCAAGACAGTCGCCGAAGTGCGCGAACTGATGAGCGGGAACGTGTGCCGCTGCGGCGCCTATCCCGGCATCCGCAAGGCAGTGTGCGCCATCGCCGGCATCGACGGCGGAGACAATGCCGAACGCCCGGTCGTGACCGGAACGGTGCCGGCATGAACCCGTTTACTTTTTCCCAGGCCGACAATCCGCAAGCGGCACTGGCGCAAGTGGCCGGCAACGCCAGCTTCGCCGGCGAGGCCGTGCGTTTCATTGCCGGCGGCACCAACCTGCTCGACCTGATGAAAGAGGGCGTCATGGTGTCGAGCCGCCTGGTCGACATCAACCGCCTGGCGCTGGACAAGATCGAGAGCGAAGGCGATGGCTTGCGCCTGGGTGCCCTGGCCCGGAATGCCGATACGGCGTATCACCCGCTGGTGCGCAAACGCTATCCGCTGCTCACAGCCGCCATCCTGGCTGGCGCGTCGCCACAGCTGCGCAACATGGCGAGTAACGGCGGCAACCTGCTGCAACGGACCCGCTGCTATTATTTTTACGACGTCGGCACGCCCTGCAACAAGCGCGAACCGGGCAGCGGCTGTTCCGCGATCGGCGGCATCACCAAACAGCATGCAATCCTCGGCGCCAGCGAGCACTGCATCGCCACCCACCCGTCCGACATGTGCGTGGCGCTGGCCGCATTGGAGGCGACCGTGCACGTCGAATCGGCGCGCGGCCAACGCGCAATCCCATTCAGTGAATTCCACCGCCTGCCGGGCGACGCGCCGCAGTACGACACCGTGCTCGAAGCCGACGAACTGATCACCCACCTGAGCTTGCCGGATGCGCAGCACTATGCGGCGCACTCGGCCTACATCAAGGTGCGCGAGCGCCTGTCGTATGCGTTCGCACTGGTGTCGGTGGCGGCGGCGCTCGACATCGGCGCCGATGGCGTCATCCGCAGCGCGCGCATCGCACTGGGATCGGTCGCCCATAAACCGTGGCGTAAACCAGAGGCGGAAGCGCTGCTGGCGGGGCAGAAGGAAGATCCAGCCCTGTTCGGGCGCGTGGCCGACGTCCTGCTGGAAGGCGCCGCCGGCCAGGGCCACAACGATTTCAAGATCGGGCTGGCCCGTAAAGCCATCGTGCGCGCGCTGCAGACCGCGGTGCAAGGCACCGTTCCCAATACCGGAGAACCGAATGACTGACCTGATCCAGGAACTGAAAACGCCCGTCGCCGAACCGGGCACCGGCCGGGTCGTCACCGGCGGCGCCGTGGCGCGCGTCGACGGCCGCGCCAAGGTCACGGGCGATGCCCGCTATGCCGCCGAATATGGCGCGACCGACATGCTGTACGGCGTGGTCGTCAGCGGCACCATCGCCAAAGGGCGCATCCGCGACATCGATACTTTCGAGGCCATGCAGATCGAGGGCGTGGTCGAGGTGATGAGCCACCTGAACCGCCCGAAGGTACGCTCCTTCGACATCGCCTACAAGGACATGACGGCGCCGGCGGGATCCCCGTTCCGCCCGCTCTACGACGACCGCATCATCTACAGCGGCCAGCCGGTGGCCCTGGTGCTGGCCGAAACCTTCGAAGCGGCACGGCGCGCGGCGGCGCTGGTGCGCGTGCGCTACGAGGAAGAGGACCACGACACCCGCCTGAGTGCGAACCTGGACCGCGCCTACAAACCGCGGCCCTTAAAGGCGGGCTACGAGCCGCCGCCGCCGGAAAAGGGCGATGCCGACAAGGCCTATCACGCCGCCCCGGTCAAAATCGAGGCCGCGTTCTACCACGGCGTCGAGCACCACAATCCACTCGAGCTGTTCGCCTCGACCGTGATCCGCGACGAGGATGGCCATCTCACCATTTACGACAAGACGCAAAGCTCGCAGAACAGCCGCTGGTACGTATCGCACGTGTTCGGCCTGTCAAAAGACAAGGTCACGGTGCGTAACCCGTACGTCGGCGGTGCCTTCGGTTCCGGCCTGCGTCCGCAATACCAGCTGACGCTGGCCGTGATGGCCTCGCTCCACATGCAACGCTCGGTGCGGGTGCAACTGACGCGCCAGCAGATGTTCAGCTTCGGCCACCGCCCGGAGACGCTGCAGTGGGTCAAGCTCGCGGCCGAGCGCGACGGCACGCTTACCTCGATCCGCCACGAAGCGATCGCCGAGACCTCGCAGATCGAGGATTACGTCGAGGTCGTGGTCAACTGGTCGGGCCTACTCTACGCCTGCGCCAACATCAAGCTCGGTTATAAACTGGTGAGCCTGGACCAGTACACGCCGATCGACATGCGCGCCCCCGGCGCCGCGCACGGCATGCATGCGCTCGAAGTGGCGATGGACGAGCTGTCCTATGCGCTCGACATGGACCCGCTGGCGCTGCGCCTGAAGAATTACGCCGAGCGCGCGCCGATCGACGACCAGCCGTATTCGAGCAAGGAATTGCGCGCCTGTTACGAGCAGGGCGCCGAACGCTTCGGCTGGTCGCAGCGGCCATTGGCGCCGCGCGCACGCAAGGAGGGCACCGAATACGTCGGCTGGGGCATGGCGACCGGGGTCTGGGATGCGATGCAGATGTTCGCGCGCGCCAGCGCCGTCATGCATGCCGACGGCAGCCTGGTGGTATCGAGCGCCGCCACCGACATCGGTACTGGCACCTATACCGTGATGGCGACCATCGCCGCCGAAGCGATGGGCTTGCCGCTGGAGCGTGTGACGTTCCAACTCGGCGACTCGACCTTGCCGGCGGCGCCGATCGAGGGCGGTTCGTCGCACGTGGCCACCGTCGGTTCGGCAGTAGCGGGCGTGTGCGAGAAGCTGCAACTGACGCTGCTGCGCTATGCGCAGTCGGCGGCCGATTCGCCGTTCCGCGACAAACGCTTAAAAGACGTGGAATTCGCGGGTGGCGTGCTGCGCCTGAAAAAAGATCCAAACACCTTCATCTCGCTCGGCACCATCGTCGGGCGCGCCGGGCGCGCACGCATCGAGGAAAAATACCTGATGCTGCCGAACATCCTGAAACAGCGCAAGTTCCGGCGCATGGTGCATTCAGCCGTGTTCGTCGAAGTGCGGGTCGACGAGGACCTCGGTGTGGTGCGCGTGACGCGCGTGGTCAGCGCGGTGGCGGCAGGGCGCATCATGAACACCAAGACCGCCGGCAGCCAGATCGTCGGTGGCGTGGTCTGGGGTATCAGCCAGGCGCTGCACGAGGAAAGCCATACCGACCACCGCTTCGGGCGTTTCATGAACCACAATCTGTCCGAATACCACGTGGCCGTGAATGCCGACATCCACGACATCGACGTCATCTTTGTCGAAGAGGATGACCGCATCGTCAGCCGCCTGGGCGCCAAGGGCGTCGGAGAGATTGGCCTGGTCAGCGTGGCGGCAGCGGTCAGCAATGCGATCTACCACGCGACCGGCAAGCGCATCCGCAGTACGCCGATCACGCCGGACAAGGTGCTGGCCGGCGGACCTTGACACCCACCTAACAGCGCCACTGCAGCGGGGAGGTTTTGCCATGAAAACCAACATGCACCACGCAGGCACCATCGACAACGCGCGCGAGGACTTCGGGCGGCTGGTCTTGCGCGTCACGCTTGCGCTGCTGTTGCTGTTCCATGGCGTCTCGAAGTTGTTCGGCGGCGTCGGGTTCATCACCGGCATGCTCGGCAAGATGGGCTTGCCGGAGGCGATCGGCTACCTGGTGTACGTGGGCGAAGTGGTGGCGCCCTTGCTGATCCTGGTGGGCGTGTGGACGCGCCTGGCGGCCCTGATCGTTGCCGGCAACATGGTGGTTGCCATCCTGCTGGTGCATACCAGGGAATTCTTCACGATGAGCGGGAGCGGCGGCTGGGCGCTCGAACTGCAAGGGATGTACTTGTTTGCAGCCATCGCGCTGGCCCTGCTCGGCGCGGGACGCTACAGCATTGGCGGGCGCGCAGCCAAGTGGAACTGAACAAGGAGAACACATGGCAGCACCGGATAACAAGGCGGCGATCGTCACCGGCGCCTCGCGCGGCATCGGGCGCGCGATCGCGCTGCGCCTGGCGCAGGATGGGTATGCGGTCGCGGTCAACTACGCCAGCCGCGCGGCGGACGCCGAGGCGGTGGTAGCCCAGATCACGGCGGCCGGTGGACAAGCCATCGCGCTGCAGGGCGACGTCGCACAGGCGGCCGATTGCGCGCGCCTGTTCGAGGAAACAGTTTACGCGTTTGGCGGCGTCGACGTCGTCGTCAACAACGCCGGCGTGATCCAGCCCGGCACCACCATGCTGGCCGACACCGACGACGCCCTGTACGAGCGCATCTTTTCGATCAACACGCGCGGCACGTTCAACATGCTGCGCCTGGCCGCCACGCGCCTGCGCCATGGCGGGCGCATCGTCAATTTCTCGACCAGCGCGATAGGTCTCGCCATGCCGGGCTATGCCGTGTATGGGGCGGCCAAGTCGGCAATCGAAACCATGACCAACATCTTTGCCAAGGAAATGCGCGGCAAGGGCATCTCGGTGACGGCAGTGGCCCCGGGACCGACCGCGACCGATCTGTTCCTGGACGGCAAACCGGCGGAACTGGTGGAACGCCTAGCCAAGGCGGCGCCGCTCGAGCGCCTCGGCACGCCGGAAGATATCGCTAATACGGTCGCCTTCCTGGTCGGGCCGCAGGGGGAATGGGTGAATGGGCAGACGCTGCGGGTGAATGGCGGGATCGTGTGACAGGCAGGCGGCCCGCATAGGCGATCAACGCACGTTTACTGATCTTGCCGCTCTTGCCGATATTGCTGACTCGACCAAATTACCGATATTGCTGACCTTGCCGGTATTGCCGTTGCCGCTGATATTGCTGCTCTTGGGCGCGCCTGCTGGAATTAAAGATTGCAAAATTGCATCATATCTCAGCTTGAGAACGGGTTCCAGCGCAATGTGTGGCGCCTTCGTCGGCTACTCGATGCGCAAATCGTAATGCACGTCGTTGCGGTCCTGCGTTTGCGGACCGCTGACCAGGTAAGTTCCCCATCCCAGGCGCCCGGCGTGGCGCTCGCCCGACAGGGTGGCGCCGCAGACGTCGGCCGCGCGCAGCACCAGCTCGACTTCGTATTCGAGCGCCAGCCCGGTAAACATCGTCGCCAGGCTTTTCAGGGCGCGCGCGGCCAGGCCGCCCGGCAAAAAGGCTTCGAAGCCGGCGCGGTCGAGCGGACCCACCACCAGGCGCAGGCGCAAATCGCGCTGCCAGACCCGTTCGCCGGCAATCGCGCAGGTGCCGAGGGTGGCGCTAGGGTAGCCGAGGGTACTTTGCTGGGGCGGCGGTACCGGATACCAGGCGCCGACGAATTGTTCTACCCGCAGCGGCTGTCCGAAATAGGCGGACAGCACGCGCGCCATCTGCACGCTCGAGACCGGCCGCTGGCGCAGCGATGCCGCGAAATAGCCGAGCGATTCGTCGAGCACGGCACCCTGTTCCGGCTGCCCCAGGCGCCGCCGCAGCGCCGGGTTGCCGAGGCCTGCCAGCCCCAGCAGCAGCGGCAGGAAGCCATCCTTGCCGTCGAGTTCGTATTTCAGGTGCAGCCGGTACTTGCGCCAGGCGGCATAGAACAGCGCCAGCGAGCGATTCGAAAAGGTGTCGAGGAAGGCGCGCGCACCCTCGTCCTTGTCGGCGTATTGCTGATCGGCGATACGTTCCGTGTAATGCGGCGGCAGCACACCATGCCCGCCCAGCAAGCCCATGAAGGTTGGCGTGATGCGGATCCATTTCAGGGTGGATGCCTGCAGCGCCGCGCCGAGCGACGCCGCGGTCGGCTCGATCGTGCGCGGTTCCACGTGAACCGCTTCCAGCTGGCTGGCCGGGAAACGCAGCGAAATCGAGTTCTGGAAACGCAAGAAATTGGCGACCAGGCCTTGCTGGGGAGCGCCGTATTTGCGCAGCCAGATTTCCAGCATGCGCACCGCCTGGAAATACTCGAAGCGGTAGGGGGCGCGGAACAGGCGCTCGATTACAGCAGGCTCAAATCGCCGCTTTTGGGTAAGCATGTGAATAACTCTTCTCCGCTTTTCGCCGACACGATCACCAGTTGCGTAAAACTGTTGGCATGCACGTAGAGCGCCAAAAAGCGTTCGACGATGTGGGTAAATGCGTGGATGCCGCTGCCAATAAAGGCTTCCTCGTCGATCGACAGGCGCACCTGCACCCCGCGCACCAGGCAATTGAACGGATTGCCGGCGAGCCAGGCGCTGGTCGCCTTTTGTTCGATGGCGTGGATGCCGCCGATCTGGCGCTGCGAGGAAGGGGAGCGCGGCAGGTCGTACAGCGCCAGCATCTCGCGAAATGCCTCGACGCCGCCGGCGCTGATCGACAGGTGGTTCAGGGACAAGTGCGAGATCAGGCGCCAGTGCGCGCTGCGGCCGCTGGGAAAGCGCCAGGACCTGGTCGGTTTGCGCAAGAAATGGATGGCGCGCGCGCCCGAGCCCCCTTCCATGAACAGGTCGCCGCCGGCCTGGCCGGCACTCAGCAGGGCGGGCAGGTCGCGGTTCGAGCAGGTCAGTTCCAGGTTCAGGGTGTCGGTTTCCACCGCGGCCGGATCGAAGTCGATGTCGACAATCGCGATTTGCGTCTCAAAACCGGGGCTGCGCTCGGCCAGCGTTTCGTCGCGCCGCATGGCCCAGTAATGGCCGTTCTGCTCGGGCGTTTGGGCATGTTGTAGGGAGTAAAAGGGGCGGAACTGCACCACGCTTTCGCCTTGCGGCGTCTGCCGCACCAGGTTCACCGAATCGATCGATTGCACCTCGAAGGCGAACGCGCGCCGCGCATCGGCCAGCACCGGATAGCTGGCCGTGGTGTGGGTCAGGCGGATCGGCTCGCCGCGCTGGCGGAACAGGTTGATGACCGGCGTGCAGCCGAGCAGCAGGTTGTTGGTCGAGAGGGTGGCGAGCAGGCGCGCCGTGTTCGAATCGCTGCGGATGCCGCCCAGCGCCAGGTGCAGGGTGACCGATTTCGCACCCGGCAGCGCCTTGCCGAGTGCGCCCAGGTCGATATCGAAGAAATTGAATTTTTCGGGAAAACAAAAATATTCGGTGAGCAGGCGGTAGGCGGCGTGCGAGCGCGCCGGGAAATCGATCAGGGCGTCTTCCTCGTCGAAGCCGGCCGGCCGGATCGGCATGCCTGGCAGCGCCACCCATCGCCCGTTGCCGTCGGCTTCGGCATAGGCGGCCAGCGTGCGCATGAACAGGGCGTCGCGCAGGGCCGCGCAAAACGAGGGTTCGCCATCGATGAAGACGCGCAGCGCCGGCAAGTCGATTCCCTTGAAGCCGGCTTGCTCGACGCCGGCGGCGAGCGTGATGCTGATGCCGGCAGTGGCGCCGGCCGGCGCGCGTACCGCCTCGGGCGCACGCAGGATGTCGGAAAAGGCGGCGCCGGCCAGCGCCAGCGGTGCAAGCGCCACCGGATACACGGTGCGAAAGGTGCAGGGCCCGCCGCGCACCGGGCGCGTGCTGAGCTGGGTGCCGCGTGGGAGGGTGGCGGCTGCGCTTTGCCCGTTGGCGCCGCTGACATCCAGGCGCGCGATCGAGCACGAGGGAAACGGCCGCAGGTAATGCGGGTACAGGACATCAAATAAGGCTTCGGTGAATTCGGGATAGTCGTCGTCGAGGCGCTTGGCGATGCGCGCATTGAGCAGGGCGAAGGACTCGATCATGCGTTCGGTGTGCGGGTCTTCGCATACTTCCCCGCTGATCAAGAGGCGGCCGGCGATCTTCGGATAGCGCTCGGCGAATTCGCGCAGGTTGCGGCGCAGGTAGCCCAGTTCGCTTTCGTAATACGGCAGTAATTGGTCCAATTCGCTATGCTCCCGCTGGCACGGCGCGGCCGGCCTTGCTGATGCTGTAACTCAGGGTCGATGGCTGCAGCACGGCATCGAAGTTGACGGCTTCCTGCGCGGCGCTGGCGACCAGCACGCCGGTAATCGAAAAATCCAGGCGGTTGACGGCGCCTTCGCGCATCTCCAGCTGCGCCTTGACGTCGCGCAGGCGCGGTTCGTGACGGGCGATCGTCTGCTCGATGCACAGGCAGATGAAGGCGCGGTCCGATGGGCTCGACAGGGACAATTCGGCGAAATCCTGCATGCCGTAACTGACGACCGAGCGCTCGCATTCGGGCCAGGCCTTCAGATAATCCTGCGGCAGCACGGCGCGGGTATTCAACAGCGCTTCGAGGTCGCGTGCCACCGCATCCTTCATGTCCTCGACCGACATGCGCGCCATGTTTCCACTCACGCCACGCAGCGATGTCCCTAATAACCGGTCGAACAAGCCCGGCGTAAACCCTTTCATCGGCTTCTCCCTGTTGAGTGGCGACAAGCTCCGTAGTGTTACCGCGCATGGGAAGGCGAATGTTGAAGAAAGATAAGGAAGCGACATCGGCCGTGCTGGCGTTGTGCAAACCCGACGGTTGAGGAATGTCAAATCCCGACCGTCAGGGGCGGTGCTACTGTTTCCGCTGGTAAAAGTTGCGCGCAACGAACAATCACAGACAGGGAGTCCAGCCGATGACCAGCAAAGTACTCTGGGGCGAGGGTTTATTGCTGCGCCCCCAGCATTTCCAGCGCCAGGACCAGTACCACGAGCACTGCCTGCAAAAAGCGATCAAGGCCGTGCACCCGTATGCCTGGGGCGTGGAACGGCTGCAGGTCGACCGCGAGGCGCTGGCGAACAACGTGCTGCGCATCCTCGACCTGGCGCTGCGCTTCCAGGATGGCGAACTGGTCGACGCGCCGAACACGGACGCGCTGCCCGATACGGTCGACCTCAGCCTGCTGGGGCAATCGCAGCAAAGCGTCACCTATTACGCCGCGCTGCCGGGTCTAAAACCGTTCAGCGGCAATTTCGCGGCCCAGGGGCAGGCGGCGAACACGGCGCGCTTCATCCAAACTAACCAGGAAACGGCGGATCTGTACACGCAAGCTGCGCCGGTGCAGCTGGCCTACCTGAAAAAATCGGTGCGCCTGGTGCTCGAATCCGAGCCGCGCGATGCCTACGTTCACTTCCCGCTGCTGCGCCTGCGCCGCGCCGCCGCCGGCGGTTTCGAAATCGACCCGGCCTTCGTGCCGCCCAGCCTGTCGATCGGCGCGGCGGTGCCGTTGTTCCAGCAACTGCGGCGCCTGCTCGACGCGCTGCAGGCGAAAGTCAGCGCCCTATATGGCCACCACCGCGAGCCGAGCCGCAACGTGATCGAATTCCGTTCGGGCGACATGTCCTCGTTCTGGCTGCTGCACACGGCCAGTTCCGCCTACGCCACCCTGAGCCACCATTACCACCATCCGAGCCTGCATCCGGAGCGCCTGTACGAGCAATTGCTCGACGTCGCCGGCGGCCTGATGACCTTTTCGAAAAGCTGGGCCCTGTCCGACCTGCCGCATTATCAACATGCCGACCCGGGCCCGAGTTTTACCAAACTGCACACCATCATCCGCGAACTGCTCGACACGGTGATCTCGTCGAAATATTTTGCGATTGCCCTGAGCGAAGTGCGTCCCTCGTACCACATCGGCGCGCTCGACTCCGGCAAGATCGACGACAAGACGACGTTTTATATTGCCGTCTCCGCCGACATCCCGGCCGTGCAGCTGGTCGACGTCGTGCCCCTGCGTTTCAAGGTCGGGGCGCCGGACGACGTCGAGAAATTCGTCCTGTCGGCGCTCCCCGGCGTGCGCCTGCAATACACCCCGCAACCGCCCGCCGCCCTGGCCGTGCGCCCCGACACCTGTTACTTCATGCTCGAATCGAAAGGGCAGATGTACGAGCGCATGCTCAAGGCGCAATCGATTTCGCTGTACGTGCCGGCGGGGATGAAGGAACTAAAATTGGAGCTGCTCGCAGTCGCAGCCTAGCGCGTCTCGTAGGGTGGGCACTCGTGCCCACGCGGATCCCACCCACCACCAACCTCACAGGCAACAGCCCCACATACCGGGACGTGCCTTTGCGCGGAGACTACCCATGTCCGGACCATTGATCCTGCTCGGCGACAAAACCTCCCACGGCGGCTCCGTCATCGAAGCCTCCTCCCACAGCGACAGCGGCGGCGTCCCCATCGCGCGCATGGGCGATAAAACCGTCTGCCCGAAACACGGGCCGAACCCCATCGTCAGCGGCGATTCCAGCCTGATCATCGACGGCAAGCCCGCCGCCCGCCATGGCGACAAGACCGCTTGCGGCGCATCCCTGATCGCCAGCCAGCAAGCGACCATCGACAAGCTTTGAATTGAAACGATGACTTCGACGACCGTCTCGCCGCCACGCCCGCTGCCCGGCTGGCTGAAAAACACCCTGTTCGCCGCCGGCATCCTGACCCTGTGCTGGGGCGGCGCCATCGTCTACTGGCGCGCTTCGCCCAACACGCCCGCCACGGGCGACCTGCTGCTAGTCTTGCTGGCCGCGCCTTTGTGCCTGTTGGCCGCCATCTGGCTCGGCAAGAAAGTGGTTTTCGCCCGTCCCAAGGCAGCACCCGCTGCCGCCACCGTGGCTCCGGCCCAGGCGGCGGCCTCTACGACGCCATCCACACCACCGCTGGCAATCCTGGCCACCGCCATGCGCGCCCCGCACGGCGCTTCAGCCGAAGAACTGGCCGCGGCCATCGCCGCCAACCAGGCCCGTCCCGACCTCGACCCGGAACTGGTCGACGAGGACGGTTTTCCTGTGACGAGCGCGCGCAGCGGGGAGGCAGTCGACGAAGCGCTGCAGGAAGAAATCACCGAATGGCTGATGTTGACCGGCATGGCCGAACTGCGGCTGGGCGAAACCCACTGGCGCGCCTTGACGCTCGGCACGGCCGTGGTGCGCGACCTGGCGGGCGAGGCGCTGATGCAATTCCTGCCGCAGGCAGGAACGCCGCCACCCCTGCGCCTGCTGCCGCTCCTGCCGGCGACCTGGACCGTCGAGCAGCACCACGCGGCCGGCCTCTGGTTCAAGCACACGGTGGCGCAATTCGGCTGGCCGCTGGAACACCTGACCAGGATCGAGGTCGCGCGCGACGCCACGTTGGCAAGCGTCCTGGGCCAGTGCGCGGCGGACAGCCAGGCCGTGACCATGCTGGTTGCCTGCGATTCGCATATCGCGCAGGAGACGGTAGATGAATGGGCAGCCAACGGAACCGTGTTCAAGTCGGAGCGGCTGCAAGGACGAGTTCCGGGCGAGGGTGCTGCTGGGCTGCTCATAACGAGTTCAAAACATGTGCAATCACTGCAAGAGCGCGCCTTTACCGTGCTTAGCCCGATGAAAGAGGCGAGTATGGCATCGGTTAATAACAACAAACCTTTGGATGCAGCGCTGCTCAACAATCTGGCGCGGCAGGCTTGTAGCGAGGCGAATGTCGAGCTGGGAAACGTCGGGATGATCGTCGCCGATACCGGATCGCGTACCAATCGTGTTGGCGAACTGATGCAAGTGGCATCAGGTGCATTCCCGCACCTCGACACTACGGCCGATGTGACCTGTGTCGGTATCAGCAGCGGCAGTTGTGGCGCTGTTCCCTCTGTGACAGCGCTAGCACTGGCCCAATTCCAAGCTGCCACGCTCGGGGCGCCAGTACTGTATGCAAGTAACGAAGAGGCCCAAGTTCGTTATGTAGCGCTTGTTCATCCAATACCTTTACGCACGTAACTACCTTTATTTTCTGCGCTCTTTGTCCTCGCCGTCGTAGCGATCGGTCCGTCTATTGCCCTCTCTAATCTCAATCATGCACACTTCAAAGCTTTTTGTTTTTTCGTTGCTAACCGGCTTGCATACTCTGGTGTTCTGTGGAGAAATAACTTCCCCTGCAGAGAAACTCAGCCTGGAGGCAAATATGGAGGCACGCGTTAATAACCTTTTGACGAAGGTGAAAGCATCACTTCGGCCGCTAAAGGGCGGCACCTTCGAGATGGGAGATTGGGGCAATGAAAAGGGCACGCCTTACGATTTTGATGCGCATTCCCGGCCCGTACACGAAGTGACACTGGATGACTTTTCGATGATGGCTTACAAGGTGACATACGAGGACTTCGACGTTTTTACAGATGCTACCCGCAATGAAAGAATAAACATGGATCCGGAAGATATGGAAGATCGGGCACCGAAGCGTCCGGCCGGGGTAAGCTGGCATGGCGCAAAGGCCTATTGTCGATGGCTAGCAAACATCACAAAGCTTCCCTTTGATCTGCCTACTGAGGCTCAATGGGAGTACGCAGCCCGTTCGGGCGGGAAAAAAGTTCTATTTGCGACAGACAATGGAAAAATTGAAAGAGGAAGAAATTTTCCGGAAAAATGGAAGCATGGAGAAAGAAAGCCTCGGATTCCGGAGGTTGGGAGTTATCCACCTAACCCAGCTGGCCTATACGGGATGTCGGAAGATACAGGCGAATGGATTAACGACTGGTTTAGCGCGGATTATTACAAAATCTCATTGAAAAATAATCCAACCGGCCCTTCAGACGGCACTAAAAAATTAATGCGTGGCAGTGTAGGTGGGACTTCCGAGATTTCTGCCATGGTTTTTATGCGTACGGGGAGGTTACCTCAGCCTATGCAAACCACTTATCCTAACGGAATTAGAGGTGGAGAAGTCACGGTGCCGTTCCCTGGTTATTCCGGATATCAATCTAGTAATTTTCGATGCATTAATAGCGGGATTATCAGAAAATTCTAAGCAATATTATAAGCTGGATGATGCAGAGGAAACTGGGCCATTTTAAATTCTGGCTCATCGTTACGAAGAAACGCCCGGCCAAGAAGAGGTGTAGCTTGCGCCAGCTGCGTTGTACAGCGATTAATACAATTAGCGAATTGAGTTCCTTCAACTACTGAGTTTATTATCGCTACACCTTGGTTCCGGCCCGACTCGCTTCTCAAGGAAGTATTAATTCTATCTAACGTATTATTTAAGTGACCGATTGATTGAGTAGTAGCGACTAACTCGTTGAGAGAAAAAGCAGCTAACTTTTGCAGTTCAACGTCGTTTGAGTAGTCTGGCTGATTGCGCACATCAGCAATGCTGTAAATTAAGGCACCTCTTGACTCCGGTGGCATGTATGAAAACCAGCCCCACCTAGACTTGAGCTGCTCTGCAACTTGTCGTATAAATTCTTTTCCATTAGCCTTTGCTGCTTTAACAGCATCATGATAATCCTTAGACATCTTCTCTATCTCTACACCTACAAAACTTTCCAATTTCTTGCCAACGACAACGTGTAAATACAGTATTTGATTAAATACTTCGAATGCCAGTTCATCCACCATGCCAGGAATTTTTCGGTAATCAACTTGTTTTAGTTGATGTGCTATACACATGAAGAATTGCGCGATCTGCTCCTCTTCGGCCTCGCATGCCCAGCTTGACTCCCCGCCTATGCCAAAGCATGCTCCAGCCTTTGCGGCAATGACAAACTTTCCGTTACGATAGGCGCATTCGAAGCCTAGACTAGCCGCCAGACCTTGAATCAAGCTTGCGCCGCCACTAATTTTTGCCACGTCCGCATAGGTGGCAATTGCTTTGTTCGGATCTGGCTTTTTCGGACCAGTCGAACCGATGAGCCCTTCGGGGTTAAGCCATTGCAGTGTCCCCCCGATATCAATTGACTCTTTCACCCCAGCGAACACGTCCGCCTTACCTTTCGCGCCAACCTTCGCGGTGGCGCGGGACTGACTGCGTGGCGTACCCCGGATCTGCTGCTTATGCTCAGTAATCATAAACGCTGCATCAGCCTCCAAGGCGACGCTGGCGCCTGCGATTGCCGAGAGCGTAAGGTCAAGATACATACGGAAATAACCAAAATTTAGCCGCTGGTTGTTAAGATTACTGTCAAGATTCCATCCTGCTGCGTGCGGGAGGTAGAGCTTGGTTTTCACCTTGGCTTCGCCGAGAGCAAAGGAGGCTTCCGCATTGGCTTTGACGCTAAACTGGGCGGATTTCAGACCACGCTTGAAGCGTTGCTTCCAGTTCCTGTCACGTGCGTTGTGCAAATCACCTTGGAACGGCATAAATACCGCTTCTGCACCAGCACCGGCTGACCACCTCATGAGTTGGGCTTCTGGCTTTACATCGATAGATCGATGCGGATTGTCGGGATCATTACAGGTACCGTCTAGGATTTCCCGCTTGGTTCGCTCTAACCAGGCATTGACATTCGGCCCCATCACCTTCGCCCAATCCCCCAGGATGCCTCCGAATGCGTCGGCGTCTTCGGGAGCAAGCTTCCACTTCTTGCTGAATTTCGCCTTGTCTTGAACCTGATCCAGGATGCGGTTACGAACTTCCGTTGTATTGAGGGAGGTCCCGTTTAAAAGTTTTTCCTTGGGCTGCTTTTTCCTTTCAGCCGAGCCTTCCACTATATAAACTCGATGATCAGATAAAGCACTTCGCAAGCGATCGACGTTGACGTAGATCGGCGTTCGTGTCCGTCCTTCCAATCGTTTCATCGTCATTGGCACGAGTTCGACCAATTTGCTGGGATCGACTTCCTGGCTGCTCAGCGCTTCCACCCTGGCCTTGGCCGCATCGCTTTTTTGCGACAGCGTGTCCAAGGCAGCGTCGAGATCCCTCCTTGCCTGGGCAATTAAGGCTTTTGCCGGGTTCGGTTGCTCGATCAGTTCCTGCAGAAGCAATGACTTGGCTGTGACGTCGCGGTTGGCTTCCTGCAGCTCTTCGATGGCGGTTTTATTTTTAAAACCATCTGCGCGGCACATAAGCCACTCGTCAGGATAAAGCGCGATGAAGGAGTTATCACTTGGTCGGTACACGAGGACGCCTTCGGTCGAGGTATGCGTCACCTCGATATAGGTTTCTCGTAGCGTCGTCGTCGACGTGGATTTAACAGCAGTCAGTATTTCGCTCATGATTTCCTAATGATCTGATGGCATTACAAAATTAACTGCTGAGGTCACTCATCGGTTGGCAAATGCAGGGTGAGTTCTTCGCGCTTCGCGGTGAAGATGCGTTGCGTGCGCCCTTGGGTATCGGTGATGCCCTCCACAACGACGCCACTGGCCGATTCCAGCCGATACCGCACATTGGCCATTGGCTGCTTCGTTTCCTCGTTCATGACGACAAAGGCTTCGTTGTAGATTTCCTTCGCTTTCGGCAGGTCTGGTTTGCTGATGCTGCCATCGGCGGGACCTGTCACTTCTCTCATCGACGCCTTGAAGTCGACTTTTCCTGGGGCATGGAGCATGATGTTTCCTCCCTCGAGCTTGAGGCAGGCCCCCTGCGCAGTGAGCAAGACATGCTTTGCCGCTGCGATACGGACGTTCTTGTTCACACTGGCGACAGTCACTGCCTTGTCTGCCGTAAGACGGGTAGCGCCGGACTGACTCTGGCTGCTCAGCTTGCCGCTTGCCGCATGCAACTTGACCCCGGTTTCCTGATTGGGCTTGTCTTTTGAATGGGCTTTGCCATAGGTGAACAGGGTAATGCCCTCTTTCACAGCATGTGCGCTGTTGCCTGATGCGCCCAAGTTCACATCCTGTCCAGCTGCAATGCCCGTTGTACTTCCTGCGGCAAAAATGGCGTCTGCCGATGTGCTCATCACGATGCCTGCCGGGCTCGACAGTTGAAAGTGCGGTTGATTGAAGGCAGCAACGCTGTGAGTCGCACCGTCATGACTCACATTCTTGAGGATGTCGATCGTTGTTTCCATGGCACTGATTGCCAGCAGTTCGGCGAACGGTTCCAGTACCGCGTTATGCTGTTTCGCGGTGCGCACCATCGAACTCTGTAATTCCTTGCTTTCCTCGTTTTGGGCTTGCGCCTCGCGAGCGTCGAGCTGGTCGCCGTTGGCGCCGGCGCGCGCATCTGTCGACAACAGCAGGCCTTTACCGGCCCGTAGCGCAGCGCTATGTGCCGTCTTCAATTCCGCACCGAACCCGACAGGATGAAGGCGCTGGTTATCGGTCTGGTGACGCAGGTGTCCAAGGTTAAGTTCCGCAGTACCCGCATGTGGACGCATATGACTTTGCAAGGCCAGGCGCGATTGCGCTGCACTGTCATCGAATACAAGCTGGTTGTAGGCCCCGTTGCCGTCCTGGCTGGTACCCATGCCCTGCGTCTTGATTCCTGATAAAACTGCCGGATGTGCATGCGCGCCGGTTTCACCGGGGAACCAGGAAGCGGCATTGCCGGTCGCAATGCCGGCACCATGAACTACCGAACTGTGCTGTGCGTCACTGTTGCCCTTGCCGTTGTATAAAGCGCCGATGACAACCGGCCGGTCGATATCGCCGTCCAAAAAGTCGATCAGGACTTCCGTACCGACGCGAGGAATGGCGACCGCGCCCCAGTTTGCGCCGGCGATCGCCGCCATCGTGCTTGCGACCCGCACCCAGGTACAGGAGCGGTCGTCGGCCGGAGCTCCTATTTGGGCATTGGGGGTGGGATGATCCAGGCGGCTGTGGCTTTGATGGCTCGTGGTGGAATTGCGCTGCCAGTGGAATTGCACTTTGATGCGATGATCGCGATCCGTGTGGATGACTGCACCTGGCGGACCAACGACGATTGCCGTTTGCTGCCCTTTCACCGTTGGTTTTGGATGCAACAATGTCCCGTGGCCGTCGATGCCGCTGCTTCGGTAAGGGACCACATTACGGATCGCATCAATGCGATTGCGATAGAGCGGGCGCTCGACTATCGCGGTGCCAAGGTACAGACCATCCTGCCGCTCATTCCCGAACTTAGGAATAGACTCGGGGCCAAGTGCCTGTGCAATTGCTGAACGCAATTCAGCACTGAGATTGTTATGCGCTGAATGCACCACGCGGGTAATGGCAAATGTGCGCCCGTCATCGTTTTCAGCTTGTTCAAGGTGCGCATGGCCGCGCAGGGCAAAGGTTGTGCCCGGCGCGAAGGTACGCACGGTCCCGGCGCCAGTATGCTGTTCTTTCGTTACCTCCATCGCCTGCAGATGGTTGTCGACGATGCGCTGACCACGCGCGCGGGTTGGATAGCCGTAGGTGCCGGGCGTGTCGCGACTTGCCGGTCCCGATGCGTTGCAATCTGTGACAGTGCTCGCCTCGACCGGACGATTGCTCATCGACCGATAATCCCAGCTATCCAGACTGGTCGCGCCGACGACTGAACGCGTTGTGATGCGCCAGCGGTCCACGCTGTCTTCCCGCATGACCGCACCGGGCTGGGTAAAGCGAACTTCCGCCTGTGTATTCGGCCGAAATGCGCCGTTATGGTCAGCAATAACCAGGGTATGGCTGGCTTGCCGGTTTTCGTTTGTGGCAGGACTGTGTTCGAAATAATAGAACAGGCCTTCCTCATGCATCAGGCGTTCAGCAAAAGCATAATCCGACTCCTGATATTGGCAGGTGAGCGAACGCGAAGGATAAATACTGCGGTCGGCAATGTCGTAGCGCCATCTAGGCGCAAGCCTGCCTTTACCTTGCAAGCTTTCAAAAACACCATCGAGTATTTGAAAGACTGTCTTATCCTGGAACATTCGGCTGTCTCGGCCAAGCTGGAGAAATGCAGTCCACGGTTCGATGGTCACCGTGTAGCGAGCGACACCTCCGTTGGCGCCGACGCATTTTGCAGAGGTAACGTAGCCGTGAAACGGCCGCCATTTCATCTCCGCACTGGCCGTCAGGAGTTCAAGCAAGGCCGGCTGGCCGAGCAGGGATTTCAGAGGAATATGCGCATCGGTAGAAAGCAACGAGACGTCGAGGCAGAAATTATTGCTCAGGCTTTCTTCACCTCGCAGGCACTCGACAAGCAGCTTGTCGGTCCCAAGGGGAGTAGTAATACGAAGCAGGCGCGTGTCCTGGGTAAAGCGGGGAAAGAGCTCAACCAATCGATGCTCCTGTCAGGTTATACAACGCATCGCGGAAAACGCAGGTCGTGATGCGTCTCCCAACCAGGGCCAGACGAGTTTGACCGCAAAGGCGCATTGTTGTCCGCAAGGTGACGCAAATCGTTGAGAATGAGCAAGAGATAATAGGGGTGTGGATTTTTAGCCTCACTTCACAGCTGTTATTTAAAAGTGCTGTACGTCGCTTCCTACACCCCCTCAGCCATCCATCCTATTGGTGTGCCGCCGTAATTGACTAACATCGAACCCATGGGTCAATTACCAGGAGTCGAACATGGCTGGAAATCAACAAAACGAGATCGGTGCCGACAACAACGGCACGCATAACCCCGGCACGCGCGGGCCGGATTCGCTGTCGGGCCGCTCCGATCCTGCCGATCCGGACAGCGGCCAGCGCCAGCAGGACGCCGGCCATTACACCGGCGCGCCTGAAGCGGACCAGGGCGAGCGCGCGGGCGGCATCGTCAGCGCGCCGCCGGAAAGCAACGTCGGGCCGGCCGGCGCCGCGCAGAGCAGCCGCGGCAGTGCAGGCGAGGGCGCGTCGAGGGAAATGAGCGCGGCGGCGGGCGGCGGCAAGCCCGGTACCTCGGCCTCAGGCAATGACGCGGGCGAGAACGCATCGGGCGATGCCGGCGTGACCGGCACGGGCGTCGACGAACTAGCCGAGCAAACCCCGGACCAGCCGGGTGGCGCCGACTCGCGCTGAAAGGCAGGAATCGCCACACACAATGCCGCTGGAGACAGCGGCATTTTTTATGGGCGCGTTGGATCAGCGTGACAATTCGATAGTCTTTTGACCCTGGGCAACAGCTACCATGCGCCGTTGCCCAGTACTCCTGCGCCTGTAAAAAATAATCCTGAAAGAAAAGCATGAACCAGCGTCTCATCCCGCTCGCCCTGTGTTGCGCATTGTCCCTGTCCGCCTGCGGCGGTGGCGGCGGTAGTCCCGGCAACACCAACAATCCCGGCGCGCCGGCGCCGGTATCGACGCTGTCGATCATTACCGCGACGAATGCCACCGACATTGCCGCCGCTGCCTATGCCGGTACCACCGCGGTCAGCGAATCCTCATCCGCCCTGAGCAGCATCCTGACCGGCGTCAGCGTCGGCGGCGCCAACATCAGTGTGGTGACGCCAGCCCTCCGCCTGATCCGCAACGCCTATCCGCGCGCAAAAGCCCAACTGCTGACCGGCGTGACCATGACGGAAGCCTGCAGCGGCGGCGGCAGCCTCACCATCGAGGCCAACCTGCGCAACGAGCAGATGGCGAGCAATGGCGATACCATCACGATGACGGCAAACAACTGCGTCGAAGATGGGGAAACCGCCAACGGCAAGCTGTCGACCACGCTGTCGAACGTCAGCGGCGACGTGTTCAATTCGTGGAACTGGGCAGCCACCATGGACACCACCTTGACCGATTTCGCCATCACCAGCGGCGGCGAGACGGTCAGCGTGAATGGCGACATGAAGATCGCGCTCACCCAGACCAATTCCACCACCAGTGCACTGGTCCTGTCGGGCAAGGCCCTGCGCACCACCGTAAAGCGCAACGGCGTGACCGTGGACACCTTCACCCTGGCCGATTATTCGATGACCGGCAGCACCCGCGACACGACCGTCACCAGCGCCGCCAGTTTCGCGATGTCGGGCAGCGCCAGCGGCCTCGGCCAGTTCTCGTTTACGGTCAAGAACCTGCAGCCTTTCGTCAGCACGGGCGGCGCCATGCCGACCAGCGGCTCCCTGATCGTCAACGGCGCCGCCTCGTCGGTGACGATCACCGTTGCCTCGACCAGCGGCGTGCGTCTCGACGTCAGCGCCAAGGGCGATGGCGCGATCACGCAAACGAACACCCTGAGCTGGATGGCATTCCTGGCGGCGTTCTGAGGCGCGATCTGAAGTTTGTGTATCCGGTGCCGCTGCAACAGCGGCACGTTTGCAGGTGGACGTCAAATGAAATCGTTAATCAGTGCCGCCCTTGGCGCGGCACTTTCCCTGTTGCTGGTCCAGCCGGCCAGCGCGCAATGGCAAGCCAAGGCCGGTGCCGGCGTGCGCGCCGTCAGCCATACCGAAACCGACGGCAGTGGACGCCGCCTGGTGCGCGAATCGGGCTGGCTGCCGGGCCTCGCCCTGCAGGCCGATTACACGACCGGCAAGTTCACCTGGTCCGGGGCGCTCGACTGGTACCGGGGCGACATCGATTACCGTGGCCAGACACAAGCAGGCGTTGCCGCCGCCTCGCGCACGGCCACCGGCCTCGCGTCGCTGCGCTTCGGCGCCGCGTATGCCATCCAGAATGGCTATTCCGCCACGGCCGCCGTCGAAGCCGATACTTGGAAACGCGACATCCGCGGCAGTGGCAACAAGGTCGGCTTGCAGGAGCGCTACCGCTCGGAACGCTTGATCGTCGGCCTGAGCAAAGCATGGCAACTGCCGGGTGCGGTGGCGGCGGCCGACGTTGCCGTCCTGTTGGCGACCCCGGAACGGATGCGCGTCGGTTTTTCCGGCGTGCTCGATCCAGTTTCGCTGAACACGAAACGCGCACGCGGCATTCGCATCGGCGCCCAGTACCGTCCGGCGTTTGCACCGTCGCTGGAATTGCACGCGTCGTTTGACTGGATCAGGATCGGGCGCAGCGAGGAGGCGCCGGTGACGCGCGACGGCCAGTTTGCTGGCAGCGTGGCGCAGCCGGAGCATGTGCGGCAGGGGCTGAGTGTGAATGTCGCGCGGCTGTTCTGAGCGGCTACGCCGGATGTGACAACGCGGCGGGTCCGGCATGCCATCCTGGAAAATCCATGGATGGTGGCCGTTCCCGCCGCGTTGCTTTCCCTTGAGGGAATAAGCTGCTTTACTCCACCGTCACCGATTTCGCCAAATTCCGCGGCTTGTCAACGTCAGTCCCCCGCGCCAGCGCCGTGTGATACGCCAGCAGCTGCAGCGCACACACGTGCAGGATCGGCGACAGTTCGCCATAGTGTTCCGGCAAGCGAATCACGTGCAAGCCTTCGCCCGAGGTGATGCGCGAATCGACGTCGGCGAACACGTACAGCTGGCCGCCGCGGGCGCGCACTTCCTGCATGTTCGACTTCAGCTTTTCCAGCAGCGCATCGTTCGGAGCGATGGTCACCACTGGCATCTCTTCGGTCACCAGCGCCAGCGGGCCGTGCTTCAGTTCGCCGGCCGGATAGGCTTCGGCGTGGATGTAGGAAATCTCTTTCAGTTTCAATGCACCTTCCAGCGCGATCGGGTAGTGCATGCCGCGGCCGAGGAAGAGGGCGTTTTCTTTTCTCGCGAATTCTTCGGCCCAGGCGATGATCTGCGGTTCCAGCGCCAGCACCGAGGCGATGGCGACCGGCAGGTGGCGCATCTGTTTCAGGTGCTCGGCTTCTTCTTCGTCCGACAGGCGGCCGTTGACTTGCGCCAGCGTCAGGGTCAGCAGGAACAGCGCGGCCAGCTGGGTGGTAAATGCCTTGGTCGAGGCGACACCGACTTCGACGCCGGCGCGGGTGATGTAGGCCAGTTCGCATTCGCGCACCATGGCACTGGTCGAGACGTTGCAGATGGTCAGGGTGTGCGGCATGCCCAGGCTGCGTGCGTGTTTCAGTGCGGCCAGGGTGTCGGCGGTTTCTCCCGATTGCGAGATGGTGACGACCAGGGTGTTTGGATGCGGCACGCTGTCGCGGTAGCGGTATTCGCTGGCGATCTCGACGTTGACCGGCAGCTTGGCGACGCACTCGATCCAGTATTTGGCGGTCAGGCCCGCATAATAACTGGTGCCGCAGGCCAGGATCAGCACGCGGTCGATCTCCTTGAACACGCCATACGCCTTGTCGCCGAACAGTTCCGGCATGATGCCGGTCACACCCTCGAGGGTATCGCCGATGACGCGCGGCTGCTCGAAGATTTCCTTCTGCATGTAGTGGCGGTACGGGCCGAGTTCGGCCGCGCCGGTGTGGGCGTGCACGGTTTTGACTTCGCGCTCGACCGGCTTGCCTTCGCTATCGACGATCCAGTAGCGCGCCAGTTGCAGGTCGACGACATCTCCCTCTTCCAGGTAGATGATCTGGTTGGTGGTGCCGGCCAGCGCCATCGCGTCGGAGGCGACGAAATTCTCGCCTTCGCCGACGCCGAGGATCAGCGGCGAGCCCTGGCGGGCGGCGACCACGCGGTGCGGTTCTTCGCGTGCGAAGACGGCGATCGCATACGCGCCATGCAGACGTTTCACGGCTTGCTGGACGGTGTCGAACAGGTCGCCGTTGTACATGTGGTCAACCAGGTGGGCGATGACTTCGGTGTCGGTCTGGCTGGTGAAGACGTAGCCGAGTTCGGTCAACTCACGGCGCAGTTCGTCATGGTTTTCGATGATGCCGTTGTGGACCAGCGCGATGCGCGCGCTTTCTTCGGTCGGCGAGAAGTGCGGGTGCGCGTTGTGCGACGCCGGGGCGCCATGGGTGGCCCAGCGGGTATGAGCAATGCCCGTAAAACCTTGCAAGCCGGTGCCGGCAATTTGCGTTTCCAGGTCGGCCACGCGCGAAGTGCTGCGCGAACGGGCCAGGCGGCCTTCGACGTGCAGGGCGACGCCACAGGAATCGTAGCCGCGGTATTCGAGGCGTTTCAGGCCCTCGATCAGGATAGGGGTGATGTTACGTTGCGCAACCGCGCCGACGATACCGCACATGAGAACCTCGTTTATAAAAATTAAGCAATGGGTCGTATCGTAGGGCAACGGTCATGAAATATGCTTTCAGAATCACGTTATTTTCGTTATAAAATTTCACGTATCATGAAAGATGAAATATTCTTTCATTTATTAAAAAATATTAAGTGAAAATTTCATGACAATCGACATAACGACGCTGGACGAACTTGATCGTCGCATCCTGAATGCCTTGCAGACTGACGCATCGCAGACGAATACCGAACTGGCCGCGCAAGTCCATGTATCGCCGCCAACTTGTCTGCGCCGCGTCAAGCAGCTGACCGAGAACGGTGTTATCTCACGGCAAGTTGCGATTGTCGATCCGGACAAGGTGGGGGCGCGCTTGAGCGCCATCGTCGAGATCACCCTCGACGTCCAGGCGGCCGAGCGGATGGCGCAATTCGAACAGCTGGCAACGAATGAGGAGGCGGTGATGCAGTGCTACCGGGTGGCGCCGGGACCGGATTTCGTGCTGATCATCCAGGTCGCCGACATGCCGGCCTATCACGCCCTGGCGCACCGCCTGTTTGCCACGCACGCGAATGTGCGCAACGTAAAAACCTATTTTTCGACGTTCAGGAGCAAGTTCGACACCCGCATCGCGGTCTGAGTTTATCCGATGAGGCCTGTGGATAATTCTGTGCAGAACATTGTGGAAGGTCAGGGGGTATCCCGTGCAGAACCATGTGGATACCCCTGTGATTTTCCAGTGATTTACTGATGTAAAACCGGTGGATTACTTCGGCTTTTTCACTGGACGGCTCCAGCCGTCGATGGTGATTTGCTTGGGACGAGATATGGTCAGCTTGCCGGCCGGGGCGTCCTTGGTCAGCGTGGTGCCGGCGCCCAGGGTCGCACCTTTCCCGACCGTGACCGGCGCCACCAGCTGGCTGTCACTGCCGATGAATGCGTCGTCTTCGATCACGGTGCGGAATTTGTTGGCGCCATCGTAGTTACAGGTGATGGTGCCGGCGCCGATATTCACGCGCGAACCGACCGTGGCATCGCCCACATACGCCAGGTGATTGGCCTTGCTGTGCGCGGCAACCTGGCTGTTTTTGACTTCCACGAAATTACCGATGTGGACATCTTCGCCCAATTCGGTGCCGGGGCGCAGGCGCGCATACGGACCGATCTGGGAAGCGGCGCCCACCACGGCGTCTTCGATATGGCAGAACGGTTTGATGATGGCGCCGGCGCCAATCCGGGCGTTGACCAGCACGCAGTGGGGTCCGACCTTGACGCCGTCGGCCAGTTCCACCCGTCCCTCGAAGACGCAGCCGACGTCGATGACGACGTCACGCCCGCACACCAGTTCGCCGCGCACGTCGATGCGCGCCGGGTCCATCAGGGTGACACCCTGTTCCAGCAACGCATTGGCAATGTTCAGCTGGTGGCGGCGCTCGAGTTCGGCCAATTGCACCTTGCTGTTGACGCCCGCGACTTCCCACTCGCCGGCGGGGGAGGCCGACACCACCTCGACGCCATCGGCCACGGCTTGCGCCACGATATCGGTAAGGTAATATTCGCCCTGCGCATTGTTGTTCGACAGCCCAGTCAACCAGCGTTTCAGGTGCCGGGTTGGCACTACCAGGATGCCGCTGTTGATTTCGCGGATGGCGCGTTCGGTGTCGCTCGCATCCTTTTCTTCGACGATGCGCACGATGCGGCCATTCTCGCGCACGATGCGGCCCAGGCCGAACGGATTGGCCTGCTCGACGGTGAGGATGCCGAGCTTGTCGACGCCGGCGGCCTCGACCAGGCGGCGCAGCGAATCGCCGGTCGTCAACGGAACGTCGCCGTACAGCACCAGGGTCGGCACGTTGTCATCGAGCTGGGGCACGGCCTGCATCACGGCGTGGCCGGTGCCCAGCTGCGGCTGCTGCAATGCGGTGTCGATCGGCGCCTCGCCGGCGGCGGCTAGAGCGGCCACCATCTCGGGCACCGCTGCGCCCCCGTGACCGTAAATCACGCATAATTTACTCGGCCGCAGTTGGCGGGCGGTATCGATCACATGCTGCAACAGCGGCTTTCCAGCCAGCGGATGCAACACTTTAGGCAGCGCGGACTGCATGCGCTTTCCCATGCCGGCGGCAAGGATGACAACGTTCATAAGCCGTATTCAAAAAGAGTTAATAAGATGAAAAATTTTAGCATGCATGACCCCTCGCAGTACTCCCTGCTCCAGCGCGCACGTGCGCTGTTCCTGATCGCCTTGCTCGCTTGCCTGGGCGCCTGCAGCACCATCCGCTTCAGCTACAACCACGGCGACACCCTACTGTACTGGTGGCTCGACGCCTATGTCGATTTTGAGGGGGCACAGTCCGATTGGGTCAAACGCGATATCCGCGAACTGTTTCAATGGCACCGCAAAACCCAGCTAGACGATTACGCCCAGCTGCTCGGCACCTTCCAGCGCCAGCTGGGCGGCAATCCGACCCAGGCCGATCTGCTCGCCGATTACCGCATCATCCGCACCCACACCGAAACCCTGGCCATGAAGGCCGTTCCCCATATGGTCGACTTGGCGCGCTCGTTGACGCCGGACCAGATCGAACAAATGGAAGAACGTTTTAAAAAGAAAAACGACGAATACCGCCGCAAGTTCGTCAGCGGCAGCGTCGACAAGCGCCAGGAGGCGCGCTTCGACAAATCGATGGAACAATTCAAATTGTGGTTCGGCAGTTTTAGCAGCGAACAAGAAAAGGCCTTGCGCCGCGCTTCCGATGCCCGCCCCCTGGACAGCAATGTCTGGCTGGAAGAGCGCATCCTGCGCCAGCGTAAAATCCTGGCCCTGGCGCGCAAGATTCAGCAGGAAAAGCCGAGCAAGGAACAAACAAGCGTGATGATCACGGCGCTGCTGCACGAATTCTTTACGCGCATGGATTCGCCCGAACGTAAAGGATTTTATGACGCCTATATCAATACCACCAGCAATTACATCCTGAGCGCGATCCGGATCGCGACCCCGGCCCAGAAAGCCCATGCCCAGCAGCGCATGCAGGGCTGGATCGACGATTTTAAAGTATTGGCGAAAGAGGCGAAATAAGCATCTGGTATAGTGCGCGCCATGCAAAAACGACCGACTAAATCGCAAGGCCAGCACGGCCGGCCGCGCCTGGCGCCGCAGCAGGTGCGCATCATCGGCGGCGAATGGAAGCGGCGCCTGCTGCCGGTGCTCGACGCCCTCGGCCTGCGTCCCACGCCCGACCGCGTGCGCGAAACCGTGTTCAACTGGCTGCACCACCAGGTTGGGGGCGACTGGGCGCAGGTCGATTGCCTCGACCTGTTTGCCGGCAGCGGCGCCCTCGGCTTCGAGGCGGCCAGCCGCGGTGCGCGCAGCGTGACCATGCTCGATTTTCACGCAGCGGCCGCGCGCCAGCTCGAGGCGAACAAGGAGATGCTGAAAGCGGACAATGTCAACGTCCTGCGCGCCGACGCGTTGACTGTCGCGCGCGACCTGGCGGCGCGCGGCCAGCGCTACGACGTGATTTTCCTCGATCCGCCCTACCAGCAGGATTTCATCAGTAAAGCCTTGCCGCTGTGCGTGGCGCTGCTGAAGGAAGACGGCATGGTGTATGTGGAAGCGGAATATGCGCTGCCGCAGGAACCTGCCGCAGGCGATACAACCCCGGACTGGCTGGCGCCCTGGGACATCGTCCGCGCCGACAAGGCGGGCATGGTGTTCTATCACTTGCTGAAGTTGAACGGCAAGGTGCACGAAAACCGCGCCTGAGCGGCCAGGTTTGCCCAATTTGCGGGCAAAACCGGCCCCCTGCTGGGGCAATTGCCAGATTTTCAGGCATAATGCGCGTTCCAAGGGGCGTAGCGCGCGCTCCCATCAATGTTTCTCTTCCAGGGAGCTGCAATGGTAGTAGCCGTTTATCCGGGTACCTTCGATCCGCTCACCCGCGGCCATGAAGATCTGGTCCGCCGTGCGTCGGGGCTGTTCGACACGCTCGTCGTCGGTGTCGCCGACAGCAAGAACAAGAAGCCGTTCTTTTCGCTCGACGAGCGCCTGGAGATCGCCAACGAGGTGCTGGGCCATTACCCGAACGTGAAGGTCGAGAGTTTTTCCGGCCTGTTAAAAGATTTCGTGCGCAGGCACGATGCGCGCGTCATCGTGCGCGGTTTGCGCGCCGTGTCCGACTTCGAATACGAGTTTCAGATGGCCGGCATGAACCGCTACCTGCTGCCCGACGTCGAGACGCTGTTCCTGACCCCGTCCGACCAGTACCAGTTTATCTCCGGCACCATCGTGCGCGAAATCGCGATGCTCGGCGGCGACGTATCGAAATTTGTCTTCCCTTCGGTGGACCGTTGGCTGCAACGTAAAATTGCATCCATGAACCCACCGAGCGCCTGATCCAGGCGTTGACTCCTTAAAGCAGCAGCATCATGGCCCTACTGATTACCGACGAATGCATCAATTGCGACGTGTGCGAGCCGGAGTGTCCGAACGACGCCATTTCGATGGGTGCGGAGATCTACGAGATCGATCCGCATAAATGCACGGAATGCGTCGGCCACTTCGACGAACCGCAGTGCCAGGCCCTGTGCCCGGTCGCCTGCATTCCATTCAATCCCGCCTGGCGCGAAACGCGCGAAGAGTTACTGGCCAAGTACGAACGCCTGACCGCCGGCAAGAACGCCGTCTGATTTCCATCGCGGCCGGCGCGCCGTGCGCCGCCGGCACCTGCTATGCTCGGCCATGGCTACTTCGGATCCCTCTTCCGGCAACGCGCTGCCGTCGACCATCGACGAGAACATCGGCACCATTGCCGCCTATTGCGAACGCAATGAGCAGCGCGCGACGCCCGCCCAGAAAATCGTCGAAAAGGTCAGCCTGTTCCTCGGCAGCCCGAGTTATTTCGCGGTGAACGTCCTGTTCATCGTGGGCTGGCTTGCCTGGAACGCCAGCGCCCCGCTGTTCGACTTGCCCCAGCCGGACGAGCCGCCGTTTTACTGGCTGCAGGGATTCGTGTCCCTCAACGCATTCATCATTTCCACCACCGTGCTGATCCGCCAGAACCGGATGTCGAAGCTGGCCGATCGGAATGCCCACCTCGATTTGCAGATCAGCCTGCTCTCCGACGAAAAGACCAGCAAGATCATCGCCATGCTGGAAGAAATCCGACGCGACTCGCCGAATCTGGCCGACAAGCCCGACCGCGAAGCCGAGGCGCTTGCTGAACCGGCGGATACCACCAGCGTGCTGGAAGCGATCGACCAGAAAACAAAATAAGGTCATGCGGCACGTGCGGCCACTGGGAGCGCACCCGATACGACAAAAACGCGGCGCCGGGTGACCGGACGCCGCGTTTTTTTATTGAACGGGATGGCTGTGGCGGGCTTGTCAGGCGCCGGCGCCGCGCGCCGGGCGGGCAGGGCGCGGACGCACGGTCAACACCAGTGCGCGCACCAGGCCGGACAGCAGGGGACGGAAGAACATCAGCACACTGGCCAGCAGCGCCAGCACCAACGCACCCTGCAACAGTTCAGTCAACGACAGCAGCGGAAACGAGAATTGGGTGACGGCAGGGCGAACGACATGATTATTTACTATGAGATGTTGTTTTAAAAAACTATAGTGCATTGCAACATATAAATCTAATTTCGATTCCTGATGTGGCTTATATTGATCGTGAATGAAATGCGGTACACTTTGATGCGGACCCTTTGATGCAGACCAAGGGTCTACATCAAATACCTGCACCGCTACCGAGACATCGCCATGAGCTTCCTGACACTGGACCTGAATTTGCTGCGCGTGTTCGACGCAGTCATGACCGAACAAAATCTGACACGCGCGGCCGGCCACCTGGCCATGACGCAGCCGGCCGTGTCGAATGCGATTAAACGCCTGCGCGAAAGTTTAGGAGACGAACTCCTGATCCGCACCGCCTATGGCGTAAAACCGACCCCGCGCGCCGAAGCGCTGTGGCCATCGGTGCGGGCGGCGCTGCAGTCGCTGGAAGCGGCGGTGATGCCGGAAACCTTCGATGTCTCGAAAGCGCAGGCGACCTTCCGCATGGCGATGGCCGACGCCACCGCCGCCTACTGGCTGCCGTCCTTGATGCGTTCGATCGAAAGCGAAGCGCCCGGCGTGAACATCCGCATGGTGCCGCTGACCACGCGCGAGCCGCGCCCGATGCTGTTGCGCGGAGATATTGACCTCGCAGTCGGCTTTTTCCCTGGCGTGGCAGCGCAATTGTCGTACGAAACCGGTTCGCCGATCCGCCACGAGCGCCTGTATTCCGGGCAGTACGTGTGCGTGATGCGCAAGAACCACCCGCTCGCTAACAACAAGCTCGACCTCGACACCTATTGCAAGGCGAACCATTTATTGGTCAGTTTCTCCGGCCGCGCACACGGGTTGGTGGACGAGGCGCTGGCGCAAATCGGGCGTGAACGGCGCATCCTGTTGACCGTGAACCAGTTTTTCACGGCGGGACGGGTGGTGGCGAATTCGGATTTGATTACCGTGCTGCCGAAACATTTGATGGTGTCGACCGGCATGACCGAATCGCTGGTGTGGCGCGAACTGCCGTTCGCCCTGCCGGCGGTGCACCTCGACATGCTCTGGCACGAACGCGACGGCCGCAGCCCGGCGCACCGCTGGCTGCGTAATAACCTGGAAACGACGGCTGCGCACGCAACTGCGCCGAAGGGCGAACGCGCCGCGGCGTGATGTGGTGTTGTAGGGTGGGCGCCCTGTGCCCACGCGGTGATCGATAACAGCAAGATCATCCGGCACGATATCGAAGACGGTAACAATCACCGCGTGGACGGGAGACCCGTCCACCCTACCGAATCGGCAACTTGGTCGTATTCTTGACTTCTTCCATCACCGCATAGGTATGCGTCTCGCGCACACCCTTTTGCAAGAGCGTCTTGCCGAGGAATTCGCGGTACGCCGCCATATCCTTCACACGCGCTTTCACCAGGTAATCGAAGCCACCGGCCACCATGTGGCATTCGAGTACTTCCGGAATCAGTTGCACGCTCTGCTTGAAGGCGTCGAACACTTCCGGCGTGGTGCGGTCCAGCACCACCTCGATGAAGACCAGCAGCGAGACGTCCAGCAATTGCGGGTTCAACTGGGCCGTGTAACCCATGATGTAGCCGGACTCGTGCAGCTTGCGCACGCGCTCGAGGCAAGCCGCCGGCGACAGGTTCACCCGGGTCGCTAGCTCGACGTTGCTGATGCGGCCGTCGTTCTGCAACTCGGCGAGAATTTTCTTGGAAATCTTGTCCAGCATGCCGTCGCTCCTGCGCGTAAATATTATTTGGTCGAATTCTCGCACCAAAAACTATCTATTGCTAGTACCCGTTAAAAACAGAATTAATCCAGAAGATTTCCTTCTACAATCGAACGATTGAAGCACGTACCAAAACGCGCGCCGGCTGTCACGACAGACCGGCGCGTTTTGCTGTGCGCACCCTCACTTTTCCTCATAAAGACACGCCATGCAGATCGCCGCCACCCCGGCCACCACCTTCGTCCCGTTCGACGCCTTCCAATCCGAGATCAAGCCGGAGCAGACCCCGCTGCGCGCCGCCATCACCGCCGCCTACCGCCGCGACGAGCGCGAGGCCGTGCAATGGCTGCTGGCGCAAGGCGCGCGCCCGAGCAGTGAAGCAAAACCGCTGGCGCACCGCCTGGTCTCGAGCGTGCGCGCCAAGCGCACGCGCGCGTCGGGCGTGGATGCGCTGATGCATGAATTTTCGCTGTCGTCGGAAGAGGGCGTCGCCCTGATGTGCCTGGCCGAAGCCTTGCTGCGCATTCCCGACAGCGCCACCGCCGACCGCCTGATCGCCGACAAGATCAGCCGCGGCGACTGGCGCAGCCACCTGGGCGAATCGCCGTCGCTGTTCGTGAATGCCGCCACCTGGGGTTTATTGATCACCGGCAAACTGGTCGGCAGCAACAGCGAACGCGGCCTCGGTTCGGCCATGACACGACTCATCGCCAAGGGCGGCGAGCCGCTGATCCGCAAGGGCGTCGACCTCGCCATGCGCATGCTCGGCAACCAGTTCGTCACCGGCCAGACCATCGACGAAGCGCTGAAAAACAGCCAGCCCAACGAAGCGCGCGGCTATCAATATTCCTACGACATGCTGGGCGAAGCGGCGCTCACCGAGCTTGACGCGCAAAGCTATTACGCCTCGTACGAAAAGGCGATCCACGCGATCGGCAAGGCCTCGAATGGGCGCGGCATCAAGGATGGCCCGGGCATCTCGATCAAACTGTCGGCGCTGCATCCACGCTACAGCCGTGCGCAATCCAACCGCGTAATGAGCGAACTGCTGCCGCGCGTGCGCAGCCTGGTGCTGCTGGCAAAACAGTACGACATCGGCATCAACATCGATGCCGAGGAAGCCGACCGCCTGGAAATCTCGCTCGACATGCTGGAAGCGCTGGCATTCGATGCTGAACTGAGCGGTTTCGAAGGCATCGGCCTGGTGGTGCAGGGTTATCAGAAACGCTGCCCGTTCGTGATCGATTACGTGGTCGACCTGGCCAAGAGAAGCGGCCGCAAGTTCATGGTGCGTCTGGTAAAAGGGGCGTATTGGGATGCCGAGATCAAGCGCGCGCAAGTCGATGGCATGCCGGGCTATCCGGTGTACACCCGTAAGGTGTATACGGACGTGTCGTATCTGACCTGCGCCGAAAAGCTGTTGGCGGCAACCGACGTCATCTATGCCCAGTTCGCCACCCACAATGCCCACACTTTATCGGTGATTTACACCTGGGCCCAGGAACGCGGCATCGACAATTACGAATTCCAGTGCCTGCACGGCATGGGAGAAACGCTGTACGACCAGGTCATCGGTAAAGAGAACCTGAACAAGGCTTGCCGCATCTATGCGCCGGTCGGTTCGCACGAAACCCTGCTGGCCTATCTCGTACGCCGCCTGCTGGAGAATGGCGCGAATTCCTCGTTCGTCAACCAGATCGTCGACGAAAAGGTCGCGATCGACACCCTGATCAACGATCCGTTCGAGATCGCGCGCGCCAGCGCCGGTGCGCCGCACACGGGGATTCCCCTGCCGCGTGCGCTGTTCGGCACCGAGCGCAAGAATTCGGCCGGTATCGACCTGACGAATGAAGATGCGCTGCGCGAACTCGGCACGGAACTGGCGCGCCAGCGCACGTACAACGCTACGCCGCTGGTCGCCGGTCCGTTCGTGCAATCTGCGTGGGAAGAAATCGTCAATCCTGCGCAATCAGCCGATGTCGTAGGGCATGTACATGAAGCATCCAGCACCGACGTCGAGACGGCTCTGGCTGCCGCTGCCGCCTTTGCCGGCGAATGGAATACCAGCGCCAACCGCGAACGCGCAGCCATCCTCGACCGCGTTGCCGACCTGTTCGAGGCCAATTGCGCCGAGTTGATGGCCCTGGCCGTGCGCGAAGCGGGTAAATCGCTGCCGAACGCGATCGCCGAAATCCGCGAAGCGGTCGACTTTTTGCGTTACTACGGCGCCCAGGTGAAAGACGCTGTGCACGCCGACGCCCTCGGTCCGGTGACGTGCATCTCGCCATGGAACTTCCCGCTGGCGATTTTCACCGGCCAGGTCGCCGCCGCCCTGGCCGCCGGCAACGTCGTGCTCGCAAAACCGGCCGAGCAAACGCCGCTGATCGCGCACCGCGCCGTCGAGCTGTTTTATGAGGCCGGCATTCCACGTGCCGCCCTGCAATTGCTGCCGGGCCGCGGCGAAGTGGTGGGTGCCGCCTTGACGGCCGATCCGCGCGTAAAGGGCGTGATTTTTACGGGGTCGACCGAAGTCGCCCAGTTGATCAACCGTACGTTGGCGAAGCGTGGCGAAGCCGAGGGCATCGACATCCCGCTGGTGGCGGAAACCGGTGGCCAGAATGCCCTGATCGTCGATTCGTCGGCGCTGCCGGAGCAGGTGGTGCAGGACGTACTCAGTTCGGCCTTCGACAGCGCCGGCCAGCGCTGCTCGGCACTGCGCGTCTTGTTCCTGCAGGAAGATATTGCCGACAAAACGATCCGGATGCTGAAAGGCGCGTTGACCGAACTGCGCGTCGGCAGCCCGGACCGGCTGGCGACCGACATCGGTCCCGTCATCGATGCCGAGGCACAGCGCAACCTGCTGGCCCACATCGAGCGCACCAGGGCGACGGCGAAACAGCATTTCGCGCTGGAGTTGCCGGCAAGTGTGACGGCGCAAGGCACCTTCGTGCCGCCGACCGTGCTCGAGATCAGTTCGCTGGGTGAACTGAAACAGGAAGTGTTCGGCCCGGTGCTGCACATCGTGCGTTACCGCCGCGCCGACCTCCCGCAAGTCGTCGATGCGATCAATGCCACCGGATATGGCTTGACGCTGGGTATTCACTCGCGCATCGACGAAACCATCGATTTCATTACCACCCGCGCCCACGTCGGCAATATCTACGTGAACCGGAATATCGTCGGCGCCGTCGTCGGCGTGCAGCCTTTCGGTGGCGAGGGTAAATCCGGCACCGGCCCGAAAGCGGGCGGCCCGCTGTACATCAAGCGCCTGCAGCGCCAGGCGGCGCCGCTGCTGATGCACTCGAACCCGGCGTATGCGGCGCTGTCCGCACTGCTGGTCTGGGCGCGCAGCAATGGCCACGGCGACATCGTCAGCCTGGGCGAAGGGTATGCCCGCACCCAGCTGAACGGGACGACGATTGCCTTGCCGGGTCCGACGGGCGAGAAGAACAGCCTGGCGTTCTTCCCGCGCGGCGTCGTGTTGTGCGCGGCCGGCTCCGTGAAAGGCATGCTGAACCAGCTGGCGGCGGCGCTGGCGACGGGCAACCGCGCCTTTGTGCTGGCCACTTCGCAGGCAGCGGTGCCGGAAGGCTTGCCGCCGGAGGTCAAGGACCGCATCCGTTTTATCGGCGCGGCCGAAGTGGCGAACTGCGAATTTGGCATTGCCTTGCTCGAAGCCGGCCTGCAAGGCAGCCTGCGCACGCAGCTGGCGGCGAGAAATGGCGCAATCGTCGGCATCGTCGATACCGATGCGGCGTCTCCGGTTGCCCTGTGGCGGCTGGTGGCGGAACGGGCGGTGTGCGTCAACACGACCGCGGCTGGCGGCAACGCAAGCCTGATGACGCTGGGGCTGTAATCATGCTGTAGTTGTATAAAACCATTGGAGGAAGACATGTTAGTTGGCGTTCCAAAAGAGATCAAAAACCATGAGTACCGGGTCGGCCTGACCCCGCCTTCCGTGCATGAGCTGGTCGCACGGGGGCATCAAGTGATTGTCCAGAAGAACGCCGGCAGCGAGATCGGCCTGGCGGACGAGCAATACGTCAGCGCCGGTGCCTCCATTGTCGACAGCGCCGAGGAGATTTTTGCGCGCGCCGAGATGGTCGTCAAAGTCAAGGAGCCGCAGCCGGGCGAATGCGCGCTGCTGCGCGAAGGGCAGATTTTATACACTTACCTGCACCTGGCGCCGGATCCGGAGCAGACCGCGGCGTTAGTAAAATCGAAGGCGGTCTGCATTGCCTACGAGACGATCACCGGTCCCGGCGGCGGCTTGCCGCTATTGGCGCCGATGAGCGAAGTGGCAGGGCGCATGGCGATCCAGGCCGGCGCCGCGCACCTGGAAAAATCCAAAGGCGGCATGGGCCTACTATTGGGCGGCGTGCCGGGCGTGGCGCCGGGCCACATCGTCATCATCGGCGCCGGCGTGGTCGGTACCAACGCGCTGCAAATGGCGGTCGGCACCGGCGCCCGCGTGACGGTGCTCGATAAAAACATCGAGCGCCTGCGCCAGCTCGACCTGGTCTATGGTAACCGCATCGCCACCGTATATTCCACCGCGCATGCGATTTCAGAAGCGGTGCTGGCGGCCGACCTGGTGGTTGGCGGCGTGCTGGTGCCGGGTGCGGCGGCGCCGAAGCTGGTCACGCGCAGCATGATCGCGCAAATGAAAAAGGGGGCGGTGGTGGTCGACGTGGCGATCGACCAGGGCGGCTGTTTCGAAACCTCGCATGCGACCACCCACGCCGACCCGACGTTCATTGTCGATGGCGTGGTGCATTACTGCGTGGCAAACATGCCGGGCGCCGTCGCCCGTACCTCGACCTTTGCGCTGAACAACGCGACCATCGGGCATGCGCTGGCACTGGCCAATAAAGGCTGGCGCCGCGCGCTGCTGGACGATGCGCACCTGCGCCAGGGGCTGAATGTGTGCTTGGGCCAGGTGACTTACCAGGCAGTGGCGCAGACGCTGGGTTACGACTACGTGCCGGCCGATTCTCTGCTGGCCTGAATTTTTACTGTTTCCTCGTCCTGCCGGCAAAAACGGCGCACAACATAAAACGCATACTGCGCGGCCACCGATTTTACGAAACGTAAAAAATCGGTGGCCGCGTTTTCATTGGCGTTGTCCGAAATCGTGCGCATCACGGCGCATGGAATCGCCAGCTCGTAGCACGCCTGCGCCACCGCCGCTCCTTCCATTTCCACCGCCACCAGCCCGGGCAGATCCGCATTCAAGCGGTTGATGTGCGCCGGGTCGTCCATGAACTGGTCGCCGCTGGCGATCAAGCCGCGGTGCACGCGTGGCCGGGTCAAGCCAAATGCCGCTCGTTCCTGCGGCGCGATCGCCGCTGCGAAATCCTCGTCCAGGAAAGCATAAGCGGCATCGGCCAGGCGCGTACTCAGGTGGTGATCGGCCGGGAAGTGCGTCAGGCCCGTCAGCGGCACCTCGAAACGCGGGAACAGGGGACTGGCATCCATGTCGTGCTGAACCAGCGATTCGGCTACCACAATATCGCCCACCCGCACCGATTTGTCGCCAGCACCGGCAACACCCGTAAACAGGATGTGGGTAACTCCGAACTTCTCCACAAGCGTGGTCGCCGTCACTGCCGCGGCAACCTTGCCTATACGCGACAGAACGCACACAGCGTCGATTTCCCACAGTTGTCCGACCCAGTAGGTGCGTTGACCATGGACGAGCTTGTAGGGGCTCTGCATGGCCTCCACGAGCCCCTGCTGTTCTTCAGCCAGTGCGCTGATAATCCCAAGAAGCATGTTTTGCTTTGTTGACGAAGGTTTTGAGGGACAAGAACAGCGTTTTTAGCCTGGGTTTTGTCTTGCCGACGGGTTTGTCCACGGTGCTCCCGCTGTTCTCTATTTACAGTAATAAAGTAAGTATACAAACTGGTAATGATAGTAAACGCGCAGTTTACTGTGGATAAGATCGGTTTACTCCACAAGATCAGTGGTTTACGCCATCCTGAACATGCTGGACAAGAATTGTATCGGCCTTGCACCGATGTTGGAGAAAAAACGACTTGCCTTCAGTAAACGTCGTTTTGCACATCGGGTCCTGTGGATATGCAGGGGCTTGTCCACAGCCGAGGTGGCTGGTAGCCGCGTTTTGCTGAAAATGTTTGTATCGAGCGCGATGCACTGACCTGTAAGGTGGGCAGCTCTACCTGCTCAGTTTGCAGACCAGCGGCATTTGCGCTGCCCACGCGTTCAGCCAGCCGTTGATCCATCGCGAGGCTTCAGCATGTTGTTGAACGCGTGTGCGGCATCGAGATAGCGGACAAGCACATCCAGGTATAGCCGCCCACCTTACGGGTGCGCTTCCGAGTCCACGCGTTCTCAGCCGCCGAGATCTGACGCCATGTCATTTCGACTTCAAGCCCCCGCATTCCATTTTCTGCCAAACCATTCAACACGTGATTGTCTGCAAGGTCGCGCCTGGCCACGAACAGATGCCGATCTTTTTTTACGGCATTTGCATTTCACCATCCCGTTTTCAGCCACCTCATCCGCATTACGTTTTCCTGCAGACCAGTCATCAGTCGAAAAAACATGGCTTGTCTCCTGGCCAGGAACGGGCGCAGCCGGGTTTTTCACAGCGCGCGCTCCCTTATCTGTTTAATTAAAAGGTATACATAAAAAATAGTAGTAGTAGTAAACGCGGCGTTTACTGTGGATAAACGGGATTTTCTCCACAGGCTCAAGCACTTAGCAGCGTTTTGATGTGCTGGACAAGCGGTGTATCCGGCCTGCACCGAAGGTGTACAGATTTCGGGCGGCAGTGAATCGCAGCGCTTCTGCACATTCGCTCCTGTGGATATGCATGGGTTTGTCCACACCCGGTTTGCCAGAAAAGGCGCGCAGCTTCAGCTGGAGCAACTGGCAGGCAGAAAAACGATGGGCTGGCCGGCAAATCACGGTGAACCAGCTGTCTGATGCCGAATCTGACGCAGGAGGCCAACAAAAGACGTAGGAGCCAAAAAAAAATTTCGCCAAGCCGCAGCGTGCGCTCCTCAGGTTTACAACCAAGATAGGTATACAACGGTAGTAGTAGTGTTAACAAGTGGCATTTTCTGTGGATAAGCCTGTTAACAGCCGAGAAATCATCGGTTTACGCGCTGTACAAGCCTGTGATGGCGTCTGTATCGCCGCGATGACAAATCTGGACAAGATTTTTGCGCGCACAGAAATCGGCGTTTTTGCACAATCGGTTCCTGTGGATATCAAGAAGCTTATCCACAGATGAGGCAGCGCGGGGGTACTGGCGCGAAGTTTACGATCTGGTAAGCTTGCCTTAGTGAACTGAAATGAAATGAAACCGCATTGAAAACGACATCGACAACGGAGGCGGACATGGGCATCGACGGCTTGTTCCAGATACCGGTCATCCAGGGCCCGATGGCGGGCGGCGCTTGCACGCCGCAACTGGTCGCCGCCGTGTCGAATGCCGGTGCACTCGGCGCCTTGCCGTGTTCGCTGCTCAGCCCGCAAGCCATCGCGCAGCAGGTGGCGCAAATCCGCAGCCTGACGCGTTCTCCCTTCATGCTGAATTTTTTCGTGCAGGGCAAGCCGGCGCCGGGCGAAGCTGAAGTATCGAAGGCCGTTGAATTGCTGCGCCCGGTCTGGGAAAGCCTCGGCTGGGACAGCCTGCCATTACCGAAACAGTGGTGCGAGGATTTCGAGGCGCAGTTCGAAACCTTGATCGCCCTGCGTCCGCCGGCCGTCAGTTTTACCTTCGGCATCCTGGAAAGCGTGCAAGTCGAACGCCTGCACGGCGCCGGCATCCGCGTGATCGGCACCGTCACCACGGTCGCCGAGGCGCTGGCCTGGGAAGCGGTCGGCGCCGACGCCGTGGTAGCGTCCGGCATCGAGGCGGGCGGACACCGCGGCACGTTTATTGGACGCCAGGAAGAAGCCACGCTGGGGGCTGAGGAACTGTGGCCGGCGGTGGTGGCGGCCGTCAACATCCCCGTGATTGCCGCTGGCGGCATCATGACCGGCGCAGACATCCGACGGGCGCTGGCGCTGGGTGCGCGCGCGGTGCAGATGGGCACCGCCTTCCTGGTCACCGACGAAGCGGCGCTGCATCCCGCGTATAAAGCGCGGCTGTTGAGCGGGGAAGGGCAGACGCGGCTGACGCGCAGTTTTTCCGGACGTTACGCGCGCGGTATCGAGAACCGTTTCATGCGCATCATGGAAACGGCCGAGCCGATGGTGCCGCCGTACCCGGTCCAGAATGCCTTGACCGGTCCGATCCGCGCCGCAGCGGCAAAAAGCGGCGATACCGAATTGATGTCGATGTGGGCCGGCACCGAATTCAAACGGGCGCGGCCGATGCCGGCGGCAGACCTGGTGAAGTTGCTGGCAGATGAGTTGGCAAATAAGTTGGCATCCGAGTAGGCATCCAAACAGTCACCCTGAGGAGTGCGCGTGGAATCGGCTGGAGAATACGACTACATCATCGTTGGCGCCGGCACCGCGGGCTGCGTTCTTGCCAACCGCCTGACGCACAACAAGCACGTCAACGTCCTGCTGATCGAAGCCGGCGCGCGCGACGATTACCTGTGGATCCACATTCCCGTCGGCTACCTGCATTGCATCGGCAATCCGCGCACCGACTGGCTGTTCAATACGGAACCCGATCCCGGCCTTGGCGGGCGCGCCCTGATTTATCCTCGCGGTAAAGTGCTGGGCGGCAGTTCGTCGATCAATGGCATGATCTACATGCGCGGCCAGAAGCAGGATTATGCGCGCTGGGCCGAAGCGTGCGGCGACGATTCCTGGCGCTGGGAGCAAGTGCTGCCGTTGTTCAAAAAAAGCGAAGACCACTACCTGGGCGCCAGCGAGGTACACGGCGCGGGCGGCGAATGGCGCGTCGAAAAGCAGAGACTGTCCTGGAAAATCCTGGATGCCTTCCGCGACGCCGCCGCCGAAGTCGGTATCGCCAAGGTCGACGATTTCAATACCGGCGACAATGCCGGTTCCTCGTATTTCGAAGTCAACCAGCGCCGCGGCATCCGCCTGAACACGGCGAAGGCATTCCTGAAACCGGCGGCGCAGCGGCCGAATCTCACCATCATGACCGGCTGCCACGTCGAACGCCTGCTGCTGGAAACGACGGACTCCGGCACCGCTTGCTGCGGCGTGCAGTTTACCGGCGGCGGCCGCGCCTTCAGTGCCACCGCCCAGCGCGAAACTTTATTGGCTGCCGGGTCGATCGGCTCTCCCCACATCCTGCAACTGTCGGGCATCGGCGATGCGGGCCACCTGCACCGCCACGGCGTCGCGCCGCTGGTCGACCTGCCCGGCGTCGGCGACAACCTGCAGGATCACCTGCAACTGCGCATGGTCTATAAAGTGCAGGGCGTCAAAACCCTGAACACGAGTGCGGCGAGCTGGTTCGGCAAGTTCAAGATCGGGCTCGAGTATGCGTTGACGCGCAGCGGGCCGATGTCGATGGCGCCGTCGCAGCTGGGCGCGTTTGCCCATTCCAGTCCGCAGCAGGCGACACCGGACCTGCAATACCACGTGCAACCCTTGTCTCTGGAAAAATTTGGCGACCCATTGCACGGTTTCCCTGCGTTCACCGCCAGCGTCTGCAACCTGCGCCCGACCGCGCGTGGGCATGTACGCCTGGCAACGCACGACAGTTATGCGCCCCCGAAAATCACGCCGAACTACCTCAGTACCGCGGAGGACCGCCGTACCGCGGCGGCGGCGCTGGCATTGACGCGGCGGATCGTCGCCGCACCTGCGCTGGCGCGCTATCAGCCGCAGGAATTCAAGCCGGGCCCGCTGTATAACACCGAAGAAGAACTGGCGACAGCCGCCGGCCAGATCGGCACCACGATTTTTCATCCGGTCGGCACCTGCAAGATGGGCAAATCGGACGATCCGCTCGCCGTGGTCGACAGTCAATTGCGCGTGCGCGGAGTAGGGCGGCTGCGTGTGGTTGATGCCTCGATCATGCCGTTTATTACTTCCGGCAATACGAATTCGCCCACGCTGATGATTGCCGAAAAAGCGGCGGCGCTGATTGCCGCCACGGCAAACTAAACTAATACTGCCTGTGTAAACGTGCACAATCGGTCTGCGCCAGCGGCCCCGTTGTGCACGGCTGCACAGAAAGACGTTGTATTGTGTAAACAACCGATCTGTGACATATTTGCCAAGTAGTCCCGCGGCAGATTGTATTCACGCACTGGAGACACAATGGCAGACGTCATTCTTGAAACGAAGAACTTGACCAAAGAGTTCAAGGGATTTACCGCAGTTAATGATGTCAACCTGCGCGTCCAGCGCGGTCACATCCACGCTTTAATCGGCCCCAACGGCGCCGGCAAAACCACCTGTTTTAATCTGCTCACTAAATTCCTGGTGCCGACATCGGGGCAGATCCTGTTCAACGGGCGCGATATCACCCGCGACAAACCGGCGCAAATCGCGCGCCGCGGCATCATCCGCTCCTTTCAGATTTCCGCCGTCTTTCCCCATCTGACCGTACTGCAAAACGTACGGATAGGACTGCAGCGCGAGTTGGGCACCAGTTTTCATTTCTGGCGCAGCGAAGGTTCCCTGTCCGCGCTCGACGCGCGCGCCATGGCGCTGCTCGACGAAGTCGATTTGAGCAGCTTCGCCGACACCGTCACCGCCGACTTGCCGTATGGCCGCAAGCGCGCGCTCGAGATCGCGACGACCTTGGCGATGGAGCCGGAACTTATGCTGCTCGACGAGCCAACCCAGGGCATGGGCCACGAAGACGTGCACCGCGTCACGGCCCTGATTAAAAAAGTGTCACAAGGACGCACGATTTTGATGGTCGAACACAATATGAACGTGGTCTCCGGCATCTGCGACCGCATCTCCGTCCTCCAGCGCGGCGCCATGCTGGCCGAGGGAAGCTATGCCGAAGTATCGAAAAACCCGCAGGTGATGCAAGCCTATATGGGCACCGCCGACGGCGAACTCGAAGCGGGGCACGCATGAGCGGGCCACGGACGGCCGGGCTACAAAACGCGGCGGCACTGGAAATCCGCGATCTGCAAGCCTGGTACGGCGAATCGCACATCCTGCACGGCATCAGCCTGGCGGTCGCCCCCGGCGAAGTCGTGACCTTGCTCGGCCGGAATGGCGCCGGCCGCACCACCACGCTGCGCGCCATCATGGGGCTGACCGGACGCCGTACCGGTTCGATCCGCATCAACGGCGTCGAGGCGATCGGCTTGCCGACCCACCGTATCGCCCACCTCGGCGTCGGCTATTGCCCGGAAGAGCGCGGGATTTTTTCGTCGCTGTCGACCGAAGAAAACCTGCTGTTGCCGCCGGCTTTAAAGGAGGGCGGGACGGCGATGTCGATCGACGACATCTACGAGATGTTCCCGAATTTGAAAGAGCGGCGCCATAGCCAGGGCACGCGCCTGTCGGGCGGCGAGCAGCAGATGCTGGCGGTGGCGCGCATCCTGCGCACCGGTGCGCGCCTGCTGCTGCTCGATGAAATTTCCGAGGGGCTGGCCCCGGTCATCGTGCAAGGCCTGGCGCGCATGATCACCATGCTCAAAGCCAAGGGCTACACCATCGTCATGGTCGAGCAGAATTTCCGGTTTGCCGCGCCGCTGGCCGACCGTTTTCATGTCGTCGAGCACGGGCAAATCGTCGAAACCATCGAGGCGCACGATCTCGAGGCGAGGATGCCGGTCCTGACCGAACTGCTCGGCGTTTAGTAAGCCCATCACCAATCACAACAACGGAGACACCACAATGAAACGTACCGCCCTTGCCCTCGCCGCCAGCGCCGCCGCATTTGCTACACTGGCCGGTTTCATGGCGCCCGCCCAGGCCCAGATCAGCGACGACACGATTAAAATTGGCCTCATCACGGACCTGTCCGGCGTCTATTCCGACGTCGACGGCAACGGCGGCGCCGAAGCCGTGCGCATGGCGATTGCCGACCTCGGCGGCGCCATCAACGGCAAGAAGGTCCAGTTCATGGTCGCCGACCACCAGAACAAACCGGACATCGCCGCCTCCAAGGCACGCGAATGGTTCGACCAGCAAGGCGTCGACATGCTGATCGGCGGCACCAATTCCGGCGCCAGCCTGGCCATGGCCAAGGTCGCGGCTGAGAAAAAGAAAGTGTTTATTGCGATCGGCGCCGGCACCGCCCAGCTGACCAACGAACAGTGTTCCCCCTACACCGTGCACTACGCCTACGACACCGTGGCGCTGGCGCGCGGCACCGGTTCGGCAGTCGTCAAACAGGGCGGCAAGAGCTGGTATTTCATGACCGCCGACTATGCCTTCGGCCAGTCGCTGGAAAAGGACACCACCGAGGTATTGAAGGCCAACGGTGGCCAGGTGCTGGGCAGCGTCAAGCACCCGCTGTCGGCGTCGGACTTTTCATCGTTCCTGCTGCAGGCGCAATCGTCCAAGGCGCAGGTGCTGGGTCTCGCCAATGCCGGCGGCGACACGATCAACTCGATCAAGGCGGCCAAGGAATTCGGGCTGACCAAGAACATGAAGATCGCCGGCTTGCTGGTGTTTATTAACGATGTCCACACGCTGGGCTTGAATGCGACCCAGGGCATGTATCTGACCGACGGCTGGTACTGGGATATGAACGCCGACACCCGCGCCTGGTCGAAGCGATATTTCGCCAAGATGAAGAAAGAGCCGTCGATGCTGCAGGCGGCCGATTATTCGGCGACGACCAATTACCTGAACGCGGTGAAAGCGATCGGTACCGACGATGCGACCAAGGTAATGGCCAAGCTGCGCGCGACCAAGATCAACGACATGTTCGCCAAGAACGGCGAGATCCGTCCGGATGGCCGCATGGTGCACGACATGTACCTGATGCAAGTGAAAGCGCCGAACGAATCGAAGTACCCATGGGATTACTACAAGCTGGTCGCCACCATCCCGGGTGCGCAGGCGTATACGACCAAGGCCGAGACCAAGTGTGCGGCGTGGAAGTGATTTGAATGGTTTCGCGCCTGCGGTTATGCAGGCGTGCGTTGAACGCGTGGGCGGGGAACCCGCCCACCTTACGTCCCTCCGAATAAAGCAAACATTCCGCGAGCCAACGTAAGGTGGGCGGGTCTCCCGCCCACGCGTTCAATCAGTGTTCGCAGGCCTGACTTCTAGGTCTTGTTAGTCCAACCTTTGGCCGGTCCGACCGCCCGGCTGGCCGCCATCCCGCTATCCTGACTTTTGCTTTGGGTACCTATGGAAATTTTCGGCGTCCCCCTCCAAGCCATGATGAGCCAGCTGCTGCTGGGCTTAGTGAATGGTTCCTTCTACGCGATGCTCTCGCTCGGCCTGGCCGTCATTTTCGGTCTGCTGAACGTCATCAATTTCTCGCACGGTGCGCTGTACATGATGGGGGCGTTCATCGCCTACATCGGCGTCACCTCATATGGCTTGAACTACTGGATGATGCTGGTGCTGGCGCCCTTGGTGGTCGGCGCCTTCGGCATTGCCGTCGAAAAGACGATGTTGCGCTGGCTGTATAAACTCGACCATCTGTATGGCCTGCTGCTGACCTTCGGCATCACGCTGTTATTGGAAGGCGTGTTCCGCTCCTTCTTCGGCGTCTCCGGCCAGACCCTGGACGTGCCGGAAGCGCTGACCGGCGCCACCGACCTCGGCTTCATGATGCTGCCGAATTACCGCGCCTGGGTGGTGGTCGCCTCCCTGGTCGTCTGCCTCGGCACCTGGTTCGTGATCGAAAAAACGAGACTCGGCGCCTACCTGCGCGCCGGTACCGAAAACCCGAAACTGGTCGAAGCCTTCGGTATCAACGTGCCGCGCATGGTGACACTCACCTACGGTTTCGGCGTAGCGCTGGCTGGCCTGGCCGGGGTGCTGGCGGCGCCGGTGATCAACGTTACGCCGCTGATGGGCTCGAACCTGATCATCGTCGTCTTCGCCGTGGTCGTGATTGGCGGCATGGGCTCGATCCTCGGGTCGATCATCACCGGCCTGCTGCTGGGCGTGATCGAGGGGCTGACACGCGTCTTCTATCCGGAAGGGTCCGAGGTCGTCGTGTTCGTGGTCATGGTCATCGTGCTGCTGCTGCGCCCGGCTGGTCTGTTCGGTAAGGAGAAATAAGCGATGAACAAGAAAGTTTTATATACGCTGGCATTCATCGTCGCCCTGGCCGCGCCTTATTTTGGCTATCCGGTCTTCCTGATGAAGCTGCTCTGCTTCGCGCTGTTCGCCTGCGCCTTCAATTTGCTGATCGGTTTTACCGGACTGCTGTCGTTCGGCCACGCCGCCTTTTTCGGCAGCGCCGGCTACGTCACCGGCTACCTGCTGACCACGGTCGGCTTGCCGACCGAGCTCGGCATCCTGGCCGGTGTCGGCGCCAGCGCCGTGCTGGGACTGGTCATCGGTTCGCTCGCCATCCGCCGCCAGGGCATTTACTTTTCGATGATCACGCTGGCGCTGGCGCAGATGGTGTATTTCGCCGCGCTGCGCAGCCCGTTTACGCACGGCGAAGACGGCTTGCAGGGTGTTCCACGTGGAACACTGTTTGGCGTGATCGACCTGGGCAATGACTTGACGCTGTACTACGTCGTGCTCGCCATTGTCGTGGCCGGCTTCGCGCTGATCGTGCGCACCGTGCACTCGCCCTTCGGGCAAGTGCTAAAGGCGATCAAGGAAAACGAACCGCGCGCGATCTCGCTCGGGTATGACGCCGACAAATACAAGCTGCTGGCGTTCGTACTGTCCGCCGCCCTGACCGGCCTGGCCGGGTCCACCAAGACCCTGGTGCTCGGCTTCGAAACCCTGACCGATGTCCACTGGACCATGTCGGGCCTGGTGGTGCTGATGACCCTGGTCGGCGGCATGGGGACAATGGCCGGGCCGATCATCGGCGCCTTCATCATCGTGGCGCTGGAAAACAAGCTGGGCGAGGTCGGCAACTTCCTGGCCGAGGGCACCGGGATTGGGTGGTTCTCGAGCCTGGGCGAGTCGGTCGGCATGGTCACCGGCCTGATCTTCATCGTCTGCGTGCTGCTGTTCCGCCGCGGTATCGTCGGAGAAATTGGCGCCTTGTTCGAACGCATGGGGCGCAAGAAGCCGGCGCCGGCGGCGCGCGCCGCCACGGCGGAACGGGAAACGGCATGAGGCAGGAATCGCTGCAGCTGATGGTAAATGGCTTGCGCCTGCACGTGCAAAGCGTGGGGCAGGGACCGGCGGTGGTGCTGCTGCACGGTTTTCCTGACACCCACGTTGTCTGGCGCAAGCAGGTCGCACCGCTGGTGGCAGCCGGTTACCGGGTGCTGGCGCCCGACCTGCGCGGCTATGGCGGCAGCGACGCGCCGCTGGCGATCGATGCGTACCGCCTGAAGCACGTGTGCGCCGACGTGCTCGCCATGCTCGACGCGCTCGCCATTCCGCGTGCGCGCATCGTCGGCCACGACTGGGGCGCGGTGGTCGGCTGGCTGCTGTGCATGCGCGCGCCGGAGCGTATCGAACAATTCGCGGCGCTGTCGGTTGGCCACCCCGCAGCGTTCGCCCGCGCCGGCATCCTGCAAGCCCTTCGCTCGAGCTACATGATGTGGTTCCTGGTACCGGGGCTGGCGGAACGCTCGCTGATGGCCGGCGATTTTTATCTGATGAGCCGGTTCACCAAAGACCGTGCCCAAGTGGGGCACTGGAAGCGCAGTTTTCGGGATGCGTCACGGATGACGGCGGCATTGAATTATTACCGGGCCAACGTGCCGCGCGGGCTTGGACTGCTTAGCCAGGATGAACCGGTGCAAGTGCCGGTGATGGGCGTCTGGAGCAGCAACGACCCGGCGCTGGGCGAAACGCAGATGCGCGCGTCGGCGCGCTATGTGGCCGGCGGTTTCAGGTACGAACGTATCGACGGCGCCGACCACTGGTTGCAAGTCACGGCGCCCGACCAGGTCAACGCCCTATTACTCGATTTCTTTGCAGGGGCGCCGCAGTCCGCCGCGCCTGCATCCCCGCTCTGAATTACAAAGCCGCGGCGTAGATCGCGCGTGCATCGGCACGCGTAAGTTCGCGCGGATTGTTCCCCAGCAGGCGCGTCTGCAGCATGGCGTCCTCCGCCAGCCGGTCGAGGTCTGCTTCAGCGATACCCATTTCCTGCAGCCGCGTCTGGATCCCGGTGCGTCGGGCGATGTCTTGCATCGCCCCGATCAACGCTTCGGTGCGCTGTTCCGCGCTACCGCTGCAGCCCGGCACCACGATGTCGGCCAGTTCCGCATACAGCGGCGCCGCATGTGAGGCGTTGAAACGCAACACGTGCGGCAAGACCAGCGAATTCGACAGCCCGTGCGGCACGTGAAAAATGCCGCCGATCGGGTAGGCGAGGGCGTGCACGGCGGCGACCGGTGCATTCGAAAACGCCTGGCCGGCGAGGCAGGCGCCGAGCAGCATGGTCTGCCGCGCTTCCAGGTTGGCGCCATCCTCGACCGCCACCAGCAGGTTGCGCGACAGCAGGCGCAGCGCTTCGCGCGCCAGATTGTCCGACAGCGGGTTCTTTTTGTGCTTGCTGGTATAGGCCTCGATCGCATGCACCATCGCATCGATGCCGGTGGCGGCGGTGACCAGCGGCGGCAAGCCCAGTGTCAGGGTCGCATCGAGCAGGGCCAGGTCCGCATACAGCTGCGGTGCGACCACGCCCATCTTGGTCGTCTCTCCGGTGGTGACGATGGCGATGTTCGTGACTTCGGAACCGGTGCCCGCGGTGGTCGGCACTTGCACCAGCGGCAGGCGACTACCGGCGACATTGCCGATGCCATAGATCTGGGGCAGCGTCTGGCTGCTGTTGGCCAGTACCGCCACCAGCTTGGCGACGTCCATCGAACTGCCGCCGCCAAAGCCGATGACGAGGTCCGCTTCCATGGCGCGGGCGGCGCCGACCGCACTGTCGACGATGTATTCGGGCGGGTCGGCCACGACATCCGAAAACACGTTCACCGTAAAACCCTGTTGCGCCAGGCTGGCGCGTGCCGGTTCGAGCAATCCGGTGCGCAGGAAGCCGGCGTCGGTCACGAGCAGCACGCGGCGGGTTCCCGTAAACCGTTCGGCGACGATCTGGCCGAGGCGGGCGGCGGCGCCTGGTTCTGAAACGATGCTGGCAACGGTGTTGAAGGCAAAGGCGCTGATGGTCATCTTGAGTCGTCCCGAGTCGAGTGAACAATCAGCTTACACCAGAAAATGCGCAATGGACGGGCAGGGAATTGCTGCGTTACCGTACAATTTCGCCTCTTTGAATGGAAGCGAAAGCAGTGCATCATGGATGTTGTTTGGCTCGGCGGCGCCGCCTTTTTGGCGGGTCTGGTGGACGCGGTGGTCGGGGGCGGTGGCTTGATCCAGGTACCGGCGATTTTCTCTTTCTTGCCGAAAGAGTTGCCGGCTACTTTGCTCGGGACGAATAAACTGGCCAGCATTTGCGGCACCGGCGCCGCGGCCGTGAATTATGCGCGCCGGGTGCGCGTCGCCTGGAGCGCAGCGGCGCCGGCGGCAGTCGCCGCTTTCGCACTTTCGTTTGTCGGCGCCTGGACCATAACGCGCGTGCCCGGCGATTTCGTGCGCAGCCTGCTTCCCTTTATCTTGCTGGCGGTGGCGTTCTACACCTTCCGCAAGAAAGACCTGGGTGCGACCCATGCGCCGCTGCACAGCGGTGCTGCAGAGCGCTGGTGGGCGGTGGGCATCGGCGCGGCGATCGGATTTTATGATGGCTTCTTCGGTCCCGGCACCGGCAGCTTTTTGATCTTCCTGTTCGTGCGCTTCTTCGGTTTCGATTTCCTCAGCGCGTCGGCGGCCGCCAAGATCGTGAACGTGGCCTGCAACCTGTCGGCGCTGCTGTGGTTCGGATACAGCGGCCACTTGCTGTGGCAACTTGGCTTGCTGATGGCCGTATGCCAGGTCGGCGGCTCACTGGTCGGTACCCGCCTCGCCATCAAGCACGGCAGTGCCTTTGTCCGTAAACTGTTCCTGGTGGTGGTGTCGACCCTGATCGTCAAGACCGGGTTTGACGCGATCGTGCGGCTGGCGAGTTAGCGCCTATTCCAGTAGGCCGGGGGACGCGGCGAGCGATGCATGGCGAGCGCGGGCAAGGCGCGAGGAGGGCGCATGGCGGGCCATGCAACCGACGAGCAACGCAGCACCCGCTTGCCAGGCGCGCTCGCAGCGACTCTGGCGTACTGGGATAGGCTCTTAGATTGTTTCACGTGGAACAAAGCCGGACAGGTGTGAGCCGTCCGGCTTTTTTATTGCTTGAAGACGGTACAAACAGCCCCATTGTTTCACGTGAAACATCGCATTAAACACTCGCGCCTGTGTTCCACGTGAAACAAAACCAGCGCCAATTTTGGCCGCGCTGCGTTTGAGAACGCAAAAGCTCCTATAATCGCGCATTAGACTCCTCGCCTCACACCTTCCCATCATGCTATTTCCAACTGAATTCGACGTGATCGTCGTCGGTGGCGGCCATGCCGGTACCGAGGCCGCACTCGCGTCCGCACGCATGGGGCAGAAGACCCTGCTCCTCACCCACAATATCGAAACCCTGGGCCAGATGTCTTGCAATCCATCGATTGGCGGCATCGGCAAAGGCCATTTGGTGAAAGAAGTCGACGCCCTCGGCGGCGCGATGGCAATCGCCACCGATGAAGCCGGCATCCAGTTCCGCATCCTGAACTCATCCAAGGGACCGGCGGTGCGTGCCACCCGCGCCCAGGCCGACCGCATCCTGTACAAGGCTGCGATCCGTTCGCGCCTGGAAAACCAGCCAAACCTGTGGCTGTTCCAGCAGGCGGTTGACGACCTGCTGGTCGAAGGCGACCGCGTGGTCGGCGCCGTCACCCAGATCGGCTTGCAGTTCCGCGCCCGTGCCGTGGTGCTGACCGCCGGCACTTTCCTGGACGGTAAAATCCACGTCGGCCTGCAAAACCATACCGCCGGCCGCGCCGGCGACCCGGCTGCGGTCGCCTTGTCGAGTCGTTTAAAAGAACTGAAACTGCCGCAGGGACGCCTGAAAACCGGGACGCCGCCGCGCATCGATGGCCGCAGCATCGATTATTCGGTGCTGGCCGAGCAGCCCGGCGACCTCGATCCGGTGCCCGTGTTTTCCGTGATGGGCAATGCCGCCATGCACCCGCGGCAGGTGCCGTGCTGGGTCACGCACACGAATGCGCAGACCCACGACATCATCCGCAACGGCCTCGATCGCAGCCCGATGTATACCGGCGTGATCGAGGGCGTCGGCCCACGCTATTGCCCGTCGATCGAAGACAAGATCCACCGCTTCGCCTCCAAGGAATCGCACCAGATCTTCCTCGAGCCGGAGGGGCTGACGACGCACGAAATCTACCCGAACGGTATCTCGACCAGCCTGCCGTTCGACGTGCAGATCGCCCTGGTGCGCTCCATGAAAGGCATGGAAAACGCCTTCATTTTGCGTCCTGGCTATGCCATCGAATACGATTATTTCGACCCGCGCGGCCTCAAATCGTCGCTGGAAACGAAGGCGATCCATGGCCTGTTCTTTGCCGGCCAGATCAACGGTACCACCGGCTACGAAGAAGCAGCCGCCCAAGGACTGCTCGCCGGTATGAACGCCGCCCTGCAAACCAAAGGGGAAGACGCCTGGACGCCGGGCCGCTCGGAAGCCTATCTCGGTGTGCTGGTCGACGATTTGACCACGCAAGGCGTGGCCGAACCCTACCGCATGTTCACCAGCCGCGCGGAATATCGCCTCTCTCTGCGCGAAGACAATGCCGACATGCGCCTCACCGACATGGGCCGCAAGCTGGGCGTGGTCGGCGATGCCCAGTGGGCGGCCTTCGAGACCAAACGCGAAGCGGTGGCGCGCGAGCTGGAACGCCTGCGTTCGACCTGGGTCAATCCGCGCATCCTGGGCGCCGCCGAATCCGAGCGCGTCGTCGGCCAGGCGCTGGAACGCGAGTACAACCTGGCCGATTTGCTGCGCCGTCCGGGCGTCGAATACACGACCCTGATGACGATGACCGGGGTTGAAGGCCAGCCGCTGGCCGGCCCTGGCGTGGCCGATCCGGCAGTGAAGGAACAGGTCGAAATCCAGCTGAAATACGCCGGCTACATCGACCGCCAGGCGAAAGAAGTCGAGCGCCACGACCACTACGAGAACCTGAAATTGCCGGAAAACCTGGATTACCTGGACATCGCCGCGCTCTCCTTCGAGGTGCGCCAGAAGCTCGATAAACAGCGTCCGGAAACGCTTGGACAGGCATCGCGCATCTCCGGTGTGACGCCGGCGGCGATCTCTCTGCTGCTGGTGCACCTGAAAAAACGCGGCGCAAAAGGTTTCACGGCAACCGCAGCGACCAACGAGGAGGCAGCACAGTGAGGGGTTTTGACCGCGAAAAATTGATGACGGTGCTGAGCGACGGCATCGACGAGATGGATTTGCCCCTGTGGGCGGCTCAGCGCGAACAATTAATGGATTACCTGGCCCTGATGGCCAAGTGGAACGGCGTCTATAACCTGACGTCGCTGCGCGATCCACTGCAAATGGTGACCCACCACGTGCTCGATTCGCTGGCCGCGGTGCCGGCGTTCGCCGAGGCGAAAAACGTGCTCGACGTCGGGGCAGGGGGCGGCTTGCCCGGCATCGTACTGGCAATCGCCCGGCCGGACATTAAAGTGTCGCTGATCGACACCGTGCACAAGAAAACCGCGTTTTTGACGCAGGTGAAAGCCGAGCTGGGCTTATCCAACGTCACCGTGTACACGATGAAGGTGCAGGATCTGCAGGCGGGGCCGTTCGACGTCATCACTTCGCGCGCGTTTGCCGACCTGTCGGATTTCGTCAACTGGTCCAGGCACCTGCTGGCCGAGGGCGGGCAATTCATCGCCCTGAAAGGCACGGCGCCGGCCGAGGAACAGGAGCGGCTGCCGGCGGCGTGGAAAATCAAGGAACTACGGCCGATCAGGGTGGCGAAACTGGAAGCGGAGCGGCACCTGGTTTTCATCGAGAAGCGCATCGAAAAGCAGATCGAAAAGCAGATCGAAAAGCAGATCGAAAAGCAGAGCGGAAACGCAGCGTAAACAAATTAACGATATAAATGGTTTATGCCGTTTATTCCATATAAACCAATGTAATGGTTTATTGAGAATGATCGGTATAAACCGTATAGTCGTGTCTGGAAAGAACAGATGGCAAAAATATTTTGTGTGGCAAACCAAAAGGGTGGCGTCGGTAAGACCACCACCAGCGTCAACCTGGCGGCGGGACTGGCCAAGCTGGAACAGCGCGTGCTGCTGGTCGACCTCGACCCGCAGGGCAATGCGACCATGGGCGCCGGCATCAACAAGGCCAGCCTGGCCGCATCGACATACCACGTGCTGCTCGGTGAAGCGGAAGTGACCGAGGCGCGCCAGCGTTCGGAAGCAGGGCGCTTCGACGTGCTGCCCGCGAACCGAGAGCTGGCCGGCGCCGAAGTCGAGATGGTGGAACTCGACAGCCGCGAGCGCAGGCTGAAGCACGCCCTGGCCAAGGTCGATGGCGACTACGATTTTATTTTGGTCGACTGCCCGCCCGCCCTGTCGATGCTGACCCTGAACGGCCTGTGCGCCGCGCATGGCGTGATCATCCCGATGCAGTGCGAGTACTACGCCCTCGAGGGCTTGTCCGACCTGGTCAACACGATCAAGAAGGTGCATGCGAACCTGAACACGGATCTGAAGATCATCGGGCTGCTGCGCGTGATGTTCGATCCGCGCATGACCCTGTCGCAGCAAGTCTCGGCCCAGCTCGAGCAGCACTTCGGCGGCAAGGTCTTCAAGACGATCATCCCGAGGAATGTGCGCCTGGCCGAAGCGCCGTCGTACGGCGTGCCGGGCGTGAGCTTCGATCCGTCCTCGAAGGGCGCGCAGGCGTACATCGCGTTCGGGGCCGAAATGGTCGAGCGCATCAAGACAATGTAAGGGATACATAAAACAACCATGGCGACGAAAAAACTCAAGGGCCTCGGCCGCGGCCTCGATGCGCTGCTGGGCGGGGACATGGACGACGCACCCGCACCGGTGGGGGCACCCTCCGCGCTGCCGATCGCCCAGCTCCAGGCCGGCAAGTACCAGCCGCGCACCCGCATGGACGAGGGCGCCCTTGGCGACCTGGCCGCCTCCATCAAAACCCAGGGCATCATGCAGCCGGTGCTGGTTCGTCCCATAGACGGCGGGCGCTACGAGATCATCGCCGGCGAACGGCGCTTCCGCGCGGCGCAGCTGGCCGGACTCGACGAAATCCCGGTACTGGTGCGCGACGTCGACGACCAGGCCGCGGCGGCCATGGCCCTGATCGAGAACATCCAGCGCGAAGACCTCAATCCGCTGGAAGAAGCGCAGGGCATCGCGCGCCTGATCTCGGACTTCGATTTTACCCACGAGCAGGCGGCGCATGCCGTCGGCCGCTCGCGCAGCGCCGTGTCGAACTTGCTGCGCCTGGTGAACCTGGCGCAACCTGTGCAAACCATGCTGATGGCGGGCGACATCGACATGGGCCATGCCCGTGCGCTGTTGTCAGTTGACAACGCCAGCCAGATTGCGCTGGCCAGCCACGTGGTGGCGAAACGGCTGTCGGTGCGCGACACCGAAAAGCTGGTGGCGCGCGCGCTCGAAGAACAGACCAGCTCCGCCACCCAGCCGCGCCTGAAAGAAAAGTCGGGAGACATCGTGCGCCTGGAAGAAGAACTGTCGGACAAGCTGGCGACGCCGGTCGCGTTCAAGATGGGGCCGAAAGGCAGGGGGCAGATGATCATCGATTTCGCCGACCTGGATATTCTGGAAGGGGTGTTGGCGCGACTGCGGGCGTAGTTTGTTCAACTTCTGCGGCGTACGCCTGTGGATAAGCTTGTCGATAAGCGTGTACGCAGGCGTGTATGGAGGTGTGGGCAAGCCGGTGGAAAAGCGGTGGAGGGGCTGGGGATAAAGCTAAGGGGACAATCCGGTGAGCAATCGGCGTGGCCGAAACGGGTGTTGCGCCATGCAGGCATGCATGGTGGGCATGCCCACCCTACGGACCTGCTCTGTATATTGTGGATAAACATGTGCGCAAGCTTGTGCGAAGCGAGTGGATGATGTGTGTGCAAGCTCGGAGCACCAAACTGGTGCGTTCAAGCGAGAGACCAATCGGCACTGCAACCAATCAATAAACTGATTTTCGCGTTACCACAGGATGCCGCAGCGCGCTACCGCAAAACTACGGTAGCAGTCACAGCAACGGCTCGCATTTCTGCTTCCACATCTGTATTTCCTGACGCGAACTACTGCGAAAACCCCCGTTTCGAGCAATATTCCGGTGCCATTTTGCGCCTGTGGGAAATGGTTTGGCACAACGGGAATCGTTTGACTCAGATGCACTAACGAACATATAATCCCGCTGATTCATGTAATTACCACACCGTAACTCGTTTCAAATGGCCAAGGCGAAAGAATAAAAATGTTGCGCCTGGTCTCCCTGCAATTGATCGCGACAGCAGTCGTCGGCCTCGTTGCCGCACTGTTGGGGGGATGGCCTGCGATGTTTTCGGCGGTACTCGGCGGAATCTGTTGTGTCGTGCCCAACGGCATCATGGCGGTGCGGCTATTCGCCAGCGCGCAGAAAGCGGGCGGGGCAAATCCCGCAACGTTTTTCATCTGGGAATTTATAAAGATTGCACTGACGGTTGCCCTGCTATGGATGACCGCCACGCTGTACCACGACCTGAACTGGCTGGCGCTTCTCGCCGGGTTCGTCGTGGCGCTGAAAAGTTACATATTCTTATTATTTAGGCACTGATATGACGACAACCGTAGAAGGCGCAGCACACCACGCGCCCACCGCATCAGAGTACATCAAGCACCACCTGGGCCACCTGTCGACGAGTCATCAGAACGGTCCGGTCGATTTTTCCGTGATCAATCTCGATACCGTGTTCTGGTCGATCGCCATGGGCGTGCTCGGTTGCCTGATCATGTGGTCCGCAGCCCGCAAAGCGACGGCCGGTGTGCCGGGCCGCTTCCAGGCAGCCGTCGAAATCCTGGTCGAAATGGTGGATAACCAGGCCAAGGCCATCGTCCATGGCGACCGCAGCTTCATCGCGCCGGCCGCGCTGACCGTGTTCGTCTGGGTCGCCCTGATGAACTCGCTGGACTTCCTGCCGGTCGACCTGTTCTCGGCCGCCTTCGGCTGGTTCGGCGTCGAACATCTGTTCCCGTACCACCGCGTCGTGCCAACCGCCGACCTGAACGGCACCATCGGTATTTCGCTCGGCGTGCTGGTATTGATGCTGTACTACGGCATCAAGATCAAGGGCTTCGGCGGCTGGCTCCACGAATTGTTCGCAGCTCCGTTCGGCATCTATATGGCGCCGTTCAACCTGCTGCTGAACATCATCGAATACGCAGCAAAAATGGTGTCGCTCGGTATGCGACTGTTCGGCAACATGTTTGCCGGCGAGCTGTTGTTCCTCTTGATCGCTTTGCTTGGCTCGACCGCTACCGTCTTCGGTTTCGCCGGTCAGGTGCTGGCCGGCTCGATCTGGGCAATCTTCCACATCCTGATCGTCTTCCTGCAGGCATTCATCTTCATGATGCTGACGCTGGTGTACCTCGGTCAGGCCCACGAAGGCCACTGATCGGCGCAGAAGCATCGAACAGAATCGTAGTAGTAACGAAGTAGTAGTTTTTAATCCAGCTTTTTTTAAATTCACTTTTTGGAGTAATCATGACTGACCTTTCTTTTGTTGCACTGGCTTGCGGTTTGATCATCGGCCTGGGTGCTATCGGTGCTTGTATCGGTATCGCTATCATGGGCGGTAAATACCTCGAAGCTTCTGCACGTCAGCCAGAACTGATGAACACCCTGCAGACCAAGATGTTCCTGCTGGCCGGTCTGATCGACGCGGCATTCCTGATCGGCGTCGGTATCGCCATGCTGTTCGCATTCGCGAACCCGTTCGTCCCAGTCTAAGACGACGCATCTCAGGTTTTGAAGGGCCGAACCATCGCGGTTCGGCATCCGTTTTTGTGAGAAGGAAAATACCGTGAACCTCAACGCAACCCTGTTTGCCCAGTTCGCAGTCTTCTTCATCCTGGCGATGTTCACGATGAAGTTCGTCTGGCCACCGCTGATGAAAGCGCTCGACGAGCGCGCCGAGAAGATCGCCAACGGGCTGGCCGCCGCCGACCGCGGCAAGGCCGACCTGGCAGCCGCCGAAAAGCGCGTGCAGGCCGAACTGGCCGGTGCCCGTGACGAAGGCCAGAAGCGTATCGCCGATGCCGAAAAGCGCGCCGCGCTGATCATCGACGAAGCCAAGAAGACCGCCGCCGAAGAAGCCGCCCGCATCGTTGCCAACGCAAAGGCCGACGCCGAGCAGCAAGTGACGCGCGCGCGCGAAGAACTGCGTGGCCAGGTCGCTGCGCTGGCAGTGCAAGGCGCCGAGCAGATCCTCAAGCGTGAAGTGAACGCAGAAGCGCACGCCGCCCTGCTGTCGCAACTGTCGACCGAGCTGTAATCATGGCCGAACTCGCAACCGTCGCCCGTCCCTACGCCGAAGCGCTGTTCCGTGTCGCCCAACAAGGCGACATGGCAGCCTGGTCCGAACTGGTGTCGCAACTGGCACAAGTCGGCGCCAACCCTGATGTGCAGGCGTTTGCCGCCAATCCGAAACTGAGCGCCACCGACCTGGTCGCCACCCTGGCCTCGCTGGTCAAGGCGCCGATGACGGTAGAGGCGCAGAACTTCCTGGCGATGCTGGCCGAAAACGGTCGTATTAGCCTGCTGCCGGAAATCGGCGCGCAGTTCCAGGAACTGAAGAACGCCCAGGCAGGTGCTGCCGACGCGACCATCTTCAGCGCCTTTGACCTGACCGATGCGCAGACCGCGCAGCTGGTCGGTACGCTGGAAAAGAAATTCGGCCGCAAGCTCAACCCAACGGTGAGCGTCGACCCGTCGCTGATCGGTGGTGTGCGCGTGGTGGTCGGCGATGAAGTGCTCGATACCTCGGTCCGCGCCAAGCTGCAACAGATGCATGTTGCGCTGACTGCCTAAATCGAACTTTGCACCATCGCCGGCATCTCACGTCCTTGCCCTACGCATCAAGAAACTATTAGGAGTTAGCACTCATGCAACTTAATTCATCTGAAATCAGCGAACTGATCAAGAGCCGCATCCAGGGCCTCGAAGGTTCGGCTGACGTTCGCAATCAAGGCACGGTGATCTCCGTCGCCGACGGTATCTGCCGTATTCACGGTCTGTCGGACGTGATGCAGGGCGAGATGCTGGAATTCCCCGGCAACACCTTCGGCCTGGCGATGAACCTCGAGCGCGACTCGGTCGGTTCGGTCATCCTGGGTGCGTACGAGCACATCTCGGAAGGCGACACCGTCAAGACGACCGGCCGCATCCTGGAAGTGCCGATCGGTCCGGAACTGCGTGGCCGTGTGGTCAACGCCCTGGGCCAGCCGATCGACGGCAAGGGTCCGATCGCCACCACGCTGACCGCCCCGATCGAAAAGATCGCGCCAGGCGTCATCGCCCGCGAATCGGTCTCGCAGCCAATGCAGACCGGCCTGAAGTCGATCGACGCGATGGTGCCGATCGGCCGTGGCCAGCGCGAGCTGATCATCGGCGACCGCCAGACCGGTAAATCGGCGGTTGCAGTCGACGCGATCATCAATCAAAAAGGTCAGAACATGACCTGCGTGTACGTCGCGATCGGCCAGAAAGCGTCGACGATTAAAAACATCGTGCGCTCGCTCGAGCAGCACGGCGCGATGGAATACACGATCGTCGTCGCCGCGTCGGCATCCGAATCGGCCGCCATGCAATACATCGCCGCCTACTCGGGCTGCGCGATGGGCGAATACTTCCGCGACCGCGGTCAAGATGCGCTGATCGTGTACGACGACCTGTCGAAGCAAGCCGTCGCTTACCGCCAGATCTCGCTGCTGCTGCGCCGTCCACCAGGCCGCGAAGCGTATCCAGGCGACGTGTTCTACCTGCACAGCCGCCTGCTGGAACGCGCGGCACGCGTGAACGCCGACTACGTGTCGAACTTCACCAACGGCGAAGTCACGGGTAAAACCGGCTCGCTGACCGCACTGCCGATCATCGAGACGCAAGCGGGCGACGTTTCCGCCTTCGTGCCGACCAACGTGATTTCGATTACCGACGGCCAGATCTTCCTGGAGACCTCGCTGTTCAACGCCGGTATCCGTCCTGCGATTAACGCCGGTATTTCGGTCTCGCGCGTCGGTGGCGCCGCCCAGACCAAGGTCATCAAAAACCTGTCGGGCGGTATCCGTACCGACCTGGCGCAGTACCGTGAACTGGCTGCCTTCGCGCAGTTCGCATCGGACCTGGACGAATCGACCCGCAAGCAGCTGGACCGTGGCGCGCGCGTGACCGAGCTGCTCAAGCAGCCGCAATACTCGCCGCTGCCGATCTCGCTGATGGCCGCATCGCTGTTTGCCGTCAACAAGGGCTACTTCGACGACATCGAAGTCAAGCGCGTGCTGGCGTTCGAAAGTGGCCTGCACGGCTACCTGAAGACCAAGCAGGCTGCGCTCCTGTCGAAGATCGAAGAAACCAAGCAACTGGACAAGGACGCCGAAGCAGCACTCGCCGCCGCCATTGCTGATTTCAAAAAGTCCGGCGCATTTTAATGTATGAAGAATCCGGCGCGCGCTTGCAAGGGCGCGCTGCCGGTGACCGGAAGGAGTAAGGACTCATGGCAGTAGGCAAAGAGATTCGTGGCAAGATCAAGAGCGTAGAGAATACGAAGAAGATCACCAAGGCGATGGAAATGGTCGCCGCATCGAAAATGCGCAAGGCGCAGGACCGCATGCGCGCCGCCCGTCCCTACAGTGAAAAAGTTCGGACCATCACCGCCAATCTGGCCGGCGCAAACCCGGAGTACACGCACGTCTTCATGGCGCAAGCCAAGCACGTGCAGGCAAAAGCTGTCGGCTTCATCGTCGTCACGACCGACAAGGGTCTGTGCGGCGGCATGAACACCAACATCCTGCGCCAGGTGACGACCAAGTCGCGCGAACTGGAAGCGGCGGGCAACCGCATCGAGGCAGTTGCCATCGGCAACAAGGGCCTCAGTTTCCTGAACCGCGTCGGCGTCAAGCTGGTGTCGCACGCGACGCAAATCGGCGACACCCCGCACCTGGACAAGCTGATCGGCCCGATCAAGGTCATGCTCGACGCATACCAGGATGGCCAGCTGGACGCCGTCTACCTGAGCTATACCAAGTTCATCAACACGATGAAGCAGGAGCCGGTGATCGAACAGCTGCTCCCGTTGCCAGCGAAACACCTGGAAGCGGAAAAGGGCGCGATCTCGTGGGATTACATCTACGAACCGGAAGCGCAAGTCGTGATCGACGAACTGCTGGTGCGTTATGTCGAGGCCCTGGTGTACCAGGCCGTCGCGGAAAACCTGGCGTCCGAGCAGTCGGCGCGCATGGTCGCGATGAAGGCGGCCAGCGACAACGCGGGCAGCGTCATCGGCGAACTGAAGCTGGTCTATAACAAGACCCGCCAGGCAGCGATTACCAAAGAACTCTCCGAGATCGTCGCCGGCGCGGCCGCGGTCTAAAAAACGAATTTAACTATATCTGAAGGAACGAACATGGCTGATGGCAAAATCGTTCAGTGTATCGGCGCAGTGGTTGACGTGGAATTCCCGCGTAACGCCATGCCGAAAGTTTTCGACGCACTGAAAATGGCAGGCTCCGAGCTGACCCTGGAAGTTCAACAGCAGCTGGGCGACGGCATTGTCCGTACCATTGCGCTGGGCAGCTCCGAAGGTCTGCGTCGCGGCATGATGATCCAGAACACCGGCAACCCGATCATGGTGCCGGTCGGCACCGCGACCCTGGGCCGCATCATGGACGTGCTGGGCAACCCGATCGACGAATGCGGTCCGGTCTCGCACGAACGCATGGCATCGATCCACCGTACCGCACCGCAGTACGACGACCTGTCGCCATCGACCGACCTGCTGGAAACCGGCATCAAGGTCATCGACCTGGTCTGCCCGTTCGCCAAGGGCGGTAAGGTCGGCCTGTTCGGCGGCGCCGGCGTGGGTAAAACCGTCAACATGATGGAACTGATCAACAACATCGCCAAAGCGCACTCGGGCCTGTCCGTGTTCGCCGGCGTCGGTGAGCGTACCCGCGAAGGTAACGACTTCTACCACGAGATGGCGGACGCCAAGGTCGTCGACCTGGAAACGCCTGAAAACTCGAAGGTCGCGATGGTCTACGGCCAGATGAACGAACCACCAGGCAACCGCCTGCGCGTCGCGCTGACCGGCCTGACCATGGCCGAAGCCTTCCGTGACGAAGGCAAAGACGTTCTGTTCTTCGTCGACAACATCTACCGCTTCACCCTGGCCGGTACCGAAGTTTCGGCACTGCTGGGCCGTATGCCGTCGGCGGTGGGTTATCAGCCTACCCTGGCCGAAGAGATGGGCCGCCTGCAAGAGCGCATCACCTCGACCAAGACCGGTTCGATCACCTCGATCCAGGCCGTCTACGTCCCTGCGGATGACTTGACCGACCCGTCGCCTGCCACCACCTTCGCCCACCTGGATTCGACCGTCGTTCTGTCGCGTGACATCGCCTCGCTGGGTATCTACCCTGCGGTCGACCCGCTCGACTCGACCTCGCGCCAGCTGGACCCGCTCGTCGTCGGCCAGGAACACTACGACACCGCGCGCGCCGTCCAGGGCACCCTGCAGCGCTACAAGGAACTGCGCGACATTATCGCCATTCTCGGCATGGACGAACTGGCGCCGGAAGACAAGCTGCTGGTCGCACGTGCTCGTAAAATGCAGCGTTTCCTGTCGCAGCCATTCCACGTCGCTGAAGTGTTTACGGGCGCCCCAGGCAAGTACGTTTCGCTGAAAGACACGATCAAAGGTTTTAAAATGATCGCATCGGGCGAACTGGACCACCTGCCGGAACAGGCGTTCTACATGGTCGGCACCATCGAAGAAGCGGTCGAAAAAGCCAAGAAACTGGCTGCCTAAGTCGGCTCTTCAACTGAAGGACACACATGGCAAACACATTTCACGTTGACGTGGTCTCGGCCGAATCCCAGATTTTTTCGGGTGAAGCCACCTTCGTCGCGCTGCCTGGTGAAGCGGGTGAGCTGGGTATCTACCCGAAGCACACCCCGCTGATCACGCGCATCCGCCCGGGTGCCGTGCGCATCCAGACGACCGCTGGCAACGAGGAGTTCGTCTTCGTCGCCGGTGGCATTCTGGAAGTGCAGCCGAACGGCGTGACGGTCCTGGCCGACACCGCGATCCGCGGTGGCGACCTCGACGAAGCAAAAGCACAGGCGGCCAAGCAGGCCGCCGAAGAGCTGATGCAGTCGCAGGACGCCCAGATCGACTACGCGAAAGCGCAAGCCGAACTGGCCTCGGCCATCGCGCAGTTGGCGGCAATTCAGAGATTGCGTTCGCGCGGTCGCTGATTTTAGAAACAAGCAGCAACAAGAAAGGCAGCGCCTCGGCGCTAATGCCGTTCAGTTAAGGCTGAACGGCATTTTTCTTTTGTAGTGTTGTAAACGTCTTCAGAGG
>NZ_JACYUY010000020.1 GCF_014842025.1 Massilia sp. CFBP 13721
CGTTGCCTTCCACCTCTATTCTCTTTCATGCTCCGGGGTGGCGCCGCTCGCAATGACCGTTAGGGTGGACACTCGTGCCCACGCGGGATCACGGTCGATTGGCCGGCGACGTATCAGATGCCATCGACAAACGAAAAAACGGCCCCGAAGGGCCGTCTGTCACGGATGAATCACAGGTTTTAAACCGCCTCCGCCTCGATCCGCTGCGCGATCTCCGGCCTGGTCGGCCGCAGCGCTTCCGTCAATTCCGAAATCGACGACCCGCAGCCGAACACCAGCACGTCGCCGCTCTGGCACAGGGCCAGGCCGCGGCGGATCGCCTTGTGCACGTTCAGCTCGCACGCCAGCTTGTCGGCGGCGATGCGGCCCAGGCGCGCGCCTTGCACCAGCAGGGCGGCGACCTCGCCCTCGGCGCGGCCGCGGTTCTCGGTTTCGTAGACGATCAGTTCGTCGAAGCCGGCGGCGCACACGCGGCCGATGTCGACCAGGTCGGCGTCGCGGCGGTCGCCCGGTGCGGCTACCACGCCGACCACGCGCCCCGGCGTCATCGCGCGCGCCGTTTCCGACAGCGCGGCGTAGGCGGCGCAGTTGTGGGCGTAGTCGACGATCACGGTCACGCCGTCGACGTCGAACACGTTCGAGCGCAGCGGATTGTGCTTGCTGTCCGAGACGAAGCTGCACAGGCCCGTCTGGATTTCCAGGTTGCCGAAGCCGGTCGCGACCAGCGCGGCGGTGGCAGCCAGGGCGTTGGCGATGTTGTAGCGCGCGCAGCCGCCGAGCGACACCGGCATGTCGCGCACGTCGAGCAGCGCTTCGTGGCGGCTGCCCGTAGCCAGCACCACCGTGTTGTTTTCCAGGTAGACGCCGCGCCCGCCGCGTTCCAGGTGGCGCAGCAGGACCGGGTTGTCGGCGTCGAGCGCGAAATACAGCACTTCGACCGCTTCCTGCAGGTCTTTCGCCATCGCCACGCAGTAGTCGTCTTCGGCATTCAGCACGACCGCGCGCGAGGCGCGTCCGGCCACCACCGCTTTCACTTTCGCCAGTTCCTCGACGGTTTCGATGCCGTCCAGGCCGAGGTGGTCGCTCGAGACGTTCAGCACCACCGACACGTCGCAGCGGTCGTAGGCCAGGCCGCGTTTCAGGATGCCGCCGCGCGCCGTTTCCAGCACGGCGAAGTCGACGTCGGGCGAGGTGAGCAGGCTGCGCGCCGAATGGTAGCCGGTGCAGTCGCCTGCGCGCACGCGCTGGCCGTCGACGTAGACGCCTTCGGTAGTGGTGACGCCGGTGCGCAGCCCGGCCAGGCGCGCGGCGTGGGCGATCAGCAGCGAAGTCGTGGTCTTGCCGTTGGTGCCGGTGACGGCGATCAGCGGTATGCGGCCGTCGTCCTGGCCGAACAGCGCCTCGGCGATGGCGGCGCCGGCGTCGCGCGGGGTGCCGCGGCTGGGGTACTGGTGCATGCGGATGCCGGGCGCCGCATTGACTTCGATGATGCCGCCGCCCTGTTCGCGCAGGGGCTGGGCGATGTCCTGGCAGATGACGTCGATGCCGGCGACGTCCAGGCCGATGGTGCGCGCGGCGCGGATGCAGATGTCGCGGGTTTCTTCGGGCAGCAGGTCGGTCACGTCTTCGGCGGTGCCGCCGGTGGAGAGATTGGCGTTGCCGCGCAGGTCGACCGTCACGCCCGCCGGCAGGATCGAATCGAAGCCATAACCCTGTTTCGCCAGCGTGCTTTCCGCCAGCGCGTCCATCGGGATTTTGGTGAGGATGTTGGTATGGCCTTCACCGCGCGCCGGATTGCGGTTTTCGACCTCGACCAGTTCGCGCACGGTCGATTGTCCGTCGCCGGTGACGCAGGGTGGACGGCGCCACGAGGCGGCGGCGATCCTGGTGCCGGTGACCAGTACGCGGTAGTCGCGCCCGGCCAGGAATTCCTCGACGATCACGTGGCGGCCATACTTGCGCGCGTGCGCGAATGCCGCTTCGACTTCTTCCGGCGTGGTGCAGGTGGTGGTCACGCCCTTGCCCTGGTTGGCGTCGAGCGGCTTGATGGTGGCGGGGCCGTTCAGGCGCCGCGCCATGCGCTGCGCTTCGGCCAGCGTGGTGACGGTGGCGCCGCCCGGGACCGGTACGCCGGCCTGGTCGAGCAGGGTCTTGGTCAGCTGCTTGTCGCTGGCGATGCCGACCGCGATCGAATTGGTGGCGCCGGTGATGGTGGCCTGCAGGCGCTTCTGCTTCGAACCCCAGCCGAGCTGGAACAGGTTGGCTTCGTCGGTGATGCGCAGGGCCGGGATGCCGCGCCGCAGGGCGGCGTTCACCACCGCGCCGGTGCTGGTGCCGATGGCGTAGTCTTCGGCGGTTTCGCGGAGATCCACCAATGCGGCGTCGAGGCCATACGTTTCGCCGGCCGCGAGGGCGCGAAGCAGGTCCCGTGCCACGTCGAAGGCCCGGCGCGCGACCTGTTCGGTGCGGTAGCCGCAGACGGCGCGGCGTGCATTCGGCCTGCGCGCGACGGCGAGCGTCTGGCTGAACTCGGCCGCTGCGCCGGCCAGGCGCTGCAATTCCATGACGACCGGTTCGACGGCGTCGGCCACGCAGGCGAGGCCACCCACGCGCGCCGCCGCTTCAGGCGGCAAACCTGGCAGCAAGTCGAGCAGGCGCGCGCCGAAGCCGGGTGCGGGTGTGACGCCGGCGGCGTCGACGACGGCCATCAGGCAGGGCGTGGCGGCGAACAGGTTGGGGCCGCGCAGGAAGCGTTGTTCGATGATTCTCATGAGAGCGGATTCCGTTTGGTGACATTTTCCAGGAAGTCGCGCAGCGAAGGCGACATCGGCCGGGCTGGTTCGCCCTCGGCCGGCAGGTAATAGCGGCTGCCCGCCGGCAGCAGGTGCAGGCGCACGTCGATCAGTTCCGGCGTGTCGCGCTCGGCGATGTCGGCCATGTTGGTGTCCATCGTGCGGCCGTCCACCACCGTCACCGAGCCTTCGCCGACGACTTCGATGCCGCGCCCGCGTTCGATGATGAGCGCCGTGTTTTCGTCGATGCCGATGCCCTGCAAATACGGGTTCTGCGCCACCACCGACAGCAGGCGCGACAAGCGCTGCCGCTCCGAGAAATGCTGGTCGATGACGACGCGGTGCACAAAGCCCAGGCCCGCGCCCAGGCTGACCGCGCCTTTTGCCGGCAGCAGGTCGGTCTTGCCCTGGGCCAGCATGTGGCCCGACATGGCCGAGGCGCCGGCGCTGGTGCCGCCAATGCAGGCGCCGCGCACTTTCAGGGCGGTGTGCATTTCGGCGTCGAGCGCGGTGCCGCCGATGATCGCCAGCAGGCGTTTCTGGTCGCCGCCGGTCATGAAGATGCCGTCGGCCTCGGCCACCATGCGCAGCTTCGCTTCGTCGTTCGCGTCCTGGCGGTTTTCCAGGGTCAGGTGGGCGCGCTGGCGCACGCCGAGGTCGCCGAAGGCCTGGTCGTACATGTCCCACATTTCGTCGGCGATCTTGCTGGCGGCGGTGATGACGACGATGCGCGCATTTTCGCCGCCGGCCAGTTCGACGAAGCGGGCGAGGATTTCCTTGGCGTGCTGGCGGTCTTCATGGCCGCCGATGATGACGAGGTGGCCGTGCCTGGCGGTTTGGTGTGGTTGGGTTTTCATAATTATTTTTCGATGAGTCCAGTTGGCATATGGGTATTGCTGCAGGAGGCGGCTTCGGTCCTGGTGACCGCGATCAGCCCGGTGTCGACGTCCCTGTCGATCAGGTCGATGCCACGCCGCAGCGCCTGCTGCAGCGGCATGCCCTGTTCGACATAGCCGTAGACGGTGCGCGCCAGCATGTGGCGCACGATGTGTTCGCCGACACCGGTGGCGGCGATTGCACCGAGCGGGCCGGCATAGAAGCCGCAACCCATGATCGCGGTGTCGCCCACGCGCCCCAGCAGCGACGGCGCCGAGCCGCCGGTCGAGCCGGCGACGGCGAAGTGGCCATCGGGGCCGCGTACCACGGCGCCGACGGTGTCGTGGGCGGCGCTCGGGGGCAGCTGCAGCGGGGTCTTGTAGTTCCAGAAGCGCTCGAACAGGCGGTTGTCGATGCCGGGCATGACCGGAACCGAGCCGGCCAGCTGCTTCAATAGTTTTTCGTGCTTTTCGCGCTGGGCGGCGCTGATCGGTTTCGCCGGTTCCATTCCCAGCGCACGGGCCAGGCGGTCGGCGCCTTCGCCGGCCAGCAGCACGTGCGGGGTGTCGGCGACGGCGCGCGCCAGCAGGATCGGGTTGCGTACGTCGCGCACGCCGGCGATCGCGCCCAGGCGCCCGCGCGTGTCCATGATCGAGGCATCCATTTCGATGGTGGCGCCATCGAGGCACAGCACCGCGCCGGTGCCGGCATTGAAACGTTCGTCTTCCTCGAAGACCATCACCGCGGCGATCGCCGCTTCCAGCGCGTCGCCGGTGTCGATGATGATCTCGTATCCGCGTTGCGCCGCGCGCGCGCAGCCGTCGCTGTATTCCAGTGGTTCGCCCGCGCCGCCATGGGTGACGATGGCAAATCCGCGTTCCGTGTTGCTCACTCCGTCATCCTCTCTCTTGTTGCCTTCGCACTTTTGGCACTTGGCATATCTGGTAGAGGATTATGCAAAATGGGATAGCAAAAACCTATCGGTTGCACAGCCGCCTGGCTGTAAGAAGAAACTTACATGGAAGACAACATTCTGGCTGATCTGGCTACACTGGCTGAGTTTAGCTAATCGTAGGGTGGACTCCGTCCACGGCCGTTTCGTCGCACACCTCGACGCTGAGGAAAGCCTGTACGTGCGCGTTCCCAGGCTACATGGCGCATCTCGATATGCATGAAAAAGGCCGTGGACTCAGGAGTCCACCCTACCTATTGCGCCACTCGGCGTGTCTTTTACAGGAGCCTTGCCGGGTGGCTGCGCATGGCGCGCGCCAGTTCCTGTGCCACTTGCTGGCGGATCGGTTCCGAGACATAGCTGCCGACCTCGATGCACGTGCCGGGCGCTTCCAGCAGGATCAGTTTGCGCTTGCGCGGCAGCGGCGGAGCCACGCGCGTGCGGCCCGGGTCGAGGCGGAACTGGCTGCGCCGTCCGGCGTCGACCCGTTCGACCACCAGGCTGCGCTCGGTGAGGGCGATGCGTTCGACGTCGAGCGCATGGCGTGCGTAATGCAGCAGCGCCCAGCCCACTGCCGCCATCTCGAGCACGGAGAAGGCGAGCACGATCCAGAAGCCCTGCAGCAGGAAGAACAGGGCGCTGCCGAAAGAGCCCGTGCACAGCAGCAGGTAGGCGGCGGCCGACTGGCGCGGGGTCAGCGAGCAGTTGCGCTTCAGGATCCAGGTGTGGGCCATGGGGTCTCGCGCCGGCGGGCAGGGAGGGAAGTTCATTATAGGAGAGGGCGTCGGGACATGCCGCGCGCATCGTCCTTGTAGTTGGGAAAGTAGCGCGTGACCGCGGCACAACGGCCACAGAACGGTTGCAAAAGCGCTTCGCCAAGGAAGCTGATTTCTGTTAAGATCTCGCCCCTTCACAGAAAGGCAGACATGACGAACGCTTGCGGCGTCGACTTCGGTACGTCGAATTCCACGGTTGGCTGGATCAAGCCAGGCACCACGCCAGGACAGGCACTCGGGGGCGCACACGCCTTGCTGAGCCTCGAGGACGGCAAGGCTACCTTGCCATCGGTGGTGTTCTTCAACGCCGACGACGAAGAGGTGCGCTATGGCCGCGCCGCGCTGGCCGATTACCTGGCTGGTTACGAAGGGCGCCTGATGCGCTCGATGAAAAGCCTGCTCGGCACCAGCCTGATGGACGGCCAGACCGAGGTGGCCGGCCGCGCGCTGCCGTTCCGGGTGCTGCTGGCCCAGTTCATCGGCGAGGTCAAGCGCCGCGCCGAAGGCCAGGCCGGGCGCGGCTTCGAGCACGCCGTGTTCGGCCGCCCGGTATTCTTCATCGACGACAATCCAGCCGCCGACAAGCTGGCCGAGGACACGCTCCTGGCGGTCGCGCGCGGCGCCGGTTTCCGCGAAGTCGCCTTCCAGTACGAGCCGATCGCCGCCGCCTTCGACTACGAGTCGCAGATCGATCGCGAAGAACTGGTGCTGATCGCCGACATCGGCGGCGGTACCTCCGACTTTTCGCTGGTGCGCCTGGGTCCCGGCCGCGCCGGCAAGCCGGAGCGGCGCGACGACATCCTCGCCACCGGCGGCGTCCATATCGGCGGCACCGACTTCGACAAGTACCTGAGCCTGGCCTCGGTGATGCCGCTGCTCGGCTACAGGAGCGCGCTGCGCTCGGGCGCCGAGATCCCGTCGAGCTATTACTTCAATCTCGCCACCTGGCACACGATCAACCAGGCCTACACGCGCAAGAGCATCGTCCAGCTCGACGACCTGGTGCGCGATGCGCGCGAGCCGGCCAAGCTGGCGCGCCTGCAGCACCTGATCGAGGAGCGCGCCGGCCACTGGCTGGCGATGCAGGTCGAAGGCGCCAAGATCGGGCTGTCGGATGCGGCGTCGGTCCGGCTCGAACTCGATCGCCTGGCGCCGCCGGAAAGCTTGAGCGTCGAACGCGCGACCTTCGAGGCCGCCATCGGCCAGCTGCTCGACGCCATCGATACCACCGTGCTGCGCCTGCTGGCCGATGCCGGTGTGAAGCCTGGCGACGTCGACACGGTGTTCTTCACCGGCGGCTCGAGCGGCGTTGGCCTGCTGCGCCAGCGCATCGGCGCCCTGGTGCCGGATGCGCGCAAGGTCGAGGGCGACTTGTTCGGCAGCATCGGCGCGGGACTGGCGCTGGACGCGCAGCGCAAATTCGGCTAAAAGGTTTTCCATGTCTATATTTGATCGCCCCATCGTGATGCTCGACTTCGAGACCACGGGACTCTCGCCCGCGATGGGCGACCGCATCACCGAAGTAGCCGCCCTGCGCATCGTCGGCGGCCAGGTGACCGAGCGCTACGTGTCGCTGGTGAACTGCGGCGCGCGCATTCCGAGCTTCATCACCCAGCTGACCGGCATCACCCAGCAGATGGTCGACGGCGCGCCGCCCGCGCGTACCGTCGTGCCGGAGCTGCTCGACTTCATCGGCGGCGATACCCTGTCGGCCCACAACGCCAGCTTCGACGAGAAGTTCCTGGTGGCCGAGAGCGAACGCCTGGGACGCCTGTGCGGCCACGCCGGCCTGGTGTGCTCGCTCAAGCTGTCGCGACGCATGTTCCCGGGCATGCCGAGCTATAAACTCGGCACGCTGTCGCGCCAGCTCGGCATCGCCTTTCGCAGCGCCGCCCACCGCGCCGAGGCCGACGCCGAAGTGGCGGCCGAAGTGCTGATCCACATCGGGCGCCACATCGGCACCTCGTATGGCTTGCAGGGCGTGGCGCCGGACTTGCTGGTGTCGATCAACAAGCTGTCGGCGGCCAAGGTGCCGACCTGGCTTGGTAAATACGCGGCGGAAAAAAACGCCACCTGATTGTCGTGGCGGCATTACAATGCCGCCATCATGATGCGTCGTTCCATTGCTCACGTCCTGCTGTCGCTGCTTCTGCTGGTGTCCCAGCAGATGGCGTTCGCGCATGCGATGTCGCACTGGACCGGCAAGATCGCGCCGGCGCATGCGCTTGCAGCAAGTACCTCGGCCAGCATCGGGTTCGACGCCGAGCGCGACCTGTCCAGTTCGGTCGCGCAGGACGGCAGCTGCAGCCAGTGCCTCGCCTTTGCCCAGATGGCGTCCGCCATCGGCAGCACCCCGCGCCAGTTCGTGCCGCTCGACTTCCAGGCCGAGCGCGCCGGCGCTTTTGCCGCCATCGCGGCGCCACCGCGCACCGTCTGCGCCTTCCACTCGCGCGCACCGCCTTCCTTCGTCTAGAGACCTGTCTCACCAGTCGGCCTTCCTGCGCCTTGCCGGAAAGCCGTCCGTCCTCTATTCGATCGAAAGCACACGATGTTGAAACCCACGTTGGTGTCGGTGGCGCTTGCCGCCGCCTTTGCATTGCCCCTGTCCGCAGCAGCGGCCGAGAACCCGGAACTGGCCGCGATCCGCGCCCAGATCGCCGAGATGAAACAGTCCTACGAAGCGCGCCTGCAGGCGCTCGAACAGCGTTTACAAGAGGCGCAGGCGGCCGTGGCCGAAGCGCAGAACGCGGCGGTTAGTGCGCAGCAGACGGCGGCGCCGGCCGTGGCTGCGGCGGCACCCGTGGTCGCAGCGCCGGAAGTTCCGGCAGCGCGCCCGGCCCAGGGCGACAACAGCTTCAACCCGAGCATCTCACTGATCCTGGGCGGCACCTTCAGCAACCTGCAGCGCGATCCCGCCAGCTACCGCTTCGGCGGCTTCATGCCGCCCGACGGCGAAATCGGCCCGGGCAGCCGCAGCTTCAACCTGGGTGAATCCGAACTCACCATGGCGGCCAACATCGACCCGATGTTCGCCGGCCAGCTGACCTTTGCGCTCACCGGCGAGAACGAAGCGGAAGTCGAGGAAGCCTTCGTGCGTACCCGCGAACTGGGCGGCGGCATGAACCTGAAGGCCGGCCGATTCCTGTCGAGCGTCGGTTACCTGAACGGCCAGCACAGCCACACCTGGGACTTCGTCGATGCGCCGCTCGCGTACCAGGCCTTTTTCGGTGGCCAGTACAAGCCGGACGGCATCCAGGCGCGCTGGCTGGCGCCGCTGAACACCTTCTTTGAGGTCGGCGCCGAGTTGGGCAGTGGCCGCAGCTTCCCCGGCAACGACCGCAACAAGAACGGCTTCAACGCCACCAGCGTGTTCGCGCATGCGGGCGACGACATTGGCGATTCCGCCAGCTGGCGCGCCGGCGTGTCCTACCTGCGCACCGGGGCGGCGGGGCGGGAATACGACGATGGCGGCGTGCCCAATGTGTTCGATGGCCGCGCCAGGATGTGGGTGGCGGACGCGGTCTACAAATGGGCGCCGAACGGCAATCCGACCCAGACCAATTTCAAGCTGCAGGGCGAATACATGCGCAGGAAGGAAAGCGGCACGCTGGCATCTAGCGACCTGGCCGACGGCTATGCCGGCACCCAGTCCGGCTGGTACCTGCAAGGGGTTTATCAGTTCATGCCCAACTGGCGCGCCGGCTTGCGCCACGACCGCCTGTCGTCGGGCAGTTCCTACATCGGCCTGGTGGAGAATGGCGCGCTGGGCATCGACGCTTTCCCGGCGCTGGCCAGCTACAAGCCGAAGCGCTCGAGCGTGATGCTCGACTGGAGCCCGTCCGAATTCTCGCGCCTGCGCCTGCAGTATGCGCGCGACGAGGCGCGTCCCGGCGAGCCGGACAACCAGCTCTTCCTGCAATACATCATGAGCCTGGGCGCGCACGCCGGCCACACCTTCTGAGGACAACACGATGAACTCCCTGTCTACCAAACTGCTGGCCGGCTGCGCGCTGGCCATTGCCGCCATCGCCGCCCCGGCCCAGGCGGCGATCAACGTCCTCACCTGCGAACCCGAATGGGCCGCGCTGACCCAGGAACTGGCCGGCGACAAGGTCAGCGTCTCGAGCGCGACGAATGCCTTGCAGGACCCGCACCGCGTCGAAGCGCGCCCGGGCCTGATCGCGCGCACCCGCAATGCCGACCTGCTGGTGTGCACCGGCCTCGACCTGGAAGCGGGCTGGCTGCCGCTGCTGGTGCAGCAATCGGGCAACGCAAGAATCGCGCGCGGCCAGCCGGGCTTTTTCGAGGCCGGCAGTGTCGTGCCGCGCCTGGATATTCCGACGAAACTTGACCGCGCCGAGGGCGACGTCCACGCCTACGGTAACCCGCACGTGCACCTGAACCCGCACAACATCGCCCTGGTCAGCGCCCAACTGGCCAAGCGCCTGGCCGCGATCGACCCCGCCAACGCCGCCTTCTACGGCGCGCGCCAGGCCGACTTCGCCGGACGCTGGGCGCAGGCGATGCGCAAATGGGAAACGCAGGCGGCGCCGCTGCGCGGCGTGGCCGTGGTCGAACACCACCGCAACATGGAATACCTGCTCGGCTGGCTCGGCATGCGCCAGGTCGGCACGCTCGAACCGAAGCCCGGTGTCGAACCGAGCGCGGCCCAGCTGGGTCAGTTGCTGGCGCAGCTGCAGAAGCAGCCGGCCAGACTGGTGCTGCGCGCGGCCTACCAGAACGAGCGCGCATCGGGCTGGCTGTCGCAGCGGGCGGGCATTCCGGCGGTCGTGATTCCCTACACGGTAGGCGCGGACGCGCAGAGCCGCGATTTGTTCGCGCTGTTCGATACCACCGTTCAGCGTTTGACGGAAGCAGTGAAGTGAACTTCGACGACTTTAATTTTCTGATCGTGCTGCCGGCCTTTGTCGCCGGACTGCTGGTACTGGCAACCCACATCCCGCTCGGCGCCCAGGTGCTGCGGCGCGGGATCGTCTTCATCGACCTCGCCATCGCCCAGATCGCGGCGCTGGGCGTGATCGTCGCCAGCGCGCTCGACTTCGACCCGCACGGCTGGACCATCCAGGTCGCCGCCGGTGTCGCCGCCGTGCTCGGCGCCTTGCTGCTGACCTGGACCGAACGGCGCTGGCCCGATGTGCAGGAGGCGCAGATCGGCGTGCTGTTCGTGCTCGCCGCCACGGCCGGCCTGCTGCTGTTGGCGCACAATCCGCACGGCGGCGAGCACTTGCAGGACCTGCTTGCGGGACAGATCCTGTGGGTCAGTTACGACCAGCTGATCATGCCGGCGCTGGGCGCGGTGCTGATCCTGGCGCTGCTGGCGCTGTTCCGCAACCGCCTCGGGCGGCTCGGCTTCTATCTCGTGTTCGCGCTGGCCGTGACCGCTTCGGTACAGCTGGTCGGCGTCTACCTGGTGTTCGCCAGCCTGATCGTGCCGAGCCTGGCGGTGCGCCATTACCGCGACGCGCGCAAGCTGCCGGTGGCCTACCTGGTCGGGGTCGGCGGCTATGCGGCCGGCCTGGTGCTGTCGACCGTGCTCGACCTGCCGTCGGGCGCGCTGATCGTCTGGTGCCTGGCACTGCTGGCGATGCTGGTATACGCGCTCGGGCCGAACCGCTCGGCGCTGTCCTGAGCCCCGCTTCAGGCGTCCAGCCGAGCTCGCTTCAAGCCCGCCGCGCTTCGCGCCCGGCGGGTTTTTTCTTGGCCGCGCGCCGGCACGATTGTGCCCGGTCAAACCCGTAACGGGTGGCCCTCGTTAAAATTTTGTTAATACATATGAGGCCGCCTGCCTTTGCGTGCGCCTGCAGGCGCTAACCGAACGCGGCATTCGTCCAATCGGCACCGGGGATCCAGCATGAACCACCAGAAGCTCCAGAACGAGAGCCACCAGAACTATCTGTGGTTCCGCGAGGCGGCCGAGCGCGGCAATGCCTACGCCCAGTTCAACCTCGGCCTGATGTACAAGAAGGGCAACGGCGTCGAGCGCGACGACGCCGCCGCCGTGCGCTGGCTGCGCCTGGCGGCCGTGCAGGGGCTGGCCTTCGCCCAGAACCATCTCGGCGCCATGTATTACCACGGGCGCGGGGTCGACCGCTGCGACCACGAGGCCGCGCGCTGGTTCCGCCGCGCCGCCGAGCAGGGCGACGCCTCGGCCCAGCAAAACCTCGGCCACATGTGCCGCCAGGGCCGCGGCATGGCGATCGACCCGGAGCGCGCGCTGTCCTGGTATTACCGCGCGGCCGAGCAGGGCATGGCGGGCGCCCAGAACCAGCTCGGCGAATGCTATCTCGAGGGACTCGGCGCGGCCGTCAATTATCCGCTCGCCATGGCCTGGTTCCGCAAGGCGGCCCTGCAGGGCGAGGCGCCGGCCCAGCTGAACCTGGGGCTGATGTACCAGCAGGGGCAGGGCGTCGAAGCCAGCGCCAGCCAGGCGCTGTACTGGTTCCGCAAGGCTGCCGCCGCGGGAGATCGCGGCGCCCAGCGCGAGCTCGGCATCGCCTACGCCGAGGGCAGGGGCGTGCGCCTCGACCTGCGCCGCGCCGCCGCCTGGCTCCAGCGCGCCGCCGAGCACGGCGACCGCGAAGCCCAGTTCCGCTTCGCCACCCTGTGCGTCAACGGCGGCGGCGTCGAGCGCGACGAGGCGCGTGCGCTCGAGTGGTACACGCGCGCCGCCGGCGCCGGCCATATGGCGGCGCAATACAACCTGGCCAACATGTACGCGCACGGGCGCGGCACCGAGCGCGACCCGGCGCGCGCCTTCGACTGGTACCGCCGCGCCGCCGAACAGGGCGCGCCCAACGCCCAGTTCAACCTCGGCGTCATCTACGCCAACGGCCAGGGCGTCGAGAAGGACGAAGCGCGCGCCGCCTACTGGTACCGGCTGGCGGCCGACCAGGGCGACGCCAGCGCCCAGAACAACCTGGGCGTGATGTACGCCAGCGGCCAGGGCGTGGCCCAGGACGACGCGCGCGCCGTCTACTGGTACGAGCAGGCCGCCGAGCAGGGCCACGCGCTGGCCCAGTACAACCTGGGAGGCATGGTCGGCAGCGGCCTGGGTGTCGCGCGCGACCCGGTGCGCGCCTACATGTGGATGCTGCTGGCGGCCGAGGGCGGCGACAGCGCCGCCAACGTCAACAAGACCATCGTCGCCCGGCGCCTGAGCCCGGCGGAAATCGGCAGGGCGCTCGACTTGCAGCACAAGTGGCAGATGAGTCATCGCGACGTCGTCGCGCGGCGCCAGGGGTAGGGTGGTCGGCTCCACCCGGGTACTTGCATCGACGCGGCTGTAACGCCGCCCACGCGTACAACCGGCTTGGGAAACCTCGCGTCGTTTGATGTCGCGTCGTTTCATGCGTGCGTTGAACGCGTGGGCGGCGCACGCGGCGCGACCATGCATCGTTTCCGGTGGAGCCGACCACCCTACGGCCGACCTACACACGTACCCCACACCACGCGTTCCCTTCCTGCCGAGTTTCGCGCTATGATGCCCCTCGGCACATTTCGCCTTCTACCGTTCCGAGAACCTATGCACATGAGACATGCAACGCTCGCCGTCGCCCTGATGATGGCGTTTGGCGTATCCGCCGCGGCCGAACCGGCCGCCTGCGCAGCCGGATCCGCAGTGACCTACCCGGTCACCGCCAAGGGAGTCCAGACCGACAACTACCACGGCACCGCCATCGCCGACCCGTACCGCTGGCTGGAAGACGCGAACAGCGCCGAGACCAAACAATGGGTCGATGCCCAGAACGCCGTGACCCAGGCCTATCTCGCCGGGATCCCGCAGCGCGCAGCGATCCAGCAGCGCCTGACCAAGCTGTGGAACTACGAACGCTATTCAGTGCCGTCGAAAGAAGGCGGCCGCTATTTCTACAGCCGCAACGACGGTTTGCAGAACCAGTCGGTGCTGTACACGATGAAGAACCTGGGCGACACGCCGCGCATGCTGCTCGACCCCAACACGCTGGCGGCTGACGGCACCGTCGCCCTGGCCGGCGTCGAGGTCAGCCCCGACGGCAAGCTGATGGCCTATGGCACCGCCGCCTCGGGTTCGGACTGGAACGAGTGGAAGGTGCGCGATATCGAAACCGGCAAGGATCTCGAGGACCACATCAAGTGGGTCAAGTTCTCGCAGACCGCGTGGACGAAGGATGGCAAGGGCTTCTTCTATAGCCGCTATGACGAACCGGAAGAAGCGGCCAAGCTGGCCGGCATCAACTACTTCCAGAAGCTGTACTTCCACAAGATCGGCACCCCGCAAAGCGACGACGTGCTGGTCTACGACCGCCCGGACGAAAAGGAATGGGGCTTCCGCGCCCAGACCACCGACGACGGCAAGTACCTGCTGATCACGGCGACCAAGGGCACCGCCCACAAGTACCGCGTCTTCATCAAGGACCTGTCCAAACCCGACTCGAAAGTCGTGCCGCTGGTCGACAATTTCGAAGCCGCCTACGACTTCATCGACAACGTCGGCTCGACCTTCTATTTCAGCACCGACCGCAAGGCCCCGCGCCAGCGCATCGTCGCCATCGACGTCACCAAGCCGGCCGAGTCGAACTGGAAAGAGGTCGTCAAGGAATCGCAGGACACGCTGGCGAACGCCCACATCATCGGCAATCGCCTGGTGACGGAATACCTGAAGGATGCGCGCAGCGTCGTGCGCGTGTCGGACCTGAACGGCAAGCTGGTGCGCGAAATCGCCTTGCCAGGCATCGGTTCGGTCTCGGGCTTCACCGGCAAGCGCAGCGACAGCGAGACCTTCTTCTCGTTCACCGGCTTCACCACGCCGACCACGATCTACCGCATGGACATGAAGAGCGGCAAGACCAGCGTGTTCCGCCAGCCGAAGGTCGATTTCGACCCGAACGCCTACGAAACGCGCCAGCAATTCTTCACCAGCCGCGACGGTACCAAGGTGCCGATGTTCATCGTCTCGAAGAAGGGCATCAAACTGGATGGCAGTAACCCGACCTACCTGTACGGCTACGGCGGCTTCAACATCTCGATGACCCCGGGCTTCTCGCCGGCCAACCTGGCGTGGATGGAAATGGGCGGCGTCTATGTCGTGGCCAACCTGCGCGGCGGCGGCGAATACGGCGAATCCTGGCACCAGGCCGGCACCAAGCTGCAAAAGCAGAACGTGTTCGACGACTTCATCGGCGCGGCGCAGTGGCTGGTCGATAACAAGGTGACCTCGCCAAGCAAGCTGGCGATCGGCGGCGGCAGCAACGGCGGCCTGCTGGTCGGCGCGGCGATGACCCAGCGTCCGGACCTGTTCGGCGCGGCGATCCCGATGGTCGGCGTGCTCGACATGCTGCGCTTCCACAAGTTCACCATTGGCTGGGCCTGGACCTCGGACTACGGCTCGGCCGACAATCCGGACCAGTTCAAGGCGCTGGTGAAGTACTCGCCGCTGCATAACGTCAAGCCCGGCACTGCTTATCCGGCGACGATGATCACCACGGCCGACCACGACGACCGCGTGGTCCCGGCGCACAGCTTCAAGTTCGCCGCCACCGCCCAGGCCGCGCAAGCGGGCTGCAACCCGATCCTGATCCGCATCGACACCAAGGCCGGCCACGGCGCCGGCAAGCCGACCGCGAAGCAGATCGAGGAAGTGGCGGACCGTTGGGGCTTCCTGACCCGCGCGCTGAAGATGTAAGGAGTGTATGGCGACACTACGCCGGCCGCCTTCGGGCATGCCGGCATGGTCGCACCAGGGCCGCCGCAAGGTGGCCCTCGATGGTTCACCATGAAAGCGTCGCCCATGAATGCGCCGGTTGAATTCGATTACGAGGCCGCCCTGGCGGCCTGCGCACGCGGCGACCAGCGCGCCCTGCGCAACATCTACGACCGCGAAGGTGCGCGCCTGCTGGGCGTGGCGCTGCGCATCGTGCGCCGGCGCCAGGTGGCCGAAGACGTGCTGCACGACGCCTTTCTCGCCATCTGGACCCGCGCCCGCAGTTTCGATCCCCAGCGCGGCGCCGCCCGTGGCTGGATCTACAGCGTCGTGCGCCACCAGGCGCTCGACGTCGCCCGCGGCAGCGGGCGCGAAGTGCAGGCCGACGAGGAAGCGCTGGACGTCCTCGACGCCGCCGCTGACCACAGCCTGGCCGACGCCTTCGAGCGGCGCCAGGACCTGGGACGCCTGCACGATTGCCTGGTCGGGCTCGATGCGGCGAAACGCGACAGCATCCTGTATGCCTACGTCGACGGCTGCTCGCATGCCGAAATCGCCGCGCGCATGCAGTCGCCGCTGGGCACCATCAAGGCCTGGATCAAGCGCGGGCTGAGCGCGCTGAAGGAGTGCATGGGATGAGCCACGCCGACGACAATACCGATGACATGAATGACCTGGCCGGCGAATACGTGCTCGGCACGCTGGCGCTGGCCGAACGCCGCCGCGTCGAGCAGGCGCTGGCGATTGACGCCGCCTTGCGCGCGGCCGTGCAGGCCTGGGAAGCGCGCCTGCAGCCCCTGAGCAGCCTGGCCGAACCGGCCGAACCCTCGCCGCAACTGTGGGCGCGGGTGGAAGCCTCGCTCGCCGCCGTGCGCAAGCCTGCACCCGCGGCCTTACCTTCAGCGCAGCGCTGGTGGGACAGCCTGAATTTCTGGCGTTCGCTGGCCGCCGCCGGTTTCGCGGCCGCCGCGATGGTCGCGGTCGTGCCGCGCCTGCAGGCGCCAGGACCAGCGCCTGCGCCGCGCTACATGGTGGTGCTGGCCGCGCCAGGCAACATGGCGCCCGGCTGGATCGTGCAGGCCGATGCGCGCGGCGAACTCAAGCTGGTTCCGCTGGGCACGACGCAAGTGCCGGCGGACCGCTCGCTGCAATTCTGGACCAAGGCCGACGGCTGGAAGGGACCGGTCTCGCTGGGCCTGGTGCAGCCCGCCCAGACGGCTGCCGTCTCGCTGGCCAAGCTGCCGCCGCTGCAGCCGAACCAGCTGTTCGAGATCACGCTGGAACCGAAGAGCGGCTCGCCGATCGGCCGCCCGACCGGACCGATTCTCTACATCGGCCGCGCCGTGCAGATGCTGTAAAGGATTGCCGCAATGTTCAAGCCGGACTCACCGTGTACGCGGGAGCCCGGCTTTTTTTTGTGGCGCGATTAGTAACGTAGGGTGGACTCCCGAGTCCACGCGTTACGTACGCACGCTTTTAGCGGTAGGTGCGAATGCCCGCTCGTGAATCATCTGATGGCGCTATGGCAATCGTTTATAGCCCGACGATACCGTGCGAGCGAACAATTACCATCGCCGATACGTGAGACGCATGTAACGCGTGGACTCGGGAGTCCACCCTACATAGCAGCGAGCGCGCTGCGCAACCGAAGCCGGGCCCACCAAGCATGCGGCAAGCCCGGCTTTTCTCATGGTGCGATCAGGATGGCCATGTCGCGCAACCCCACCTGGCCGTTGCCGATTGCCGACGTCCCCGGCGAGCCGGTGCCGTTGACCAACGTGGCCGCACCCGTCGCCAGGTCGACCCGGTACAGCGACGATGGTCCGGTCGCACCCGTGCGCAGTGCGGCCAGCACCAGGCCGTTGGCGCCGCCGGCGATGTCCATGGCGCCGCTGCCGGCCACCGTCACGCCCAGCGGTCCCACAAGCGCCAGGGTGCCGTCGTTCGGCGGGTTCTGGATCGCCAGGCTGCTGGTCGTGCGGTCGACGTCGTACAGCGTGGTGGCCGTGGCGCCGGCGAAGCTGTTGGTGTAGGCGCCGGCGCTCACCACCGGTGCGAAGCCGGCGCGGTTGATGGCGCCGTCGGTGGTGGTGGCGCCGGTGTCGACGTTGATGCGCAGGTTCTGTCCGGTGTCGCCGATCACGCGCAGGCGGTCGGCGGCCGGGTTGAAGTCGACCACGAAGGACGTGCCGATGACCCCGGCGTAGGGCGCCGTGGTGTCGGTGGCGTCGGCCGACAATGTGGCCTTGACCGTGGCCGCGCCGCTGGCCGGATCGATGGTGACGATGCGCGCGTTCGAGGTGATCCCGTACAGCAGGCCGTCTTTCGGGCGGAAGTCGATCCCGAGCAGGGTCTCGCCGGCGGCCATGCCGGTCAGCGCCACCGTGGCGTCGATCGTGTTCGGCGTCGCCGGCTTGAAGCGCAGCAGGCGCGCGTCGTCGGTCAGGCCGTAGGCAACCGGCGCCTGCACCGCGCGCAGGGCGATGCCGCGGATATCTTCATTGATGCCGAGCGCGCCGACGCTGGTTGCGGGCGCACTGGTGGCCGCCAGGTTGATCGTGTACAGGTTGCGCGCGCCGCCGACGGTGAGCACCGCATACGCCATGTTGCTGCGGGCGTCGATGTCCATGCCGTTGACCGCACCCGCGTCCACGCCCAGCGCCACCGGCGTGCTCAGGGTGCCGTTGTTCGGTGGGTTCTGCACGTACAGGGTGTCGTTGGCGGTGTCGAGCGCATACAGGGTCGTCGTCGCGGTGCCGGCGAACGAATTGGTATATGCCGAGGCGGTGACGGCGGCATTCGCGGCGCCGCCGTTGATGGCGCCGTCGGTCGTCGTCGCGCCGGTATCGACGTTGATGCGCAGGCTCTGGCCGGTATTGCTGACCACGCGCAGGCGGTCGGCAGCCGGATTGAAGTCGACGCCGAAATCGGTCCCGCTCAGGGCGGTATACGGCAGCGTGGTGTCGGTGGCGTCGGCCGCCAGGGTCGACTTGACGCTGGCCGCGCCGGTGGTCGTATTGATGGTGTAGATGCGGCCGCTGCTGCCGAGCGCGTACAACAGGCCGTCGGCCGGGCGCATGTCGATGCCGTGCAGGTTTTCGCCGCTCTGCAGGCCGGTGACGGCGACGTTGGTGCGGATGGTGGCGGGCGCGTCGCGGTTGAACGAGATCAGTTTGTTGCTGACGGTGATGGCGAACACGTCGCCGGCGGTCATCGTTGGCGGGTTCGGCGCCGGGGCTGGTGCATCGTCGTCATGGTCGCTGCCGCCGCAGGCGGCGAGGGCGAGCGCGATGGAGGAGGCGAGGATCAGTCGAGGGAAACGGGTCGTGTTCATGGTCTGCATCCTTGAAAAGTTGGCACATGCTGTGCAGTCGGAAATCAAGCTCAGGCGCGGGGCGCGGTGGTGTTGATATCCTTACTACGATGGCGAACGGGATTTGGATGCAGTGTTATGAAAATATATCTTGAATTTGTCAGCGGGCTTTAGATGGGCGTCGATCAAACACGGTATGGCGGGCATNCATGCGCCCAAACATTTGTTTAATTCAAAAAAAACAAATGTTTGACCAGAGGCGCATTCTTACCGATGCACCACCACCAACAACGCCTTGGCCTCGGTCTTCCCTGTATTGCGCACCACATGGTCCTGGTCCGCCGGATAGCGCGCCGTCCCGCCGGCTTTCACTTTGCGCTTGGACGTGCCTACCTCCACCTCGAGCGTCCCGTTAATGACGGTCATGTGCTCCCTGGTTCCCGGATCATGCGCCTGCGACGCCAGTTCACCGCCCGGCGCCAGCGTCAGTTCATACCATTCGTACTGACCGGCCAGTTCCATCGGCCCCAGGATGCGCAGCGTATAGCCGGCGTGCGTGCCGGGCAGGGTCGGGGTCTCGTGGGCATCGAGCACCCGGATCGACTCGACGTCGCGCGTTTCCGAGGCCAGCAGTTCGCCGATCTGCACGCCCAGCGCGTTGGCGAGACGCCAGGTGATGGCGATGGTAGGATTCGCCTTTTCGCGCTCGATCTGCGACAGCATCGATTTCGACACGCCGGCGATGCGCGACAGGTCTTCCAGCGTGAGGCCGCGCGCCAGGCGCAGGCGCTGCAGGGTGGCGCCGACTTCGGGCGGGGCGTTGTTGGTCGTGACCAGGGTTTTCATCTTCAGGGACGTCTAAGTATTGGAGGAGCGCCGCACCTTGCCAAGTTCAACAGGTCGGCGTAATATCCATTATATTGAATTTCAGTTCGAGATACCGAAAAAACGACGCGCTGGCGAATACGTACAGCGACGAAGCCACGGTACAGCATAGTCCAATCGCCGGTCAAGCCGGCATCAACGACGAGGTCATCACATGAGCGAGCAAGCCAAAAACAGCTTTTACCGCGGTCTGCAGCAGAACCTGTCCACCCTGCGCGACCAGGGCCTGTTCAAGCCGGAGCGCGTGCTCGCCTCGCGCCAGGGCGCGGTGGTGCAGTCCGAAGACGGCCGCACCCTGATCAACATGTGCGCGAATAACTACCTCGGCCTGTCGGGCGACCTGGAAACGCAAAAGGCGGCGGAAGAAGCCCTGCAGAAGTACGGCTATGGCCTGTCCTCGGTGCGCTTCATTTGCGGCACCCAGACCGTACACAAGGAACTCGAACGCAAGCTGTCCGAATTCCTCGGTACCGAAGACACCATCCTGTACGCGGCCGCGTTCGACGCCAATGGCGGCGTGTTCGAACCGCTGTTCGACGAGAGCGACGCCATCATCTCGGACGCGCTCAACCACGCCTCGATCATCGACGGCATCCGCCTGTGCAAGGCCGCGCGCTACCGCTACGCCAACAACGACATGGCCGACCTGGAAGCGCAGCTGCAGGCCGCCACGGCCGCCGGCAAGCGCCACAAGGTGATCGTCACCGACGGCGCCTTTTCGATGGACGGCACCATCGCCCAGCTGGATAAAATCTGCGACCTGGCCGACAAGTACGGCGCGCTCACGCTGATCGACGAATCGCACGCCTCCGGCTTCATGGGCGCGACCGGGCGCGGCACGCACGAACACTGCGGCGTCATGGGCCGCATCGACATCATCACCGGCACACTCGGTAAAGCCCTGGGCGGCGCGATGGGCGGCTTTACTTCGGGCCGCAAGGAAGTCATCGAAACCCTGCGCCAGAAGTCGCGTCCATACCTGTTCTCGAACACCTTGGCGCCGATGATCGCCGGCGCTTCGCTGTCGGTGCTGGAGCGGATCTCGAAGTCGACCGAGCTGCGCGACCGCCTGCACGAAAACACCGCCTTCTTCCGCGCCGAGATCGAGCGCATCGGCTTTACCATCAAGCCGGGCACGCACCCGGTGGTGCCGGTGATGCTGTTCGACGCGCCGGTGGCGCAGAAATTCGCGGCGCGCATGTTCGAACTGGGCGTGCTGCTGTCGGGCTTCTTCTATCCGGTGGTGCCGATGGGGCAGGCGCGCGTGCGCGTCCAGCTGTCGGCGGCGCATACCCGCGAACAGCTCGAGACCGTGCTGAAAGCCTTCGAGCAGGCCGGCCGCGAACTCGGCATTATTAAGTAAATAATTAAGAATAATTAATCAATACGGTTTTAGTTTAGGAATACTTATGGAACGCATCCTCATCATCGGCGCCAATGGCCAGATTGGCAGCGAGCTGGTCTCGGCCTTGGCGGAGCAGCACGGCGCCGCCAACGTCCTCGCCACCGACATCGGCGCCCACAACGTGTACGGCGCGGCGCGCTATGCCCAGCTCGACGTGTTGGACAAGGACCGCCTGATGGCGCTGGTCGAGGAAGAGGGTGCGACCCAGGTCTACCAGCTGGCCGCGCTGCTGTCGGCCACCGGCGAACAGGCGCCGCTGAAAGCCTGGACGCTGAACATGGATGGCTTGCTGAACATCCTGGAAGTGGCGCGCGCGCGCGGCGAGGCGGGCAAACCCCTGAAGGTGTTCTGGCCATCCTCGATCGCCGCCTTCGGCCCCAACACCCCGGCGGAAAACACTGCGCAGTACACGGTGATGGACCCGACCACGATCTACGGCATCAGCAAACTGGCCGGCGAGCGCCTGTGCGAGTACTACCACACCAAGTACGGCGTGGACGTGCGCAGCATCCGCTACCCGGGCATTATCAGTTTTAAATCGCCTCCGGGCGGCGGCACCACCGACTACGCGATCGCGATCTTCCACGCGGCGCTCAAGGGCGAGACCTACGAGTGCTTCCTCGGTCCCGAGACCACGCTGCCGATGATCTACATGCCGGACGCGATCCGCGCCACGATCGAGCTGATGGACGCACCCGCCGGGAAGGTGGCGATCCGCTCCTCGTACAACGTCGCCGGCGTCTCGTTCAACCCGCGCGAACTGGCGGGCGCGATCCGCAAGGCCGTGCCGGCATTCGAGATCGCCTACAAGCCGGACAGCCGCCAGGCGATTGCCGATACCTGGCCGAAGAGCCTGGACGACAGCCGCGCGACCTCCGACTGGGGCTGGAAAGCCACGGTCGGTATCGAAGAGATGGTGGCCAGCATGCTCGAGAATATCGACGTCGGCGCCACTGCTTAACTAAATAAAATAATAATAATCACGGAGATAGTCCAGACATGGATATGAGCGTTTTCGATCTGTTCAAGATCGGTATCGGCCCTTCGAGTTCGCACACCGTCGGGCCGATGGTGGCGGCGCGCCGCTTCCTGCTCGAATGCGGGCCGCTGATTGATGCGGTCGGCGTCGAGGCCCATTTGTACGGGTCGCTGGCGCTGACCGGCGTCGGCCACGCCACCGACAAGGCGGTCATCCTTGGCCTGATGGGCGAGACCCCGCAAGACATCGATCCGGACACGGTCGAGGACAAGCTGGCCGAAGCGGAACTCGACGGCGTGCTGCGCCTGCTGGGGACGAAAGAAGTGCCGTTCTCGATGCGAACAGGTCTGGTCTGGCACAAGCAATCGACCCTGCCCGAGCACCCGAACGGCATGCGCTTCGTGCTGCAGCTGAAGGACGGCAGCGTCATCGAACGCATCTTTTATTCGGTCGGCGGCGGCTTCATCACCGCCGCCGGCGAAGCGCAGCGTCCGGTGGAGCCGAGCGGCGTACAGGTGCCATTCCCGTTCGGGACGATGGCCGAGTTGCTGGAACACGGCCGCGCGCACGGTCTGTCGATCCCGCACATGCTGCGTGCGAACGAATTGGTGCGCATGAGCGAAGCGGAACTCGACGCCGGCCTGGACCGCATCTGGACCACCATGCGCGACTGTATCGACCACGGCCTGGTCACGCACGGCCAGCTGCCGGGTGGCCTCAACGTCAAGCGCCGCGCCGCCACGCTGTGGAAGCAGGCGCACTGCGTCGAGGGCAAGCGCGTCAACGAACTGCCGCACGATGCGACCCACCAGGTGACGTTGTACGCGATGGCGGTCAACGAGGAAAACGCCGCCGGCGGGCGCGTGGTGACGGCGCCGACCAACGGCGCGGCCGGCATCATTCCGGCGGTGCTGCGCTACTACGCCGAGGACTGCCGTCCGACGGATGCGGTGAAGGGCATCCGCGACTTCCTGCTGACTTCCGCCGCAATCGGCATGCTGTGCAAGAAGAACGCCTCGATCTCGGGCGCCGAAGTCGGCTGCCAGGGCGAGGTCGGCGTCGCCTGCGCGATGGCGGCGGCGGGCCTGGTGGCGGCATTGGGCGGCTCCAACGAACGCATCGAGAACGCCGCCGAAATCGGCATCGAACACCACCTCGGCATGACCTGCGACCCGATCGGCGGCCTGGTGCAGATTCCCTGCATCGAGCGCAACGGCATGGGGGCGATCAAGGCGATCACCGCCGCTTCGCTGGCGTTGAAAGGCGACGGCACCCATTTCGTCAGTCTCGACAACGTGATCGAGACGATGCGCCAGACCGGGGCGGACATGCAGGTGAAGTACAAGGAGACCTCGCTCGGTGGCTTGGCGATTCATGTGGTGACGGTGAATCACGCGGCTTGTTGACCGGTTTTCCAGCGCTCCTGATGTAAATCGGCGTTGTGGTATTCGACCGCACGCACCGGCGGGCATGCCCGCCTTACGTGCGCGTCCACGTCGAAAAATGGCGCCCGGACGAGCCATGCCCGCCACGATGTTTGTCGAGACCGCGGTGCACCGAAAACTGGCCCCCGGACGCCGCCATGCTCGCCACGATGTTTGTCGAGACCGTCGTGCACCGTAGGGCGGGCATGCCCGCCTTACATGCGCGTCCACGTCGAAAAATGGCCCCCGGACGACGCCATGCCCGCCACGATGTTTGTCGAGACCGCGGTGCACCGTAGGGCGGGCATGCCCGCGTGACGGACCCGTGCAAATCGAACATTGGCGCCCGGCCGACGCCATCCAAACCCGTCCGCACACAGGATTCTCCGCCTCGCACTATAATAAAAGATCAACGCGAGCCAACCGGATCATCCAAAACATGCAATACGTGTCTACCCGCGCGACCAGCGCCTCCGCTTCCCGCAATCCCGAGACCTTCGCTTCCATCCTGCTCGGCGGCCTCGCCCCCGACGGCGGCCTGTTCCTGCCGGCCGAGTATCCGCAGGTGACGGGCGAGGAGCTCAATGCCTGGCGCACGCTCTCGTACGCCGAACTGGCCTACGAAGTCCTGCGCAAATTCGCGACCGACATCCCGGATGCCGACCTGAAGGCGCTCACCGCCAGGACCTATACGCCTGCGGTCTACCGCAATGCGCGCGCCGGCGAATCGGCGGCCGAGATCACGCCGCTGCGCACGCTGGAAGAGGAAGGTGGCCGCAAGCTCGTGCTGCAAGCCCTGTCGAACGGCCCCACGCTCGCTTTTAAAGACATGGCGATGCAATTGCTCGGCAACCTGTTCGAATACGCGCTGGCGAAGAACGACGATGAACTCAACATCTTCGGCGCCACCTCGGGCGACACCGGCAGCGCCGCCGAATACGCGATGCGCGGCAAGCGCGGCGTGCGCGTGTTCATGCTCTCCCCGAACGGCAAGATGAGCGCCTTCCAGACCGCGCAGATGTTCAGCCTGCAGGACCCGAACATCGTCAACATCGCCGTCGAAGGCGTGTTCGACGACTGCCAGGACATGGTCAAGGCGGTGTCGAACGACCTGTCGTTCAAGGCGCGCCACAAGATCGGCACCGTCAACTCGATCAACTGGGCGCGCGTGGTGGCGCAGGTGGTCTACTACTTCCGCGGCTACCTCGCGGCCACTACCAGCAACGAGCAGAAGGTGTCGTTCACCGTCCCGTCGGGGAACTTCGGCAACGTCTGCGCCGGCCATATCGCGCGCATGATGGGCCTGCCGATCGACAAGCTGGTGGTCGCCACCAACGAGAACGACGTGCTCGACGAATTCTTCCGCAGTGGCGTCTACCGCGTGCGCAAGTCCAGCGAGACCTTCCACACCAGCAGCCCGTCGATGGACATCTCCAAGGCCTCGAACTTCGAGCGCTTCGTCTACGACCTGGTCGGGCGCGACAGCGAGCGCACCCATGCGCTGTTCCGCAAGGTCGAGACCCACGGCGGCTTCGACCTGTCCGGCGGCCCGGGCGCCGACGGCGACGAATTCAAGCGCGTCGGCGAATACGGTTTCGTCTCCGGCAAGTCGACGCACGCCGACCGCCTGGCGACGATCCGCATGATGGCCGACGACTACGGCATCACCATCGACACCCACACCGCCGACGGCATCAAGGTCGCGCGCGAGCACATGACGCCGGGCGTGCCGATGATCGTGCTGGAGACCGCGCTGGCCGCGAAGTTCAACGAGACCATCCTCGAAGCGCTGGGTGCCGACGCCGAACGTCCGGCCGGCTTCGAGGACATCGAGTCGCTGCCGCAGAAGTTCGTCCTGATGCGCCCGAACGTCGACGAGATGAAGACCTTCATCGCCGCGCACACGGGACTGTGATCATGACGACTGCCAACGAGAAGCCGGCGCCGCGCCCGCTGCTGACGGTGCGCGAAGCGCTCGACACGCTGTTGCAGGCTGCGCGTCCGGTCCAGGAGATCGAACAGGTGGCGACGCTGGACGCCAACGGCCGCGTGCTGGCGCGCGACCAGGCGTCGACCATCGACGTGCCCTCGGCCGACAATACCTCGATGGATGGCTACGCCGTGCGCGCCGCCGATTGCGTAAACGGCGGCGCGGTGCTGCGCGTGGCCCAGCGCATTCCGGCCGGCCAGGTCGGCGCGGCGCTCGAACCCGGCACGGCGGCGCGCATCTTCACCGGCGCCATGATCCCGGCCGGCGCCGACGCGGTCGTGATGCAGGAGCAGTGCGAAGTCGGGAACAATGCGGCCGGCGAGATGGTCACCATCCGCCACACGCCAGTCAGCGGCGAATGGATCCGCCGCACCGGCGAGGACATCGCGGCCGGCGCCACCATCCTGGCAGCGGGCACGCGCCTGCGCAGCCAGGAACTCGGCCTGGCGGCCTCCGTCGGGCTGGCCAGCCTGCCGGTACGGCGGCGCCTGCGCGTGGCCGTGTTCTTTACCGGCGACGAGCTGACCATGCCGGGCGAAGCGCCGGGCGGGGTGCTGGCGCCGGGCGCGATCTACAACTCGAACCGGTTTACGCTGCGCGCGCTGCTGGAGAATTTCGGCTGCGTGGTCAACGATTTCGGCATCGTGCCCGATACGCTCGACGCCACGCGCGCCACCTTGCGCGAAGCGGCGCGCGAGAACGACCTGATCATCACTTCGGGCGGCGTCTCGGTGGGCGAGGAAGACCACATCAAGCCGGCGGTGGAGGCCGAAGGACGGCTGAACATGTGGCAGATCGCCGTTAAGCCGGGCAAGCCGCTGGCCTTTGGCGAGGTGCGCAAGGAAGGCACGGATACGGCGTTCTTCCTCGGGCTGCCGGGCAATCCCGTCTCGAGCTTCGTCACCTTCCTGCTGTTCGTGCGCCCCTTCATCCTGCGCCTGCAGGGCGTGACCGGTCCGGTCGAGCCGCGCGCCTGGATGCTGCGCGCCGACTTCAGGCTGCCCAAGGCCGACCGCCGCAATGAATTCCTGCGTGCGCGCGTGAACGCCGGCGGCGGCCTCGACCTGTTCCCGAACCAGGGTTCCGGCGTGCTCACCTCCACCGTCTGGGGCGACGGCCTGATCGACAACCCGCCGGGACGCATCATCAACGAAGGCGATATCGTGCGCTTCATCCCGTTCGCCGAACTCCAGCACTGACCCCATGCACATCGAACTGAAATTTTTTGCGTCCGTGCGCGAAGCCCTTGGGCTTGCGAGCGAACGGATCGAGCTCCCTTCGGAAGTAACGACCGTGGGCGGCGTACGTGCCTGCCTGGTCGCCCGCGGCGGCGCGTGGGAAGCGGCGCTCGGCCAGGACCGTGCGCTGCGCATGGCGTTCAATCACGTCATGTGTGGGCCTGAGACTGAGGTGAAAGAGGGTGGGGAAGTGGCGTTCTTCCCGCCGGTGACCGGTGGGTAGCAGCCCCGAACGAAAAGGGCGGCGCGCGCCGTGATGCCGTTCAGTTAAGCGGACGCGAATCGTCTCCCTGCTGCGCCTAGCCGCAGCGCTCGCGTTTCGATAATCGTAGGGTGGACTCCCGAGTCCACGGTCGTGCGCCGTTACACTCCTCCACGCTGGAAGAAGCGCGTATGTTCGCGCTCCCAGGCGATGTGGTGCATCTCGATTGGCATAAAAAAGGGCCGTGGACTCGGGAGTCCCCCTACATATCGCGCAACTCGCATTTCACGACAACGGGTGGTCCTAGCTGAAATGCGCCACAATCCGCTTAACTAAACAGCATTACGGCGCAAGCCGCGCTTTTTTTACAAGGCCGCGATCGACTTCTCGGCCAGCGCCAGCAGCCGTGCGCAATTCTCGTTGCGCGCGGCGAAGCTGGCCCAGGCCGTGGTGCGCGCCATGTCCTGCCACTTGCGCAGCGTCTCGCCATCCATGTCGACCACGCGCGCGCCGGCGCGTGAATACACATTGGCCACCGCCGCGTCGTCGTTCTGCGCCATGCGCAGCGCGAACTTTTCCAGGTCGGCGCCGACGGCCATGATCGCCGCCTGCTGGTCCTTGTGCAGGCGGTCGAACACCGTCTTCGACATCAGGAGCGGCTCGAGCATGAACCAGTAGCCGCCGCTGCGCGCGGTGGTGAGCGCGCGCGCCACGTCCTGCAGGCGGAAGCTGATCAGCGAGGTCGAGGAGGTAAAGGCGGCGTCCAGCGCGCCGCTCTTCATCGCGGCGTGGATGTCGTTCGAGGGCACGTTGACGATGGTGGCGCCGGCTTCCTGCAGGATCAGGTCCATCTCGCGCGAACCGCCGCGCACCTTCAGGCCGCGCGCGTCTTCGGGGGCGACAATCGGCGCGCCGCGCGACGCGACGCCGCCGGCCTGCCAGATCCAGCTGATGACGACCAGGCCCTGTTCGGCCAGGATGCGCGTGAGTTCCTTGCCGACTTCGGCGTTCTTCCAGCCATAGCCCTGGGCGTAGGACGTCACCAGGCCGGGCATCAGGCCGATGTTGGCTTCCGGTGATTCGCCGGCGGCATACGAGAGCGGCACCAGGGCCAGTTCGAGGCCGCCTTTTTTGAGCGCAGCGAACTGGGCGTTGGGCGCCATCAGGCTGGCGTTCGGGTAGATCGAGAATTTCAGGCTACCACGGGTACGCTTTTCGACGTCGGTGGCGAACATGCGGCACAGGCGGTCGCGGAAGTCGCCTTCCATGATGCTGCCGCCGGGGAACTGGTGCGAGATTTTCATCGACTGCGATGCGGCCCAGGCACTGCCGAGCCACAGGGGGCTGGACGCGAGCGCGCCCAGCAGGGTTCTACGAGCCAGAAGCGGCCCTGTCTTCAACGACATATTCATCCTCCAAGATGAGTAAAACTTCACTACCGGGCAAATCGTGCGGTTTTAGAACCACATCGTTCGCTTTTTGTACCGTTATGGTGTCTGTAAGAATATTCTTTCGATAAAGCTTGTCAAGCAGTATCTTGTTTTCTTAACAAACTCACCGTGAATAACGGAACGGTAAAGCGCGACAGTATCCAGCCGGGCATGGTTGCCCGGCTTGGGGTCCGTTAAGGAGGATGAAGCGGCTTATTTGCGGTCGAGCGCGTCGCAGACGCCGCAGGCCAGGCCGCGCTTCATGTTGCGGTAGCGTGCGCCGATGAAGAGCGCCGAGGCAACCGCCGCCCACCCCAGCGCCGACGGCCAGGCGCGCTCGAACGTTTCGCCGCCGAGCAGGTCGACCACCATCAGCAGGGCGAACATCGAAACGACAGCGAACAGGTATTGCAAGATCCAGTGACGCAGTGGGGGCATGGCTGTCTCCTTACAGGGTTTTCAGGAAGGTACGCAAGGCGTCGTTCACTGCCGCCGGCTGGTCGAGCATGGCGAAGTGGCGCGCGTTGTCGATTGTCGTGACGTCCAGTTTGGGCGTGCCTGTCATCAGTTCCCGATAATACGACACCTTGTCAGGTCCGGACACCCCCATCGCGGCATTGTCCGGGCCGTACGTCGGGACGATCATCAGCAGCGGCGCGCGGATGGCCGGCAGGCCGGGGCGCAGGTCGCGCGCCAGCACCGCGCCCATGTAGGCGGCCACGGCGGCCGGGTCGCTGCGCGCGGTAAGGCGCGCCAGGTCGTCGGCCTTGTCCATGTCGATGACGCCGATCGTGCGCATGTATTGCTGCTGCTGGCTCGCAAAGGCTTGCGGGCTCAGGCTGGCCATGCGCTGGCGCATGTTGTCGGCCATGGCGGCGCGCTGGTCCGGCGGCATGCCCTCGGTGCGTGGCATGACCGCCAGGCCGTCGATGGCGACCGCGCCGCCGATCCGCTCGCCCAGGTCCTCGGCCAGGGCGATCGCCAACGTGCCGCCCAGGCTGTGCCCGACGAGTACCGGCTTGACCAGCTTGCGCGCGACGACCAGTTCCTTCAACGCCGACCGGGCCGCGTCGAACGGATCGCCGGCCACCGCCGGGCGGCCGTCGAAGCCGGGCAGGGTGACGACGTAGACAGCGTGCTCCTTCGAGAATGCGCGCACCGTTTCCTGCCACACCCAGCCGCCGGTCGCCAGCCCCGGAATCAGGATCAGCGGCCGTCCACTGCTGCCGTGGCGCTCGACCAGCATGCCCTTGACGTCGAAGCGCTCGGCTGGAGCGATCGACGCGGCGAAGCGGTTGGGCTGCTGCGGGACTTCCTGGGCAAATGCCGGAACGGCGGCGGCGAGGACAAGTGCGAACAACAGGCTTACGCTTCTAAAGGCTAACTTCATGCTGGCTCCTGGTCAGGGTTGAAAATCGCTTCGATCGGTTGTTGAAATAGTCGGGAAATCGCAAAGGCGAGCGGCAGGCTGGGGTCGTAGCGGCCGGTCTCGATGGCGATCACGGTCTGGCGCGACACGTCCAGCAGCTCGGCCAGGTAAGCCTGGCTCCAGCCGTGTTCGGCGCGCAGTTCCCTGATGTGGTTGTTCATCGGTCCAGGACCTTGCGCACAATTTGCACCGCGCCGAACGACAGGCACAGCACGCACCAGACGACGAACATCGATTGCCTGGGGAAGCCGGCGGTCTCGAGGAAGCCGTAGCTGAAGGTCAGGCCGGCGGTGATGGCGGCGGCCAGGGACACGTTTTCCAGCAGGCGCATGCGCACGTACTCGTCGGCGCGCCCGATCAATCGTGCGATCGCCCAGACGGCGCCGGCGAAGCCGATCATCGGGCTGAGCAGGACAGCGGTGCGCAGGGCGCCGGGCGTCATCGGCCGGCCGTACCGGATTGCCGCTACCAAAATGAGCGTGTACAGCGCGAGCGCGCCGAACAGTTCGAGGTAATAGAGTCTGGCGATACGTTTTTCGTGCACGGCGGTCTCCTGGTGTAAAGTAAGCTTTACTGTAAAGTATGCTTTACATCGTAGGCGAGCGTTTTTCCCATGTCAAGCTCCCTTTACATTTTTCTGTCGCCGCCCATTCCGGCTACAATGCGCGTCCTTCACGTCCGGTCTCGAGCATGTCGAACTCAATGTCCTCTCCCCATCGCGTCGCCGTCATCGGCGGCGGTCCCGCCGGCCTGATGGCGGCCGAAGTGCTGGCCGCCGCCGGCGTCCAGGTGGACGTCTTCGACGCCATGCCCTCGGTCGCACGCAAGTTCCTGCTGGCCGGGAAGGGCGGCATGAACATCACCCATTCCGAGCCTTACGACGCGTTCGTGGCGCGCTATGGCGCGCGTAGCGCCGAGGTCGCGGCATGGCTCGCGGATTTCACGCCGGACGACGTGCGTGCCTGGATCCACGGGCTCGGTATCGACACCTTCGTCGGCACTTCGGGCCGCGTGTTCCCGACCGATATGAAGGCGGCGCCGCTGCTGCGCGCCTGGCTGCATCGCCTGCGCGACGCGGGCGTGCGCTTTCACATGCGTCACCGCTGGCTGGGTTGGGAGGGTGACGCATTGCGTTTCTCCGCGCCAGAAGGCGAAACGATCGCCCGCTTCGATGCCGTCGTGCTGGCGCTGGGCGGCGCGAGCTGGGCGCGCCTCGGCTCCGACGGCGCCTGGGTGCCGCTGCTGGAACAGCGCCGGGTCGCGGTCGCGCCGCTGGTCCCTGCCAACTGCGGCTTCGACGTCGACTGGTCGCCGCACTTCAGCGACAAGCACGCCGGCGCGCCGCTCACCACCGTGGCCATTGGCTACAAGGAACGCGACGGCAGCCGCGCGCGCCGCCAGGGCCAGTTCGTGGTCACCAGCACCGGCATCGAGGGCAGCCTGGTGTATGCGTTTTCAAACGTGCTGCGCGACCAGATTGCCGCACGTGGGGAGACCACCATCTGGCTCGACCTGGCGCCCGACCACGATGCCGCACGCGTACGCGCCGAGGTGACGCGGCCGCGCGGCGCGCGCTCGATGTCGAGCCACCTGCAAAGCCGGCTCGGCATCAAGGGCGTCAAGGCCGGCCTGCTGCGCGAATGCCTGGCGCAGGCGGAGTACATGGACGAGGAGGCGCTGGCCGGCGCGATCAAGGCGCTGCCGCTGGTGCTCAAGCGCCCGCGCCCGATCGACGAGGCCATCAGCAGCGCCGGCGGCGTGCGCTTCGAATCGATCGACGAACACGGCCAACTGCGCGCCGTGCCGGGGGTGTTCGTGGCCGGGGAAATGATCGATTGGGAAGCGCCGACTGGTGGGTATTTGCTGACGGCTTGCTTTGCCAGCGGGCGGGCAGCGGCTCGTGGGGTGCTGGCAGTGCTGGACGCTTGATGCCGGCCGAGAAAGATGCACGGACCGGTACGGGGTTATCAAGGCCAATGGCCTTGATGACGGATTCACAGGGCGGCTATACCCTGATCGCTGCATACCTGCTGCCTTGACGCCGCCCACGCGTTCGACCAGCCGTTGATTATCCGCGAATGATCGACCGTGCGTTGAACGCGTGGGCGGCATTCAGGCAGCGGGCAGGCACGCACCCGAGTACAGCCGCCCACCCTACATGTCTGTGCATCGCTCTCGAAATGAAGCGTGGCCAATGGACCGTATCGGACCAATGACGAATCAACCCAGGTTCAATGATCGAAATGCACGTCCCCGCTCCCCGTCCGGCTGACGCTGCGCTGGGCCGGATCGCCATACACGTCGACGTCGCCGCTGCCGCTGACCGCCACCGCCACCGTCGCGCTGGCGGTCACGCTGGCGTTGCCGGAGCCGGTCTGGCGCACGTTGACGGTGTCGGCGCGCAGGCGCTGGGCGTCGAGGGTGCCGGAGCCGTTGGAGGCGGCCTCGAAGCTGCGCGCGGCGCCGGCAAGCGAGATGGTGCCCGAGCCGGTCAGCTCGGCCGCGACGCTGTCGCCGTTGCCGGCGTCGAGCGTCAGTTCGCCGCTGCCGTGCACGACGGCCCTGGCCTGGCGGTAGCGGCCATTGAAGTCGACGCTGCCCGAGCCGTTCAGTTCGACCTCGATCGCTTCCCCCGAAAAGCCGTTGACGCGGGTGTCACCGCTGCCGTCGACGCCGACCCGGTCCAGCGCCGGCAGCGTGAGTTCGACCTCGATCGGCTGGCGGTGGCGCAGCACGATGCCGCGCGTGCCGATGTGCAGCACGCGTCCGGTCTGGGCGGTGTCGATGTTGGCTAGCAGGCGCTGTTCGCCGCGCACGACGAGCCGGGGCTGGGCGCCGTAGCGCAGGCTCAGGTCGATCGGGCCGGACAGCTCCACCGCGCGCACCTCGCGCGTGACGGGACGGGTCTCTTCGCCGACGATGCGCGCGTCCAGGCGCGCGCTGCCGCCGTGGGCGCGCAATGCGCCGTAGGACAGCCCGATCAGGACAAAGGCGAGGACCAGCAGGCCGAACGCCACCTTGAGTAAAGAACGCATCCGAATCCCGATTCAGCTGCCACGCAGCAGCGACATGTTCATTTGCGCGTAGCGCTTCGCGCCCAGCGCCGCATAGCGGGTGACCACGATCGAGACCAGGAACAGCACGATCCCGCCCAGCACCGCGGACAGTCCCAGCGCCGTCTGGGTGGTGCGCGCGTCGCCGTCCATCTCGGTCGCGATGCGGATGCCGTCGACGGCCACGCCTTCAGGATCGGACCCAGCGGCTGACCCGCCGGCGGCCCCGGTTTCCCGGTCGCTGGTAACCTCGACGCCGTTCTCGTCGATCTTGACGCTGGTACGCACCTGGTCGTTGCCGATGTCGTTGATGATCTCGCGCAGCGGACCGTCCAGCACCAGCTCGTTGGCGCCGGCCAGGCCGCTGGCGGTAATCGCAATGCCGCCGACGTACAGGGCAAACGCGCAGGCGTAGAGCGTCGCCAGCAGGGCGCCGAAGACGGCCGCCGGGATCACCATGAACAGGTTGAAGATCAACAGGCCGACTACCGAGACCAACACGCGCACCAGGTTGGCCGGGTTCTTTTGCGCGGCAAAGGCGTCCATATGGGTATTTGCGCGCAGGGTCAATGCGACCTTCTTCGGGTCGTCCAGTTCGCGCGCGATGTCGGCTTCCTGCCGCCCGGCGGCGGCGCCGTCGACGAAGCGCTGCTCGTACCAGGCCAGGGTCCTGGCCTGCAGTTCCGGCGGCAGGCCGAGCAGGGCGCGTTTCAGCGCCTCGAGGTAGTCGAGTTTGCCCATGGCGGTGCTATCCGGTCAGGCGTGGCCGAGCGCGAGCATCGACAGCAGCGCCTGGCGCGTTGCGTTGCCGCGCGCGCCGAAGAGTTCGGGCGCGACCAGCACCAGGGTGCTGGCGGCGACGAGGGCCAGCAGGAGCAGGGTGCGCAAACCGAGTTGGGGTGTCATGTGGCAGCTTCCAGTTATCCGATGCTGCTACTGTACGGATTCGGAGGGCAAGCCGCCAGCGGCGTGCGACGGGCTGCTGTTTGCGGCGCTTGAACTGCGGGAGCGGAGGATGACCGACGCCGCCGCCTGGCCGCTGCGCACGGCTGACTCGAGCGTGGCCGGGTAGTCGCCGCTCTTTTCGTCGCCTGCCGTGTAGTCGCCAGCCAGCACCAGGCCGGGCAGGGCGGTGGCGTTGGCGGGGCGCGCCAGGCCCGGGGTGCACGCAAAGGTGGCACGCTTTTCGGTGATCACGCGGCTCCAGACAGGCGCTTCCAGCCCCATGCCGGGAAAGGCGGCGCCCAATTGAATGGCGCAGGCGCGCGCCAGCGCCTCCTGGTCGAGCGCGGCGGCGGCGCCGGCGGCGCTGATCACCACCGCCAGCAGGCCGGCCTGGCCGCCATCGATCTGGCCGCGGTCGAACACGAACTGGCCGTAGCGTCCCTGGCCGGGCGCGTCGAGCAGGGCGCAGAAGGGCAGCGGCAGGCGCAGCGACGCATCGTATTGCAGGTAGCAGGTGGCGATCGGTTCGTATTCGAAGCCGTCCAGTTGCGCCGCCAGCCCGGTCGTTTCGGCGAACGGTGCGAGCAGCGTGGCGGCCGCCGCCGCCGGCGCCGCCAGCACGACGGCATCGAACACGCCGCGCCAGGCGCCACCGAGGGCCTGGCCGGCCGCGGCCAGTTCCCAGCCGTTCGCCGTGCGCGTCAGCCCGGACACCTTGGCGCCGGTATGCACGGCGCCGCCCTGCGCTGCGATGAAGTGTCCGGCCGCCTGCGGGAACAGCGCGCCCAGGTCGAGGCGGGGAATCAGCATGTCGGACGCCGCGCGCTTCGCGCCCAGGCTGTCGCGCAGCACGGCGAGGAAGACGTTGGCCGAGGCGCGCTCGGGGGCGGTGTTCAGGGCCGCCAGGCACAGCGGATGCCACATCAGGCGCGCCAGGCGCTCGGTCTGGCCGAAGCGTTCCAGCAGCACGGTGACGGGGACGTCGGTATCGAGCCGCCAGCCCATCCATTTGGCCGCGCTCGAGAACTGCGCCAGCGCCAGCTTGTCCTCACGCTGCAAGCCCTTGGCGCGCAGCAGCGCGACCAGCACGTGCAGGGGTGCGGGCAGGTGCGGCGCCACGAAATCCATGCCGTCATTGGACAGCACGGCGCCCGGCGGATAACGCATCTGCAGCGGCAGGCGCAGGAACGCCGCGCCAGGATCGATGCCGACCCGCCGCATCAGCGCCAGGGTTTGCGTGTAGGCGCCGAGCAGGATGTGCTGGCCGTTGTCCAGCCGGCGCCCGTCGACCTCGACGGCACGGGCGCGTCCGCCGAGGGTGCGCGCCGCCTCGAACAGGGTGACCCGGGCGCCGCGCCGCGCCAGCTCGACCGCCGCCGCGCAACCGGCCCAGCCGCCGCCGACGACGGCGACCGTGGGCTGGCTTTTAGTTGCGGACATAGGTCTTCCACGCCAGCCACAGCTTGCGCAGCGGCGTCAGCGAGATGCGCTGGTTCAGCACGTGGAAGTTGTCGCGCGCGATTTCGTCTAACAGGGTGCGGTAGATCGCCGCCATCATCAGGCCGGGACGCTGGGCACGCCGGTCTTCTTTCGGCAGCAGCGCCAGGGCTTCGTCGTACATGGCTTGCGCGCGCTCGACCTGGAAGCGCATCAGCGCCTCGAACTTGTCGCTGTGGCGCGCATTGAGCAGGTCGGCCGCGGTGACGCCGAACTGCTGCAGCTCGTTGACCGGCAGGTAGATGCGGCCCTTGCGCGCATCTTCGCCGACGTCGCGGATGATGTTCGTCAGCTGGAACGCCAGGCCCAGCTTCTCGGCGTACTGCAAGGTTTGCGGATTCGAGAAACCAAAGATGCTGGCCGAGAGGATGCCGACCACGCCCGCCACGTGCCAGCAATACTTGCGCAAACCCGGATAGTCGAGGTAGCGGCTCTGGTCGAGGTCCATCTCCATGCCGTCGATGATCGCCTGCAGGTGCTGCTCTTCCAGGTGGTAGACGTCGAGGTGGGGCTTCAAGGCCTGCGTCACCGGGTGCGTCGGCGTCCCTTTGTACATGGTCGACACTTCGGTGCGCCACCAGGCCAGCTTGATGCGCGCCAGCGAGGCGTCGGTGGCGTCGTCGACGGTATCGTCCACCTCGCGGCAGAAGGCGTACAGGGCCGTGGTCGCACGGCGGCGCTCGGGCGGCAGGAACAGGAAGCTGTAATAGAAGCTGGAACCGCTCTGGACAGTCTTTTGCTGGCAGTATTCGTCAGGAGACATGTAAAAATGGCAAGATCAGGGAGGCGAAGCCGCTATCTTAGCCGATGCGCGCCACGGCCGGGCTGGAAGCGCCGGGTTTTTTGCCCACCTTGACGGCTTACATGCGCAGCGCGCGCCATCCCATCACGAGGTAGTCGCGCTTGCCCAGCTTCGGACGGCGGCGGTAGACGTCGTAGCCGGCGGCCTCGATCCGTTCCAGGATGCGCAGGCCACCCTGGATCACCAGCCGCAATTCCCAGCCGATGCGCCCCGGCAGGCGCGTCGCCAGCGGGGCGCCGGACAGCATCAGGGCGCGCGCCCGTTCGACCTCGAAGGCCATCAGGGCGCGCCAGGCCGGGGTGTCGGCATGGGCGGCGATATCCGCTTCGCCCACGCCGAAGCGCACCAGGTCGTCCTGCGGCAGGTAGATCCGGCCCTTGGCGATATCGATGCCGACGTCTTGCCAGAAATTGATCAGTTGCAGGGCGCTGCAGATGGCGTCGGCATCGCGCAGGTTGGCATCGCCGTCGACTTGGTAGAGCGCCAGCATCAGGCGTCCGACCGGGTCGGCCGAGCGCCGGCAATAGTCGAGCAGCATGGAATAATCCGCATAGCGCGTGGTCACCACGTCCTGGCGGAAGGCCGAGAGCAAGTTGCGCAGCGGCTGCAGCGACAACCCATGTTGCGCCACGACCGCGGCCAGGCGCGCGAACATGGGCCGGACAGGAGTGCGGCCGGCGCCGATGTCGTCGAGCGCGGCTTCGTATTCGGCCAGGCCGCGCAGGCGCTCGTCGGCGCCGGCGTCGCCCTCGTCGGCGACGTCGTCGGCGCCGCGCGCGAAGGCGTAGATGGCTTCGACGGCCGGCACCAGGCGGCGCGGCAGCAGGATGGAAGCGACAGGAAAATTTTCGTAGTGATCGACGGCCATGGGGTGCAATGACCGGCTAGTCATTTGCTAAACGTATTTGCAACATTATAATTGCCGCCGGCTGAGTGGCGAGGATTCAACGCCGATTTGGTCCGATAATAATGATGGCGTGTGCTGAGACGACTGGAAGCATGCCTGCTTTGAACGATAAAAGGAAAAACACCGTGCCCACTCCGACCCGACCGCGCCGCACGCCCACCGCGTGCGCCATGCTTCTGTGCGCAATCTTGCTGACGGCTTGCTCGAAAGAAGAACCAAAGCCCGAACCCATCCGCCCGGTGCGCGCCGCCGTGCTGGCAGCCGGCGCCGCCGGGGTCAGCGCCGACTTTTCGGGCGAGGTACGTCCGCGCTTCGAATCGCGCCTGGGCTTTCGCGTGGCCGGCAAGATCACGGCGCGCGAGGTCGACGTCGGCACGGTCGTGAAACAGGGCCAGACCCTGATGCAGCTCGACCCGCAAGACCTGAAACTGGCCGCCAGCGGCGCCCAGGCCAGCCTGCGCGCCGCCGAAACCAGCCGCGACCTGGCCGACGCCGATTACAAGCGTTACCAGGAATTGCGCAGCAAGAATTTCGTCAGCCAGTCGGTACTGGACGGCAAGCGCGCGGCCCTGCGCGCGGCCCAGGCCGAAGCGGATGCGGCCCGCGCCGCCTTCCGCGGCCAGTCGAACCAGGCCGGCTATGCCAGCCTGGTGTCGGACGTGGATGGCGTGGTGACCGGCATCGACGCCGAGGTCGGCCAGGTGGTCACGGCCGGCACCCCGGTGGTGCGGGTGGCGCGCACGGACGAGCTCGACGTCGTGATCGGCATCCCGGAAGACCGCGTTGGCGACCTGCGCAAGGCCAGTTCCGTGACCGTGCGCATGTGGGCCCGGCCGGATGCGGCGATCGCGGGACGGGTGCGCGAAGTGTCGCCGGTGGCCGATGCGGCGACCCGCACCTACACCGCCAAGATCGCGATCCCGCCGAGCGCGGGCGTGCGCCTGGGCATGACGGCCTCGGTGCAGGTGGCCTCGAAAAGCGGCGGCGCCGGCCTGCGGGCGCCCTTGACGGCGCTGCACCACGAAAAAGGGGTGACCGGGGTCTGGCTGGTGGAAAATGGCGCCGTGCGCCGCGTGCCCGTCAAGATCGTCGGCCAGGCCGGCAACGACGTCTTGCTGGGTGAGGGTGTGCAGGCCGGCCAGACCGTGGTCACGGCCGGCGTCAACCTGCTGCGCCCTGGCCAGAAGGTGCGCATCCTGACCGCCGACGTGGCGCGCCGCGACGATACCGAGGCTGCGGCCGCCGGCGCCGGGACCACCAAATGAGGGGATTCAATCTCTCGCGCTGGGCGCTCGAACACATTCCGCTGACCCGCTACCTGATCGCCGCCCTGCTGATCGGCGGCATCCTCGGCTACAACGTCCTCGGCCAGGACGAAGACCCGCCGTTCACCTTCCGCGTGATGGTGGTGCGCGCCATCTGGCCCGGCGCCACCGCGGTGCAGATGGCCGAGCAGGTGACCGACAAGCTCGAACGCAAGCTGCAGGAAACGCCGTATATCGAAAAGATCCGCAGTTTCTCCAAGCCCGGCGAAACTACCATCCTGGTCGAACTTCGCGAATCGGCGCCGCCGAAAGAGGTGCCCGGCGCCTGGTACCAGGTGCGCAAGAAGATCGGCGACATGGCCGGCACCCTGCCGCAGGGCGTGATCGGCCCCTTCTTCAACGACGAATTCGGCGACACCTACGGCTCCATCTTCGCGCTCTCGGGCGACGGTTTCAGCTATGCCGAGATGAAGGATTACGCCGACTTCGTGCGCCAGCAATTGCTCGGCGTGCCGCTGGTGGCGAAGGTCGAGCAGTTCGGCGTGCAGAACGAGAAGGTCAACATCCTCTTCTCGAGTAAAAAATTCGCCCAGCTGGGCGTGCCCTTCGAGCAGATCGTCAACCAGCTGGCCACGCAGAACAACATCGAGGCCTCGGGCGTGCTGGTGACCCCGACCGACAACCTGCAGGTGCGCGTCACAGGCGCCATCAAGAGCGCCAAGGAACTGGAAGACCTGCAACTGCGCGCCGGCAGCACCACCTTCCGCCTGGGCGACTTCGCCACCGTGCAGCGCGCCTACCAGGACCCGCCGACCGACAAGATGCGCTTCAACGGCAAGGAAGTGATCGGCCTGGGCGTGTCGATGGAGAAGGGCGGCAACATCATCAAGCTGGGCGAATCGCTGGCGACGACGGTCGAGCGCATCCGTGCCCAGCTGCCGGTCGGCATCGAGCTGGAACGCGTGTCGGACCAGCCGCGCGCGGTGACCAGCTCGGTGAACGAATTCATCCATACGCTGATCGAGGCGGTCATCATCGTGCTGGCCGTCAGTTTCCTGGCGCTGGGGCTGCATACGAAACCGAAGCTGTCGCTCGACGTGCGCCCGGGCCTGGTGGTGGCGCTGACGATCCCGCTGGTGCTGGCGATCACGTTCCTGTTCATGCGGATCTTCGACATTTCGCTGCACAAGGTCTCGCTCGGCGCCCTGATCATCGCGCTGGGGCTGCTGGTGGACGACGCCATCATTGCCGTCGAGATGATGGTGCGCAAAATGGAAGAGGGCATGTCGCGCCTGGAAGCGGCGACCTTCGCCTACACCTCGACCGCGATGCCGATGCTGACCGGTACCCTGATCACGGCCGCCGGCTTCCTGCCGATCGGGCTGGCCAAGTCGGCCGCCGGCGAATACACCTTCTCGATGTTCTCGGTGAATGCGATCGCGTTGCTGGTGTCGTGGGTGGTGGCGGTTACGTTTACGCCCTATATCGGCTTCATCTTGCTGAAGGTAAAACCACACGCGCAGGGACATTCCGAACACGAGGTCTTCGATACGCCGGGATTCCGTCGCTTTCGCAAGGTCGTCACCTGGTGCGTCGAGTTCCGCAAGACCACGATCGTGGTCAGTCTTGTGGTGTTCGCGCTGGGCGTGCTCGGTTTTAAATTTATCGAAAAGCAGTTTTTCCCGGATTCGAGCCGGCCGGAACTGATGGTCGAGATGTGGCTGCCCGAAGGCACCAGCTTTGCCGCCAATGAAGCGCTGGCGAAGAAATTCGAGGCCTTTGTGCGCAAGCAGGAAGGCGTGGAAAGCATCACCAGCTATGTCGGCACCGGCAGCCCGCGCTTCTATTTGCCGCTGGATCAGATCTTCCCGCAATCGAACGTCTCGCAATTCGTGGTGCTGCCCGTCGATGCGGCGCACCGCGAAACCCTGAAGGCGAAGATCGAGGACGTGTTCAGGAGCGATTTTCCGGAAGCGCGCGGCCGCGTCAAGCTGCTGCCGAACGGGCCGCCGGTGCCGTATCCGGTGCAGTTCCAGGTGGCCGGACCCGACATCGGCGTCGTGCGCGGCGTGGCCGACCAGGTCAAGGACGTGCTGCGCGCCAATCCGAATGCGGTCGGCGTCAATGACAACTGGAACGAGCCGGTGAAAGTACTGCGCCTGGAGCTCGACCAGGACAAATTGCGCGCGCTGGGCGTGACCTCGCAATCGGTGCGCCGCGCCGTCAATACCCTGTTGTCGGGCACCACCATCGGCCAGTTCCGCGAAACCAACGAGCTGATCGACATCGCCGTGCGCCAGCCGATCGAAGAGCGCTCGACGATTACGGTGCTGAAAGACATGAACATCCCGACCGCGTCCGGGCGTTCGGTGACGCTGGGGCAGGTCGCGCGCGTCGATTTCGTCTGGGAGCCGGGCGTCATCTGGCGCGAGGGCCGCGAGTGGGCGATCATGGTGCAGTCCGACGTCGTGCCCGGCATCCAGGGGCCGACCGTCTCCGGCCAGGTCGCCGCGCAACTGGCCACTATCCGCGCGCAACTGCCGGCCGGCTACCGCGTGACGCTGGAAGGCGCCGCGGCCGACAGTTCGGAGGCGGAAGCCTCGATCACGGCGAACGTGCCGCTGGTGCTGTTCATCGTGTTCACGCTCTTGATGCTGCAGCTGCACAGCTTCTCGCGCGCGCTGCTGGTGTTCCTGACCGGGCCGCTGGGCGTGGCGGGGGCGGCGATGGCGCTGCTGGTGCTGGACCGGCCATTCGGTTTCGTCGCCAACCTGGGCGTGATCGCGCTGTTCGGCATGATCATTCGTAACTCGGTGATCCTGGTCGACCAGATCGAGCAAGACATCAAGGCCGGCGCCGAGCCGTGGGACGCCATCGTCGAAGCGGCGGTGCGGCGCTGCCGGCCGATCCTGCTGACGGCGGCCGCGGCGGCGCTGGCCATGATTCCCCTGTCGCGCTCGGTGTTCTGGGGGCCGATGGCGGTGGCGATCATGGGCGGCTTGCTGGTGGCGACGGCCTTGACGCTGCTGTTCCTGCCGGCCTTGTATGCGGCGTGGTTCAGGGTCAAGAAGCCGCGCGGATGACGTCGGGCCGCCATTCGGGCACGCGATGCACGGCGGGCATGCCCGCCCTACGTTACGCCACGGTTCCATGAACTTGCTCCGGATGGTGGTGCACGTAGGGCGGGCATGCCCGCCGTCACCGCATGAATAAGGACTGCGTCCGACAATAATCGCGCCATTCGATCCATGCATCGAAACCCACGCCCGTGATCAAGCCCTCCGGGCTCGATCGCCGAATGAAAATTCACTCCTATAGTGTCAGAAAATCCAGTAAAATACCGGGTTGAAGTTGTAGCCCCTAAACAATGGAGTGCGAGGGCGGCCGGATTCTACTGTCGGGCGCCCTTTGTTTATGTGGCAATATGCAATCCTGCGCGAGGATGGCGAAATTGGTAGACGCACCAGGTTTAGGTCCTGACGCCAGCAATGGTGTGGGGGTTCGAGTCCCCCTCCTCGCACCACGAATAATTATTTTTTTGGACGATTTTTACGATGGCAACTGCAGTCGAAACCCTGGATAAACTCGAGCGTCGCTTGACGATCACTTTTCCGCTGAGCGACGTCCGTTCGGAAGTTGAAAAACGCCTCAAGAAGCAGGCCAAGACCGCCAAGGCTCCTGGTTTCCGTCCTGGCAAGGTGCCTCTGAAAATGGTCGCAGCCCAGTACGGCTACCAGATCGAGTCCGACGTCCTGAACGACCGCGTCGGCCGCGCCTTCAACGAGGCAGCCAACGAAAACGGCCTGCGCGTTGCCGGTTTCCCGAAGATCGAAGCGAAGGAAGAAGCGGCCGAAGGCATGCTGGCATTCGACGCGACCTTCGAGGTGTTCCCTGACGTCGTCATCGGCGACCTGTCGAACGTCGACATCGAAACCGTCGCTGCCGACGTGTCGGACGCCGAAATCGACAAGACCATCGACATCCTGCGCAAGCAGCGCGTGCACTATCACACCAAGGGTGAGGCAGGCGAGCACGGCGACGGCGGCGAGCCGGTCGCAGCCAATGGCGACCGCGTGACCGTCGACTTCGTCGGGGTGATCGACGGCGTCGAATTCGACGGCGGCAAGGCCGAAGACTACGGCTTCGTGCTCGGCGAAGGCCGCATGCTGCCGGAATTCGAAGCGGCCACCGTCGGCCTGAAAGTCGGCGAAAGCAAGACCTTCCCGCTGGCCTTCCCGGAGGATTACCACGGCAAGGATGTTGCCGGCAAGACCGCCGACTTCACCATCACCCTGAAGAACCTGGAATGGGCGCACCTGCCGGCCGTGGACGAAGAGTTCGCCAAGTCGCTGGGCATCGAAGACGGCTCGATCGAGAAGATGCGTGCCGACATCAAGATGAACCTGGAGCGTGAAGTCAACGCCCGCGTCAAGGCCCGAAACAAGGAAGCCGTGATGGACGCCCTGGTCAAAGTGACCGAGATGGACGTGCCGACCGTCATGATCCAGCAGGATTCCGAGCGCCTGGCCGAGCAGACCCGCCAGGACATGGCCCAGCGCGGCATGGACGTCAAGAACATGCCGTTCCCGACCGAACTGTTCGCCGAAAAGGCCGAGCGCCGCGTGCGCCTGGGTCTGATCCTGTCGCAACTGGTCGCTGACAACAACCTGCAAGCAACGCAAGAGCAGGTGAAGGCCCAGATCGAAGATTTCGCGCAGAGCTACGAAGACCCGAAAGAAGTCCTCAAGTACTACTACGCCGACCGTCGTCGCCTGGGTGAAGTCGAAGCCCTTGTATTGGAAGAAAACGTCGTCAACTATGTACTTGGCAAGGCGAAGGTCAGCTCCAAGGCCGTCGCTTTCGACGAATTGATGGGAAGCAACCCACAGGCTTGAGCGAACGCGTAGGCTTCCCGTTCAGGTTGGCGTGGGAGCCTCCGTTTTGAAGCCTCTTTACAAGGAACGAACAGGTATGAACCGTAATCCGGCATTGGACACCCAAGCACTCGGCCTCGTGCCGATGGTAGTTGAGCAAAGCGGCCGCGGCGAACGCGCGTACGACATTTACTCGCGTCTGCTCAAGGAGCGCGTGATTTTCCTGGTCGGTCCTGTCAATGACCAGATGGCGAACCTGATCGTCGCCCAGATGCTGTTCCTGGAAAGCGAAAATCCGGACAAGGATATTTCGCTCTACATCAACTCGCCTGGCGGTTCGGTTTCGGCTGGCCTGGCCATCTTCGACACGATGAACTTCATCAAGCCCGACGTGTCGACGCTGTGCACCGGCCTGGCTGCCTCGATGGGCGCGTTCCTGCTCGCCGCCGGCGCCAAGGGCAAGCGTTTCTCGCTGCCGAACTCGCGCGTCATGATCCACCAGCCGTCCGGTGGTTCGCAGGGCATGGCATCGGACATCGAAATCCAGGCCAAGGAAATCCTGTACCTGCGCGAGCGCCTGGCGCGCATCATGGCCGACAATACCGGCCAGACCATCGAGCAGATCCACAAGGATACCGACCGCGACCGTTTCATGTCTGCCGAAGAATCGGTGGACTATGGTCTGATCGATAAGGTGCTGACCAATCGCTCCTGAAATGCGCTTGAGCTAACACAAGGTGTTGCTTAAATAACGCCCGGGCGCAAACACGTTCGGGCGTTTGTTTTTTATTTCGGGTAGCATGATGGTGTACGCGTGGTTTGCCGCGTGCCTGCAGTTGCGCGATATTTGCGTTATATTCCTGCACTGCATTCTTGCGCTGTACTCTTGAGTTATATTCTTAGTTCTTCATACGAGACAAGCCCCCCATGTCTGACAAAAAATCCTCCAGCGGCGAAAAGCTTCTGTACTGCTCGTTCTGCGGCAAGAGTCAGCACGAGGTCAAGAAACTCATCGCGGGACCATCGGTCTTCATCTGCGACGAGTGCATCGACTTGTGCAACGACATCATCCGCGACGAGACATCGAACGTCGAGTCGGTGGCGGGCGCCAAGTCCGACCTGCCGACCCCGCACGAGATCGCCGAACTGCTCGATCAGTACGTGATCGGCCAACAGACAGCGAAGCGCATCCTGTCGGTCGCTGTTTACAATCACTACAAGCGCCTGAAGCACCTCGGCAAGAAGGATGACGTCGAGCTGGCCAAGAGCAACATCCTGCTCGTCGGCCCGACCGGTTCCGGCAAGACCCTGCTGGCCCAGACGCTGGCGCGCATGCTGAACGTGCCGTTCGTGATCGCCGACGCCACCACGCTGACCGAAGCCGGCTACGTGGGCGAAGACGTCGAGAACATCATCCAGAAGCTGCTTCAAAGCTGCAACTACGAAGTCGAAAAGGCCCAGCGCGGCATCGTCTACATCGACGAGATCGACAAGATTTCGCGCAAGTCCGACAATCCGTCGATCACCCGCGACGTCTCGGGCGAGGGCGTGCAGCAGGCGCTGCTGAAACTGATCGAAGGCACGATGGCTTCGGTGCCGCCGCAGGGCGGGCGCAAGCATCCGAACCAGGACTTCGTCCAGATCGACACGACCAACATCATGTTCATCTGCGGCGGCGCCTTCGACGGCCTGGCCAAGATCGTCCAGAACCGTTCGGAAAAGGGCGGCATCGGTTTCGCAGCCAGCGTCAAGAGCGCCACCCAGCGTTCGAACAGCGAAATCATGATGGAAGCCGAGCCGGAAGACCTGATCAAGTTCGGCCTGATTCCGGAACTCGTCGGCCGTCTGCCTGTCGTCGCCACGCTGAATGAATTGACCGAGGAAGCGCTGATCCAGATCCTGATCGAGCCAAAGAATGCGCTGATCAAGCAGTATTCGAAACTGCTCGAAATGGAAGGCGCGGAATTGGAAATTCGTCCAGCCGCTCTGCACGCCATTGCTAGAAAAGCATTGGCACGCAAGACGGGTGCACGCGGCCTGCGTTCGATCCTGGAACACGCACTGCTCGACGTGATGTACGAATTGCCGAATCAGCAAAACGTGGTGAAAGTCGTGGTTGATGAAAATACGATCACGAATGGCGCCAAACCTTTGCTTATTTACAGTGAAACCGCAAAAGCTTCTGGGGAAAATTAAAAAATATCCACGCGGAAAGCACAAAAGCACTTGTGCGCTGGGAGCTTGGCGGTACAATTTACCTCAATAAAAGCATCCGGCTTCAATCGAAAAGCCACTCGCGACCCCGGTCGCGTGGTGGCTTTTTTATTTCAAATCGGGATTTTTATTGGAACGTCCAGATTGCGTTTCGTGAATAAGAATTTTTATTCGCCGAAATTATTGGGGACGGTCTTGAGATTTAACCGTGTGCGCCCAACATCCGTTACACGCTTTTTATAAGGTATGCCATGACAACTTCGAAATTAACCGAGCAAACGACGCTGCCCCTGCTGCCGTTGCGCGACGTGGTCGTATTTCCCCATATGGTAATACCCCTGTTCGTTGGCCGTCCGAAATCGATCAAGGCGCTGGAAGCCGCGATGGAACAGGGCAAGAGCATCATGCTCGCCGCCCAGAAGGCGGCCGCCAAGGACGAACCTTCCGCCGCCGACATCTACGAGATCGGCTGCGTTGCCAACATCTTGCAAATGCTGAAGCTGCCTGACGGTACCGTGAAGGTGCTGGTCGAAGGCGCGCAGCGCGCCCGCATCGATCACATCAGCGATGCGCCGACGCACTTCGTCGCGGAACTGACCCCGCTGCTCTCGGAAATCGGCGACGATTCCGAAGTGGAAGCGATGCGCCGCGCGATCGTCCAGCAGTTCGACCAGTACGTCAAACTGAACAAGAAAATCCCGCCCGAAATCCTGGCCTCGCTGGCCGGTATCGATGACGCCGGCCGCCTGGCCGACACTGTCGCCGCGCACCTGCCGCTCAAGCTCGAGCAGAAGCAGGTCATCCTCGAGATCTTCAACGTCGCCAAGCGCCTCGAGCACCTGCTCGGCCAGCTGGAAGGCGAGCTGGACATCCTGCAGGTCGAGAAGCGCATCCGTGGCCGCGTCAAGCGCCAGATGGAAAAGTCGCAGCGCGAGTACTACCTGAATGAACAGGTCAAGGCCATCCAGAAGGAACTGGGCGAAGGCGAAGACGGCGCCGACATCGACGAGCTCGAGAAGAAAGTCATCGCCGCCAAGATGCCGAAGGAAGCCCTCGACAAGGCGACCGCCGAGATCAAGAAGCTGAAACTGATGTCGCCGATGTCGGCTGAAGCCACCGTCGTGCGCAACTACATCGATACCCTGGTGTCGCTGCCGTGGAAGAAGAAGTCGAAGGTGACCAACGACCTGTCGAACGCCGAAAAAGTGCTGGAAGCCGAGCACTATGGCCTCGACAAGATCAAGGAACGCATCCTCGAGTATCTCGCGGTCCAGCAACGCGTCGACAAGCTGAAAGCCCCGATCCTGTGCTTCGTGGGCCCTCCTGGCGTCGGTAAGACCTCGCTCGGACAGTCGATCGCCCGTGCCACGAACCGCAAGTTCGTGCGCATGGCCCTGGGCGGCGTGCGCGACGAAGCCGAGATCCGCGGCCACCGCCGTACCTATATCGGTTCGATGCCGGGCAAGGTGCTGCAATCGCTGGCGAAAGTCGGCGTGCGCAACCCGCTGTTCCTGCTCGATGAGATCGACAAGATGGGTGCGGACTTCCGCGGCGACCCGTCGTCGGCCCTGCTCGAGGTGCTGGACCCGGAACAGAACCACACGTTCTCGGACCACTACCTGGAAGTCGACTTCGACCTGTCGGACGTGATGTTCGTGGCGACCTCGAATTCGTTCAACATCCCGCCGGCACTGCTGGACCGGATGGAAGTCATCCGCCTGTCGGGTTACACCGAAGACGAGAAGACCAGCATCGCGCAGCGTTACCTGCTGCCGAAGCAGGTCAAGGCCAACGGGCTGCAAGAGGGCGAGATCAAGGTGGAAGAGTCGGCGATCCGCGACATCATCCGCTACTACACCCGCGAAGCCGGCGTGCGTTCGCTCGAGCGTGAAATCTCGAAGATCTGCCGCAAGGTGGTCAAGATGCTGCTGCTGAAGAAGTCGGACCGGGCAGTCATCGTTAACGGCAAGAACCTGGACAAGTTCCTGGGCGTGCGCCGTTACGATTTCGGCGTGGCCGAGAAGGACAACCAGGTGGGACAGGTTGTTGGACTCGCCTGGACCGAAGTCGGCGGCGACCTGCTGACGATCGAAGCCGTCAACGTGCCGGGCAAGGGCGGCATCATCCGCACCGGTACCCTGGGCGACGTGATGAAGGAATCGATCGAAGCGGCCCGCACCGTGGTGCGTAGCCGTGCGCAGCGTTTCGGCATTAAGGCCGAAGCGTTCGAAAAGAACGACATCCACATCCACGTGCCGGAAGGCGCGACGCCGAAGGACGGTCCGTCCGCAGGTATCGGCATGACGACGGCGCTGGTGTCGGCCTTTACCGGGATTCCGGTGCGCGCCGACGTGGCGATGACGGGCGAGATCACGCTGCGCGGCGAAGTGCTGCCGATCGGCGGCTTGAAGGAAAAGCTGCTGGCGGCCCATCGCGGCGGCATCAAGACGGTGTTGATCCCCGAGCAGAACGTGAAGGACCTGGCCGAGATTCCGGACAACGTCAAGAACAAGCTCGAGATCGTACCGGTGCGCTGGATCGAAAAGGTGCTGGAAGTCGCACTCGAACGCCAGCCCGAGCCGATCGTCGAGGTGCCGGCCGTCACCGCGGTCGCGCCGACGGCGTCTGCCGAAGGGCAGGGCGGGGTGGTGAAGCACTGATCGCTGGTTGATCGCATCGAAGAGGCGCCCTGCGGGGCGCCTTTTTATTTGGGACGAATTGGCGGGCATGCCCGCCTTACGGTGCACAACGGCCAGTGACGTTGATTCCTCAAAACCGAAGCATTCATCGGTGAATGTTGCTTGACAGAAGCAATTCCCCCTTGTTTAATACGCGCTTGCACTTTTTGCAGGAAGGCGCAGCGCCGCCGCGTCAGAACGACTAGAGGATTACGAGTGAACAAGACTGAACTGATCGAAGAAATCGCGAAATCCGCGGACATCACCAAGGCCTCGGCCACGCGTGCCCTGGATGCGATGATCGAAGCGGTGACGAACACCCTGAAGAAGAACGACAGCGTGACCCTGGTCGGCTTCGGCACCTTCACCGTCGGCGATCGCGCCGCCCGTACCGGCCGCGATCCGCGCACCAAGGAGCCGATCAAGATTAAAGCTGCAAAGGTTCCGAAATTTAAGGCTGGTAAAGCGCTAAAAGATGCTGTAAACTAATGCCTTCTCTGCAGCGACATGCAGAGAAATCATCCTCAGGCAGGTGAAGAGCTTAGGCTTCTTGGCCTTCACCGCAGGGGTGGTGTAGTACCGGGTTATTTTGTGGAGCGGTAGTTCAGTTGGTTAGAATACCGGCCTGTCACGCCGGGGGTCGCGGGTTCGAGCCCCGTCCGCTCCGCCACAAAATGCTCATCTGGAGCGGTAGTTCAGTTGGTTAGAATACCGGCCTGTCACGCCGGGGGTCGCGGGTTCGAGCCCCGTCCGCTCCGCCAGAATAATAGTGATAAGAGTGTCGTCCCTGCGGACGACACGTACGGGGCGAGAAGGGATTCCCTTGCAAGGGAATCCGCGGCCGGCGGAACGTCGGCGAGCCCATCTTATCGCTTCCGAAGTAGTATTTGGAGTGCTTGAGAAAGAGCGCTCCAACGAGAAGAGGCGAACGCGAGTTCGCCTTTTTTTTTAACTGTGCTTAGAAGTTATTTCTACTGCGAGCCATTTCTACAGCGATTGGTGGACCATGTTTGATTTCGTACGTAACAACAAGCGCTTGCTGCAGGGCGTCCTGCTGCTGCTGATCATCCCTTCGTTCGTGCTGGTCGGCGTCGACAGCTACCAGGACCGCGGTGACAGCGGTGCCGGCGTGGCCAGCGTCGACGGCCGCAAGATCACCCAGCAGGAGTGGGACGATGCGCAGCGCCGCCAGATCGACCAGGCGCGCCAGCAGATGGGTCCGCAGTTCGACCAGAAGATGTTCGACACGCCGCAGGCCAAGCGCGAAGTGCTGGAAAACCTGGTCGCCGAACGTGCCGTCAACGCCGCCATCGCCAAGAATCACCTGACCGTCAGCGACCAGGCCGTGTTCAAGGCCATCAACGGGATCGAAACCTTCCGCAAACCCGACGGCAGCTTCGACATGGACGGCTACCGCGCCGCGCTGGCCGCCCAGGGCATGACGCCCGAAGCCTTCGATGCGCGCATGCGCCGCGACATGGCGATCCAGCAACTGGCCGGTTCGATCCAGGGCACGGCCTTCGTGCCGCGTTCGATCGCCGCGCGCATTTCGGGCATCAACGACCAGGAACGCGAAGTGCAGGAACTGCTGTTCCCGCTCGCCCAGTACCTGCCGCAAGTCAAAGTTACCGACGACATGGTCAAGGCCTTCTACGACAAGAACGCCAACCTGTTCCAGATCCCGGAAACCGTCAAGGCCGAGTACATCGTGCTCGACAGCGCCGCCGTGGAAAACCAGGTTAGCGTCAGCGACGCCGAAGTGAGCCAGTTCTACAACGCCAACCAGAAGCGTTTCACGACGCCTGAGCAGCGCACCGCCAGCCACATCCTGATCACCAAGGCACAAGGCGCCAAGCCGGCCGAGGAAGCCGCCGCCAAGGCGAAAGCCGAAGCCGTGCTGGCCGAAGTGCGCAAGAACCCGGCCGACTTCGCCGCGATCGCCAAGGCCCAGTCGCAAGACCCGGGCTCGGCGCAAGCGGGCGGCGACCTCGGTGTCGTCGAGCGCGGCAGCCTGGTCAAGTCGGTCGAAGACGCGATCTATGGCCTCAAGGAAGGCGAAGTCAGCGGCATCGTGCCGTCCGAGTTCGGCTACCACATCATCAAGCTGACCGGGCTCAAGCCACAGACCCAGCGCTCGCTCGAAGAAGCCAAAGCCGACATTGCAGCCGAAGTAAAGAAGTCGAAGCTGTCGAAAAAGTATTCGGAACTGGCCGAACAGTTCAACGACAGCGTCTATGAACAGTCGGACAGCCTCAAACCCACTGCCGACAAGCTGGGCTTGACGATCCAGACCGCCGACAACCTGGCGCGTAAGCCAAACCCGGCCCTGGGCGCCGCACCGTTCAACAACGAAAAGTTCCTGACCGCCCTGTATTCGACCGATGCGATCAAGAACAAGCGCAACACCGAAGCCGTTGAAGTCGCGCCGGCCGTGCTGATTGCCGGCCGCGTGGTCGAATTCAAGCCGGCGACCAAGCGTCCGCTGGCCGAAGTCGAGGCCGCCATCCGCCAGCGCGTGACCCAGGAAGAAGCGCTGCGCCTGGCACGCCAGGCCGGCGAAGCCAGGCTGACCGCCGCCAAGGCATCCGGCGACGCCGCCGGTTTTGGCGACGTGAAAGTGCTGTCGCGCACCAAGGAGCCCGCAATCAACCCGGCCGGTGCGCTGGCCGTGTTCAAGGCCGACGTCACCAAGCTGCCGGCCTACGTCGGCGTCGACCTGCCGGGCCAGGGCTATGCCGTGTACCGCATCGGCAAGGTGTCGCAGCCGGCCCAGGTGGACACCGCCCGCCGCGCCCAGGAAGCCGAGCAGATCGGCGGCCTGATCGGACAGGCCGAGCTGTACAACTTCGTCGAAGCCATCAAGGTCAAGGCCAAGGCGAAGATCAACGCGGCAGCGGGCGCTGCGCCTGCGGCGGCCGAGTAATACGGCGGGGCCTGCGGGCCCGTGCAATGAAAAAAACCCGGATGCGCGCGCATCCGGGTTTTTTTAGGTCCAAACCATTGTCGCCGACGTCGCACGCAGGGGCGTAGGGTGGTCGGCTCCACACGGGTGCTCGCATCCACGCTGCGTATGCGCCGCCCACGCGTTCAACCGGCTCTGGAACAGCCGCGCGGGAATTGGAACCGTGCGTTGAACGCGTGGGCGGCTTTCAGGGCGCGGCTATTCAAAGGCTGCAGGTATAGCCGCCCACCCTACGTCCCTCCGGCTTGCTTCGCGTTACGCCGCGTGCAGTGCCTGCGCCGCGCGCACGAAATCCTGCTCGGCGATATCGCCCAGCTCCAGCACCCGCGCCTGCCCGTACTGCACGAAATTGCGGTCGATCGAGCGCAAATACGCCGGATCGTAGTGCTCGACCAGCAGCTGGTCAACCAGCTCCGGCATCGCGCCGCTGTTGGCGAGCGCGTGCCAGGCGTCGATCCTGGCGCGGCCGTGCAGCTGCACCAGGTGGTCGAGCTGGGCGTTGAGGGCGCCAGGATCGCGCGCAAAATGTTCGTAGTCTTCCATCAGCAAACGCACCCGGTTCGGGCGCGACAGCTGCACGGCGATGCAGGGCGCGGCGCGCATGCGGTCCATGACGGCGCCGGGCACGCGCAGGTTGCCGACCTTCTTGCTTTCGGACTCGACGAACACGGGGCGGCTGGGGTCGAAGCAGCGCAAGGTGTCCCAGATCCGCGTCTCGAACATCTTTTGCGTCGGCTGCGGTTCGTGCGGCAGGTGGCCCAGCACCGAGCCGCGGTGGGCGGCGAGGCGTTCCAGGTCGAGCACCTGGGCGCCGATCGCGTCCAGCGTCTCCAGCAGCCGGCTCTTGCCGCTGCCGGTGGTGCCGCAGATCACGCGCCAGTCGAGTTCGGGCGGCGCCTCCAGTGCGGCGCTGACGTGGGTGCGGTAGGCCTTGTAGCCGCCGTCGAGCTGGACCACCGGCCAGCCGATCTTGGCCAGGATGTGGGCCAGCGAGCCGCTGCGGTTGCCGCCGCGCCAGCAGTACACCAGCGGTTTCCAGTCTTTCGGCTTGTCGGCGAACTGTTCGTCGATGTGCCGTGCGATGTTGCGCGCTACCAGTGCGGCGCCCAGCTTTTTCGCCTCGAACGAGCCGACCTGCTTGTAGAGCGTGCCGACCCGCACCCGCTCCTCGTTGTTCAGCACCGGGCAATTGATCGCGCCGGGCAGGTGGTCGAGCGCGAACTCGCCCTCGCTGCGGGCGTCGATGATCGTGTCGAACCCGTCGAGGTCGGGGAGGATGTCGGCAAAGCCGAGGACGGCTGGGTATTTCATGGGGCTTTGATCAGGGAAGAAAAGGTCGGCCAGATGTTGTTGAGGATGATCGGATGGGCCTGCGCGCTCGGGTGCAGGCGGTCGGACTGGAACAGGGCCGGCTTGTCGGCCACGCCTTCGAGCATGAAGGGCACCAGCGGCGCCTTGAATTCTTTCGACAGCGTACCGAACATGCCGAAGAAGCGTTCCGTGTAGGCGCGGCCATAGTTCGGGGGCATGCGCATGCCGATCAGCATCACCTTGGCGCGCTGCTGCTGCGACAGCGTGATCATCTGGCGCAGGTTCGCTGCCGCCGCGTCCACCGGCAACCCGCGCAAGCCGTCGTTGGCGCCGAGTTCGATCACCACGACGTCCGGCTTGTGCGCCGTGAGCAGGGCCGGCAGGCGCGCGCGGCCGCCGCTGGTGGTCTCGCCGCTGATGCTGGCGTTGACGATGGTTGCGTCGATTTTCTGCGCCTTGAGCTTCTGTTCCAGCAAGGCGACCCAGCCGGCGCCGCGCGCCAAGCCATATTCGGCCGACAGGCTGTCACCCACCACGAGTACGGTTTTTGGTGCAGAATAGGCGCTCGCCGCCGCGAGCCCCAGGCTTGCAGCGACAGTTAATTTAAGAAATTCGTTCTTTAGAAAAGCCAGCATGCGCGATAACCCCGAAGCTTTCAAAAATACATTGTCCGTTACAGCGGCTGCTGCCATACGGGTGGAAGCCTTGTCCAAGCGGGTGGCGGACGCCAGCGGCGAACTCACCATCCTGCACAGCATTGATTTTACCGTGCAACCGGCCGAGACGCTCGCGATCGTCGGCGCCTCGGGTTCCGGCAAGTCGACCCTGCTCGGGTTGCTGGCCGGCCTTGACACCCCCAGCGGTGGCAAGGTGCTGCTGGACGGCACCGATATCTTCGCGCTCGACGAGGATGGCCGCGCCGCTTTCCGCAAGGCCAAACTCGGCTTCGTGTTCCAGTCCTTCCAACTGCTGGCGCACCTGGACGCGGTGGAAAACGTGATGCTGCCGCTCGAATTGCGCGGCGACGGCCAGGCGCGCGCCAAGGCCGAGGCCATGCTGGGGCAGGTGGGGCTGTCGAGCCGGCTGCGCCATTATCCGAAATACCTGTCCGGTGGCGAGCAGCAGCGCGTGGCCCTGGCGCGCGCCTTTGTCACCGAACCGCCACTGCTGTTCGCCGACGAGCCGACCGGCAGCCTGGATGCGGCGACGGGCGAGGCGGTGATCCAGCTGATGTTCGAACTCAATCGCGAGCGTGGGTCGACGCTGGTGCTGGTGACGCATGATCCGGCGATGGCGGCACGCTGTGGGAGAACGATCACGATTGCGGCGGGGAAACTGGTCTAATACCCTGGCGTTTCGACGGGCGTACGTGCGTTGAACGCGTGGGCGGCAAAGCCGCCCACCTTACGTCGCTTAGATCCGTGTTAGCGTACAAGCACATACCCGTAAGGTGGGCGGGTCTCCCGCCCACGCGTCCAGCCAGCTTACGCGCGGCCCGGACGCTTTTTCGCCACCAGTTCATTGAACACCGAACGAACCGCCGCCGGCAATTCCCCCGCCGTCATCCCCACCGGCCCGACCCCGTGTTCGACCAGCCGGTCCGCCGCCGCCCCATGCATCCAGACCGCGCCGACGGCCGCTTCCCAGCCCGGCCAGCCCTGTGCCAGCAAGGCGCCGCACACGCCCGCCAGCACGTCGCCGCTGCCGCCCGACGCCAGCCCCGGGTTGCCGGTCGGGTTGATCGCCACCTCGCCATCCGGCCGCGCCACCACCGTGCCGCAACCCTTGAGCACCACCGTCGCCTGCAGCCGTTTGGCAAGGCTGCGCGCCGCCCCTAGGCGGTCGGCCTGCACCTCGGGCGCCGACTTGCCGAGCAGGCGGCCGGCTTCCAGCGGATGGGGTGTCACGATCGTGTCCGCATGGCGGTGCGCGATGCGGTCCTGCAGTTCGAGGCTGGCCGCCACCAGGTTCAAGCCGTCGGCGTCGATCACGACCGGCGCCGCGCTGTCGAGGCCGGCGCCGAGCGCGCGCATGGCTTCCATCGCGCCGCCCATACCGGGACCGAGCACCAGCACGCGGCCGGCAATCTCGAAGTCATGCGCGGAGCGGAACATCAGCTCGGGCTGCAGCGGGTCGAGCGGCAGTGCCGGGCCGATCATGGCGGCGAATACGCGGCCGGCGCCAGCGTACAGTGCGCCGCGCGCGGCCAGCACCGCGGCGCCGGCCATGCCGTGGGCGCCGCCGATGACGGCCACGTCGCCATAGTGTCCCTTGTGCGAATTGGCGCGCCGCGGCGCCAGGCAGGCACTGAAGAGGGCGGGCGATGCCACCCCCGCCCGCGCCGGCTCGAACAGCGCCGCTTCCAGGCCAAGATCAGCCACCTGCACTTGGCCCGCATGATCGCAGCCTTCGGAAGTGTGCAGGCCCGGCTTGTCGCCGATGAAGGTGATGGTATGGGTCGCGCGCACCGCGACACCATGCGGGCCGATCACGGCGCCGCTGTCGGCATCGAGCCCGCTCGGCACGTCGAGCGCCAGCACCGGGCAGGCGACCTTGTCGATCCCGAGCACCAGTTCGCGGTAGCGTCCTTCGATCGGACGCGCCAGGCCGATGCCGAACAGGCCGTCGACCACCAGCGCCCAGTCGCGCACGTCGAGGGCGACGTCGGCGAAATTCACACGGCTGCCGCGCGCACGGGCCAGCGCCTGCGCCGCTTCGGGCGACACCTTGCCGCTGCCGGCCAGGTGCAGCACCACCACGTCGACGCCGGCCTCGCCCAGGTGGGCCGCCAGCTCCAGCGCGTCGCCGCCATTGTTGCCGGGACCGGCCAGCACCAGCACCGGCCGGGCGCGCTCGCTGCCGAGCAGCGCCAGCGCCGCATCGGCGGCGGCGCGCCCGGCCAGGCGCATCAGCGCGCCCCCGCCCAGGCTCTCCGCCGCGGCCGCTTCGGTGGCCCGGATCTGCGCCACGCTGTAAAGTCGATTGTCCATCCATACTCCCAAATTCTTCAGTAGCTGCATTTTCGCCAATTTTCAGGCATTCGGCGCATACAATACGCGATTAGGGCTTACTACATGGAGCGTTTGCATGGATTGGCAGTTCTGGATCGACCGCGGCGGCACCTTCACCGACATCGTGGCGCGCCGGCCCGACGGGCGTCTCGTCACCCACAAGCTGCTGTCGGAGAATCCGGAGCAGTACCGCGATGCGGCGGTGGCCGGCATCCGCCACCTGCTCGGCGTGGCGCCCGGCGCAGCGCTGCCGACGCACCAGGTCGACGCCGTCAAGATGGGCACCACGGTCGCCACCAACGCACTGCTCGAACGCAAGGGCGCGCCCACGGCGCTGGCCATCACGCGCGGCTTTCGCGACGCCCTGCGCATCGCCTACCAGAACCGTCCCAAGCTGTTCGAGCGCCACATCGTCCTGCCCGAGCTGCTGTATGGCCACGTGGTCGAGGTCGACGAGCGCATCGGCGCCCACGGCGAGGTCGTGCAGCCGCTCGACGCGGATCGCGCCCGCGCCGATCTGCAGGCCGTGTTCGACAGCGGCACCCGTGCGCTCGCCATCGTCTTCATGCACGGCTACCGCCACACGCAACACGAGGTCGAAGTCGCCCGCATCGCGCGCGACATCGGCTTCACCCAAGTCTCGGTGTCGCATGAAGTGAGCCCGATGATGAAGCTGGTCGCGCGCGGCGACACCACCGTGGTCGACGCCTACCTGTCGCCGATCCTGCGCCGCTACGTCGACCAGGTCGCCGCCGAACTGCCCGGCGTGCACCTGCAATTCATGCAGTCCAACGGCGGCCTCACCGACGCGCGCGCCTTCCAGGGCAAGGACAGCATCTTGTCCGGCCCTGCCGGCGGCATTGTCGGCATGGTCCGCGCCAGCCGCCTGGCCGGCTTCGAGCGCGTCATCGGCTTCGACATGGGCGGCACCTCGACCGACGTCTCGCACTATGCCGGCGAATTTGAACGGGTGTTCGAGACCCAGGTCGCCGGCGTACGCATGCGCGCGCCGATGATGAGCATCCATACGGTGGCGGCCGGCGGCGGCTCGATCCTGCACTTCGACGGCAGCCGCTACCGCGTCGGCCCGGACAGCGCCGGCGCCAATCCGGGACCGGCCAGCTACCGCCGCGGCGGGCCGCTGACCGTCACCGACGCCAACCTGATGCTCGGTAAAATCCAGCCGGATCACTTTCCGCGCCTGTTCGGGCCGAACGGTGACGAAGCGCTCGACCTGGATGTGGTGCGCACCAGGTTCGCCGCACTCGCGCGCGAGATCGAGGCGGCCAGCGGGGACGTGCGCACCCCTGAACAGGTGGCCGAAGGCTTCATCCAGATCGCGGTCGGCAACATGGCGAATGCGATCAAGCAGATCTCGGTGCAGCGCGGGCACGACGTGACGGAATACGCGCTGACCAGTTTCGGCGGCGCCGGCGGCCAGCACGCTTGCCTGGTGGCCGATGCGCTCGGCATGAAGACGGTGTTCATCCACAGCCTGGCGGGCGTGCTCTCGGCCTACGGCATGGGCCTGGCCGACCAGAGCGCGATGCGCGAACAGGCGGTCGAGGAGCGCCTCGATGCCGCCAACTCGCTGGCGGACCGGCTCGATGCGCTGGCCGCCGCGGCGAGCGCCGACCTGCAGGCGCAGGGAGTCGAGGTCGAACGCATCGAGGTCGTGCGGCGCGTGCACCTGCGCTACGAAGGCACCGACGCGGCACTGGTCGTGCACTTCGGCGACGTTGGCGCGATGCAGGCCGAGTTCGAGGCCGCGTATAAACGCCGATTTTCCTTCCTGATGCCCTCGCGCGCGCTGATCGTCGAAGCGGTGTCGGTGGAAGCGCTGGGCCGTTCCGAGGCGCCGCCCGAGACGCCGGCTGTGTGTGGACAACGCGACGGCCCGGCGCCAGCCTTTGCCACGGTGCCGATGTTCGGTGGCGGCGCATGGCGCGCGACGAACATCTACCGCCGCGCCGACATCGCGCCGGGCGACGTCATCAAGGGTCCGGCGATCGTCGCCGAAGACAATGCCACCACCGTGGTCGAGGCGGGCTGGCAGGCCGAGGTCACGCCCTACAACCACCTGGTGCTGCGGCGGGTGGAAGCGCTGCCCGAACGGCGCGCGATCGGCACCACGGCCGACCCGGTCATGCTCGAGATCTTCAACAACCTGTTCATGTCGATCGCCGAGCAGATGGGCCTGCGCCTGCAGAACACGGCCTATTCGGTCAACATCAAGGAGCGCCTCGACTTCAGCTGCGCCATCTTCGATGCCGCCGGCAACCTGGTCGCCAACGCGCCGCACATGCCGGTGCACCTGGGCTCGATGGGCGAGAGCATCAAGACCGTCATGCGGGAGAATGCCGGACGGATGGCGGCAGGCGACGTGTATGTGCTGAACGATCCCTACAACGGCGGCACCCACCTGCCCGACGTCACCGTGATCTCGCCGGTGTTCGACGCGGCCGGCGCGGAGATCCTGTTCTACGTCGGCTCGCGCGGCCACCACGCCGACATCGGCGGCACCACGCCGGGTTCGATGCCGCCGGATTCCAGCCACATCGAACACGAGGGCGTCCTGATCGACAACTTCAAGCTGGTCGACGGCCACGACGGCGTGCTGCGCGAGCCCGAGGCACGCGCGCTGCTGACGGGCGCACGCTACCCGGCGCGCAACCCAGACCAGAACATGGCCGACCTGCGCGCCCAGGTGGCGGCCAACCAGAAGGGCGTCGAAGAACTGCACCGCATGGTCGCGCATTTCGGGCTGGACGTGGTGCGCGCCTACATGGGCCACGTGCAGGACAATGCCGAGGAAGCGGTGCGGCGCGTGATCACGGCCCTGAAGGATGGCGCATACACGGTGGAACTCGACAACGGCGCCCGCATCGCCGTCGCCATCACCGTCGACAGGATGGCGCGCAGTGCCCGCATCGATTTCACCGGCACGTCGAGCCAGCTGCCGAACAACTTCAACGCCCCATCCGCCGTCTGCATGGCGGCGGTGCTGTACGTGTTCCGCACCCTGGTCGCCGACGAGATTCCGCTCAACGGCGGCTGCCTGAAACCGCTCGAGGTCATCATTCCGCCCGGCTCGATGCTCAATCCCCACTACCCGGCGTCGGTCGTCTCGGGCAACGTCGAGACCTCGACCTGCATCACCAACGCCCTGTACGGCGCGCTCGGCGTGATGGCGGCCTCGCAGGGCACGATGAACAACTTCACCTTCGGGAATGCCCGGTACCAGTACTACGAAACGATCTCCGGCGGCAGCGGCGCAGGCGACGGCTTCGACGGCACCGACGTGGTCCAGACCAACATGACCAATTCGCGCCTGACCGACCCTGAAATCCTCGAGTTCCGCTTCCCGGTGCGCCTGGAAAGCTATGCGATCCGCCCCGGCTCCGGCGGCGCCGGACGCTGGCACGGCGGCAACGGCGGCGTGCGCCGGGTGCGCTTCCTGGAACCGATGACGGCGGCGATCCTGTCGAACAACCGCATCTACGCGCCGTTCGGCATGGCCGGCGGCGAACCCGGCGCGCGTGGCGTCAACACGGTGCTGCGCGCGGATGGGCGGGTTGAGCAGGTCGGGCACATCGGCAAGGTCGAGATGGGGGCGGGGGACATGTTCGTCATCGAGACGCCGGGCGGGGGAGGGTACGGGCAGGTCGATTAATGTAGGGTGGACTCCGTCCACGCGGTACGGCCGTCGATCATCGTTAGTGCCTAGCGCAGCATGTCGACATGCATGCGTTCGACCGCGTGGACGGAGTCCACCCTACGCCTGCCTCGACGTACGAGTCCGTACGCGCTGTGCGGGGTGGCGCGCCTTCATGATCAACGACGCCGGATTCCTCGCGACCGTAGGGTGGACTCCGTCCACGCGTGACGGTGGATCAGCCCGCTGCCAACCCGGAGGCGCGGGCCGTTCATGCGTCACGCGTGGACGGAGTACGGCGGTCGAGCAGGGTTGGCGCCCGAGAGGAACGTTTCGACATGCATGCGTTCTACCGCGTGGACGGAGTCCACCCTACGACGCACGTGTCTCCATCAAGGCTCACCCCGTAATCCCGTACTTCCTGCGCATGGCCGCATATTCCGCCTCCAGCGGCGCCAGCCGCGGATGCTGCGCATCGATCGCCCGGATCTTTTCTAGCTGCGCCAGGCACAGTTCCCCCAGCGGGTGGTCCCAACCGAGTTCGTTGATCTGCCGGAGCACGCCGCCGGCCACGGCGATCACGACCTGCAGGTTCGACGGCGCCATGTGCAGGGCTTCGAGCAGGGTTTGCACCGCGCCGCGCACGTCGCCCATGTTGCGCTTCTCGTCGGCGACGCCGAGCAGGATCTGGGCCTGGGCCTTGATCTGCTGCTGGACGCCGTCGACCAGGTCGCGCCGGCCCGCGTCCAGGAACAGGTCAAGGGCGTCCTGCGCGCTGACCCCGCTCCCTTGGTCGTTCACCACCGCCATCATGACGTCCTGCGCGCCCTTGTCGAAGCGGTGGTCGAGGCAGGCGCGCACCAGGCCGAGCTTCAGGCCCGTCGACAGACCGCTGCTGTTGCGCACCGCCCCAACGGCAGCCTGCAGGTCGGACAGCGCGCCGGCGCGGTTGCCGGCGGCATCATGCACGGCGGCGTGCGCCACGGCGACGCAGGCGTCGAGTTCGGGGCTGGTCTTCATCGAGCGCTCCAGTTCGCGCACCACGCCGGCCGCGCCGAGCACGTCGCCGCGCTTGACCAGCACCTTGACCAGGCGGACGTGGTCTTCGGGATCGCGAAACTCCGAATAGCGCGCCTTGGTCACCACCTGCCTGAACGATTTCTCGGCGGCGGCGGCGTCGCCGGCTTCGAGCGCGACCTCGCCGAGTTTGCGCAGGCGCCGCACCATGTGCGGCGAGATGGCGACTGCTTCCTCGAGGATTTTCTGGGCCTGCGCGTGGTTGCCGGCCGCCTCGTGGCAGCGCGCCAGCAGGTCGTAGGCGGCCATCAGGCGCGGATTGGCGGCCACCAGCACCTGCAGCGTTTCGCGCGCGTCGTCGACCTGTCCCAGCGCGAACTGCGTGCGCGCCAGTCCCAGCCCGGCCCAGCCGAGCGGCTTCCAGGCCAGCACCTTGCGGTAGATTTCCTCGGCCTCGCCGTGTTCGCCCAGGTTCACGTGCAGTTCGGCGCGCAGGCGTGCGAACTCGAGCGCGTGGCGCGGATGGGCGATCTCGGCGGCGGCGGCCGAGCGGATCGCTTCGCGCAGGTTGTTCTGGGCGATCAGCTGATAAGTCGGCAGGAACAGCGCGCGCCGTTCGAGCGCGCGGGCGATGCGCGCGCCCAGCGTCTCGGCCGTGAACGGTTTCAGGACGTAGTCGGTCGGCGCCAGCTCGGCCGCGCCGATCACCTTGCCGTAGACGGCTTCCGAGGTCAGCATGATGAAGATCGACCAGGGCCTGATCAGGCGGTGGTGGCGCAGGTCTTCCAGCAGTTGCTGGCCATCCTGGCCTTCACCGCTCCCCAGGTCATACTCGCACAGCACGATGTCGTAGCCGCGGCGCGTCAGCTGGCGCACCGCGGTGCCGGCATTGACCGCATACTCGACCTTGCTGATGCCCGATGCGTTGAGCATGTTCTGCAGGTTGCTGCGCATGCCCGGATTGGGGTCGATCACCAGTACCGACAGGTTGCTGTTTTCTTGCATCGTCTCTCTCGTGGGCGCGGGGCGCGCCAGTTTCAAACGCTACAATACCGCCGACGCACTCCGCCATCAAGCCGGGCGCATAGGTACTATTGTCAAGGCTGTATAATAGCGGGCCATCTTCCACCCGCAGCCACGCTGCATCAACCGACTTCCAGCCATGTTGATTCTGCCGGGTTCCAATGCCCTGTCCGTATTTCGTAGCCAACGCCTCCTGAGCCAACTGCAAGCTGCCGCCCCCGCGATTGCCGCGGTCCAGGCGCGCTTCGTCCACTTCATCGACAGCGCAGCGCCGCTCTCCATCGATGATACCGAGCGTCTCACCGCCATGCTGACCTACGGCGAGCCGGTTCCCGAAACGCTGTACGAGGGCAGCACCGCCGAGTTCTTCGTGATCCCGCGCCTGGGCACGATTTCACCCTGGGCCTCGAAGGCGACCGATATCGCCCACAACTGCGGCATGACGCACGTGCACCGCATCGAGCGCGGCGTGGCCTACAAGGTGGTGCTGAAAAGCGGTATCCTCGGCAGCAGCATCGGCGCGCCGAAGAAGCTGTCCGACCTTGAGCTGGCGAATGTCGCCGCGCTGCTGCACGACCGCATGACGGACACCGTGCTGCGCAATGCCGACGACGCTGCGCAACTGTTCCAGGAACTGGAAGGCAAGCAGCTCGAATCGATCGACGTGCTGGGGCAGGGCCGCGACGCCCTGCTGCGCGCGAACACGGAACTCGGCCTGGCGATGTCGCTCGACGAGATCGACTACCTGAACGAGGCGTTCACCAAGGCGCAGCGCAACCCGACCGACGTCGAGCTGATGATGTTCGCCCAGGCCAACAGCGAACACTGCCGCCACAAGATCTTCAATGCCGACTGGATCATCGACGGCGTCAAGCAGGACAAGTCGCTGTTCGGCATGATCAAGAACACGCACCAGCTGCAGCCGAAGGGGACGGTCGTCGCCTACAGCGACAACTCGTCGATCATGGAAGGCGCGACCGTCACACGCTTCTTCCCGCAGGCCGGCGGCGAATACGCCCCGATGACCGAGCTGACCCACACGCTGATGAAGGTGGAGACGCACAACCACCCGACCGCGATCTCCCCGTTCCCGGGCGCCTCCACCGGCGCCGGCGGCGAAATCCGCGACGAGGGCGCCACCGGCCGCGGCGCCAAGCCAAAGGCGGGCCTGACCGGCTTCACAGTGTCGAACCTGCTGCTGCCCGATGCGCAGCGGCCGTGGGAAAACGCGGCGGACGTGACTTCGGCGCAGAAGGGTGAAGCACCGGTCTACGGCAAGCCGGAACGCATTGCATCCCCACTGCAGATCATGATCGACGGTCCGCTCGGCGGCGCCGCCTTCAGCAACGAATTCGGCCGTCCGGTCCTGGGCGGCTATTTCCGTACCTACGAGCAGAACGCGCAGGCGGCCGGCGGTGTCTATGGCTACCACAAGCCGATCATGATCGCCGGCGGCATCGGCAACATCTCCGACCAGCACACGTTTAAAAACGACATCCCGCCCCGCAGCCTGCTGATCCAGCTCGGCGGTCCCGGCATGCGCATCGGCATGGGCGGCTCGGCCGCCTCGTCGATGGCGACCGGCACAAATACCGCCGACCTCGATTTCGACTCGGTCCAGCGCGGCAATCCGGAAATGGAGCGCCGCGCCCAGGAAGTCATCAACGGCTGCTGGCAGCTGGGCGCGGACAATCCGATCATTTCGATCCACGACGTCGGCGCGGGCGGCCTGTCGAATGCTTTCCCGGAAATCGTCAACGACGCCAAGCGCGGCGCGATCTTTGACCTGCGCAAGATTCAGTTGGAAGAGTCGGGCATGGCGCCAAAGGAAATTTGGTCGAACGAGTCGCAAGAGAGATATGTATTGGCAATATCGCCTGAGAACCTTCCTTTGTTTGCATCGCTGTGCGAGCGCGAGCGTTCGCCATTCGCCGTCATCGGCGTCGCGACCGAGGAACGGCAACTGCAGGTCGTCGACAAGGAAGCCGGCAACAACCCGGTCGACATGCCGATGGACGTCCTGCTCGGCAAGCCGCCGAAGATGACGCGCGACGTCGAGCACGTCAAACGCGATCTGCCGGCCGTCGACCTCACCGGCATCGAGCTCGAAGAAGCGGCGCGCCGCGTGCTGCTGCTGCCGACCGTGGCCGACAAGTCCTTCCTGATCACCATCGGCGACCGCTCGGTCGGCGCCATGACCGTGCGCGACCAGATGGTCGGCCCGTGGCAGGTGCCGGTGGCCGACTGCGCCGTGACCGCCATGAGCTACGAAGGTTTCAAGGGCGAAGCGATGGCGGTGGGCGAGCGCACCCCGCTGGCCGTGATCGACGCTGCCGCTTCCGGCCGCATGGCGGTGGGCGAGGCGATCACGAACATCGCTTGCACTCCGATCGCCAGCATCGAAGACATCAAGTTGTCGGCCAACTGGATGGCCGCGTGCGGCCAGCCCGGCCAGGACGCGGCGCTGTTCGACACCGTCAAGGCGGTCGGCATGGAACTGTGCCCGGCGCTGGGCATCAGCATCCCGGTCGGCAAGGATTCGCTGTCGATGCGTACAACCTGGAACGATGACGGCGAAGCGAAATCGGTGATCTCGCCGGTCTCGCTGATTGTCTCCGCGTTCGCCCCGGTGCCGGACGTGCGCCGCTGCCTGACGCCGCAACTGCGCACGGACGTGGGCGACACGGTGCTGGTGCTGATCGACCTCGGCCGTGGCAAGAACCGCATGGGTGCCTCGGCGCTGGCGCAGGTCACCCAGCAACTGGGCGATGCGGTGCCGGACGTCGATTCGCCGGACGACCTGAAAGCCTTCTTCGCCGCGATCCAGCGTTTGAACGGTGAAGGCAAGCTGCTCGCCTACCACGACCGTTCCGACGGCGGCCTGTTCGCCACGCTGGTCGAGATGGCCTTTGCCGGCCGCGCCGGCGTCTCGGTCAATCTCGACATTTTGACCATGGAAGGCGAGCACGCCTCCGACTGGGGCGACGCCAAGAACTGGGCGGCGCAGGTCGGCGAGCGCCGCAACGAGATGACGCTGCGCGCGCTGTTTTCGGAAGAACTCGGCGCCGTGGTCCAGGTGAGGGAAAGCGACAAGCGCGACGTGATGAATGTGCTGCGCGAGCTGAACCTGGGCGCCTGCAGCCACATCATCGGCAAGGTCAACGAACGCGGCGCGATCGAATTCTCGCGCGACGCCAAGGTGATCTACAACCAGAAGCGCAGCACGCTGCACCGCCTGTGGTCCGAGACCAGCTGGCGCATCGCGCGCCTGCGCGACAATCCGGACTGCGCCGATCAGGAATACGAACGCCTGCTCGACGAAGCCGATCCCGGCATCACGCCGAAGCTGACCTTCGACCCAAGCGAGAACATCGCTGCGCCCTTCATCGCGACGGGCGTGCGTCCGCGCGTGGCGATCCTGCGCGAGCAGGGCGTCAACTCGCACATCGAAACCGCCTGGGCGATGCACCAGGCCGGCTTTGCGGCGGTCGACGTCCACATGAGCGACCTGATCGCCGGCCGCACCACGCTGGCCGACTTCCACGGCGTGATCGCGGTCGGCGGCTTCTCCTACGGCGACGTGCTCGGCGCCGGCGAGGGCTGGGCCAAGACCATCCTGTTCAACAACGGGCTGGCCGACCAGTTCGCGGCCTTCTTCGCGCGCCAGGATACCTTTGGGCTGGGCGTGTGCAACGGTTGCCAGATGCTGGCCAACCTGAAGCCGATCATCCCGGGCGCCCACGCCTGGCCGAAGTTCACGCGCAACAAGTCGGAACAGTTCGAGGCGCGCTTCGGCATGGTCGAGGTGCTCGACTCGCCCTCGATCTTCTTCGCCGATATGGCCGGCACCCAGGCCCCGTTGGCGATCGCCCACGGCGAAGGCTTCGCCGACTTCTCGCTGACCGGCGATCTGTCGTCGGTGGTGCAATCGCTGCGCTACGTCGACAACCGTGGCCAGGCCACCGAACAGTACCCGTTCAACCCGAACGGCTCGCCCGGCGGCCTGACCGCCGTGACCACACCCGACGGCCGCTTCACCGCCATGATGCCGCACGCCGAACGCGTGTTCCGCACGGCGGTGCACTCGTGGGCGCCGCCGGACTGGAGCGACGACGCGCCGTGGATGCGCATGTTCAGGAATGCGCGCAAGTGGGTCGGTTGACCGCTTTGATCGTGTAGACGAGAACGCCTCTTTCGGGAGGCGTTTTTTTATGGCGGCGCCAGACGAACGTAGGGTGGGCGCCCCGTGCCCACGCGTAAACGATGCGCCATGTTGGCCTGGCCGTTTTCAGGACGAAGCCAACACCATGCGCACGTCACGCGTGGGCACGGGGCGCCCACCCTACAAAAACAAAAAGGCGCTTCCGTGGAAGCGCCTTTCTCTCGCAGCCGATCGATATTACTTGATCGTCGCCTTCTTCAACAGCGACTCGCGGTATTCCGCCAGTTTACGCTGCTGCAGCTGTTCCGCGACCTGCTGCTTGACCTGGTCCAGCGGCGGGATCGTCACTGGGCGGGTTTCTTCCAGCTTGATGACGTGGAAGCCGTACTGGGTCTTGACCGGGGTGTCGGTGATGGCGCCGACTTTCAGCGCGGTCATGGCCTTCGAGAACTCAGGCACGAAACGCGACGGGTCGGTCCAGCCGAGGTCGCCGCCATTGGCTGCCGAGCCAGGGTCCTTGCTCTGCTTGGCCAGTTCGTCGAACTTGGCGCCGCCCTTGAGCTTGGTGATGATCGCTTTCGCGTCGTCCTCTTTCTCGACCAGGATGTGGCGCGCGTGGTATTCCTTGTCCGGTGCGCCGGCTTTCGCCTTGTCGTACTCGGCCTTGATGTCGGCGTCCTTGATCGGGTTCTTCTTGACGTAGTCGGCCAGCATCGCGTTGATGATGATGCTCTGGCGCGCGTTGTCGATCGCGGCCTTGACGTCGGCGCGGGCGCCCACGTTCTGCTTGTCGGCTTCCTGGATCAGCACTTCGCGGCCGATCAGGTCCTTCTTGATCATTTCGCGCAGCTGCGGCGAATCCGCTGCACGGCCCTGGGCGACGACCTGCTTGACCATCTGGTCGACCCGCGCCGCCGGGATCGGCTTGCCGTTCACGGTCGCAACGTTCTGGGCGAAGACAGGTGCTGCCACGATGAACGACATGGCAAGCAACAGGCGGGTTGGCTTCAAAATCATTGTTCAGATCCTATAAAAACACGAAAAGTCGCCCGCTGGCGACGGTGATCCGGCGCCAGCGACGGCGCCGGTGGCAACTATATTACTGCACCTTCGCCTTCTTGACCATTTCCTCTTGGTAAGCCGCCAGCTTGCTCTGCTGCAGGCTTTCCGCGATCTGCGGCTTGATTTCGTCCAGCGCCGGCACCTTCACGGCGCGCACGTCGTCGACCTTGATCACGTGGAAACCGGCGCCGGTCTTGACTGGCGCATCGGTGACCTGGCCCTTGGTCAGCTTGGTGAAGCCGGCCGCGAATTCAGGCGGGAAGGCCGATGGCGCTGCCCAGTCGAGGTCGCCACCATTGGCAGCCGAACCGGTGTCCTTGCTGGTCTTCGCCAGTTCTTCGAACTTGGCGCCACCCTTGAGCTTGGTGATGACGGCTTTCGCTTCGTCTTCGGTCGTGGTCAGGATGTGGCGGATGTGGTATTCCTTCTCGCCCGACTGGGTCTTGGAGAAGCGGTCGTACTCGGCCTTGATCTCGGCATCGGTGACCGGGTTCTTGGCGATGTAGTCGCGCGCCAGCTGGTTCACGACGATGGCCTGGCGGGCGCTGTCGAGGGCTTGCTTGACGTCGGGCTTCTTGTCGTAGCCTTGCTTGATGGCTTCCTGCATGAGTACTTCGCGGGCGATCAGGTCACGCTTGATGGCGTCGCGCAGTTGCGGCGAATCCTGGCCCTGGCCCTGGGCGACGACCTGCTTGACGATCGCATCGACGCGCGAGGTCGGGATGGCCTTGCCGTTCACGACGGCCAGGTTCTGTGCGAAGGCGGGCGCTGCGAGCGTGGCAGTGGCGATCAGGGCTGACAGCAGGCGTGCTGGCTTAAAAGTCATTATGGAATTTCCTGTGGAGGGAGTTGCTTGGACAGATTAGAGTAGTTATTTTGCAGAGCGGTTCAATACAGATTTTGCGATACATTCCTTAAGCGAGCCTGAGCAACTTGCTGCGCGTCGGATTCTTGGCCTGCGATGCTCGCTGTACGAAAGTACAGCTGCGCTTCTTAACCAAAACTCCTTCCGCTCGCTGGCGTTGCTCAGTCCCGCTACGCGACCCTGAACCGGCCTCAGTCCGTTTCAGAAGGCGCCAGCGCCGTGATGGCAAGGGCGTGGATCTCGGCCCGCATCATTTCGGCCACGGCATCATACACCAGTCGATGACGCATGACGAGTCTCAGTCCATGGAAGCGTTCAGAAACGATTTTCACGCTGTAATGCCCACCGCCCGAGGCCGCGCCGGCATGGCCGGCGTGTAGGTGCGAGTCGTCGGTGACCTCGAGAAAGCTGGGGTCGAAGGCGGCAGCGAGTGCCAGGTGGATGCGCTCGAGGCGTTCGTTGGCGAATTTGGTGACTGGTGCGGTCATTTCGTTGCTTCCTCCTGAGGAATATGCTTCATGAGCAGCATCGACTGCGCGATGGTGAACAGGAAGAAGATGGCGGTCATGCCGAAGACCTTGAAATTGACCCAGGCCGCCGTGTTGTCGCGAAACACGACGAAGGCCATCAACAGGTTCAGGGCGCCCAGCAGGAACAGGAACACGACCCAGGTATAGCCCACGCGCGGCCAGACCGGATCCGGCAGCGGCAGCGCTTCTTCCATGGCCTTGCGCATCAGGTTCTTGCCGAAGAACACCTGGCTGATGAACAGCGCAGCGGCGAACACCCAGTAAATGATGGTCGGCTTCCATTTAATAAAGGTTTCGTCGTGCAGGTAGATGGTCATGCCGCCGAAGACGACGATCACGAACAGCGACACCCACAGCATGCCGTCGACCTTGCGCTTGCGCGCCAGCAGGTAGCCCACCTGCAACATGGTGGCGATGATGGCGACAACGGTGGCGAGCATGGTCGGCGCCTGCTCGGCCAGGATCTTGCCGCCCGAAACCATGCCGCCAAGGTATTGCTCGGCAATGGCCAGGGCCGCGGCCTCGTTGCCGTTGCCGATCTTGTAGACGACGAAGAACAGGATCAGCGGGAAGAAATCAAACAGGAATTTCATACGGCTCCGGGACTCAGACTTCTTCGAAACGCAGTGCAGCGGAATTGATGCAATAGCGCAGGCCGGTCGGCGGCGGGCCGTCCGGGAACACGTGGCCGAGGTGGGCATCGCAGACGGCGCAGATGATCTCGGTACGCACCATGCCGTGGGTACGGTCGGTCTTCTCGATCACGTTGTCCGGATCGAGCGCCTTGAAATAGCTGGGCCAGCCGCAGCCGGACTCGAACTTCGCGTCGGACTCGAACAGCGGCGTATTACAGCAAACACAGGTGTAGATGCCGTGCTCGTGATGATCCCAGTACTTGCCGGTAAAGGCGCGTTCGGTGGCGGCGTGGCGCGTGACCTGGTATTCCATCGGGTCCAGCTGGGCACGCCACTCGGCGTCGGTCTTGGTTACTTTATCGGTCATCGTTGTCTCTTTATGAAAATGAGGCGAACTCAATTAGGACGAGCAGCTTACTTCGAGGTGGGCCGCCCAGTCCGGCGGCAGCGCGGCATACTGTTCCTTGCCGGGCTGCTCGTCGAAAGGCTGCTCGAGCACGGCCAGCAGCTCGCGCACAACCGAATAGTCGCCGTTCTGCGCATGTTCGATCGCCTGCTGGGCCAGATAGTTTCGCAGAACGTACTTGGGGTTGACAAGGTTCATGGCGCTGCGGCGCTCGGCATCGGTACGGGATTCGCGCCCCAGGCGCTCGCGGTAGCGCAGCGCCCAGGCATCGAAAGCGGGACGGTCGATGAACAGGTCGCGCAGCGGCTCGTCGCTCGACTGGTCTTCGACTCGCAGGTTGCCGAGGCGACGGAACAGCAGCGTAAAGTCGACGTGGCTGGCCTGCATCACACTAAACAGGCCATCGAAAAGCGCGCGGTCGCCTTCTTCATACGTGGCCAGGCCCAGCTTCGCATGCAGCAACTCGTCGAGTTTTGCTTCGAACACGGGCATGTAGACCGCCAGCGCGGCTTCGGCTTCCTCGACGGTACCGATCAGCGGCAACAGCGCATTGCCGAGCGCATAGCAATTCCAGTGGCCGACCGCAACCTGGTTCGCATACGAATAGCGCCCGCCCTGGTCGGTATGGTTGCAGATGTGGTTGACGTCGAAGGCTTCCATGAAACCGAAGGGGCCGTAGTCGATCGTCAAGCCGAGGATCGACATGTTATCGGTATTCATCACGCCATGCATGAAGCCGACCGACTGCCAATGGGCGATCATGCGCGCCGTGCGCCGCGTGACTTCGGCCAGCAGGGCGGCGTAGGGATTGGCGGCGTCGCGCAGTTCCGGATAGAAGCTGTCGATCACGTAGTCGGCCAGCGTTTTCAGTTCGTCCGGCTTGTCGCGGTAATGCCAATGTTCGAAGGAACCAAAGCGCACGAAGGAGGGCGCCATGCGCGTCACGACGGCGGCGGTCTCGATGCTTTCGCGCATCACGCGCTGGTTGGAACCGGTGACGACCAGGGCGCGCGTGGTCGGGATGCCGAGCGCGGCCATGGCTTCAGAGCAGAGGAATTCGCGGATCGAGGAACGCAGCACGGCGCGGCCATCGCCCATGCGCGAATAAGGCGTCTTGCCGGCGCCTTTCAGCTGCAGTTCCATGCGCCCCTGCGGGCCATCGACGTCGCCGAGCAGGATGGCGCGGCCGTCGCCCAGCTGGCCGGCCCAGACGCCGAACTGGTGGCCCGAATACACGGCCGACAGCGGCTCGGAGCCGGGCAGGAGCGCATTGCCGGTCAGCGCCGCCACAAAATCTTCCTGGGCCAGCGCCTCGGCGTCGAGGCCGACCAGGCTGGCCGCACGGCTGCTGGCCGCGACGAAATAGGGCGCGGACAGGGGCGTGGGCATCAATCGGGTATAGAACGCGGGCGGCAGGGCAGCGAAACCGTTCTTGAGGTGCAGGTCGTCGGACTTGATGGCAGCTCCAGTGAAATAGGGGGACACAGCGCGATTCTACCGTACCCGGCGGATTCTATTCGCGCGCGCCCTTTATGCAACGGCCCTTACACTTGGTAACCAGCGGGTAACGAATAGCACGATCGTGCTGCGTCGCAACATCGAAACGTCTTGACGGGCTGCGCAGGGGCGAATCACACTCGACCGAAGTTAGCTTTCCGACCACAGGAGACCCCGCACATGTCCTATCCGAAGAGCCCGCTCATGGGCCAGATGATGAACCAGCCGCTGCTCATCTCGAGCATCATCGAATTCGCCGCGCGCCATTACGGCAACAACGAAATCGTGTCGCGCCGCGTTGAAGGCGACATGCACCGCTACACCTACCGCGACTGCGAGCAGCGCGCGCGGCGCATGGCGCACGTGCTGCAGGGGCTGGGCGTGCAAATGGGCGACCGCGTCGCGACCCTGGCCTGGAACGGCTACCGCCACCTCGAGCTGTACTACGCGGTCTCCGGCTCGGGCGCCGTCATGCACACGGTGAACCCGCGCCTGCATCCGGAACAGATCGCCTACATCGTCAACCACGCCGAAGACCAGTACCTGTTCTTCGATCTCACCTTCCTGCCGCTGGTCGAGGCCGTCGCCGCCCATTGCAAGACCGTGAAAGGTTTTGTCCTGATGAGCGACCGCGCGCACATGCCGCAAGAAACGAAGATCGCCAACCTGCTGTGCTACGAAGACCTGATCGCATCGAGCAGCGACGACTACACCTGGCCCCTGTTCGACGAAAACTCGGCCGCGACCCTGTGCTACACCTCGGGCACGACCGGCAACCCGAAGGGCGCGCTGTACTCGCACCGCTCGACCATCCTGCACGCCTACGCGTCCGCCATGCCGGGCGCGCTGAACGTCTCCTCGCTCGACTCGGTGCTGCCGGTGGTGCCGATGTTCCACGTGAATGCCTGGGGCTTGCCGTATTCGGTGCCGCTGTCGGGCGCCAAGATGGTGTTCCCCGGCGCGGCGCTGGACGGCAAGTCGCTCTACGACCTGTTCGAGGCCGAAGGCGTCACCTTCTCGGCCGGCGTGCCGACCGTCTGGCTGGGCCTGATCAACCATGCGATCCAGAATAACCTGCAGTTCTCGACCTTCCGCCGCACCGTGATCGGCGGCTCGGCCTGCCCGCCGGCGATGATGGACACCCTGATCGACAGGCTGAACGTGCACGTCATCCACGGCTGGGGCATGACGGAGATGTCGCCGCTCGGCACCACCGGCGGCCTGCAAATGAAACATCTGGCCATGCCGAAGGAAGAGCAGCGCAAGATCCTGCAAAAGCAGGGCCATGCCATCTACGGCGTCGACATGAAGATCGTCGACGACGACGGCGCCGAACTGCCGTGGGACGGCACGACCTACGGCCACCTGTACGTGAAAGGCCCGTGGATCGTCTCGGGCTATTTCCGCGGCGAGGGCGGCGACGTATTAAAAGATGGCTGGTTCCCGACCGGCGACGTCGCCACCATCGACGGCGACGGCTACATGCAGATCACCGACCGCAGCAAGGACGTGATCAAGTCCGGCGGCGAATGGATCGGCAGCATCGACCTGGAAAACATCGCCATGGCGCACCCCGCCGTGCTGCAGGCCGCCTGCATCGGCGTGGCGCACCCGAAATGGGACGAGCGGCCGATGCTGGTGGTGGTCAAGCGCCCCGGCCAGGACGTCTCGCGCGAGGAACTGCTCGGCTTCTTCGAGGGCAAGATCGCCAAATGGTGGCTGCCGGACGACGTCGTGTTCACCGAGGCGCTGCCGATGGGCGCGACCGGCAAGATCCAGAAGAACCGGCTGCGCGACCAGTATCGGGAGCACAAGCTGCCGACGGCTTGATGCATCTGGAGCAGGTTCTCTTCGAGCGGGTGTTCGACGCCCAGCAGATGAATGGCGTCTTCAGTTTCGAAGGCGGCGGCCAGGTCAGGTATGGCGTCTGGCTCCCGGGCGACGCCGTGCCGGCGAACGGCAAGCGGCTGATCCTCGCTTTCGGCGAGGCCGGCAACTGGTCGACCGTGCTCGGCTGGATCGATCCGGCGACCGGCGAGCTGGGCCTGCGCCGCACCTGGTCGATGGCGGCCGACTGGCTACGGGCGCTCGGCGCGGTCAGCAAACTGACCATCCTGACGGCAGGCGCGATGCTTGGCTTGCGCTACGTCGTGCCGCTCGCGGCGCTGGGCGTGTGCGGCATCGGGTGGCTACTGTGGCGCGCCATGCGCCGCAACCGCGTAGTGCGGCGGGCCTTGCAGGAATTTCCGGCCTAGTGTGTGATTTGGTAGGGTGGTCGGCTCCACCACAAACGATGCGTCTACGCGGCCCCATGCGCCGCCCACGCGTTCAGCGTGCGCCGGCCGACCCGAGGATGTGCCGGAAGGTCGGTTCGATGTTCTTCGCGTGCAAATGGCGCACGATGTCTTCCAGCGTGGCGTCGCGCAGCAGCAGTTCGCCGGATCCCTGTGGTGTGGACGGCGTGGGTGTTACCGGGGCCGCTGGCGCCGGCGCCTGCTGCTGGACTGGCTGTAATGCAGCCAGCGCATCCCGCAACTGCTGCATGCCGATGGTCTCCAGCTGTTCCAAAAATGCCGCCTGTGCCAGCGCCGGCGGCGCCATCTCCAGGCCGGGTTCGTCGACGAACGAAGCCCCCATGCCGGGGTGGATAAAGGCAGCCCAGCGGCCGGTCTCCGGGTTGCGGCAGGGCGGCAGCTCGACCGGATGGGTCGCCGCATCCGGCGTCACCGAGAGGTCGGGGAAGGCGGCGTCGCGCAGGCTCTCTAAAAATTGCTGCGCCAGCGCGACCGGCACCGGCGCTTCGAACGACAACCACAGGCGGAAGCCCGAAGCGGCGGAAATGCTGACGCCGGGCGCGGGAAAGCCGTAATCGACCTGCAGGGCGCGGGCGACTTCGCACAGGCGCGTCCAGTGCTGGCCGTCCTCCTCGTACCTCGCCTTGTCGAAGGGAATGACGAGGGCGCGCGTGGTGCCGTCGCCGGACGCCAGCGCAACGGGAAAGGTGTCTTCGCCGCGCGCCTGGCGGGCCAGCAATTCGGGCGCGACCTGGCCTTGCGGGACATACAAGCGCAGCAATTGCGCGATCAGTTTTTCCATCTGTCTCTCCACATGCGTTCACGGGCGCATTCTGACACAGCGGGCGGTGTGCCGAGTGCTTTACGATAGGGGACGGCTTGGGACAGCGTTCGCGCTTGCGCGGGTGCAGGGTCGATGAACGATGCCGGTTTAACGAAGTACCTCACAACTGCTCTCGTTATGAAAGCAAGAAGTCAATATACTGGCCCATCTCGAAGGTCCAGGGCGGCCAAAGCCGGAAGCCTCGAATAGTAGAGCCATAAGATAGGAAAAACGTGTTTTTCAAGAAGAGCGAGAAAGTAGAGAAGCTGGACGACACTGTTGCCGCAGTGTTTTGGGGAGCAAGCGACCGGATGATCTGTTGCAAAGGCATTGAAGGGGAGACAAATGAATTCAACATCACTAGTCATCCGAAGCTCGCACAGCAAGGATATGTCGCAACGCTGGAAATTAGCACTGCTCAGGGCGAACCGGCGCTTCTGCTTCATGCCTTTTATTCGGGGCATTGGTCGTTTGCCGTCAGTCCGGCAGCCGAAGATGCCGATGAACTACCGGCCTGGAAGATGACGCGCGAATGGGGTTCGGTGAATGCGCATTCGGAGACCCTGACGGTGTTTTGTCCTGCAGGATGCACGGTTTCGGCAGTAGACAGAATTGCCGATCACTATTGATGGGCGGACGTCGGCTCCGGGTCGAGAGCAGCCCGATGGAAAAATTCTCACCTGCTCTTGAGGAAATAACACGACCGTACTTTTTAGCGCTATAGTGGAACGCGCTGGTTCAACTCGCCGCTATAACCAACTACAAAGGAAGAGACATGAGTGCAGACTACGTCGTGCATGGCAGCGTTGCCGTCATCACCCTGAACAATCCGCCCGTCAATGGCCTCGGCATGGTCACGCGCACTGCCGCGGTCGAGGCGCTGCGGCGTGCCGAAGGGGACGAGGCGGTGAAGTCGGTCGTCATCACCGGCGCCGGCAAGGTGTTCTCGGGCGGTGCCGACATCCGCGAATTCAATTCGCCGAAAGCGCTGGCCGAGCCGAATCTGCACACCCTGATCGCCACCGCCGAAGGCCTCAAAAAGCCGGTCGTGGCAGCCATCCACGGCGTCTGCATGGGCGGCGGTCTCGAGCTGTCGCTCGGCTGCCATTACCGCGTCGCCACCCGCGGCGCCCAGATCGGCCTGCCGGAAGTCAAAATCGGCCTGGTGCCGGGCGCCGGCGGCACCCAGCGCCTGCCGCGTGTGGTCGGCCTCGAGCAGGGCTTGAACATGATCGTCTCGGGTAATCCGGTGTTGTCGGAGCAGCTGGCCGAGACGCGCCTGTTCGACCGCGTGTTCGACGAAGGCGCCGACCTGGTCGCGTCCGCCGTCGAGTTCGCAAGCAGCATCGCCGACGCGCGGCCGCTGCCGAGCGTGCGCAACCTGAAAGTCGATTATCCGAACCACGAAGCGTTCCTGCAGTTTTCGCGCAATACCGTGAAAGCCATGGCCGGTCCGTTCCCGGCGCCGCTCGAATGCGTCGATTGCGTCGCCGCCAGCGTCACCATGAAGTTCGAGGATGGCCTGAAGTATGAGCGCGAGCGCTTTTTCGCGCTGGCCCAGACGAATGAATCGAAAGCCCTGCGCCACGCCTTCTTCGCCGAACGCGCCGCCAGCAAGGTGCCGGACGTCCCGGCCGACACGCCGACCCGAAAAATTGAAAAAGTGGCCGTGATCGGCGCCGGCACCATGGGCGGCGGCATCGCGATGAACTTCGCGAACGCCGGCATCCCGGTGACGATCCTGGAAACCAAACAGGAAGCGCTCGACAAGGGCCTGGCGACGATCCGCAAGAATTACGAGAACACGGTCAAGAAGGGCAAGCTGACGCCGGAAAAAGCGGGCCAGCGCATCGGCCTGATCACGGGCACGCTGGCGTACGACGAGATCGCGCAGGCGGACATCGTCATCGAAGCCGTGTTCGAAGATTTACAAGTCAAGGAAACCGTGTTCCGCCAGCTGGACAGCGTCATGAAGCCGGGCGCGATCCTGGCCTCGAACACCTCGACCCTGGATCTCGACAAGATCGCCGCTTTTACGAAGCGTCCGCAGGACGTGATCGGCCTGCATTTCTTCAGCCCGGCCAACGTCATGAAGCTGCTGGAAATCGTGCGCGGGAAAGAGACCGGCAAGGACGTGCTGGCCACGGCGCTGGCGCTGTCGAAAAAGATCAGGAAGACCGGCGTGGTCTCGGGTGTGTGCGACGGCTTCATCGGCAACCGCATGCTGGAACAATACCTGCGCCAGGCCTTCTTCCTGCTGGAGGAAGGCGTGCTGCCCGAGCAGGTCGACAAGGCGATCGAGCGCTTCGGTTTCGCCATGGGCCCGTTCCGCATGAGCGACCTGGCCGGCAACGACATCGGCTGGTACATCCGCAAGCGCCGCTATGTCGAGACCCCGGACATCGAATACTCGAAGGTGCCGGACCTGCTGTGCGAACAGGGCCGCTTCGGCCAGAAGACCGGCGCCGGCTGGTACGACTACAAGGCGGGCGACCGCACTGCCTATCCGTCGCCGGTGGTGAACGAGATGATCATGTCGCACCTGGAGGCCAGCGGCGGCACGCGGCGCAAGGTGTCGGACGAGGAGATCGTCCAGCGCCTGGTGTTCGCGCTGGTGAACGAAGGCGCGCGCATCCTGGAAGAGGGGATCGCCTTGCGCGCCTCGGACATCGACATGGTCTACCTGACCGGCTACGGCTTCCCGCTGCACCGCGGCGGCCCGATGCTGTACGCGGACACGGTCGGCTTGAGCAACGTGCTCGCCACCATGCGCGCCTTTGCACGCGGCCCGCATGGCGACGCCTGGACGCCGGCGCCACTGCTCGAGCGGCTGGCGGGCGAGGGCAAGGGATTCAATGGCTGACACCGGTCGCCCGGTGAGCCGTTGAAGTGCAGACAACGCCGCTGGGTCCAGCGGCGTTGTCGTTTCCAGCCGCCGTGTGACAAGCGGGTCAGGCGCATGATTTTGACAGCCTGGTCGGCATTTTCGGCGAATTGCCATGCTAGTATGAAACGGTCTCTGCATATTCACTAAAAAATTTGTCCGATGGCTCTTCCGACGTCGCCCCCACTTGGTTCATTACAAGAAAGCCTGAGCGGACAGGCTGCGGCAGCGCGACGCACGGCGGCGCCGGGCGCCGTCCAGCGTGCCGATGGCGGCGATGGCGCCCTGGCGCTTTACCGCGCGCTTGCCGAGCAGTTGCCGCGCGGCGCCGTCTTTGTTGTCGACCAGGCGCTGCGTTATGTGCTGGCCGCCGGTTCCGGGCTGCGCGTTGCCGGCTTCGTTCCGGCCGACTTCGAAGGGCGCAGCCTGTGCGAGGCCTTGCCACCCCATCTGCTGGCGCAGCACACCGAGGATTACCGCGCGATCCTGGCCGGCGGCACCATCGTGCGCGAACACGAGGTGGGCGGCCAGTGGTACCTGTCGCACGGCGTGCCGCTCGCCGACCAGCATGGCAGCGTGCATGCGGCGCTGGTCATCTCCTACGACATCAGCGAAAGCAAGCATGCCGAAGCGCGCCTGCGCCTGCTCGACCGGCTGGCCGATGGCATTCGCGCGGCCGCCGGACCGGACGACATCGGCGCCGCCGCCTGCGCCCTGATCGAGGAAGTGTGTGGCGCCGTGCGCTGCGTCGTCGCGCGCGTCCATGGCGAGATCGGCGCGATGGAGATTGACGCCGGGGAGGTACACAGCGTGGCGCTGGCCGAGTTCGGCGCCGGGGTCGTCGCCCGGCTGGCGCGCGGCGAAACCGTACAGGCTGGAGCACCACCCATGGCGCCGGCCGCTGCGTACGTGCTGGTGCCGCACATGGCCGCCGGGCGGCCGGCCGGCATTACCGCCATCGTCGGGCACGCCGCCAGGACCTGGCGCGGCGACGACCTGGCGCTGGCCGCCGAGATTGCCGACCGCGCCTGGGTGCACATGGACCGCCTGTGGCTGATGGACGCCTTGCGCGAGGCCGACCGCTGCAAGGACCAGTTCCTGGCCGCGCTGGCGCAGCAGCTGCGCAGTCCGCTGAGCGTGGTGCGCAACAGCCTGGCGCTGCTGGGACGGCCCGGCAGCGCGGTGATGCCGGAAGCGGTGGTCGCGCTGATGGAACGGCAGTTCGGCCACATGAACCGCCTGATCGAGGACGTGCTCGATACCTCGTATATCTGTTACGGGCAGGCCCAGCTGATGCGCCACCGCCTGGTCCTGCAGGATGCGGTGGTGGCCGCGGTCGACGCCGCGCGCGCCATGGTGTCGGCGAAAACGCACCAGCTGTCGGTGGCGATGCCGCGCGAACCGATCCTGCTGATGGCCGACCCGACCCGGCTGGCGCAGGCCTTCAATGCCGTGCTGGCGAATGCGATCAAGTACTCGCGCGCGCCGGCGCGGATCCTGGTGGAAGTCGAATTGCGCGGCGCGCAGGCGCTGGTGCGGGTGAGCGACAACGGCATCGGCATGTCGCCACGCACGCTGGCGCGCCTGTTCGAACTGTTTACGCGCGTCGGCGCCGACGGCGCGCCGGTGCCGGGCGGCGGGCTGGGCGTCGGCTTGTGGATCGCGCGCCAGCTGGTCGAGGCGCATGGCGGCAGGATTGCCGCTGACAGCCGGGGCGCGGACCTGGGCAGCACGTTTACGATCACGCTGCCGGTCGATGCGGGCGCAGGAGTGAATACAGCATCGAATAAATAAACAAGTTCGTTTACTTATCGCCATGACAAGCCGACAATACGTGCATGAACCCGCACGCACAGTCGACCCGCAACACCCTGCTGATTGCCAGCGCCTGCCTGCTCGGGCTGTTGTCCACCACCGGCGCCTCGCTGCCGTATCCGATCCTGGCGCCGCTCTTTGGCGGCGACGATGGCGGTAACGGCCTGACCAGCTTCCTCGGGCTGCCGGCCGAATTGCTGCTGGGCGTGGCGCTGATGGTCAATCCCCTCGGCTTGCTGATCGGCAGCGCGGTGCTGGGCACGCTCTCCGACCGCTTCGGACGGCGCCGCATGCTGCTCGCCACGGCGCTCGGCAGCGCGCTGGGGCACGGGTTGACGGCGGCGGCGCTGGTGGCTGAATCGTATCCGCTGTTCCTGCTGGCCCGTTTCGGCACCGGCCTGCTCGAGGGAAACGGGGCAGTCCTGCGCGCCATGCTGGCGCAACAGCTGACAGGGGGATTGCGCAACCACGCGCTGTCCTGGCTGAACGGCGCCTTCCACCTCGGCTGGCTGGTAGGGCCGCTGCTGGCGGGCCTGACGGTCGGCATCGCGATTACGCTGCCGTTCGCGATTGCCGCCGGCGCACTGGTGCTGGGCGCCGGCCTGGCTGCATTCTCGCTCGAGCGCGAAGCGGCGGCCCCGGGGCGCGGCGAGCGCTGGTGGTCGGTCGCGCGCGAGCGCCACGCGTTTACGCTGCTGCGCCACGCGCCGCTGCGCACGCTGTTTTCCGTGCACTTCGGCTATGCCTGCGGCGTGGCCGCGTTTTACGAATTCTTCCCCTTGTGGCTGGTCGACTTCGGCCGCTACGACGTGCGCCAGATCGCCTTCGTCAACATGGGCCTGTGCGCGCTGATGACCTTTGCCGCGCTGTTCGCCGGCCGCGCCAGCAGCGCCGACCCGCGCCGCCGCGCCGCCGTCCAGGCCGGCTTCGCGGCGCTGGCCATTCTGGCAGTCGGCTTCGGCAACCTGGGCGTCGGGCTGGCGGCCATTGTCCTGTTCGGCCTGCCGCACGCGTATTACAACGCGACCGTGCAGGGCTGGGCCGCCGACCAGTTCGCGGGCCATGGCCAGGGCGCCGTCATGGGGCTGCTGTCGACCACCTTTTGCCTAGCGAATATCGTGATGGCGCTGGCCGGCGGCGTCATGGCGATGGTGGACACGCGCATCGTGCTGGTCGCGGGCGGGGCGATGGCGGTGTGGGCGGCGCTGGCGATGCGCGGCTGGAGCGCGCGCGGCGCACTGGCTGGACTGGAGACGAAATGAATTCGATGGAACAGGTGCTGCTCTTGCTGAAAACGCGCGGACCGCAGACTGCCCAGGCGTTGTCGAACCTGCTCGGCCTGACCTCGATGAGCGTGCGGCGCCAGCTCGAAGCGGCGGTCGACGACGGCCTGGTGCGCTTCCAGGACAGCGCCGGCAAGGTCGGGCGCCCGGTGCGGCGCTGGATGCTGACCGATAGCGGGAATGCGCGTTTCCCTGACCGCCATGCCGAGCTGACGCTTGACCTCATCCAGGGGGTGCGTACGCTGTTCGGCGAGACCGGGCTGGAGCAGCTGATTGCACTGCACGAGGAGGCCGGCGAGCGCGCCTACCGCGCGCGCCTCGCAGGCAAACTGACACTCGACGAGCGGGTGGCCGCGCTGGCCGAAGCACGCTCCCTGGAGGGCTACATGGCCGCGACCGAGCCCCGCATCGACGGCAGCGTGCTGCTGCACGAGAACCATTGTCCGATCTGCACGGCCGCCCAAGCCTGCCAGCAGTTCTGCCGCTCCGAGCTCGATGTGTTTCGGCGCGTGCTCGGGCCGGCGGTAGTCGTCGTGCGGATCGAGCACCAGCTGGAGGGGGCGCGGCGCTGTACCTACCTGGTGAGTGAGCCCGGGTAGGGCGACCGGACAGGAGGTCGCACACGTTAAAAAAATGCCGCTGTCTCCAGCGGCATTTTCGTTTGCAACGCCTGCGACGCTCAGTCGGCGGCGTAGATGTTGTTGTCCTTGGTTTCGCGCACGAAGAGCGCACCGATGACGACGCAGACCAGGGCGACGATGATCGGATACCAGAGGCCATAGTAGATGTTGCCGTTGGCCGCCACCAGGGCGAACGAAATGGTTGGCAGCAAGCCGCCGAACCAGCCGTTACCGATGTGGTAAGGCAGCGACATCGAGCTGTAGCGGATACGGGTCGGGAACATCTCGACCAGCATCGCCGCGATCGGGCCGTAGACCATGGTCACGTACAGTACCAGGATGAACAGCATCAGCACCAGCATCGGCTTGTTGATGCGGGCCGGGTCGGCTTTCTCGGGGTAGCCCGCGGTCTTGAGCGTGGCGACGACTTCCTTGTTGAGGGCAGTCTGGCGTGCCACGTCGTCCTTGACGAAATTCAGGCCGTCCGGAGTCATGGTCGCGTTGAACGACTGGATGACCTTGTCGCCGACCTTGATTTGCGCCACGGTGCCGGCCGGTGCGGCGACGGTGTCGTAGTTGACCGAAGCGTTGGTCAGCATGCGCGTGGCGATGTCGCAGGAGGACGGGAATTTCGCGGTGCCGGTCGGGTCGACCTGGAAGTGGCAGGTGGCCGGGTCGGCGACCACGGTGACCGGCGAGGTGGCGATGGCCTGCTCCAGGGCCGGGTTGCCGTAGTGGGTGATGGCCTTGAAAATCGGGAAGTAGGTGGCCGCGGCGATGAGGCAGCCGCCGAGGATGATCCACTTGCGGCCGATCTTGTCCGACAGCGTGCCGAACACGAGGAAGAAAGGCGTACCCAGCAACAGGGCGACGGCGATCAGGATGTTCGCGGTCGAGCCGTCGATCTTCAGGATTTTTTCCAGGAAGAACAGGGCGTAGAACTGGCCGGTGTACCAGACCACGGCCTGGCCCATCGTCAGGCCGACCAGGGCCAGGATGACGATCTTGGCGTTCTTCCAGTTGAGGAAGGCTTCCGACAGCGGCGCTTTCGAGGTCTTGCCTTCGGCCTTCATCTTGGCGAAGGCCGGCGATTCCGCCATCGACAGCCGGATCCAGACCGAGACGCCCAGCAGGACGACCGACAGCAGGAAAGGAATGCGCCAGCCCCAGGCGGTAAATTCGGCTTCGCCGACGGCGGTGCGGGTGGCCAGGATGACCAGCAGCGACAGGAACAGGCCCATGGTCGCGGTGGTCTGGATCCAGGCGGTGAAGAAGCCGCGCTTGCCTTCCGGCGCATGTTCGGCAACGTAGGTCGCCGCGCCGCCGTATTCGCCGCCCAGCGCCAGGCCTTGCAGGATGCGCAGGGTGACCAGGATGATCGGGGCCGCGATGCCGATCGAGGCGTAGCCCGGCAGCAGGCCGACGATGAAGGTCGAACCGCCCATCAGCAGGATGGTGACCAGGAAGGTGTATTTGCGGCCGATCATGTCGCCCAGGCGGCCGAACACGAGGGCGCCGAACGGCCGCACGATGAAGCCGGCCGCGAAGGTGAGCAGGGCGAAGATAAAGGAGGTGGTGGGATCACCAAGGAAGAACTGCTTGCCGATGATGGCGGCAAGCGAACCGTAGAGGTAGAAATCGTACCATTCGAAAACGGTGCCAAGCGAGGACGCAAAGATCACCTTGCGTTCTTCCTTGGTCATCCCCTGGGAGGAAGGCACTGCCTTGCCGCCCGCGGTCATGCCGGGTGTGATAGCCATTGTTGTCTCCGTATTAGTCTGTATGCATCGGATAGCCGAAACTCTGTCAGCTGCGACGCAGTGTGTACCGCCAAACTTACGTCATGCTTGCTCCAAACTTACCCCAAACTTACAGCTTATTGACGAGCCCGATTGCGGCCAGTTGAATGGGCTCGGCTCTCATTATTTGGACAGCGGGCAGGGCTGGAAAGATCCGGAACAATGCGTTGAGGCCGGTCAGAGAATTTGCGAACGGTCGTACTTAATCGTGTTATTCTCAACTGTCAAAAACCAATAACCAGGGAGACCAGCATGCAAGACGCAGTGATCGTATCGACCGCCCGTACCGGGCTGGCCAAGTCGTGGAAGGGCGCCTTCAACATGACCCACGGCGCCACGCTCGGCGGCCACGTGCTGGCGGCGGCGGTCGCACGCGCCGGCATCGAGCCCGGTGAAGTCGAGGACGTGGTCATGGGCTGCGCCAATCCGGAAGGCGCCACCGGCGCCAACATCGCGCGCCAGATCGCGCTGCGCGCCGGCTGCCCGACCACCGTGCCCGGCATGACGGTCAACCGCTTCTGCTCCTCCGGCCTGCAGACGATCGCGCTGGCGGCCCAGCGCATCATCGCCGGCGAGAGCGACATCATCGCCGCCGGCGGCGTCGAATCGATCTCTTGCGTGCAGCAGGAAATGAATACGCACATGCTCACCGACCCCTGGCTGCGCGCGCACAAGCCGGAAATCTACTGGCCAATGCTGCAGACCGCCGAGACGGTCGCCAAACGTTATGGCATCCCCAGGGAACGCCAGGATGCCTACGGCGTGCAGAGCCAGCAGCGCGCCGCCGCCGCCCAGGCCGCCGGCCTGTTCAACGAGGAAATCGTGCCGATGACGACGATCATGGGCGTGGCCGACAAGGCGTCGGGACGGCTGATGACGCGCGAAGTGACGATCGCCGCCGACGAGGGCATCCGCGCCGATACGACGCTCGAGGGCGTGGCAAAGATCCGCACGGCGTTGCCCGGCGGCGTGATCACGGCCGGCAACGCGAGCCAGTTTTCGGATGGCGCATCATGCTCGATCCTGATGAGCCGCGGCGTGGCCGAAGCGAAGGGCTTGCAGCCGCTGGGCGTGTTCCGTGGCTTTGCCGTCGCTGGTTGCGAGCCGGACGAGATGGGCATCGGTCCCGTGTTCGCGGTGCCCAAGCTGCTGCATAAGGCTGGCCTGACGGCCGCCGACATCGGCCTGTGGGAACTGAACGAAGCCTTTGCGGTGCAGGTACTGTATTGCGCCGACAAGCTCGGCATCCCGATGGAGCGCCTGAACGTGAACGGCGGCGCGATCGCCGTCGGCCACCCGTATGGCGTGTCCGGCGCACGCCTGGTCGGCCACGCGCTGATCGAAGGCAAGCGCCGCGGCGTAAAATTTGTCGTGGTCACCATGTGCATCGGCGGCGGACAGGGCGCGGCCGGGCTGTTTGAAGTACTGTAAGCTCGACTGTGATTCGCAAAACCATTCAAAAATACTGCTGAGATTCGAGAAAACTATGATCAAACACATCGTCATGTGGAAACTGAAAGACGAGGCCGAAGGTCGCGACCGCCTTGCCAATGCCCACGAGATGAAACGCCGCCTCGACGAGTGCGCCACCATCGTGCCGGGCATCCGGACATTCGAGGTGACCCTGGCCCAGCCGGGGCTGGAAGCGACCTACGACGTGGTGCTGTACTCGGAATTCGAGAGCAAGGCGGCGCTCGAAGCCTACGCCGTGCACCCGACCCACAAGGCGCTGGTGCCTTTCATTGGCGCGATCCGCGAAGGGCGCCAATGCATGGATTACGAAGTGTAGAAATCCCAACCATAAAAACGACGGAGACAGCATGCGCACTACCAAGGAATTATTCTCTTTAGAAGGCAAGACCGCGCTGGTGACCGGCGGCTCGCGCGGGCTCGGCCTGCAGATGGCCGAGGCGCTCGGCGAGCAGGGCGCGCGCGTCGTGATTTCGTCGCGCAAGCAGGACGAGCTCGACACCGCCGTAGCCCACCTGGCGGCGCGCGGCATCGAGGCGTCCGCCATCGCGGTCGACCTGCAGGACGAGGCCAGCGTGCAGCCTTTCGTGGAAGAAGCGCTGCGCCGCCTCGGCCGGATCGACATCCTAGTCAACAACGCCGGCGCCAGCTGGGGCGCGCCGGCGGAAGAGCATCCGCTCGAAGCCTGGGACAAGGTCATGAACCTGAACGTGCGCAGCATCTTCCTGGTCTCGCAGGCGGTCGGCAAGCTGTCGATGATTCCGCGCGGGTACGGCAAGATCGTCAACATCTCCTCGATCGCCGGCCTGTTCGGCAATGCGCCGGGCACGATGAGCACGATCGCCTACAACACCTCGAAGGGCGCGCTCGTCAACTTCACGCGCGCGCTGGCCGGCGAGTGGGGGCGCCACGGCATCACCGTCAACTCGATTGCGCCAGGCTTTTTCCCGTCTAAAATGACCAAGGGCGTGCTGGCATCGATCGGCGTCGACCGCCTGGCGCAGGGCGCGCCGCTGGGCCGCCTCGGCGACGACGAAGACCTGAAGGGCGCGGTGGTGCTGTTCGCCTCCGACGCCAGCAAGCACATCACCGGCCAGATCCTGGCCATCGACGGCGGCGTGTCCGCGGTCTAGGGAGAGTTGCATGAAACATTTCAAGGGGAGAGTCGCCGTGATCACCGGCGCCGCCAGTGGCCTCGGCCGTGAATTCGCCGACCGCGCCGCCGAGCTGGGCATGAAGCTGGTGCTGGCCGACGTCCAGGCCGACGCGCTCGAACGCGCCACCGACGAGTTGCTTGAAGGTGGCGCCGAGGTGCTGGCCATGGTCTGCGACGTCAGCAAGGGCGCCCACGTGCAGGAACTGGCCGACGCGGCGATCGCGCGCTTCCATGGCATCCACCTGGTGTTCAACAATGCCGGCGTCGGCTCGGGCGGGCTGGTCTGGGAAAACACCGAGGCCGACTGGCAATGGGTGCTGGGCGTGAACCTGTGGGGCGTGATCCACGGCGTGCGCGTGTTCATGCACGCGATGCTCGACTGCGCCAAGCGCGATCCGGACTACGAAGGCCATATCGTGAACACCGCCTCGATGGCGGGGCTATTGAATGCCCCGGCAATGGGCGTCTACAACGTCTCCAAGCACGCGGTGGTGTCGCTGTCGGAAACGCTGTACCACGACCTGCAGCTGGTCAACGCGCCGATCGGCGCCTCGGTGCTGTGCCCGTATTTCGTGCCGACGGGCATCCACCAGTCGCACCGTAACCGTCCCGAGGAATTGAAGCCGGAGCTGCGCCCGACCGCCAGCCAGCTGGCGTCGCAGGCGCTGACCACCAAGGCGGTCGAGTCGGGCAAGGTGTCGGCGCTCGACGTGTCGCGCCTCACCTTCGAGGCGATCCGCGAAGGGCAGTTCTACATCTATTCGCACCCGCAGGCGCTGGGCGGCGTGCAGGAGCGGATGGACGCCATCGTCAGCGGCGCCAATCCGCCCGACCCGTATGCGGCCACGCCGCACGTGCGCCAGATGCTGCGGTCGCGCTTGTAGTCGGGGGCGCCTGGTCGGGTACATCGAGCGGAGCCTGCGGGCTCCGCTTTTTTTCATGCCTGCGTTATTCGCCGTCGGCCAGCCCGGTGCTCACGGCGGTCGGGTCGCTGCTGGGTAATTCGTCGATCCCGCCGCTGCCGGAAACACTCTGGCAGCCGAGCAGGGCGGCGACCAGCAGGGCCGGGAGCAGGCGTCGTGCAGTGCGCATGATGTTCTCCGTGCGTACGAGTCAAACAAGGACGCTAGCGCCATGCGACAGAGCAGATTTGACTTGGATCAAGCAGACTTCGGGAACCAATTTCTGGACATACGCTCCATATTATTTTGTAACTAACCAACAGGTGTCAACCTGCAGGACGCAGCACCACATACATCGACGGCCAAACTTCAATCTTAAATTTGTAACTAACAAACATGAGCCTGCGTGACCCACAAAGCCTAGCCACCGAGAACGAGGGTCGCCATCGGACAGGGCGTCGCAGGAATGACGACCTCAACCATGGCTGCGGCGGGAATATATCCTCTTACCGTAGGGTGGACTCCGTCCACACGTGAAGGATAATCAGCGTTTGCGTTTGCGTTCGACGTTGGACGAAACGCCGGCTGCTTAGGGTGCAGCGCTCGCATATTCGAGAAATGAAACACAGACTTATCGGAGCGCGACCAGACGTGGCACGATCCGATGCTAACTATAATCAAGCGTCACGCGTGGACTCGGGAGTCCACCCTACGAGGATGTGAAAAAATCGCCATGGCTGCGTTGCCTCGTCTCGCCGTACACTCGTACTGTCTTCGACTCGGCGCCTTGCCCTGACGTTTTTTTCACATCCTCTACGGCTACAGTACGTCGCTTTATATATCGACATGCAAGCGCCGTACCGCGTGGACGGCGTCCACCCGACGAAAAGCGTCACCTTAATCGCCAGCCCTTACGGCCGCACCACCCGCTCGTGCAACTCCGCCGGCGCATTCTCGTACAGCTTCACCACCGTCGACGTGCGCGTTCCGTACCCCGGCGTCTCGATGCACACCGCCGACAGCACCCGCTCCAGGTCGAGCGGCACGCCGGTTGCGGGCAGGCGCTGGTCCGGCGCACGCGTGGTATCGGCCAGCATTTCGAAATAGGCATCCTCGGGCGCGCCCTGGCACAGCAGGCTGGCGAACTGGGCTTTCGTGCGCGTGACTTTCGGCCACGGTGCGTCGAGCAGGCCGTTCGAGACGCCGTAGATGCGGCCCGGTTCGAGCGGCTGGCCGTTGCGCGGGTCGTCGCCGGCGCGGTTCGAATACCAGTACAGGGCAGAGCGGTCGCCCAGCACGAGGTTGAAGCCGTTGTAGACGTCGCCGCGCGCGGCGATGACGTCGAGGTATTCGGCCACCGACAGCGAGCCTTTCAGGAAATCGGCCACCAGTTCGCCGCGCGAGGGTGCGTCCGTGCGCCGTTCTCCTGGCGCGCGAATGTTGGTCAGGGCCGCGAAGCGCGGGCCGTCCGGTCCTTCGCGCGTGATGCCCATCCAGCTGCCGCCATGTTCCAGGTCGCGGCCGGCGATCAGGTTCGGGTGCTCTGGCCAGGGCGCGGCCGGTGCGGCCGGGCGGTCGTAGAATTCGTCGCGGTTGGCCACCGCGATCACCGGCACGCCGGGAATGACGCGCCAGGCAAAGACGATCAGGCACATGGTGGAAACTCCATGAAAACTTCGACGCGGCGCGGGCCTTCGACCAGGCCGTCCAGCCCGGCGCCGTCCAGCGCCGCTTCCAGCGCGGCGGCAAAGGTGTCAGGCACGCCAGGGTAGACTTCCATCCAGGTTTGCAGGCCGTCGCGACTTTCCAGACGGCGTTGCAGGCGCGCGGCGCCGGACCCGGCCACCCGCGCCTGCAGCGCGCGCACCCGCGGCAGGAGCGCCGCGGCGTGCTCGTCGCGCACCCTGTAATACACGTAGAGGTCGACCATGCTACAGGTCGAGCGCGTCCAACGCGTAGGGCATCGGCAGGAAGCGCAGGGCCGCGCCGCCGCTCGAACCCAGGTGCACTTCTTCCTCGAGCGCGGCCAGCTTCATCTCCACCAGCAGGTCGGCGCCGCCGGCGCCGTTCGGCGCGGCGTTCACCACCATGCCGCAGGGCTGGTCGGGGTCGGCGCTGGAGAACACTTCGTCGCCGGCGCGCGCCGCCGCGTTGTCGACGCTGGCCAGCGCGGTGCGCCGCTTGAGCTTGCCGAGGTACTGGCTGCGCGCGACGATTTCCTGGCCCGGATAGCAACCCTTCTTGAAATTCACGCCGCCGAGCAGTTCGAGGTTGATCATCTGCGGCACGAACTGTTCCTGCGTCGCGGCGGTCACCTGCGGCACACCGGCGTGGATCGCGGCCAGTTGCCAGGCGGCGTTGCCACCGAGTGCCAGCTGCTGCGCCAGCGCGGGCAGGGCGGCTTCGGCTTCCTGGCTGGACGTGATCCACAGGTAGCGCGGCGCGCCGAATGCATCCGCCAGGCGAATCACGCTGCCGCGCTCGCCGTGCGTGACTGCGAAGGCTGCATCCGGCAAGTCCAGGCCCTGGGCGCGCAGGGCGGCTTCGGCTCCCGCACCACCGGCGCCGATGAGCGCGGCAACCGCATCTTCTTCGGTTGCATCGCGCAGCTTGGCCTTCGAGCGCATGACGAACATCGACAGGCGCTTTTGCAGCGGCGCCTGGATCGCGCGCGGCAGTTGCAGCCAGACGGTATCGTCAGGGCTGCGCCACATCAGGAAGGTCGCCTGCAGGCGCCCCTTTGGCGTGCAGAAGCCCGCCAGGCGCGCCTCGTGCGTGCCGAGGTGCTCGACGTCGTTGGTCAGCTGGCTGTGCAGGAAGCGGGCGGCGTCCTCGCCGGCGACGGCGATCAGGCCGAGGTCGGTCACAGGGGCGACGAAACCGGCGCCCAGGTCAGCCGTGCTCAAGGTACGGCCGAAGTCTTCGACCTGGGTCGCTTCATCGAGATGAAAGCGGGCTCCATGGGAGCTGAGATATTCTGTCCAGTTGCTCATAAATGCAATATGCTTTGCGGTTTAGGCTTTATCATTACGGCCTCATTATAGAGTTGTCGAGCAATTCGCGCCGGAGACGGTAAAACGAAACGCCGTACATACAAGAACAACAGACAAGAACGACAGACGAAAACAGAACGACGAAAGCAGAATGGCATTCATAAAAAAAACACTCGTCGCCGGCGTCATCGTGTCCCTGGTGGCCGCCGGTGGTTTTAGCTGGTGGTCAGGGCACGCGCTCACTAGCGGTGGAGCGCCGATCGAATTCACGATCACCCCGGGCAGCGGTGTCGGCGCCGCCGCCCAGCAGATGGTCAAGGCCGGAGTGCCGGTCAACCCGACCTTGTTCCAGATCCTGGCGCGCATCACCGGCGACGCCGCCCGCATCAAGGCCGGCAGCTATGAACTGAAACCGGACACCTCGCCGCGGCGCCTGCTGACCCAGCTGGTGCGCGGCGAATTCGCCCAGGAAGCGCTGACCATCATCGAAGGCTGGACCTTCCGCCAGATGCGCGAAGCGATCGCCGCCACCAAGACCCTGCGCCAGGAGACGGCGAAGCTGAGCGACGCCGAACTGATGGCCAAGGTGTCGGCCAAATACACCCAGCCGGAAGGCATGTTCTTCCCCGATACCTACCTGTTCGCCAAGGGCGCCAGCGACCTGCAGATCTACAGGCAGGCGCACCAGATGCTGCTCAGCCGCCTGAACGCCGCCTGGGAAAAGCGCGAGCCTGGCTTGCCCTATAAAACGCCCTACGAAGCGCTGATCATGGCCTCGATCGTGGAAAAGGAAACCGGGCAGAAAAGCGAACGCGCGATGATCGCCGGCGTGTTCGTCAACCGCCTGCGCACCGGCATGATGCTGCAGACCGATCCAAGCGTGATCTACGGCATGGGCCTGCGCTACGAAGGCAAGATCGCCAAGAAGGATCTGACGACCGATACGCCATATAACACCTACACCCGTTACGGCTTGCCGCCGACGCCGATCTCGCTGCCGGGCACCCAGTCGCTCGCCGCCGCGCTGGCGCCGGCCAAGACCGGGGCGCTGTACTTCGTGTCGCGCAACGACGGCACCAGCCAGTTTTCGGAAAACCTGAACGACCATAACCGCGCCGTCAACCAGTATCAACGTGGAGCGACCAAGCCATGAGCGATCACGACCAGGCACGCGGCAAATTCATTACCGTCGAAGGCATCGACGGCGCCGGCAAGTCGACCCATATCGGTTTCGTCACGCAATGGCTGCAGGCGCGCGGCAAGACGGTGGTGTCCTCGCGCGAACCGGGCGGCACGCCGCTCGGCGAACAGCTGCGCGACCTGCTGCTGCACGAAAAGATGCACCTCGAGACGGAAGCGCTGCTGATGTTCGCCAGCCGCCGCGAGCACATCGCGCAGGTGATCGAACCGGCGCTGGCCCGCGGCGACTGGGTGCTGTCGGATCGCTTTTCCGACGCCAGCTTCGCCTACCAGAGCGGCGGGCGCGGCATGGACCGCGCCAAGATGGAAGCGCTGGAAGCCTGGGTCCATCCATACCTGCAGCCCGACCTGACCCTGCTGTTCGACGTCCCGCTCGACGTCGCGCGCCAGCGCCTCGATGCGACGCGCACGCTGGATAAATTCGAGAGCGAACAGGCGGAATTCTTTGCCCGCTGCCGCGCCGAATACCTACGCCGCGCGGCAGAGTATCCGGACCGCTTTGCGGTCATCGATTCGACGCGCAGCATCGCCGAGACGCAGGCGCGGATCGAAGAGGCGCTGGCGGTGTTAATGTAATGAGGTTGCTGTAGTGAGTGTGTCTTTATGATTTATCCCTGGCAGCAAACCGCCTGGACCCAGCTCCAGGCAATGCGCGCGCGCATGCCGCACGCGATCCTGTTCCACGGCCCGGCCGGCATCGGCAAGGCGGGCTTCCTCGAAGCCTTTGCCCAGTCGCTGCTGTGCGAAAACGTGCAGCCCGACGGCCAGGCCTGCAACAGCTGCGCCTCTTGCGGCTGGTTCGTCCAGCATAACCACCCGGATTACCGCCGCGTGCGTCCGGAAGCGCTGGAAGACGAGCCGGCCGGCGAGGGAGAGGGTGCCGAGGGCGACGGCGACAAGAAATCGAAGTCCACCAAGGCGCCCTCGAAAGAGATCAAGATCGAGCAGATTCGCGCGCTGGCCGACTTCATGAACATCTCGACCCACCGCCAGGGCTTGCGCGTGGTGGTGCTGTATCCGGCCGAAGCGCTCAACATGCCGGCCTCGAACGCGCTGCTGAAAACGCTGGAAGAACCGCCGCCGGGCACCGTGTTCCTGCTCGCCTCGAACAGCCTCGACCGCTTGCTGCCGACGATCTTGTCGCGTTGCCGCAAATTCGGGCTGCCGATGCCGGACCATGCCGCCGCGCTGGCCTGGCTGAAGGAACAGGGCGTGAATGATGCCGACAGCTGGCTGCGCGAAGAGGGCGGCGCCCCGCTGGCCGCGTTCGAGAAGGCCAACGGCGGCAGCCGCGAGGAACTCGACACGCTGCTGGGCTTCCTGGCGCGGCCCAGCGTCGAGTCGGCGCTGCGCCAGGCCGACAAGCTGAGCAAGACGCCGCTGGCGGCGCTGGTCGCCTGGCAGCAGCGCTGGCTGTATGACCTGTTGTCGAGCAAGCTGGCCGGCAGCGTGCGTTACTATCCGCGCTACCAGAAGGAACTTGCAGCCTTGGCCGGCAACGTGCACACTGCGAATCTGTTACGGGCAATCAAGTCCGCGAACGAACGGCGCGCCGTGGCGGACCATCCGCTGTCCGCCAAGCTGTTTATCGAAGACATGTTGCTGGACTATGCAGCCTGCTGCAACCCAGTTTGAATACGATGGGAGAAGCGAGCGATGGGAGAAGCGAGATGAGCGGCAATACCACCGACCCGAACGCCTCGCTGGTGCCGCGCCCGTCGGTCCTGTCGCTGGCGATCAAGGAAAAGGCGGCGCTGTACGCGGCCTACATGCCCTTCCTGAAGAACGGCGGCATGTTCGTGCCGACGACAAAGCCGTACAAGCTCGGCGACGAGGTCTACCTGATCCTGTCGCTGATGGACGATGCCGGCAAATACCCGATCGCCGGCAAGGTTGCCTGGATCACGCCTGCCGGCGCCAACAACAGCAAGGCGCAGGGCATCGGCGTGCATTTTCCGGCCGACGACACCGGCCAGCGCGCCCGGGCCCGCATCGAAGAAATCCTGGGCGCGGCGCTGCGTTCGTCGCGCGCCACCCATACCCTGTAATCCACTTTTTAACGCTTAGTTTCACGCTCATGCCGTCCTACGTCCACCGTCTTGCCCGCCGCGACGACTTGCCCGTCATCGTCGACATCTACAATTCCACCATCGCCTCGCGCGAAGTCACAGCCGACACGGAGCCAGTGAGCGTCGCCTCGCGCGAAGCCTGGTTCAACGACCACACGCCCGAGCGGCGCCCGCTGTGGGTGATCCACGATGCCAACGACGTCTCCGATCACCCGACCGTGATCGGCTGGATGTCCTACTCGAATTTCTATGGCCGCCCGGCCTACTCGGGCACGGCGGAACTGTCGATCTATATCGACGAAGAATGGCGCGGCCGTGGCTTGGGCAAGTATTGCCTGGAGCAGGCGATCGCCTTTGCGCCGCAGATCAAAGTGCATACGCTGCTCGGGTTCATCTTCGGGCACAACGCGCCGAGCCTCAACCTGTTCCGCAAGTTCGGATTCGACACCTGGGCCAATTTCCCGCGCGTGGCGAATCTCGACGGGATCGAGCGCGATTTGATCATCCTGGGTAAACGCGTCGTCGATTGATTCTTCGTCGGATTGCACGCGTGCGTTGCACGCGTGGGCGGCGCATGCGCAGCGTATCCTCATATTGCCGGGTGTAGCCGACCACCTTACATCCTGCTGCGTGGGGTGGTCGGCTATACCCGACGGCGTGCAAGCACGCTGCGGTGACGCCGCCCACGCGTTCAACCGGCGCCGGATTCATTGCGTCGTCGTGCCCTTCGTGTGATTGCGCGCGGATGCAACTGTGCGTTGAACGCGTGGGCGGCGCATGCGCTGCGTGTCCGCACACTGCAGGGTGCAGCCGCCCACCCTACGTCCTGCTGCACACTTTATCGCGACATCGTGCAGCAGGCCGTAAGGTGGGCGGCTCCACCGAGCGCACGAACACCCGGCTACGCCGGCGCCGCCCACGCGTCCAGGCAACGCCAGCATCTCCGGCAACGCGCGTGACGCGCCGCGCCGGCTGCCCGTACAATACCGGCATGTACATCGATTCCCACTGCCACATCAATTTCCCCGAGCTCGCCGCGCGGATGCCCGAGGTCCTCGCCAAGATGGCGGAAAACCGCGTCACCCATGCGCTGTGCGTGTCGGTCGACCTGCCGGACTTTCCCTCGGTGCTCGCCCTGGCCGAGCAATATCCCCACATTTACGCGTCGGTCGGCGTCCACCCGGATTATGAAGACACGCCGGAACCAACGGTCGAGCAGCTGGTCGAACTGGCTGATCATCCGAAAATCGTCGCCATCGGCGAGACCGGCCTCGACTATTACCGCCTCGAGGGCGACCTCGAATGGCAGCGCGAGCGCTTCCGCACGCATATCCGGGCTTCGCGTATTACGCGCAAGCCGCTGATCATCCATACCCGCGCCGCCAGCGTGGACACGATCCGGATCATGCGCGAGGAAGGCGCCGGCACGCTTGATGGCGGCGTAGCCGGCGTGATGCATTGCTTTACCGAGTCGATCGAAGTGGCCGAAGCCGCGATCGAGATGGGGTTTTATATTTCGTTTTCCGGCATCGTCACCTTCAAGAGCGCCAAGGATTTGCAGGCGGTGGCGCGCGCGGTGCCGATGGAGCGCATCCTGATCGAAACCGATTCGCCCTACCTGGCGCCGGTGCCTTTCCGCGGCAGGATGAACGAACCGGGCTATGTCGCGCACGTGGCCGAATACATCGCCACCTTGAAAGATGTGCCGCTGCGCGAAGTGGCCGACCGTACCAGCGAGAATTTCTTCAACCTGTTCCAGCACGCAAAGGCCTGACATGCACCCGAAGCGCCGCCTCGTCCTGAAAGGCATCGTACTCTCAGTCGGTCTCGCCAGCGGCCTTGCCGCCGCGGCCCTCAAGCCACCGAGCGAGGCCGAGCTGACCACCTTCTTCCGCTCGGTGCAGGTGGACGACGTCAGGACGGTCAAGGCGATGCTCGGCACGGTTGTCAACGCCAACCAGCCCAATCCGATTGGCGGCGAGCCGGGCATGGTGCAGGCGCTGCGCGAGGAGGCGATGAGGGTGTTCCAGGTCTTCCTCGACCATCCCGGCACCAACCTGGAGGCGAAGGCGGCGAACGGCAATACGGCGCTGATGATGGCCGCCTTCAAGCGCAACCGCGCGGCGGTCGAGGCGTTGCTGGCCAAGGGCGCCGCCGTCAACCAGCCGGGCTGGACGGCCTTGCACTATGCCGCCGCCAGCGGCGACGAGGACATCGTGCGCCTGCTGATCGCGCGCGGTGCGAAGGTCGACGCCGTCTCCCCGAAAGCCAGCGGCGCCTACACGCCGATGATGATGGCCGCGCGCGAAGGACACGACGGCGCGGCGCTGGTGCTGATCGCCCATGGCGCCGACCGCATGCGCAGGAACACCGAAGGCCTGACCGCTGTGCAGCTGGCCGAGCGGGCCGGCAAGCCGCGCGTGGCCAGGGCGCTGGAGCAGGGCGGCTGAGCGACGTGGCATCTAACCGGAGCCGGCTCGATGAGCCGGCTTTTTTTTCGTCGATTCGCGTCTGCCAGCGCCGGTACGTCGCTCGAACTGGCGGGTATTCCCGTCTTTGCTCGCGCTATTGGGGGTCTCCGCCGCATCAGATAATCTCGTCACCGAATTAAAATTGCGGCACAGCAACAGTGCCGCCCACCAAGGATCCTCCATGCTGAACGAACGCGAAATCGAAAGCTGCTACCTCGGGCAATTCATCCCGGTCCATTATCACCACAACATGCTGATGGACCAGAACCGCATGAATGCGTTCCAGGCGGCGATCGGCCACGCGGTGCGTCCGGGCATGAAAGTGCTGGAACTCGGCGGCGGCACCGGCGTGCTCTCGTATTTCGCGGCCCAGCAGGCCGACAAGGTGTACTGCGTCGAGTTCAACCCGGACCTGGTGAAGGAAGCGCGCCGCTTCCTGGCGATGAACCCGAACGGCCACAAGGTCGAGGTGATCCATGCCGACGCCTTCGACTACCTGCCTCCCGAGCCGGTCGACGTCGTCATCTGCGAAATGATCCACGTCGCCATGCTGCGTGAAAAGCAGGTGGCCGTCATCGAAGCCTTCAAGGAGCGCTACCTGGCCCGCTTTGGCGGCCCGCTGCCGATCTTCATGCCGGAGGCGGTGGTGATGGCGGTGCAGCCGCTGCAGCAGGACTATGCCTTCCACGGCTACTACGCGCCGATCGTCCAGTTCCAGGACACCACGGTGGCCTATCCCGGCACGGTCGAGCTGGCCCAGCCGGCCGTGTACAGCGTGCTCGACTTCGCCGCACTGGTCGACAGCCTGATCGCCTGGCGCGGCAGTTTTACCGTCGAGCAGGACGGCACGCTGAACGCCCTGCGCTTCGTGACCAAGAACGTGCTGTCGATCGTGCAGGAACGCGGCGCCACCATCGACTGGCTGAACCACTACATGACGCTGCCGCTGGCGAAAGCACTGGACGTCGTCGCCGGCGACGTCGTCGAGGTGTCGTTCCAGTACCGCGCCGGCGGTTCGATCCCGAGCCTGCAGGCATCGATCCGCGCGACGCTGGCCTTCGACGAGGTCGAGGCCATGCCGGCGGTCTCCATGCGTACCGTCGAATTCGCCTGACGTCGGGCGGGCCGGGCCACGAATGGCATGCCCGCCCGACGGAATGCTGGTTCATCGCACATTTGCGCAGCTTGGCCGCCCCAGCCTGCCATTCGTCGCATTCCATCCGCCGCCCGACTGCGCCCGCCGTACACTCGCTCCACACCTTCCACTGGAGCATACGATGTTCGGTTTCCTGCTGTGGCTCTTACTCCTGTTCCTGTGCTGGCCGCTCGCGCTGCTGGCGCTCGTGCTGTATCCCATTGTCTGGCTGGTCTTGCTGCCGCTGCGCCTGTTGGGGATCGGCGTCGAGGCCGTCTTCAGCCTGCTGCGCGCGATCGTGATGCTGCCGGCCCGCGTGCTGGGGCTGTCGCCGGGGCGCTAGCCCAGCACGGCGCCCTGTCCAGCAGAGTGTGGGGCAATTAACAGACGCGCGCGGCGTGATCGCCTACTGTGGAGTCGTTCGCTTTCATCCGAAAGCGCGCTTTTTTCACTGTAAGGAAACGATTATGCGCCTGGACATTTACCGCAGAGCCGAAAGCGACGGCAAGTTATCCTACTTGGCCGTGCCGGAAACCCGCAACATCCCCGAAGAAGCCACCAACACCGATTGGGAAGTGGAGGCGAAAGCCTTCGAGATCGACGACGACGCCGATCAGTTGCCCGACTACGAGATCGACAACCTGGCTGGCCAGCTTGCCGAAAAAGGTTACGCGATCACGGCGCTTCATTAAGCGTCAGCCGCTCGCCGTCGCCCATTTGCGGTTGCGCGCGGCGTGAGCGTGCAAGCTTCGGCATGCACGCGACAGGCAATGCCGTTTTCACCGGGTCCCCGACGGGTACCTGGTGGATATGCTATTCTTGCGCCCTGTTCAAGTTGACGCCGGCCGCAGAGGCCGGGCTGGGGGAAAGATGAAGTGGGCGTTGGTTGGTTTTTATTTCCTCGCGGTTCTTCACATCCACTTCCGCGGCAAGGTGCGCCTGCCGTTCGGACGCCAGTTGTTCGACCATTCGTCGTTCATGGCGCCGATCAACTTCTTCATGCACCTGTTCTCGCGGGTGCCGAGTACGCCCTACATTCCCGTGCGCGATTTTGCCGAACTGGCGCCGTTGCAGGCGAACTGGCAAATCATCCGCGCCGAAGCGGAAAACCTGCTGGCGCTGAAAAAGATCAAGGCGGCCGAGCAGAACGACGACGCCGGCTTCAATTCCTTCTTCAAGACCGGCTGGAAGCGCTTCTACCTGAAGTGGTACGATGCCAGCCACCCGTCGGCGGAACGCCTGTGTCCGCAAACCCATGCGCTGCTGCAAGCGATCCCGACGGTCAAGGCGGCGATGTTCGCCGAACTGCCGCCCGGCGCCAAGCTCAATCCGCACCGCGACCCGTTCGCCGGCTCGATGCGCTATCACCTCGGCCTGGCCACGCCCAACGACGACCGCTGCTTCATCGAAGTCGACGGCCAGCGCCATAGCTGGCGCGACGGCGAAGGCGTGATCTTCGACGAAACTTATATTCACTGGGCGATCAACGGCAGCGACAGTGACCGCATCATCCTGTTCTGCGACATCGAGCGGCCGATGCGTTACCGCTGGATGTCGGCGATCAACCGCTGGCTCGGCCGCACCATGATGACGGCCGCCAGCTCGCCCAACGAAACCGGCGACCAGACCGGCCTGGTAAGCAAGCTGTTCCGCATCTCGCACGTGATGGGCCAATACCGGCGCCGCTACAAAGCCTGGAACAAGACCGCCTATAAAGTCACCAAGGTGGCGCTGATCGTCGCGCTGGCGGCCTTCGTCTACTGGATCTAATGCGGCCGCGGCCGTCAGGCGCCGGCTCTGCGCTCAGTTAGCGCTCATTTACCTGTACACCAGCACCGGAATCGCACCGTGCACCAGCACCTTCTGCGTTTCGCTTCCCAACAGCAGTCCACCCAGGCCGCGCCGGCCGTGCGAGGCCATGACGATCAGGTCGCAGCCGCGCTCGCGCGCGGTACGCAGGATCGCTTCGTGCGGATCGTCCGAGCGCACCAGCACGGTTGCGCATTCGACGCCGAGCGAGCGTGCCGCGTCGGACACGGTCGCCAGGTACTTGCCGGCGCGCGTTTCACTGGCGGCCAGGTATTCGTCCTCGGTACTTTCGATCATGGCGGCGTCGGCCGTGAAGGTCTTGAAGTCGGGCAGCGCGGTCATGCCGATGACCTGCGCACCAATCTCTTTGGCAAAACTCACGCCCGCGAGCACGGCGCGCGAGGACAGTTCGGATCCGTCGGTCGGTAACAGGATGCGTTTGAACATGATGGCTCCTCCGTCAAGGGGATCGCTGCGCGTGGATGCGCATGCGGAACCAGTCTGACGGCCGACCCGAGGGCGTGGTTGATCAGGCTCAAACGTGCCGAATGGCCTTTTCAGAGCATTGCGGCGAGACTTAGAAGTAGAAATTCACCAGCGCGCCGACGTGGTCGCCCTTGACGGTCGCGTTGAAAGTCTTGTCCTTGAACTTGTCGTTTACGTAGCGCAGCTTGAAGCCGAGGCGGGGCGAGTACAGGTATTCGATTTCGGCGACCGGGCTGGTCGTGTCCTTGAATTCGTAGTCGCCGATGTCGGCCACGCCGCTGGTGCGCAGCGCGGTCGCGGTGACGTAGCGCAGGCCGCCGCCGACGCGCACCTTGTCGTTCACGTGGTAGTAGCCGAGCAGTTCGAGCGGCACGCGTTCGAAGCGGATGTCGCCGTTGCTGCCGGCGGCGTTGTCGACGTGGTAGCCGACCGTGGCCTGGACCGAGAACTGCGGATTGACGCGGTAATCCAGGCCGGCCAGCAGGGTCACGGTGCCGCCGCCGTCGATGTCGACCTTGTCGCCGTCGGTGTACTGTGCCGTGATGAGTTTTTCGCCGCCGTAGGTGATGCCTGCGCCGACGACGAAACGCAGCGGTTTGGTGGCGATGTCCTCGACCGGGACCCAGGTCTGGGCCTGGGCGGCGCCCAGCGACGCGAGGGCGAGGGCGAATGCAAGTGCGATTTTTTTCATGTCGTTTATCAGTGGAGTGATCGTTCAGGGACTGCGCGAATCCGCGTCGTCAACCATGATAAAGAGGCAATTGCTCACATGCAACAAAACAACCAACATTTGTTGTTGTTTTGAAACATATGTTTGGTGCGGTATGGAGGGGAGGCGCTGCGGACGCGGCAAGCCGCGCCCGCAGGCAATACGAAATAAAACTTAGCGAATCAACTTAGCGAATCAACTTAGCGAATCAACTTAACGAATCAACTTAAAACACGCGCTGCAGCCAACCGTGCTTGTCCTCGCCGCGGCCGTTCTGGATGTCCAGCAGCGTGGTTTTCAGGCGCGTGGTGACGGGGCCGGCTTCGCCGTTGCCGATGGTCGCCTCGAAGCCGCTGCCCTTGACCTTGCCGATCGGGGTCACTACCGCCGCCGTGCCGCAGGCAAAGGCTTCGGTGAGGCGGCCGCTGGCGGCGTCCGCTTTCCACTGGTCGATCGAGTACGGCTCTTCGCGCACGGTGATGCCGGCGTCGCGCGCCAGCACGATCAGCGAATCGCGGGTGATGCCCGGCAGGATGGTGCCGGTCAGCGGCGGGGTCTGGATCGAACCGTCTTCGAACACGAAGAAGATGTTCATGCCGCCCAGTTCCTCGACCCATTTGCGCTCGACCGCATCCAGGAACACGACCTGGTCGCAGCCTTCGCGCGTGGCTTCGGCTTGCGCGGCCAGGCTGGCGGCGTAGTTGCCGCCGCACTTGGCGTCGCCGGTGCCGCCGGGCGCGGCGCGGATGTAGTTCTCGGACACCCACAGCGTGATGCCGGCGCTGCCGCCCTTGAAGTAGTTGCCGGCAGGCGAAGCGAAGATGCAGAACAGGTATTCGCTGGCCGGACGCACGCCGAGCGCGGCTTCGGTGGCGATCATGAACGGGCGCAGGTAGAGCGCGGCGCCTTCGGATTGCGGAATCCAGTCGCGGTCTTCGCTGACGATCGCGTGCACGGCTTCCAGGAACAGCTCTTCCGGCAGCGGCGCCATCGCCAGGCGGGTGGCCGACTTCTGGAAGCGGCGTGCGTTGGCTTCCGGACGGAACAGGGCGGCGCCGCCGTCCGGCAGCGGGTAAGCCTTCAGGCCTTCGAAGATTTCCTGGGCATAGTGCAGCACCATCGTCGACGGATCGAGCGGCAGCATGCCGCGTGCCTCGACCTTGCCGTCGTGCCAGCCACGGCCTTCGGTGTAGCGGATGGTGACCATGTGGTCGCTGAACGCGCGGCCGAAGCCGGGGTTCTCGAGCAGCGCGGTGCGCTCGGGGGTGGGAAGGGGCATCAGGCTTTTCTGGATCGACAGGGTCGATGGACCAACTTTGTTCATACAGTCTCCGTAAAACTTGCGCGACAGTGCGGTAGTGCGTCGTCAGGCGGTATTATCGATCAATCACAGCATTTTCGCTGCGAGAAATTCGTCGGGGCGCGCCATCCGATTGCGTGCCGGGCTCATTTGAGGGAGAAAACGTGCTTCGTTTGATCGATGCCGGCCTGGCGCCGGTACTGCCGCGCATGGGTCCAGGCTTCATCCTGCGCGTCCTTTCCAAGCGAACGCGCGCGGTGCTGGCCGGTCCGGTCGCGCCGCTGACCTCGCGCTTCACGCTGCCGCGGCTGGACCTCGCCCACGTCGCACGCTACCGCGCGGCGCTGGGGTTCACAGCGGACGCGGTGCCGCTCACCTACTGGTACCTGCCGGTCCAGCGCGCGCACATGGCGACCTTGTTATCAAGTGCGTTTCCTTACCGGCTGGCAGGCATCGTCCACGTCGAGAACGCATTGATCGCCCACGTATCTGCGCCTGCCGCGGCGCCGATCGTGCTTGCCACCCGCATCGACGTCCTGCCGCCCAGTGCCTCGGGCGCCGTCTACTGCGCGCTCGAGACCGTGGGGAGCGCCGGCGGCGAACGCATCTTCACCTGCACCAGCAAATACCTCGCCGTGCGCGGCGCCCGGTCGGGCCAGCCGAAGGGGCAGCGCCCGGCCGCCGCCGCCGGGGCCGTCATCGACAGCTGGACGCTGGGGCCGTCGAGCGGGCGCGATTACGCGCGCGTTTCCGGCGACTGGAACCCGATCCACCTGACGCGCTGGAGCGCGCGCCTGATGGGACTGCCGGCACCGATCATCCACGGCATGCACTCGGTCGCCAGGACCTGCGCCGCGCTCGACGCCAGGGCGGGGCGGCAGGTTGCGGCGCTCTCAGTGCGCTTCACGGCGCCGGTGCCGCTGGGCGAGGCCGTCGTGTTGAAGGAGGGTGACGCAGCGGACAGTTATGTCCTGTTCTGTGCCGGCGTGCCGGCAGCCTCGGGCACGTTCGCATTCGGCGCGGGCTGAAAAAAAGCGTTGTCTGTAAAGACCGGCAAAGCCCCGTACAATCGTTGTGCAGGACAACCTTGTCCCAACCCCGACCCGGAACCAGCATGAACGACCACCACGGAAGACCCGTCCACGAACTCTCGATGACGGTCCTGATGACCCCCGACATGGCCAATTTTTCCGGCAATGTCCACGGCGGCACCATCCTCAAATTCCTCGACAGCGTGGCCTACGCCTGCGCCAGCCGCTATTCGGGTTCATACGTCGTGACCCTGTCGGTCGACCAGGTGATGTTCCTGCAGCCGATCCACGTCGGCGAACTGGTGACTTTCCTGGCGTCGGTGAACTACACCGGCACCAGCTCGATGGAAATCGGCATCCGCGTCGTCACCGAAAACATCCAGCAGCGCACCCAGCGCCACGCCAACAGCTGCTACTTCACGATGGTGGCCGTGGACGCCAACCGCAAGCCGCAGCCCGTGCCGACGCTGGTGCCCGAGACCGAGGAACAGAAGCGGCGCTTCGAGAAAGCGGAGGAGCGCAAGCGCTCGCGCCAGGCGCTGCATGGGAAGAAGCGGTAGGATTGTCCCGCTGGCGGCATTCTGTTTTCCGCCCTGGCCAACTGGTGCAAAGCCGCATGCCCCGTTAGAGTAAGGGCATTCGCCCACGTACCGAGGACCCACTATGCCCACCTCCCGACTCCCCGTCTTTTTCCTCTCCCACGGCGGCGGCCCGTGGCCGTGGATCGAACAGATGCGCGGCATGTACGCACGCACGGCGCGCGAATTCGCCGCGCTGCCGGGGCGCCTGCCATCGAAACCGGCAGCGATCCTGGTCGTGTCCGGCCATTGGGAAGCGAACGAATTCACGGTCGCGACCGCGGCGCGGCCACCGATGGAATACGATTACTACGGTTTCCCCGAGCACACCTACCACATCCGCTATCCGGCGCCGGGCGCACCGGAACTGGCGCTGCGCGTGCGCGCGCTGCTGGCAGGTGCCGGCGTCAACGTCGCCGAGGATGCACGGCGCGGCTTCGACCATGGCGTTTTCGTGCCGCTGAGCCTGATGTATCCGGATGCCGACGTCCCCATCCTGATGCTGTCGATGAAATCAAACTACGATCCGGCCGAGCACCTGCGCCTGGGCCGGGCGCTGGCGCCGCTGCGCGACCAAGGCGTGCTGATCGTCGGCAGCGGGCTGACCTACCATAACATGCGCGGTTTCGGCCGCGACGAGTCGACGCCGGCGGCCGAAGCGTTCGAGGCCTGGTTGAATTGCGCCATTGCCGAGCCGGACGCCGGCGCGCGCAACGCGCTGCTGGCCGACTGGGAACAGGCCCCCGCCGCACGCCTGGCCCATCCGCGCGAAGACCACCTGGTGCCGCTGATGGTGGTGGCCGGCGCGGCCGGCGACGACCCGGGCCGGGCGCTGTTCGTCGACCACGTGATGAAGGTGCCGATGGCGTCCTACGAATTCGGCGCGACCTGAATCAGTCGAGGTTCTCGTGGTGGTCGGCGACGCCGCGCTTCCAGTAGGCGGAAACGCGCATCGCTTCCTTGGCGAGTCCCCTTTCTTCGCCCAGCACGGTGCGCAGGCGGCGCATCGCCTGTGCCTCGCCGGCGGCCCAGACAAAACCTTCGCCGGGCGGCAGGGGCAGGGCGCGCACGGCGTCCACCAGGGCGTCGTCGCCGTCGACCCATTGCACGTTCGCCTGCACCGCGCCGCCAAAGGCGGCCCGGTCATCTTCCGGCGCAGCCGCGATCACGAAGACACGCGCGTTGGCCGGGAGTTCTTCCAGGCGCCGCCGCATCGCCGGCAACGCGCTGGCGTCGCCCGCCAGCAGGTGCCAGTCGTAGTCCATCGGAATGATCATCGAACCGCGCGGGCCGCCGATGACGGCAGTGTCGCCCACTTGCGCGCGGCGCGCCCAGTTGGCCGCGGCGCCGTCGCCGTGCAAGGCGAATTCGATCGTCAGTTCGCGTGCTTGTGCGTCGAAGCGGCGCGGCGTATAGTCGCGCCGCACCTGCTCGGAACCGCCGTCGTCGAACATGAATTTCACGTGGTCGTCGAAAGAAAGCGAGAGGAAGCCGGCCAGCGACTCGGCGTGGAAGGTGATCGCCACGAAGTGCGCGCCGAGCGGCGCGATGCGGCTGACGGTCACGTCACGGCGGTGCAGTTCGTGGCGTACGCGCTCGATGGTCCTGCGCTTGGATTGTTCCATCATGAATCCTGAAAATGGTTGATAATGTCTCCTATTATGAAAAAACACGTTGATAAAGTCAACCAAAATCACTCGGCAGTTCCAGCGAACTCCGCACAGGACGTGTTCGAGTCCATCCACGCGATCATGCACCTCTACCGCGCGCGCCAGCTACGCGCCCCGCTGGGTGCCGAAGCGGAGCTGACGCACATGGAAGGCAAGGTGCTCGGCTTCTTCGCGCGCAACCCGGGCGCCACGCTGAGCGACCTGGTGGCCCATTCGGGGCGCGACAAGGCCCAGCTGACGCGCCTGATCCGCGCGCTGCGCGACAAACAATTGCTGGAAGCGCAGCCGGACGAGACCGACCGCCGCAGCACGCGCCTGCGCCTCAGTCCCGGCGGAGAGGCAATCCATGGCGAGTGGCACCGCCATGGCGCCGGCGCGGCCGAACAGGCGCTGGCGGGCGTGCCCGAGGCCGAGCGCGCGCAGTTGCTCGCCCTGCTCGAACAGGTGCGCGGCAACCTCGATGCCAACAGCATCGATTGACAGCGCATTGACAACATTTCCCGCACGCCAGGTCAAATGCCGTTTCGCGCGCTTGATCTATAATGGATTCATGTACAAGACGACAACACAGCTGATCGCCGTTGCCTGGCTCGCCATCCTGGCGATCCTGTTCAACGCGCTCATGCCTGCCGTCTCGCATGCGCTCAGTTTTTCCCCGACCCCTGCACAGGTAGAAGTCTGTACCGCCATGGGCATGGAAATGATGGCGATGCCGGCGCTGCCGAACGGCGAGAACGGCGCGCCATCGGACAAGCTGCTGAAAAGCATGACGCATTGCGCCTACTGCGCTACCCATGCCGGCGCCTTTGGCCTGGCGCCGCCGGCGACCAGCGTGTTCGCCGTCCTCGGCGGCCACGACGACTTTCCTCCTCTCTACTACCAGGCCGCGCGCACGCTGTTCCCGTGGCTGCTGGCGCAATCGCGCGCTCCTCCTTTCCTGGCTTGACCGGTTTTGACCGGTTTTGACCATATGTCGCTCAGGCGGCATATGCGCTTCCGACCGCGTCTCCGCTCCTGCGGCTGACGCGTCGCGCACACGCTCGCCGACACCGCTGTCCCACCCGGACAGCGGCGACTGGACGCACCTGGCTCCCATGCAGGCGTCCACGTTCACGCCACAGGAAACATCATGAAGAAGAACATCGCATCACTCACGCTGACCACGCTTGCCACCGCCATGTCCGGCGCTTTTGCACAGGAAGCGCCAACGCCACGGAGCGACGCCATCGTGCCACAGGTAATCGTCACCGGCACCGCCGACAATGGCCGCCTGGGCCAGCGCAGCAGCACCGGCTCGAACCTCGGCCTGACGCGCCTGGAAACGCCGGCCAGCGTCGACGTCATCAGCCGCAAACAGCTCGAACAGCGCGGCGACACCGACCTGGTCGCGGCGATTACCCGCGCCGCCGGCATCAGCAGCCTGCCGCACCCGGGCAATGGCGGCTCCTCGCTCGCGTCGCGCGGCTTCACCGACACGGTTTCGGTGCTGCGCCTGTACGACGGCATGCGCCAGTACGGCGGCGCCGGGCTCACCTTTCCCTTCGATACCTGGGCGGTCGAGCGCATCGAAGTCTTGCGCGGCCCGGCTTCGGTGATTTATGGCGAGGGCGCCATCGGCGGCGTGGTCAACGTGGTGCCCAAGCAGCCGACGCGCGCTGCGGTGCAGAACGAGATGCAGGTGGCGGTCGGCACGCAAGGCACGCGCCGCCTGGCATTCGGCAGCGGCGGGGCGCTCGACGAGCGCTGGTCGTATCGCTTCGACGCCAGCGGCGAGCGCTCGGATGGCTGGGTCGACATGGGCGAGTTCAGCAACCGCGCGTTTTCCGGCGCGCTGCGCCTCGACGTGTCGCCCGAACTGAACTTCAAGCTGAGCGTCGCCCATGGACGCCAAGAGCCGATGCGCTATTTCGGCACGCCGCTGGTCGAGGGCCGCCAGCTGGAAGCGCTGCGGGAAAAGAATTACAACGTCCAGGACAGCACCATCGACTACAAGGACACCTGGGTCGACCTGCTGGCCAACTGGAAGCCGAACGCGAACACGACCGTGCGCAGCCGCCTGTACCACGTGAACAGCGACCGCCACTGGCGCAATGCCGAAGCCTACCTCTATAACCCGGCCACGCGCCTGGTCGACCGCTCGGACAATACCGAGATTTACCATGAGCAGAAACAGACCGGGAATACGACGGACGCCAGCTTCGAGGGCCGGTTGTTCGGCTTGAAGAACCGGGTCTCGGTCGGCTTCGACGTCAACGCCACCTCGTTCACCCATACCAACAACACCTATGTCGGGTCCTCGCCCTCGGTCGACCCGTTCAACCCGGTGCCCGGTTTCTTTGCGAGTGACGAACCGACCATTCCGCGCTACCGCGCCAGGGCGCGCCAATACGCGCTGTTCGCGGAAAACCGCCTGGAATTGAACGACCAGTGGTCGGTGCTGGGCGGGCTGCGCTACGATCACGCGAAGCTGGAGCGCCAGAACCTGGTGGCGGGCGTGCTGGCCTACGACAAGACCTTTACCGACGTCGGCTGGCGCCTCGGCACGGTCTACGACGTCACGCCGGGCCTGGCGGTCTACGGCCAGGTCTCGAAAGCGGCCGATCCGGTCGGCTCGCTGCTGTTCCTGTCGCCGGCCAACAGCCGCTTCGAGAACGCCACCGGGCGCCAGGTCGAGATCGGCGTCAAGCACAGCTTCTGGGGCAAGACCGGCGAGTGGACCCTGGCCGCCTACGACATTAACAAGGATAACCTGCTGACGCGCGATCCGGCCAACCCGGCGCAGAGCATCCAGGTCGGCCAGCGCTCTTCGCGCGGCATCGAGGGCACGCTCAACATGGCGCTGGCCGAAGCCTGGACGCTGGAAGCGAACGCCTCGCTGCTGCGTGCGCGCTTCGACGATTTTCAGGAGTCGCAAGGCGGCGTACTCGTCTCGCGCGCCGGCAATCTGCCGCCCGACGTGCCCAAGCGCCTGGCGAACGTCTGGCTCGGCTGGGACGCCACGCCGGCATGGACGCTCGGCGCCGGCCTGCGTTACGTGGGCACGCGCTTCGCCGACAATGCCAACACCTTGCGCATGGCCTCGTACACGACCACCGACCTGTCGCTGCGCTGGAAGGCGGCGCCGCGCACGACGCTGACCCTGCGCGGCTTCAACGTCTTCGACAAGCGCTATTTTGCGACCGCCTACTATACGCCGACCCAGTGGCTGGTGGGGCCCGACCGCCGCGTCGAGCTGGTGCTGGATCACCGGTTCTAAGCGGGAGGTACGCGCGTGAACTTCAAGCGCAATGTCTTGCTGGTCCATCGCTGGACTGGTGTGCTGATGTGCGTCCTGATGGCGCTCTGGTTCGCCAGCGGCATGGTGATGCTGTTCGTCGGCTATCCGAAGCTGACGCCGTGGGAGCGGCTGGGCAGCCTGCCGGCGCTGGCGCAAGCCGGCTGCTGCGTGAGTCCCGAGCGGGCGCTGGCGCACAGCCGCGCTCCGGGCGAAATCAAAGGGTTGGTGCTGACGTCGGTCCGCAACCATCCGGTATATGTCGTGACCGAAGCTGACGGCAAGCCGCTCGTGGTCGACGCAGTGACGGGTGCAGCGGGACCGCCGGTTGACGCTGCGGCCGCATTGGCGGGTGCACGCGCTTTCTTCCCCGGCGCCGCCGCGCGCTACGCCGGCCAGGTAATCGAGGACCGCTGGACCCATTCGCGCTCGCTCGAGCGCCACCGTCCCCTGCACGTGGTCGAGATGGGTGACGCTGCGGCCACCCGCCTGTACCTGTCGTCCAGCACCGGCCAGGTCGTGCTCGACGCGCCGCGCGGCCAGCAGTTATGGAATTACGTTGGCGCCTGGCTGCACTGGCTGTACATGTTCCGCAACCAGCCGGTCGACCCGGTCTGGAGCTGGACCGTGATCGCGCTGTCGGCGCTCGGCGTGGTGTCGTCGCTGACGGGCGTCCTCAACGGCATCTGGCGCTGGCGTTTTGCGGGCAGCTACAAGAACGGGGCCAAGACGCCGTTTCGCGAGGGCGTCATGCGCTGGCACCACCTGCTTGGACTGGTGTTCGGCACGATCCTGTTCGCGTGGATCCTGAGCGGGCTGATGTCGATGAACCCGGTCGGCGTGTTCGACGCCAAGGGTCAGCGGCCCGACCTGGCCGCCTTCGAGGGCGGGCAACCTGGAACCACCAGGCTCTCGATCGATGCGGCGCAGGCCGTGTCATTGCTGAAGGCGCAGGGATTCACGGCGAGCGAACTCGAATGGCGCGTGCTCGGCGGCCAGCCGGCGATCCTGGCGCGCGACGCGGGCAATCACACGCGCCTGGTGACGGCTTGGGAAAACGGTTTTGTGGTACGCGCACGCTGGACGGACGCCGCGCTGCTGGCCGCGGCGCAGCGCCTGCTGCCGGCGCCGATCGTGCAGCAGCAGGTGCTGGACCGCTACGACACCTATTACTACAAGCGCGCGCTGCAATCGATGTACGGCGCCGACGAGCGCCGCCTGCCGGCGCTGCGGCTGGTATATGGCGACGGCGGCGCCACCTGGGTCCACCTGGACCCGTACACCGGCGCGGTCGCGTCCAGCCTGGACCGCTCGCAGCGCACCGGCAGGTGGCTTTTCAACTTCCTGCACAGCTGGGATTTGCCGGCGATGCTGGATGCCGGCTGGCTGCGCGACGCGGTGCTGATCCTGCTCGGTGTCGGCGGCCTCGCGCTCTGCGCCACGGCGACCGTGCTCGGCGCGCGCCGGCTGCGCAGCTGGTGGAAGGCTCAGCGCGCGGCGGAAGCGGAAGCAGGGGCGGCGGCGGGCATGCTGCGCAGGTAAGCCAGCAGGTCGCCGACCTGCCTGGCATTGCTCATGCCCCAGAAGCGCATCCTGGTGCCGGGGACCACCTCGTCCGGCGAATCGATAAAGGCGGTCAGCGTCTTGTCGTTCCAGACGATGCCGGATCTGGCCATCGCCGTTGAATAGCGGAAGTCCGGCGTGCCGCCTGCGCGGCGGCCGAAGATGGCGTTCAGCTGCGGGCCGAAGCCGGCGCGTGCCGACGGGCCGACGCTGTGGCAGGAGCCGCAGCGCGAGGCGAACAGGCGCTGGCCGTTGGCGAGATCGGCGGCGCCGGCCAGCGACGGCGCCGCCAGCAGGGCAAGCAACAAGGCGCGCCGCCGTGCCTCGATCTTCATTGACTGGCCTGGTCCACCCGTGTCACGCGCGCGGCGCTGGTGTGGCCGCCGACCTGCAGAAAGTAGGCGCCCAGCAGCCCGCGCGAGACTTCGGCCTGCGGATTGTTCATGACCGGCAGGACGGCGTCGCCGTCGACCACGCGCCATACCTGGCCGTTGGCCAGCGTGATGCGGCTGCCGGGCGACCAGCCGCTGATGGTGCCGACCACCGTGCTGCGGATGCTGGCAGGGACTTCTTCTTTCTTCGGCGCGGGCGGACGCCTGCCAAAGTCCTGCACCGGCGAGCTGGCCGGGGCCGCCGCCGCGACAGGCGCCGCGGCTGGCATTGTGGCTGCGGCACCGGCCAGCGGCATCGCGTCGTAGCACACCAGGCGGCTGGCCGCATCCGGCAAGGCGCGGCACTTGAGGACCGCGGCATCGTCCGCCACTGCGGCGCCCGAGACTAACAACGACAACAGCATGCAGGCTTTCTTCATCCAGGCTCCCAATCAAGCGTGCCGCGGCAGGCGTGCGCGGCTGGGCCTCGCGGCTCGGCATATTATAGCGTCAGGCCGCCAGCGCCGGAGCGCTCTCCGGCACGCTGGCCGCATGCCGGTTCACCGCCGACAGCACCGCCTTGAACGAGGCGGTCACGATATTGCTGTCGATGCCGGCGCCGAACAGGGTCGGGCCATTCCCTACGCGCAGTTCGACGTAGCAGGCGGCGCGTGCATTCGCGCCGGAGCCGATCGCGTGTTCGTGGTAATCCATCAGGCGGATGTCGATGCCGAGCGCATTGACGAAGGCGTCGATCGGACCGTTGCCGGCGCCGCGCAGCGCGCGCTGCACCTGGCGCTCGAAGGCGGTGACCTCGACCTGGACGGGCTCGCCGGCGGCGGCCGTGTTTTCATTCATCTTGTGCGCCACATAGCGGTACGGCGTTTCCTGTTCCAGGTATTCGCGCACGAACAAGGCGTGGATATCGCTGGCGGCGATTTCGCGGCCGCTGCTGTCGGCCAGTTGCTGCACCACGCGCGAGAATTCGATCTGCAGGCGGCGCGGCAATTCGAGGCCATATTCCTGTTCGAGCAAATACGCCATGCCGCCCTTGCCGGACTGGCTGTTCACGCGGATCACGGCGTCGTAGCTGCGGCCCAGGTCGGCCGGGTCGATCGGCAAATACGGCACTTCCCACAGCGCGTCCGCTTCCTGGCGCGCGAAGCCCTTTTTGATCGCGTCCTGGTGCGAACCCGAAAATGCCGTGAACACCAGGTCGCCCGCATACGGATGACGCGGATGCACCGGCAACTGGTTGCACTCCTCGACCAGCTGGCGCACGCTGTCGATGTCGGAAAAATCCAGGCCCGGATGCACGCCTTGCGTGTACAGGTTCAGCGCCAGCGTCACCAAATCGACGTTGCCGGTGCGTTCGCCGTTACCGAACAGGCAGCCTTCGACGCGGTCGGCACCGGCCAGTACCGCCAGTTCGGCCGCCGCCACCGCCGTGCCGCGGTCGTTGTGCGGATGGACGCTGATGACGAGCGATTCGCGCCGCTCGAGGTGGCGGCACATCCATTCGATCTGGTCGGCGTAGACGTTGGGCGTGCTCGCTTCCACGGTCGAGGGCAGGTTGACGATCATCGGATTGCCTGGCGTCGGCTGCCATTCGGCGCTCACGGCGTCGACGATGCGCTTGGAGAAATCGAGTTCCGTGGTCGAGAACGATTCGGGCGAGTATTCCAGGCCCCATTGCGTCTGCGGGTGTTGCGCCACGAGTTCCTTGATCAGGCGCGTGCCGCTGACGGCGATGTCGACGATCTCGTCCTGGGTCATGCCGAACACGACGCGGCGGAACACGGGCGCGACCGAGTTGTAGATGTGGACGATGGCGCGCCTGGCGCCGGCTGCGGACTCCACCGTGCGCCGGATCAGTTCTTCGCGCGCCTGGGTCAGGACGATGATGGTGACGTCGTCGGGAATGCGGTTTTCCTCGACCAGCATGCGCACGAAATCGAAGTCGGTCTGCGAGGCCGACGGGAAGCCGACCTCGATCTCCTTGACGCCTACTTTGACGAGCATCTCGAAGAAGCGCAGCTTTTTCTCCGGACTCATCGGCTCGATCAGCGCCTGGTTACCGTCGCGCAGGTCGGTGCTCATCCAGATCGGCGGCCGGGTGATGGTGTTGTTCGGCCACTGGCGGTCGGCGATGTCGACGGCGGGGAAAGGACGGTATTTGGCGGATGGGTTGGTGATCATGTTCGTACTCCTGCTGTTAGTTTGCGGTGCCAGGTTTGGCGGGAGTGGCGAAAAGGCTGCCGGACGGGCCACGCGTCTCTAGGCCCGGCAACCGATCGGTAGTTTTAGCAGCAGACGAACGAATGCGCGCGCAGCGAGCGACAGGGTGAGAATCTGGGTGGAATTCCGGGAAGCGAACATCGGTACAACTCCTTCTTCTACTTACTTGAAACCGGCAGGGCCGGACGCGGGAAATCAGGCGCGTAGTAGTAGCGCCAGCGATAGGACGCCGGCGTGGTGCAGAAGGGTCGACAGATGCAGTTGGGTAGTCATTGACTTGACTCTAAGCGCGATGCCGGGAGGGTGTCAAGCGAAAATTGTGCGGCGCAACGCGGATGCACTCACGGCTGCTGCGGCTGGGTCAGGAACAGCCAGGCCACCGTGATGACAACGGTGCCGGTGGCCGTGACGCAGCTCCAGGTGAAGAACCAGGCCGAGAGCAGGGTGGCCTGCAGCGCCCGCTCGACCAGGCAGCCGAGGGCGAAGTCGAACACGGTGAGGAAGGACCAGCGGCGCAGGTAGACCGGCAGGTATTTGCTCATGCGCCGGTTGTGCTGGGTGGCCGCATGGCGCTCGACCGGCGTGCGCGCGCCGCCGGCGTCCATGAACAGCCAGTCGAAAAAGATGAAGCGGTAGAGCAGGGTGCGAAAGCGCAGTTCGCTGCCTTCGCCGGCCTGGTGCTCGGTGGTCATGCGGACTCCTGCGCCGTGCGGTGCGGCTAGTATGCCGCAAGCTGGTCGGGTGGCGGCGCGCGTCTTCATCCGTGCGGCGGTCGTGGGGCTGTTGCCTGTAAAGCTGTCGGTATGTTGAATCCGCATGGGCGGAGCCCATCCTACAGAATACGTTCCAGGCGAGTGCAGGCAAAACCCTTTCGCGGTGTTCGGGTTTCGCAAGAACTCGCCGGTAGCCTATCCCGTAGGATGGGCACTTGTGCCCATGCGGATCAAGCACACCGGTAACGGCGCACGCACCAGCGCCCATAACGTCACCGCCCCAAAGCAAGCCCGTCTGATCCTTGCTATGATTTCGCCTTTCGCCGCCAATTCTGTGAGGCGGCAGCACCGATAAAGAGGAATGCATGAAGAAGTCCGCAGTCGCCATCACCCTGCTCAGCGTCGTCATCAGCCAGGCAAACGCCCAGGAAGTCGTCAAGATCGGCCACTCCGCCGCCGTCACCGGCCCCGTCGCCTACTTCGGCAAGGACACCGAAAACGGCGCGCGCATGGCGATCGAAGCGCTGAACGCGCGCGGCGTCAGCGTCGCCGGCAAGAAGGTACGCTTCGAACTGGTGGCCGAGGACGATGGCGGCGATCCGAAGCAGGCGACCAACGTCGCCCAGAAGCTGGTCGACGCCCGCGTCAACGGCGTGGTCGGCCATGAGACCTCGGGCACGACGATTCCCGCCTCGAAAATCTACAATCAGGCCGGCATTCCGCAGATCTCGCCCTCGAGCACCAGCCCGAAATACACCCAGCAAGGTTTTAATACCGCCTTCCGCGTGGTCGCCAACGACGTCCAGCTGGGCCAGGCGCTGGGCCACTACGCGGTCAAGAACATGGGCGCCAAACGCGTGGCCGTGATCGACGACCGCACCGCCTACGGCCAGGGCCTGGCGGTCGAATTCGCCAAGGGCCTGCAACAGCAGGGCGCGCAGGTGGTGGCCAAGGAATTCACGCACGACAAGGCGACCGATTTCAACGCCATCCTCACCAAGATCCGCGCGACCAAGCCGGACCTGGTTTTCTTCGGCGGCATGAGCGCCGTCGCCGGCCCGATGCTGCGCCAGATGAAGCAGCTCGGTTTCAATGCGAAGATGATGGGCGGCGACGGCATCTGTTCGGACGAAATCCACAAGCTCGCCGGCGGCGCCATGGCGGACGGCCAGGTGTTCTGCGCCGAAGCGGGCGGGGTCGACGCCACCGGCCGCGCCGGCATGGACAAGTTCCGCGCCGACTACAAAAAGCGTTTCGGCATCGATGTCCAGATCAACGCGCCCTACGCTTACGACGCCGTGATGACGATGGCCGACGCCATGGTCAAGGCCGGCTCAACCGCGCCGGCGCGCTACCTGCCGGTGCTGGCGAAAACGCAGTACAAAGGCGTGACCGGCCCGATCGCCTTCGACGCACGCGGCGACATCCGCGACGGCACCATCACCTTGTACACCTTCAAGGGCGGCAAGCGCACGGTGCTGGCGGTCACCAAGTAATCACTTCTCCAGCGCTGCCAGCAGGGCCAGGCCGATCCTGGCCTGCTCGGACTGCGCCATGTCGGTATTGTTGAGCAGGACCACGGCGCGGCCATCCGCAGGTGCGTAGGCGAGCAGGGTTTTATGGCCGCCGCTGACGCCCGTCTCCCAGGCGAACAGGCGGGCGCCGACCTCCTTGATGCGCCCGCCCAGCGCATAGTCTTCCGGCGCATGCTGGACCGTCAGCAACTCCCTGCGCGACGCCGCGCTCAGCAGATCCGACCCGTAGACAGCGTCGGCGATTTTCACCAGGTCGCTCGCCGTGCTGTAGAGCGTGCCGCTGGCGGCCACCATCGGCGGCGCCGGCATCATCTTGCGGGTCGTTCCCGTGGCGTCGTAGGCAATCGCCATGCGCGCCATGGCGGCTGTCTGCGCATCGGCGAAGCCGGTGTCGCGCGCGCCGGCCGGTTCCAGCACCAGGCGCGTCACCGTGCGGGTAAACGCTTCGCCGGTCACGCGCTCGACGATGCCGGCGACGATCAGCCAGTTGGTGACCGAATAGTCGAACTTCGTGCCGGGCGCGAAGGTCAAGGGACCGTTGCCGAACCTGAGCGCGGCCTCGAGCGGCGCGATCGTCAGGCGCTCCGGGCTGCGGTCGCGCTTGATCGCCAGCGCCAGGCCATTCTCGATGCCGCTCGTGTTCGACAACAGGGTGCGCAGCGTGACGCCGGCGCTGGCGGCGGGCAGTTCCGGCAGCCATGCTGTGACTGGTGTGTCGAGGTCGAGCTGGCCCCCCTCGACCAGGCGCAGCACGGTCACTGCCGTGATCCATTTCGACACCGAACCGATCATGAAGCGCGTGTCCGCCGTCAGCGCGACGGGCGTCTCGAATTGGGCTTTGCCATAGGCTTGCACCAGTGGCGGCATGGCGCGGCCGGCACGCACCAGTACGACGCCGTTGTAGCCGGGAGCGAGATGGGCGTCCAGCATGCCAGGCGCCGGCGCCGGCGGCGGTGGTGGCGTCGCGGCGCAGGCGCACAGGGCGGACAGGGCGAGCAGCCCCAGCAGCGACAGGCAGCGCCTGCGGATCGAAACGGACGGCATCGGCTTCCTCGATTTATCTTTAACGCAATAGATTATCGTACATACATTATTGTTGTAACCCTATTTTTACGGTTGTGGCTGGTTTGCATCTTTTTCCATGGCGGGGCGCCGGATGTGCCGAAAGTGGAGCAACGGCGCTACACTGGCGAATTCGCATGCCGCCCGGGTAGGGCCGGCAAGCGGCCTGTTCCATAACACGCATGCGCACACGCCGGGGAGGGCAAGACAGGATGAGCACAAGGCAACAAGGCGCTCCACAGGAAACCGACCCGGGGGACGCCGGCAGTCCGGACCCGGTCCAGCTGCGGCGGCTGTGGACGCTGGTCGACAACCTGGACGCGTGTTTCTACGTGAAGGACCTGGACGGGCGCTACCTGTTCGCCAACAAGGCATTGGGGACGGTGTTCGGCTGCGATCCCGCGCATATTCTCCATCGGGACGATGCGCCGTTCGTCGACCTGTCAGCGTCGAGTATCGGCGCCACCGACCTGCACGTCCTGACGACGGGCGAAAAGATCGCCGCCGACGAACAGGTGTGCCTCACCAACGGCGAGTGCCGCATGTTCCGCAGCGTGAAGTTGCCGCTGTTCGACGAAGCGCGCCGCGTCGTCGGCCTGTGCGGCATCTCGACCGATATCACCGAGCAGCGCCGCGCCGTCGACGAACTCATCGAGCGCAACGACCTGCTCAACACCATCCTCGCCAACGTCGACGCCGCCATCTACCTGAAGGATGCGCAGGGGCGCTACCTGTACGCCAACGGCCCGGTGCTGGCCTTGTACGACCGCGACCTTGCCGGCCTGATCGGCCGCACCGACCGCGAACTGATGCCCGTCGAGGCGGCCACGCGCGTGGCCGCCTACGATGCCGAGGTGCTGGCCGGCGAGGGCGACGAGGTGCGCGACGAAACCATCGTCGGCGCCGACGGTGCCAAGCACCATTTCCGCTCGCGCAAGGTCAAGCTGCGCCTGCCCGGCCAGCCTACCTGCCTGATCGGCTTCTCGACCGAGATCACCGAGCTGCGCGGCCTGCGTACCCGGCTCGAGCAGGAACGCATCACCGATTCGCTCACCGGCCTGGCCAACCGCGTGATGTTCGAGTCGGCGCTCGAAGAGCAGCTCGTCATGGCCAGCCTGGGCGGTGTCCGGCTGGCGGTGGTGATCATCGACTTCGACGGGTTCAAGTACATCAACAACAACTTCGGCCAGGCCATCGGCGACCAGCTGATCCAGCTGGTCGGCCAGCGCCTGCAGCAGTGCAACGTCACGCTCGGCAGCCTGGCGCGCCTGTCGGGCGACGAATTCGCGTTCACGCTGCCGCAGGCGGAGACGGTGGAGGAGGTGGCGCACCAGGTCGAGCAGATCCGCGCCTACCTGGCGCAACCCTATCCGGTGCTGCGCCAGCCGCTGCACCTGACCTTCAGCGCCGGGGTCAGCCTGTCGCGCGGCAGCCTGCACGGCGCCGCCGAACTGCTCGGGCGCGCCGAAGCGGCGATGTACTCGGCCAAGGACAACGGGCGCGACCAGTACCGCTTCTATTCGCCCGAACTCGGCTCGACCGTGACCGCGCGCGTCGAACTCGAGCGCGATCTGCGCGCCGCCGTCGGCACCGGCGCGTTCGCCTTGCACTACCAGCCGAAAATGCGGCGCGACGGCGGCATCGCCGGCTTCGAGGCGCTGATCCGCTGGGACCGCCCCGGCGTCGGCCTGGTCGCGCCCGACAATTTCATCCCGCTGGCCGAACAGCTCGGCCTGCTGCTGCACCTGGGACGCTGGGTGATCGAGCAAGCCTGCCGCCAGATCGCCGCCTGGCGCGATGCCGGCCTCGGCACGATCCCGATCGCGGTCAACCTGTCGACCAGCCAGCTGACCAGCGCGGCGCTGCCCGACTACGTGTTCGACCTGATGCGCGAGCACGGCATCGAGCCCGGCTGCCTGGAAATGGAGTTGACCGAATCGATGATGATGTCCGACCCGGATCTCGCCATCGCCATCCTGCACCGCCTGCGCAGCGGCGGCGTGGCGCTTTCGATCGACGATTTCGGCACCGGCTTCTCGTCGATGTCCTACCTGCGCCAGCTGCCGGTGAATTACCTCAAGCTCGACCGCTCCTTCGTGCGCAACTGCGCCGTCGACCCCAAGGACGCTGACCTCTGCGCCGGCATCATGGCGCTCGCGCACAAGCTCGACATGCATGTGGTGGCCGAGGGCGTGGAAACGCTCGAGCAGCACCGCACGCTGGCGGAGTGCGACTGCGACCTGTTCCAGGGGTTTCTGTTCAGCCGGCCGATGTCGGCGGGGGCGGCGACGGAGTTTTTGCGCGGGGCGCACTAAAACCGTACACTTGTGCCCACGCGGTACGGTGGATGATTGGTGGATGCGACTGCAACACCCCCGACGCAGGCATCGCGGCTTGCGTTCGACGTTGCTGCCGGACTACGCCTGCGTCCGCGTGGGCACAAGTGCCCACCCTGTAAGAGCAAAGTAGTAATGTCCGGTTTGAGCAAAGTAGAAATGTCTGATTTTGCTCGA
>NZ_JACYUY010000021.1 GCF_014842025.1 Massilia sp. CFBP 13721
TACAATTCAGGACTCAGCAATTGGCAGCAGCATAAGCGCAACTGTCCAACTTTGTGGGGTCACTTCACCCGTGCCCACGCGGACCTGTGAGCAAAGTTACCATGGATAGCCAACGTAACGCATGCTTTACGCGTGGGCACAGGGCGCCCACCCTACCCATTATTCCGCGGCCGGATTGTTGGCGGCAAGATCATCCCGCACGCAATCGGAGCCGTTCGCAATCGACGCGTGGACGGAAAATCCGTCCACCCCACAACAACATCATTCCGCGGCCAGGTCCGCCTCGGTCGTAAACGCATCCGCATAAAACTCCTCCGCCGGCAAGCCGCACTGCGCCACGTACTCGCTGCGTGCCGCATCGACCATCACCGGCGCGCCACAGGCATACACCTGCCAGCCGGAGAGGTCGGGCATATCCTGCATCACCGCCGCGTGCACGTAGCCGCTGCGGCCAGTCCAGCCGTCTTCCGGCAAGGCGTCGGATACCACCGGCACATAGGTGAAGTCGGGCATGGTGGTAGTCCAGGCCTGGCACAGTTCGTCCATGTACAGGTCTTGCGGACGGCGTCCGCCCCAGTACAGGACGACCTTGCGGGTCGACTTCAGGTGCATCAGGTGTTCGACCAGGGCTTTCACCGGCGCGAAACCGGTGCCCGAGGCCAGCAGCACGATCGGCTTGTCGGATTCTTCGCGCAGGAAGAAGGTGCCCAGCGGTCCCTCGAAGCGCAGGATGTCGCGTTCCTTCATGGCGCCGAAGACGTGATCGGTGAACAGGCCGCCGGCCAGGTGGCGAATGTGCAGTTCCAGCGGACGCTCGAGGCTCGGCGCGCACGCCAGGCTGTAGGCGCGGCGCTTGCCGTCTTTTAGGAGGAATTCGATGTACTGACCGGCGCGGTAGGCCAGCGCTTCGTTGGCCGGCAGCTGCAGCGTGACGACCGCCACGTCCGGCGCGGCGCGCGTGATCGAGGCCACCCGGGTCGGCATCTTGCGGATCGGGTAATCGCTGCTGCCGCCGATCTCGCGCGCTTCGATGACGACGTCGCCCTCGGGCAGCGCGCAGCAGAACAGCGACATGCCTTTCAATTTTTCCTGCTCGGAGAGGGCGCGCGCCTGGTGCGGCTTGTGCGTCACCGCGCCGTCGACGACCTTGCCCTTGCAGGAACCGCAGGCGCCGTTCTTGCAGCCGTAGGGCAGGCCGACGCCGGCGCGAATCGCGGCCGCCAGCACGGTTTCGTCGGCCTCGCAGGCAAATTGGGTGCCGCTGGGCTGGACAGTGATCTGGAACGTCATACAATCCTCAAAATGAATTCAAACAATATGAACTGCGCAATATGAACTGCACGCATCGCATTGGACGTCCGCGCCTGCTCCTGATCGGCTGCGGCGACGTCGGCATGCGCCTGCTGCCGCTGCTGGCTGCGCGCTTTCGCGTCTTTGCTGTCACGCGCGGGTCGGAGCACGATTCGGAACACGCCGCGGCCATCCGCGCCGCCGGGGCGGTGCCGGTCCTGGCCGACCTCGACCAGCCGGCCAGCCTGGCGCGCCTGCGCGGCCTGGCGCCGTACGTGGTGCACCTGGCGCCGCCGCGGCCCGAAGGCATGCTCGACGTGCGCACCCGCAATGTGACCGCCATTCTACCCGCGGGGGCACACCTCGTGTATGTGAGTACGAGCGGGGTGTATGGCGATTGCGGCGGGGCGCTGATCGACGAAACGCGCACGGTGGCGCCGAAAAATGCACGCGCCGCGCGCCGCGTCGACGCCGAACGCGTGCTGCGCGGCTGGGCCCGGCGCAGCGGCGGCAGCGTCGCCATCCTGCGCGTGCCCGGCATCTACGCAATCGAGCGCTTGCCCCTGAAACGCCTGCGCGAAGGCACGCCGGCGCTGCGCGCGGAGGACGACGTGTATACGAACCACATCCAGGCCGACGACCTGGCGCGCATCGTCGCGCTGGCGCTGTTTCGCGCGCGGCCCGGGCGGGTTTATCATGCGGCCGACGACACCCGGCTGAAGATGGCCGATTATTTCGATGCCGTCGCCGATGCCGCCGGGTTGCCGCGCCCGCCGCGCCTGGCGCGCGCCGACCTGCGCGAAGTGGTGTCGCCGGTGCTGCTGTCGTATATGTCGGAATCGCGCCGCCTCGACAACACGCGCTTGTTGCGCGAGCTGGGCGTGCGCCTGCGCTATCCGGACGTGCAGCAGGCGCTGGCGCAATGGGCGCTGTAGAATAGCGCCCCTCCCAAAAGCATTTTACGAAGAGCCACTCCCATGACGACCCTGACCTACGAAGCCTTCCTCGACGAAGTGACGACCCTGCTGACCGAAATCTACGACCTCGACGACGAAGCCGCCATCAAGCTGGTCGTGGATGCACAGGCGAACGATTATTTCGTGGCGCACGACGACCATGAGGCGATGCGTACGGTCGAGCAGGCGAAGAAGGAGGCGACGGCGCTGTATGAAAGCAAGCGCAACAAGACGCAGACGCAGGGAAGGCAGCAATTGCGGGCGCGCCAGAAGAAAGACTGACCGCTCAATCCCGCCGCGGAAGGCCCGGGCGGGACGTGCTTCCTGTCAGGCCGACTTGCCGATGGTCGGGCCGGTGCACCAGGCGGTTTGCGCCTCGCCTGCCTTGACGATGTCCGGGCCGATGCACCAGGCGGCAGGGTGCTCGGCTGCCTGCGGGTACGGTACCTCGAACGTCGACTCATACAACTCGCGCATGCGCCCGCCCGCCTGCTGCTGCAGATGCGGGACGGTCGTGGCATTACCGGCCCGGCAGAGCGACTTGCCGGCGCCAGGCGCATGCTGCGCCTGGCGGCCGTAACAGGAGAGGATCAAGCCACCTGGACGACGTCCGCGGCGGTCTGGACATCGGCTGCCTTGATGCCCGGGACGACGCACCAGGCGGTTTCGGCATCGGCTGCCTTGATGCCCGGGACGACGCACCAGGCGGACTTGGCATCGGCTGCCTTGATGCCAGGGACGACACACCAGGCAGTTTTGGCATCGGCTGCCTTGATGCCAGGGACGACACACCAGGCAGTTTTGGCATCGGCTGCCTTGATGCCCGGGACGACGCACCACGCCGTCTTGACGTCGGCTGCCTTGATTCCCGGAACGACGCACCAGGCGGTCTTGGCATCGGCTGCCTTGATGCCCGGGACGACGCACCAGGCGCTCTTGGCATCGGCGGCCTTGATGCCCGGGACAACGCACCAGGAAGTCGTGACCTTGGCTGCCCTGTCGCCCGGGACGACACACCAGGCCGAGTTGGCTGCCTGGGGCATGGCGGGGGTACATGCCGTTTGCACATCGGCAGCTTCCGGTGCGTCGTCGTTCCTCAGCGGGCGGACATACGACAGGCCGAAAGTGGACTCATACACCTCGCGCATGCGCTCGCCCGCTTGCTGTTGCATTTCCACACCATTCTCGCTTGTCAAGCCAAAGGACGGATCATGGTGCAGGAAGTGGCCAAAGATCCGCTCGCAATCGCGGGCGTATTTCATTGTGTCGAGGATGTGGTAGTGCCAGAAAGTGTCGACATCCACGAGCGGTGCTTTTTCCCCGTGCGGATACACCTTCATCAAGTACAGGAAGCGGCGATATTCGGTTTCGATCGCGTTGGCCCGTTCCAGGGACCAACCTTCGCCGGATTCCTTGTGCATCAGCTTCGTTTTGATCGGGTTCAAATCCAGAGCGGCGATGAGGGCGAAGTCGTTATTCGAGATCATGATATGTCCTTTAGTTTTGGCTGCTACATCGTTTATTTGAAAGTTGGGGTCCGACGATCAATGGCATGGTGCTGGCGAATGACGAGTCCTCCTCCGGCTGGTCTTTTCGTTGGTATTGAGGCGTTGCAGTGATATGAATTGTCTGCCTCAAGCGTCCGGAAATCGTTGATTTTGCGCAAGTTGAGTAAGGTCAACTAAATTTTGTCGCAAATTCGCCTACAAGCTCACGGGTAGTAGGCCTACAAGATCGGAGCGGCCGTGCTTACGTCTGGTTGAAGGCTGGGGCGAGGGCCGCAGGGGCCGGTACGGAGGTGACCGAGAGGAGGTTATTGGCTGCGGGGATCGAAACGTGGATGGTCGTGCCGAGATGCGGGCCACTGGTGATGATGCATTTACCGCCCAGGATCTTGACGCGTTCCTCGATCCCGACGAGACCGAAGGACCCGGGCTTTTGCCCACCGGCCTTGGTCAGGCCGATGCCGTTGTCGCTGACGGTCATCGCGATCGATTCGGAATCGACGGCGAGCTCGACCCGGACCAATGTGGCGCGGGCATGGCGCGACACATTGGTGAGCGATTCCTGCAGGATGCGAAACAGCGTCGTCGCGCACCGGTCGCTGACGTGCAGGTCGTGGTTGTCCGACACCAGCTCGCAGACCACACCCGTGCGCCGCTGGAATTCGGTGATCTGCCAGTCGACCGCCGCCGTCAGGCCCAGGTCGAGCACGTTCGGGCGCAGGTCATTGATAATCTGGCGCACGCTCTTGATGGTGGCGTCGATTTGCTCGAGCATCCAGCGCGCGCGCGCGTGCAGCTTCGGATGGCGAACGCTGGTACGCGATGCCAGCAAATCGACCTCGATGCGCAGCGCCAGCAGATTCTGGCCGAGGTCGTCGTGGATCTCGCGCGCAATGCGTTTGCGTTCGCTTTCCTTGATGCTTTCCGCGTGCGCTGCCAGGCGCCGCAGGTTGTCGTTGGTTTTCCGCAGTTTCGCTTCGCTGGCGCGCAACTCGCCTGTCATCTCCTCTGCCAGGCCAATGGCGCGCCGGCGTGACGAGCTGAGCGTCTGGAACAGGGCGGACAACAGCGCGGTGCCAATCGTCCCGGCCAGCATTGCCACCCAGGGGAGGACGCTGTCGATCTGGGAATACAGGCTACGCTTTTTCACCGTGAATTCGATGTCCCAGCCGCGCCCGCCTACGCCCACCGGCAACAATGCACGGAACTCGGCATCCTCGTCGCGGGACAAGCCGGGGCGATTATCGAAAAAGACGGTCCGGCGGTAGCCGTTCTCGTTGCCGGGTTCGTCAGAAGGTGCCATTCCGGAAATCACCAGCCGCGTGGCGTTTTTCGGCATGTTGTCGAGTACGCCGTGGGCCAGGCTGTCGACGCTGAATCCCATCCCGACAGTACCGAGGTAAGCGGCGCGGCGTTGGGTCCGATCCGGGAAGGGAGCAGGGATGCTGTACACCGGCAGGCGCATCGCCAGTCCCATCACGACCGATCCGGTCTTCACCGGGGCGCCTGTCGTCACCAGTTCGCCTGTGTCGCGCGCCTGCGCGAGGACCGCGCCACCGCGTGGCTTTGCCTGCATGTCGAAGCCGACCCGATCGACCCAGGTGATGCCCGGTTCCACAAAACTCAGCACCGTGTATTCGGCACGCCGGCCCTGCGGCACGATCCTCGCAGTGCGCCCGCGTCCGTCGATGTCTTGCAACATCTCTGCTTCGAAGCGGTCGCGTTCGGCATCAGTGAAATAGTGGGCGAAGTTGATCGTCTGGATGCCGGGGAACTGATTAGGCAGATCGAGGCCGGCAACATAGCGGCGGAACTCATCGCGTGTAACCTTGTCGCCTGTCAGGAACAGGCTGGCCGTCCCGCGCAGTAGGTCGGCATAGGTCTTGATACGCGCGTCGAGCATGGTCTGGACGTTGCGCGCCATATAGTCGAAACGCGTCTGGGCGTCGTTCTCGATCGCCTGCGTCGTGCTGACGTGCAGGCCGACACCGACACTGAGCGACAGCAGCGCACTCAACCAGGAACCGGGCTTGATCGCGTTGATCTTCGTGACCCACTTGGCCTTGATCCCCATGTCAAATCCAGTTCCAGATCCTCTATTTGATTTGCATCAGAATCGCGCAGACCGGACCGGCTGAAACCTGTCATTTCTGCGAGTTGCGCGCATGGGGAAAGCGTGGCCGATAAAAAAAATCCCGCTGCGAACATCGGAGCGGGATCGGATGGCTTACTTGGCCCAGCTATCCTTGAGCGTGGTCACCCGGTTGAACACCGGTTTGCCCGGCTTCGAGTCGACCTGGTCGGCCACGAAATACCCGTGGCGCTCGAACTGGAAGCGTTGCTCGGGCAGCGCCGCCGCCATGCCCGGCTCGAGGTAGGCGGTGATGGTTTCCAGCGCGTTCGGATTGAGCAGGGCCTTGAAATCCTTGCCGCCGGCGTCCGGATGCGCATCGAGGAACAGGCGGTCGTACAGGCGCACTTCGGCTTCCAGCGCCGAGGCGGCGCTGACCCAGGTGATGTTGCCCTTGACCTTGTAGTTGTCGGCGCCCGGCGTGCCCGATTTCGAATCCTCGAAATATTTCACGTGGACGGCGGTCACTTTACCGTTGTCGTCCTTGTCGAAGCCGGTGCATTCCACTACGTAGCCGTACTTGAGGCGCACGCGGCTGCCCGGCTGCTCGCCCACCGGCGGGGTGAAGCGGAAGTAACCCTTGGTCGGGACTTCCATGAAGTCTTCCTGCTCGATCCACAGTTCGCGCGTGAACGGGAAGCTGCGCACACCCATCTCCGGATGGTGCGGGTGGACCGGCGAGGTGCACGGATGCGCTTCGCCTTCAGGGAAATTGTCGACGATCAGTTTTAATGGGCGCAGCACGGCGATCGCGCGCGGCGCCTTCGGGTCGAGGTCATCGCGCAGCGCGCCTTCGAGCGTGCTCATGTCGATCCAGCCATCCGATTTGGAAACGCCGATGCGTTCGCTGAACAGCTGGATCGATTCCGGCGTATAACCGCGCCGGCGCAGGCCGACGATGGTCGGCATGCGCGGGTCGTCCCAGCCGGAGACGATGCCTTCGTCGACCAGCTGGCGCAGCTTGCGCTTGGACATGACCACATACGTCAGGTTCAGGCGCGACATTTCGTACTGGCGCGGCACCGGCGGCGTGAAGAAGCCGCCTTCGGTCGCGGTAGCCACCAGCCAGTCGTAGAACGGGCGGTGGTCCTGGAACTCGAGCGTGCAGATCGAATGGGTGATCGATTCGAGCGCATCCGACAGCGGGTGCGTGAAATCGTACATCGGGTAGATGCACCAGTCGTCGCCGGTGCGGTGGTGGTGCGCATGGCGGATGCGGTACAGGGCCGGATCGCGGTTGGTCATGTTGGGCGAGGACATCGCGTCTTCGCTCATCTTGGCGCGCAGGATGTGTTCGCCGTCCTTGTACTTGCCGGCTTTCATGTCGCGGAACAGCTGCAGCGATTCTTCGACCGGACGGTTGCGGAAGGGCGAGTTGGTGCCGGGCGTGCCGAAATTGCCGCGGTTTTTCGCCATGTCTTCGGCGCTCTGGCTGTCGACGTAGGCATAGCCTTGCTGGATCAGGTATTCGGCGATCGCGTACAGCGTGTCGAAATAGTCGCTGGCGTAATGCAGGTATTCCTCGCCGCCTTGCTCCCACGAAAAGCCGAGCCACTTGACGCTGTCCATGATGGTGTCGACGTATTCCTGGTCTTCCTTTTCGGGATTGGTGTCGTCGAAACGCAGGTGGCAGCGGCCGGCGTAATCGCGCGCCAGGCCGAAGTTCAGGCAGATCGATTTGGCGTGGCCGATGTGCAGGTAGCCGTTCGGCTCCGGCGGGAAGCGGGTGATGACCGAAGGCATGCCTTCGCGCGTGTGGGTGCCCGCCGCCAGGTCGTTGTCGATGATGGCGCGCAGGAAATTAGACGAAGGCACGGGTGCCACCGCCGCCTTGTTCTTGTCGTTGCTCATGAATGGTGTTTTGGATAGGTAAAGTTAAGCGGCATTTTACCGTACGACGCCGGGGCCCGGGGCTGGCTATGTGGTGGAGCGCACGGTTCGCTTGCCATGCAGGGATCATACTCGGGACACCATGCCCGTCTACAAGGGTGCGCAGGAAGCTTGCCCGGTTCCCGCCCTCGCTGTCACGTTGGCGTTTTCTATAGGATAATCTCGTTTTGCCGTCCAGGCGGCACCCAGCCGGAGAGTTCCAAAGTGGAAAATTTATACGCGATCCTCGGCGTCGCGCCGAATGCCAGCGACGAAGAGATCAAGAAGGTCTACCGCTCGCTAGCGATGCGCTACCACCCCGACCGCAACCAGGCGCCGGGCGCGGAAGCGCGCTTCAAGGCCGTCACCAAGGCCTACGAGATCCTGTCGGACGCCGCCAAGCGCGACGAATACAACCAGAGCGTGAACCACCGCATCGTGCTCGACGCCGAAGCCGAAGCCTTCGAGCTGTGGCACTCGCTGTTCGCGCTCAACGGCGTGACGCTGCAGGTTTGAGCTCTTCCCCATTACAGGACAACACATGAAACGAGTACATCCCGAATTCGCCTACCAGTCGCGCGAGCTGGAAGGCCAGATCGACGGCACGCTGGGCGACCCGCCGAACAAGAAAAACTACCAGATGATGGTCGACGCCCTGGTGTCCGAGTATGCAGGCGGATCGGGCATCGACGACGTCAACCTGATGGCCTTCGCCCTGGTCGACAAGATCAAGTTCACGGACCCGAAGGGCCTGCTGCGCGAAGCGGCCGACTACGAGGGTGACGACCCGGCCAACGTGTTCGCCATGGCCGAGTGCACGGGCGGGGACGGCGCGGCCATGTATGCGTCGATGACGGAAAACCACCCCGAGCTGGCGCGCCAGGCGATCATCACCGCCTTCCTCTACAAGCACCAGCAGCGCTGGGAAGACGACGACCAGTCGCTCGAGCAGCTCGGCAAGAACGACGAAGGCGACGACGAGGACGAGGAAGAGGGCATGGTGTCGGATGACTTCACCGGTATCTTCGATGGCGAGGGAGACGCGAATGAGCGATGATCGTAATGACAATGCCAACCTGCCGGCGCTGACCCGCCAGGTCAGCGAACTGGTGCTGGCCGGCTCGCTGGGACACGCCGAGGAGGCGTTCTCGCAGGCGGCCGACGAGCACGGCGACTACGCCGTGGCCGAAGTGCTCTCGACCCTGCCGCCGCAAGTGACGGCCCTGCACCTGGCCGGCTTCGACGGCGCCAAGACCTCGCTGGCGACCATGCTGGTGCCGCCGAAGGCCTGGGCCGACAGCCTGGCCTACATGGCCGCGACCTGGCCCGACAACATGATCGAGGACGACCCCGAGCGCATCGCCGAAGGCCTGTTCAACCACGTGCATGGCGTGGTCTACGCCACCGACGACGAAGACCGCCGCCACGAGCTGTTGCAGGAGGCTTCGGCCACCGACCATGGCGCCACCGTGTTCGCCATCCTGTGGTCGCTGGCGCCGAAGGAGATCATGGAAGTGGCCGGCGAAATCAACCTGAAAGGCCGCTACGTGACCGGCCAGACCTCGTCCGACAGCGACATCATTCCGCTGGCGATCGACCTGGCCAAGGCCAGCGAAGACGGCTGGGAGCGTTCGCTGATCGAGCTGTTCCCGGAATTCAGGCACAGCAACGAGATGGCCGAGGCCGAGTTCCCGGACGATCCGGACGAAGACCCGGACTTCCAGCAGCGCAGCACGCGCGACCTGCTGTACCGCCTGCGCAAGCAGGTGCCGTCGGTGCGCAGCACGCCACGGCGCAGCACGCGCAAGAGCATCGGTTCGGACATCTTCTCGTGAGCGGAACCCCATCGATGCTGCCCGCAATCGTCATTGAAAAGCTGCCGCGCCTGGTGCGCGCGATCAAGCTGCTGCCGACCCAGGCCGACGCCGACGAAGCGATCGGCCTGGCCGACGAACTCGCGTCGATCACCGCCATGGTGGCCGAGAAGTTCACCAACGACCGCACCGCCGAAGGCATCCAGCGCGCGCTGCTGCTTACCGTCGGCGGCATGTCGCTCGGCCTCGAGCACCTGTGCGACGACGACAGTGACGAGACCGCGCTCGACATCCTCATTACGGACGGCGCCGAGTACGTGTTCCAGGCGGGCTTCCGCATGATCCGCGAACTGGCGGCCCTGCCCGAGGACAGCCTGGTCGGCGAATACGACAGCGACCCGGTGTATGCGGGGCGGCGCCTGAAGGAACTGTTCGTCGACATCTGCACCGCCGACCCGGGCGAATCCTGGAGCGGCTACGAGCGCTACCTGGGCCAGGTGCGCCAGCGCGAAAGCGTTCAGGCGATCGTCGACGCCGCCAAATGGCTGCGCAAGAACCACTACGAAGGCCCGGTCAACGATCCCGACCTGAATGCCGAAGGCGTGATCGCGCTGGCGGTGATCTTCGCGGTGGACGGCGGCACCATCCACGCCCGCGCCGGCCAGAAGGACTTCGAGCGCTTCGTGAAAGCGGTCCGCAAGAACAATCCCGACTACGAGACAGGCTGGGCCGCCTTCCTCGACAAGGTGCCGGCGCCGCACCGCGCCATCATCGCCGAGCGCGTGCAAACCTACCGCGAGCACTGCACGGTCCTGCAAAGCATCCGCACCAAGGCGCCGATGACCCAGCTCATCGCCGAGCTGGAGAACTATGCGGGGTCGGAACTGGATACCGAGTATCCGTAAAGGGCGTTGAACACGTTTGTCGTAGGGTGGGCCGGGCCGCGCAGGACCCTGTGCCCACGCGGACGTGTGCATCCCTTTTACCTTTAATTGGGCGACGTAAGGTGGGCGGGTCCCCCGCCCACGCGTTCAACGCACGCCCGCATCATCGTCAACACGCCGCCGGAAAAACCGCTCCCGCCAACGCCCCCTCCCGTTTTTCGCTATCATTGGCAGTCCAGTTCCACACCATCTCCATGTCTTCTCCCGCCATCGCCGCCGGCAGCGCCGACTTCAAACGCATCAACCGCGCCATGGCCTTCGGTGGCTTCTCCACCTTCGCGCTGCTCTACAGCGTCCAGCCGTTGATGCCGCTGCTGGCACGCGACTTCGCCCTCACACCCGCGCAAAGCAGCCTGGCCCTGTCGATCTCCACCGCCGCGCTGGCGATCTCGCTGCTGGTCTCGAGCGTGCTGTCCGAACGCTTCGGCCGCAAGCCGCTGATGGCCGCCTCCATGTTCAGCGGCGGCCTGCTCACGCTGCTCGCCGCCTTCACCAGCGACTACACCCAGCTCCTGCTGCTGCGCGCGCTGCTCGGCTTCATGCTGGGCGGGATGCCGGCCGTGGCGATGGCCTACCTGAGCGAAGAAATCGAAGGCAGCTCGCTCGGACTGGCGATGGGCATGTACATCAGCGGCAGCGCCTTCGGCGGCATGTTCGGGCGCGTGCTGGCGTCGGTGATCAGCGACTTCTGGTCGTGGCGCGCGGCGCTGGCCGTGCTCGGTGCGGCCGGGCTGTATGCGGCCTGGGAATTCTGGCGCAGCCTGCCGGGCTCGAAACGCTTCCGGCCGGGGCAGGGCGGTTTTACCGGCCTGGTCGAGGGCTTGCGCCGCCACGCGCGCGACGCGGGTTTGCCGTGGTTGTTCGCCTTGTCCTTCCTGCTGATGGGTTCATTCGTGAGCCTGTACAACTACATCGGCTACCGCCTGCTCGGCCCCGAATTCGGCCTGCGTCCGAGCGCGGTCGGCGCCTTGTCGGTGCTGTACCTGCTCGGCATCTTCAGTTCGGTCTGGGCCGGCCGCCTGGCCGACCGCCTGGGCCGGCGCAACGTGCTGTGGCTGGTGATGTCGGTGATGTTCGCCGGGCTGTTGCTGACGCTGTTTGGAAACCTGCCGGCGGTCGTGGCCGGCGTCGGCCTGTACACCTTCGGCTTCTTCGCTACCCACTCGGTCGCCAGCAGTTGGGTCGGCCGCCGCGCGCGCGCACCGCAAGCCCTGGCCTCGGCGCTGTACCTGTTCTTCTATTACCTCGGATCAAGCGTGGTCGGCTGGTTCGGCGGCTACATGTGGGAGCACGGCGGCTGGCCCGGCGTGGTCGGCCTGCTGGGCTTGGTCCTGGCAGGCGCCATGCTGATCGCATTGCGCCTGCGCAGCCTGGCGCCGCTGGAACCGGTCACTCCCGCGCCGCCTGGCTGAAGTCAGCTGACCTTTGATGCAGGTCATACCTGCACACCGCATCGCCATCTTTCCCTCCGGTAGCATTGACGATTGGTAAGCATCCAGCTTGCCGTTGATTCGTTAGATCAAGGAGTCATGCGGATGGCATTGCTACTCAGGGCGGCGACAGCATGAACGCGCCCGGCGTTTCTTCCCTCGGCCTGTTCGGCACAGGCCTTTCCCAGCACGCACGGCTCATCACCCTCACCAGCAGCCAGGACAGCGACCTGCCCGAAGCGCTGGCCGCCGAAGCGTTTACCGGCCGCGAGGCGGTCAACGAACTGTTCCGCTTCGACGTCGATGCGCTCAGCACCTCGGCCGACCTCGACATCGACGCCTTTATCGGCGAAGCGTTGACGCTCGGCCTGCTGCAACCCGACGGCAGCAGACGCACCTGGCACGGCTTGTGTACCGACGCCGCCTGGCTCGGCGCCGACGGCGGCGTTGCGCGCTACCGCCTGCGCCTGGAACCGGCACTGGCGCTGCTGGCCCTGCGCCGCGACAGCTACATCTTCCAGGACAAGAACGCGCGCGAGATCGTCACCGAACTGCTGGCCGATTACCCGCAAATCGCTTTCGACTTCGACATCACGCAAGACCTGCCGGCACGCGCCATCTGCACCCAATACCGCGAAAGCGACCTCGAATTCCTTATCCGCCTGCTGGCTTCCGAAGGCCTCAGCTGGCGCTTCGAACACGAACCGGCAGGTAGGCATCGTCTCATCATTTTCGACAGCCGCGCCATTGCGCCCACCACACCCGGCGGCGACGTCATCCGCTTCCACGGCGTGCGCGCCACCGAACGCGACGACGCCATCAACGGCTTCAGCGCCCGCCGCAAGCTTGCCGCGAATGCCGTCGCCATCAGCAGCTGGGACCCGGCGCAACTGGTGGCCCCAGGGTGCGAGCAGCGCTCGAACCTGGATGCGGGCGATGTGCCGACCCTGTGGCTGTTCGACGGCAGCGGCGAACGCATCGCCAGTTCGCGCGACGCCGCCGACACGCACAGCGAATTGATGCTGCAGGCGCTGGAGTTCTACAACAAGGTCTTCGAAGGCAGCGGCGCCGCACGCAGACTCGCTGCGGGATATACCTTTCAGCTGACCCAGCATAGCCGCTATCCCGCTGGCGAGAACGCATTTAAGGTTCTGTGGGTGCGCCACGAAGCGCGCAACAACTTCGATACCGGCATCGCCCAGACCGCACGCGGCGGCATCGAACGCGGCACCTACCGCAACAGCTTCGGCTGCGCGCGCGACACGGTCGCCATCGTCCCGGCGCTGACCGCCGCACCACACACGATCACCGCACCCGGCGCGCAATGCGCGCTGGTTGTCGGTCTTGCTGATTCGGTCGCCACCACTACGCGCGACCACCAGGTGCGCATCCAGTTCGCCTGGCAGCGCGGGAGCCGTCCGAACGCCTGCGGCCTGGCGCACGACACCGACGACAAGGGCTGCGCGCCCGGCGACGAACGCTCCGGCACCTGGGTGCGCGTGGCCGAAGCCTTGGCCGGCCCCAACTGGGGCACGCTGTTCACGCCACGTCTCGGCACCGAAGTGCTGGTCGACTTCATCGAAGGCGACATCGACCGCCCCGTCATCGTAGCCCAGCTCTTCACCGGCGCCGACCTGCCGCCATTCTCCGCCGGCGTTGATTCGAGCGTGAATCACGTAGGCACCCTGTCCGGCATCCACAGCCACAACTTCGACGGCGGCGGCTACAACCAGTGGCAACTCGACGACACCGCCGGCCAGGTGCGCACGCGGCTCGCCACCAGCACGGCCAGCACGCAACTGAACCTCGGCTACCTGATCCAGCAGTCGCCCGGCTCCGCCCAGCGTGGCGCCTATCGGGGCAGCGGCTTCGAACTGCGCACCGACGCCTGGGGTGTCGTGCGCGGCGGCGAAGGCGTCTTGCTGTCGACCAGCGCGCGTTCGCAGCAGGGCTGCGGCGTGACCTCGACGCAGATGGATGCGCACGAAGCCGTGTCGCTGCTGAAGGGCGCCGAGTCGCTCTGCAACACGCTGGGCGACGCGGCGGCGCAGCAGCAGGCGCTGTTCAGCAAGGACGCAGCCAAGGCGCAAGCCGACTTCATCGCGCAGATCGACCCCAAGGAAAAGGGCAAGCATGCCGGCACGGTCAATGGTCAGACCGCGCTCAAGGCGAAAAGCGGATCACGCGAGTTCGACGCCGAGCAGCCGGTCGAAAAATTCGGCTCTGCCATCGTGCTGATGGACTCCGCAGCCAGCATCAACTGGGCGACGCCGGCCTCGACCGTCATATACGCCGGCCAGCAGCTGAATTGGACCGCGCAGTCGGACCTGCACATGACGGCGGCGCATACGGTGTCGTCGGTTGCAGCCAATGCGGCCAGCCTGTTTACGTATGGTGGCGGCATCCAGGCAATTGCCGGAAATGGGCCGGTATCCCTGCAGGCGCATACGGACCAACTCGAGATCGTGGCGAACAAGGAGGTCACCGTGATCTCGGTGAATGACTGCATCGAGATCAAGGCCAAGGAAAAGATCGTGCTGCAGGCGGGGCAATCGGCGGTAACGCTGGAAGGCGGAAATATTACGTTTGCTTGTCCGGGGAAGTTTTCGGTCAAGGGCGGGAAGCATGTCTTTGATCAGCGTGCCAACGCTGCTGCTGAACTAAAACCGCTTCCTACTCGTTTGGCGACGATACCGAGCGAGAGCATAGGCCCATTGCAGTCCGCACAATACGACGAGCAAATCGTCTACATGGATGCGCATGGCACCGCAATCGAAGACATTCCTTTCCGTGTGATCAATAAGTCAGACGAAGCTCAGCGTCTGGTAAATAACACCCCGACGGACGGCGAGTTGGATCGCTTATCTACACCAGAGGCGCAGCCCATCGAATACGCCCTGCGCTATGCCGAATTCAGGATTAAATAGTGAGCTTGCTATAAAGGTGAATGATGGCCAAGATGGAAGAGAAGGGTGTGTCAATCGAAGTTCTCGGGACGTGTACAACCAACACAACGGAGGGGTCGCAGCACGATGCGAAGGTCGAGTACCCGCATTTATGGTCATATGCGCAGCAAGCAGCACTGATCGCAGTGAGCGACAAGAATAATCAGGATGGGCGGTATCACTTGATCCAAGATCCTGAGCGTAGAGCGAAAAGGATTGCTGGCCATTACGCATATCTATATTTTGAAAGCACCAAAAAATCGAATGGTGAGCTGCAGTTCTACTGGCCGGCGCTGGCCGCCTTTGTTGTCAAAGACATTGTCGAAGCGTACCGCTTCACTCGCGAAGACGTACTTCAGCGCGAGTGGAAGGATCTGGCGAGTGTATTTCGCAACTCGAGTATGTCAGATGTCGGTAGCGTGATGATGACCGACGATTCGCCCTATCAACATGCGCTAAGAACATATTGCGCACTTGCAAAGGGAAATCTATGGTTATTCATGGATATTTATCCTTGGTACTCTTTCTTTCTCGAATTTGGAATTAATAAAGGCGGAAGCCTGAGCAGAAAGCGGCTGGAGGCAGGACCACCGGAACGGAATTGGGAAACATATCAAAAGGCATCGAAAAGCGCCATTGAAGAGCTCCCATTCGGACCAAGTTGGATGTCTCGTCTCAGCGAACGACTGCGGAGCGACCCTGTATACAAAACAGCACGTGCGTACTTCGATCATCCACCGAGTTGGTCACCGCAAGCGGGGTATGGTCAGTACAGTGTGCTCGAATACCAGGCAAGTGCATATTGCAGAACGCACGTAAAAGAATTCGATAACGGTTATCGAGCACCATCAAGTATTTATTGGGCAAAATTTAAGCAAGCCTTTTACATCATGGAAGCAGAGCGCGGCGAGTTAACGCGTATCGCAAATGACGCCGCGTCGATAGCTTCTTTAATTAAATTACGTCGTTTTACCGTAACTCCGGAAGTTATAAAAAGTTACGAGCATATTTTGACTGAATATTCTGAGCGCTCCAAAGAGAAAAAGGCCGAACACCAGCGTAAAGAGCTCATATCCATCGCAAATCAGGAACAGATTAATGTCTTGCAGCCGCTAATCTATAATGACTCTCTGCTAAAAAAGACAATGGACGTCAATCATCGGTTTAGTCGGCTTACGAATGGATGGCTTTCTCCGAATTTTAAGGTTGTTTATAGTGCATCACCACAAAACAGCGATCCCGAACTTGAAACCGTTTTCGACGCGCCAACGTCTATGAAGGAACGGCTAATCGGTGAAAGACAAAGTTTGCCTGATATGAATGATAGGATGGAATTTGTAAGTAAAATTGCAAAGCAATTTAATTTTTTGATGTCCACGCGCCGCAGCTATATGGATGGGGAGTTATCGAAAATATTGCATTGGGTCTCAGCATGAAGCGATACGTAGTTTCTATAATTTTCGCAGGAATATGTGTTGTGATCCTAGTTCAAATTTCAGGAGGAAAGACAATGCGTGAAGTGCAAATTGATATTGGTAAAAACATCGCGGCAACGGCAAAAGCGAGCGGTGCAGCAGGTTTCTCTGTTCAAAATATTGATGGGCTGATGATGTACGATGCGAATCGATTATCCCTTGACGTTCCTGTGCGCTACACCCGACCTGGCTACGAAATTGCCCTTGCGCCTACTTTTTCTTTAACGATGTACGCAGATAAAAGAATCAACAATAATCTATCTGTTCATACCGCTGCTTTGCAAGTCAGTACCAGGGCAATCAAGACGCATGTGGCTGCACAGGAGTTTGTAAGGAAAGTCATATTGCAGTTTAAAAAGGGAAAGTGGCAACGTTATATTAATAGGTTGTGCCCAGCGGTAACAGGTCGATCATCGATTCTGGATGAAAAGGGCGAAGTGGCCCAGATAGGTGCATGCGCACTCGATCCAGATTATCAGTTATCAGATCAAGAATGGGCGCAACTGATGCCTTCAGTGCAAAATTATGAATGGGTCGGAGATGGCGTGTTAGCAAAATTAACGGTCAGCTATAATGATTTCGGCCGAGGACTGGATTACTCAATCGATCTGGATTTCGATGATCTTGATCTAAAAATAAAAAGAGAGCGAGAGAATTTAAGTCAAGAATTGACTCAGGGAGATGCAAAAGGGTGGAAGAGTACTGAAAAACATCTAGAGTATGTAGCCGAGATGAAGTCTAGGGTGAGCATCTTGGAGAAGAATGCGTTAGCACGTGGAGATAGCATAATCCCACGTCAATAATGTGGCTTCCAGTATTTCGCCTATTGTTGATCTTTGCTGGCCGACTTTCATGTAATGGAAGGTAAGTCTGAGTTGAGATAAATTAATGAAAAATAATTTTCATTGTTTGAAGTTGGCCGTCTTGCTGATAATATTGTTAATTGGATGTGAGTCAGATGGCAGAAATAAGTCGTCGGGGAATGTAGCCGAGTTCAAGGATTTGGTATTGCTTGATTATTCAATCAGTAGTATCAGGTGGGAAGTATTCGGGACACCAGAGCACGTAGGCGGGGTTCCAGGGCCGACTGATTAGGTTACATTGATTGCGGAAGTCACACCAGCCATACATTCGGCAGTCCCCATTCAGCTGAACGCAGGAACAATCTGGCTTGTGCCCGAGGCAGCCCGGCCATGGCTGACACCTAGATTCAGATCGCTTTTCAATCAATACCGCAATACGTCCGTGAAGTTGTCGAGTTTGCCCAGGTGCTATCCTCTGCGAGGCATACTGAAGAAATCTGGGGGGCAAGTTGATGGCTTTGGATGTAACGAAGCGAATAGATCGGTTATCTATCTGACCTTGGCAAACTACGCTTCCCCATAAAGCAAGTAATTTCATTGCTGAGCCAAATCCTATGAGGCAGTCGATGATGAAGCAGGCTCTTACAGGATTATTTGCCGCATCAATCGCAGTTCCATGCGCAGCGAAACCTTCTGAGCGCTATCCAAGATTGATGATGCACGGCGAAAGCTATGAAAACAGTTGTCACCCGGTTGAGGTCGACAAGCTTCGAAAAACGCTATTGATGAGCAAGGTGAGAAGCGCTGAGCAGTTGTGGCACGCAGTTAACGTGCTCTTGTGTTCACGAGATAACGGTGCAGACGTCGTCTATATAACGAAAATGTTTCCCTCGAGGATACGCCAGCGGGCTGAGGGGACGGGTGCTGATCCCATCATTAGTACAGTACAGCGGAGTAGGGCAGTTGTTGATGAGGTGATGGCGAAAGGGCAAGCGTGGGAGGCCACGCTTCGTAATGAGGGCGAAACGGTCACACTGCAGTATTTCAAGGATGAGGCCTGCGTTCATGGCGTTGATTTTTTGTTTGTCAACCGACGCTGGATGATCGGCGAAATAGGTCAGGCCTGCGACTGAGCCTCAAGTTGTCTACAACGCGCACCCCTTTTTGATCCAGCGCTAAACTAACCCACTCACTTCATGTTGAGGAGGTCATCATGCTGCAAGCCAACGAAATTCAGCAACGCTACAGCCACCTGCAACAAACCATCGGCGAAGCCGAGCAGGCCTGCAGGGCGTCGCAGGATACGCCGCCGGAAATGCGCGATTGCATCGAGCGCATTTCACGGGAATTGAAGCAGGCCAGCGCTGTGATGCAGTCGAACGATGAGGCGCGGATCGTGCAATGTGTCGACAGCCTGGAGGACATGGGCGACGAGGCCAAGCGCATCAGCCGCTCGTCGCCGCAGATGCCGGCGCACCTGGAAGCGGTTGTCACCCGCGTGCACGCCGAGCTGTCCGACTTCAAGCACAAGCTGCACTAAGCGGTTCATCCAACCGTCATGCCGGCCTTGACGCAGGACGCGCCAGGCCGGCGGACACGGAGCACGACGCGCCGGCATGCACGCATGCCGGCGTACCAAGCACGCAAGCGGCCAGCCGCTTACACCACCCCGCGCGACCTGAGCGCCGCAATCTCGCCGTCGCTCCTGCCCAGCACCTCGCGCAGCACTTCGTCGGTGTGCTGGCCCAGCAGCGGCGGCGCCTTGTCGCTGGTCGCGGGCGTGGCCGACATTTTCATCGGGCTGCGCACCAACGTCACCTTGCCTGCCGACGGATGCGGCAGGTCGACCGCCATGGCGCGCGCCTGCACCTGTTCGTTGGCGAAGACTTCGCCGACGTCGTTGATCGGCCCGCACGGCACGCCGACCGCTTCCAGCGCGGCGATCCATGCGTCGCGATTGCGCGTGGCGACCATCTCGGCCAGCAGCGGCACCAGCACGTCGCGGTTGGCCACACGCTGCGGGTTGGTGGCGAAGCGCGGGTCGCTTGCCAGTTCCGGGCGGCCGCCGGCGTCGACGAACTTCTGGTACTGGCCGTCGTTGCCGGCGGCGACGATGATGTGGCCGTCGGTGCAGGCGAAGGTCTGGTAGGGGACGATGTTGGCGTGCGCATTGCCCCAGCGTTTGGGCGCCTTGCCGCTGTTGAGGTAATTGCTGCCGACGTTGGCCAGCATCGCCACTTGCGTATCGAGCAGCGCCATGTCGATGTACTGGCCTTCGCCGCTGCGGTCGCGGTGGGTGAGTGCCGCCAGTACGGCAATCGTCGCATACATGCCGGTCATCAGGTCGGTCAGCGCCACACCGGCCTTTTGCGGGCCGCCGCCGGGCAGTTCGTCGCGTTCGCCGGTGACCGACATCAGGCCGCCCATACCCTGGATCAGGAAGTCGTAGCCGGCGCGGTGCGCGTACGGGCCGTCCTGGCCGAAGCCGGTGATCGAGCAGTAGACCAGGTCCGGCTTGACGGCTTTCAGCGACGCGTAATCGAGCCCGTAGCGTTTGAGCTGCCCGACCTTGTAGTTTTCCAGCACCACGTCCGCGTGGCGGGCGAGTTCGCGGATCAGCGCCTGCCCTTCGGGGCTGGCGATATCGACCGTCACCGAGCGCTTGCCGCGGTTGGCCGACAAGTAATAGGCTGCTTCGCCGGTATCGCGGCCTTCGGCGTCCTTCGCATACGGCGGGCCCCAGGCGCGGGTGTCGTCGCCGCAGCCGGGACGTTCGATCTTGATCACGTCGGCGCCGAGGTCGGCCAGGTTTTGCGCGCACCAGGGGCCGGCCAGCACGCGCGACAGGTCGAGCACACGGATATGGCCCAGCGCCTTGGGCGCGCCGTTGACGTTGGCGGTGTCGGTCATGGTGTTCCTGGCAAGGTTGACGAGGGGACGATTATAGCCGGCTGCGTTCGGCGTTCGGCTAGCTGCGCGACCCCGGCTCGCGCAAGCCGGCATCGTTCAACTGCTCGGCGAACAGGTCGCGCTCGCGGTCGACGATGCTGTCCACGGTGCGCTCGTCGAGTCCCATCGATTCGAGCACAAAGGCGGACAGCTGCAGGCTCGCTTCCAGCGTCTCCGGCACCACCACCGTCGCGCCGGCACGCTTGAGCGAACGCGCGTGGCGTTCGTCGCGCGAGCGCACGAACAGCGGCACCTCGGCGAAGTCGCGGCGGATGCCGCGCACGGCCTGCAGCGATGCGGCCGGATTGTCCATGGTCAGCACGATCGCCGGCGCTTCTTCCGCATTCACGAGGCGCAGCAGTTCCGGGCGCGCTGCGTTGCCGAAGTAGACCGGGACGCCCTGCGCGTGCAATTTCGACACCAGCGTGGCATTGTTCTCGAAGGCGATGAAGGGGATGTTCTGTGCGGAGAGCAGCTTGGCCAGTTGCTGGCCGACGCGCCCGAAGCCGGCGATGATGATCTGGCCGCGCGCGCCCGCCAGCGCAGCGGCGTCGTGCTCCGCCTTACGCTCACTGAGCGCGCGTTCGTCGCCGTCGCCGATCGCGCGTCCCAGACGCGCCAGCAGCGGCGTGATGAACATCGACAGGCCGACCGCCAGCATCACGCGCGCGCCCAGGCCGGGATCGAGCAGTTTCGCGCTCACCGCATAGCCGAGCACGATGAAGGCGAATTCGCCGCCCTGGGCCAGCAGCAGCCCGCCCTCGGCTGCGCGGCCCCAGGGCAGGCGGCCGGCGCGAAACAGCAGTGTCACTACCAGCGCCTTGGTCAATACCAGGCCGCAGACGACCGCCGCCAGCCACAGCGGCGCCTCGAGGATCTGGCGCGTATCCATGCTCATCCCGACCGTCATGAAGAACAGGCCCATGAGCAGGCCCTTGAACGGCTCGACCATCAGCTCGACTTCGTGGCGGAACTCGGTCTCGGCCAGCAGTAGGCCGGCGACCAATGCGCCCAGCGCCATCGACAGGCCGGCCGCGGCGGACAGGCCGGCGATGCCGAAGGTACTGAGCAGGATCAGCGCCATGAACACGTCCGGCTGGCGGTGGCGCGCGAAGGCCTTGAACAGCGGGTGGATCACGCGCCGCCCGACCAGGTAGATGAGCGCGATGGCGCCGCCCGCCTTGGCCAGCGTGACCAACGCCAGCGTGGCGGCGCCGTCGCCGCTGCCGCGCGCCAGCACGCCGAGGACGACCAGGATCGGCACCACGGCCAGGTCCTGCAGCATCAGGACCGCGAAGGCCGCCTGGCCGAGGCGGCTGCCGGTGCTGTTTTGCTCGCTCATCAGCTGCATCACGACCGCGGTCGACGACAGCGACAGCACCAGGCCGAGGATGGCGGCGGTGGCGAACGGCTGCCCCAGCAGCATGACGGTGCCGCCGATCAGCAGGGCGCTGGCCAGCACCTGCAGCGTACCGGCGCCGAACACCCAGGCGCGCATCGCCCACAGGCGTGCAGCCGAGAGCTCGAGTCCGATCATGAACATCAGGAACAGCACGCCGATCTCGGCCAGCATCGAGACTCCGGGCCCGCTGGGGAAGGTCAGCCAGGCGAGCCAGGGAAACTCAGCCGCGTGCAGCCCGAGTCCAAAAGGGCCGGCCAGCGCGCCCACCGCCAGGAAGCCCAGCACCTGGTTGATGCGCAGGCGCTGAAGAAGCGGGATGAGGATGCCGGCGAGGATCAGGAATAGGATGATCTCCCGGAAAAACGGGAAAGCGTGTTGCTCTTGCACGGATGGCGGCCTTGGCGTTGACGGAGTGATCGATTTTATAACGGGCCGCTTACATCCACAGGCGGACCATCCAGAAGGATTCGTCGCTGGCGAAGCGGTTCACGTGCCGGCCGTGCCGGCCGGGCGGGTGCTGCTCGATCCGGACACGAACGTCCACTTCGCCACCGGGCGCATGGCCGGCCACGAATTTTCCAATGCGCCGACGCGCAACGCAGCACCCGCTTGCCAGGCGCGCTCGCAGCGACGCCGGGCTACTGGAACAGGTGCTTAGTATTCTACGCTCAGGCTCAGATGGAACGGAACCATCATCTGGCAAGGCTGGCCGCCGCAGCGCGCCGGCTTGTAGTTCACCAGCCCGGCGAGTACCCCGGCCAGGCGCCTGGCCTCCGGATCCTCGAGGCCGATCGAGGTGACCGACGCCACCTTGCCGTCGGCGCCAACCAGTACGTAGACGCGCACATCCTCGTTGATCTGGTACTTGCCGGCCAGTTCGGCCATCCTGGCGTAGAAAGACTGCGGTCCCTTCACCGGGTAGGGCGGTTCGTCTGCCTCATCCAGCGCCGGGTAGCGGTCACGGACGATACGCTGCTGCGCCGACGTCAATTTTTCCCATCCGGCGTTCAGCGGAAGCGCCGAGGTGCTGATCTTGCGCGCCATGCGCGACCCGACCGGCGCGTTGGCGTCGCGTAGCGCGTACGTCTCCTTTGGCGGCTCTTGTACGCGGGGAGGCGGCGCGACGTCGATCCGCTTGCCGTCCAGGAAGCCGACCTGGGCGCGGCGTCCGCTGCCGGCAAAGGTCATGATGCCGCTGCCGTCGCGCATGCCCTCGCGCCAGCGTCCTTCGTACGCGCCGCCGAGCAGGTAGTGCATGGTGCCGTTGCCGTCCGGTTCGCCATCCTTCCACTCGCCCTGGTAGCGGTTGCCATCCGGGAACAGGGCCTGGGCCACGCCGGTACGTTTCCCCATGCGCACCTCGCCCTCGTACTGCATGCCGTCGGCATCCTTGAAATAGCCCTTGCCGTCGGGGACGCCCCCGGTGACCGTGCCGACGTAGATGCCGCCGCCGGGCAGTGCGAGCTTGACCTCGCCCACTCCCGGCTTCAATTCCTGGGCATGAACGCCGAGGGAGCAGCCCAGGGCCAGGCCGAGGGCAACGAGAAAGGCGGCAGCTTGCACGGATGAACTCCCTATTATTTTGCTGACATTGATTTTCAACGAATTGCTAACTGATCGTCAACAATCATTGTTCAGCATGGGGGAGTTGCATCCTTGCAATTTGAGCAGGGTCAGGAACTCTGCATCTGAAAGGCCTCGGCCGGCGTTTCTTCCTGCTGGCGATGTCCGCTTGCCACGGGCTGACGCGATTCGGCAGTTTTCACCAGTTCCTCGTACTCCGGATCGTCGACGCCGCGCAGTTCGAGGTAGCGCTCGAGCGCATTCTCCAGCTTCGGCAGCAGCATCGCGCGTTCGCTGTGCAGCACGCTGTAGCGGGGGCGCGCGGCCGGCAGCGCCAGGGCGCTGGAGGACTGCGCCACCAGGGTGCCGGCCGGGATGCCGGCCTTGTCCGCCGCCATCCGTGCCAGTTCGTACCAGGTGACGGAACCGACGTTGTTCAGGTGCCAGACACCGGCTTCGCGGTCGATGGCCAGATCCAGGCAGGTATGCACCAGGTCCGGCACATAGGTCGGCGAGACGGTCATGTCGTCGGCGGCGACGAAGGCCTCGCCGCGTTCGAGTGCGTTCAGCGCGAGCGTCACGAAGTTGTGCTTGTCCCAAGGGCCGAAGAAGGCGCTGGTGCGCACGACCAGGGCGCCCGGGTGGGCAGCCAGCACGGCCTGCTCGGATTCGGCCTTGCTGCGGCCATACACGTTGAGCGGCGTGAGCGGATCGCTCTCGACGTAGGGCGCTTCCTTGCGGCCGTCGAAGACCAGGTCGCTCGAGAAGGTGGTCAGGTGCACGCCATGGCGGGCGCAGGCCGCGGCCAGGGTGGCGGCGCCGGCGGCGTTGTCGCGCATGCAGCGCTCGACGTCGGCTTCGGCATCGTCCACGCGCACGTAGCCGCTGGTGTTGATCACGGCCCAGGGTTGATGGTGGGCCAGCGCGCGCTCGACCGAGGCCGGGTCGGCGATGTCCATGTCGTGGCGCGACAGCAGTTTATAGGCGATGTGGCGCTTCTGGCAGATGCGCGCGAAAGCACGGCCCAGGGTGCCGGTGGCGCCGGTGATCAGGATCGGGGCAGGGTTGCGTCCGATCAGGCGCTGGCCGTCGGCGGCGATCGATGTCAACGCCGCCGGCGTGGCGACCGGCGTGCACAGGAAGCGGCCCGGACGGCGCCACCAGCCCGGACCATGCAGGACCGGGTGCGACAGCGGCTTGCCGCTCGACAGTTCGCGCATCATGGCGGCCAGCGCGGTCGGGCGCGGCATGGGCGAGCGCACGTCGAACGGGCCCGGTTCGTAGTAGCCGCGGTTTTGCGTGACCAGGCTGTTCCAGTCGAAGGAGCCGAGCAGTGACCAGACCGTGACGGCGCGCAGGTCGACGCCATTCGTGCGCGCCGCTTGCGCCGCTTGCCAGATCTCGAGCAGCCAGCGCAACTGGTCTTCGCGGTTGGCGTCGATGTGGGCTTCGGTGATGGCGATCGGCAGGCGGTAGCGGTCCCAGGTTTCGGTGAGCAGGGGGCCGATGCCGGCCGTTGGCGTCGCCAGCGCGCGCGAGGCTTCGATGTCGGCGCAGGGAATACCGTCGGCGACGCCGCGGTGGTGCTGCGGGTAGCGCTCCGGACGGTGGTCGAGCCAGCGCTCGCTGGTGACGTAGTAATTGACGCCGATCACATCCGGCGGGCAGGTATTGTCGCGGAACCAGAGCAGGTCGGCCAAGTCGACGCCGGTGCCGGTGAGATATTTCCACAGCTTGTGTTCCGGGCCTACGGTGCCGCACAGCAGGTCCCAGGCCAGCCAGCGGCGTTCGTTGTAGAACTCGGCCACTTTGGCCAGTTCCGGCGTGCTGTAGGTCTTGCCGAGGTCGTCGGTCTGCACCAGCTTGGCATTCGGATTGACCTTGCGGATCTCGCGCATGCACAGCACCACGGCCTTGCACTGGATCAGCAAGGCCTGGATGAAACTTTTATCGTCGCGCGCATGCGGGTACCAGACGCCATACAGGCCGGCAAAGCGGGCGGTGGTGCAGGGTTCGTTGACCGGGGTGTAGTACTCCAGCCATGGGTAGCGGGCGGCGACGGCGCCGGCATACTCGGCCAGGCGTTCGGGGAAGGCGGGGTCGAGCAGGCTGGTGTCGCGCGGGCCGCTGCCGTGGTGGATCAGGCCGGCGATCGGGGTGATGCCGGCCTCGCGCAGGGCGGGCAAGCGTTCGTCGGGCCAGGACCAGTCGGCCTTGTCGATGCCGTCGGGTGCGGTACGCTCCCACAGGACGGGGTAGCGGATGGCGCGGATGCCGGTCGCGGCAAAGCGTCCGATATCGCAGTTGCGCAGGGCATGGCCATTGCGCTCTAACTGGCTGAAGTATTGGTCTTGCACACGGTTGACAGTGCATTCAAGGCCGCCCCAAAGTTCGAGTGGGCGGGGTTGGCTGTTCAGGCTCGTGTTATTCATGATTTCACCACTTGTTAGAATTTTTACAACAAAATACTTTTAGACGGTCACCGAAAACATAAAGTTCGGACTAATCGACCGTTTTGGATCTGCCGTTGCTCGCTAACAAGGACAAGCGCCTCGGCATACTTTCATGTTCGCCGGTAACGCTTCCCCCTGTCGCGTTCGGCTCGACTTCCGGTTGACAGCGCGCCGTCAACCTGCAAACATGCCATCCATGAAATTTATCAATCCACATTTCTCGCTTTGCACCTGGTGGCGCCGCTGACGACGCGCGGCCCAGACGAGAAGATGTGACTCACATGAACGCCGCCTCGATTCAGGCGGCGTTTTTTTTGGCGCGGCGGATATCGGGGCACATACAAGGAAAACCGATGAATTCCCCTGTTACCACCGCTCCAGCCCCCGTCATCCTGACCGGCGACCGCCCGACCGGCCCTTTGCACCTCGGCCACTTCGTGGGCAGCCTGCGCAACCGCGTTGCGTATCAACACGAATACAGCCAGTTCATCATGCTCGCCGACGCCCAGGCGCTGACCGACAACATGGATGACACCGGCAAGGTACACCGGAACGTGGTCGAGGTGGCGCTCGATTACCTCGCGGTCGGGATCGATCCGACGCGCTCGACGATCTTCATCCAGTCCCAGGTCCCGGAACTGGCCGAGTTGACATTCTATTATCTTAATCTCGTGACTGTCGCCCGTTTGGAGCGCAACCCGACCGTCAAGACGGAAATTGCACTGCGCAACTTCGAGCGCGACATCCCGGCCGGCTTCCTGACCTACCCGGTCAGCCAGGCTTCCGACATCAGCGCCTTCAAGGCGACCCTGGTGCCGGTGGGCGAAGACCAGATCCCGATGATTGAGCAGTGCAACGAGATCGTGCGCCGCTTCAACCGCCTGGTCAGCAAGGACATCCTGGTCGAGTGCAAGGCGCTGGTACCGGAAATCGGCCGCCTGCCCGGCATCGACGGCAAGGCGAAAATGAGCAAGTCGCTGGGTAACACCATCAACCTGGGCGACAGCCCCGACCAGATCCGCGCCGCCGTCAAGCAGGTCTACACCGATCCGCTGCACCTGAAGGTCTCGGACCCGGGCCACGTCGAAGGCAACGTCGCCTTCCTCTACCTGGACGCCTTCGACACCGACAAGGTCGCGCTGGAAGAAATGAAGGCGCACTACACGCGCGGCGGCCTGGGCGACAGCATCGTCAAGAAGCGCCTCGACAGCGTGCTGCAAGACATGCTGGCGCCGATCCGCGCCCGCCGCGAAGAGTTCGCGCAGGACAAGGGGCAGGTGCTGCAGATGCTCAAGGAAGGCACGATGAAAGCGCGCGAAGTGGCGGCTGGTACGGTGGACGAAGTGCGTCGTGCGCTGGGGCTGTCGTACTTCTGATTTTTTCGTCGTACTGCGCATGACGTGTCTTCGTCGAACCGGCTGCGCAGACCGGTAAGGTGGGCGGATTTTCCGCCCACGCGCTCAACGCACGTTCGCAAACCGCGGTGCGACTATGCGGCCGCTGGTTGAACGCGTGGGCGGCGCAAAAGTCGCATCGGTGCCCGCTTCCGGGTGTAGCCGCCCACCCTACGAGGATGTGAAAAAATCGCCATGGCTGCGTTGCCTCGTCTCGCCGTACACTCGTACTGTCTTCGACTCGGCGCCTTGCCCTGACTTTTTTTCACATCCTCTACGTCCTGCTAACGACGGTTCGTCAGATCACCCGACGCCACCGCCGGTATCATTCCACGCTCCCTCCAAAGCATACGCTTGGCATCCCGCCTTGAGCCATGACAAGCTCCATCCCGGCTGAACATCGCCGTTCATTTATTCGAGAGGAAATGAATCATGAGCAAAGGATTGCGGTTGACCGAAAAGTGGCTGCACCGCGCCCTGTGGCTGGTGGCATTCGCGTTCGCCAGTTTTCTGATCGGCCTGGGTGGGCAACTGGTCGAAAACATGGCCGATGTCGAAGCGCCGCCGACGCTGGAACAGTTCATCGACCCGGCGCAGCTGGCGGCCGTGCGCGCCGAGGAAGAGGGGGCGGACAAGCGCCAGACCGCCGCGCGCGCGCAGCACGAACAGGCAGCCGAAAAGCACGCGGTGGCCAGGTCGAACACCCGCTCGGCGCGCGCCACCTTCGACAACTGGCTGGCCACGCGCAGCGTCACCGCGCGTCCCGACCAGGACCCGGAACTCATCGCCCGCACGAAGGCGCTCGATGCCCTCGAAGCGGACGAGCGGCGCGCGCTGGCCGCCGTCGAAACGCAGCGCCAAGCGATGCTCGACGCCGCCCAGCAGGCCGAACGCGCGGCGCGGCGCCGTGCCGACCTCGAGTTGCCCGCGCAGGTCAAGCGCGACCAGGCCAGCGCAGCGCAGGAACTGCGCGTGTTCGGCTACCGCCTGGCATTGACCCTGCCCCTGCTGGTCGCAGCCGGCTGGCTGTTCAAGCACAAGCGCCAGGGAGCGTCCTGGCCATTCGCCTGGGGTTTCATCTTTTTTGCCCTGTTCGCCTTTTTCTTCGAGCTGGTGCCCTACCTGCCCAGCTATGGCGGCTATGTGCGCTACATCGTCGGGATCATCGTGACCGTGGTGGCGGGGCGCTATGCGATCGCCGCGCTGCAGCGCTACCTGGCGCGGCAGAAAGCGGCCGAAGCGCTGCCGGACGCGCAGCGTCGCCAGACGCTCAGCTACGACACGGTGCTGGTGCGGTTGGGGAAGGGCGTGTGCCCGGGTTGCGAACGCCAGGTCGACCTCAAGGATGGCGCCACCGATTATTGCCCCCATTGCGGCATCGGCCTGTTCAACCGCTGCGGCGGCTGCGCGACGCGCAAGAACGCGTTCGGGCGGTTCTGCTTTGCGTGCGGAACCGCGGCGAACACAAGTTTGCCGGATTAGAGGAATAGACGTAGAGTAACGGGACCTCGAGAAACCGTAGCGAGCGGAAGGAGCGCTGGCCGAGAAGCGCAGCTGTACGGTTGTACAGCGAGCATCGCAGGTCGGCGCTCCGACGCGCAGTAGGTTTATCGAGGTACCCCCACTCAGTCTTTCAGGTCGGCCGGCACTTTACCGCCATTGGCGGCCAGCTTGTTCATCACTTGGCGATGCAGCCAGATGTTCATCTTGGCCGAATCCGACGTGTCGCCGGTGTAGTGCAGCTCGGCCGCCAGTTCCTTGCGCGACTGCAGGCTGCTGTCGAGGTCGAGCAGTTTCAGCAGGTCGACGATCGAGGTGCGCCAGTTCAGTTGCTGGCCCGATGCCTGCAGCTTGCTGTTGAGGATAGCTTCGACGTCGACCTGGTCCATCGCCACCGGGGCGGGCGCAGCAGGTGCGGCAGCAGGAGCCGGCGCAGGTGCAGCCGTCGGGGCGGCCGGCGCCGTTGGACGCGGTGCGGCCGGTGCATTTTGCGCCTGCGCTTTGGCCTGCGCTTCCTTGGCCGAAGGCGAGTTCGGGAAGATTTTATTGAAGATATTGCTCAGAATGCCCATGTGGTGCTCCTTTTGTTGTTGGGGGAAGGTGGTTCAGCGACGCTGGATGCCCTGCGCCATGTGGCCGAGTGCGATAGCGAGCGCCGCGGCGCCAAGCGCCTTGACCGCCGTCGGGTGCTCGGCATAAAAGTCGCCCATACGGTCGACAATGCTTGGATTCTGTTGTTCCGCTTTTTCGGCGATTTCCTTGACCTGCTCCGGCGAGACCTGCGAAGCCTGTTCCGGCGTGACGCGCGCGTTGGCGCCGCCGCCGAGCAGGTTGCCCAGCACGCCACCCAGCGCGCCACTTTGGAGGGCGCTGATCACGGCCGGGCCAGCGCTGGCAATCAGCTGGTTCAGCATGCCTGCACGCTGGTCGGGATTGCTGTTGCCGAACATCTGGGCCAGCATTTGGGGGAAGGGCGGCGTCTGGTCCGAACGCAGCGCCTGGGTCACGCCCTGGGCCACGGATTCGCGCGGGGCATTCTGTGCGGCGCGTTCGAAATCGTCCGGCGCCTGCGCCGGCGTCGCGCCGGCGGCGTTACCCAAGTATTGCTGCAACAAATTTCCTAAATCGAAAGACATGACGTTCTCCTGCATGAATGACAACAGAGATCGAGGGTAGGGCAGGAGTTCGGCGGCTTCGGTACGGTATCGAACGCTGTTGATATAAAACCGCCGTATCGGTGCCGACTAGCAATTTCACGCATGCGGCGCTAAGCTGACCGGATGCCGTATCTGCCCATTTTCCTGTTTGCCGCCATCTATGCAGCCGCCATGCTCGCCTGGGACCTGCCCTGGCTGGTCGGCGGCGCCTACCTGATGAGCAGCGCCACCTGCTTCGTCGCCTACGCGCTCGACAAGTCGGCCGCGCGCAACGGCAACTGGCGTACGCCCGAGCGCAGCTTACTGCTGCTGGGGCTGGTCGGCGGCTGGCCGGGCGCGCTACTGGCCCAGCAATGGCTGCGCCATAAAACGGTGAAACGCTCGTTCCGGCAACTGTTCTGGTGCACCGTGGTGGCCAACGTCGCCGGCTTCGTCTGGCTGTCGTCGCGGCTGGGGCACTGAGATGGCAAACCTGCCCGGTGCCTGGCCCTATCCGCGCGTGCTGGCCCACCGCGGCGGCGGCACGCTGGCGCCGGAAAACACGCTGGCCGGACTGCGCGAGGGATTAAGATGCGGCTACCGCGCCATCGAATACGACATCATGCTGGCGCGCGACGGCGTACCGGTGGTGATGCATGACCCCTATCTGGGACGCACCGTGGCCGGTTCCGGCAACGTGTTCGACTACGACGCGGCCGAACTGGCGCTGCTCGACGCCGGCGGCTGGTTCGCGCGCGAACACGAGGGCGAACCGGTGCCGTTGTTCGTCGAATTCGCCGGGTTCTGCAAGGCGCATGGCGTGTGGATGAACATGGAGATCAAGCCGGCGCCCGAGTACGACATCGAGACCGGCGGCACCGTGGCGCGCATCGCCGCCGCGCTGTTTGCCGACGAGATCGCGGCCGGCGAGATGGACCGGGTACCGCTGCTGTCCTCGTTCAGCATGCTGGCACTCGAGGCCGCGCGCGAAGTCGCGCCCCAGGTGCCGCGCGCCTGCCTGATGAGTGAATTGCCGCCCGACTGGGAACGGCGCGCGCAGGCGGTCGAGGCGGTGGCGATCCATACCAATCACCGGCACCTGACGCCGCAGCTGGCGCAGGAGGTGCGCACGGCAGGGTATGGGTTGTTTTGCTATACGGTCAATGGTCCGGCGCGAGCGCGCGAGTTGCTGGCGTGGGGCGTCGATGCCTTCTGTACCGATCGTATCGACCTGATCGGCCCATATTTCGCGTAGGGTGGACGGCTTTGCCGTCCACGCGTTCAGCCAGCGGAAGAAATATCGCGCAGCTGATCTTGCGGGGATTGACGCGTGGACGGGAGACCCGTCCACCCTACGAATGCAACCGCGGGTTTTTCAACTTGCGATGCCATCTTCCTATTGACTTCCCTACGCTATAATCCTTGCTTTATCTACCGCACTGCGCTCCTTCCGCCCCCACCAACATGAAATCTTCCGAAATTCGCGAAAAGTTCCTCAAGTTCTTTGAGTCCAAGGGCCATACGATCGTACGGTCCAGCCCCCTCGTGCCGGGCAACGATCCGACCATGTTGTTGACCAACAGCGGAATGGTGCAGTTCAAGGACGTGTTCCTCGGCCTCGATTCGCGCCCGTATTCGCGCGCGACCTCGGTGCAGCGCTGCGTGCGCGCCGGCGGCAAGCACAACGACCTGGAAAACGTCGGCTACACCGCGCGCCACCACACCTTCTTCGAGATGCTGGGTAACTTCAGCTTCGGCGATTACTTCAAGCGCGACGCTATCAACTATTGCTGGGAGCTGCTGACCAAAGTCTACATGCTGCCCGCCGAAAAGCTGACCGTCACCGTCTACTTCGAAGACGACGAAGCCTACGACATCTGGGCCAACGAGATCGGCGTACCGAAAGAGCGCATCATCCGCATCGGCGACAACAAGGGTGCGCGCTACGCCTCGGACAACTTCTGGCAGATGGCCGACACCGGCCCATGCGGCCCGTGCACCGAAGTGTTCTACGACCACGGCGCCGACATCTGGGGCGGCCCTCCAGGCTCGCCGGAAGAAGACGGCGACCGTTTCATCGAGATCTGGAACCTGGTGTTCATGCAGTTCAACCGCGACGAATCAGGCGTGTTGACCCCGCTGCCGAAGCCGTCGATCGACACCGGCATGGGCATGGAGCGCCTGGCCGCCGTGCTGCAACACGTGCACAGCAACTACGAGATCGACCTGTTCCAGGCACTGATCAAGGCAGCCGCGCGCGAAACCGGCGCCACTGACCTGAACAACAATTCGCTGAAGGTGATCGCCGACCACATCCGCGCGGCGTCGTTCATGATCGTCGACGGCATCATCCCGAGCAGCGAAGGCCACGGCTACGTCCTGCGCCGCATCATCCGCCGCGCGCTGCGCCACGGCCACAAGCTGGGCCAGACCCGTCCGTTCTTCTTCAAGCTGGTCGAAGACCTGAACATCGAGATGGGCACGGCGTATCCGGAACTGCTGGACGCGAAAGAGCGCGTCGCCCAGGTGCTGAAGGCCGAGGAAGAACGTTTCGGCGAGACGCTGGAAAACGGCATGAAGATCCTGGAAGCGCAGTTGGCCAAGGATGCCAAGAACCTCGACGGCGCCACCGCCTTTACCCTGTACGACACCTACGGCTTCCCGCTCGACCTGACCGCCGACATCTGCCGCGAACGCGGCGTGACGCTCGACGAAGCCGGCTTCACCGCCGCCATGGAACAGCAGAAGAAAACCGCGCGCGCTGCCGGCAAGTTCAGGATGGCGGCCAAGGTGGAGTACGCGGGCGAGAAGACCAAGTTCGTCGGCTACGAATCGCTGGTGCACAACACCCACGTGCTGGCGCTGTATGCCGAAGGCGTCTCGGTGCAGGAATTGAAAGCTGGCCAGGAAGGCATCGTCGTGCTCGACACGACGCCGTTCTACGCCGAGTCGGGTGGCCAGGTGGGCGACCATGGCGCCATCCGCGCTACCGGTGGCGAGTTCGAAGTGGAAGATACGCTGAAAATCCAGGCCGAAGTCTTCGGTCACCACGGCGTGCTGCGTTCGGGTTCGCTGAAGGTCGGCGACACCGTCGACGCGCAAGTCGACCAGGCCAAGCGTGCGCGCACCATCCGCAACCACTCGGCGACGCACCTGATGCACAAGGCGCTGAAGGAAGTCCTTGGCAGCCACGTCCAGCAGAAAGGCTCGCTGGTCGATCCCGATAAAACCCGTTTCGACTTCAGCCACAACGCACCGGTGACCCAGGAGCAGATTGCCCAGGTCGAAATGATCGTGAATCGCGAGATCCTCGAAAACCACGCGACCCAGGCGCAGAACATGTCCTTCGACGACGCCGTCAAGCATGGCGCGATGGCGCTGTTCGGCGAGAAGTACGGCGACGAAGTGCGCGTGCTCGACATCGGCTCCTCGAAAGAGCTGTGCGGCGGCGTCCACGTGACCCGCACCGGCGACATCGGCCTGTTCAAGATCGTGTCGGAAGGCGGCGTCGCCGCCGGCATCCGCCGCATCGAAGCGGTGACGGGCGAGGGCGCGCTGGCCTGGGTGCAGCAAACGAACGCGGGCCTGCTGGCCGCTGCCTCGGCGCTGAAGACCGGCCCGGACGAACTGCCGTCGCGCATCGCCCAGGTGCAGGATCAGGTCAAGGTGCTGGAAAAGGAAGTCGCCGCATTGAAGTCGAAGCTGGCGGCGGGGCAGGGCGACGAACTGGTGAACCAGGCAGTCGACGTCAACGGCATCAAGGTGCTGGCCGCGACGATGGAAGGCGCCGATGTGACGAGCCTGCGCGAGACCATGGACAAGCTCAAGGACAAGCTGGGCACGGCCGCGATCGTGCTGGCGAGCGTGCTCGAGGGCAAAGTCAGCCTGATCGCGGGCGTGACCAAGGACGCGACCGGTAAAGTCAAAGCCGGCGAGCTGGTCAACTTCGTCGCCCAGCAGGTCGGCGGCAAGGGCGGCGGCCGTCCGGACATGGCGCAGGCGGGCGGTACCGATCCGTCGGGCTTGCCGGCGGCGCTGGCCGGCGTGGCCGGCTGGGTGGGCGAGCGCGCGTAATCGTTCGCTGTAGGGTGGACGGCTCCGCCGTCCACGCGTTCGGCGCACGGTGGAGCACCTGCTACGGCTGTTATATCACTGGTTGAACGCGTGGACGGGAAACCCGTCCACCCTACCCATATGCGTAGGAAACCGCTCGCATCCCGCTTCAACGCATCAAAACGGTGCGCAAACCCGCTGCATTTCCCGGTAATCTTTCCCCCACGTCATCCATCCCGGTGCAACCACGCAACATTTCGTGACTATTTTGGTGCGGCGCGTCATAATCCAGAAATTGGAGTAGACTCCAAATCCAGTATCACCACCTAAGCAGGCATGCGATGAGCGACACCATTCTCGACACTGACACGATTCAATTCCAGAAGGATCTGGATGCGCGCGGCCTGAACTGCCCGCTGCCGATCCTCAAAGCCAAGAAGGCGCTGGCCGAGCTGGCTTCCGGCGAGGTGCTGCGCATCACGGCCACGGACACCGGTTCCGTCCGCGACTTCCAGGCGTTCGCCAAGCAGACCGGCAACGCGCTGCTGCACCACTCGCACAGCAATGGCGAGTTTGTCTTCCTGATGCGCCGCAAGTAAGCGCTTTCCAGATCGCCGGCGGGGCGCATGCTGCCCCGCCAGTTCCCTTTTGTACCCGAGCGCACGTTTTTGGAAGCATCCCTCTAGCCAAAAATCGCACGATCGTGCTTTAATTTAGTTCTGCAGCAGTTTTTCTCTTATAATCTGCACCACTTTAGCGAAGTCTACCTCTTCAATTTTTCAAAGGCACACCTATGAAAGTCCTGGTACCCGTCAAACGCGTGGTCGACTATAACGTCAAGGTCCGCGTCAAGTCCGACGGCAGCGGCGTGGATATCGCCAACGTCAAGATGTCGATGAACCCGTTCGACGAAATCGCGCTCGAGGAAGCGACCCGTTTGAAGGAAGCCGGCAAGGTCACCGAAGTGGTGGCGGTTTCGATCGGTGTGCCGCAGTGCCAGGAAACCCTGCGCACCGGCATGGCCATCGGCGCCGACCGCGGCATCCTGGTGGAAACCGCGGGCGACACCGAACCGCTGGCCGTGGCCAAGATCATGAAGGCGCTGGCCGACAAGGAACAGCCGCAGCTGATCATCCTCGGCAAGCAGGCGATCGACGACGATTCGAACCAGACCGGCCAGATGCTGGCAGCCCTCTTGGGCTGGCCGCAAGCCACCTTTGCTTCGAAAGTCGTGCTGGAAGACGGCAAGGTCACCGTGACCCGTGAAGTCGACGGCGGCCTCGAGACCGTGGCCCTGAACCTGCCGGCCATCGTCACCACCGACCTGCGCCTGAACGAGCCGCGCTACGTCACGCTGCCGAACATCATGAAGGCCAAGAAGAAGCCGCTGGAAACGATCAAGCCGGCCGACATCGGCGTCGACGTGACTCCGCGCCTGAAAACCCTGAAGGTCGTCGAGCCGGCCAAGCGCTCGGCAGGCATCATGGTGCCGGACGTCGCCACGCTGGTCGCCAAGCTGCGCACCGAAGCCAAAGTCATCTAATAAGGAAACATCATGGTCGCACTCGTCATCGCTGAACACGACAATGGCTCCCTCAAGGGCGCAACTCACCACACCGTGACCGCCGCTGCCCAATGTGGCGGCGAGGTGCACGTGCTGGTCGCCGGATCGAACTGCGGCGCCGCCGCCGAAGCCGCCGCGCAGATCGCCGGCGTCTCCAAAGTGCTGGTCGCCGACGCGCCGTACTTCGCCGACGGCCTGGCCGAAAACGTGGCCGAGCAGATCCTGGCCGTCGCCGGTTCTTATTCGCACATCCTGGCCCCGGCCACCGCCTACGGCAAGAACATCCTGCCGCGCGTGGCCGCCAAGCTGGACGTGGCGCAAATCTCGGAAATCACCAAGGTCGACTCCCCGGACACCTTCGAGCGCCCGATCTACGCCGGTAACGCGATCGCCACCGTGCAGTCGACGGATGCGGTGAAGGTCATCACCGTGCGCGGCACCGGCTTCGATGCAGCAGCAAGCACCGGTGGTTCTGCCGCCGTCGAATCGATTGCAGCTGCAGCGGACTTCGGCAAGTCGGCCTTCGTCGGCCGCGAGCTGGCCAAGTCGGACCGTCCGGAACTGACCGCCGCCAAGATCATCGTCTCCGGCGGCCGCGGCATGGGCTCGGGCGACAACTTCAAGCTGCTCGAACCGCTGGCCGACAAGCTCGGCGCCGCCATGGGCGCCTCGCGCGCCGCGGTCGACGCCGGCTACGTGCCGAACGACTGGCAGGTCGGCCAGACCGGCAAGATCGTCGCGCCAACCCTGTACATTGCGGTGGGCATCTCGGGCGCGATCCAGCACCTGGCCGGCATGAAGGATTCGAAGACGATCGTCGCCATCAACAAGGATCCGGAAGCGCCGATCTTCTCGGTGGCGGATTACGGCCTCGTAGGCGACTTGTTTGAGGTTATCCCAGCCCTGGTCCAGGAACTCGGCTGATCTACGTAGGGTGGGCTCCGCCCACGCGGTGATACGTACCGGCTCCGATCTCGTGCTCGACGATCTTGCTGCCGCGTATCACCGCGTGGGCAGAGCCCACCCTACAAAAACACAGGCCACGCTGGTCCGGGCATCACGCCCGGCTATCGTGGCCTGTTTCACATCCAAAATCTGAGGAGATATCGTGAGCTACCAAGCCCCGATCAAAGACATGCTGTTCGTCCTGAACGAACTGGCCGGCTTGCAGCAGGTGAGCCAGCTGCCAGGCTGCGAAGACGCTACAAGCGACACCGTGGAAGCTGTACTCGAAGAGAACGCGAAATTCTGCGGCGAAGTCATCGCGCCGCTGAACCAGCCGAGCGACAAGGAGCCGAGCTTCTGGCACGACGGCCAGGTCACGACCGCCGCCGGCTTCAAGGTCGCCTTCCAGGCCTTTGGCGAATCGGGCTGGCAGGGCGTGCAGCACCCGACCGAATTCGGCGGCCAGGGCTTGCCGAAGCTGGTCGCCACGCCGTGCACCGAGATGCTCAATGCCGCATCGATCTCGTTCGCGCTGGTCGCACTGCTGACCGACGGCGCCATCGAAGCGTTGCTGACGGCTGGTTCCGACGCGCAGAAAGCCCTGTACCTTGAGCCGCTCATCTCCGGCAAGTGGACCGGCACCATGAACCTGACCGAGCCGCAGGCCGGTTCCGATCTGGCCGCCGTGCGCACGCGCGCCGTGCCGCAGGGCGATGGCACCTATAAAATTTTCGGCACCAAGATCTACATCACCTACGGCGAGCACGACATGGCCGAGAACATCATCCACCTGGTGCTGGCGCGTACGCCGGACGCGCCGCCGGGCGTGAAGGGTATCTCGCTGTTCATCGTGCCGAAGTTCATGATCAACGAGGATGGCACCCCGGGCGCGCGCAACGACGCCCACTGCGTCTCGATCGAGCACAAGCTCGGCATCAAGGCCAGCCCGACCGCGGTGCTGCAGTTCGGCGACAACGGCGGCGCCATTGGCACCCTGGTCGGCGAAGAAAACCGCGGCCTCGAATACATGTTCATCATGATGAACGCGGCCCGCTTTGGCGTCGGCATGCAGGGCATCGGCCTGGCCGAACGCGCCTACCAGCAAGCCGTCGCTTTCGCGAAAGAGCGCGTGCAGTCGCGCGACCTGGCGGGTTCCACCGGTCCGGTCGCCATCATCAACCACCCGGACGTGCGCCGCATGCTGATGTCGATGCGCGCCCAGACCGAGGCCGCCCGTGCGCTGGCCTACGTCGGCGCCGGTATCTCGGACGTCGCCCACTATCACGCGGACGAAGCGACCCGTAAAGCCAACCTCGCCGTCTACGAATACCTGGTCCCGGTGATCAAGGGCTGGTCGACCGAGATGAGCGAACACGTCGCGCGCGACGGCGTGCAGGTGCATGGCGGCATGGGCTTCATCGAAGAGACGGGCGCCGCGCAGCACTACCGCGACGCCAAGATCCTGACGATCTACGAAGGCACGACCGCGATCCAGGCCAACGACCTGGTCGGCCGCAAGACCGTGCGCGACGGCGGCGCAGTGGCGAAGTCAATCATCGCACAAGTGCGCGAGACCGAGGCGGCGCTGGGCGAAGTGCAGGGCGCCGACCTTGCCGCGATCCGCCGCCAGCTGGAACTGGGTTCCGCGGCAATGGAAGAGGTCGTCGACTTCGTCGTCGCCAACGTCAAGTCGGACATCAAGGGCGTGTTCGCCGGTTCCGTGCTGTACCTGAAGCTGGCCGGCATCGTGCTGGGCGGCTGGCAGATGGCGCGCGCGGCCCTGGTCGCGCAGCAGAAACTGGCTGCGGGCGAGGGTGACGCTGCGTTCCTGCGCGCGAAGATCGCCACCGCGCGCTTCTTCGCCGACCACATCCTGTCCGGCGCGGGCGGCCTGCGTGCGGCCATCGTCGAGGGCAGCGCCGGTGTGCTGGCGCTGGAGGTCGATCAGTTCTGATCGGCGTCGTCTGACGATCGAAAGCGGCCTGCGGGCCGCTTTTTTTGCTTTTGTAGGGTGGGCTCTGCCCACGCGGATGCACCCTTTGTATCGCCGAACAAGCAATTCCTTCCCACTTAGCCTGCCCACCATTGCGTGATGGCACAACGTCGCCATTTTGCTGAGCTTGATCCAGGTTAAACGAAACACGACGGCCGAGTCCGTAAAGTCGTTTCACCCATCCATACCTGGAGCTCACAATGAAAAATTTACCTACCACGCTTACCCGGATCATCCGCCTGCCGGCGCTCGCTATCGCTTCCCTGACCGTGCTGGCCGCTTGCGGCGGTGGCGGTGGTTCCGACCGGCCACCGGTGCAGACCAACCCCGACCCGGTCCAGCCGAGTCCGCCGCCTGCACCCGAGCCGACGCTCGCCACTACCTTCACCGACCTTGTCGCGGCCACCAGCGGCAATGCGCCCGGATGGGGCGCCTGGACCGCGCCTGCCGGCCGGGTGCCGGTCGGCGGCGTCGCCTGCACCGGCACGATCACCTACCATCAACACTCGCTGGTATCGATCTACAAGGAAGGCACGCGGCTCGGCTTGCCCGACAACCTCGGCCGCAGCGGCTGCACCTATGAATTGCATACCCACGACGTGATGGGCATGGTGCACATGGAAGCGGATGTCGCCAAGAAATTCACCCTGGCCCAGCTCTTTGCGCTCTGGGGCCAGCCGCTGGGCGCGAATGGCACGGCTGGCCTGGCGGGACCGGTGCGTTTCTACCTGGTCGAGAATGAAAAATTGACGCGCTATACCGGCGATCCGGCTGCGCTGGAACTGGTGCCGCACCGCGAAATCGTGATCGTCAGCGGCGCCGCGCCGGCCGTGTTGCCGAAATACCGGTGGCCGGCCGGGTTGTGAGCGCGGCGCAGCCTGCTCAGCCGTAGGCGCCGCCCGTGTACAGCAGGTCGAACAGGCGCGCGATGGTGGCGATCAGCAGCGTCGCGCCGACCAGCAGGGTGCTCACCAGCAGCACGGCCAGCACCCAGGTCGAGCGCGTCGCCGTACCTGACGCGGCATTGAAGCGGGCATCCCATTGGTCGTCGGGCGTGAGGCCGATGACCAGGGCGCCGATGCAGGCGGCGATGGCCGAGACCAGCAGCGGCAGCAGCGCATAGAAGGAATGCAGGCCATTGGCGTTGCTATAAATGATGCCGGCGATCGGCAGGCTGCTGATGTGCAGCAGGCCGATGCGGTCGACGCCGCCATGCAGGTAAAAGCGGTGCGCGCCCAGCGTCCCCAGGACGAGCGCCAGCGCGGTGGCCAGCGTCTTTTTTTTGTGTGCCATGCAGTTGCAGTTGAAAAGATGAACGGATGTGTTACACGAAAAGGCAGAGTATCGTCCATAAACGTGACAAAGGCATTAACTTTTATGTAAATGCAATGTATCGGCAGGTGAGCCCGGGAGGCTGGGAGAGGGGCAGGTAGCCGTCGCGTCAAAAATAGCGGATAATGCCCGATTCAGCCGGGACTGCGCGCCCCTCTTATTAACGCTTGCTGGTACCCGGCATTGCGCGCTATAATCGTCGGCTTTCTCCGTCCAGCACAACTTTTTGGAATTATTATGGTCGTTATTCGTTTAGCTCGTGGAGGCGCCAAGAAGCGCCCGTTCTTCAACATCGTTGCAACCGATTCGCGCAACCGTCGCGATGGCCGTTTCATCGAGCGCATCGGTTTCTACAACCCGATGGCTTCGGGCGCCGAAGTTGGCCTGCGCATCACCGCTGACCGTCTGGCCTACTGGCAAGGCGTTGGCGCACAACTGTCGCCAACCGTCGCTCGCCTGGTCGCTCAGCAGACGCCAGTCGCAGCAGCCTAAAGCAAGGTACCAGGTTTGGCCGACTCAGTTGCCGCAGTTGCAAGCGGGGCGCAAGCCCCTGACGACCTGACCCAGGTCGGGTATGTGGCCGGTGCCTATGGCATCGCCGGCGCCATCCGCGTTACGCCGTTCTCGACGGATGCCGATGCGCTGCTGAACGTGAAAACCTGGTGGCTCGACAAGCCGAGCCTGCGCTCCGTCACCGTGCGGACCGTGAAGATGCATGGTGGCGACGTGGTCGCCACCCTGGTCGGGATGGCTGGCCGCGATGCCGCGGAGGCGCTCAAGGGCGCCGCCGTGCACGTATCGCGCGCCGAGTTTCCCGCGCTTGAAGAAGACGAGTATTACTGGTCCGACCTGATCGGCATGGATGTCGTGAACCTCGAAGGCGAAGCCCTCGGTAAAGTCATCGACATGATGAGCAACGGTCCGCAATCGATCCTGCGAATTTTGCCCGTTTCTGAGCCCGTCGCCGATCCGGAAAGCAGTGAAAAGGCGCCAGAGCGCCTCGTTCCGTTTGTGGACCAGTTCGTCAAGCACGTCGACGTGAAGTCGAAAAAGATTACTTTGGACTGGGGCCTGGATTATTAACCCGGTCTGTTTGAAGCGAGGTCATGATGCAGTTTGACGTCGTGAGCTTGTTTCCCGAGATGTTTGCCGCATTGACGCAGTCGGGTGTCACCCGCCGCGCCTTCGAGCAGGAACGCTGGGGCTTGAGCTTGTGGAATCCGCGCGATTTCACGACGGACCGCCACCGCACCGTGGATGACCGCCCGTATGGCGGCGGCCCCGGGATGGTGATGCTGGCCCGGCCGCTCGAGGCGACGATCGCCGCGGCCAAGGCGCGCCAGGTCGAGCGCGGCTTGCCGCCGCCGCGCGTGGTGTTCATGTCGCCGCAAGGCACACCCTTGACGCACGAACGCGTCATGGCGCTGAAGGATGAGCCGGGCCTGGTCATCCTGTGCGGCCGCTACGAAGCGGTCGACCAGCGCCTGCTGGACCGCGTAGTCGACGAGGAAATTTCGCTCGGCGACTTCGTGCTCTCCGGCGGCGAATTGCCGGCGATGGCCTTGATGGATGCGGTGGTGCGCTTGTTGCCTGGTGTACTGGGCGACGATGCCTCGGCGGTCGAAGACAGTTTCGTCAACGGCCTGCTCGACTCGCCGCACTACACCCGCCCCGACGTGTACGAGGGCGTGCCGGTACCGCCGGTCCTGATGGGCGGCAACCACGCAGAGATTACCAAATGGCGCCGCCAGCGCATGCTGGAAGCGACATGGCAGAAACGGCCGGAATTGTTGGACAAGGCGCGCGCAGCGGGCCAGCTGACAACGGCCGACGAAAAGTTTTTGGCGACGCTCCGCCCTGCGGAGTAAGCTGGAAAATGCACCGCATTGGTGCGAGACACAAGGGCATGTTGCCTTTGCGTTCAACCCCATCCTCTACCGGGCGACGCTTTTGCGTCACAGTGCGCCGGCAAGATGGTTTTTGGAGTCATAAGAATGAATCTGATTCAACAACTCGAACAGGAAGAAATCGCGCGCCTCGGCCGTGCCATTCCTGATTTCGCACCAGGCGACACCGTGATCGTCAGCGTCAACGTCGTCGAAGGCAACCGCAAGCGCGCCCAGGCATACGAAGGCGTCGTTATTTCGCGTCGCAACCGCGGCCTGAACTCGAACTTCATCGTTCGCAAGATCTCGTCGGGTGAAGGTGTCGAGCGTACGTTCCAGCTGTACTCGCCGCTGATCGCTTCGATCGAAGTGAAACGCCGCGGTGACGTCCGTCGCGCCAAGCTGTACTACCTGCGCGAGCGTTCGGGCAAGTCGGCACGTATCAAAGAAAAGCTGCCACAGCGTAAAGTTGCAGCAGCAGCCCCAGCCGCTCAGTAATCGCGTCTGTGGAGAGAGAAAAGGCATCCCCCGGGATGCCTTTTTCTTTATCGGCGCAGTTGTAACAGCGTTGTAACAAGGAGAAAGTTTTGGTGAAGGTGCCCCTGGATCCATCCCGCCTGCCGGTCGACGCCATTGCCGGCGAGCCCGCCATCGACCCCGCCTCCCTGACGGTGGAGCACCTGCGCGCGCGCTTCGCCCGCTCGCGCCTGGCCTGGACCCCGGAGACGCCGGACGAGTCCTGGATCACGCCGGGTTTCAAATTGCGCCGCGCCGCCGTGCTGATACCGCTGGTCGAGCGTCCCGACGGCCTGAGCGTGCTGCTGACCCTGCGCACCGACCACCTGTCGAGCCATGCCGGCCAGATCGCCTTTCCCGGCGGCCGTGCCGAAGAGCTCGATTCGTCGCCGATCGAAACCGCGCTGCGCGAATCGGAAGAAGAAATCGGCCTGCACCGGCGCCACGTCTCCATCGTCGGCGTGCTGCCCGACTACATCACCGGCAGCGCCTACCGCGTCGCGCCGGTCGTGGCACTGGTCAAACCGCCGTTCGAGCTGACCGCCGACCCGGGCGAGGTGGCTGAAATCTTCGAAGTCCCGCTCGCTTTCCTGATGAACGGCATGCACCACCAGCGCATGTCGGTCGAACTGCCGGAAGGGAAGGGCACGCGCAGTTTTTATGCGATGCCGTATGAACGTTTCTTTATCTGGGGCGCGACGGCAGGGATGTTAAGAAACCTGTTCCATTTCCTGCGTGCATAAAAAATCTTACAAGCCGTGATTTGATTATGGCCTTGACCTGCGCTATCGTAGCGGGCAGCGTGGTATTGCCATAACAAAAGAAGGACTTGCATGACATTTTTTTCCATCCTGTGCGCACTGATCATCGAGCAGCTCAAGCCGCTGCGCGCGGATAACCAGGTCTATGGCGGCATCAAGGGCCTGGCGATGCGGATCGAAGGCTGGTTCAATGCCGGCGAGCCGAAGAACGGCCGCATGGGCTGGTTCCTGATGATGGCGGTGCTGGTCGTGCCGGTCGCGCTCATCTATTGGGTGCTGCAATACTATGGCCTGGTGTTCCTGGCCTTTGCCTGGAACGTCGTCATCGTCTACCTGACGCTGGGTTTCCGCCACTACAGCCATTATTTCACGGCGATCCAGCTGGCCCTGAACAGTGGCGACGAAGCCACGGCGCGCGTGCTGCTGGCCGAGTGGGCGCGCATCGACACGGTCGGCATGGATGGGACCGAGATTGCCCGCATCGCCGTCGAGAAATCCCTGATCACGACCCACCGCAGCGTGTTCGGCGTGTTTTTCTGGTTCCTGATGCCGGGCGGACCCGCCTGCGCGGTGCTGTACCGCGTCTCCGAATACCTGGCGCGCGCCTGGAACGAACCCGAGCACATGCGCAACGAAGCCTTTGGCGAGTTCGCCGCGAAAGCCTTTTACTGGATCGACTGGATCCCGGTGCGCCTGACCGCGATCGCCTTTGCCGTGGTCGGCAATTTCGAGGATGCCATCTACGCCTGGCGCAATTTCGCCAACCGCTGGGCGGACGAGTCGCGCGGCATCATCCTGGCCGCCGGCGGCGGCGCCATGGGCGTGCGCCTGGGCACCCCGAACGAGAACGCGCCGCAACTGCTGCCGGTCGACGCCGCCATGGTCGACCTGAGCGATGCCGACACCGACGTCCTGCCCGGCGAAGAGCCGAGCCTGCGCGCACTGCAAAGCACGGTGGGACTTGTCTGGCGCGCCCTGATACTATGGATGATTCTTCTTTTACTGTTGTCGAGCATGGCCTGGTTGGGTTGACGCGAAAGCGCGTTCGGACGCCCCGTCCCGAAAGTTGTCGAGACAAGCCTCGTGCCCAAGTCTTCTATAAGATATAATACCTGTCGTCTCCTCCACGCAGCATTCAAAGCAGCACTATGGCCGAGTTACCGCATACCGGGACAGAAGGCGCCGCCGGCGAATTCTTCATCCTGGGCCTCACAAGCAATGGCAGGCAGTTCCGCCCCAGCGACTGGGCGGAGCGCCTGTGCGGCGTCATGTCCTGCTTCCGTCCCGAAGGCAGCGGCGGGCGTAACGCCCATCTGCAGTTCTCCCCTTATGTCCACCCGACCGTGGTGAACGGCGTCAAGGCTGTCGTTGTCGACAATAAGCTGAAGAAAGCCGAACCGCTGGCCTATCACTTCGTGGTTAATTTCGCTAAAGACAACGACCTGCAAGTGGTCGATGCCTGCTTCGTCGAATTGCCGGGCGACCAAAAGACCTGAGTTCCTTGAAGCGTTTGAGCTAGATCAAACGCTTTCTACCTTCCAGCATTAGGTTAAGTCCAGGTGGGACGCATTGTGCGTGCACGTAGGGTAGGCCCCGAGCCCGCGCGTGAGCTGCTCAACATTCCGCGTGGGCACAGGGCGCCCACCCTACAACCCCGTACGTGTCGATTGCGTTCATGCCTTTCCCAAGCAATGACCAGGCAGGGACCACCATGAACATCAGCGACATCTGCACCATCCAGACCATCAGCTGCGGCCGCGACGAAACCGTGCAGGGCGCGGCGCTGCTGATGCGCAAGCACCACGTGGGCGACCTGGTCGTGGTCGACGGCGACGACGGCCAGGCCATCCCGGTCGGCATCGTCACCGACCGCGACATCGTCGTCTCGGTGGTCGCGCTCGGCCTCGATCCGGCCAGCCTGCAGGTCGGCGACATCATGACCGACGACCTGCTGACCTGCGGCGAGGAAGACGACGTCTACCAGACCATCGAGCACATGCGCCTGCGCGGCATCCGCCGGGTACCGGTGGTGAACCGCAACGGCGGCCTGGCCGGCATCGTCAGCGCCGACGATTTGCTCGAATTCCTGGCCGAGGAGATGGGCGACCTGTCGCGCATCAGCGGCAGCCAGCAAGCACACGAGAAGAGGGCGCGTCACTAGAGCGCCTGATAACACCCACATGGCGGCGTTGCGCCGTCTCGCCGTACTAGCGTACTGTCTTCGACGGCGCGCCTTGCCCTGTGGATGTTCTCAGGCGCTCTAAAATCAGAGCCGGACAGGCTGTCCCGCCGCTCCGCACCAGATTAGTGCGCAGCGGCATCATCCCGTGCAACCATCTGTTACCATCGCCGCTTGGCGCCGCACAGGCGGTGCATGCTACTGACGGGATGACATGAATTCGACGAGCTACCAGCGCGGCCTGCCCGCGCACCTGATCGCGGGCGCCTTTGCCGCGTGCACTTTCCTCGCCGCCGGCACCGTCCTGGGCGCGCCCAAGGCAACCTTACCAAAAGGCGTCACCCTCGGCGCCTCGGTCGAAGGCATCACCGAATACCGGCTGGCGAACGGCTTGAAGGTACTGCTGTTCCCGGACAACTCGCGTCCCACCGTCACCGTCAACGTCACTTACCTGGTCGGCTCGCGCCACGAGAATTATGGCGAGACCGGCATGGCGCACCTGCTCGAACACCTGCTGTTCAAGGGCGCGAAAAGGAACCCCGACATCACGCGCCAGTTCGCCGACCGCGGCATGGATTTCAACGGCACCACCTCGCTCGACCGCACCAATTACTACGAAGTATTCCAGGCCTCGCCGGCAAACCTGGACTGGGCGCTGCAGATGGAAGCGGACCGCATGACCGGTTCCTTCATCGCCCAAAAGGACCTCGACTCCGAGATGACGGTGGTGCGCAACGAGTTCGAAAGCGGCGAGAATTCGCCCTCGGGCGTGCTGGTAAAACGCATGCAGAGCATCGCCTACGACTGGCACAGCTATGGCCGCTCGACGATCGGCAACCGCAGCGACATCGAGAACGTCAGGATCGCCAACCTGCAGGCGTTTTATCGCACCTGGTACCAGCCCGACAATGCGGTGCTGCTGGTGGCCGGCAAATTCGAACCGAATGCCACGCTGGCGAAGATCGCGCGCCAGTTCGGCGCCATCCCGAAACCGGCGCGCACGCTGCCCGCATTCTGGACGGTCGAGCCGACCCAGGATGGCGAGCGCAGCTTCGCGGTGCGGCGCCAGGGCGACGTCCAGATCGTCATGCTCGGCTACAAGGTGCCGTCCAGCCTGCACGACGACAGCGACGTGATGGCCTTTGCCTCGGCGATCCTGGGCGACGTGCCGACCGGGCGCCTGCACAAGCAGTTGGTCGAAACCGGCAAGGCGAGCCAGGTGTTCACCTTCGGCGAAACCGGCTATGCGCCCGGCCTGCAGTACATCGGCGCGGTGGTCAAGAAGGGCGAGCCGCTCGAGCCGGTACGCGCGGCGCTGACCGAGGCGGTCGAGACCTTCGGCGACAAGCCGCCGACGAACGACGAGATGGCGCGCATCCGCCGCATGTACGAAAACGAGATGGAGCGCAGCCTGAACGATCCGCAGCGCGTCGGCGTGGCGCTGTCGGAGACGATCGCCTTGGGCGACTGGCGCCTGTTCTTCACCGGCCGCGAGCGCATCAAGACCATCACGCCGGACGAGGTGGCGGGCGTGGCGAAACGCTACTTCCGGCGCGACAACCGCGTCACCGGTACTTTCCTGCCCGACGACGCGCCGCAGCGCGCCGTGATCCCGCCGGCGCCGAGCGTCGAGAGCATCCTCAAAGAATTCAAGCCGCAAGCCTCGACCCTGGTCGCCGAAGACTTCGAGCCGACCCAGGACAACATCATGAAGCGCACCCAGCTCGTCACCAAAGGCGGCGTGAAGCTGGCGCTGCTGCCGAAGAAGAACCGCGGCGAAGCGGTGACGGTGAACCTGCGCCAGCACATTGGCGACGAGCAGAATTTGTTCGGCAAGGGCGCCGTGCCCGGACTGACCGGCGCCATGCTGATGCGCGGCACCAGCCGCTACACGCGCGAACAGCTGGCCGACGAATTCGACCGCCTCAAAATCGCCGGCGGCCTGACCCATTTCCAGACCACGCGCGAGCACTTGCCGGAAGCCCTGCGCCTGGTTGCGCACGTGCTCAAGGAGCCGGCCTTCCCGGCAGCCGAATTCGAGCAATTGCGGCGCCAGGCGCTGGTCAGCCTGGAAGCGAGCCGCGCCGAGCCGCAGGCGCTGGCCGCGCGTGCGCTGGCGCGCCATTTCGACCTGTACCCGAAGGGCGACGTGCGCCACGCGAACAGTTTCGACGAAGACCTGGCCGAACTGAACGCGGCGCGCCTCGAGGACCTGCGCGCCTTCCACCGCGAGTTCTACGGCAGCGTGCCGGCCGAGATGGCGATCGTCGGCGACTTCGATGCGGCCGCCATCGCGCCGCTGGTGGACGAATTGTTCGGCGCCTGGCGTGCACCGGCCAACGTGGCGCCGGTGCTGCGCCGCCACGCCGACATCGCCCCCTTGAAGACCACGCTCGACACGCCGGACAAGGAAAACGGCTTTTATACCGCGCGCCTGAACCTCGACCTGAACATCGACGACCCGGACTATCCGGCCCTGATGCTGGCCAATTACATCTTCGGCGAGGGCGGCCTGCGCTCGCGCCTGATGGACCGCATCCGCCAGAAGGATGGCCTGTCGTATGGCGGCGGCTCGCAGCTGGACGCCGGCGACCTCGACCGCGCCGGCACCTTCGGCATCAGCGCCATCGCCGCGCCACAGAACCTGGGGCGGCTCGACGCCGCCATTCGCGCCGAACTGGCGCGCGCGGTGAAGGATGGCTTTACCGCGCTTGAGCTGGCCGGCGCCAAATCGGGCCTGATGCAGCAGCGCCAGCAGACGCGCGCCGAGGACGGTGCCGTCGCCGCCGGCTGGACCGCCTACCTGTACCGCGACCGCACCTACGACTGGTCGCGCCAGTTCGAAGCGAAGCTGATGGCCGTCACGCTGGCGCAGCTGAACGCCGCTTTCCGCAAGGCGATCGACCCGGCGCAGCTGTCGGTGGTGATGGCGGGCGACCAGAGCAAGGTAAAGTCCGCGCCATGAACTGCACCTCTTGGTGAATCCACACCGGGACGTTAGAATGTTGCTCTTTGGAATTATCCAGCAACAAGCGTCGGTGATGAGGTAGGAGCAGTTCATGAAGGGCAAGAAAGTGCAGGAGCAGCAGATTCCGGCCGGCGTGTCGTTCGCCGGCAAGGTCGTGCTGGTGACGGGCGCCGCCAGCGGCATCGGCCGCGCGGTGGCGCTCGCCTTTGGCCGGGCCGGCGCCGCGGTGGTGGTGGCCGACGTCGCCGTCGATGGCGGCCATTCGACCGCGGCGATGATCGTCGAGGGCGGCGGCAAGGCGCTGTTCGTGGCGACCGACGTCACGCAGGGGAGTGAGGTGGCGGCGATGGTCGACAAGACCGTCCAGCGCTACGGCCGCCTCGACTGCGCCGTCAACAGCGCCGGGCTGTTCGAGGAGGGCAGCACGCTGGCCGAACTCGACGAGGCGGTCTACGACCGCGTCATGGACGTCAACGTCAAGGGCGCCTGGCTGTCGATGAAATACCAGCTGCGCCAGATGGGCCAGCAGGGCAGCGGCGCGATCGTCAACCTGTCGTCGGCCTTTGGCGCGGTCGGCGCGCCGGGGCAGGGCGTCTACGCCGCCAGCAAGCACGCGCTGGCCGGACTGACCAAGAGCGCGGCGCTCGAGCACGCCAGGGACGGTATCCGCGTCAACGCGGTGTGCGCGGGCGCGGTGCGCACGCCGATGCTGGCGCGTGCGGTCGGGCGCGAGCCGGCGCTGGAAAAGAAGCTGCGCGCGGCGCATCCGATGGGGCGTTTCGCCGAGCCGGCCGAGATCGCGCATGCGGTGTTGTGGCTGTGCTCGGAGCAGGCGTCGTTCGTGACCGGGCATGAGTTGTCGGTCGATGGTGGGTTTACCGCGATCTGATACTCGCCGCGTCCTGGTCCGTTGAACACCGTAGGGTGGGCGGGTCCCCCGCCCACGCGGTGATCGTTAGCAGCAAGATCATCCGGCACGAGAGCGGAGCCGCCAACGATCACCGCGTGGGCGGCGCATACGGTATTACGACGCAACGTTGCGGGTGGAGCCGCCCACCCTACGAGTTTGTGAAAAAAACGCCATGGCGGCGTTGCATCGTCTCGCCGTACCCTCGTACTGTCTTCGACGATGCGCCGGGCGGCCGTATCCCTTGCCCTGACGATTTTTTCACAAACTCTACGGGTATGCCAGAGACAGCGCGGCTTCACTTCGGCCGCGGCGCCTTCAACTTCGCCGCCGGCGGCACCACGCGGCCGGCGCGGATGTCCTGCACGGTCTGCGCCACGGCCCGCGCCACGTTGCGCACTTCTTCCTGGACGTCGGTATCGCGGTCGAGCGTCTCGTGGCTGTCGGCGTAGGATTCGTAGTAGCCGATGAAGCGGTCGAGCGCACCGAAGCTGCCCGAGTCCACCAGTCCCATCCAGTTCAGCCAGTCCGACAGCGAGCGGCGCGTGCCTTCGATGCCGGCGACGTCGCCGTGCACGACCACGCCAAAGGCGCGGCCCGCCAGGTGCTTCGGATAATCCCAGCCGGCCAGTTCCATCTCCTTGGCCATCATCGCGTCCTTGCCCTGGGTCGAGCTGGGATCGGGGTTGCCGCCGTCGGCGCAGACCAGGCGGTCGATCATCAGTTTCAGGGTGGAGGGCGTCTGGTACCAGTAGACCGGGGTCAGGATGATGACGCCGTGCGCGGCCACCCAGCGTTCGTAGATCTCGTTCATCCAGTCGCCGGTCTGGCGCTCGGCGTGGTTCGGATAGCAGCTGCACGGCCAGTGGCACAGCGGCATCGCGGTCGAGGCGCAGGCTTTGCAGGGGTGGATGTGGCGGTCGTAGTCGGAGGTCAGGCGCGACAGGTCGAGCAGGTCGGCCTCGACGCCGCATGTGGCCAGCGTGTCGCGCGCGATCTTGGTCAGGCGCCAGGACTTCGACATCTCGCCGGGGCAGCTGCCGTCGTTGCGGGCGGAGGCGTTGATGAGCAGGATGCGGCTGGGCGTATCGGGCTTCTTCTGGTGGATTTCGGCGGCGAGGAGACGGTCGCGCGCGGCCTTCCATTCGATCGACAGGTCGTAGTCGGGATCGGCGAAGCCGACGCCCGCCTTGAGCGTGCGCGGCGCCTTGCGCTTGTCCTGGTAGGCCTGCCAGGCGACTTCCTCGACGGCGGCCAGTTCGTTCGACACTTCCTGGTAGGCCGGGTCGAAAAAGCCGTCCATGAATTTGCGGCGGAACTCGTCGCGCTCCAGCCGTGGTGGCGCCTGCCCCGTGCGAACCGTTGTCATATGCATCCCTTCATGATGAAGGCCGATTATCGGCAATGCCCATCGGTGGCGATGTGCGCTGGCGTACGGTCGCGGAAATAAAAAAAGCGGGCGGCGCCAATGGCGTTCGCCCGCTTTTCAGTACCGGTAGAAGCTTACTTCACTGGCGCCGGTGCCACGGTCGTCGTCGACGCCGTGGTCGCCGTTGCAGTGGCGCCGGTTGGCTGGCGCAGGGTCATGACCCAGACGCGCGCCACATCCGACAGGCCGCCGCCGGCCTTGACGCTTTCGAAGGTCTTGATCGCTTCGTCCTTCTGGCCGGCCTTGGCCTGGGCCGCGCCGAGGCGCAGCTTGGCTTCGTCCGGCTGCTTCAGGCCGCCCTTGGCGATCCCTTGCTGGATGAAGCCGATGCCCTTGTCGTGCTGGCCCATCGTCGAGTAGGCCCAGCCGAGGTTGACCAGGCCGGCGCCGGTCTTCGCCTTGGCGGCCGAGGCTTCGCCGGCGGCGATGTTTTTCGCATCGTCGGCGGCGCCTTTCTCGGCGCGGGCGCGCAGGGCGTTGTGGGCCTTGGCATTGCCGCCCTTGCCCAGCACGCCTGCCGAGTAGCCGGCATCCAGCACGTTCTTCGCTTCGGTCGGGAAGCCGTCGCGCAGGGCGGTTTCGGCCAGGTCGACGTAATCTTCCTCGCGCAGCGTCTTCATGGTGCCGAAGTAGAGGCGCAGCACCGGCAGGTAGTTGTCCTGGTTGAAGCCCGGCTTGCGGATCACGCCCACGCGAATCAGTTCGCCCCAGTATTCGTCGCTCGGGTAGTAGCTCACCAGCTTCTGGACGGCGCTCTCGTAGGCGGCCGTATCCTTGGTCTCGTGCGCGGCGCTCATGAACAGTTTCAGGTCTTCCTGCGACGGGGTCTTGCCGGCCTTTTCGGTGTCGGCGATCAGCTGCTGCAGCTGGGTCTTGGCGCCGGCATAGTCCTTGTTCAGGTACTGGGAGCGGATCTGTAGCGGACGGGCCTCGGCCATGTTGCCGCCCAGCGATTCAAAACGCTTGAGCTGTTCGTTGGCGGCGGCGTAGTTCTTGGCGTTGTACTGGATGTTGGCGATGGCCAGCACCAGCTTGGCCTGGTTTTCCTTCGACTCGAAGCCCGAATTGACGACTTCTTCGGCCGAGGTCAGGATGGCCTGCTCGTTGTTGGTCATCGAGGCATGCGCCATCTTGATCCGGTTCAGGATGTAGTTCTCGTACGGCGTCTTGTTTGGAATCGCATCGGCCTGGGCGATGCGGGTCTGCAGTTCGGCCGCATTCTTGGCGGCGATCAGCTGCTGGATGGCGTTCGAGTCGAGCAGCTTGAACAGCTCCGGACGCACCGTGTTGGCCGGCGCGGCTGCTGCGGGCGCTGCCTGCTTCTGGGCGTGGGCGCTCGTCATCAGGGCAGGCGCGGTGTTCAGGCCGACGGCAGCCAGCAGCAGGCACAGGCGAGCAAGGCGGAAATGGGACATGAGTGATCCTTCTAAAAAGATGAGCGGAGAAAAACAAGAAATGCGATCCGCGGCAAGATGGCGTTTTTGCCAAGCTTGAGCAAACGGGCATTGTCCCATAATTGGTGCCCGGACGGCGGCACCCTGCGCCGCAATTGTGCCGCAGGAAGGGCGCTGCCGGGGCCGGCGTTACATTGCGTTACCGTGTTTCAAACACGATAAGGCAAGCCACGCCGGCGCTCCTTCAGAAACCCGGCACCGGGCACTGGCCGCTCGCTTCGATCTCGCCCGCCAGCCAGGCATTGACGGCGGCCAGGGCGGGGGCGGCGAAGCCATAGGTCATCAGGGCCGGCGCGTCGAAGTCGAGCGCCTGGTAGGGGTTCCACAGCGCCAGGTGCAGGTCGGGATGCCAGCTTGCGCGCAGGGCCGGGTCGTAGCGGCGGCGCGAGGTCGAGGCCAGGATCGTGAAGCGGCCATCCTGCGGCAGCGCGCGCCAGTCGAAGCCGGCGGGGTCGGCAAAGGTGACCAGCTCGACCTCGAACAGTTGCGCCAGCGAGGCGGCGATGGCAGCCGCCGGCACACCGGCTTCCGAGACGCCGTCGCTGACCACGTCCTGGCGCGCCACCAGCCGGATGCGGGCGCCGGGCGCGGGACGGCGCACGGCGCCGCGGCTGCTCAGGCCGCGCTGCCAGGCGCGCGCCATCAGGGCGCGGTCGGCGTCGTCGGTGGAGTAGATCGGCGCTTCATCCGGACCAGGCGCGGCACCAGGCGCGGCATCGGTCATGACCTCGCAACTGGCCGCAGCGGTAACGCCCGCCGCCGCGATGCCCGCCGCCGGACGCGCTGTGCCGCCGGCTGGATACGCCGCCGCCAGCTTGTCCAGCCGCGCCAGGCGTGCCTCCACTTCGGCCAGCGGCAATTCGCCCGACTCGATCGCGGCGGCGATCGCGGCAACCGTCTCCTCCTGGTTTTCGCGCGAACCGATCGCCATCACCATGTCGGCGCCCGCAACCAGCGCACGCACGGCGGCCTGGCCGACGCCGTAGCGGTGCGCGATCGCGTGCATGTCCATGCCGTCGGTAATGACCACGCCCTGGTAATTCCACTGTTCGCGCAGGATGCCGCTCAGGATGGTGCGCGACATCGTCGCCGGATAGTCGGCGTCGAGCGCGGGGTAGACGATGTGGGCGGTCATCATCGCCGGTGCAGGGTGTCCACCCCGGGTTCCCTGGGCCGCCATGCGGAAGGGCGCGAACTCGAAGCGTTCCAGTTCCGCCAGCGGCTTGTCGACGGTCGGCAGCGCCCGGTGCGAGTCGACGTGGGTGTCGCCATGGCCGGGGAAGTGCTTCACGCAGCAGGCCACGCCCTCAAGCTCGCTGCCTGCCATCCAGGCCAGGGCAATGCGCGTGGCCGTGTCGGGATCGGCGCCGAAAGAGCGCTCGGCGATCACGGGATTGTGCGGGTTGTTGTTCAGGTCCAGCACCGGCGCGAAGTTCCAGTTGAAACCGAGCGAGCGCACCGCGCGCGCCACGGCGGCGCCAACCTCGCGCGCCAGCTCGGGATCGTTGGCCGCGCCCAGCGCCATCGCCGACGGCGGCGCGGGCACCCAGGTCGAACGCACCACGGCGCCGCCTTCCTGGTCGAGCGCGATCAGGGCTTGCGGCCCCATGACGTCGCGCAGGCCGGCGGTAAGACGTGTCAGCTGCGCCGCATCCGTCATGTTCTGGCGGAACAGGCAGGCGCCGCGTACGCGGTTATTTTTCAGGAAAGCGGCGGTGTCTTCGTCCAGTTCGGTGCCGAACAGGCGCACCATGATCAGCTGTCCGGCGAGTTGTCTCAGGTCGTCCATGGCGTTAATTCGTCTTCGTCACTTTGCTCAGGTGGCGCGGCCGGTCCGGATCGAGTCCGCGCGCTTTCGACAGTTTTGCTGCCATCACATAAAAGGCCTGGATCGCGACGATCGGGTCGAGGTCGGGCGTGGCCGCCACCGGCAGCGTCAGGTCGCGTTCGGCGACGTCTTCGGGCGCGGCCAGCAGCACGCGCGCACCGCGCCCGCGCATTTCGAGCGCCAATGCCACCAGGCCTGCCTGCGCCGGTCCGCGCGTGGCGAAGATCAGCAAGGGATAACCGTCTTCGATCAGCGCCATCGGGCCGTGCTTGATCTCGGCGCCGGAAAACGCTTCCGCCTGCAGGGCCGAGGTTTCCTTGAATTTCAGCGCCGCTTCCAGTGCAATCGGGAAGCTGATGCCGCGTCCGACCACCATGATGTTGCGCGCCGGTGCCAGCACCTCGATCGCGGCCGACCAGTCGACCCGGGAGGCGGCGCGCAGGTCGGCGGGCAGGGCGGCCAGGCCGGCCTTCAGTTCGGCATCGTCCTGCCATTCGGCCACCAGGCGCGCACCGGCGACCAGGCTCGTGATAAAACTCTTGGTGGCGGCCACGCTGTGCTCGTTACCCGCATGCAGGGGCATGGTCCAGGCAGCGCTCTGTGCCAGCGGCGATTCGGCGTCGTTCACCAGCGCCACCGTGGTGGCGCCGCCGTCGCGGAAGTACTGGATCGGTTCGACCACATCCGGGCTCTGGCCTGACTGCGAAATCGCGATCGCCAGCGTGCCCTGCGTGACCAGCGGCGATTTGTACAGCGTGATCAGCGACATCGGCAGCGAGGTCACCAGCCGCCCCATGCGCGACATGATCAGGTAGGCGACATAGCCGGACGCGTGGTCCGAGCTGCCGCGCGCGACGGTGACGGCACTGGTGAAACTGGCCGCGCGCAGTGTGCGTCCCAGTTCCGCATAGCGCTCGCCGTCCTGCGACAGTTGCAGGGCGACGCAATCGCCCGCGGACATGGCTTCCTGCAGCATGAGCGAAGTCGTCGATTCGGTCACAGCGCTTCTCCTTCAATATAGACGGCTTTGATGTTCAGGTCGCGGTCGAGCACGACGAAGTCGGCATGGCAGCCGGGCGCCAGGCGCCCGCGCCGGGTTTCGCCGAGGTAGTCGGCGGCATTGGTCGATACGCGGTGCGAGGCCTCTTCGATCGACAGCCCGATCTTGACCAGGTTGCGCAGCGCGCCATCCATCGTCAGCGTGGAGCCGGCCAGGGTGCCATCAAGCAGGCGCACGCCGCCCATGCATTTATGGACGACCTGGCGCCCGAGCATGTATTCGCCGTCCGGCATGCCGGCGGCCGCCGTCGAATCGGTCACGCAGAACAGATGCGGGATCGAACGCAGCGCCACCTTGATCGCGCCCGGATGCACGTGCAGCAGGTCGGGAATGATCTCGGCGTACTGCGCATGCGCCAGCGCGGCGCCGACCATGCCCGGTTCGCGGTGGTGCAGGCCGGGCATCGCATTGAACAGGTGGGTAAAGCCGGCGGCGCCGTGTTCGAGCGCGGCCACGCCATCCTCGTACGAGCCACTGGTATGGCCGATCTGCACGCGGATGCCTTCTTCGGCGAGCGTGCGCACCAGTTCCAGGTGGCCGTGGATCTCGGGCGCGACCGTGATCACGCGCAGCGGCGCCAAGCGCTCGTAGGCCTCGACTTCGGCCAGCGTGGCTTCCTTGGCAAAGGGCGGCTGCGCGCCCAGTTTGGCGGCGTTGATGTACGGCCCCTCCAGGTGCACGCCGAGGATGCGCGCTTCGTGCTTGCCGCGCTCCCTGCAGGCGGCGCCGATGGCGCCCAGCGCGCGCTCGATGTCCTCGGGCGGCGCGGTCATGGTGGTGGCCAGCAGGCTGGTGGTGCCGTGGCGCGCGTGCAGGGCGGCGATCGCGTGCGGCGCATCGCCGCCTTCCATCATGTCGCGCCCGGCGCCGCCGTGCACGTGCAGGTCGATGAAGCCGGGCAGGATGTAGTCGTCGGCGTTGGTGGCGGGATCGACCTTGTCGCCCTCGATGGTGTCGACCGTGGCGCCGAAGCGCAGCGTGCCGTGGACCCAGCCGCCGGGGGTGAGGATATTGCCGTTCATCCGTGCTGCTCCAGGTGGCGTTCGATCATGAAGAGGGCGCCGCGCGCGGAGTCGCCCTGGGCCGGCAGGCAGCGCGCCCGCGTTTCCGGCGGCAGGTAAGCCAGCAGCACCTCGCCCAGGCCGCCGCACAGGGCCAGCGGCAGGCGGCGGCTGCGGTCGAGGGCTTCGGCGATCTGCGCCACTTCCTGGCCGGCGTGTTCCAGGATCGCGCGCGCGACCGGGTCGGCGTCGGCGTGCATGACGACGAAGCGCGCCAGGCCGGCATAGGCCGTCTGGTTGGCGCGTCCCAGCCAGATCTGCACCGCGTCGCGGCTGCCGCCGCAGGCGGCGATCACGTCGCGCGCCAGCGCGCCGCCGGCCACGCGGCCGTCGAGCACCTGCTCGATATGGTTCAGCGCGCGCAAGCCCATCCAGGCGCCGCTGGCCTCGTCGCCGGCCGGGAAGCCCCAGCCGCCGACTTCGACCTTGCTGCCGTCCGCCAGCATCGCTTCGCCGACGCTGCCGGTGCCGATCGCCACGATCGCGCCCGGCTTGCCGCCGTGCGCGCCCATCAGGGTGCTGAAGCCGTCGGTATCGAGCACCAGCGCTGCAAAGCCGGGATCGGCGGCGACGAATTGCGCCGCCCAGTCCTTGTTGTGCACGCCGGCCAGGCCGAGGCCGATCGCCATCGAGGACAGGGGCGGGGAGCCGACGTCGGCCACCGCGCAGGCTTCGCCGATGGCGCCGAGGATGGTGGTCCAGGCATTGGCGATACCGTGGGAAAGGCCGGAGGGACCGCCGGATGCTTGCGCCAGTTCGACGCCGTTGGGGTCGGTCAGGCGCACGCGGGTGCCGGTGCCGCCGCCATCGACGCCGATGAGATATTCGATCATGGGGAAATGAGTGCCGGGGAGGTCAGGGCACTATAGGGAGGCGGGTTGAGCTTGTCAACAGGTATTTAATTGGTATTGTATTTCATGTGCGCTGGCCATTGGGACTGGGCGTCGGCGGTCCTGCCGTCCTATGAAACGGCAAGGCTGGCGCTGGTATGCAAAGTGGTATTGCTGAGCTGCGAAACACGATGTCGCAAATATTGGCGCCGGCCCTGCATCCAACAATTTTGTAACTAACCAACAGACGGTGGCCGCCAAGGCAAACCCATGCCAGCAGGCGATGCCGGCGGAGGCTAGCCCTGCCGGCATGGCGGGCACCGGGTCAGGCGCCGCGTACGAAGCGGCAGTAGGCGGCGCCTGCGCCTTCGCTGCGCAGGGCGCTGTTGTGCCCGGCTTTTTCCAGCAGCAGCCACTGCTTGTCCTGGCGCGGGATGGCGTCGAACACCTTCTTGCCCAGCTTGGGCGGCGTCATGGTGTCCTGGCCGGCGGTGATCACCAGCGCCGGTGACTGGAAGCGTGCGGCCGCGCTGCGGTTGTCGACCTGGCGCAGCGACGCGTCCATCTCGATGCGCACGAAGGGCCAGGCATACCACGGGATGTTCGACGACACCAGGTCTTCGGCGCTGGTGGCAGTGGTTTCCAGCACCGTCGCCAGCACCGGCCGCGCCGCGGCGACGTGGGCGGCCATGAAGCCGCCGAGCGACTGGCCGTGCACGATCACGCGGCCCGGGTAGCGCGCGTTCACCGCGTCGAAGATGGCCAGCGCATCGGCCTGCATGTTGGCGACCGTGGGCGTGCCGCTGCTGCGTCCGTAGCCGCGGTAGTCGAACACCGCGACATTGGTGCCGCAGGCGCCCAACACGGGCAGCAATGCGTCGCCGTGCTGGTCGAGGTGGAACATGTTGCCGCCAAAGTAGAGGATGGTGCTGCGGGCACCCGGCTGTTCGAACAGCACGCCGTTGAGCATCGCGCCGTCCTGCCCCGCGACCGCCAGGTCGGTGGCGGCGCTGGCCAGGCGCTGTTCGATGACGCTGCCAGCCGCATCGGGCCGGATGAAATGGCGCTCGGTCACGCGCACCTGGGCGCATCCCGCCACCAGACACCCCATCGCTACTGCCAGCAGCGGAATTCGCATCATGCCTCCTGATATACTGATTGTTATGGAATAAAAAATTAACGTAAAACGATAATAAATTAATGTTTAACGATAAGTCAATACGGCGTCACATCCGCCTTGTGCGTTTTCTGTCGGTCCTGCTGGCCTTGCTGCAGCTTGCCTACTTCCTGCTGTCCTGGATATTCCCCGAGCCGGTCCAGGTCGGACCGGTGACCATGAATTTTTATCCGCGCGGAATGGAGACAAATGCGGTCGCCGGCCTGGCGCCAGATTTGCGCTGGGCCGGCGCCCTGTGCGCGCTGCCTGCCTTGCTGCTGCTCGGCTACGCGCTGCTGCGCCTGGACCGCATGCTGGGAGCCTGCGCCGGCGGCCGCATGTTCGCGCTGCGCACCGTCGGCCACATGAAAGCCTTTGCCGCTGCGCTGCTGGGCACGCTGGTGCTGACCGTGATCGAGCCGGCGCTGCGCGTCTTTCTCTGGCGCCATGTCCTGGGCGGCGGCGTGCAGGGCGTGCAGGTCGGGGTCTCGTCGGAAGAACTGATGCTGGTGTTGATCTGCGCCCTGTTCTTCGTGGTCGCGTCGATGATGCACGAGGCACGCCGGATCGCCGAAGACAACGAGGGCTTCGTCTGATGGCCATCGTGATCGAACTCGACGTCCTGCTGGCCCAGCGCAAGGTGAAATCGAAGGAGCTGGCCGCCTATGTCGGCATCACCGAGCAGAACCTGAGCCTGCTGAAGTCGGGCAAGGTAAAAGGCGTGCGCTTTGCGACGCTGGAAAAAATCTGCGAGCGGCTCGATTGCCAGCCGGGAGACATCCTCCGTTACGTGCCGGGCGAGCCTTTCGCCGACGATGGTCCGGACATGTAGGGCGGGCATCGGAATTATTTGCAAAAGAGCAAAAATAAACGATACTTGGTGTATGAGTTCGCTATTCAAATTGTCCAAGCACCGGATGGACCCCTTGATCGACGGGGTATTCGCCGTTGCGCTGACCATCCTGGCGCTGGAAATCAAGGTGCCCGAACTCGAGCACCCCGGCAGTGCGAGCGAACTGATCCACGCATTGATGCACCATGGCTCCGTCGTCGGCGCCTATTTCGTCAGTTTTGCATTGCTTGGACTGTTCTGGATCTGGCATCACCGGCTCTCGGACAAGGTCAGCGAGATCGATGGCGCCTTGCTCGGTTGCAGTCTCGCCTTCCTGTCGCTGGTCTGCCTGTTTCCGTTTGCCTCGGCCGTGTTCGGCCGCTACATGTTCCTCGGGAATACGGCCGCGCTGCTGGTGTATTTGCCCTTGCTGGGACTGATCCTGATCTCGCAAACCCTGTATTTCTTGCTGGCCATGCGCCGCGGGCTGATCCGCGCCGACGTGGCGCCGGCCGAAGTGCGCGGCGCGCACCGCCGCAACCTGATCGCGCTGGCCTTGTTTTCGATCTCGTGCATTCCCGCCGCATCCTTGCTGGGAATCGTCGCGCCGATCGCCTGCGGCCTGTTCGGTGCGCTGCTGCTGTGGGCTGCGCGTGCGGCGCGCTTGCGCCAGCCAGTTGTGCGTGAAACAGCCGACCAGGCTTGAAGGCTGCAGCGGGCAGCGCCGGAGCTCGCTCACAATTCCGATATAGTGTCGAAAGGGCATCGGCGCCGCCGGCTGTCCGCGCACCTCGTTCCACTGACAAATCTATTTCATGAAGACCCGCACTCCTTGGTACCCCGGTTGGAACATCGTTGCAGCCGCCACCCTGTTGACCATGCTCACCGTCGGCATGCGCCTCGGCATCGGCCCCTTCTTCCTGCCGATGGCCGAAGACCTGGGTTTCAGCCGCAGCCTGCTGGCCTCGATCATCGGCGTCGGCATGCTGTGCTACGGCCTGGCGATGCCGCTGGCCGGCTACCTGGTCGGGCGCCTCGGCACGCGTTTCGTGCTCCTGCTCGGCACGGCGATCGTGTTCCTGTCGACGGCGTGGACGGTGACGGCGCGCACGCCGGTCTCCTTCCTGCTTGCCTTCGGCGTGCTGATGTCCTTCGGCCTCGGCTTCACCAGCCCGGTGGCGCTGACGCCGGTCATCAGCCGCTGGTTCACGCGCCAGCGCGGCATGGCGCTGTTCTTCCTCTCGACCGGGTCGATGGCCGGCATGGCGGTGCTCACGCCCGTGCTCGCCTTGGCCATCGCCCGCGTTGGCTGGCAGCAGACCTTGCTGGGTTTCGCCGTCATCTTTGCCGTGGTCACCATCCCGGCCGCACTGTTCATCATCCGCGACGACGCGCCGGCCGGCACCGACCTGTTGCCGGCGGCGGCCGGCAGCATGCCGCAAACGGCGCCGCCAGCCCAGGCCAGCCTCGGCTTCGCCGCCGCCGTGCGTACCGCGCCGTTCCTGAAAATCGTGTTCGGCCTGTTCGCCTGCGGCTTCAGCATGAACCTGCTGGGCACCCACGGCGTACCGATGTTGATGGACCATGGCTTCGACGCCATGACCAGTTCCTACGGCATCGGCCTGATCGGCCTGGTGGCGATTCTCGGCACGCTGGTGCTGGGCCGGCTGTCCGACCGCACGGCGCGCCGCAACATCCTCGGCGCCATTTATTTCGTGCGTGGACTGGGCTTTTTCGCGCTGCTCATGGTCGGCACCCACTGGGAGTTGTACATCGCCGCCGCCATCGGTGGCCTGGTCTGGGCGGGCAGCATCGCCACTTCCTCGGCCATGCTGGCCGATATCTACGGCGTGCGCCTGGTCGGCCTCATGTACGGCACCGCCTACCTCGGCCACCAGGTCGGCGCCATGCTCAGTTCCTGGCTCGGCGGCTGGGCCTTCGAGCGCTTCGGCACGCACTGGGTCGCGTTCGGTACGGCGGGCTTGCTGTTGCTGGCGGCGGCCGCGGTGTCGATGCGGCTGCCCTTGAAGGGATTTACGCTGATGGGGCCGGCCCTGGCGGTGAAGGGCTGATTCGATTCAACCAAAGGAATCGATGAAAGCACGCGCTCCTTTGCGGACCGCGTGCTTTTTTATTGCTGCTTGCTCGTGTCGCGAACGACGTCCATTTAGTTCGGCAAGTACGACTGACGCCCCGCATGCGCTCAGCTTGCACGGCAGGTTACAAGTTCGAGGTGACCACGACCCGCACGCCAGCGATGAAGATTCTCAGCAGCACACTTGTGTACCACGCAGCCGCCGTCATGCGCAGCGGTGTCTACCTGGTCGCCATCCTACTGGTGTGCTGGAACTACTGGATCAACCGCTATTTCGGCATGCCCGACATCGACCAGATCAGCTACCACCTGCAGTTCGGCGCCGAGGGACTGGGCGCGTCCGATCCGGCCGTGGTGCGGCGCTTCGTGCGCTGGTGCGTCGTGGCGCCGCTGCTGCTGCTCGTGTGCGTGCTGCTGGCGGAACGCTGGGTCCTTGCACGCGGCAAGTGGCTGTCGGCGCGCCTGCGCGCCACGCTGCCGGCCGCGGCGCTGGTTGCGGCCATCGCCCTCTGGCTGTCGCAGCTGTCGCTCATGGAATTCGTTGCCGCGAATGCCGGCCCCGATTACTTCGGCCAGCATTACGTGCCGCCCGCCCGGGTAGCAGTGCAGGGCGTCAACCCGAAAAACCTGATCCTGATCTACGTCGAGAGCCTGGAGGCGGGCTACAGCGATCGCGCGGTCTTTGGCGACGACCTGATCGCGCCCCTGACCGAGCTCGCTGCCGGCAGTCTCAACGCCAGCCATTTCGCCCAGTTCGAGCAGGTGCCCGGCACCGGCTGGACGATCGCCGCCATGGTGGCGACCCAGTGCGGCGTGCCGCTCAAGCGCATCACCGTGTTCGACGAAACCACGCAAGGCGACGTGGTGCAGGCCTTCCTGCCGAACGCCGTCTGCCTGAGCGATATCCTGGCCCGCCACGGCTACCGCAACGTGTTCATGGGCGGGGCTTCGCCGACGTTCGCGGGGAAGGGGAAGTTTTTACGCGCCCACCACTACCACGAGGTGTTGGGACGGGAGGATTGGCAGCGCGACGGCGTGCCGGAAAACGCCATGAACGGTTGGGGTTTGTATGACGAAGACCTGTTCAGCCGTGCGCGCGTGCGCCTCGGCGAACTGCATGCGGCAGGCGAGCCTTTCAACCTGACGCTGCTGACGGTCGACAGCCACGAACCCTTCGGCCACCTCTCGCGCAGCTGTGCGCGCCGCGGCCATGCCGGCTTCGAGGGCGTGATCCGCTGCAGCGCCAGCGACATCGCCGCCTTCGTCGAGCATGTCGCCGCGCGCGGCTATCTGCTGGACACGAATATCGTGATCCTGGGCGACCACCTGGCGCGCCGCAATCCACTGACCCACAAGCTCGCGCGCCTGCCGGAACGCTCGCTGTTCAACGCCTTTATCGGCGCGGCGGTGCCGGCCAGGAACCGCGCGCAGCTGGTGCACTTCGACTTCCTGCCCACGATTCTCGAATTCAGCGGCTTCACGGTCGAGGGCGGGCGCCTCGGCCTCGGTTACAGCGCGTTCAACCAGCACGCCGCCCAGCCGGGACCGCAGCGCCTGCGCGAGCTGCGCGCGTCGGTCATGAACCGCTCCGACAGCTATCGGGCGCTGTGGATCGCGCCCCGACCGCCATGAACCTGGAGACCGCTCAGTCGCGCCGGCGCTGCCCGCCACGCTCGACCTGCACCAGCTCTTCGCGCCGTCCGCCGGCTTCCTCGCGCACCTGGTTCACCGCCGCGCTGCCGGGACCGCGCACGGCGATGTCGGTCTGGCGTACGGTCAGGCGGCGCGCGTGCAGCGTGCCGGCACCGCTGAGCTCGGCGCTGATGCGCTCGGCGCGGCCGTCGAGTTCGACATTGCCGGGGCCGCGCATCTTGAGCTGCACGCGCTTGCCGTCGATGCTGGCGCTGAGGTCGCCCGAACCGTGCAGCGAGGCGTCGAGGGTGTCGGTGACGCGCGCCAGCGATACGTCGCCGGGGCCGCCGCTGTCGATGGTGGCGCTTTTCACGCTCAAGCCACCGCCATCGAGTTCGCCCGAACCGCTCAGGTTGGCGCGCAGTTCGTCGGCGCTGCCGGCGAGGGTCGCGCTGCCGGGGCCGCTCATGCGCAGCATGGCACGGCCGGCCTGCAAGCCGCGGACCTCGAGATCGCCGGAACCGCTCACTTCAGCCTCGAACTGGCGGATGGCGCCGGCGACGCAGGCATTGCCCGGTCCGCTCTGGCGGCTGTTGACTTGTTCAACCTGCAGGTCGCAGGCGTCGAGGTCGCCCGAACCGTTCATCTCGACGCGCAGGTCGCGCGCGCTGCCGCGCAGCCTGGCGCTGCCCGGGCCGCTGACCTGGGCCACGGCGCGCGCCAGGCGCAGTTCCAGCGCTTCCAGGTCGCCTGAGCCGCTCAGGCGCGCCGTCAGTTCGTTCCCGACACTTCCCAGGCGCACGTCGCCGGGACCGGACATCGACAGTGCGACATTGTTCGCCTTTACCTGGCGCAGGTCGACGTCGCCGCTGCCGCTGCTGTTCACCTCGAACAGTTTGGCGTCGCCACGGGCACGGATGTCGCCCGGGCCGTGCGCGGTCAGCGCGAAGCGCTCGCCCCTGACCGCGTCCAGCTCGACGTCGCCGCTGCCGCTGTTGGTCAGGCTTTTCAGGCCGGTGACGCCGATGCGCACGACGGTCTCGGGCTGGTCGCGCTTGCCGAAGTGGAAATTCCAGCCCGAACGCGAACGCTGGCGTACGACCAGCGTGCCGTTGCGCACTTCGGTCTCGATCTCGGCCAGCTGTTTCGGGTCGCCCGACAGTTCCAGGCGCGGCGCGCCTTCGGTCACGACGACGCGAAACGGTCCCGCCAGTTCGATGGCATTGAAGGCGCCGACCGGGCGCTGGGTGGTGGTAGCGGCGCTGCTGCGGGGCTGCTCGGCCGCCACGCTCTGCATGCCGGAGACACCCGCGCAGAGGAAGAGGGCGGCGAGGGCGGTGTGCTTGATGTTCATGGGTTTCCTTTGTTGTTTTTGTATGGCTGGGAACAGGCACGATAGGCCAAAGCGAGGTGGTGCGTGCAGCCCAACCGATAGACGTGCAAAATCACGGTATGGACGATCGAAAACGGGCGCCGAACGGTGCCGCGTGCGTCCGCCAGACGAAAGGATTTCGCATGTCCACACTCACCATCCGCAAGATCGAGGTCGACCTGTCGCAGGGTTTCGGCCGCCACTGGAATGGCGGCGACGCCTACCGCACCCAGCTGTTCAACGCCTTGTCGATGAGTTTCCCGCTCGGCGAACAACTGTTCATCGACGCCGTGCGCGCCGTGCCGCAGGAATGCCTGACAGACCCGGCGCTGCGTGCGGAAGTAAAAGATTTCATCGGCCAGGAAGCGACCCACCGCCACATCCACGTGCAGTACAACAAGGAACTCGAGCGCCAGGGCTTGCCGTACACGCGCGAGGCTGCCACCCGCAAGCGCATGCGCCGCATCGACCGCATGAGCGTGCTGAGCCGGCTGGCGATCACCTGCGCGCTCGAGCATTACACGGCGATGCTGGCCGACGGCGTGCTGCGCCACCCGGAATGGCTGGAAGGCGCCGAGCCGCGCATGCGCACCGTCTGGTCCTGGCATGCGGTCGAGGAAACCGAACACAAGGGCGTTGCCTTCGACGCCTACCGGGCGGCAGGCGGGGGCTACTGGCGGCGCGTGCTCTGGTACGTGCACGTCAGCGTCATGTTTGCCTTCGAGACCTTTTTGCAGACCGCTTTCAACCTGCATCGCGACGGCCAACTGTTCAAGGCGCGTACCTGGGGCAATGCCTTGAAAATCTGGTTCGGCCGCAACGGACTGGCCTGGCACCTGCCGAAACCGGCACTGGAATATTTCTCGCCATCCTTCCACCCCTGGCAGCACGACAACCGCCAGCTGATCGCAGCGTGGCTCGAGCACAACAATACGGCGTGGCGGCCGGTGCGTCCGGCAAGCGTCTGAAAGGTCACCGCGCGGCGACGGCGCTGTCCTCGGCGGCCGCAAGTGTCATAATGCGCATGTCGAGTGAGGAGAAACAAGTGATTCGTTACATGGGCACGCGCAAGAACAGAGAGGGCGCTACCGTCTACGTGTTTATCGTGAATGGCCTCGAAAAAGAGGTCCGCGAAAATGCGCTCAAGCAGCATCCCGGCTGCTACGAGGCCTTGCCGGCATCGGCCAAGGCGAAAATCGCCGCCAACCGCAACTGGCTGTCGAAGCTGTGACCCAGGTGCGCCGCGCCGCCGCCAGCGTGCTGCTGGCGCTCGCGTGCTCGGCGGCGCAGGCGCTGCCCTCGACCTTCGGCCCCGTGATCGGCAGCGCGCTGCTGTGCCGCAGCCAGCTCGACAACGCCTTTTTTCATTCCTATATGACTGCTGCCTTCGGTCCCGCCGTCAAGCACGAGGGCGGGGCCTTCTGGTTCAAGGGCGACGCGACCCTGTGGGGCAAGCAGGTGCTCGAACTGATGGTCAGCGACGACACCGACCCGACGGTGTTCATTGCCGCGGTGATCGACAGCAAGCCGGAAGAACTGGAAGCGGCAATCCACGCGGCGGTGGGCGTGCGCCACAAAGCAGTTGATGCGTCGCAGACGCCGTTGCGGGTGTCGAATCCGGGCAGCGTCATCGCTTATCACAACGATAAATCCAAAATATACTGCGCGAGGTACAAACCCCTTCCGCCAGGTCCTTAGCTCCGCATGTACACCAATTATTTCAACCTGAAGCAGGCGCCGTTCTCGATCGCCCCCGACCCGCGCTACCTGTTCATGAGCGAGCGCCACCGCGAGGCGCTGGCGCACCTGCTGTACGGCATCAACAGCGGCGGCGGTTTCGTGCTGCTGACCGGGGAAATCGGCGCCGGCAAGACCACGGTCTGCCGCTGCTTCATCGAACAGGTGCCCGACAATTGCCGCCTGGCGTATATCTTCAACCCCAAGCTGACCGTGGGCGAACTGCTGCAATCGGTCTGCGAAGAGTTCCGCATCGCCGCGCCCGGCGGGGAAGGGGGCGTCAAGGGGTATGTCGATGCGATCAACGCGTATTTGCTGGAATCGCACGCGCAAGGGCGCAACAACGTGCTCGTCATCGACGAAGCCCAGAACCTGGCGCCGGACGTGCTGGAACAGCTGCGCCTGCTGACCAACCTGGAAACCAGCGAGCGCAAGCTGCTGCAGATCATCCTGATCGGCCAGCCCGAATTGCGCACCATGCTGGCGCGTCCGGAACTGGAGCAACTGGCGCAGCGCGTGATCGCGCGCTACCACCTGGGGCCGCTGAGCGAGCCCGAAACGGGCGCCTACATCGCGCATCGGATGGCGGTGGCCGGAAGCCAGGGCGCACCCGTGTTCCCGGCCGCGGTCGTGGCGCAGGTGCACCGCCTCACCGGTGGTGTGCCGCGCCGCATCAACCTGTTGTGCGACCGCGCGCTGCTCGGCGCCTACGTCGAAAACAGCCGCGAGGTGACGCGCACCATCCTGGCCAGGGCGGCCGAGGAAGTGTTTGCGGGAGACGCGGCGGCGCCAGCGCGTCCGGCACGCTGGCCGCTGGTGGCCGGCGCGCTGCTGGCCGGCGCCGCACTCAGCGCGGCTGCCGCCTGGCAGGTGCTGCCGCACCGCGCCGCGCCGGTGGAAGCGCCAGTGGTCGCGGCGAAGGGGACGATCGCACCCGCCGCGGCGCCGGCTACCGCCTTGCCGCGCGCCCACGCCGATGAAGCGTCGGCCTTGCGCGCCCTCGGCACGCTCTGGGGCGCCGCCTTGCCGGCCGGCGAACCTTGCCAGGTCGCGTTCCGGTTCGATTTGCGCTGCCATGCGGGCCGCGGCGGCATCTACGAATTGCGCCAGCTCGACCGCCCAGCCGTGATCACCCTGCGCGAGGGCCGTTCCACCAGCTATGCGGTGCTGGTCGGCATGGACGAACGCAGCGTGACCTTGCTGGGTAGCGGGAAGGATGCAGGAAAACGCGAACGGGTCGAGCTCGCCGCATTGGTGCCGCGCTTTACCGGCGAATACACGACCTTCTGGAAAATGCCGCGCGCCTTCCGCGACCACCTGGCGCCGGGCGACCAGGGCGCGGACGTCGACTGGCTGGCCGCGCGCCTGGCCCAGCTCGTCCGAGCCGCCGCGCCGCCGGCGCAGCAACCGTTCAATGCGCGCACCCAGGATTTGCTGCGCAGCTTCCAGGCGAAACAGAACCTGAAGGCGGACGGCGTCGCCGGACCGCGCACCTACATGCGCCTCAACCAGCTGAGCGGGGTCGCCGAGCCGCGCCTGCTCGCCGCCACCGGGACGGGACACTAAATGTCGTACATTCTCGAAGCACTCAAAAAAGCACAAGCCGAACGCCAGCTGGGCAATGCGCCCGATATCCATGCGCCGGCCCCGGTGCACGTGCCGGCCGCCGCCGCCACGGCCAGCCGCAAGCCACTGCTGATCGGCCTGGGGGCGGGCGCCGTCGCCGCGGCCCTGGTGATGGGGATCGTGTGGCGTTCCAACACGCCCGGAGGGGAGCCGGCGGTGCTGGCGCAGGCGAGTACGACGGCCGGCAACATGGCCATGCAAGGCGCTGCGCCGCCTGCGGCGCCGGCGCCGGCGCCAGCGGTGCCGTCGGTTGCTGTGGCGGATGCGCCTCCGGTTGTCGACACGCAGGTGGCGCCAAGTGCGCCACCGCGCGCCAGCCAGATGAACGGTGCGGCTGCCGTTACGCCGCAAGCTCCATCGCCGGTCGCCGCACCAGCCCCGCCGCCAGCTGCCGCGCGGCCTGCCGCACCCCCGGCATCGGCTGCGTCTGCAGCGCCGCGTATTCCGGTCGCATCCCCAGCGGCGCCCGCCGCGCGCGACGCAGCGCCCGAAGCGGTCTACCTGCCGGCGCCGGCACGCGCCCCCGAGCCGCCGGCGGCACCGGCACGCGCCGCAGATCCGGTCGCCGAAGAAACCCTGCGCACGCTGCAGCAATTGCCCGAAGCGATACAGCGCGAAGTGCCGAAGGTCGCCGTCGGCGGCTACATCTATTCGCCCAATCCCGCCGACCGGCTGCTGCTGATCGACAAGACGCTGCGCCGCGAAGGCGAAGAGGTGGCGCCCGGCCTGGTGCTGGAGCGCCTGATGCCGAAATACGCGGTGATGAATTACCGGGGTACCCGCTATCGTGTCGGTTACTGATCCCGTGTCTGCGCATGCTGTTGCCCGTACACCTGCCGTGCTGGCCGTGGTCGGCTGGTCGGGCAGCGGCAAGACGACCCTGCTCGAGTTTCTCGTTGGGAGCCTGGCGGCGCGTGGTCTGCGCGTCAACGTGGTCAAGCACAGCCACCACGACATCGAACTCGAGCCACCGCGCAAAGACAGCGCGCGCCTGCGCATGGCCGGCGCGGCCGAGGTCATGATCGCCTCGCCCTACCGCTACGCCATCCTGCGCGAACTGCGCGGGGCGGCGGAACCGCCCCTGGCCGAACAACTGGCGCGCCTGGCGCCGGCCGACCTGACCCTGGTCGAGGGCTACAAATGGGAGCCGCTGCCCAAGCTCGAGGTCTATCGCCCGGCGCTGGGACGCGCGCCGCTGTACCCCGACGATCCGCAGGTGGTGGCGGTGGCCTCCGACGGCCCGGCGCCGCCGGGCGTCCGCGCCGCCTGGCTCGACCTGAATGCGCCGGAGGACGTCTTGCGTTGGCTCAGCGCATGGTTGGATAAGCACGCCTAAAGTTTCCAGCGAAATAACCGTTAATGACGGATAACCCTCAACAGGAGACCGTCATGGACGTCACCAGCATCGCCAAGTTGTCCACTACTATTGCAGAGACCGGCCGGAAAGACGAAGTGGCAGTCACCATGCTGAAGAAGCAGCAGGACATGCAACAGGCGCACATGAGCCAGCTTCTCTCCGGCATCACCCCGCCCCAGCCGGCGCAGAACCTGCCGGCGCACCTGGGCAAGACGATCAATACCACGGCTTGAGCCTCGACGAACTGCAGCTTTTGTAGGGTGGAGTCCTGACTCCACGGGTGTACTGGTTAATCCTTGACGGCGCCGTTAGAAAGAACTCGTAGGGTGCGCTTTCGAGCGCACGCGGTACATCGTTTGCTTCGTCGTTACGCAGGCGCCGTACCGCGTGGACTCAGGAGTCCACCCTACGAATACCGGAAGAAATCGCCTGATCAGGCAAGGTCGTTCGCGACACCGCACAGGGCGTCCGAAGGAATAACGCGGCGCCAGGCCGGCGCCGCGGTGAACTCAATGGAAAGCGCGCAGGATGCGCTCTTCGCCGGTGATGCCGGCGCAATGCTCGGTCGCGAGGCGGGTCGCTTCCATCATGCGGCACAGTTGCGCGTCTTCGAAGCGCTCGAGCTCTTCGTTGGCGGCATTCAGGGCCATGGCCAGCTTGGCGCGCGCGTTCTGGTAGAGGACGCTCGTGTATTGATCGGTGTTTTTCAGCAATTCTTGCGCGTTCTCGATGACGAGGCGCAGGTCGCCGATCAGCCTTTCCTGCGTTTGCGGGTTTTCTTCCGGGGTTTCCATTGCCTTCACCCTTAAAAGACGGTTGGTCACGTCTTAAAATTAAAACAAGGACCACCGGTCGCGTTTGTCTGCGCGCAAACGTGCGCCGTAGAGGCCGGTAGTCCGCCTACTGCACGGAAATCCGCACGTCGCCCACGGTCACGGTCTGTCCGGTGCGAATCTTTGCGGTCTTGCGCAGTTCCTTCTTGCCATCGACCGACACCACACCGCTGGCTACCATGTTCTTGCCGGCGCCGCCGCTGTCGACCAGGCCGACCAGTTTCAGCAGCTGGTTGAGTTCGACGAACTCGGATGTCAGTTCGAAAGTTGTCTTTTGCATACTATCCTCAGGAAAAATTGCACGGCGCACGGTTGAGCTTGCCAAGGCGCAACCAAGGCAAACTCAACAGTGCGCCGCAGGGAACACTTACTCCGGATCGGGCCGTGTCATATCCATCGGAACGATCCACTGGTCGAACTGTTCTTCGCTGACCAGTCCCGACTGCCGCGCCGACTCGCGCAGGGTGATGCCCTCGTGCTGGGCATGCTTGGCAATCTGGGCGGCGGCATCATACCCGATGTGCGGGGCCAGTGCGGTCACCAGCATCAGCGAGCGCTCCATCAGCTCGCCGATGCGGGCGTGGTTGGGCTGGATGCCGCGCGCGCAATGCTCTTCGAAGGAACGCATGCCGTCGGCCAGCAAACGCGCGCTCTGCAGGAAGTTATGCGCGATCATCGGCTTGAACACGTTCAGTTCGAAATTGCCCTGCGAGGCGCCGACCGTCAGCGCGACGTCGTTGCCGAAGACCTGGCAGCACAGCATGGTGAGCGCTTCGCACTGGGTCGGATTGACCTTGCCCGGCATGATCGAGCTGCCCGGTTCGTTTTCCGGGATCGTGATTTCGCCCAGGCCCGAGCGCGGACCGGACGCCATCCAGCGCACGTCGTTGGCGATTTTCATGAGCGCGGTGGCGAGCGTCTTGAAGGCGCCGTGGCTGGCGACCAGCGCGTCGTGCCCGGCCAGCGCCGCGAACTTGTTGGGCGCCGTCTTGAACGCCAGGCCCGTGCGCGAACCGAGTTCGGCGGCGATGCGCGGGGCGAAGTCGGGGTGGGCGTTCAGGCCGGTGCCGACCGCCGTGCCGCCGGCCGCCAGTGCCAGCAGGCCGGGCAGCGACGCGCGGATCGCGCCTTCGGCAAATTCGAGCTGGGCGACGTAGCCGGAAAACTCCTGGCCCAGCGTGAGTGGCGTGGCGTCCTGCAGGTGGGTGCGGCCGATCTTGACGATGTCGTCAAAGTCGCGCGCCTTGATCTGCAGCGTTGCGCGCAGGCGCGCCAGCGAGGGCAGCACGTCTTTCGATACTGCCAGCGCCGCCGCCACGTGCATGGCGGTGGGAAAGATGTCGTTCGACGACTGGCCCATGTTGACGTGGTCGTTCGGATGCAGCAGACGCGTCTGGCCGCGTTCGCCGCCGGCCAGTTCGGACGCGCGGTTGGCCAGCACCTCGTTCATGTTCATGTTGCTTTGCGTGCCGGAACCGGTCTGCCAGACGGCCAGCGGGAATTCGTCCGGATAGCGCCCCTCGAGCACTTCGTCGGCGGCGGCGATGATGGCGTCGGCCTTGTCCTTCGGCAGCTTGCCGAGCGAACGGTTCACTGCCGCCGCGGCGCGCTTGACCTGGGCCAGCGCAGCAACCAGTTCCGGCGCCATGCGTTCGGTCGAGATGTGGAAATGGTGCAGCGAACGTTGTGTCTGGGCACCCCAGAGGCGGTCGGCCGGGACGTCAATCGGGCCGAAACTGTCTTTTTCTATCCGGTTTTCCATGAACTTGTCCTGTTATTTATTTCGATGCGGGAGCTAAAGAGTGTATCCGAACACCCGTTAATTACGCTTAGGCTACAAATTCTTCCCTTTCATGGCACTGCGCACCTCCCACATCCTGACGACACTGCTGCTTGCCGGCGCCACCGCAGCCAGCCATGCGGCTGAACTGGGCGAAGCCCGGGTGCTGTCCCACATCGGACAGGCGCTGGTGGCGGACGTCGAACTGACCCTGGTCGAAGATCCGGGCACGCCGGTGGCGGTGCGCCTGGCTAATGCAGACGTGTACCGCGGCGCGAACATCGCCATGCCGCCGGTCCTCTCTAGCCTCGACATGCGTGTGACGCGGCGCGATGGCCGCCAGTTCCTGCATCTGACTTCCCTCAAGCCGGTCGAGGGCCGCCACCTGCACGTCTACCTGGAACTGATCGACGCCGGCCAGCGCAGTGTGCGCCTGGTGACGCTGTGGCTGACGCCGGATCCGAACCCGATCTCAGTCCCGGTGCCCGTGTCCGCACCCACACCCGCATCTGCGCCCGCACCGGCGCCCGCACCGCTTCCCCTGCGTGAAGCGGCGATTCAGCCGGCAGTAGCCCAGGCCCTGGCGCGTCCTGCGCCGGCGCGCAAGCCCGCGCCGGCGCCGCGTCCGGCCGCCGCCCTGCAGGCAGGCGAGGAATACGTGGAAGAGGGCGGGCATCCGGCGGTGCCCATCGTGCGCAAAAGTACACCCAAGCCCGCACCCAAGCCCAAGGTGGCGCCAAAGCCGCTGCACCAGGCCAGGCCAAGCATGGCCGCGCCCGTCGAAGCGCCGAGCTGTGCCCCGCAAGTGGCCAGTGCGCCCCTGAACGCCTGCGTGGCGCTGGGCGAAAAGAATGCAGCCCTGCACCATCAGCTGGGCCAGCTCGAAGATAAAGTAAAGGTGTTACAGGCAAGTGCGGGTACTGCATTGCCTCAGGCCGAGGCCGGGGCCGCGGTAACGCCGCCGGCCGCGCCCGAGGCGGCTGCGCTAGCCCCGACGGCGAAGCAAACCCCGAAGGAAGCCGCAAAAGACGCTCCCAAAGGTGCGCCGCGCATCCACCGCAAGCCGAAGAAGCCCGAGCCGCCGCAAGCGGAGACTCCGTGGCTGCTCATCGGCGCCGGCGTCGCAGCCGTGGCCGCCATTGCCGGGCTGGTGCTGGCGCTGCTGGGCAGGCGCAAGCGTTCGCGCTTCGGCAAGATTCCACCCGAGCACAAGCCGGCCAAGCTGCCCAAGGCGGCGGCCGACGGTTCGCCGAAACCGCATTTCATGGCGGCGGTCAAGGCGCGCCTGATGCCCGGGCGCGCCAAGGCAGCGCCTGAGGCAGCAGCGGCTGCGCAAGCGCCGGAGGCCCCGGACGAGGTGGTTTCACAGCCGCAGTAAGGTACAAAAGAAGGCACCTGTGAGCGCCTGAAACGGTGCTCGACAGGGCGCGCACAATTGGTCTACACAAGCGCAAAATTTGCGCTATACTGAACTCGTTGGTTATCAAAACCACAAAACGGAACAGAGTCCGGCGCAGCCACCACCGATAGTGTGGCGCGGGTACCGGATGTACGCTGCAAGGCGCCTGTTTTCGGAAGCGGTCAGACTGCCAACAGCGGCAGAGGACGCCGGATGCAACCGGCAAAGAGGCGGCACCAGGTTTCCTGGTGTTGCTCTCCGAATTCATGTGGTCGATTGCATGGCAGTCGCACCGCAAAAAACGAAGGCGCCAATGGGCGCCTTTATTTTTGTCCCCTTATTGGCAACAACCCGGCAACAACCCGGCAACAACCCGTCCGTCCTGGCTGCGTTCAGCGGCTGTGACTTCTCGCGCCAGGTGCCTGTTTGAGGAACTGCGCCAGCGTGTCGAGCGGCTGCTTCGACCGGAAAATCGCGTCGGCAAGACCCTGCGCCTGCTCCCGTTCCTTGCGCGTGAGGCGCGGGTCCGGCTGTGCGCCGGCCGATGCCCGATTCCCGCCATCTGCGCCGCGCTGCGCCAGCATGCGCAGCGCCGCCGCCGCCACCGTGTTGTGCGGCACACCCAGGCCATCGCCGTACATCCTTGCAAGTTCATCCCAGGCGCGATGGTAGCCTTTGCTCGCCGCCAGTTCGAACCAGTACAGCGCCTGCCTGTCGTCGCGGGCAGTGCTTTCGCCGTACAGGCACGCCACCCCCAGGTTGAACTGGGCCGTCGGATTGCCCTGCATGGCCGCGCGCCTGATCCACTGGTTGCCGAGCGCGGCATTGCGCGCCACGCCTTTGCCGCGCAGGTAGAGCATGCCCAGGTTATTCTGGGCATCGGCATCGCCGCGTTCGGCTGCCTTGCGGTACCAGGAGAGCGCCCGGTCGACGTCGGGCGGGTCAAGGTGGGATCCGTAGATGCGCCCCAATAAGAACTGGGCATCGAGCACACCTTTTTCGGCAAAGGGCGTGGCCAGTGCAAGCGCGCGCGCCACGTCGCGCCGTGGCGACTGCTCGAGATACAGCTTTGCCAGGTCCAGCTTGACGTCGGCATGACCTCCTTCGACGACACGGGAAAGCCAATCGATCGCCAGCCCGTAATCTTGCGCTACGCCGAGGCCCTGGGCATATGCCGTGGCGAGCTTGCGCTGGGAGAAGACGCTGCCCTGGCCTGCCGCCCGGCTGAACCAGCGCACTGCCTGTTGCGCGTCCGCCTTCACGCCTCTTCCGACCGCGTAGCACCATCCCAGCAATTCCTGCGCCTTGACGTCGTCCTGCCCGGCGCGGGCGCTGAGGTCGGCGAGGCGCATGCCGTCACAGGAGGCGCCGGCGCTTCCTGCGACAGCCACTTTGCCGATGAGGCATATCCATAAAAAGAATACGCCCAGATAGTGCTTCATCAAATCTTTCTCCAAGCAATGTCAATGTGATCCGCGCCGGTACCTCCATGAAGAAGTCAATGTAGCGGGGGCCTGGCAGGATCCGGTTGCGTGCCCGCAAAGGATGAGGACGAAAAAAAAAGCGCCCGCAGGCGCTTTTCTTCGAAGAGGGAAGGGCGGTTCAGTGCGCGCGCAGCGCGCGGTCCAGTTGGCCCATCCACGGTTCGGTCACGTCGCGCACGGCGCGGTCGTTGGCCATGATTTGTTTCAGCAGGTCGATCTTGCGCAGGCGCTTGGCGCCTTCCAGGGCCGGCACGCCGGTCGCCGTTGCACTGGCCTGGGTCGCGCATTGCGCCTGCAGGCTGTCGAACCCGTTCCAGTCGCCCGATTGCGCTGCCACCGCCATCTTGCCCGTCAGGCCGGCAATATTTTCATACATCGAGAGAACGTCGTTGGAGGTCATGTTGACACCGCTACAATTTTTTTCGGCCGGATTCCCGGTTGTCCTCCTTTTACGGCAGAGGCCGCTCGAACTTTAGGGGTGTTTGCAAAAATAATTGAAAATTTTTCTCGACACGTTGGCAACTGCGTTGGCAACTGCGCCGTGGCGCCAGGATTATGCAGTCCAGCGCGTCGTTTTGCCGTCTGTCGCATTCCAGGCTGGCCGGGCGAGCGCTTTCGGTACAGTGCCTACTGGGTCGCTGCGCCAGGCGCGACACACACGACGTCGAAACACATCACACAGAAATACATAACAAGAAAGCAAGAGGGAACCATGAGACATCCAAGCGCATTCCGCGCCACCCCCGTCCTCGCCCTGGCACTGGCCGTGGCGTTCACCAACGCCCCGGCCCAGGCCGAAGCGCCGTTTTCGTTCGCCGCCACCCCCGGCAAGCTGCCGAAAGACGTCATCCCGCTGCTGTACGACGCCCATCTGGTGCCGGACGTGAAAGCGGACACCTTCCGCGGCACCCAGCGCGTCGAGATCGAGGTACTGCGGCCGACGACGCGCATCGTTCTGAATGCCGCCAACCTGGCCATCGAGCGCGCGTCCCTGTCCGGCCGCGGGATGGCCGAACGCGTGCTGACGCCGCTGCTCGACGACAAGCAGGAAACGCTCACCTTCGAGCTCGGCGCGCCGCTGGCGCCCGGACGCTACGTGCTGGCGCTGGCATTCTCCGGCCAGATCAACCGCGAAGGGCGCGGCCTGTTCCAGGTGGGCTACAAGGCCGACGGCGCCGATAAGAAATTGATCGCCACCACGATGGAACCGTCCGACGCCCGGCGCATGTTGCCGACCTGGGACGAGCCCGCTTTCCGGGCAAAGTTCAAGCTGACGGTCGACGTGCCCGCCAGCTTCAAGGCCTACTCCAACACTCCGGTCGAGAAGCAGGAAAAGCTCGCCGGCGGCATGCAGCGCTTTGCGTTCGCGCCGACCCCGAAGATGCCGAGCTACCTGGTGGTGCTGGTGGCGGGCGAAATGGAACGCGTGGCGGCGCGCCAGGACGGCGTCGAGATCGGCGTCGTCACCACCGCCGGCAAGCTCGGCGCGACCGCCTTCCCGCTGCAAGCCACCAAGGACCTGCTGCGCTACTACAACAATTACTTTGGTGTGCCGTACCCGCTGGCCAAGCTCGACCAGATCGCGATTCCCGGCGGGTTCAATGGTGCAATGGAAAACTGGGGCGGCATCGTCTACAACGAATCGACGCTCCTGTACGACCCGAAAAAGAGCCCGGAAAACGTCAAGAAACTCACTTTCGAGGTCAATGCCCATGAGGTGGCGCACCAGTGGTTCGGCAACCTGGTCACCATGGCCTGGTGGGACAACCTGTGGCTGAACGAAGGGTTTGCTTCCTGGATGGCGTCCAAGGCCACCGAACATTTTCACCCGGAATGGCGCCCCTACCTGGACGGCATCGCCGAGCGTGAAGGGGTACTCAATCTCGACGCGCGCAAGACCACGCACCCGATCCAGACCCGCATCGACAACGAAGAGCAGGCCGCCGGCGCCTTCGACTCCATCACCTATGTAAAAGGGCAGGGCTTCCTGCGCATGCTCGAAGCCTATGTCGGCGAAGACCCGTTCCGCAAGGGTATCCGCGCCTACATGGCCAAGCACCAGTATTCGAACACGACCACGGCCGACCTGTGGGCGGCGATCGAAAAGGCGTCCGGCAAGCCGGTCAGTAAACTCGCCGGCGACTGGACCACCCAGCCGGGCTATCCCCTGATTTCGGTGAGCCAGGCCTGCGTCGACGGCAAGCGCCAGGTCACGCTGGCGCAGGAGCAATACCGCCTCGACGAGCCGGCGCCTGAAAACCGCCTGTGGACCGTACCGCTGCAGGTCGGCACCGTCAACGGCAAGGCCTGGTACACGTTGCTGGCCAACCGCAGCACCACGATCACGCAGGGCGGCTGCGAAGGCACGCTGGTGGTCGATCCGCACAGCGTCGGCTTTTTCCGCATCCAGTACGACCGCGCCAGCTTCGACGCCCTGGCCGCGAACGCGGCGCGCCTGCCGGATCCGACGCGCCTGAAACTCCTGACCGACACCTGGAGCCTGGTGGCGGCCGGGCGCATGCAGCTCGATGCCTACATGGCGCTGGTCGCCAAGTACGGCGACGAGCCGCGCCTCGCGGTATGGCAATCGATCCTGGGCAACCTCGGCACGCTCGACAATCTCGCGCGCGGCGAACCCGAGCAGGCGCTGATCCGGCGCTTCGTGATCGGCTTCGTGCAGCCGCGCTTTGCCCAGCTGGGCTGGGAACCGAAGGCGGGCGAAGCAGCCGAAGAGCGCCAGCTGCGCGCGTTGCTGGCGTCGAGCCTTGCGCGTGCCGGCGACGAAGGCGCGATTCGAGAGGCGCGCCAGCGCTTCGCGCGCTTCCAGGTCGACCCGGCATCGGTCAGCCCGGAAATGCTCGATTTCGTCGTCAGCACGGTCGGCCGCTATGCCGACGGCGCCACCTATGCCGCCCTCGGCAAGCAAGTGGCCGCCGCCCGCACCGACGAGGAACGCAACCGTTTTGGTGGCGCAATGACGCTGGTGCAGGATCCGGCGCTGGCGGCAAGCGCGCTGAACATGGCGGTCTCGCCGGAGATACCGGCCAACCTGTCGACCATGATCGTGTCCAGCATCGGCCGCGAGCATCCCGACCAGGCCTGGGAATTCGCGGTCGCCCATCGCGAGGCTTTGCTCAAGAGTGCCGACGCCGTCGGCCGCAACCGCGCGCTCGCCTCGGTCGTGGCGGGATCGTCTGATGCGCGTCATGCGGATATGATGGAGCAGTATGTGGGTCAGAACTTCGGCCCGGACGCGCTGGTCGAAGCTCGTCGGGTGGGAAATGGCATTCGCGTACGCGCGGCGCAAAAGGCGCGCCTGCTGCCGCAGGTACGCGCCGCATTACAAACGCAACAACAATAAAACTATAACGATCGATCAACCAAGGAAAAGCATGAAGACTCGTTGGACCCCTACCAAGACCGCCATCGTCCTCGCCCTGTGCGCCGGCGCCGTTGCTACCCCAGGCTTTGCCGCTGCCCAGACCGGCGTCGCGCCGCCTGTTGAAAAGCCCGCCGCCACGAAAACCCCGGCCATGACCGTACTGCCGGGCGAAGACTTCTTCACCTACGCCAATGGCGACTGGCTCGCCAAGACCGAGATCCCGGCCGACCGCGGTTCCTGGAGCGCGATGGGCGCGCTGGCCGAAGACACGAATACCCGCATCGCCAAGATGATCGAGGACGTCGGCGCGGACAAGAACGCCAGCGCCGAGGCGCGCAAGGTCGCCGATTTCTATGCATCCTACATGGACGAAGCCGGCATCGAAAAACGCGGCCTGGCGCCGATCAAGCCGATGCTAACCAGCATCGCCGGCATCAAGGACAAGGCGGCGCTGGTGCGTGCGCTCGGCGGCTCGATCCGCGCCGACGTCGACCCGCTGAACTCGACCAATTTCTTCACCGAGAATCTGTTCGGTCTGTGGGTCGCGCAAGGCCTGACCGAGCCGTCGCGTAATCTGCCTTACCTGCTACAGGGTGGGCTCGGCTTGCCGGACCGCGCCTATTACCTGGAAAACAATGCGCGGATGGCCGAGCTGCGCACCAAGTACCAACAGCACATCGCCGCCATGCTCAAACTGGCCGGCATGGACCGGAGCGACGAACGCGCAGCGCGCGTGTTCGAGCTCGAGCTGGCGCTGGCGCAGACCCACGCCACGCGCGAGGATTCAGCCAACATCCAGAAGTCGAACAATGTCTGGACGATGAAAGAGTTCGCCGCCAAGGCGCCGGGCATCGACTGGAAGGCCTTCTTCAAGGCGGCGGGCCTTGACAAGCAGGAGCGCTTCCAGGTCTATCATCCGACTGCCATCACCGGCGCGGCTCGCCTGCTGGCGGATGCCGACGTCGCCACCTGGCGCGACTACCTGGCCTTCCACAAGCTGAACCAGTACGCCAGCCTGCTGCCGAAGGCAATTTCCGACCAGCGCTTCGAGTTCACCGGCAAGACGCTGTCCGGCACGCCGCAGCAGTCGGCACGCTGGAAGCGCGCCCTGGGCGCCACCAACAATGCCATGGACGAAGCGGTGGGCAAGATCTACGTCGCCAAGTACTTCCCGGCCGAAAACAAGGCGCGGGTGCAGGCGATGGTGGCGAACATCATCGACGCCTTCAGCCGCCGCATCGAGAAGCTCGACTGGATGGCGCCGGCCACGCGCGCCCAGGCCCAGGCCAAGGTGAAGGGGATGTACGTCGGCATCGGTTACCCGGAAAAATGGAAATCGTATGAAGGCCTGAACATCGTTGCCGGCGACGCCTTCGGCAACACGGTGCGCGCCGAGGAATTCCACTATAAGCAGGAACTCGCCAAGCTGGGCCGCAAGCCCGAGCGCACCGAGTGGGCCATGCCGCCGCAGCTGGTGAATGCCGTCAATTTGCCGCTGCAAAATGCCATGAACTTCCCGGCCGCGATCCTGCAGCCGCCATTCTTCGATCCGAAGGGTTCGGACGCCGCCAACTATGGCGCGATCGGCTCGATCATCGGCCACGAGATCAGCCACAGCTTCGACGACCAGGGCGCCCAGTTCGACGCCCAGGGCCGCCTGCGCGACTGGTGGACGAAAGAAGACCTGGCGCACTTCAAGACCGCCTCGAACAAGCTGGTCGAACAGTACGGCACCTATAAACCCTTCCCCGACCTGGCGGTGAACGGCCAGCTGACGCTGAGCGAAAACCTGGCCGACCTGGCCGGCGTGGCGGCGGCCTACGATGCCTTCAAGACCACGCCGTCCGGCAAGACGCCTGATGCGGACCGCCAGTTCTTCACCGGCTTCGCCCAGGGCTGGCGCAGCAAGGCGCGCGAAGCCTCGCTGCGCCGCGCCGTGCTGACCGACGGCCATGCGCCATCCCAGTACCGCACCTATATCGTGCGCAACCTGGATGCGTGGTATTCGGCCTTCGACGTCAAGCCGGGGCAGGCGCTGTACCTGGCGCCGCAGGATCGGGTGAAGATCTGGTAATCTCATGACCGACGACCTCGACGCGCATCTGGATGATATTTCCCGTCGCACCCTCGCGCATTACGAACGCAATGCGCAGGGGTTCTTTGCGGGCACCATCGACCACGACGTCAGCCAGAACGTGACGGCGCTACTGGAGGCGATCGAGGCGCCGGCGCCGTTCACGCTGCTCGACCTCGGCTGCGGCCCGGGGCGTGACCTGAAAACTTTCACCGGGCTCGGGCACCGCGCCATCGGCCTCGACGGCGCCGCCGAATTCGCGGCCATGGCACGCGCCTACAGCGGCTGCGAGGTCTGGCACCAGGATTTCCTGCACCTGGACCTGCCGCCGGCGCTGTTCGACGGCGTGTTCGCCAACGCCTCGCTGTTTCACGTGCCGTCAGCGGCGCTACCCGCCGTGCTGGCGGCGCTGTACGGCACGCTGAAACCCGGCGGCGTACTGTTCAGCTCGAACCCGCGCGGGCACAACGAGGAGGGCTGGAACGGGCCGCGTTATGGCAGCTATTACGACTATCCGGCCTGGGAGCGCTACCTGGTCGCGGCGGGATTCGTTGCGCTGCACCATTACTACCGTCCACCAGGCGTGCCGCGCGCGCAGCAACCCTGGCTGGCGAGCCTGTGGCGCAAGCCCGCTAATGTTATCCAGCGAACAGAATCCGGGGGCGATCCGGTCCAGGATAGGGCTTCGATTCAAACCGAAGAGGACTCATCATGAACGAGGACCAAATCAAGGGCAAGGCCAAGGACATCGGCGGCAAGATCCAGGAAAAGGTCGGCGAAGCCGTCGGCAGCCGCGAGCAGCAGTCCAAAGGGATAGCCAACCAGGCCGAAGGCAAGGTGCAGGAGAAAGCTGGCGATGTGAAGGATATCGTCAAAGGGAGCTGATTTTTCCAGCCTTGAATAACAAAGCCGCGACGTGCCGCGGCTTTTTTGTTGTTGGGTAGCGGTGCGTTTGCGGCTGAGCACTCGTTAACATCGACGCGTGGACGGGGGGCCCCGTCCACCCTACCGCCACCGTAGAGTATGTAAAAAAAAACGTCAGGGCAAGTCGGTAGGGGGATGGCTCTGCCGTCCACGCGGCGATACGCGACGCTCGCATCAGCGCAAACGCGCCGGTAAACGCACCGTTTACGCCTTCTCCCCATCCTCCACCTTATCCCCCAGCACATCCTCCACATACAACATCTGCACCAGCACCTTCAAGGCCGCCGCCAGTGGCGTCGCCAGCGCCACCCCGGCAAAGCCGAACAGCGTCCCGAACACCAGCTGCATGACGATGGTCAGGGCCGGCGGCAGGTCGACAGCGCGCGATTCGATCAGCGGCTGCAGCACATAGCCCTCCACCAGCTGCACCCCCGCGAACAGCAGCACCGTGTACAGGGCCAGGTCCGGGCTGATCGAGAACGCGATCAGCACCGCCGGCACGCCGGCCATGATCGGTCCCAGGTAGGGCACGAAATCGAGCAGCCCGGCAATGATGCCGAGGATCAGCGCCAGCGGCACGCCCAGCAGCGACAGGCCGATCGAGGTCACGGTGCCGACAATCAGCATAGACACCGATTTGCCCAGCAGCCAGCTCGCCAGCGTACGCCCGATCTTTTGCAACACCTGGCGCGCACGTCCGCGCTTCGATTGCGGCACCAGCTTGATCGCGCCGCTCGTATACAGGTGCGGCGAGGCGGCGAAATAGATGCCGACGAACAGGATGATGACGACGTTGCCAATCGCGCCCAGTACGCCGGTGAAGAACAGCCCGGCATTCGGCACCATCGACGACATCTGCTTGACGATCTGTTCCGGCGGCGGCAGGCCGGACAAGACTTTCTTCAGCAGCGGGTGCTCGTTGACGGCGCTTTGCAATTGCTGCAGCGACTTCGGCACCGCTTCGGCGAGCTTGGTCGACTGTTCGGAAATCTGCGGCGCCATCGCCCAGCCGCCCAGGCCGATCGCCGCGAACAGCAGCAGGACCACCAGCGCCAGCGACCACTGCCGCTTGAGCTTGATCCGGTGCGCGAGCCGGTCGGACAGTTCGTACAGCAGCACCGCGCACAGGATGCAGGCGAACACCAGCAGCAGGGCGTCGGCGGCGAACCAGACGGCGGCCAGGCCGAGAATGAAGAGCACGCTGATGCCGTCGACCAGGGCGGTGCGCTTCATCAGGCTGCGCTGCGGGCCGGAGCTGCCGGGCGTGTCCGCGGTGTCGTCGACGGGCCGGGCAGAAGAGTGAACAGAAGAGGAGGCAGGCTCGCGCATGATGGTTTCCATTAACAAAACAATAATGAAACATTACCATTTGTTAAGCCAAACCGGCGCATGGGTGGAAGTACCCGGCCCGCTGAAGATATTGTCGAGCTATGTGAAGGGCCGCACGGACTACGGCAGTCAGGGGGGCGTACTCTGTACCCATCGCGTCGTCACCCGACCACGCAACCACCGAAGGAGATCATCATGAACAAGGACCAAGTCGAAGGCAAACTGCAAGACATCGGCGGCAAGATTCAGGAAGAAGCCGGCAAGCTGGTCGGCAACACCGAACAGGAAGCCAAGGGCCTGAAGAACCAGGTCGAAGGCAAGACCCAGGAAAAATTCGGCGACGTGAAAGAAAAGCTGAACGACGCCACCCGTTGATGTCGCGCGCCGCCATGCGCGGCGCCGCGAACGAAAAAAAGCCCCGGCGTCCGACGCCGGGGCTTTTTATTTTGCTCACTTGCCGTCGGGCTTACTGGACTTCGTAAGCGCCGATGTCGATCTTCTTGCCCAGCGTCGCGCGCAGGGTGGAACCGGCGACGTGCCTGTAGCTGGCCGTCGGGGTGAGCGATACCTTGCCGATAGCCGTGGCTGGAATCGTACCCGCATTCACGATCAGGCTGCTGAACAGCGGACGCAGGTCGTAGCCCGCACGGTCGACGAAACCGATCGACAGCGCCTGGTAGTTCGTCTTCAGGACCGCGTTGGCCTGGGTGGTGACCTCGCCCGAGCCGCTGAACAGGTTGTTGGTCAGCAGGGCTGGCGTGGCGGCATTGCGCACCGTCACGAAGGTACCGCGGCTGTCGTCGTTCACGAACGTATTGTTGACCACGTACAGGTCGGTTGCGTAGCCGCCCGTGCCTTCTTCACCATACGACACCATGGCCGGGTTGTTGCCCGACGCCGGTTGCATGATGACGTTGCCGATGATGTAAGTCGTACCGCCGTTCGGCACATTGACTTCGTAGCTCGGCTTGCCCGCCGCGGTGCTGCCGGTCTCGCCCGGACGCAGGCTCGAGAAGCGGTTGTAGGCGATGGTGTTGTACAGCGCGCGCGTCTTGAGGTTGTGGCCGACGTTGGCATCGTGCGAGTAGTTGTAGCGGAAGGTCAGCTTGGCGGCCTGGCCGATGTACACGTTGTGGCTGTAGCCGTCGCCGTAGCCGTTGTGGCCGAACTCGTTGTTCTCGAGGACGATGGTGCTGGCCGTGTTCACGCCGCTCAGGATGCCGTTTTCGTTGTCGTGCAAGAACGAGTTGCGCAGCGTGAAGTTGGTACCTTCCAGGCGCAGCGCCGCGCCGTTGCGGTCCGGTACGGCAGCGCCGTACATTTCCACATTGTCGATCACGACGTTGCCGCCGACCACGACCCAGGTGGCCTTGCCCATGGCATTGCGGCCGCCGGCATTGATTTTCGGACGGCCGTTGATGCCGCGGATGGTCAGGTTGCTGGTGTAGATGCCGCAGACGTCACCGGTATAGGTGGCAGCCTGGATTTCAACGACGTCGCCGGCCCGGGAGGCTGCGAATGCCTGGCATGGCGTCGCATAGGTCTTGCCTGCGCCAACGCTCAAGGTAGCGGCCGATGCCGGGGCCGCGATTGCGGCGCCCATCACCAGGGCGGTGGCTGCGAGAGAAAGGCGGGTAGGGCTGATACGGATGGCTTGCATTGGTATGTGTCCTCAGGAGAGCGGATTCGCTGCGATGTGTGTCCCAGATCAGGAAACCGGAGAATACATTGAGGAATTAATTCCGTGTGGACAGAAGTTGTTACTAAAAATGTCAGGAAATGCCATCGGAAGTCACAATCCTCCTAGGAAAAAAGTGCGTTTGCAGCAAATCGTTCCTACGTAAAAAAATTTCTTGCTGTCTCGTAAACGAGACGCCTGAGCTTGACTTATTGTTGAGTTGTCGGAAATTTTATGACATCCGAAGCAACTGATGAGAAAAAAGACAATAAAAAAACCGGAACCCTTCGCAAGGTTCCGGTTCTCGAGAGTAAAGATAAAACTTAGTTCGGCGCGGTGCCGCCCAGGTTTTTCTTGAAGAAGTTTTCGATCAGGCCATACACGTGGCGCTGGCTGGTGCGGCCGGAGATGCCGTGCTTGGCGCCCGGGTAGGTCATCAGGTCGAACTGCACGTTGCGCTTGACCAGTTCGTCGATCAGGCGCGTGCTGTTGGTGAACAGCACGTTATCGTCGGCCATGCCGTGCACCAGCAGCAGCGGCGACTTCAGCCCGTCCAGGTGCGCGAACACGCCGCTGCGCTCGTAGGCTGCCGGGTCCGACTTCGGCGTGCCGCCAACAAATTGCTCGGTGTAATGGGTGTCGTACAGCGCCCAGTCGGTGACCGGCGCCACCGACACGCCCATCGCGATCTTGTCCGAGGCGGCCGCCAGCAGGCGCAGCGTCATGTAGCCGCCATAGCTCCAGCCGAACACGCCGACGCGTTTCGCATCGACAAAGCTCTGCTGCGCCAGCCAGTCGATGCCGGTGACCTGGTCTTCGACTTCGTTCTTGCCGAGGTTGTTATAGATGACGTCGGTGAACGCGCGTTCACGGCGGCTCGAACCGCGGTTGTCCAGCGTGAACACCACGAAGCCCTGCTGCGCCATGTACTGGTTGAAGTAATTGCCCCACGTACGGGTGACGCGCTGCGAGTGCGGGCCGCCGTAGGTGAACAGGAAGACCGGGTATTTTTTCGTCGCATCGAAATTGGCCGGCTTGATCATCGAGTAGTGCAGTGCCTGGCCATCCTTGGCGGCGATGGTGCCGTATTCGGTCGGCAGCAGGTCCGGCAGGAATTTCGCGAACGGGTGGTTGGCGTTCAGCTCGTTCTTTTCCAGCCATTGCACCATCGCGCCGTCGGCCTTGCGGATCGACACTTGCGGCGGCGTACGCGGGCTCGAATAGGTATCCACGAAAATCTTGCCGTTGCCGGCGAATGCCGCCTCATGCCAGCCGTCGCCGCTGGTGATGCGCGCGGGCTTGGCGGCCGTGCTGCCGTTCAGGGCCAGCGCATAGGTCTGCTTGTCGATGACGGCGTCCTTGTTCGACGACACGTACACCTTGCCGGCCGCTTCGTCGACGGCGAGCACGTTGTCGATGCCCCATTCGCCACTCGAGATCGGGTTCAGCAGCTTGCCGTTCAGGTCGTACAGATACAGGTGGTTGCGGCCGCTGCGCTCTGACGCCCAGATAAAGGCCTGGCGGTTTTTCAGGAAGCGCAGGTCGTTGTGGATGCTGACCCAGGTTTTCGAGGTTTCGGTGAGCAGGTTGCGCTGCGCCAGCGTGGCCGCGTCGACGGCCACCAGGTCGAGGCGTTTCTGGTCGCGCGTCTGGCGCTGGTAGACCAGGGTTTTGCTGTCCGCGCTCCAGTCGGCACGGACCAGGTAGATGTCCTTTTCGGCGCCGAGGTCGACCTTGCGCGAGGCACCGGTTTCCGGCGAGACGATGAACAGGTCTACCAGCACGTTCGGGTCGCCGGCGGCAGGGTAGTGCTGGTCGATCACTTCGGTGCGGTCGGCAAAGATCTCGAAGCGGCGCACCACCGGCACCGGCGCTTCGTCGTAGCGCTTGTAGGCAATTGCGGAATCATCCGGCGCCCAGTAGTAACCGGTGTGCTGGTCCATTTCTTCCTGGGCCACGAACTCGGCTTCGCCGTTGTGCACGGTGCCCTTGCCGTCCTGGGTCAGCTGGCGCTCGGCGCCGGTTTTTAAATCGATTACGACCAGGTTCTGGTTGCGCACGAAGGAAACGTAGCGGCCCTTCGGCGAAATCTTTGGATCGAGCACATTGCCCGATGCCACCTTGCGCGCGGCATCCGGCTTTGCCACATCGACCAGGTACAGGTCGCCGGCGATCGGCACCAGCAATTGCTTGCCGTCGGGCGACCAGCTGTACGAAATGATGCCCGACAGGCTGGCGGTACGCGCGCGTTCGCGGCGCGCCTTTTCCTCGAGCGACAGGTTCTCGTTCGGCACCAGCTTCTTGGAGTCGACCAGGCGGCGCGTGGTCTTGTCCTTCATGTTGTATTCCCACAGGTCTTGCTGGAACTGGTTGTCCTCGCGGCCACGCAGGAAAGTCACGCGTTCGCCGTCGGGCGACACGCGCAGGGCTTTGACGCCAGGACCGGCAAGCGAGGTTTCGCCGTGAATACGGTCGAGCGTGAGGCGTTCCGCGGATGCGGGCGCGGCCGCAAGCGCGGCCAGGAGGCAGAGGAGAAGGCGCATTGATTGTCTCGATGAAAGTTAGCTTTATGCAACGGACGAGACGATACCAGAGTCCGGGGCTAAAAGCTGTATGTACCGCGCCTTCCGCCCCGGGAAAACCACAAAGGTCAGGACGTCACGGCGCGCACTTTTTGGCGCGACAGCTTTTCCATCGACCAGGTCAGCAGCACGGCGGCAATCGTCAAGCCCAGCACCAGCCCGATCCAGAAGCCGGTCGACTCCATCGGCGCACTTGGGGACCACGGGAACCAGCCCGGCGCGATGCCGAGGATATAGCCCAGCGGCAAACTAAAACCCCAGAAGGCGACCAGCTGGATGATCATCGGCGGACGCGTCACCTGGTAGCCGCGGATGGCCGAGGCGGTGGCCACCTGGGTCGCATCCGACAGCTGGAACAGCGCCGCGAACAGCAGCAGGTGCACGCAGGTTTCCTGCACCGCCGGATCGGAGGTGTAGGCGCGTGCGATTTCCCAGCGGAACAGGGCAATGAAGGCGGCCGACAACAGGCCGAACGCGACCGACATGCTCACGCCCACGCGCGCCACGAACTGCGCGCGCAGCGGATTGCCTTCGCCCATCGCCTGGCCGACGCGGGTCAGCAAGCCAATGCCGAAGCTGAGCGGCACCATGAACACCAGCGACGAAAAATTCAGCGCGATCTGGTGCGCCGACACTTGCACCACGCCAAAGCGCGCCACCATCAGGCTGATCAGGCCAAAGGCGCTGACCTCGGCAAAATAGGTGACGCCGATCGGCAAGCCGAGATGCAGCATGTGGCGGATTTCCTGCCAGTCCGGACCTTCCCAGCCGGTGAACGGATAGGTCATGCGATAGACCGGCGAGACCTTCACCCAGATCACCATGGCAACCAGCATCAGCCACATGCCGGCCGCGGTCGACACCGCGCAGCCGACCGCACCCATCTGCGGGAAGCCCCAGTTGCCGAACACCAGCAGCCAGTTGCTGGCCACGACGAACAGCAAGCCCATGATCGCAATGATCATGATCGGCTTGGTCTCGTTGATGCTGGTCGTGTAGCCGTACAGCGCGCGGTAGCAGGCAAAGGCCGGCATGCCGAGGCTGGTCACGTGCAGGAACAGCGCGGCGCGGTCGGCCACGTGCTGGTCGAGGCCGATATGGTCGAACAGCAGCGTGCACAGGTTGGTCGCGAGGCAGGCGATCAGGCCGATGCCCGCGCCTTTCCACAGCGCCTGGCGCACCGTGTGCGGGATCTTGTCGTAGCGCCCGCCGCCGATTTCATGCGCGACCACGGTGTTAATCGACATCATGATGCCCATCACCGTCACCAGCACGATCGACCACACCGACGCGCCCAGCGACACGGCGGCCAGCTCTTCCGCGCTCACGTGGCCGGTCATCGCGACGTCGGCCACGCCCATGCCTACGGTTGCCATCTGGCCGACCAGCATCGGCCAGGACAGTTTCCAGAGGGTGGCGATCTCCGTGCGGACAGGCGAGGGCGGGGCGGTGATGGTGGTGGAAGTCATGGGTGAAACCAGGGTGCGGAAACCCGTGATTTTACTGTCTTATTGCTAAGGCTGCGAAGGCGCCGTGTGCGCCTCCGATGGCGTTGAAAACCGGGCTGGCAGGCATCACATACCCATCAACTTCTTCATCCAACAATCCAGGAGCAAGCTCGTGGAATACAAGGACTATTACCAGACACTCGGCGTCGATAAAGGCGCGACCGCGGACGACATCAAGAAGGCATACCGGAAAATGGTGCGCAAGTACCACCCCGATGTTAGCAAGCACGCGGACGCGGACGCGAAAACCAAGGACATCAACGAAGCCTACGACGTGCTGGGCGACGCGGAAAAACGCGCCGCCTACGACGCGCTCGGGCGCGGCCATCGTGCCGGCGAGCAGTTCCATCCGCCGCCGGACTGGAGCGAGCATTTCGATTTCGGCGGCGCCGGCGCCGACGACTTCTTCGCCGACCTGTTCGCCCAGGCGGGCCGCGCGCGCCGCGGCGGCGGTTTCCAGATGCGCGGCGACGATATCCATGCCGCCATCACGATCGACCTGTTTGACGCCTACCGCGGCGCCACCCGTACCGTCAGCCTGCGCGTGCCGAAGGCCGAGGGAGCGGGCCGCGCCACGATGCAGGAAAAGACTTTGAGCGTGAACATCCCGCGCGGCGTGACGCCGGGCCAGCAGTTGCGCCTGGCGGGGCAGGGCCATGAGGGCCATGGCGGCGCCGGAGCCGGCGACCTGTATCTCGAAATCCAGTTCGCCCCGGATCCGCGTTATCGCATCGACGGCGCGCACGTCTACGAAAACGTGCCGGTGACGCCCTGGGAGGCGGCGCTGGGCGGCAGCGTGGCGGTGCCGACGCCGTCGGGCACGGTCGAGGTGACGATCCCCGCCGGTTCGCAGAGCGGGCGCAAGCTGCGCCTGAAAGGCAAGGGCATCCCGGCCGCCACCCCGGGCGACCTGTACCTGATCCTCGACGTCGTGCTGCCGCCGGCCAACAGCGACAAGGCACGCGCGCTCTACCAGGCCATGGCGCGCGACCTCGCCTTTAACCCACGCACCCATGCTTGAGGAGGAACCGACGATGTTTTCGAACCAGACTGTCAGCGGGGTCTTGCTCGACGAGGCTGCCCTCGACATGATCGAACTGGCCCGCGCCTGCCGCGTCGAACCCGACTGGGTGGTGCGGCACGTGCAGGCTGGCGTGCTCGGCACGGCAGCCCCAGTCTCGGCGCCGGCCGCGGCGCTGCGCTTTCGCAGCAGCGACCTGGCGCGGGCGCGGCGCCTGCTCGAACTGGAACGCCATTTCGACGCGGACGAAGAACTGGCCGCGCTCGTGATCGACCTCGCCGACGAGGTGCGCCGCCTGCGCGCCCGCCTGCATGCGCTCGGCATCAGGGATCGCTGAAGACACCTGAAGCGCGCGCCGTCCAGGCGGGCGTCCTCCTAGAATTGTGTCAGATGATTCACACACGTTCATATCGGGAGGTTACATGGCAACAGATCAGGTAGAAGTGCAGGAACCGGACCACGAAAAGGCGAACCGCGGGCCGCTCGACGGCAAGCGCGTCGCCGTCGTGATGACGGATGGCGTCGAGCAGGTCGAGTACACCGGGCCGCGCACATTCCTGGAACAGCAGGGCGCACAGGTGGTCCTGATTTCGCCGAAAGGCGTCGGCGCAGCGGTGCAGGGCATGAACCACGACGACAAGGGAGACCTGTTCCCGGTCGAGATGAACATCCAGGACGCCCACCCCAACGATTTCGACGCCCTGCTGCTGCCGGGCGGCGAACAGAACCCGCTCGCACTGCGCAAGAGTCCCGAGTCGATCGCGTTTATCAAGGAGTTTTATGCCGCCGACAAGCCGATCGCCGCGATCTGCCACGCCCCTTGGGTGCTGATCGACGCCGGCATCGCCGAGTCGAAAAACCTCACCAGCTGGCCCGACATCCAGGACGACATGAAGCAGGCCGGCGCCGAGTGGATCGACCAGGAAGTGGTGATCGACGAAAAGCTGATCACCAGCCGCAAGCCGGACGATATTCCGGCGTTTAACGAAGCCTTGATGAAGGCCTTGATGGTGTCGGCAGACCTGTCGAATATGGGGGCGTCGTCGTAATTGCTGACGTCACGCCGCGTGGGCTCGACGGGTTCTGTCGTCGGCTCGCGGCGTATCTTTCTGTTTATGGCCCGGATCGCTTCCCGTAGGGTGGGCTCCGCCCACGCGGATCAAAGGCGCCACTAACAGGGCCGGCAACAGCCCCACGTACGTCACCGCTACACGCCTCAACGCGGCGTATCCTTTACGCCACGTTCCCGCCGATCTCCCGCTGCACCTTCTTCGTCAACTTCCCAAACACCAGCGCATACGACCTGCGCAACAACTGCGCCGCCTCCTCGTCGCCCAGCGCCTTCGCATCCTCCACATACACCCACTTCGCCCGCGCCAGATACGGCGCCGGAATGATGCCCGGCCGATCCGTCAATTCGAGGAAACGCTCGTCCTCGACCTTGAAGCTCATGCCAGTAGCCTCACCCAGATTAGTAACGGCGAACATCTTGTCGCCAACCGAAAAGACCAGGTCATTGCCCCATTTGGTGGATTCGGTGGCGCCGGGGAAGGTGCGGCAAAGGGCGATGGCGGCATCAAAATTCATGGGCGTCGGCTGTGACTGAGCAGGGGCGTTGCGGTCAGCGCTGCGCGAAACTCGGGCCGCGGTCGAGGAAGATATCGATGTGCACCATCAGGTGGCCACCGACTGGCTGCCCTGCAATCTTCGCCGCCAGCTTGCCGGCACTGCCCAGCTTGAGTTCGACCGCGGTGGCGAAGCTGCCTTGCTTGAGCAAGGGCAGCTTGATGGTGGCGACGCCGTCTTTCAGGACGGCTTGCATGGCGGTGTTGAGGTCCTGGGTTTCGTCGGGGGTGAAGGTAACGAAACGCAGGGTGCCGCCGCCGAGTTCGGGGCCGCTGAGTACGGCGTCTTCCGTTGGGGCCAGAAGAAAGGAGGTGGTGGAAGTGCGTTGTTTGCTGCTAAGTTTTAGCATGGGTTTCCCAAGGTGAAATTTTATGGAAATGCTAACACAGACGAGCTGTTTGGGATACTAAGTGGGGTGTGATGGGTAGGAGCTGCAGGCTGAGCAGCGGAGGGCAAAAAATCGCTGCGCGATTTTCTTTAGTCAGGCGGATCGGATAGCCGTTGCGCCCGGAGGCGCAACGTCGCTCGCAGGCTCGTCGCTCGCGCGGCTCGAAACCCCTGCTCGCCCCTCGTCCGTGCCGGACTCGGATTCGATTCCCTCCGCCCAAACAACACCGCACAAAAAACAAGGCCCCCCGGCTTTCGCCGGGGGGCCTTGTTTTTTTGTGCGGTGGTGGAGGCGGAGNTTTGACCGGCACGACGGGGATGTGCACCCTGCGTACCAGCGAGTTACCTTAAATTTCGGAAGCAACCAAGTAACCCGGTTGAGTCCTAGCCTCTGTAAATGACTCTACTTGCCTTGCGGCCCACCCCAGAGGCGAGGTAGTGTAGAGCTAGCAGCAATTAAGCTGCGAGTGCGTACGAGTTATCGTTTGCAGTTATTGATTTCTGGATGTATTTACGAGGTAACCAGTCCTCGGTATGCCCTGCGCTGCTTTGCAACCCACGTCGAAACCAGGTCGCCCCCAACGAAACTCCATTGTACTCCAATCGCGGGCGGTGTGCAGGGTCTGCACAGGCCTCGATTCAACCGTGCCCCGTGGCGTTACAGACTGTTGCAAGTGGGTGTGTTTTGGCTGCGACACGGCGTGGGCTCGGGGCGCCCACCCTACAAAGGCGTTTGGCGGTGGAAGGAAATGGTCGGGTACTCGTGGGCACGTACGCGTGGGCTCGGGAGCCCACCCTACGGTACGCGACCGTCTCCGCTATTACTGGCCGTTACGCTTGGCGACTTCATTGCCGAGGTAGCCGCCGCCGATGATGCCGGCGAGGGTGGCCAGCTTCTTGCCGTTGCCGCCGCCGACCTGGTTGCCGATCAGGCCGCCGATGACGGCACCGGTGCCGATGCCGACGTAGCTTGGCTGGGCTGGTGCTGGGGCCTGGCGGTAGGTCGGCTCTTCGTAGCGCACTGTCTGTGGAGCAGGGCGGTGTTCGACGATGCGGCGCTCGACCACGCGTTCGACGACGCGCGGCTTCGGTGCCGGGGCTTGCTTGACGACCGGGGCCGGTTCCTGCTTGACGATGACGACCGGGGCGGCCGGGGTGTTGGCGGCCTGGATGTAGGTGGTCGTGCCTGGTGCGGCACTCACGACCATCGGGGCGGGCTGGACCGGGGCGGCGTACTGCGCCTGGGTCTGCATCGCGGCCTGCAGCTGGGTTGGGGCGAGCGGGGTGGCGGCGGTGGGGGCCAGCACGGCTTGCGGTTCGGGGGCGCTGCGCGACGATGGCAGCATGCCGGTGATGGCGGCGGCGCCGGTCAGGCTGACGATGATCACCGACACGGATGCGGTGGCCATCAGGGGATGAATGCGGGTGGCGGTTGCGGTGGTGTTCATGGTCTGCTCCATCTGTTGTTGCGTTGTCGATGGATGCAGATTACGGATTACGACAGTTACACGGTAGACAGAAACCGGTATCAGTCGTAACCAAATGTAAGGTTAAGCCTGGGCAACGGCCGGCGCAAGAGCGACGCTACGCAGTAACTCCAGCAGGTCAAGCGGCGTGGCGCACAGGTAGTCGGCGCCCCAGGTCTGCGGTTCGATCGCGCCGCAGTAGCCCCAGGCGCAGGCGACCGTCAGCATGCCGGCGGCGCGGCCGGCTTCGATGTCGCGCAGGTCGTCGCCGACGTACCAGCAGGCGCTTGGTGCGATATCGAGACGGCGCGCGCCTTCGAGCAGGGGCGCCGGGTGTGGTTTCGCGAACGGCATGGTGTCGCCCGAGACGATGCAGCCGGCGTGCGCCAGCCCGATCTGCGGGATCAGCGGATCGGTGAAGCGCGCCGGCTTGTTGGTGACCACGCCCCAGGCCATGCCGGCGTCCTCGATGCCCTGCAACAGTGCATCGACGCCCTCGAATAGCCCGCTCGCTTCCGCCATGTGGTCCTGGTAGCGGTCGAACCATTGGACACGCAATTCCTCGTAACCGTCGTCGCCCGGCGCCAGGCCAAAGGCGGCGCCGATCATGCCGCGCGCGCCGGCTGAGGCGGTCGGGCGCAGCACGCTGTAGGGCGTGGGCGCCAGGCCGCGCTCGGTGCGCAGCCAGTTGACGGCGGCGGCGAGGTCGGGCGCGGTGTCGGCCAGCGTGCCGTCGAGGTCGAACAGGACGGCGCGCGGCGCTGAAAGGGAGGCAGGGGAGGTCATCGAATCGAAAGCGTCAGATTGGTTTCGTGCAGGCCACCATGTAATTCACATCGGTGTCGTTGTTGAGCGAGTAGATCTTGGTCAGCGGATTATAGGTCAGGCCCTTCATGCCTTCGACCTGCAGGCCGGCGGCGCGCATGAATTGCGAGAGTTCGGCCGGCGTCAGGAACTTGCCGTAGTCGTGGGTACCGCGCGGCAGCATGCGCAGCACGTATTCGGCGCCGATCACGGCGAGCAAATACGCTTTCGGATTGCGGTTGATGGTCGAGAAGAACAGGTGTCCACCCGGTTTCACCAGCGCGGCGGCGGCGCGCACGATCGAGGCCGGATCCGGCACGTGTTCGAGCATTTCCATGCAGGTGACGACGTCGTACTGGCCCGGTTCCTCAAGCGCCATGTCTTCGGCGGCGATGAGTTTATAGCGGACGTCGACGCCGGACTCCAGGCCGTGCAGGTCGGCGACTTTCAGCGCCTTTTTCGACAGGTCGATGCCGGTCACTTTCGCACCCTTGCGCGCCATCGATTCGGACAACACGCCGCCGCCGCAACCGATGTCGATCACGTTCTTGCCGGCCAGGGGCGCGCGCGCGTTGATCCATTCCAGGCGCAGCGGATTGATTTCGTGCAGTGGGCGGAATTCGGACGTGGGGTCCCACCAGCGGTGGGCCAGCTCGCTGAATTTGTTGATTTCGAGGGGATCGGCGTTCGTAGTCATAGGTCGGAATAATAACGGGAAAGTTTGTCCTGCGACGGACAAAAAGAATCGGCGAAAAAAAACCCCGCCGCAGCGGGGTCTTTTGGATCAAGCAAGATTACTGCGGACGGCTGCGGGTGCCGACGACTTCGATCTCGACGCGGCGGTTCTTCGCGCGGCCAGCCGAGTCTTTGTTGTCTGCAACCGGCTGCTTCTCGCCCTTGCCTTCGGTGTAGACGCGGTTGGCGTCGATGCCCTTGCCCTGCAGGTAGGCCTTGACCGATTCAGCGCGGCGGATCGACAGTTTCTGGTTGTAGGCATCGGTGCCGATCGAGTCGGTGTGGCCGACGGCGATGATGACTTCCAGGTTCATGTCGCCCAGCTTCGAGGTCAGCTCGTCGAGCGATGCCTTGCCTTCAGGCTTGAGGACGGCCTTGTCGAAATCGAAGAAGGCGTCAGCCGAGTAGCTCACCTTTTCCGAGGTCGGCACTGGCGCCGCCGGCGGGGTTGGTGCCTGGGTTGGAGGCGGAGCTTCGACTGGCGGTGGCGGCGGAGCGACGCACTTGCCGTTCTCGAGCTTTTCAGGTGGAACGCACAGTGGTGCATCGCAGCCTGGGACCGCATCGGCCGGGGTCCAGTAGCCGGTACGCCAGCACAGGCCGAAAGGATCGCGCGCGATCACGCCGCGGCTGTCCTGGACGTAGGCGCTGTACGGCTTGTTCGCCTGAATGTCGGTCGTCAGCGGCGCATACGGTGGTGCGCTTTGTGCGAACGCACTGCCAGCCATCGCTGCCGAAGCTGCGAGCATGAGGGTTGCAATCTTCTTCATATTTTTTGATCCTTTCGGGTTTTATATCTTTTCGCTGCGAAACTATTACCATTCACGACAACGTAGGCAGAATACTAACACCTTTTGCGGTCGTGTCTGTTTCGCATTGTGAAACATGCAATTAACTTCTCGGCCATTTTGCCACATTCACACCACCCGCACGGACTGCGCTTGCGCAATGATGGTGCATCCGAAATCGACGTGTTGTTTCTTCGCAACAATCTCGTCAGTGGCGCCGCTAGCTTGACCGAGGTTTATGACATGCATGTGTCAAATCAACAAGTGTGCCGATTAGTGCACAAAATAGCGTGCAAGATGTCAGTTAGGCAAATCTCGCCCACTGTATAGGTGCATGGTAGAATCATCCGTTGGAACATAACCATTAGCCAGAAAGCAGTCGACCCGCCCAATGGATCAATTCGCAAAAGAAACAGTCCCCATTTCCCTCGAAGAAGAGATGCGCAAGAGCTATCTCGATTACGCGATGAGCGTGATCGTGGGCCGTGCGCTGCCGGATGTGCGCGATGGCCTGAAGCCGGTGCATCGCCGCGTCCTGTTCTCGATGCACGAGAGTAATTACAACTACAACCGTCCGTACGTGAAGTGCGCGCGCGTGGTTGGCGACACCATGGGTAAGTATCACCCGCACGGCGACTCGTCGATCTACGACACCCTGGTGCGCATGGCCCAGGATTTCTCGCTGCGCTACACGCTGGTCGATGGCCAGGGCAACTTCGGCTCGATCGACGGCGACAGCGCCGCGGCAATGCGTTATACCGAGTGCCGCCTCGACAAGATCGCCAGCGAACTGCTGGCCGACATCGACAAGGACACGGTCGACTTCCAGCCGAACTACGATGGCAAGGAAAAGGAACCGACCGTCCTGCCGACCAAGATCCCGAATCTGTTAATTAACGGATCCTCCGGCATCGCGGTCGGCATGGCGACGAACATCCCGCCGCACAACCTCTCGGAAGTCATCAACGGCGCCCAGCACCTGCTGCGCAACCCGGAGTGCACGATCGACGAACTGATCGAACTGATCCCCGCGCCGGACTTCCCGACCGCCGGCATCATCTATGGCGTCTCGGGCGTGCGCGACGGTTACCGCACCGGCCGTGGCCGCGTGGTGATGCGCGCCAAGACCCACTTCGAAGAATATGGCAAGGATGGCGGCCGCATCGCGATCATCATCGACGAGCTGCCGTACCAGGTAAATAAAAAGTCGCTGCTCGAGCGCATCGCCGAGAACGTGCGCGACAAGAAGCTGGAAGGCATCAGCGACATCCGCGACGAGTCCGACAAGTCGGGCATGCGCGTGGTGATCGAACTGAAACGCGGCGAAGTGCCGGAAGTGGTGCTGAACAACCTGTACAAGCAGACGCAGTTGCAGGACACCTTCGGCATGAACATGGTGGCGCTGGTGAACGGCCAGCCGAAGCTCTTGAACCTCAAGCAGATGCTCGAGTGCTTCCTGTCGCACCGCCGCGAAGTGGTCACGCGCCGCACCGTGTTCGAACTGCGCAAGGCGCGCGAGCGCGGGCACATGCTCGAGGGTCTCGCTGTCGCGCTGGCGAACATCGACGACTTCATCGCCATCATCAAGGCGGCGCCGACGCCGCCGGTGGCGAAGGTCGGACTGATGGGACGCGCCTGGGATTCGTCGCTGGTGCGCGAGATGCTGCTGCGTACCGCCGAAGGCAGCACGATCGGCGGCATCGAAGCCTTCCGCCCGGAGCACCTGCCGAAGCACTACGGCATGCAGGCCGACGGCATGTACAAGCTGTCCGACGAGCAGGCGCAGGAAATCCTGCAGATGCGCCTGCAGCGCCTGACCGGCCTGGAGCAGGACAAGATCGTCAACGAGTACAAGGAAGTGATGGCCCACATCGCCGACCTGCTCGACATCCTGTCGCGTCCGGAACGCGTGACCACCATCATCAGCGACGAGATGGTGCAGATCAAGAACGACTACGCCGAAAACGGCAAGGACGGCCGCCGCTCGGCCATCGAGCACAACGCCAGCGACCTCGATACCGAAGACCTGATCACGCCGCAGGACATGGTCGTGACCCTGTCGCACACCGGCTACATGAAGTCGCAGCCGATCGCCGAGTACCGCGCGCAAAAGCGTGGCGGGCGCGGCAAGCAGGCGATGGCAACCAAAGACGAAGACTGGATCGACCAGCTCTTCATCGCGAATACGCACGACTACATGCTGTGCTTCTCGAACCGCGGCCGCATGTACTGGCTGAAGGTATGGGAAGTGCCGCAGGGTTCGCGCAACTCGCGCGGCAAGCCGATCGTCAACATGTTCCCGCTGCAGGACAACGAGAAGATCACGGTCATCCTGCCGCTGTCGGGCGACAACCGCACCTTCCCGGAAGACCATTACGTGTTCATGGCGACCTCGCTCGGCACCGTCAAGAAGACGCCGCTGAAGGACTTCAGCAACGTGCGCAAGGCCGGCATCATCGCGGTCGACCTGGACGAGGGCGACTTCCTGGCCGGCGCCGCGCTGACCGACGGCCAGCACGACGTGATGCTGTTCGCCGACTCCGGCAAGGCGGTGCGCTTCGACGAGAACGACGTGCGTCCGATGGGCCGCCTGGCGCGCGGCGTGCGCGGCATGAACCTGGAAGAGGGGCAGAACGTGATCGCGCTGCTGGTGGCCGAGAACGAGCAGCAGTCGGTGCTGACCGCCACCGAGAACGGCTTCGGCAAGCGTACCCCGATCACGGAGTACACCCGCCACGGCCGCGGCACCAAGGGCATGATCGCGATCCAGACCTCGGAGCGCAACGGTAAAGTGGTGGCTGCGACCCTGGTCGACGTCAGCGACGAGATCATGCTGATCACGACCGGCGGCGTGCTGATTCGCACGCGCGTGTCCGAGATCCGCGAGATGGGCCGCGCGACCCAGGGCGTGACCCTGATCGCGGTCGAAGACGGCACCAAGCTGTCGGGCTTGCAGCGGATCGTGGAAACCGATCTCGAGGAAGTCGAGATCGAAGCCGCACCGGAGTAAAAGCTGGAGAAAGGAGGGCGCTGCCCTCCTTTTGTTTTTTGAAGCGGTAAAGCTGGAGTAAGGTAATGATGAAACGTCTCGTTGCAACGATGTGCGCGCTGGCCCTGTCGGCACCCGTAGTGGCCCAAGCCGCGGCCCAGGTGCAGGCCCCGGCAGCGGCTGCGGCCGACCCTGCGCTGACCCGCAGCGTGCGCGAACTGCTGACCCTGATGAAATACCGCGAGCAGTTGACGGCGCGCCTGCAGCAAACCGCGCAGGCCATGCCGAAAGCCGTGCTCCAGGCACAGGCCGTCCGGATCAACGCCAACGCGAAGCTGACCGAAGAGCAGAAGAAGGCCGAGCTGGCCATCGCCGCCAACGACATCCCGAAAGGCATGGCGGCGGGGCAGCGCGTGCTGTCCGATCCGAAGCTGGTCGACGATATTTTCGAGCGCGTCGTCCCCATGTATGCGCGCCTGTTCACGCTGGCCGAGGTCAACGATCTGCTGGCCTTTTACCGCAGCCCGACGGCGGCGAAATTGCAGGGGCTGCTCCCGCAGATCATGCAGGAGACCAACCAGCTGACCCAGGAGATGGTGAGGGAGCGCCTGGCGACGGTCATCCCCCAGGCCCCGCGGAAAAAATAAACGCATCGATAAGTACAAGGAGCGAGCAAGCCAGTGACCCAGGTATTCAACTTCTCGGCCGGCCCGGCCGTCCTCCCGAAGGAAGTGCTGCAACAGGCCGCCAGCGAGATGCTCGACTGGCACGGCAGCGGCATGTCGGTGATGGAGATGAGCCACCGCGGCCCCGAATTCATCTCGATCTACCGGCAGGCCGAAGCGGATCTGCGCGAACTGCTGGCGGTCCCGGCCAATTATAAAATCCTGTTCATGCAGGGCGGGGGGCTGGGCCAGAACGCCATCATCCCGCTGAATTTGCTGGGCCGCGTGCGCGAGCCAGCGACGATCGACTTCGTCCACACTGGTTCCTGGTCGGGCAAGTCGATGAAGGAAGCGGCGCGCTATGCCAACGTGAACGTGGCGGCTTCCAGCCAGGCCGAAGGTTTTATCCGCGTGCCGCCGCAGGAGTCGTGGAAGCTGACCGAGGGCGCGGCCTACCTGCACGTCTGCACCAACGAAACCATCGACGGCGTCGAGTACAACTTCGTGCCGCACACGCCGGAGGGCGTGCCGCTGGTCGCGGACATGTCCTCGCACATCCTGTCGCGCCAGATCGACGTTTCCCAATACGGCGTCATCTTCGCCGGCGCCCAGAAGAACATCGGCCCGGCTGGCCTGACGCTGGTGATCGTGCGCGAAGATCTGCTCGAATACGCACTGCCGACCTGCCCGTCCGCCTTCCACTGGAAGAACGTGGCCGAGCACGACTCGATGTTCAATACGCCGCCGACCTATGCGATCTATATCGCCGGCCTGGTCTTCGCGCACCTGAAAGCGCAGGGTGGCGTGGCGGCGATGGAAGCGCGTAATATCGACAAGGCGCGCCTGCTGTACGAGGCGCTGGACCGGGACGATTTTTACAGCAATCGCGTGGACCATTCATGTCGCTCACGCATGAATATCCCATTCTATTTACGCGACGAATCACTGAATGAAGCATTTTTGGCTGGCGCAAAAGCGCGCGGGCTGCTGCAGCTGAGGGGCCACAAGTCCGTCGGGGGTATGCGGGCGTCCATTTACAATGCGATGCCGGTCGAAGGGGTGCAGGCCCTGGTCGATTATTTGAACGAGTTTGCGGGGCGGTAAACGGTCTGGCCGTATCCGGATGGACCACGGTATTTGACGGGTGAGAACCGTAGGGTGGGCTCCGCCCACGCGGTCGTGCCGATGCGTACCGCGACCCGTCGGGCGAATGCCCCGTTGACCGCATTGGTCCGGGTATTGGGTTCGCGCCGCGACGAATCATGCGGTGTTACCGCGTGGGCAGAGCCCACCCTACATTCGCGAATGATCCCGTACCGCCACCCACGCAGACGACAACAGAACATGCAGCCATTATCCGTACAACCATGACAGACAAACTCACCCCCCTGCGCGAACAGATCGACGCGATCGACGCGCAAATCCTCGACCTCTTGAGCCAGCGCGGCCGCATCGCCCAGGAAGTCGGCCACGTCAAGGCCGAGACCGACGCCCCCGTGTTTCGTCCCGAGCGCGAAGCGCAGGTGCTGCGCGGCGTGGCCGAGCGCAATCCCGGTCCGCTGAAGAACGGCGACGTGCAGACCATCTTCCGCGAAGTGATGTCCGCCTGCCGCGCGCTGGAAAAGCGCGTCACCGTCGCCTACCTGGGCCCGGCCGGCACCTTCAGCGAGCAGGCCGTGTATGCGCAGTTCGGCAGCGCCGTCGCCGGCTTGCCCTGCGCCTCGATCGACGAAGTCTTCCGCGCCACTGAAGCCGGCACCGCCGACTTCGGCGTGGTCCCGGTCGAGAACTCGTCGGAAGGCGCGATCAACCGCACGCTCGACCTGATGCTGGCCACCACCAGCCTGATCAGCGGCGAAGTGTCGATCGCCGTGCACCACAGCCTGATGACCAGGACCGGCAGCATGGACGGCGTGAGCGTCGTCTGCGCCCATTCGCAGGCGCTGGCCCAGTGCCAGGTCTGGCTGAACCTGCACCACCCGAACGTCGAGCGCCGCGCCGTCGCCTCCAATGCCGAAGCGGCCGTCATGGCCAGCCGCGACGCCAGCGTCGCCGCGATCGCCAGCGAGATGGCGGGTGAACAATACCAGCTCGGCGTGGTGCAAGCCCACATCCAGGACGATCCGCACAACCGCACCCGCTTCGTCGTCATCGGCAGCTTGCAGACCAACCCGTCGGGCGCCGACCGCACCTCGCTGGTGCTGGCCGTGCCGAACACCGCCGGCGCCGTGTATAAACTGCTGGCGCCGCTGGCGACGCATGGCGTGTCGATGACGCGCTTCGAATCGCGCCCGGCGCGCATCGGCACCTGGGAGTATTACTTCTACGTCGACGTCGAAGGCCACCGCCAGGACGCGCCGGTCGCGCGCGCGCTGAAGGAACTGCACGACAATGCCGCCTTTTTCAAGCTGCTGGGTTCCTACCCGGTCGGCCTTTAATTCCCCTTATTTGAGTCTACGTCATGTCGAAATTCGGTCCAGAATACGTCCGCGCCATCGCCCCTTACCAGGCCGGCAAACCCATCGCTGAAGTCGCCCGCGAATTCGGTCTCGACGAAGCCAGCATCGTCAAGCTCGCCTCCAACGAAAACCCGTTCGGCGTGCCCGAGTCGAGCAAGCAGGCAATGGCGCAAGCCGCCGCTGAACTTGGCCGCTACCCGGATGCCAACGGGTTCGAGCTGAAGGCCGCGCTGGCCGCACGCTACGACGTCCCGGCCGACTGGATCACGCTCGGCAACGGCAGCAACGACATCCTCGAAATCGCCGCCCACGCCTTCGTGGAGAGGGGCGAATCGGTGGTGTTCGCGCAGTATTCGTTCGCCGTGTACGCGCTCGCCACCCAAGGCGTGGGCGGGCGCGCGATCGTGGTGCCGGCGGTGAACTACGGCCACGATTTAACCGCCATGGCAGCCGCGATCGAAGCGGATACGCGCCTGGTGTATGTCGCCAACCCGAACAACCCGACCGGCACCTTTATCGGCGCGGACGAGATCGAAGCCTTCCTGCAGCAGGTGCCGGCCAACGTGGTCGTGGTGCTCGACGAAGCCTATAACGAATACCTGGCGCCGCAATTCCAGTTCGAGTCGGCCGGTTGGGTGCGCAAGTATCCGAACCTGATCGTCTCGCGCACCTTCTCCAAGGCTTACGGCCTGGCCGGTTTGCGCGTCGGCTTCGCCATCGCCCAGCCGGAGGTGACCGACCTGATGAACCGTATTCGCCAGCCCTTCAACGTCAATTCGCTGGCCCAGGCGGCGGCGATCGCGGCGTTGAACGACAAGGCATTCCTGGAGAAGGGCGCGAAGAACAACGCCGAAGGCTACCAGCAGATGATCGCCGCCTTCGACGAGCTCGGCCTCGAGTACGTGCCCTCGTTCGGCAACTTCGTGCTGGTGCGCGTGGGCGATGACGATGGGGCCGGCGCGCGCGTCAACCTGGCGCTGCTGAAGCAGGGCGTGATCGTGCGGCCGGTCGGCGCCTACGGCTTGCCGCAGTGGCTGCGCATCTCGATCGGCCTGCCGCAAGAGAACGCGACATTTATTGAAGCGTTGAAGAAGGCGTTAGGCTAATGCTGGGCAAGGTCGTCGTCATCGGCGTCGGGCTGATCGGCGGTTCGTTCGCGCTGGCCCTGAAGCAGGCCGGCGCGGCGCGCCGGATCGTCGGCATGGGACGCTCGCCCGAAGCGCTGGCGCGTGCCCTGGAACTCGGTATCGTCGACAGCGTCACCGACTCGGCGCAAGAAGCGATGGCAGGGGCAGACCTGGTGCTGCTGGCAGCGCCGGTGGCCCAGACCGGGCCGATCCTGGCGGCGCTGGCGCCGTACCTGGACCTGGGCACGGTGGTCACCGACGCCGGCAGCACCAAGTCGGACGTGGTCGCCGCCGCCCGCGCGGCGCTGGGCGCCAAGGTAAAACAGTTCGTGCCGGCGCACCCGATCGCCGGGCGCGAATCGAACGGTCCGGATGCGGCGCTGGCCGCGCTCTACCAGGGCAAGAAAACCGTGATCACGCCACTGCCGGAAAACGCCGGCGGCGACGTTGGCCTGGTGGCGGCCGCCTGGCGCCTGTGCGGCGCCATCATCCACACGCTCACGCCCGCGCAGCATGACCGCGTATTCGCCGCCGTGAGCCACCTGCCGCACCTGCTCGCCTATGCGCTGGTCGACGACATCGCGAATAAACCGCACGCGGACCAGCTGTTCCAGTACGCCGCCAGCGGCTTTCGCGACTTCACCCGGATTGCCGGCTCTTCGCCCGAAATGTGGCGCGACATCAGCCTGGCCAACCGCGACGCACTGCTCACCGAGCTCGATGCATATCTGGCACAATTGACCGTATTGCGCGGACGGCTCGCCGCCAATGACGGGCCGGGCCTCGAAGTCATCTATACGAACGCGCAACGCGCCCGCCGCGCGTGGAGCGAGGCGATTGAAACCGCCGAGCCCGCGCCGCCACAGCTACAGGAACCGGAATGACGCAGCAGACATCGAAACACTACCCGCAGCACATCGACCTCGAACCCGTGATGCACGTCGAGGGCACGGTACGCCTGCCGGGCTCGAAAAGCATCTCGAACCGCACCCTGCTGCTGGCCGCGCTGAGCCAGGGCACGACCACCATCCACGACCTGCTGGCCTCGGACGACACCATGGTGATGCTGGGCGCGCTGCGCTCGCTCGGCATCCGCTGGGACGAAGTCGACGAACGCACGGTGGTCGTCCACGGCAACGGCGGCGTGCTGCCGACGGGCGAGGCCGACCTCTTCATGGGCAATGCCGGCACCGCGATCCGTCCGCTGACCGCGGCGCTGGCGGTGATCGGCGGCGACTACACGCTGCACGGCGTCTCGCGCATGCACGAGCGGCCGATCGGCGACCTGGTCGACGCCTTGAACGCCATCGGCGCCCAGGTCGAATACACCGGGGAGCAGGGTTTTCCGCCACTGCGCATTCGCCGTGGCCACATCCATGCAAATCGGTTATCGGTACGCGGCAACGTGTCCAGCCAGTTCCTCACCGCGCTATTGATGAGTGCGCCGCTGATGGCGCGCGGCCACGCGGTAACGATCGACGTCGTCGGCGAACTGATCTCCAAGCCCTACATCGAGATCACGCTGAATTTGATGCGCCGCTTCGGCGTGACGGTTGAACAGAACGGCTGGGCTTCGTTCACGGTGCAGCCGGGCCAGCATTACGTGTCGCCGGGGGCGATCCACGTCGAAGGCGACGCTTCCTCGGCGTCGTATTTTTTGGCGGCCGGCGCGATCGGCGGCGGTCCGGTGCGGGTCGAAGGGGTGGGGCAAGACAGCATCCAGGGCGACGTGCGCTTTGCCGATGCGCTCGAGCGCATGGGCGTGACCATCACCCGCGGCGAGAACTGGATCGAGGCGCGCGGAAATGGCGTACTCAAGGCGATCGACGCCGACTTCAACCATATTCCGGATGCGGCGATGACGATCGCCGTGGCCGCGCTGTACGCGGACGGCCCGAGCACGCTGCGCAACATCGCCAGCTGGCGCGTGAAGGAGACCGACCGGCTGGCGGCGATGGCGATCGAACTGCGCAAGGTCGGGGCCGAAGTGGAGGAGGGGCCGGATTACATCCGCATCACGCCGCCCGAGGAACTGCTGCCGGCCACCATCGATACCTACGACGACCACCGCATGGCGATGTGCTTTTCGCTGGCCGCGCTGGACGGCAAGGCGCGGCGCGGCAACGCCATGCGCATCAACGATCCGAAATGCGTGGCCAAGACCTTCCCCGACTATTTCGAAGCGTTCGCGGGGATCGCCCGCAACGAGCTGTTTTAAACACGTGTTCCAGCCAAGAGGTAAATAATGCCCAATTCCCACATCCCCGTCATCACGATCGATGGCCCGACCGCGTCCGGCAAGGGCACGGTCGCGGCGCGCGTCGCCGACCGGCTCGGCTACCACCTGCTCGACTCGGGCGCGCTGTACCGCCTGGCGGCCTTGTCGGCGGTGCGCGCCGAGGTCGCGCTCGAGGACGAGCGCGCGGTGGCGCAGCTGGCCGAGGTGCTGCCGGCGACGTTTTCGAACGGCGATATTTTCCTCGCCGGCGAAGAGGTCGGCGCCCTGATCCGGGCCGAGGAAGTGGGCAACAATGCGTCGAAAATCGCCGCCTTTCCAGCGGTGCGCCAGGCCCTCTACGCCCTGCAACTGGGCTTTCGCAAGGCGCCGGGCCTGGTGGCCGACGGACGCGACATGGGCACCGTGATTTTCCCGAACGCACGCCTGAAAGTGTTTCTGACGGCAAGTGTGGAAGCGCGGGCTCAGCGGCGATATAAGCAATTGATTGACAAAGGATTTTCTGCTAATATGGACGATCTGCTTGCCGATTTGCAGGCGCGCGACGAGCGCGATACCCATCGCACCGTCGCCCCGCTGGTGCCGGCAGAAGGCGCGTACATCCTCGATACGTCGGACATGACGGTCGACGAGGCGGTGGCGCAAGTGCTCCATTGGCACACGTTGTTGTAAATGCGTGTTGTGCACGTTGTAAGTGTTTGGTGCCTGCGACGGCATTTTGCCGCGCAGGTGTTGTTTTAACCTGACCCAGTTCAGAACCGCACCATTGCCGGTCCTGCTGGCTAACATGTAAATCACCTATGTCTACTACCACCCAAGATACCGGTATGGAAAGCTTTGCCGCCCTGTTCGAAGAGTCGCTGTCGCGTCAAGACATGCGCTCGGGCGAAGTCATCTCGGCTGAAGTCGTGCGCCTGGATCACAATTTCGTGATCGTCAACGCCGGCCTGAAGTCGGAAGCTTTCATTCCGGTCGAAGAATTCAAGAATGACCAGGGCGAACTGGAAGTCCAGATTGGCGACTTCGTTTCCGTGGCCATCGAATCGCTGGAAAACGGTTTCGGCGATACCATCCTGTCGCGCGACAAGGCCAAGCGCCTGGCATCGTGGCTGGCTCTGGAAAAAGCAATGGAGTCGGGCGAGATCGTCACCGGCACCGTCAACGGTAAAGTCAAGGGCGGCCTGACCGTCCTGACCAACGGCATCCGCGCATTCCTGCCGGGTTCGCTGGTCGACACCCGTCCGGTCAAGGACACCACCCCGTTCGAAGGCAAGACCCTCGAATTCAAGGTCATCAAGCTGGACCGCAAGCGTAACAACGTCGTGCTGTCGCGCCGCGCCGTCATCGAAGCGTCGATGGGCGAAGAGCGCCAGAAGCTGATGGAAACGCTGAAAGAAGGCACGGTCGTGACCGGCGTCGTCAAGAACATCACCGACTACGGCGCGTTCGTGGATCTGGGTGGCATCGACGGCCTGCTGCACATCACCGACCTGGCATGGCGTCGCGTGCGTCACCCGTCGGAAGTGCTGTCGGTTGGCCAGGAAATCACCGCCAAGGTCCTCAAGTACGACCAGGAAAAGAACCGCGTCTCGCTGGGCGTCAAGCAGCTGGGCGACGATCCATGGACCGGCCTGTCGCGTCGTTACCCGCAAGGCACCCGCCTGTTCGGTAAAGTCACGAACCTCACCGACTACGGCGCGTTCGTCGAAGTCGAGCAGGGCATCGAAGGCCTGGTGCACGTGTCGGAGATGGACTGGACCAACAAGAACGTGGCCCCGAACAAAGTCGTGCAGCTGGGCGACGAAGTCGAAGTCATGGTCCTGGAAATCGACGAAGAGCGTCGCCGTATCTCGCTGGGCATGAAGCAGTGCAAGGCGAACCCATGGGACGACTTCGGCATGACCCACAAGAAGGGCGACAAAGTCCGTGGTTCGATCAAGTCGATCACCGACTTCGGCGTGTTCATCGGCCTGCCAGGCAACATCGATGGCCTGGTGCACCTGTCGGACCTGTCGTGGACCGAAGCCGGCGAAGAAGCCGTCCGCCGCTTCAAGAAGGGCGACGAGCTGGAAGCCGTCGTGCTGGCCATCGACGTGGAGCGCGAGCGTGTTTCGCTGGGCGTCAAGCAGCTCGAAGGCGACCCGTTCAACAACTTCGCCGCACTGAACGACAAGGGTTCCCTGGTCACCGGTACGGTCAAGTCGGTTGAGCCGAAAGGCGCCGTCATCGGCCTGAACGAAGAAGTCGAAGGCTACCTGCGCGCTTCGGAAATCTCGCGTGACCGCGTGGAAGATGCCGGCACCCACCTGAAAGTGGGCGACAAGGTCGAAGCACTGGTCATCAACATCGATCGCAAGGCTCGCAGCATCCAGCTGTCGATCAAGGCGAAAGACAATGTCGATACCCAGGAAGCGATGAGCAAGCTGTCGTCGTCGTCGGACAGCAATGCCGCATCGGGCACCACCAGCCTGGGCGCACTGCTGAAGGCCAAATTCGATAACAAGAACTAATCGGCTGCCTGAGGCGATCAGATGACCAAGTCCGAGCTGATTGCACGACTGGCTGAGCGTTATTCTCAGCTGGTCGCGAAAGATGCGGAGTACGCAGTCAAGACCATCCTCGATGCGATGACCAACGCCCTGGCGACCGGGCAGCGCATCGAGATCCGTGGTTTCGGCAGCTTTGCGCTCAACAGCCGCCCGCCCCGCATCGGCCGCAACCCGAAGTCCGGCGACAAGGTGATGGTGCCCGAAAAACGGGTGCCCCACTTCAAACCGGGCAAGCAGTTGCGCGAGCGGGTCGACGCGATGGTCGGGCAACCGATCATCGAAGACTGAAGTCGTCTGCCAGCGTGCAGGCAACAGAGAACGGCGTCCATCTGGGCGCCGTTTTTTTTATGTTGGAACGGATGCGCAGACCCGTAAGGTGGGCGGCTTGCCGCCCACGCGTTCAGCCAGCGTTGGAGCAGACGCGCGGGCACTTCACACGTGATTTGAACGCGTGGGCGGGAGACCCGCCCACCTTACGGCCCTGCATTTCACGTCTCTGGCCAATCCCAAAACACCCATCAGTTTTGAAATAACCGTGCAGATATGCGACACTGCGCCTTTGCCCCACCCACCGCCAGGCCCACCCGATGAAATTCGTTTCCACCATCGCCGGATTTATCCTGTTCGTCCTGTTTTTCGGCTTCGCGCTGAAGAACACGCAGGAAGTCGACCTGCACTTTTTCCTCGGTTACGAGCTGCGCGGTCCGCTGGTACTGATGCTGCTCTCCTTTTTCATCGCCGGCGCGGCGCTCGGCATCCTGGCCATGTCGCCGACGGTCTTCCGCCACCGCCGCGAAGCCTCGCAGCACAAGAACACGGTGCAGGCGCTGCAGAGCGCCGCCGGCACCGGCACTGCCCAGCCGGCGGCGGATTCGGTGGCCGTCGTGGCCGCGCCGCCGCGCTAATCAATCAAGCAATCAAGAACAACAAGCTATGGAATTTGAAACCTGGTGGCTGCTCGCCGTTCCCGTCTTCTTTGGCCTCGGCTGGATCGCCGCCCGGGTCGACATCAAACAGATCCTGTCCGAATCGCGCACCATGCCGCGGGCCTATTTCAAGGGCCTGAACCTGCTGCTGAACGACCAGCCCGACAAAGCCATCGACGCCTTTATCGAGATCGTCACGCTCGACCCGGAAACGGCCGACATGCACTTCGCGCTCGGTAACCTGTTCCGCCGCCGCGGCGAAATCGAGCGCGCCATCCGCGTCCACCAGAACCTGCTGGCGCGACCCGACCTGCCGGCGGAACAGCGCACCCAGGCCCAGTACGAACTCGGCATGGACTACCTGAAGGCGGGCCTGCTGGACCGCGCCGAGGAAACCTTCAACGGCCTGGTCGACGGCAGCTACAGCGTGCAGGCCCAGCGCGCGCTGCTGGAAATCTACCAGCGCGAAAAGGAGTGGAGCCGCGCCATCGACGCCGCCGCCGGCCTGCAATCCTCGGGCGCCGGCGCGCGCCAGAAGGAAATCGCCCAGTTCTATTGCGAGCTGGCCCAGGATGCGCTGGTGCGCACCGACCTGGCGGACGCCATGGCCCTGCTCGACAAGGCCCTGCACGCCGACCGCAACAGCGTGCGCGCGACCATGCTGCTGGGCGACGCCCTGCTGGCCCACGGCGAAGTCGAGAGCGCGATCAGTACCTGGAAGCGCGTCGAGCAGCAAAGCGTGCCGCACGTGGCCTTGGTGGCCGGCCGCCTGATGGATGGCTACCGCCGCGTCGGCCGTCCGCAAGAGGGCGTGAATCTGCTGCGCTCCTACCTGGCCGAAGCGTCGTCGATCGACCTGATCGAGGTCGTTTTCAAGGCCGTGATTGAACTCGACGGTGTGGAAGCTGCCAAACAGCTGGTAATCGACGAGCTGCGCCGCAATCCGACCCTGCTCGGCCTGGACAAGCTACTCGAGGCGCGCCTGATGGACGCCCCGGCGCACATCTGGGAAGAGCTGTCGATGGTGAAGAACCTGATTCACGGTTACACGGCAAAGCTGGCGCGCTACCAGTGCGGCCATTGCGGCTTCAAGGCGCGCCAGTACTACTGGCAATGCCCGGGGTGCAGCCGCTGGGAGACCTACCCGCCGCGCCGTACCGAAGAATTGAACGTGATGAATTAAATACCGATGACGACCGCCACCCCAAGCCGCCTGCTCGACGGCGCAGACTACCTTCATACCGCCGCCCCACGCCTGGACGACGTGCGCATGCTCGTCGTCGGCGACGTCATGCTCGACCGCTACTGGTTCGGCGACGTCTCGCGCATTTCGCCGGAAGCGCCGGTGCCGGTGGTGCGCATCGAACGGCGCGAAGAACGCCTCGGCGGCGCCGCCAACGTGGCGCGCAACGCGGCCGCGCTGGGCGCCCACAGCGGCCTGCTGGGCGTGGTCGGCGCCGACGAAGCCGGCACCTCGGTGGAGACGCTGCTGCGCGACTCCAGCATCCACAGCTACCTGAAACGCGACGCCGCGATCAGCACCATCATCAAGCTGCGCGTCATCGGCCGCCAGCAGCAGATGGTGCGCATCGACTTCGAGGACGCCCCGACCGAAAACGTCCTGCGCGACAAACTCACCCAGTTCAAGGCGCTGCTGCCGGACTACGACGTGCTGATCTTCTCCGACTACAACAAGGGCAGCCTGGTCAACGTCGCCGAAATGATCGGCGCCGCGCGCGCCGCCGGCAAGGTGGTGATGGTCGACCCCAAAGGCGACGACTTTTCGCCCTACGCCGGCGCCACCATGCTCACGCCGAACAAGTCGGAACTGAAGCGCATCGTCGGCAGCTGGAAGGACGAGGAACAGCTCACCGCCAAGGCCCAGGCCCTGCGCGTCGAACTCGGGCTCGACTCGCTGCTGCTGACGCGCTCGGAAGAGGGCATGAGCCTGTACACCGAACACGAAGTGCTGCACGTGCACGCCGACGCGCGCGAAGTGTTCGACGTCTCGGGCGCCGGCGACACGGTGATCGCCACCATGGCCGCCATGCTCGGCGCCGGTGCGCCGCTCGACGTCGCGCTGGCCACCGCGAATCGCGCCGGCGGCATCGTGGTCGGCAAGCTGGGGACGGCGACGGTCACCCGCGACGAGCTGTTCCCGGGCTGATCGAAACGGCACGGCCGCCAAACGGATTACCGTAGGGTGGACTCCGTCCACGCGGTACGCACGGCTCCCGGTCGAAACGCGGTTCGTGGCCGGGACGCTTTGCAACGCGTGGACTCAGGAGTCCACCCTACGTCACACAACCGCCAACAGGCTATTCGCCTTTGATGTCGCTCAAGCCCGCCACGTCAACAATCTTCATTCCGCCGCGTTAAGCGCGGGTGGACGGCACCCGCCGTCCGTATTCCCCCAATGGAGACTTTTTGATGATCAAGAAACTGATGCTTGCCATTGCCGCGCTGGTCGCTTCGACCGGCTTCGCGTTCGCCCAGGTCGACGTCAACAAGGCCGATGCCGCCGCCCTCGATGGCGTCAAGGGTGTGGGTCCGAGCATGTCGAAAGCGATTCTGGACGAACGCAGCAAGGGCGAGTTCAAGGACTGGGCCGACTTCCAGAAGCGCGTCAAGGGTGTCGGCGACAAGAAGGCGGCCAAGCTGTCCGAAGCCGGCCTGCAGGTGAATGGCCAGGCCAAGGAAGGCGCGGCGGCAAGCGCCAAGCCGGAGAAGACCGCCAAGGCGCCAGCCGCAAAAGAGGCGAAGGCCAAGCCGGCCGAGGCTCCCAAGGCCAGCATGTAAGACAGCTGGCCGGCGCGGGAATTTTTGCATGTAAAGACGGTAACAAGCGGGGCGGGGCATGAGAAGATAGCGAATCGAAAAGAACGATTCAAGGACCTTCATGCCTCGCCTCCGTAGTCATCTTCGCCTTAGCGCCGGCCTCGTCGCCGGCCTGTTCGCCTCCGGCGCCCTCGCCGCACCTGCCGCACCGGACGTCTCCCGCCACCAGCCCCACATCGACAAGATCGTTGCCGAGATTTCCCCGAAACGCATCGAGAACTACGTGCGCAAGCTGGTGAGTTTCGAGACGCGTCACACGATGTCCGACACTACCTCGGACACGGTCGGCATCGGCGCCGCGCGGCGCTGGATCCGCGCCGAACTCGAACGCTGCGGCGCCGGCACGGGCTTGCAGGTTTCTTTCGACAGCCACATCGCACCGGTGTCGGCACGCATCTCGCGTCCGACCGAAATCGTCAACGTGGTCGCCACGCTGCCGGGCACCCAGGACGCGGCGAAAGAGCGCATGTACGTCGTCAGCGGCCACTATGATTCGCGCAACACCGATGTGATGGATGCCACCGGCAAGGCGCCTGGCGCCAACGACGACGCCTCGGGCACGGCCGCCGTGATGGAGATGGCCTGCGTGATGGCCAAGTACAAGTTCGATGCGACGCTGGTGTTCATGGCGGTCGCCGCCGAAGAGCAGGGCTTGCTGGGCGCGGGCCACTGGGCGAAGCAGGCGCGCGCCAACAACCTGAACGTGGCCGGCATGTTCACCAACGACATCATCGGCAGCTCGCGCGCCGACGACGGCAGGATCGACAACAAACAGGTGCGCCTGTTCGCACAGAGCATCCCGGCGACGAAAGAGATGAGCGACGCCGTGCGCCAGCTGGTGGCCACCGGCGGCGAAAACGATTCGCCCTCGCGCCAGCTCGCACGCCACACCAAGGAGCAGGGCGAGCGCTACGTGAAGGGCTTCAAGGTCAATGTGATCCAGCGCCACGACCGCTACCTGCGCGGCGGCGACCACATGCCGTTCCTGGAGCAGGGCTACGCCGCCTTGCGCTTCACCGAGCCGAACGAGGACTTCTCGCACCAGCACCAGAACCTGCGCACCGAAAACGGCAAGGTCTACGGCGACCTGCTCGAGTTCGTCGACTACGACTACACGGCGAAAGTGGCCAAGGTGAATGCCGCCACGCTGGCCTCGCTGGCGCTAGCCCCGGCCGCCCCGCAGGGGGTCAAGGTGCGTACCGACAAGCTGGTGAACGACTCGACGCTGGTGTGGCAAGCCAATCCGGAACCGGACGTGGCCGGCTACCGCATCGTGTGGCGCGAGACCACGGCCGCGGGATGGCAAGGGTCGAAGTTTGTCGGCAATGTGACCGAGGCTACTGTGAACCTGTCGAAAGACAATTACTTCTTCGGTGTGCAGGCGGTGGACAAAGACGGCAACGTCAGCGTTGCGACTTACCCAGCGCCGCTGCGTTAATCTGACCCGTGGCTGCGGTGCACCGTAGGGTGGGCACTTGTGCCCACGCGGACGCACGATTGATGGTCGAAACGTGGTTTCGACTCGCATCGGCCGCACCGCGTGGGCTCGGGAGCCCACCCTTGTATTATGCTTTCTGAGCTTATTGCTCACTTTAACCCGAGGAATCACTCGGGTTCGAG
>NZ_JACYUY010000022.1 GCF_014842025.1 Massilia sp. CFBP 13721
GTCATGTAAACTCCTTCGAAGGTGAATTATCCACCTATCGAGGTGTCCGGGGGCATTAGACCACTACAAAGTGAACGGCTTCCGTAGCCTGTGAAGGAACTTCTAAATTCAGATTTGTGTAGAGATTCGCCGCTAGAAACCATGAGTCTGGAACACTCTGAAGTCCTGATCTCAATGCATCCAAGCTTGCCTCAGACTTTGGTTGATCAACGCTAACAAAAGCGAAATCTGCAAATGCTAAGAACTCGGTCCCCTTTGGATCGATTTTAATCCTTGAATTTAATAGGTCGGCTATCTCAAAGCGAGAAATTTTGCGAGCAGACGCATATCCCATAGCTAATGCCATACCCACATTTTGATTGGTTGCCGAGCTCAGCTTGGCAACCTCTAACGCGCACTGCGCACTGTCCGTATATCGTCCTAACTGAAAAAATATTCCAGTTCGTCGAACAAGTGTTTCGCCTTCCGGATTTTGCCTAAGGTTAGATTTTAGTGCGGTTGCAGAGTCGCCTACGCTAATGGCGAGTAATTCAATGTAATAATGAAGTTCCTGATATTCGGGGCGTGCATCACCTGCTTCAGAAAGAATAGCAATAGCTACTTGTTGCAATCCAATGACGCCTGCAGCTGCACATACAATAGGGGCTAATAGCTCAATATTAAGCGGCCAGCCGCTTGCTCTGAGTCCATCCAAGCAAGCAAGAGCAAACTGCCAAGCAATTTTGACCGTCTCATGTTTTATACCAACAGGACCTGATAGAGGTGTCTCATCAGCTAACGCTGTGGCTGGCAATGCCTCCAAAGCTTTAGACCAAGCAGCACGTGCTGCTAAAAGCTGGATTGCTATTTGATCGTTTTCAGGAATTGCTCTATCGTGCGAAACTTGTAAGGCGAGCTCAATAATCATATTCCATTGAGCTTGACTAGCTAACAGAATTAATTTCGACACCATCTGCCTAGGCGGCGATATCCGTTCGATGCAACTTTCGGCCTCTTGATAGTGCTTGAGTAAAACTAAGATCCGGACTAGTAATGCGAATCCGTCGTCAGTTTTAACCAATTTAAGCGAATCTTTTAGGGCGGGAACCTCCGTTAGCCGATTCTCATCAATTGCCTTGAGAAATTTTGTCTCTACTAACGAGAGTAAGTTTTCTTCGCATTGATTGGTCTCATAGGCGGCTTGAAACAGTTGAAGTGCATCTTGTGGACGTCGATGCTGCATTGCTACTCTACCGCATAAGTTTAGCCAAATCGCTCGATTAATTTCCGATGTTCCAAGGCCATCTGGACCAAGTTTTTCAAGGATGGTCTTAGCAGCACTGGTTTGTCCAGCGCGGATGAGTGCGCGGATTTCAACTGCTTTTGGGGGGACGTCGTTCGTACTTGAGTCATCATTTCCAAGAACTAAAGCGACAAAGTGCTCTCGCTTTGTATGCATTGCTTCAGCCCATTGCGTGAGAGCTGTAAGCGGATCAATATCCAATGCGGTGTTGCTGGAGGCAAAGATGTTCTCGAGTGATGCAGCGAACCTGAGCTGCTTAATTCGGGTTTCGAGGCGCGCAGAAACGTCTAGATCTCGCGAAATAACTTGCCGAACAGGAATATGAACGGTTGTTGTTTTTATTTCAGACAAATCGAGACCAAATGCTGATCCACGCCGCTGCTTCAATATGTCGGCCATCCATTCCCAATGGACTTGGCTCCCCGCAATGTTCAGTGCTCCAGAGGAGTCAAGTGCGACGATGCAAACGACTAACATTACTTCTTGAGGAATGCTAGCGTAATAGTTCAATGTTGACCGCTTAAGAGAGTATCTTAGCGCGGACTTGTCAGCTGTAATGTCTGGGTGCTCGGTGCCCTTTAGCTGAACATAGAAAGCATGTTGAACTCCAGTAGCGCTTGATACTTGCACTTGTAGGTCAAGTCCAAAGTCGTTGTCTCCAGCAAGAGATTCCGTATGCCAGTTCGCTGGCTTAACCATTTTAAACAGGATCTCGGATGCTTCTTTAACGAAACGGTTCCGATCTGCAATTGGGAAGTCTGCATTTGTCCGCATTGATAAATCCAGGCACTAATTAGCCTGTATCCTCTCGTATAATCAATTGAACCATACTCGGTCAGTATATTCTATCGGAATAAACTTTGGTTAGCTATTGACTATCGTGAAAGTTTTTTATGCGCCCATGTTGACAAAAGTTACAAATTTTAGTCAGTGGCCATCTGTGACTCTCTTCATAAATTTTGTAATTTCAACGTACGCTTTCCAAAACTAAAACCAGGGGCACGCCCCTGGTTTGATGACATCAAGCAAAATTAAATCAATCGCGCATCAGCTCCGCAATCATCTTGACCGGCGCATTGCCGTAGCTGAGGAACTGGTCGTGGAACTGTTTCTGGTTGAAGCGGTCGCCCAGTGCCTGGCGGCGCTGCTCGCGCAATTCCATGATCTCGGCATAGCCGCTGAAATAACTGGTCAGCTGCACCGACGACAGCTGCACGCGGCGCCATTTTTCGACGGCTTCCTGGCGCGTCTGGAAGGCCTGGCGCGTCAGCAGGTCTAGCGCCTCGTCGCGGCCCATGCCGTTCACGTGCACCGAGTAATCGAGGATGGTGTTCGTGACGCTGCGCAGGTTCCACTTCGAGTACATCAGCCACATCTCGGGCGCATTGCCGCCATAGCCCGATTCGAGCATCATGCGCTCGCCATACACGGCCCAGCCTTCGACCATCGCGCCGTTCCCGAACAGCGATTTTACGAGCGACGGCGAGCGGTTGGCGTGCACCAGCTGGGCGTAGTGGCCGGGGATCGCTTCGTGGATGTTCAGGATCTGCAGGATCCACTCGTTATATTCGCGCAGGCTGCTCTCGGCCTGCTCAGCCGACAAACCATCCAGCGGCGTCACGTTGTAATAGGTCTTGTCCTTCGGCCGGTAGGGGCCGGGCGCGTCGATGCTGGCGCCGGCCACGCCGCGCTGGTACAGCGGCGTTTCGCGCACTTCCAGCGGCTTCTCCGGGTCGAGCGTGAGCAGATCGTTCTTGATCACCCAGTCCTGCAATTGGGGGATCTGGCGGCGGATCTCGGGGACGAAATTTTCACGCGCGACGTGGCGGCTCGACAGACGGTCGATCAGCAGGCCGATCTTCTGGAAGCGGTCGTTCGGCTTGCGGGTATCGGCCATGTAGCGGGGCCACAGTTCGTCGGCGATCGCGTTCATGCGCGTAAGCAGTTCTTCGCGCGCGGCCAGCGCCTTGCGGTAGGTTTGCTCGGCGCTGCTGGCCGACTGGATCTCGAGCGCGAACTTTTGTTCGTACAGGGCTTTGCCGAGCCTGAATGGACGCGCCTTGCCGCTCGCCGCCTGCGTCTTTTCCAGGTTCGTCAGGAAGTCGACATAGCCGAGCACCGCGCTGCCGGCTTCGGCGATGCGCTGGGCGAACAGCGCCTTTTCGCGCGCGTTCAGGATCGAGCCCTGCGCGGCCAGGCCGAGGTCGGCCAGCACCACCAGCGTGCCCGGCGCCTGCGAAATCGCCAGCTGCGTGTGCTCGCGCGTCGGATTGACGATCGACGCCTGCGCCGCCTGGTAATAGGCCGGCACGTTGTCGAGGCGCTTCAGGATCGTGCGCAGGCGCTGCGGTTTCGCGGCGTAGTCGGTATTCAGGATCAGGTCGAGCGGCTGCGCGATGTTGTACTGCGCCGGGTTCCATTCGAACTCGCGCAGCGTCGTCAAACGCCAGCGGTCGTTCTCGAGCTTGTTGATCAACAGGGCCAGGTCGGTGCGCTGGCGCGGCGACAGCTGGCGCGCATCGATCTTGCGGAATTTATCGAGCCACTCGTCGGTGAAGGCAAGCTTCTTGGCGCGCGTGGCGGCATCGGGCAGCGTCAGGCTGGCGGCGGCATCGAACTTGCCGACCGCGATTCCCCCTTCCGGATCGACGCGCCACAAGGCGGTGAGATATTGCATGCTGAGGCTATCGGCGCGGCGGTCGAGGCGTTTTTCGTTCGAAGGCGCAGCCTGGGCCGGCGTCGCCGCGACCGCGGCAGCGGCAGTGCCGGCAGCCTTGCCCGTTTTGGCCTTGGCCGCCTTGGCCTTGGCGGCTGGAGCGGCGGTACGCTTGGCGGACGCCTTCGATTTGACGACCTTGGCCGCTTTCGGCTTCGAGCTGCCGGTTTGCTTGGCGCTGGCCGGCGCCAGCGCGAGGCTGGCGATCATGGCTGCCAGCGCGAGTTTCGTTTTGATCATCGTGTTCGGCCCGTAAAGATGGAGATGTCGGGTAGCGGCGCGACTGCTTTTGGAATAGAGCAGCCGCGGCAGCGCGCCAGATTAGCATTTTTTCGGCGCGCTCCGCCTCTCCCGGTTTGTAACAAATGTAGAGCGGCGCCTGGCGCTTCAGCCACTGAGTCAGCCACTGAGTCAGCCACTGAGTCAGCCAATTAGTCAGCCACTGAGCCCCTGCTGCAGCATGGCCAGCATCTCGTTCGGCGCCATGCGCGCCGACAGGTCGCCGCCCTCGAGCAGGCTGTCGGCCAGGTCGCGCTTGTGGCGGTGCAGGTCGACGATGCCCTCTTCGATGGTATGTCTCGCCACCAGCCGGTAGATCGTCACCGGCCGCTGCTGCCCCATGCGGTGGGCGCGGTCCGAAGCCTGGTCTTCCACCGCCGGATTCCACCACGGGTCCATGTGGATCACATAGTCGGCGGCCGTCAGGTTGATGCCGACCCCGCCCGCCTTCAGGCTGATCAGGAACAGGTCTCCTTCTCCAGCCTGGAAGGCATCCACGCGCTTTTTACGCTCCTGCATCGGCGTCGAACCGTCGAGGTACTGGTAGCGGATGCCGCGCGCATCGAGGTGCTTGCGGATCAGGGACAGATGGTCGACGAACTGGCTGAACACCAGCACCTTGTGGCGGTTCTCGAGCAAGCCATCGAGCAGGTGCGCAAAGGTCGCCAGCTTGCTGCTCGGGATACCGAGGCCGGGCGCCACCAGCGCCGGATTGCAGCAGGCGCGGCGTAGTCGCATCATCTCGGCCAGGATCGCGATCGACTTCTGGCTTTGCGGCGCTTCCAGCGCCGCCAGTTTATCCAGCGCTTCGCGCCGCAGCGATTCGTACAGCGCGGTTTCTTCCGCACTGAGTTCGACCGGCAGCACGATCTCGGTACGCGGCGGCAGTTCGGTCAGCACCTGGCTCTTGGTACGGCGCAGGATGAACGGCTGCGTCAAACGCTTTAAACGCGCACGCGCCGCGCTCTCGGCGCGTTTATCCTGCGCTTTTTCGATCGGGCCGGCAAAGCGCAGCTGGAACTGGTCGGCCGTGCCGAGCAAGCCCGGATTGATGAAGCGGAACAGGTTCCACAACTCGCCCAGGTGGTTTTCCAGCGGCGTGCCGGTGGCCACCATCTTGAAATCGCCCTGCAGCGCCATCACCGCCTGCGAACGGCGCGTGGCCGCGTTCTTGAACGATTGCGCCTCGTCCATCACGATCGTGTGCCAGCGCTTCCTGGCGAACAGCGGCGCTTCCAGCTGCAGCAAGCCGTAGCTGGCGACGATCACGTCGAATGCGCCCGCGTCCTCGATCATCGGCGCGCGCTCGCCCGGCCCGAACAGTTTGATGTTCAAGGTCGGCGCGAAGCGCGCGGCTTCCGCGATCCAATTGGTGCAGACCGAGGTCGGCGCCACCACCAGCGTCGGGCCGTTCGGTGCGCGCAGCAGCATCAGCGCCAGCGCCTGCAGGGTTTTACCGAGGCCCATGTCGTCGGCCAGGCAGGCGCCGACTCCCCAGTGCGCCAGGCGCGCCAGCCAGTCGAAACCTTCGCGTTGATAATCGCGCAGCTCGGCCTGCAAGGTCGAGGGCAGCTGCGGCACGTAGGCTGCGGTGTCCGCCATCTTCTTGATGTGCGCGCGCCAGGCTTTGTCGGCCTCGACGCCGCCGGCGCCCAGCGCCAGTTCTTCCAGCGCGAAGCTGGCCAGCGGATGCACGCGCAAGACTTCACCATCGGCATCGGTGAATGCGGCGACGTCGAGCAGGCGCCGGTGCAATTCGTTGGTCAGCGCCACGAACTGGTTGTCGCCCAGCGCCACGAAACGCCCTTCGCTGCCGCGTACCTTGTCGAGCAGGGCGCGCAGATCCATCACGCGGCTCTCGTCGATGATGACGTCGCCATTCGCCGCGAACCAGTCCTTGTCGCGCTTGATGCTGACGCGTACGGATTCGGACGCCACTTTTTTGCTCACGCGGAACGGCTCGCCTTCGGGCCAGGCGATGACCACGTGCGCCGGGTCGAGCTCTTGCAGTTCGCTCACCAGTTCCAGGCAGGCGATCGGTTGACCGAGCAGCCATTCGCCGTGTTCTTCCTCGGCCGCTTCCAGCGCGCGGCAGGTGCCGACCAGCTGGCGCTCGGCCTCGCGTTCGGCATTCAGGTCGCGCCTGGCTTCGGTGCGGATGCCATTGAAATCGGCGATCACGCGTTCGGCGCCGCTGCCGGGCGCGTAATAGGCGCCGCTGTTCGGCAGCGGGCGCACCAGGATGCGCATGCGCAGGCCGTGCTGGTACGGCAGCAGGTGCACGTGCAGGCGCGCGTCGGCGGCGATTTTTTCGATGTCGGCGGCGCTGGCGCCGATGTCCGACTGCACCGTGACGATCGACGAGATCGCGCCGATCGCCTGCAGCACGCGCACCTCGGCCTCCAGCGGCACCACCAGCGCTTCGCCGACAATCGCGCCGATGCGGCGGTGCTCGTCGCGCACGCGCACCACGCGCAGGCGGGTCGGCGTTTCGCGCGCCACGACCACGTCGCCGCTGGCTTCGTTCACCGGCGGACGCAGCGATATCGTCACGTGCTCGCGCGCCGCCTTCACCAACAATTCCGGTTCGCCCGGCAGCAGTTCGACGCGGGTGCCGGGCGCATCGAACCAGAACAGCAGCGGGTGGCCGATCAGGGCCGCCAGCGTCTTGCCGAGGTCGAATTCGTAGCGCAGGCCGCTGCCGTAATACTGGCGCGAAGCGCCGATGTTCGACACCGCCAGCACATCCTGAGCGGTGAGGAAGTCGAGCGTGGCCGCGTCTTCGGTCAGGCGCTTCAAACCCATCGGACGGCCGCGGCTCCAGGCGCCTTGGGCGTCGCGCTTCTGTTCGCGCGGTTCCAGTTCCTGCACGCCCAGGTGCTCGTCGTAGCGGATCAGCCAGACCAGGCGCGATTCCTTGACTACTTCGACGTTCACCGCCGGCTGCAGGTTGATCAGGGCGTTCAGCTGGCGCTCCCACGGCTGCTCGCGCTCGAACCAGTGGGTCATGTCGGTGAAGCGGCCTTGCTGGCGCAGGGCGATGGCGCGCTGCTCGTGGCCGACGCCGCCGAGCTGGCCGAGGATGCCGGCCAGCTGGCTGCTGATGAAATCGAAGCCGGCGCTTTCCGACTGCGCCAGCGCTTCTTCCAGGCGCGCGCGCTGGCTGGACAACTGCGGCATGCCCAGCCACCAGTGCAGCAGGGCGCGGAACATGATCGGCTGCAGCGCCGTTTCCCAGTTACGCGAAGGCAGTACCTCGGCGTCGACCGTGCCGCCGCGGATCTGGCGCAGCATGCTCAGTTGTTGATACACCGCCGTGTCGTGGCTCTGCACGGCGCGCGTGGCGCTGTCGAGATAACTGTCGACCGCCTTCTGGTGCTTGGCGTCGCCGCGGCGCAGCAGGGCCGCCACGTACAGGTGGCCGCCGATGCCGGCGAAGACCTGCTTTCTCCGGCCCGTTTCGCGGCGCAGCTGTTTCAAGGCCGCGTCGAAGCCGGCCAGCGCTTCGTCGATATGGTCGCGCAGGAGCAGCAGCACGCTGCGGTAGAACAGCGCGGCGGAGTCGTCCAGGTCTTGCAGCAGGGTGGCGGCGTCGTCGAGGCGGCCGCACAGGATCAGGTGCTCGGCCAGGGCGACCCGCAGTTCCATCGATGCGTGGCCGTGCGCCACGTGGTCTTCGGTATAGGTGCGGATGACCGGTGCCGCGTCCGGGTCGCGCTGGACCTGGTTGATCAGGATGGCCAGCACGTCATCGATCAAGGTCGGGTGAATGCGGTCGACCAGGTCGGGCTGGAACGGGCGCGCGCAGATATCGACCAGCGGATGCAGGTAAGCCGCTTCGTGGCAAGCCAGCACTGTCGTCAGCAGCGGTGCGACATAGCTCTTGTCCTTGCCGGAGATGAGGAACAGGCGCAGCAGCGCAACCCCCTGGCGGTAGCTGCGCAAGACCGGCTTGCCCTGCCAGTCGACCTTCATCGGCATCTCGGCCATGTAAGCGGCTGCGATTTCCTGCAGGTCTCCAGTCTCGAGCACCGCACGCAGGGCGGGCCAGGCTGCGTCCGAAGCAATGATGAAGCCGCGGCCCGTCACCTCGGCCAGCAATGCGGCATCGCGCATGGCGTCGATGTCCGCGTTCGAGGCTTTTTCGTTGAAACCGGCACCGTATATCCGGTTCAGGCAGCTGAAGATACGCGTGCGTCCCATCGGCTCGCCCGCCAGTGCGAGCAGGCCAAGCAGGCGCTTGTAGTTGTCGGCGGTGGTAGCGATCAAGTCGGACAGTATCGTTTCGCTCATGCTGCCAGGTTCTCGATCTCCAGCTGCGGCAAGCCCTCGGGCAGCGCGATGCCGAACACGCGCAAATAAAACGCCAGCTCCGCTTCCAGCGTGCGCACCACGCTCTCGGCTTTCCTGAACCCATGTCCCTCGCCCTCGAGCATCAGGTAGGCCACCGGCACGCCGCGCGCGCGCAGGGCGTCGACCATGGTCTCCGATTGCTGCGGCGGCACCACCTTGTCGTCCAGCCCCTGGAAGAAGATCATCGGCCGCTTTAGCGCATCGGTATGGTGGATCGGCGAACGTTCGCGGTACACGGCTTGCGCCTGCGCCTTGGGCGCGATCAGGTATTCGTTGTAGTGCGATTCGAACTTGTGCGAGTCGGCGTCCAGTCCAGCCAGGTCCGATACGCCGTAATAGCTGGCGCCGGCTTTGAAGACGTCGTGGAAGGTAAGGGCGTTCAGCGTGGTCAGGCCGCCGGCGCTGCTGCCGCGGATCAGCAGGCGCTCGGGGTCGACCGCGCCTTGTTCGGCCAGGTGGCGCGCGCCGGCCACGCAATCCTCGACGTCGATGACGCCCCACTGCCCTTTTAACAAGTCGCGGTAGATGCGCCCGAAGCCGGAGCTGCCGCCATAGTTCACGTCAAGGACGGCGAAGCCGCGGCTGGTCCAGAATTGCGTCGCCAATTTCAAGGTGCTGGTTGCCATGCTGGTCGGGCCGCCATGGCCGATGACGATCAGCGGCGACAATTCGCCGCCCGGGAGTTCGAAGCCGCCGTTGGCCGGCGCATAGTAGAACGCATAGGCGCTGCGGCCCCCCATGCTCGGATAGCGGATGCTGTGCGGGACCGACAAATACGCGGTATCCGGCAAGTCGGCGATCGATTGCACCAGCACGGAACGTTGGCCGCTCTCCGGTTCGATCAGGGCCAGTTCCAGCGCGATCGTCGGCGAGCCGGCCAGCACCAGCACGGCATCGGGGGAGACGCGCAATTCCTTGATTTCCTGGTAGGGCGTGTCGATCGGTTCCAGGTTGCAGCCGCGCGTGGCCAGGCGCCCCAGGCGGCTGATGCCGTCTTCGATATAGGTGCAGATGATTTCGTCGTCGGAACGGAACCCGTACATCGAGCCGCCGAAGTTCCACTGCGGCCCGCCGAACTCGGCTTCGCGCGGGCACAGCGGATGCACGACCCCGCCTTCGAAGCGATACAAATTCCACCAGCCGCTGCGGTCCGAGACGAAATGCAGCAGGCCGCCGGGCGACCATTCGGGCTGGCAGATCGACTCGTCCAGGCCGCCGGCGACCAGGCGCCCGTCGACCAGGGTGCCGTCGGCGGCGATGTCGGCCACCCACAGTTCGGTGCCTTGCCACGGCATGCGCGGATGGTCCCAGCACAGCCAGGCCAGCTGGCGGCCATCCGGAGACAGGCGCGGCGCCGCATAGAAATCGTTGCCGTCGACCAGGATCGTCTCGACGCCGTCGAAGCCGACCGCGCAGATGGTGTTGACGGGATAGGCTTCGCCGGCCAGGTGGTCCTCGCGCACCGCGACCAGGCGCGAGCGTGCGCGGTCGGGCACGAAGTCGGCATAGCGCACGGCTTCTTCGCGCGTGATCACGACCGGCTCGGCGCCGTCCTCGACCATGTATAAGTGGTTGTCGGCGAAGTGCGAGAACCAGACCGTGCCGCCATCGACGGCGTAGGCGCCGCCGCCGTACTCGTGCACACGGGTGCGCACGTTGAACGGGGCGGGTGTGACCTCCGTCGTGGCGCCGGCGCGCAGGCGCTGCAGCGTGGTGCGGCCCGCTTCGCTGGCGCGGCCGGCCAGCCACAGCACGTCGCGCCCGTCGAGCGCGATCTGCGACAGCGGCACGGCGCCGGCCGCGACAACAGCGGCGCTGATCGGGGAAGTCCAGGTGCCGCTGGGGGCGGCCTGCTTGCGGGTCGGCTCGGTCATGGTGGTCAATTAGACGTATGAAAGTGGAACTGCATTATAAGAGCCGGCGTCCGTCAACGTCGTTCGTACCCTGTCGCGGCAATGGCAAGGAATGCGATAATAGCCGTCCTCCGACGTCCACCATTGTCAGCCATGCCACAATTTGCCCCGCTCAAGAACGACACCTTCCTGCGCGCGCTGCTGCGCCAGCCGACCGAGTACACGCCCGTGTGGCTGATGCGGCAGGCGGGGCGCTACCTGCCGGAATACCGCGCCACGCGTGCGCGCGCCGGTTCGTTCCTGGGCCTGGCAAAGAACCCGGATTACGCCACCGAGGTGACGCTGCAGCCGCTCGACCGCTATCCGCTGGACGCCTCGATCCTGTTCTCGGACATCCTGACCGTGCCCGATGCGATGGGCCTGGGTCTGTATTTCGCCGAGGGAGAAGGCCCGAAGTTCGAGCGTCCGCTGCGCACCGAGGCCGAGGTGATGGCCTTGAACGTACCGGATATGGAATCGCTCGACTATGTCTTCAAGGCCGTCACGCAAATTCGTACCGAAATCAATGGCCGCGTGCCGCTGATCGGCTTTTCCGGCAGCCCGTGGACGCTGGCCTGCTACATGGTCGAGGGCCAGGGATCGCGCGAATTCCACACCATCAAAAAGATGCTGTACGCGCGCCCCGACCTGATGCACCGGATCCTGGACATCAACGCCACCGCGGTGGCGCGCTACCTGAACGCCCAGATCGACGCCGGCGCCCAGGCGGTGATGATCTTCGACTCCTGGGGCGGTGCGCTGGCCGACGGCGCCTACCAGGAATTCTCGCTGCGCTACATGGAACGCGTGCTGCAGCAGCTGCAGCGCGAAAAGGATGGCGTGCGCATCCCGGCGATCGTGTTCACCAAGGGCGGCGGCATCTGGCTTGATGAGATGGCGAACTGCGGCGCCGATGCGCTCGGTCTCGACTGGACCGTGAACCTGGGCCGCGCGCGTGCCCTGGTCGGCGACCGTGTCGCCCTGCAGGGCAACCTCGATCCGGCCATCCTGTTCGCCGCGCCCGAGCAGATCCGCGCGGAAGTGGAACGCTCCTTGACGGCGTATGGCGCGCCGACGGAAGGTTCCGGCCACGTCTTCAACCTGGGCCACGGCATTTCGCAATTCACGCCGCCGGAATCGGTCACGGCGATGGTGGAAGCGGTGCACACTTTCAGCCGCCGTCAACGGCAGGGCGCCGTGGTTTGAAAACTGCGTGAACCTGCTGTCGATGCTGCATTGCGGCAGCCGCGCTGCCCCGTAAAATGCACCTGTCATGCATGCAATACCACACTTGTTCACATGTTGTGAAAGCATCAGATTCCATCCTGTGGACAGGTGCACTGGTGCCGGGGAAATCATAAGTGTTTGAAATTGCTGGGATTTATCTTTAAATCCCAGTACACATAACCGCTTGGCAGCTAGTCTTCCGTCAGAGAAATCGCAGTTTCCCGGGCCTTGTTCACAAAGTTATGCACAGGCTGTCTGGCTCAGCCATAAAAACTCCTGATTTGACAAGTACTTACGCCCAGCATCGCAGAGTCTTGTTTAAATATTCATGTTGCTCAAGCATTTACATGAAGAAAAAGCGTAGTTATACACAATCGTTGCACTGTAGGAAGCGAATTGCTGTGGACTACTTATGTATTCGTAAGTCATTGAATATAAATGGTTTATTCAATCTTGTTTTTGGCTGATCCGTACATCATTTGACTTAACGTAAACTTCTCCACCGGTCAAGCGCTTCATTCTCCACAAAGTTTTCCACAGGCTTTCTACAAGGTTCGACATTGGCGCACTGCATCCTACGAATTGCTATCGATACTCCGCTGAACAGCCTGTTCGATTACGGCTGGCCGCACGAGGAGGGCGTGCCGCCCGCGGTCGGCCAGCTGGCGCTGGTCAATTTCGGGCGGCGCGAAGTAGTGGGCTTGATCGTCGAGATTGCGCAGGAAACCGAAGTCCCGGCCGATAAACTCAAGAATGCGATTGCCGTGCGCAGCCAGCTGTCGCCGCTGTCGCCGCAATGGCTGGCGCTGGCCGGCTTTGCGGCCGACTACTACCAGCGTCCGCTGGGCGAAGTGGCGCTGCCCGGCGTACCGAAAAACCTGCGCGTGTCGACCACCGTGGCGCTCGACCGCGCCCTGAAAAAAATGGCGAAGCTGCCGCCGCCGGGCGACCCGGCCCCGGTCGGCATGCCGCCCCTGAACGACGAGCAGGGAGAAGCGGCCGACGCCATCGGTGGCGCGCAAGGCTTCACGCCGCTGCTGCTGTACGGCGTCACCGGCAGCGGCAAGACCGAGGTCTATCTGCAAGCCTGCGCCCAGGTGCTGGCGCGCGACCCGCAGGCGCAGATCCTGATCCTGGTCCCCGAGATCAACCTGACGCCGCAACTGGAGGGGAATATCCGCGCGCGCTTCCCGGGGCTGATGCTGGCCACCCTGCACAGCAGCCTGTCCGAGGGCGAGCGCATGCTGCACTGGCTCGCCGCCCACCAGGGGCAAGCGCGCATCGTGCTCGGCACCCGCCTGGCCATCCTCGCCTCGCTGCCGCACCTGCAGCTGATCGTCATCGACGAGGAGCACGACCCCTCCTACAAACAGCAGGAAGGCTTAAGGTATTCGGCGCGCGACCTGGCCGTCTGGCGCGCGCGCCAACTGGGCATTCCGATCGTGCTCGGCTCGGCCACGCCTTCGCTGGAAAGCTGGCACCACGCTTTTACCGGCCGCTACCGCAAGCTGGAACTGCGCGAGCGTGCCGTGCGCGACGCCGTGCTGCCGAGCGTGCGCCTGCTCGACATGGAACGCGACAAGCCAAAGGACGGCCTCACCGGCGGCCTGCTGGCCGCGCTACGCCTGCGCCTGGAACGCGGCGAGCAGTCGCTGCTGTTCCTGAACCGGCGCGGCTATGCACCGGTGATCACCTGCGAAGCCTGCGGCTGGATCAGCAACTGCACGCGCTGCACTTCGTTCATGGTGTTGCACAAACCCGAGCACCGGCTGCGCTGCCACCACTGCAGCCTGGAATTGCGCATCCCGCGCCATTGCCCGACCTGCGGCAACGTCGACCTGCAGCCGCTCGGACGCGGCACCCAGCGCTTCGAAGAGGGTTTGAGTGCGATGTTCCCGGACGCGCGCATCCTGCGCATCGACGCCGACTCCACCCGCAAGAAGGGCAGCGCCCAGGAAGCCTTCGATACGGTCCACCGCGGCGAAGTCGACATCCTGATCGGCACGCAAATGGTCGCCAAGGGCCACGATTTCAAGAAGCTGACCCTGGTCGGCATCCTGAATCCCGACACGGCCCTGTTCTCGCAGGATTACCGCGCCAGCGAGCGCCTGTTCGCGCAGCTGATGCAGGTGGCGGGGCGCGCCGGCCGCGCCGGCCTGGCCTCGGAGGTGCTGATCCAGACGCGCTACGCCCAGCACCCGCTGTATGCGGCCGTGGTGCGCCACGACTACGACCGCTTCGCCATGAACCTGCTGGAAGAACGCCACCAGGCCGCGCTGCCGCCCTACATGTACCAGGCACTGCTGCGCGCGGAGGCGCCGGAGCTGGCCACCGCCATCGCCTTTCTCGAAGAAGCACGCGATATGCTGCCAACCGATGTGGTGACCATCAACGACCCGATCCCGATGACGATGACGCGCGTGTACAACGTCGACCGCGCCCAGCTACTGGTGGAGTCGCCTTCGCGCCCGGCGCTGCAGGCGTTCTTGAAAGAGTGGCTGTCGCTGCTGCGCGCTTTGAAAAGCCGGGTGCGCTGGTCGCTGGAAGTGGACCCGCTCGACATTTAAGGCCGAAACGGCGTATCGTTTCGGAACCATGGAGAGAACAGCATGAAAACATTGAAAGTCGACGTTGCCGTCATTGGCACCGGCACCGCGGGCATGTCGGCCTATCGCGCGGCGCACGCGCAAGGGGCGCGCACGGTCGTGATCGAAGGCGGGCACTACGGCACCACCTGCGCGCGGGTCGGCTGCATGCCCAGTAAACTGCTGATCGCCGCCGCCGACGCCGCGCACATGCTCGACGTGGCGCCGGGCTTCGGCGTGTACCCGGGCGAAAAACGCATCGACGGGCGCGCCGTGATGGAACGCGTGCGCAAGGAACGCGACCGCTTCGTCGGCTTCGTGCTGGAAAGCGTCGAGGGTTTTCCGCAGCAGGACCGCATCCGCGGCCATGCCCGTTTTACTGGCCCGCACACGCTGCAGATCGACGACCATACCGAGATCGAAGCGGCGCGCATCGTAATCGCCACCGGTTCCACACCGGTGATTTTGCCGCAACTGAAAAACGGCGGGCCGCGCATCGCCACCAGCGACGACGTGTTTTATTGGGACGACTTACCGCGCTCGGCGGCGGTGATCGGTTCGGGCGTGATCGGGCTGGAACTGGGCCAGGCCTTGACGCGCCTGGGCGTCAACGTGCGCATCTTCGCGCGCGGCGGCAGCGTCGCCCAGCTCAGCGACCCGGAAGTGTTGCACGCGGCCAGGCGCACGCTGACCGGGGAACTCGACCTGCACTTCCAGACCGAAGTCGTGCGTGCTGAAGAACAGGGCGACGGCGTGCTGCTCACCACGCGCGACGCGCTCGGCAAGGAGAGTACGGAATCCTTCGAGGTCGTGCTGCTGGCCACCGGGCGCACGCCGAACGTGCACGGCATGGGCCTGGACGCGACCGGGTTGGCCTTACAAGCGAACGGCGTGCCGGAATTCGACAGCCGCACCATGCAATGCGGATCGAGCCACATTTTTATCGCCGGCGACGCGAATAACGAGCTGCCGCTGCTGGCCGAAGCGGCCGACCATGGCAAGATCGCCGGCGAGAACGCCGGCCGTTATCCGGACGTGCGTCCGGGCCTGCGCCGCACGCCGCTGGGCATCGCGTTTACGGAACCGAACATCGCCACGCTCGGTAAAAGTTACAGGACGCTGTGCGAGGGCGGACGGCCGAAATTCGCGATCGGCCAGGTGTCGTTCGAGAACCAGGGCCGCAGCCGCGTCATGTTGCAGAACAAGGGGATGCTGCGCGTGTATGCCGAGTACGGTTCGTGCCGCTTCCTCGGCGCCGAGATGATCGGGCCACGCTGCGAACACATCGCGCACCTGTTGGCCTGGGCGGTGCAGGCGCATCTGACGGTGCCGCAGATGCTCGACATGCCGTTTTATCATCCGGTGATCGAAGAGGGCGTGCGCACGGCGCTGCGCGATTTGGCGGCGAACCTGGCGAAGGAGACGAACCATACGGATGCGGCGGATTCGGAGCCGGGGACGTAAAGCAAAGCCGCGATCATTCGAACGGTGGACCGCGTGGGCAAAGCCCACCCTACAAAACCCGCATTTTCTATACGTAGGGTGGGCTCCGCCCACGCGGATTCACTCCAGGCATTGCCGCGCCGTGTCACCCGGCCCGGCGCCCGATCAATTCAAATAACTCGCATCCAGTTTGCCCTGCCCCGCCATCTGGCGCAGGATGCGCACCGTATCGATGTCGGCTTCCTGGTACGCGGATTTCTTGAATTCGTCATACATCTTGCTGGCCTGGTCGAGCGATTCCGGCTTGCCGTCGTCGTACTGGAAGCGCACGTGCAGCATCGCCTCGGTCGGCGCCTCGATCGTCATGACCAGGGTGGAGGCACTGATCTCGCCCTGGGCCGGGACTTCGTAACGCACTTCCTGCAGCGGGCTCAAAAACACCGTGTCTTCCACCACCAGGTCGCCATAGCGCAGGCGCCGTTTGAAGCTGCCGGCTTCGCGCCCGCTGATGTCGCATTCGTCCAGGTGCGGGATGAACAGCTTCGGCGACTCGGCGCGGATCACCAGGCCGCGCCAGACCTGCTCGCGCGTCAGCGTGTCCATCAATGGGTTCATCGGGTCGTTAATTTCAATCAGGTGTTCAAATTTCATCGTGTCGTGCTCGTGTTGGGGTGGCGGATAACGCCAAAGGGGCGATGGTAGCCGAAATAGTGGCTAATTCGATAGCAGGATCGCGTTCTGGCGACGCTGCAGGAAGGCGATGCCGATCAGGATGGCGAACGAAATCGCCAGCAATACCAGGGCATATGCGTGCGCCGTCGCATAATTCAACTTCTGCGCTTCATCGTAGAGCGCGATCGAGGCCACCCGGGTCTGCCCCGGGATATTCCCGCCCAACATCAGCACCACGCCGAATTCACCCATCGTATGCGCAAAGCTGAGCGAGACGCCGGTCAAAATGCCGTGTTTCGACAGCGGCAGCACGATCGCCCAGAAAGTTTGCCGTTTCGTTAAACCGAGCGCCAGTGCCGACTGCACCAGATCTCTGCCGACCCCGCGAAACGCGGCCTGGAAGGGCTGCACCGCGAACGGCAGGCTGTACAGCACGGAGCCTGCCACCAGCCCGGCAAAAGAGAAGGGTAATGGATGGCCGAACAGCGACATCCAGGCCGCGCCCACCGGCTGCTGCGGCGCCATCAGCATCAGCAAATAAAAGCCGATGACGGTTGGCGGCAGCACGATCGGCAGGCTGACCAGGGTCTCGATAAAAATGATGCCGCGCATCTTGCTGTTGTTGAGCCAATTGGCCAGTGGAATGCCAACGACCAGCAGCACGACCGAGGTGACGGCGGCCAGGCGCAGCGTCAGGCCGATGGCATCCCACAGTTCGGGCGGAAACTGCCAGTCGGTCATTCGGCCGCGCCTGCGGGCAGGCTGAAGCCGTTGCGTGCGAGGATGGCGCGTGCTTCTTTCGAGGCCAGGAAGCGCACGAAGCCGGCCGCGTGCGGGTTGGCGGCGCCGGCTTTGGTGACGATGGCCCCTTGTTCGATCGGCGCCAGCCCGTTTGCCGGTACCAGCGCGTAGCGGCCGACGCCTTGCAGTTTCGGTGCGTGCAGGGTGGCGAACGAGATGATGCCGACTTGCGCATTGCCGGTCTGGACGAACTGGGCGGTCTGGGCGATGTTTTCGCCGATCACGAGTTTTGGCTGCAGCGCTTGCCACAGTCCGTCGCGTTCGAGCGCCGCTTTCGCTGCGCGGCCATACGGTGCCGTGACCGGATTAGCGATCGCCACGCGCGTGACACGGGCGTCGCTCACCAGCGCGGCCAGGCCGCGTGCCGGGTCGATGCGCGGATCGAGCGACCAGACGGCGATGCGGCCGATGGCGTAGGGCGCCAGCGTCTTGCCGTCGGCAGCGCCGAGCTTGCCGAGTTCGCGCGGATAGTCCATGTCGGCCGACAAGAACACCTCGAAGGGAGCGCCGTTGCGAATTTGTGCAAAAAAGTTGCCGGATGCGCCAAGCGACACCTTCGGCTCGACGTCGGGCGCGGTTTTCCGGTACGCGCCGACGAGTTCGTCGATACAATAGCCGAGATCGCTGGCGGCAGCGACCAGCAGCGGGCGCGCCTGCGCCGGCATGCTAAACATCCCCGCCAGCACGGTTCCCACAGCAAGTAATAGCAATTTTTTCATGCTGATCATTGTAGCGCGCGGTGCTGCGCGCTTCGTTACAATGCTCGGCTGCCTTCAAGAATATTTCCCATGTCCAATGCACCAAAGTTCGGCCTGAACGGGCCGCAAAGCGAAGCCGCGCTTTACCTGGACGGCCCCTGCCTGGTGCTGGCCGGCGCCGGCTCGGGCAAGACGCGCGTGATCACGCAAAAGATCGCCTACATGATCGAAGACCGCGGCTACGATCCGCGCACGATCGCCGCGCTGACGTTTACCAATAAAGCCGCGCTCGAAATGCAGGAGCGCATCGCCAAGCTGTTGAAACAGCCGAAGCAGGCCAAGCAATTGACCGTGTCGACCTTTCACTCGCTGGGCGTGAAAATCCTGCGCCAGGAAGCGGCCGGCGTTGGTTTGAAAGACCGCTTTTCGATCATGGACAGCGACGATTGCTACACGATCGTGTCCGACCTCGGGCTGACCACCGATAAACAGGAAATCCGCCGCATCCAGAATGCGATCTCGCTATGGAAAAATGGCCTGGTCGATCCGGAAGACGCGATCCGCGAAGCCAAGGACGAAGACGAAGCCCAGGCCGGACGCATCTACCGCAGCTATGTGGCGACGCTGGCCGCCTACCAGGCGGTCGATTTCGACGATCTGATTCGCCTGCCGGTGGAACTGTTCCGAAATAACGAGCCGATCCGCGACCGCTGGCAACGCAAACTGCGTTACCTGCTGATGGACGAATACCAGGATACGAATACCTGCCAGTACGAGTTGGTGAAACTGCTGGTGACGGGGCTGGGTAAAAAGCCGATGTTCACCGCGGTAGGCGACGACGACCAGGCGATCTATGCCTGGCGCGGCGCCTCGGTCGAAAACATCAAAACGCTGCAGACCGATTTCCCCGACCTGCGCGTGATTAAACTCGAGCAGAACTACCGCTCGACCACGCGCATCCTGCAGGCGGCGAATGCCGTCATCGGCAACAACCCGAAACTGTTCGAAAAGTCGCTGTGGTCGGAACACGGCCTGGGCGAACCCATCAAAGTGCTGGGGATGCAGAGCGACGAGCAGGAAGCGGACCAGGTCGCGATCATGATCTCGTCCGACCATTTCCAGCGCAAGAACAAATGGACCGATTACGCGATCCTGTACCGCGGCAACCACCAGGCGCGCATCATCGAACAGGCGCTGCGCAAGGAGCGCATTCCATACACGATTTCCGGCGGCCAGAGCTTTTTCGACAAGGCCGAAATCAAGGACATCATCGCCTACCTGCGCCTGATCGCCAACGAGGGCGACGACCCGGCCTTCATCCGCGCCGTCACCACGCCGAAACGCGGGGTCGGCATGGCGACCTTGGAGGTGCTGGGCGAATTCTCGAAGCAGTGGAATTGCTCGCTGTTCGAAGCGGCTTTAAAGGGCGGCATCGAGGGCAAGCTGGCCGACCGCCAATTACACCCGCTGCGCGATTTCTGCCATTTCATCAATGACCTCGAATCGCGCGCCAGCCGCCCGGGCCCGTCGGGCAGCGGAGAAAACGCCGCCGAGGTGCTGGACGACATGATGAAAGAGATGAATTACGAGCACTACCTGTACGAAAACTTCGACGACCGCGCGGCGCAAGCCAAATGGCAGAACGTGATGGAATTTACGAACTGGCTGAAGGAACGCGGCAACGGCGGGCGCGACGGCACCGGCGAAGAAAAGAATTTGCTGGAGCTGACGCAGATGGTGGCGCTGATGTCGATGCTGGAAGGGCAGGACGAAGAGCAGGACGCGGTGCGCATGTCGACCCTGCACGCCTCGAAGGGACTCGAGTATCCGCACGTGTTCCTGGTTGGCGTGGAAGAGGGCATCCTGCCGCACAAGGGCGACCCGGACGACCCGATCGAAAAGATCGCCGCGCGCATCCAGGAAGAGCGCAGACTGATGTACGTGGGGATTACGCGCGCCCAGCGCACGTTGCACGTCAGCTGGTGCAAGAAGAGAAAGCGCGCCGGCGAACTGGTGCACTGCGACCCGTCGCGCTTTATCAAGGAGATGGCGCTCGACGAAGGCATCGCGGTGCCGACGGAAGCCGAGGTGATCAGCCCGAAGGACCGGCTGGCGAGTTTGAAGGCGCTGCTGAATACGCCGAAGCCGGATGCCGGCAAGCTGCTGTCATAATGTCTGGTTTAAAGCTGGGAACTGCCGTGGAACACGAAGACCGTTTTGTCGATATCGAAATCAAGCTGGCGCACATGGAAGACCTGGTCGATTCGTTGAACCAGACCGTCTACCAACAGGCACGCCGCATCGACCAGCTGGAAGCGATGGTGCAGCAGCTGGGCGAACATTTACGGACGATGCGCGAGGTGGGGCGGCAGAATCCGCTGAACGAAAGGCCGCCGCATTATTGATGTTGTTTTCGACACGCGCACGCCGTACCGCGTGGAGTCGGGACTCCACCCTACGAAAACCCCGATGCGTATTCCACCACAGGCGGTTGCGTAACGTAGGGTGGGCACTTGTGCCCACGCGTTCGTACCGCGATGATCCGTTAGCGCGCATTACCCAACCACGCACCCAGCCGTTTGCCCAGGCACAGTAACGTCAACGTCGGCGGCAGCCCCCACGGCTCGGGAATCACCGACGCGTCGCACACGAACAACCCCTGCGTCGGCATCTGCAAATCCGCATCCACCCCTGCGCCGATGCGCACGCTGCCGCCCGGATGCGCGGCGAAATGCCACGACTGAAAAATGTGATGCGCCCCCGCCGCGCGCAGGATCGACGTCGCCATCCCGACCCCGTGCTGCAGTTTGCGCCGGTCGCTGTCCTGCAGCGTCTTGTCGGCCCAGCGCGGGCCGATGCGCCCGCCGATGGCGTCGCGGATCTTGACCATCATCGACAGGGTGCGGCCGTGCGCAAACAGGCGGTCGACGCGGCCGACCTGCAGCGCAAAGGCCTGGTACATCGGTCTTGGCAGCGTCAGATCGGCCAGCGCCACGCCCTCGTCGTGCAGGTGCAGCCCGGCCGCCATCGGCACCTCGGCGCCGCCGTCGATATCGTCGACACTGCCCATCACCGCCACCACCGGATCGCTGAAGAAGGGCGATTCGCGCGGCCCCAGGCCGGAGCGGTGCAGCAGGCGCGGGCTGCCAAGGCCGCCGCCGGCGAGCACGACGATCGGTGCGGCGATGCTGCGCAGGGTGCCGCCCACCTCGACTTCCACACCGGCGGCGCGGCCCTCCTGTACCAGCACGCGCAGCACGCGCGCGCGCTCGACCAGTTGCGCGCCGTGGCGGCACGCCTCGTTGAGAAAATCGCGCGCCGTCCACTTGGCGCCGAACGGGCAGCCATACACGCAGCGCCAGCAGCCCGCGCGGCAGCTCTGCGGCCGGATCATCTTGTCGAGCTTGCGCCAGTCGAGAGAAAGAGACTGCGCCGCCACCATCATGCGCGCCGCCATCGGGCCGACCAGGTCGTCGGGTAGGGGCGCCAGCGGCAGTTCCGCGCGCAGTTGTGCCAGCGCCGGTTCGAGATCGATGCCGTAGCGCGCAAACAGCGCCGCAGGCGGTGGCGCCGCGGTGGCGAAATTGATGGCCGAGCTGCCGCCGGCGGTGATGCCGGCCACCAGCAACGAAGCGTCGCGGTGCAGGTAGGCGCCCTTGCCGGGCACCGCCGCCATCGCCGCCATCTGGGTGACGGTGCCCTTCAGCGGGTCGGCGCCGCCCTGTTCCAGCACCAGCACGCGCATGCCGGAGCGGGCCAGTTCGCGCGCCGTACTGGCGCCGCCCGGACCGCTGCCGACGACGATCGCATCATACGAGGAACGGAAAATCGGCAGCATCGGCATGCAATGCAAACGGATCAGCCCCGCTGCGGCAGCTTCCAGTCCGGCCGCACGAAGTGGCAGGTGTAGCCGTTCGGGATCCGTTCCAGGTAATCCTGGTGCTCCGGCTCGGCTTCCCAGAACGGGCCCGCGGGCGCGAGCTCGGTTACGACCTTGCCGGGCCACAGGCCGGACGCGTCGACGTCGGCCACGGTGTCCTCGGCCACGCGCTTTTGCTCGTCATCGAGGTAGAAAATGGCGGAGCGGTAGCTCATGCCGCGGTCGTTGCCCTGGCGGTTCGGTGTGCTCGGGTCGTGAATCTGGAAGAAGAATTCCAGGATCTGGCGGTAGCTGATGCGGGCAGGGTCGAACACGACTTCGAGGGCTTCGGCGTGCGTGCCGTGGTTGCGGTAGGTCGCGTTGGGGACGTCGCCGCCGCTATAGCCGACGCGGGTGGACAGTACGCCGTTCTGGCGGCGCAGTAGCGCCTGCATGCCCCAGAAGCAGCCGCCGGCCAGGATGGCGGTTTCGGTTTGCATGGTCATTGTGGATTCTTTCAGTAGGGTGGAAGGCCGCGGCAGGCGCGGCGCGAGTAGCACATGGTAGCGGCTCCTGCATATTCAATGCGCACGCCCCTATTTTTTCGCCGCCAGTGCCGCCCGCAAACCATGCGTGACCACCAGCGGGAACACGCTCGCATGGTCTTCGTCCGCAAACACTTTGGTTTGCGTGCGCAGGCCGGGATAGCGGTGCGCCTTGAGGGCCGCGTCGAACTCGCGCAGGTCGGCCACCATGTCGGCGTCTTCTTCGGCACGAGAGCGCTTCTTGCCGGGCGCCAGCGTCTCGCGGCTGCCAATGCCAAAGAAGACGCTGGCCGGCAGGTCGCGGTGGCGCTCGCCGTACGCTTCCAGCCGGTCGAACATCACGCCGGCGTCGTACCAGAGCGACGGGCTGCCGAGGATGTAGTGCTCGAACATGCGCGGTTCGGTAAGCAGGATCTGCAGGCCGAGCAGACTGCCGTAGGAATGGCCGACAAAGACTTTGCGCCGCATGTCGGCGCGGTAGTGTTTGGCGACCAGCGGGAACACGTCGCGGGCGATGAAGCGCGCGTATGCCGGTGCTTCGCCCAATGCGAGCGGACGTCCCGCCATGTCGGAGCGGTAATCGTGCTTGCGCGGCACGGTGGGCGTGTAGTCGCGCCGGCGGCTGTAGACGCCGGTATCGCCCCTGGCGTAGGACAGGCCGACCACGATCGTCTCTTCCATGCCGGCATGCCTGCTCAGCCGCTGCGCAATGCTGCGCACCAGCGGAAAGGCATAGTTGGCATCGGTGACGAATACGACCGGGTAGGTCCGGGTGCTGTCGCGGTAGGAGTCCGGCAGGGCGACGAACAGCTGGTAGTCGCGCTTCAGGCTAGCGGCGCGCAGGTCGCGGACTTCGGTGTTGTCGAGCGTGTAGGGCGCCTGCGCGTGCGCGCCCATTGCCGATATAAACAGGGCAAATCCAAGGACTGTGGTTTTCAACTGGTCGCTCCGGGATGGTGGCGCATGAGATTGCTGTGCTTGATTCTACGATAACTCGCCCCACTGGCTGCCGCGCAGCACCGGCTACGGTATGAATCCATGGCGTATTGTCTATACAGGTTTGTATGCCATTGTTTCACCGTACCGACACGACTGTAAGCCTGCTATGATCTGGCGCGCACCTGTCGGCGGCGATCCCGCGGGCAGCCTTATTCGTGTCCGTGAGAGAGACCATGAACCGTCCACAAATGCTCATCATCGCAGCCAGCCTGGCCTTCGCCGGAACCGCCTTTGCCGCCGCACCCGCCGCATCCGGCGCGGTGCTCGATGCCTCCAACCCCTTCGCCAAGCCGAGCGCGCTGCCGTTCAATTACCCGGCCTTCGACAAGATCAAGGACGAGCACTTCTTGCCGGCCTACGCCGCCGGCATGCGCGAGCAGCTGCGCGAAGTGGCCGCAATCGCCAACAACCCGAAGGCGCCGACCTTCGAGAACACGATCGTCGCGATGGAACGCTCGGGCCAAATGTTATCTCGCGTGTCCGCCGTGTTCTCGAACCTGCAGACCGCCAACACGAATGACCGCCTGGACGCCGTCGACCGCGAGATGTCGCCCAAGCTGGCCGCGCACAACGACGCCGTCTACCTGAACCCGAAGCTGTTCAAGCGAATCGAGACCCTGCACGGCAAGCGCGACCAGCTGGGACTGGATGCGGAATCGACCTTCCTGCTCGAGCGCTACTACAAGGAATTCGTGCGCGCCGGCGCCAAGTTATCAAGCGCCGACAAGGAAAAGCTGAAGCGCTACAACGGCCAGATCGCTTCGCTGCAATCGGACTTCTCGCAGCGCGTGCTGAAGGAAGCGAATGCGTCGGCGCTGGTGGTGAATACCCGCGCCGAACTGGCCGGCATGTCGGACGCCGAAATCACCGCCGCCGCCGCCGAGGCGAAAAAGCGCGGCCTGGACGGCAAGTACGTGATCGGCATCGCCAACACGACCATCCAGGCGCCGCTGGCGAGCCTGACGAATCGCGCGGTACGCGAGCGCCTGCAGGCGGCGTCGATGAACCGCGGTGCGCGCGGCGGCGAATTCGACACGCGCAAGTTGGTCCTCGAGCTCGTGAAACTGCGCGCCGAACGCGCGACCCTGCTCGGTTACCCGAACTACGCCGCCTATTCGCAGGAACTGGAAACGGCGCAGAATCCGGCTACCGTGAATAAACTGCTGGCCGAACTGGCGAAGCCGGCAATCGGCAACGCGAAGAAGGAAGCGGCCGAGATGCAGAAGATCGTCGACGCCGAGAAGGGTGGCTTTAAAATCGCCGCCCACGACTGGGCCTATTACACCGACAAGGTGCGCGCCGCTCAGTACAACTTCGACGAAAACCAGCTGCGCCCGTATTTCGAGCTGAACAACGTGCTGGTGAACGGCGTGTTCTTCGCCGCCACCAAGGAATACGGCATCACCTTCAAGGAACGCAAGGATTTGCCGGTCTACGATCCGGACGTGCGCACCTTCGACGTGATCGACGCCGACGGCAAGCAGCTGGCGATCTTCATCTTCGATCCGTATGCGCGCTCGAACAAGCAGGGCGGCGCCTGGATGAACGAGTATGTGTCGCAGTCGCACCTGCTGGGCCGCCATCCGGTGGTCGGCAACCACCTGAACGTGCCCAAGCCGCCCGCCGGCGAGCCGACCCTGCTGACCTACGACGAAGTGCGCACCGCCTTCCACGAGTTCGGCCACGCGCTGCACGGCATGTTCTCGAACGTGAAATACCCGCATTTCTCGGGCACCAGCGTGCCGCGCGATTTCGTCGAGTATCCGTCCCAGGTCAACGAGATGTGGGCGATCTGGCCCGAAGTGCTGGCGAACTATGCCAAACACCACAAGACCGGCGCGCCGATGCCGAAGGAATTGCTGGACAAGGTGGTCGCCTCGAAAAAGTTTAATCAGGGCTTCATGACCAGCGAATACCTGGCCGCGTCCCTGATCGACCAGCGCTGGCACCAGCTGACGCCAAACCAGATCCCGAGCGACGTCCTCGCCTTCGAGGCGCAGGCATTGAAGGAAGCCGGCGTCGACTTCGCCCCGGTGCCGCCGCGCTACCGCACGACTTATTTTTCGCACTCGATGAACGGCGGCTACTCGGCCGGCTACTACGCCTACCTGTGGAGCGAAAAGCTCGACGCCGATACGGTGCAGTGGTTCACGGAGAATGGCGGCCTGTCGCGCAAGAACGGCGACCACTTCCGCAAGACCCTGCTCTCGCGTGGCGGCACCACCGAGGCGATGAACCTGTTCCGCGATTTCCGCGGCCGCGATCCGGTGATCGAGCCGCTGCTGGAGCGTCGTGGGTTGACGGGGAATTGATTGGCATTTGAGCCAACGATCATCACCGTTCTGGCGGGCATGCCCGCCCTACGGTGCACATCCGTCAACGGCATACACATATATTGTTGGCAGACGCAAAGCGTAGGGTGGGCATGCCCACGCGGAAAACAGCACAGCGCCAGCTTCCACCTTTCCCCGCAACTCCCGTAACAACATTAAAACGAGACTTCATGAACCGCTCCCACATCCTGCTGGCCGCCGTCAGCCTCGCCGTCGCCAGCATGGCGCATGCCCAGACCACCGCGCCGGTCCCGACCGTCCAGAGCGCCCCAGCGGCCGCCCCGTTCGACGCCTCGAACCCGTTCGCCAAGCCGAGCACGCTGCCTTTCAACTACCCGGCCTGGGACAAGATCAGCAACGAGCATTTCGCGCCGGCGTTCGCGGAAGGCATGCGCCAGGAAGCGGCCGAGATGGGAGCGATCGCCAATAACAAGGCGGCGCCGACCTTCGAGAACACCATTGTCGCCATGGAGCGTTCGGGCAGGCTGCTCGACCGCGTACAGGCCGCGTTCGGCACCCTGGCCGGTTCTTACACCAATGACACCCTGCAGGCGCTGCAAAAGGAACTGTCGCCGCAACTGGCCGCGCACAATGACGCGATCCGCCTGAACCCGAAACTGTACGCGCGCATCAAGGCGCTGTACGACAAGCGCAGCAAGCTGAAGCTGGATGCGGAATCGCAGTACCTGATCGAGCGCTACCACACCGACTTCGTGCGCGCCGGCGCCAAGCTGTCCGATGCCGACAAGCAGAAGCTGAAGGCGATGAACGGCCAGCTCGCTGCGCTGTCGACCCAGTTCGCCCAGAACGTCCTGAAAGAAGCGAACGCCTCGGCGCTGGTCGTCGATACGCGCGCGGAACTGGCCGGCATGTCCGATAAACAGATCGACGCCGCCGCGGCGGAAGCCAAGAAGCGTGGCCTGGACGGCAAATTCGCGATTCCCGTCGTGAACACGACCCAGCAAGCCGGCCTGTCGGTGCTGACCAACCGCGCCACCCGCGAAAAGCTGCTGGCCGCTTCGCTGGCGCGCGGTTCGCGCGGCGGCGAGTTCGACAACAAGGGCATCGTGCTGCAGCTCGCGAAACTGCGTGCCGAACGCGCCGTGCTGCTGGGCTACCCGAACTACGCCGCCTACAACCTGGAAGAACAGACCGCGAAGGATACGAAAGCGGTCAACAGCCTGCTGGCCGAATTCGCCAAGCCGGCCGTGAACAACGCGAAGAAGGAAGCGGCCGAGATCCAGAAGGCGATCGACGCCGAGAAGGGTGGCTTCCAGGCCGCCGCCCACGACTGGGCCTTCTACAGCGACAAGGTGCGCGCCCAGCGCTATGCCTTCGACGCCAGCCAGCTGCGCCCATATTTCGAGCTGAACCGCGTGCTGCAGGATGGCGTCTTCTTTGCCGCCACCAAGGAATTCGGCATCACCTTCAAGGAACGCAAGGACCTGCCGACCTATAACGAAGACGTACGTACCTTCGACGTGTTCGACGCCGACGGTTCGCAGCTGGCGATCTTCACCTTCGATCCGTATGCGCGTTCGAACAAGCGCGGCGGCGCCTGGGCCAATGCCTGGGTGGGGCAGAGCAAGCTGCTGGGCACCCGCCCGGTGATCGCCAACAACCTGAACATCGCCAAGCCGGCCGCCGGCGAGCCGACCCTGCTGACCTACGACGAGGTGCGCACCACCTTCCACGAATTCGGCCATGCGCTGCACAGCATGTTCTCGGAGGTCAAATACCCGCGCCTGTCACGCGTGCCGCGCGACTACGTCGAGTTCCCGTCGCAAGTGAACGAGATGTGGATGGCGTGGCCGGAAGTGCTGGCCAACTATGCGAAGCACTACCAGACCGGCGCGCCGATGCCGAAGGAACTGCTGGATAAAGTGCAGGCGTCGCAGCAGTTCAACGAAGGCTTCCGCACCACCGAGTACCTGGCCGCCTCGCTGCTCGACCAGGCCTGGCACCAGCTATCCCCGGAACAGATCCCGACCGACGTACTCGCCTTCGAGGCTGACGCGCTGAAAAAGGCCGGCGTGGACTTCGCACTGGTGCCGCCGCGCTACCGCACCACCTACTTCTCGCACACGTTCTCGGGCGGTTATTCGGCCGGCTACTACGGCTACCTGTGGGCCGAGAAGCTGGACGCCGATACGGTCAACTGGTTCAAGGAGCATGGCGGCTTGACGCGCAAGAACGGCGACCACTTCCGCAAGACCCTGCTGTCGCGCGGCGGCACGCTCGACGCGATGCAGATGTACCGCAATTTCAGCGGGCGCGATGCGCAGGTGCAGCCGTTGCTGGAGCGTCGCGGCTTGACGGGACAGTGATGTGATACGTGACGGTGCCGGTCTTGCGGCGTCGTTGCGAATGATCTGATGTTGTACCGCGTGGGCTTGAAAGCCCACCCTACGTTACGCCACGTTCCCGTGAACTTGCTACGGACGGTGGTGCATCGTAGGGTGGGCTCTCGAGCCCACGCGTTTTTCGTGTCCGTGCACACCCCACCATTTCCATCGGAACGGTGTATAAAATCACCGCATTCCTTCTCAAATTTTCAAACCAAGCGATGAGTGTTCAATCCCTGAACGGTATTACTTTAGAATCCCTGTTAACCCGCCTCGTCGAGCACTACGGCTGGGAGGGCCTTGGCCGCCGGATCGACATCAATTGTTTTCAAAAAGACCCGAGCATCAAGTCGAGCCTGAAGTTTTTGCGCCGCACCCCGTGGGCGCGCGAGCAGGTCGAGGCCTTGTACCTCGAGACCCGCTTCACGAACCCGCAATAGAGAGAGGAGACCCGACATGCTGAACGAGAACGATTCGAACCTGAAGGCACACCTGAAAACGCTGCACCGCAGCCTCGCCGAAACCGACGCGGTCGACGAAGAACTGCAAATGCTGCTGCGCCAGCTCGACGGCGACATCAAGCAGGTGCTCGAGCGCCGCGCCGATGCCGACCTCGACGCCAACACCTATGGCCTTGGCTCGCGCACCCAGGAGCTGAGCGCGCGCTTCGATTCGCGCCACCCGAACGTGTCGTCGGCGCTGCGTGAGCTTGGCAATATCTTGTCGAGCATGGGCATCTAGCACCTCCTAAAGTCCCCATGGCGGCGTTGCATCGTCTCGCCGTACTAGCGTACTGTCTTCGACGCTGCGCCTTGCCCTGGAAACTTTATGAGGCGCTAGAAGGTCACCTGAAGTGGCTACTCATCCACAAGTCATTGAAATATAAGCAATTTCTTGAAGGGGCAGCAGCCGCTAAAACCGTTTTCCGGTAAAATGTCGGCCAATGACCCCAACCAATCTTTTCGCGAGCGTTCCCAAGCGCTCCAGCCGCGCACCTGCCGCGCCTTTCCTCCCGATGACCCGCGCCGAAATGGATGCGCTGGGCTGGGATTCGTGCGACGTGATCCTCGTCACCGGCGACGCCTACATCGACCACCCGAGCTTCGGCATGGCGCTGGTCGGGCGCCTGCTGGAAGCGCAGGGCTACCGGGTCGGCATCATCAGCCAGCCCGACTGGCACTCGGCGGAACCGTTCCGCGCGCTGGGCAAGCCGAATCTGTATTGGGGCATTACCGCCGGCAACATGGACTCGATGGTCAACCGGTATACGGCGGATCGTAAAATCCGTTCCGACGACGCCTATACCCCGAATGCCGAGCCAAATAAACGTCCGGACCGCGCGGTGACCGTCTACGCCCAGCGCGTGCGCGAAGCCTATCCGGGCGTGCCGGTCGTCATCGGTTCGATCGAAGCCTCGCTGCGCCGCATCGCCCACTACGATTACTGGTCGGATAAAGTGCGCCGCTCGGTGCTGTTCGAATCGAAGGCGGACTTGCTGATCTTCGGTAACGCCGAACGGGCACTGGTCGAGGTGACGCGCCGCATCGCGGCTGGCGAATCAATCAAGGAAATCCGCGATATCCGCGGCACCGCCTTCCTGGTGCAGCCGGGCTGGCTGCCGGACGACGAGTGGTCGGTGCACAATTCCACCCGCGTGGACGTGCCGGGCCGCATCGACAGGCAGCCGAACCCGTACGCGATGGCGCTGGAAGATCCCAAGGCTTGCGCACTGGACAATGCCGCGCCGGAACCGGAGGTGAAGCCGGTGATCATCATGACGCGCGAACAGCGCCAGGCTGCCGCCCGCGAAAAAGCGATGAAGACGGTGGTGCGTTTGCCGAGTTTCGAGACCGTCAGCGAAGACCCGGTGATGTACGCGCACGCCTCGCGCGTGTTCCACCTCGAATCGAACCCGGGCAATGCGCGCGCGCTGGTGCAATCGCACGGCGACCGCGACGTCTGGCTGAACGCGCCGCCGCTGCCGCTCGCCATGGACGAGATGGACAACGTGTATGACTTGCCGTACGCGCGCAATCCGCACCCGAGCTACGGCAAGGCCCACATCCCGGCCTGGGAAATGATCCGTTATTCGGTGAACATCATGCGCGGCTGCTTCGGCGGCTGTACCTTCTGCTCGATCACCGAGCACGAAGGGCGCATCATCCAGAGCCGCTCGGAACCATCGATCCTGCGCGAGATCGAACTGATCCGCGACACAACCAAGAATTTTGCCGGCACCATCACCGACCTCGGCGGCCCGACGGCGAACATGTACCGCCTCGCCTGCAAAGAGAAGAGCATCGAGGAATCGTGCCGCCGCCTGTCGTGCGTGTACCCGACCATCTGCAGCAACCTCGGCACCGACCACAGCAAGCTGATCCAGCTGTACCGCAAGGCGCGCGCGATTCCGGGTGTGAAAAAAATCCTGATCGGTTCCGGACTGCGCTACGACCTCGCCGTGCGCTCGCCCGAATACGTCAAAGAACTGGTGACGCACCACGTCGGCGGTTTGTTGAAAATCGCCCCGGAACACACGGAGCAGGGCACGCTCTCGAAAATGATGAAGCCGGGCATCGGCGCCTACGACGAGTTCAAGCGTTTATTTGAAAAATATTCGCTCGAGGCCGGCAAGAAGCAGTACCTGATTCCCTACTTCATCGCCGCCCACCCGGGCTCGACCGACGAGGACATGCTGAACCTGGCCCTGTGGCTGAAGAAGAACAATTTTAAACTCGACCAAGTCCAGACTTTTACCCCGACGCCGATGGCGATGGCGACGACCATGTACCACACCCGCAAGAATCCGCTGAAAAAGGTGACGGAAGATTCGGAAGTCGTGGAAACGGCGCGCAGCGGCAAGATGCGCAAGGCCCATAAAGCCTTCCTGCGCTACCACCATCCGGAAAACTGGCCGATCCTGCGCGAGACGCTCGTTAAAATGGGCCGGGGCGACCTGATCGGCAATGGCGAGCGCCACCTGGTGCCGGCCTGGCATCCGTCGGAAGAGGGCGGCGCGCCGCAGGTCGGCGACCGCAAGCGCCAGGGCGGCATGCCGGCACCGGCGCCGCACCAGATCGCGGCCGCGAAACGCAAGCCGGAACAGCGGGCGGCGGCAAGCACTGGACGCGCACCGGCGGCGGCACCCGAGCGTTCGCGGCCATCGATCCTGTCGACCATCAAGGCCAAGCCGAAGGGTGCGCGCAAGTAAATAGGTACGCGGCAGGTACGCGGCCCATCGTCAAGTTCGGCAAAAAAGCCGGTTCCTGCGGTAATGCAGGGGCCGGCTTTTTGTTACATGGCGTCGGGTTGTTGCACATTGGCGACGTAACATTGTCGGCCTTATACGCTAGTGTTGTTTCTACCCTGAGGACACCCACTAAATACCTCAGGTATGCAAAGCTATTTGACGAAACGCGGTAAGATAATTCCTTTGGGAAATAGAAGTTAGCTGCTGAATAATAATTGATCGCCTAGTTCGATTGAATAACAAGCCAGCCCTATGCCTGGCGGCAGTCTGCCCACAAGGAATTCTTGGTGATTGATCTTCATAATTACATGCTGGCAGTCGGCATTGGCAACATTGCGTTCGCCGTGCTGATCCTGGTGTACATGCGCAGCAGCACTGCCAGTGCCGGACTGCGGACGTGGATGCTGGCGCGCACGGTTTTCGGCCTGACGCAGTTACTGGCATGGGCGCGGCCGCAGGCCGGCCTGCCACTGCTGGTCGCTGTCGAATCGGCGGGCTGGGTCATCGGCCTTACGCTTGAGGCGGCAGCCTACATGCGCTTTTTCGGCTATTCCCGTTTGCAGCACCGCCTGGTTCCGGCGGCCGGCCTCGGTCTGTTGCTGGCCTGGGCTTCGCCGCTGACCGGCATGGCCTACGAAGACCTGGTTGCCTACGTGTCGCTGCTGCTAGGGGGAGGTGCGTTCACGACCGGCTTCCTGCTGGTGCGTTCGCGCCTTCCCGATGCAACCGCTTTGCAGCGCCTGATCGGCGTCACCGACATCACCTGTGGTGCGACGCTGATCCATTTTGCCTCGCTGGGCATCACCGGCTTGCCCGTTTCGGATGGGAATATGCTGACAGGATATGTCGCGGGTTACCTGCTCCTGATCGTCAACGGTTTCGGTTTTATTTTGATGAGCAAGCAGCGCGACGACGCGCGCATGGAGCGCCTGGCCACCACCGACGACCTGACCGGCCTGCTGAACCGGCGCGCCTTTTTTGCCCGCGCCGAAGCGGCGCGCCTGCTGGCCCTGCGCCAGCAACAGCCGATCGCGCTGCTGATGCTCGACATCGACCATTTCAAACAGCTCAACGACCGCTTCGGCCATGCCACCGGCGACGAGGCGCTCGTCAAATTTGCCGCGACCTGCAATGCGGCCCTGCGTGAGCACGATATCCTGGGCCGCCTGGGCGGAGAAGAGTTCGCGCTGGCGCTGCCGGGCACCGACCAGGACGGCGCGCTGCACGCCGCCGAGCGCCTGCGCCAGGGTGTAGCCGCAACGCGCCTGCTCACCTGCGGCAACGACTATACGATGACGGTCAGTATCGGCTTGGTCGTGGTCGATCCAGGCGAAGACTTGCCGACTGCGCTCGCGCGCGCCGACCACGCGCTGTATGACGCCAAGCGAAATGGGCGCAACCGGGTCGAAGTGAGCAGCGCCGGCTGGCGCCGGGCGTAAGAAACAGGTTTATCGTAGGGTGGGCTCTGCCCACGCGGTAGCACGCATGCATATCAAAACGTACTTATAAGCGTTGCGGCATGCAAAGGTACGACCGCGTGGGCGGAGCCCACCCTACAAAAGCACTTATGTCCCGCTTCCCGCGTGCGCGAGGCTGTTTAATAAATCCTGCACCGCGCTCAACTGGGCCGGCTTGGTGAGGTGGTGGTCGAATCCCGCATCGCTCGAGCGCAGGCGGTCGCTTTCGGTTCCCCAACCGGTCAGGGCCACCAGCGTGACGTCTTCCAGCCCGGGTGTGCGGCGCATGGCGCTGGCGGTTTCGTAGCCGTTCAGGCCGGGCATGCCGATATCGAGGAAGGCGACCTGCGGCAGGAATTCGCGCGCCAGGGCGAGGGCGGCGATGCCGTCGTGGGCGACGCGGGTCAGGTGGCCGCTCGCTTCGAGGATCATCGCCAGCGTCAGCGCCGCGTCGACGTTGTCGTCGACCACCAGGATGCGGATCGCCTGGCCCTGCGCCGCCGCCGCGCTGCGCCCTTCCTGGAGCAGGGGTGCTTCCAGCACCTCGGCGCCGGCCAGCGGCAGGCGCACCTCGAAGGTGCTGCCGCGGCCCGCGCCGGCGCTGGCCGCGCTGACGGCGCCGCCGTGCATCTCGACCAGGCGCCGCACCAGCGACAGCCCGATGCCCAGCCCCCCCTGGGCGCGTTCCATGTGGCGGTCGACCTGCTTGAACATGTCGAACACGCTTTCCAGCGAATCGGCGGGAATGCCGACGCCGGTGTCGCTCACGACGATCAACGCCATGCCATCCTCGGCGCGCAGCGACAGGTCGATGCGCCCGCCGGCCGGGGTGTATTTGGCGGCGTTGTTGAGCAGGTTCGCCACCACCTGCGCGATGCGGGTCACGTCGGCGTCGACGATCAGCGCCGTCTCGGGCAGGGACACATGCAGCTGGTGGCGCGCGGCGTCGATCAGGGGCGCGCTGGTTTCCACGGCGCTGCCCAGCACGCGCCGCAGGTCGGCCCGTTCGCGTTTCAGTTCGAGCTTACCGCCGCTGATGCGGGCGACGTCGAGCAGGTCGTCGATCAGGTGCACCATGTGGCCGACCTGCCGCTCCATCATGTCGCGCACCTTGCGCACGGCGGCGGGGTTGTCGCCCGACAGGCGCATGACGCCGAGGCCGCTGCGGATCGGCGCCAGCGGGTTGCGCAGTTCGTGCGCGAGCGTGGCCAGGAATTCGGTCTTGCGGCGGTCGGCATCGGACAGGTCGGCGGCCAGGCGGCGCAATTGCTCTTCGTTGCGCTTGCGCGCCGAGATGTCGGTAAACAGCAGCGCCACCTTGCGGCTGTCGGCGCCGCCGATGCGGGTCGCGTAGACGTCGAACCAGCGTCCCATCGCCGCCGCTTCGTTCTCGAAGCGCACCGCCTCGCCGCTGAGCGCGACGCGGCCATAGGTATCGAACCAGAAGCGGTCCAGATTCGGCACCAGTTCGCGCGCGGTCTTGCCGGTGGCATCGACGAGGCCGGTCTGGCGCTCGAACATGGCGTTCATTTCCTCGAAGCGGTAGTCAACGGGGACATCGTCGGCGTCGAACAGCATTTCGATGACCGAGAAACCCTGGTCCATCGATTCGAACAGGGTGCGGTAGCGTTCTTCGCTGGCGCGCAGCTGTTCCGCGGCCTGGTGCGTGGCGCTGGTGTCGAGCACGATGGCCACCAGGCCCTGGAATTCGCCGGCCGGGCCGCGCAGCGCGTTGACGCTGCTGGTGGCCGGCACCAGCGTGCCATCCTTGTGCAGGTAATGCTTGTCGATGACGAAGCCGGGCCCGCCGGCCATCACGCCGGCCACACCGGCCAGGGTCGCCGCCAGCGACTCCGGGGCCGTGACTTCGGCCACGCCCATGCCGATCAGCTCGGCCTCGCTGCGTCCCAGCATGTCGCAATACTTCTGGTTGACGAAGGTAATGCGGCCTTGCGGGTCCGTTTCGACCACGCCGGTAGCGGCCTGGCCGACCAGTTGGGCGAAACGTTCGCGGCTTTCGAACAGTTTGAACTCGGCACGCTTGCGCTCGGTCTGGTCGATGCCGTGGGCCAGTAGGCCGCTGATGTTGCCGTCGGCATCGCGCAGGGCCATGTAGACCAGGTCGACGAAGCGCTGTTCCGGCGCCGCGCCCGGGTGGCGCTGCAGCATGACCGGCATGTCGGTGCCGAAATATGGCTCGCCCGTGCGGTAGACCGTGTCCAGCAGTTCGAAGAAGCCCTGGCCGGCCACGTCCGGCAACGCCTGGCGTATCGGCTGGCCGATCAGGTCGCGGTTGCCGACCAGTTGCCGGTAGCGCTCGTTGACCAGCTCGAAGCGGTGTTCGGGACCGGCCAGCACGCACATGAAGGCGGGCGCCTGGTGGAAGATGTCGGCCATGCGCGCATTCGCCGCCTGCAGTTCCTTGAGCAGGCGTTCGCGTTCGATCTCGGCCTCGTGCGCCGCGGTGACGTCGCGCGAGACCGCCAGCAGGTTCTGGATCTGCCCGTTTTCCGCGCGTACGGCGGTGACGGCCACTTGCCACCAGCGCGGCGCTCCCTTGACGGTCGGGCAGAACGCTGTTATTTGCCCGGTGCCGCCGGTACGCGCCAGCGCGAGCGCGGCGTCGATCGCGTCCTGGCTTTCCTGCGGCCAGAACGCGCGCCAGGCGGCGCCGGAAAAGGGGCTGAAGTCGTCGATCTCCATGGCGCACATGCCGTTCCTGTTCATCGCCAGCACCTTGCCTTCATTGCTCAGCAATTTCACGCAGTCGGGGCTGCTTTCGAACAGTTGCAGGCCGAGGGCGTTGGTGTCGATGGGGTGAGCGGTATCTTGGTTGTGCTGCATCGGAGGCGTCCAGGTTGCATATGCCGGCAAGGGCATCGATCGTGCTGTGAAAGATAACCAATACCACGCGTGCGAACCGCTGACTGTTCGTTCGGTAACGCCGATGGGGATAAGTAAAACAGAAAGAGGAAAAGAAAAAAGGCCCGACAAGTCGGACCTTTTTTCTTTGATGCTGGCGGAGCGGACGGGGCTCGAACCCGCGACCCCCGGCGTGACAGGCCGGTATTCTAACCAACTGAACTACCGCTCCGTTTTTACTGATCGGTTCCTCGTTTCAAACAGAAGTCTGGTGGGCGCTGAGAGGCTCGAACTCCCGACCTAATCCTTGTAAGGGATCCGCTCTACCAACTGAGCTAAGCGCCCGGCTCACCGTGTTCTGTCTGTCTGACGCTTGTCACTGCGTCTGAAGAGGCCCGAATCATAGCGTATGGGTTCCCGAATGTGCAAGAGTTTTTATGAAAATATGCAAAACGCTCTTTTCAAGCCGCTGTGCATCCCGCCATCACGCTTCTGTTGTTATTCGGTCCCACCCACTTTCCGCCGCTTGCCTTGCAGGGCGGCCATCACCAACAATAGCGTCTTGTAGCGACGGCAACCTTTAGACATCGACAAGATGCGGGTGCCGCGGCGGGACCACGCCGGCGATGGAGGAACTAGCGGACGTCACGGTTTTTCAACTTCAAGGAAAAATAACATGATGAAGATGTCCAAGATGCACAAACGCGTCGTGCAGGCGCACGCCATGCTGGCGCTCGGCGCCATCCTGCCGGCGGGCCTGGTCCACGCCCAGGCCCAGCAGCAAACCCCGGCTGCCGGCGAACTCCAGACGGTGACCGTCACCGCCCAGCGCCGCAGCGAAAACATCCGCGACGTGCCGGTATCGGTGACGGCCCTGCGCGGCGAAAAGCTCGACGTGCTGGTGTCGGGCGGCGAGGACATCCGCGTGCTTGCCGGCAAACTGCCGAGCCTGAACGTGGAATCGTCGAACGGCCGCACCTTCCCGCGCTTTTATATCCGCGGCTACGGCAATACCGACTTCAACACGTTTGCCTCGCAGCCGGTGTCGCTGATCTACGACGACGTGGTGCAGGAAAACCCGATCCTGAAGGGTTTCCCGATCTTCGACCTGCAGAACGTCGAAGTGCTGCGCGGGCCGCAGGGCACCCTGTTCGGCCGCAATACCCCGGCTGGTGTCGTGAAATTCGAATCCGAAAAGCCGAACCTGAAGCGCGTGGAGGGTTACTACAATGCCTCGGTCGCGACCCACAACACGATCAATGTCGACGGCGCCGTCAACGTGCCGCTGTCGAACGAATGGGCAATGCGCTTCTCGACCCTGCGCCAGCACCGCGACGACTATGTCGAGAATTACGCCGACCTGGCGCAGACCCAGCGCCGTGGCGACCTCGACGGCTACAACGAGCACGCCGAGCGCATCCAGTTCCTGTACAAGCCGAGCGGCCCCTTCAGTGCGCTGTTCAACCTGCACCAGCGCAGCACCAGCGGCAGCGCGCGCCTGTTCCGCGCCAACCTGATCCGCCCCGGCACGAACGACATCGCCCCCGGCCTCGATCTCGACCGTATCGTCACGAATGCCCAGAACTACCAGGACCTGACGACCCGCGGCGGCAGCGTGCGCCTCTCCTGGGACCTGGGCGAGCACAAGCTGTATTCGGTCACCGGCTACGAGAACATTTCGAATTACAACAGCCGCGGCGATATCGACGGCGGCACGCCGGCCGGCCCCGGCTTCATCCCGTTCCAGGTCGAGACCGGCAGTCACATCGTCGACCTCAAACAGTACAGCCAGGAAGTGCGCATCGAATCCGAATACGCCACGCCGCTGAACTGGCAGGCCGGCGTGTACTGGTTCGACGAATCGGGCACCGGTGGCAGCGACAATTTCAATAGCACCACCGGCGCGCGCACCTCGCGCCTGTTCAGCCGCCAGGACAATACCGCCTGGGCGCTGTTCGGTTCGGCCACCTACAAGGTCTCGGAAGTGTTCGACCTGCGCGGCGGCTTGCGCTACACGAAAGACAAAAAGGATTTCCGCACCGTCGTCAACGAAAACGTCGCGCAGACCGGCGCCACCGCCGTCGGCACCAGCAAGTCCAAGGTCAGCTGGGACCTGTCCGGTACTTATAAACTGAGCCCGACGGTGAACGTGTATGGCCGCGTCGCCACCGGCTTCCGGGCGCCGAGCATTGCCGCCGCCTCGGCCGCGGTGCCGATCACGGTGGCCGACGCCGAAACGATCACTTCGGTCGAGGCCGGCGTAAAAGCCGACCTGTTCGAGCGCCGCGGCCGCGTCGCCTTTTCGGTCTACGACTACACGGTCAAGGACCAGCAACTGACGGTGGTGGGCGGCAATTCGAACGTCAACCGCCTGATCAATGCCGATAAAACCAAGGGCCGCGGGGTCGAGCTCGACGTCGAGGCGGCGATCAGCCCGGCGCTGCGCGTGACAGCCGGGACCAGCTACAACTTCACCGAAATCCGCGACGCCAGCCTGTCGGTGAACCGCTGCGGTTCCTGCACCATCACCGACCCGGTCAACGCCGCGAACCGCGTCCTCATCGACGGCAACATGCTGCCGCAGGCGCCGCGCTGGATCGCGAACGCCACCGCGCGCTGGAGCATGCCGGTGGCCGACGGCGAGGTGTTCGTGTTCACCGACTGGTCGTACCGTAGCAAGGTCAATTTCTTCCTGTACGAAGCGGCCGAGTTCACCGGCAAGCCCTTGACCGAAGGCGGCCTGCGCCTGGGCTACAACTGGGCGGGCGGCAAGTATGAAGCGGCCATTTTCGGCCGCAACATCCTCGATGAACGCCGCATCACGGGCGCCATTGATTTCAATAACCTGACCGGCTTTACCAACGAACCACGCACCTGGGGCGTGCAATTCAAGGGTAACTTTTAATTACACCCAGTTGAGAAAACACAGTCGATTGTCAACCGTGTTTTTGTAATGTGATAGGCCGCGCCCCGCGCGGCCTTTTTTTTGTGTGCACTGCAGCATCAAAAGTCTTGCATTATAAGTAAAGTAACGATTGTTGTAACGTTGATATCGAATCAAGCCATATCTAATTTGGCGTACATACGATCTGTGCAAATAAACGCTGTTTTTGTTAAATCAGCCTCCTAAAACGTTGCAAAATAGCCTCACTCGATTGGAAATTCCCTGCATGCATTTTTACTCAAGCGTACATTTTCTCAGCCGCCTGTCGAGGGCACTTCGGATTTCCGAAGATCATAAACCGAGGCATATTGCCTTGACGGAAAACTACACACTAAGGGCTCAACATGAAGTCGACGCATTCGATGTACCCATGTTTGTTGAAAGTCGCTGTAGCAGTCTCCATCGCCACCGGTTCGTTCGGTGCAGCCGCCGCCGGTGCGATTCCTGAATTCCAGGGCGCCAGTACCCCGCAAACCATCCTGAATACCGATCGCCTGATCGTGAAGTACAAGGACGCCAACGTCGGCAGTGCCCAGGCCCGCGTCGCGACCGCGATGACGTCGGCGCGCCAGGCCATCGCCGACCGCGCCGGCCAGCAGCTGGGCCTGCGCATGCAGGCGTTGCGCTCGACCGCCACCGGCGCCCACGTCTTCAAGATCGACCGCAAGGTGTCGCTGAAGGATGCCGAGGCGCTGGCGCAGGAACTGATGGCGCGCGACCCTTCGATCGAATACGCCGAGCCCGACCGCATCATGAGGAAAATGGCCACGGCCAACGATCCGATGTATGCCCAGCAGTGGCACTACACGGAAACCACCGGCGGCCTGCGCCTGCCGGCGGCCTGGGACCTGTCGACCGGTACCGGTGTGAAAGTCGCCGTGATCGATACCGGCATCCGTCCGCACGCCGACCTGTCCGGCCAGTACGTCGGTGGCTATGACTTCATTTCCGACGCCACCATCGGCAACGACGGCAATGCGCGCGACGCCGACCCGTCCGACCCGGGCGACTGGACCGCCGCCAACGAGTGCGCCGCCGGCGAACCGGCATCGGGCTCGAGCTGGCACGGCACCCACGTGGCCGGCACCATCGCCGCCAAGACCAACAACAGCCTGGGCGTGGCCGGCGTGGCGTACAACGCCAAGGTCGTGCCGGTGCGCGTGCTCGGCAAGTGCGGCGGCTATACCTCCGACATCGCCGACGCCATCATCTGGGCCTCGGGCGGCACCGTCTCCGGCGTGCCGGCGAATGCCAACGCGGCGAAAGTCATCAACATGTCGCTCGGCGGCGGCGGCGCCTGCGGCACCACCACGCAGAATGCGATCAACAGCGCCCGTTCGCGCGGCACCGTCGTCATCGTCGCGGCCGGTAACGAGAACATGAACGCGAGTAATTCGAACCCGGCCAACTGTTCCGGCGTCGTCACCGTTGCCGCCACCAACCGCAACGGTGCCCGCGCACCGTACTCGAACTACGGCACCGTGGTCGACGTCGCAGCGCCTGGCGGCGATGCCAACGGCTACATCATCTCGACGCTGAACGCCGGCACCAGCGCGCCTGGCGCCGACAACTACGCCGGCTACCAGGGCACTTCGATGGCGACCCCGCACGTTGCCGGCGTGGCCGCACTGATGCTCGCCCGTAACAGCGCGCTGACCCCGGACCAGATCGAGTCGAAGCTGAAAAGCACCGCGCGCGCCTTCCCCGGCACCTGCTCGCAGTGCGGCACCGGCATCGTCGACGCGGCCGCGGCAGTCGCTTCGGCCACGACCTCGACGCCGGTCGGCCCGACGATCGCTGAAACCGAGTCGAACAACACGATCGCCACGGCCAACGCCATCAGCACCACCGGCACCACCGTCAACGGCACCATGAGCGCCTCGACCGACAGCGACTACTTCGTGGTTCAGCTGCCGGCCGGCAAGACGCTGCAGGCATCGATGACGCCAGGCCTGTCGACTGCCGACTATGACGTGTACATCTACAACAGCGCAGGTACCCAGCTGGCCCTGAGCGAGAACGGCGCCGGCGCGGTCGACACCGCCTCGGTCTCGAACACGACCACCGCCACGGCCGCACGCTATGTGCGCGTCAAGTACTACAGCGGCGGCACCGGTTCGACCAATGGCAAGTACACGCTGAAACTGAACTGGTAATGCTTTTACTGGTTGAGTAACAAGGTCGAAGACGCGCGGCTTGCCGCGCGTTTTTTATTGCCTAATGCTTTCTCGAAGCCGCTACGCATGTATTGTGGAATCGCTACCTGGACCGTAGGGTGGACTCCCGAGTCCACGCGTACGCGGCCTTGGCAGGCCACGCCGCTACACGCTAGTTGACTGACAGTGGCGCACGGCGGTCGTATTATCTTTGCTCAGACGGTGAACGCGTGGACTCAGGAGTCCACCCTACAGTACGCATCAGACAACAACATATCCGTAAGCCATTGGACCTTGCACGGAATCCCAATTGACGAGATACTGTACGGACTTACAGTAGTCGGCCCCGCCGCCGCCAGAGTGAACGCCCCCGCACGTAAAATCATCCATTGCGATTGCGACTGCTTCTATGCGTCGGTCGAGATGCGCGACGATCCGTCGCTGCGCGGGCGTCCGCTCGCCGTCGGCGGCCGTCCCGACCAGCGCGGCGTGGTCGCGACCTGCAATTACGAAGCGCGCCGCTATGGCATCCATTCGGCCATGGCCACCGCGCAGGCGATGAAGCTGTGCCCGGAACTGCTGGTCATTCCGACGGCGATGGAGAAATACCGCATCGCCTCGCGCCAGATCATGGAGATCTACGCCGATTACACGGACCTGGTCGAACCGCTGTCGCTGGACGAGGCTTATCTCGACGTCACGAATTCGCCGCACTGCAAGGGCAGTGCGACGCTGATCGCCCAGGAAATCCGGCGGCGCATCTTCGAGACCGTCGGCATCACCGCCTCGGCCGGCGTGGCGCCGAACAAGTTTGTCGCGAAAATCGCCAGTGACTGGAACAAGCCGGATGGCCTGTTCCTGGTGCGGCCGGACGAGGTGGATGCCTTCGTGGCGGCGCTGCCGGTGAAAAAGCTGCATGGCGTCGGCAAGGTCACGGCCGCCAAGCTGAACAAGCTGGGCGTGCAGACCTGCGGCGACTTGCGCAGCTGGACCATGCAGGAACTGCAGCACCACTTCGGCAGCTTCGGTGCGCGCCTGCATGACTTATGCCGCGGCATCGACAACCGCGAAGTCAACGTCGAGCGCGAGCGCAAGTCGATCAGCACCGAGGAAACGTACACCAACGATCTGCCGGACTTGTCCGCCTGCCTGGCGCTGCTGCCCGATTTATATGAACACCTGCTGGGCCGGATCAAACGTGCCGGTGCCGAAAAATTCATCAACAAGTTATTCGTGAAAATCAAATTTTCGGACTTCCAGCAAACCACCGTCGAGTGCGTTGGCTATGCGCCACACATACCGACCTTCGCCCGGCTCATGGAAACCGGCTGGCTGCGCGCCAGCCGCCCCGTGCGCCTGCTGGGCGTGGGCGTGCGCCTGGGCGACACCGAACACGTCGAACAACTGAGCCTGTTTGACGAACACACAACACATTAAAACGTTCTTGTTGCCGCACGAAAATGCGGCGAGATCAGCGTGTAGAATGTCGTTCCCCTGAAATACTGAGACAACAGAAAGCAACTATGTGGTTCAAGAATCTTCAGATTTACCGCCTGCCCGCACCATGGGCCTTTACGCCTGAACAGATGGAAGCGGCGCTCGCGCCGATGGCGTTTACGCCCGCTAACAGCAATGAATTACTGCGCCAGGGCTGGGATGCGCCGCGTCCGAACGGTGGTCTGGTCCACGTCGTCAACAAGCAGATGCTGATGATGCTGGGCACCGAAAAGAAACTGCTGCCGAGCTCGGTGATCAACCAGGTCGCCAAGGCCAAGGCGGCCGAGATGGAAGAGCAGCAAGGTTTCCCGCCAGGTAAAAAGGCGATGAAAGAATTGAAGGAACGCGTGGCCGACGAACTGCTGCCGCGCGCATTCACGATCCGCAGCAACACCTTCACCTGGATCGACCCGGTCAACGGCTGGCTGGTCGTCGATGCCGCCAGCCCGGCCAAGGCCGACGACGTCGTCAAACTGCTGTTGAAAGGCGTGGACCGCATGCCGCTCGAGTCGCTGCGCGTGCAGCGTTCCCCGGTGGCCGTGATGACCGGCTGGCTGGAAGCGGACGAGGCACCGTACAACTTCACGATCGACCAGGATACCGAACTGCGCGCCACCGGCGAAAGCCGCGCCGCCGTGCGTTACGTCAAACACTCGCTCGAGCCGGACGACATCCGCCGCCACATCGCCGCCGGCAAACAATGCACGCGCCTGGCCATGACCTGGAACAGCCGCGTCAGCTTCGTGCTGACCGAAACGCTGGCGATCAAGGGCATCAAACCGCTCGACGTGATCAACGAAGGCGGCACCGTCACCCACAGCGACGACGAGCGTTTCGACAACGACATGATCCTGATGACCGGCGAACTGGCCAAGATGCTGGGCGATGTGGTCGAGGCGCTGGGGGGCGAAGCCAAGGCGTAATCAGCCTACTGCACTTGCCGGAGGGACGTAGGTGGGTAAGTTCCTTGCCCACGCGTTCAACAGACCATCGATCAATCGCGATGGTCGTAGGGTGGGCGCCCCGTGCCCACGCGGAAAATTGAACATTGTTGGCACCATTCGGCCCTAACACTGCTCATCGGTTCGCGTGGGCTCGGGGCGCCCACCCTACAAAACCTTTACGGCTAATCGACCGTTCGCTGAACGCGTGGGCGGCACAGCCGCCCACCTTACGTCCCTACGCTTCAGGTACACGTAAAAACGGACCCGCCCGGGTCCGTTTTGCTGTGCCACTTACTTCGCGCTGGCCACCTCGTCGCTGGTGGCCGGCTCCTCGCTCCTGCCATCCGTGTAGGTAGCGCCCTGGCGATCCTCATGCGGCGCCGGCTTGCCCGGCAGCGGCGGCAGCGCCTTGGCCCGTTCGAGGTCGACACCGGCGATCTCGGCCACGCGGCGGCCGTAGTCTTCGTCGCAATGCCACAGGTGCCATACCATGCGCAGCTGCACCACTTCCGGACATTGTTTCAGATCGCCGCCGACATTCTTCACCAGTTCGTCGCGCTCCCAGTCTTCGAAGGTCCGGTAACGGTCGCCCGCCTGCTTGTAGTCGCTGCGGGTGCTGGTGGTCTGGTAGCGGCCGAGGTGGCCTTCCACATACTGATGGTAGTCGCGCGCCGGCTTCGGTGCTTCCTGGGTGCCGCCCAGCAGGCTCGGCTCGTAGTTGATGTGGCGGTTCTCGCCGCTGTCGTCCACGTAATATGTCATCTGGCCGTCACGCTGGTTGGTGCGCGGGCGGGCGCGTTCTTGCGGTGCGTTGATCGGCAATTGCAGGTAGTTGGGGCCGACGCGGTAACGCTGGGTGTCGGAATACGACAGGGTACGGCCCTGCAGCATCTTGTCGTCGGAGAAATCGATGCCGTCGACCAGCACGCCGGTGCCAAAGGCTGACTGTTCAGTCTCGGCGAACACGTTCTCGGGATTACGGTCGAGCACCATGCGCCCGACCGGCAGCAGCGGGAACTGGTCTTCGGGCCAGCGCTTGGTGTCGTCGAGCGGATCGAAGTCGAGTTCGGGATGTTCGCCGTCGGCCATGATCTGCACGCAGAATTCCCATTCCGGATAGTCGCCGCGCTCGATCGCTTCGTACAGGTCGCGTGTGGCGTGGCTGGTGTCGTGGGCCTGGATCTCGGCCGCCTGCGCCGCGGTGAGGTTGCGCACGCCCTGTCGCGGCTGCCAGTGGAATTTCACCAGATGGGCCACGCCCTCGTCGTTGATGAGTTTATAGGTGTTGACGCCCGAGCCTTCCATCTCGCGGTAATTGGCCGGGATGCCCCATGGGCTTTTCACCCACGTGACCATGTGCAGCGCTTCCGGAGAATTGGCAACAAAATCGTAAAAACGCCACGGCTCTTGCTGGTTGGTGACCGGATCCGGTTTGAAGGCGTGGATCATGTCCGGAAATTTAATGGCATCGCGGATGAAGAACACTTTCAAATTGTTGCCAACCAGGTCCCAGTTGCCTTCGACCGTTTTCAGCTTGACAGCGAAGCCGCGCGGGTCGCGGGCGGTTTCGGGCGATTCCTTGCCGCCGATAACGGTCGAGAAGCGCACGAAGGTGGGCGTCTGCACGCCGACTTCGGTAAGGACCTTAGCACGGGTGTACTTGCTCGCCGGTTCGTCGCCGATCTTGCCGTAGGCTTCGAAGTAACCATGGGCGCCGGTACCGCGCGCATGCACGACGCGCTCGGGAATGCGCTCGCGATCAAAATGGGTGATCTTCTCGATGAACTGGTAGTTTTCGAGCGTGGCAGGACCGCGCTCGCCGACGGAACGCAACGATTGGTTGTCGCGTACGGGGTGGCCCTGGCGCGTCGTCAGGATGGGACGGTCAGACATGGGAAACTCTCCTCTCTGTTCACGGGAGAGAAAAGTATAGGAAGTTCCACGGCAGGGCAGCGCGCTGCTGCCCGCGGGAAAGTCTGGCGCTTACAGCGGCTGGAACACGCCGGCGGCGCGGTTCTTGGTCACATTGTCCCAGGCGAACACTTGCCCGTTCATGCCGACATAGACGCCGGGCGCCAGCGTTTGCGCCACACCACAGGCAAAGCCGAGGTTGAACAGGGCGTCGGAATTGGCGATTTCGTAGGGGATCATGGCGCCGGTCAGGACGATCGTCTTGCCGAGCTTGGCCGCGCCGAGCACGGCGGCGGTTTGCGGCATGGTGTCGGTGCCGTGGACGATGACGATGGCATTCTCGGTGGCCGCCTGGCAGGCTTCCAGCACGCGTTGGCGGTCGGCATCCTGCATGTCGAGCGAATCGAGCAGCGGCAGCAATTGCAGCTCGACGGGAATCGTCAGGCGCGCGCGGCCGATTACTGCGGGCAAATGGCTTTCGGAAAAGCCGAGGACCCCGGTCAGTTCGTTGTAATGTTTGTCGAAGGTGCCGCCGGTGGCGATGAGGCGTAAAGTCATATCGGTTTATACACGCAGTAAAAAAAGGTGAAACATCATAGCGTCAAACCGTGGTGTATCCCTATGTGACTGCGCTAGAATCGACCGGATCGGATGAGTAGACTGATCTTTTTTCCAGGCAAGCCCAACAGAATTCCATGAAAGCCGTTGCTCCAGGTACCGTTATTTTTCACCGTCATCGCGGGTATGGCGTGATCACCCACGTCAACCTGCTGACCGGCTGGATTTCCGCCCGCTTCGGCAACGAAGCGCGCACGCTCGACCTGAACCTGTCGAGCGACGAAGTCCAGCATGCCGATGGCGAACCCATTTTATTTCGGCGCGCACCGCCCGACCGCATGCCGCATGCGCGCCTGATGGCGGTCGTGCGCGCCCTGCACCAGGCCGGTTACCAGAAACTGTATCTGTATTCCTGGCCCAAGCCGTCCGGCCTGCACTGGCGCTGGCATTTGTTCACGGGCCAGCGCAACTGGATGCAGCGCTCCTGGCGCGAGGGTTGGTACGGTTCCGGCGCCGAGTACAACAACAATCCGGTCATGGGATGGGGAGATACGCCCGGCGCCACGACCGAAGAACTGATCCACGCATTGGCCAAGTTCGATCCGCAAGGGCTGGCGCAAGCGCTCGGCCGCGACGACGACCACACGGCCTGGTTCGCCGCTACCTGCGACGCGCTGCTGCCGGGCTACATGTACAGCCTGAACCTCGAGCGGCCGGCAGGCGGCGGCCTGATCGAGGCGCCGCCGGTGCCGGTGGTGGCGGTGCGCGCCGGCTTGCCGGCGTATGCCGGACCGGATGTCGGCTGGCCGCCGGGCTGGGCGGGCTTGTGGACGAAGTCGTATGTGATGCCGACGCGGAAGATCAATCTGACGGGTGAGCCGGAGCTGGGGTGATCGCGCTGTTGTGCGGTGGGCATGCCCACCCTACGGTTTATTCAACGCTTCCGGATTTAATATATTCGTCGGCTTGCCTGCTGCGAAATTCGCGATGTTTTCGAACGCCGCCCTGAAATACATCTCGTAACTGTCCTGTTCGACATATCCCAGGTGCGGCGTCGCCAGCACGGTCGGCATGCGCAGCAGGGGCGCGTCGGCGGGTAATGGCTCCTCGGTAAACACGTCCAGCGCCGCCATCCCCGGCCGGCCTGCCTGCAGCGCCGCCTCCAGCGCGCCAGTTGCCACCAGTTCCGCGCGGCTGGTGTTGACGAATAACGCATCCGGCTTCATGCGCGCCAGGTCGGCCGCCGTGACGATGCCGCGGGTGGCCTCCGCCAGCCGCAGGTGCAGGCTCAGCACGTCGGCCTCGGCAAAGAAGGCGTCGCGCGAGGCGGCCGCGTCAATGCCATCGGCCAGCGCCGCGGCGCGGCTGGCGTCGCTGCCCCAGACCAGCACCCGCATCCCGAACGCGCGCCCGTAGCCGGCCAGCAGCTTGCCGATCTTGCCGTAACCCCAGATCGCCAGTGTACGTCCGCGCAGCACCCTTCCCAGGCCGTTGAGCTGTGCATTCACGGAGGCTGTCTGCCAGACGCCATCTTTCAAATTGTTCGCATACGGCACGATCTTGCGGCTGGCCGCCATGATCAGCGCCCAGGCCAGTTCGGCGGGTGCGGTCGGCGAGCCGCTGCCCTCGGCAATCGCGATGCCGCGCGCGGTGGCGGCGGCGACGTCGACATGGCCGCTGATCTTGCCCGTCTGCGAAATCAGTCTCAGGTTCGGCAGCTTGTTCAGCAGGGCAGCGGATAGGCTCGTCCTTTCGCGGATCAGGACTAGCGCCTCGAAGGGCGCCAGCCGGATCGCTAGCTGGCCGAGGCCGCGTGCAGAATTGTTGAACACTTTGACGTCGTGACCGTCCAATATTTTGTAACAGTCGAGACCCGGCACGGCGTTCTGGTAATCGTCGAGAATGGCAATTTTCATCGGAGTTGAGCGAAGTTATTGATGAGCACGTAAAGGAATAACGCATTCGCGGCGAATCGGAGTAGCCCACTACAATAGTCGACTATTATTCCTACATTTTTCGATTCACAGCGCTTGAAACCCGGATCGAGGGGTGTACAATCGGCCGATTATTAAGGGTTTGACAGCACCGAAGTGTATAACAGCCCAAGCTTCACCGACCGTTCCATCGCCTCAGCATGAGGCTGCCGACACGACCGCCGTACCGCCGCTCTCCTGGCGCCAGGGACGCATCGCGTAGTCCCGGATACCTGCGACGGTCCTGCTGTGCGGGACCATACAGAATTCTTAATTGTTGGAGGTAACATGAACCAGCCCGTGATGAGCGGTGTCGCCGCCCTGAACGTCCCCGCCCACGTCAAACACCAGAAGCTCATCAATTGGGTGGCAGACATTGCCGCCCTGACGAAGCCTGACGCCATCTACTGGTGCGACGGTTCCGAAGAAGAGTACGACCGCCTGTGCGCGCAGATGGTCGACGCCGGCACGATGAAGCGCCTGAATCCGGCCCTGCGTCCGAATTCCTACCTGGCCCAGTCCGACCCGTCGGACGTGGCGCGCGTCGAAGACCGCACGTATATCTGCTCGGCGACGAAAGAGCAGGCCGGCCCGACGAATAACTGGACCGACCCCGCTGAAATGCGCACCACCCTGAACGGCCTGTTCGACGGCTGCATGGCTGGCCGCACGCTGTACGTGGTGCCATTCTCGATGGGCCCGCTGGGTTCGCCGATCGCCCACATTGGCGTCGAACTGTCCGATTCGCCGTATGTCGCCGTCAACATGCGCATCATGACGCGCATGGGCAAGGCCGTGTACGACGTGCTGGGCACCGATGGCGATTACGTCCCGTGCGTGCACAGCGTCGGCATGCCGCTGGCCGCCGGCCAGCAAGACGTGGCCTGGCCATGCAATTCCACCAAATACATCGTCCACTATCCGGAAACCCGCGAAATCTGGTCCTTCGGTTCCGGCTACGGCGGCAATGCGCTGCTCGGTAAAAAATGCTTCGCGCTGCGCATCGCCTCGAACATGGGTTACCAGGAAGCCCAGCAAGGCGGCACCGGCTGGCTGGCCGAACACATGCTGATCCTCGGCGTCGAGTCGCCTGAAGGCGACAAGAAATACGTCGCCGCCGCCTTCCCGTCGGCTTGCGGCAAGACCAACTTCGCCATGCTGATCCCGCCGACCTCGTTCAACGGCTGGAAAGTCACGACCATCGGCGACGACATCGCCTGGATCAAGCCGGGCGCCGATGGCCAGCTGTACGCGATCAACCCGGAAGCGGGTTATTTTGGCGTGGCACCGGGCACCAACGACAAGACCAACTCGAACTGCATGTCGTCGCTGCGCGAAAACGTCATCTTCACCAACGTCGCGCTGACCGACGACGGCGACGTCTGGTGGGAAGGCATGACCAAGGAAGCCCCAAGCCACCTGATCGACTGGCAAGGTAAAGACTGGACCCCGGCTTCGGGCACCAAGGCCGCCCACCCGAACGCGCGCTTCACCGTGGCCGCGACCCAGAACCCGGTGATCGACCCGGCCTGGGACGATCCTGCCGGCGTGCCGATCTCGGCCTTCATTTTCGGCGGCCGCCGCTCGACCACCGTGCCGCTGGTCACCGAAGCGAATAACTGGGTCGAAGGCGTGTACATGGCCGCGACCATGGGTTCGGAAACGACCGCCGCCGCCGCCGGCCAGATGGGCGTCGTGCGCCGCGATCCGTTCGCGATGCTGCCGTTCATCGGCTACAACATGAGCGACTACTTCCAGCACTGGCTGGACTTGGGTAAAAAAGTCGAAGCGAAGAACGGCGCCGCATTGCCGAAGATCTTCTGCGTCAACTGGTTCCGTACCGACGAGTCGGGCAACTTCGTGTGGCCAGGCTATGGCGACAACATGCGCGTGCTGAAGTGGATTCTGGAACGTACCGCAGGCCGGGCCGGCGCCGGCGTCGAACACCTGTTCGGCACCTCGCCGAACCATGGCGACCTGAACTGGGAAGGCGTCGAGTTCACGCAAGAACAGTTTGCGCAAATCACCTCGATCGACCAGGATGCCTGGCGCGAAGAGTTGAAATTGCACACCGAACTGTTCGAGAAGCTGTCGCACCGCCTGCCGCAAGAGCTGGTGGCGCACAAGCAGGAACTGGAACGCCGCCTCGGCTGAACAAGGAGCAGGTGAGGAAGGGTAGGTGAGGAGACGACGGTTGTAGTTAAAAAAACCGCATCGGCAGGAAAGGGATAGGCAGCCGCCTATCCCTTTTTTCGTTTGGAGCGAGAAAATGCCATGAATAAGCTTACCGGGTTCAATGTGCTACGCAGAACAGCATCTGTTGGAAGAAGGCTTCGTCAAGCGTCGCCGGAAACCGCAATAAGGCAACCCCTGTCCCGTTCGGCGGCGGCAGCAACTGTTCTCCGTTTTTCATGCATGTTGGCCGCACATTCGTCGCGTTCCGCTGTCTAAACTATTGGTCCCCCGTTACGCACTCGACAGCCGTTTTTGCTGACCTTTCTGCCTACCTGGAGTTGGAATGCTTTATCAGAACTTCGACCTGGAAATCATCAGTCCGAAAGGAAGCGATCGGCTTTGCGCGCGGGTATTGGAATCCCCCCAGGGCGACTGCCCATTCATCGACGTCAAGTGGCCCTTCAATGCCGACGAGGAAGGCATCCTGCTTTCGGAAATCTATAGCGGGCTGCGGCAACGCGGCCGTTCGAGCAGGGCGAGCACGATCCAGGACTTCGGCGGCAAACTGTTCGAGGCGGTGTTCGCGGGCGATATCAAACGCCTGTTTCGCTCCTCGCTCGATGCGTCTGCGCGCGCCGGAAACGGATTGCGCCTGCGCCTGCGGTTGCCGGAAGACAGCGTACTGCATGCGCGGCCGTGGGAATTCCTGTTCGACACCGAAAGCCGCGAATTCCTGGCAGTCAGGGAGCACACCCCGCTGGTGCGCTATTTGCCGGTTGCGCAACCGATTCCGCCGATGGCGGTGGAGGGGCCATTGCGCATCCTGGTGGCACTGTCTTCGCCGACCGATCACCCACGGCTCGACATTGCGCGCGAGTGGGAAATCCTGTGCAATGCGCTGGAACCCTCGATCAGCGCCGGCCAGCTGGAACTGCGCCGCGTCCCGGGGCGCTGCACCTTCGATAATGTGCGCGATTCGCTGCGCCATTTCGGGGCGCACATTTTTCACTTCGTCGGACACGGCATTCCCGGGGCGCTGGTGCTCGAGCAGGAGTCGGGCAAGGGCCTGGAGATGGAAGCGAGCCACTTGCGGTCCGCCTTTCCCGGCGGCGCACTGCCGCGGCTGATCGTATTGAATGCCTGTTCCGGCGCCATCACGCAGGATGTTCCCTTTTCCGGCCTGGCGCAGGGCTTCCTGAGGCAGGGCGTGCCTGCCGTGGTGGCGATGCAAGCTTCCATCACGGATGACGCCGCCCTGATTTTCGCCCGTTACTTTTACCGGGATCTGGTCGAGACCGGCGCGGTCGATGCATCCCTCACCGAAGCCAGGCTGCGCATGCAGGGAAACGGCCATCCGATCGAATGGGGTACTCCCGTGCTCTACATGCGCGCACCGAGCGGGCAGCTATTCCAGCCGGCGGCAAAACCGGTGGAATCGAACAAGCCGAAGGAGACCCTGGAGAAGGCGAGCGTCGCCCTGGCCCACGTCGAGCCGAACGCCAGCGAACGCAAGAAACCCAGGGAGAGCCAGCAAGCGCAGGAGCCGCCGCCGCCGCCAGCCGGCGCCACCCCGGCCGAAAGGAAAAAGCCGCGCACTTCCCGTGCCAAAGAGAGCAAGCCCCAGTCCACGGCAGGGCCGGCCACGGACGAGCGTAGCACCGCGAAAAAGACGCAGGCAAAGACGTTCACCTCACCGGTAAAACCGGAGCCGGAACCGGGGCCGCAACCGTATGTGGCCGAGCAAGATCTGACGATTAAGATGGCGCCGCGACAATTCCCGCCGCCGGCGACAGCGGCGCCAGACGCGGCTGAAAAGGCGGGCATGCCGGCGCAGGCACCGGATCGGACCATGCCGAACGCAGTGTCGAACGCTGCGCCGGGAGCGACCGCGTCGTCGTTGCAGCCGCCACATCCAGACAATGCGCCGAAAATCCAGCTATGGGAGTTTGCGGCGCCGCCTACGCCCGAACTGGCTGCGGGTCCGGCGCGGGCCGAGCAAGCGACCGCAGCAGGAAACCGGATGGGCGAACTGACTGCGCCGTTCACGCCGAAACCGCCTGCGGCCGAGAAAAATACACGGCCCAGGCCGCAGGCGAGGAAACACACGCCAGCGCCCACACAGGAGCCGATCCTGGGCGAGCCGGACATCCCGCCGCCAGTCCAGCCCAAAGGGGTCGGTCCGGTATTCATCCTGGAGCCGGAGGTCGACGCGCGCGGCGGCGCTGCGCCCAGGCCCTTCGCGGACGTCCCGCCGCCGCAGGAGCAGAACTGGGGGCAGCCTGCGCCCGCAAAACACTTCCTGGTGCCCGGGCTGGCTGCCGGCCTGCTGGTCGCCTTGCTGGGCGCGACGGTCGGTAAAAGCTACATTTTTCCCTCACACGACCGCTCGCCACCGGCGCTCGCACCGGCAGCGCCGGCGCCAGCCGCGACGGTCGAGCCGGCGCCAGCCGCCAGGCCGGAGTTCACGCCGGCACCCATTCCGAAGCCGGCAGTGGCGCCGACGCCAGCGCTGCTGCGTGGCGAGACCGCGCGCATCGCCGGCGGCGCAGGTGAGCAGGTCAAGCCGGTACCGGATGCGCAACCAGCAGCACCTGCCGCCAAGCGCAAGCCGGCCGCCCCGCCGGCACGTAAAATCCAGCCGAAATCCAGGCCGGCGCCGGCCGCGGCGGCCCCCAACTGCAAGAGCCCGATCCCCAGCGAGCGCGATGCCGCCTGTCTGTTCAAATAAATAATACTGCGAGGTTGCCAATGAAATTCCGTGCGAGGGTCTGTGTATTGGTGTGTATGGCGTGTGTCATGGCAGGCTGGGCATCCGGCGCCGCGGCGCAAGATTGCAGCGAGCGCATCAATTCGATCAAGACCATCGGCGACATGCAGGGGGCCATCAATTGCGTGCAAGGCCTGGTCGCCGCGGAGTCGCGCGCCAGGCAGCAGGCCGAAAAAAACCTCAAGCTATTACCGCAGCAAGTGGCCGACCAGATCGAACTGATCACCACCAAGATACGCCACGCCTCGCTCAAAGAGTCGACCAATGGTTTGTGGAAGCAGATTCCCGATTCCGCCGACGCCGACGCCTGCTTCCTTTCCTCCGTGCGCCTGCCACCCCAGGGCCTGTGCCAGGTCACCCATCAGGGCAACCTCGGACAATGGTCGTACAATGCCAGCGATATTGCCGGCGCCGGTTTTGTCTGCACCGCCACCTGCGTCTGGCTGGACGTGCGTCCCAAGGCGGCAGCCGCACAATAAGGCTTACACCAGCGTCGTGACTTCGGTCTTGTTGCCGTCAAAAGCATCGAACAGGCGCCGGTGGCAGGCATACGACATCGCATCGTCGCGGTCGTCATACCCGCCCACCCAATCCAGCAAAAAGCCCAGCTTGCTCTGCTGGGCTTCCATGGACGCGTACTTGTGCGGTTCCCAGGGGCGTTGGCGGTTGTTTTCCAGGCAGACGGCGCGCCCCGGATTCATGAACACCAGTTCCGAACAATACGGCAGTGCCATCTCGATCAAGTCGCCGTAACAGCCTTCCGTCACCCAGGCCGGGTGCGTACTCACAAAGGCCAGCAGGTCGGCCCGCACTGCCTCGGGCGCGCGGCACGGCAATCAGTCCCGGTTCCCAGACGATCGTGTCCAGGTCGAGGTGAACCAACGCGTGCTGCGCCGCCAGCGCCCTGGCCCGGTACGACTTGCCGGAACCCGAGTTGCCCATGATAAGACATCGCATCATCGCCTCCATTTCCATGAAGTATTAATATTAGCCGTTTTAAAAGATGTGCTTGACCCTCACGCAGCGTCAGGCGCCAGCATGGGCGCACGCATGAAGAGAAAGGGACACGATGCTGTTGAAAATTGGAGAGCTGGCAAGACGCAGCGGCCTGACGGTGCGCACGCTGCACCATTACGACGGCATCGGACTCCTGTCTCCTTCGGCGCGTTCCGACGCCGGCTACCGGCTGTATAACGAAGCTGACATCGCCCGGCTGCACCGCATCCTGGCGCTGCGCAGGTTCGGGGTGGCGCTGGCCGAGATCGGAACCTATCTATCCGGACCGGACTTGCCGCTGGCCAGCCTCGTCGAGCGCCAGATCACGATGCTGACGCAGCAGATCGCGCAAGCGGATGCCTTGCGCAATCGGCTGCTGCGCCTGCAAGGGCAGCTCGACCAGGGGCAGCACCCGGATCCGGCCGACTGGCTGACTACTCTGGAGCACATGACCATGTACGACAACTATTTTACGCAGGAAGAACTGGCGCAATTGCCGCTGTATACGGAAGCAGAAAAAGTTGAAGGCGAGTGGCAGGCGCTGGTGGCCGAGGTGCGTGCCTTGATGGATGCCGGGACCAGCCCGGCCGACGCCAAGGCGCGCTCCCTGGCCAAACGCTGGATGGCCACTGTGGCACGCGACACGGATGCCAATCCGATCCTGTTCGCGAAACTGAACACGATGCACGAACAGGAACCCGCGGTGCAGGAGCGCACCAGCGTCACGTCACAGGTGATGTCCTTCATCCTGGCGGCGACGCGAGAAAACCAGTTGGCGGTCTACGAACGTTATCTCGATGCGGACGAGATGGCGTTCGTACGCGCCAATCTCGGCAAGCGCAATGCCGAATGGCCTCCGCTGCTGGCGCGCGTGCGTACCGCCATGGATGCGGGAAGCGCCCCGGATTCACCGGAAGCGCAGGCGCTGGCGCGCGACTGGTTCGACCTGTTCCGCTCCTATGCCGGCGACCATCCGGCGACCCAGCACAAGATCCGCCAGGCACTCGAGAACGAGCCTGAACTAAAGCAGCCGGGCATGGTGGACGAGCGCATGATCGGCTTCATTCGGGCGGCGATGCAATCATTACAGTCGATGCGGCGTCCTCAGCCGGCGCCATAGCCGATGCCGCGCGCCATCGCCGCCGCGAAAATCGGGATCAGCGCGAACACGTGGATCTCGATCAGCAGCAGCCGGCGCAGCTTGCCGACTTCCTGTAATGGCGGCATGAAGGCGGCATCCGCCTTCAATCCCTTTTGCCAGGCGGCGATGCGCAAGGTCGGCTGGATAGAGAGCAGGCCGACCACGGCAAAGGCGGCGATCTTGCCCCAGAACGCGTGGTTGTGCAGGTAGACATCCGGCCCCTTGGCGCCGTACCAGACGCGCACGAAACCGACGACCAGGATCGCCAGCGACAGCATGCCGTAGGCGGCGTCGAAGCGCCCCAGCAGTTTGACGGTGGGCGGCGACATGGCGGCCGGGCGCATCAGCGCCAGTTCGGCGGCCAGCACGGCGGCGAGGCCGAAGACGATCAGGTGGTGGACGATGGCGAGCAGGAGGTCGGTCATGGCGGCTGCTGGACGGTGGAGGTGTGTTCACTGTAGCGCATGTCGAAGTTGTAGGGTGGAGTCCTGACTCCACGCGGTGATACGTACTGGCTCCAATGTCGTGCCCGATGATCTCGCTGCTACGTATCACCGCGTAAACTCGGGAGTCCATCCTACGAAAATCGAAAGCAAAAGTCCGTAGGGTGGGCCGGGCCACGAAAGGCTCTGCCCACGCGGTGATACGTACCGGCTCCGATGTCGTGCCGGATGATCTTGCGGCTGCGTATCACCGCGTGGAGTCAGGACTCCACCCTACAAAATCGAAAACCCAAAAGCAAAAAAGGCAGAGCGCAAGCTCTGCCTTTTCGACACTCAAACGAACAGGTTTACTGCTTCAGCAACGGCCCCAGGTACTTGCCCGTCACGCTGGCCGGATTCACCGCCACTTCTTCCGGCGACCCGGTGGCGACGATCTTGCCGCCGCCGGCGCCGCCTTCCGGCCCCAGGTCGACGATCCAGTCCGCCGTCTTGATCACGTCGAGGTTGTGCTCGATGATCGCCAGCGTATTGCCCTGGTCGCGCAGGCGGTGGATGACTTTCAGCAGCAGGTCGATGTCGGCAAAGTGCAAGCCGGTGGTCGGCTCGTCCAGGATGTACAGCGTACGTCCCGTATCGCGCTTCGACAGTTCCAGCGACAGTTTCACACGCTGCGCCTCGCCGCCCGACAGCGTGGTCGCGCTCTGGCCAAGCTTGATGTAGCCGAGGCCGACATCGAGCAGGGTCTGGAGTTTACGCGCAATCACCGGCACCGGCTTGAAGAACTCGTGCGCGTCCTCGACCGTCATCTCCAGCACTTCGGTGATGCTCTTGCCCTTGTAGTGCACTTCCAGCGTTTCGCGGTTGTAGCGCTTGCCGTGGCAGACGTCGCACGGCACGTAGACGTCCGGCAGGAAGTGCATCTCGACCTTGATCACGCCATCGCCCTGGCAGGCTTCGCAGCGCCCGCCCTTGACGTTGAACGAGAAGCGGCCCGCCGAATAACCGCGTTCCTTGGCCGTCGGCACCGTCGCGAACAAATCACGGATCGGCGTGAACAGGCCGGTGTACGTCGCCGGGTTCGAACGCGGGGTGCGCCCGATCGGCGCCTGGTCGACCGAGATCACCTTGTCGAAGTGTTCCAGGCCGAAGATGGCGTCGTGCGGCGCCGGTTCCGTCTGCGAACCATATAAATGGCGCGACAGGGCCGGATACAGCGTGTCGTTGATCAGCGTCGATTTACCCGAACCCGAGACACCGGTGATGCAGGTCATCAAGCCAACTGGCAGGTGCAGCGTCTCGCCCTTCAGATTGTTGCCGGTGGCGTTGGTGATCACCAGCTGGCGTTCCGGGTTCGACTGCGTCCGCTTCTTCGGCACCACGATCTTGCGGCGGCCGTCGAGGTACTGGGCGGTGACCGAGTGCTCGTTGGCCATGATCTCGTCGAGCGTGCCTTCGGCGATGATCTGGCCGCCATGCACACCGGCGCCCGGGCCCATGTCGACGATGTAGTCGGCGGTGCGGATCGCATCTTCGTCGTGCTCGACCACGAGGACACTGTTGCCGATATCGCGCAGGTGCTTCAGGGTCGCGATCAGGCGGTCATTATCTCGCTGGTGCAGGCCGATCGACGGTTCATCCAGGACGTACATCACGCCGGTCAGGCCGGAACCGATCTGCGACGCGAGGCGAATCCGCTGCGCTTCGCCACCCGACAGGGTATCGGCGCTGCGGTCGAGCGACAAGTAATCGAGGCCGACGTTGTTCAGGAATTTCAGGCGCGCGGTGATTTCCTTGATGACGCGCTCGGCGATTTCCTTCTTGGCGCCGGTGAGTTCCAGCGTCTCGAAGAATTCCAGCGTATCGCGCAGGGGTTTATCCGACACTTCATAAATCGCGCGCTGCTGGGCGCCCTGGCCGATTTTCACGAAACGTGCTTCGGTGCGCAGGCGCGCGCCGTCGCAGGCCGGACACTTCTTTTCGTTGATGAATTTCGCCAGCTCTTCCTTCACCGCCATCGAATCGGTTTCGCGGTAACGGCGCTGCAGGTTATTCACCACACCCTCGAAGGTATGCTCGCGAATCACCGTGCGGCCGCGCTCGTTCACATAGGTAAACGGGATCGCGGCTTTGCCGGAGCCGAACAGGACGGCATCCTGCGCGCTTTTCGCCAACTGTTCGAACGGTTTGTCGAGGTCGAACTCGTAATGGTCCGCCAGGTTCGACAGCATCTGGAAATAGAACTGGTTGCGGCGATCCCAGCCTTTGACGGCGCCGGACGCCAGCGACAGATTCGGGAAGGCGACAATCCGCTTCGGATCGAAGAACTCGATGTGGCCGAGGCCGTCGCATTCGGAGCAGGCACCCATCGGGTTGTTGAACGAGAACAGGCGCGGCTCGAGTTCCTGCAGCGAATAGCCGCAGACGTTACAGGCGAACTTGTTCGAGAACACGGTCGACTGCTCGGTGTCCATCTCGTAGGCGACGGCGCGGCCATCGGCCAGGCGCAAGGCCGTTTCAAAACTCTCGGCGACGCGCTGCTTGATCTCCGGATTGACTTTAATGCGGTCGATGACGACGTCGATCGAATGCTTTTCGGTTTTCTTCAGCTTCGGCAATTCGTCGATCTCGTAGATCCTGGCTGGATTGACGCCGCTCTGGATGCGGAAGCGAATAAACCCCTGGGCCTGCATGCCGGCGAACAGGTCGCTGTGCTCGCCCTTGCGGCCAGCGACGACCGGCGCCAGGATCATCAACTTCGTGCCTTCAGGCATGGCCAGCACGGCGTCGACCATCTGCGACACGGTCTGCGCCGCCAGCGGTTCGTGCGGGTGCTGCGGGCAGTAGGGCGTGCCGACGCGTGCGTACAGCAGGCGCAGGTAATCGTGGATCTCGGTGACGGTGCCGACGGTCGAACGCGGGTTGTGCGAAGTCGCCTTCTGCTCGATGGAAATCGCCGGCGACAAGCCTTCGATCAGGTCGACGTCGGGCTTCTCCATCAATTGCAGGAACTGGCGCGCGTAGGCCGACAGCGATTCGACGTAGCGGCGCTGGCCTTCGGCATACAGGGTGTCGAACGCGAGCGAGGATTTACCCGAACCCGACAGGCCCGTAATGACGATCAGCTTGTTACGCGGCAGATCGAGATTGATGTTTTTAAGATTGTGAGTGCGGGCACCACGAATACGAATTTCTTCCATTAATTTTGGCAGGCTTTCAATAAGTTTTGCGGGGCCGCGCACGATACTGTCGCGTTGGCGGGCCAATCGAGGGGGAATCTGCTAGTTTAGCGCGTTTTTGTTGCGGCTGTATATTCATCCAGTACTCGGGTGTACCAGGGATGGCAAGTTGCCATGCCAAGGTGACACGGGGGCGGAAGTCGACAATACCTCGGTCGGTCCTAGGTGGGCCGTTTGCGGCGCGCTTCAATGGCAAACAGTTCAGAATCCGAAAATATTTTTGGCTGGGGTTGAAGGAAGGTGCAGGACATGCGAAACGTGGTTTTAGACCCGTAAGGTGGGCGGATCCTCCGCCCACGCGTCCAGCCAGATCATGCGTGACCGCGGCCCGGTTTGTATCCGCAAGATCGCTTGAACCACCGCAAAAAATCCACTTTTAGAACTGGTCCGGTGGCCCCATAATATCGTGCTGTATCACCCAGTTCCCTGGCGCTTAGGCAGAGTGCAGAGCCAGGGCTCACACATCCTGAAGGAGTAACACAATGGCATCAGTCAACAAGGTCATCATCGTCGGCAACCTCGGCCGCGATCCGGAAATCCGCTACATGCCGAGCGGCGACGCCATCGCGAACATCGCGGTCGCCACCTCGTTCAAGTCGAAGGACCGCAACACCGGCGAGCAAAAAGAGCTGACCGAATGGCACCGTATCTCGTTCTTCGGCCGCCTGGCCGAGATCGTCGGCCAGTACCTGAAAAAGGGCTCGTCGGTCTACGTCGAAGGCCGCCTGCAGACCCGCAAGTACACCGACAAGGACGGCATCGAGCGCTACGCAACCGACATCGTCGCTGAAAACATGCAGATGCTGGGCGGCCGCGCCGGCATGGGCGGCGACGCCGGCGGCATGGGCATGGACGACAGCGGCGGCTACGATGCCCCACCGCAGCGCCAGGCCCCACGCCAGGCGCCACCGGCCCCGGCAGCACGTCCGCAGCCACAGCGTCCGGCGCCGAACTTCTCGGACATGGATGACGACATTCCGTTCTGAGTGGCAAGCTGTCGAGCAATTACACAACCCGCAACGCAAGTTGCGGGTTTTTTTGCGCCTATTTGTCGACCACCATCTCGAAGCCGCCATAAATCATGCGCTTGCCGTCGAACGCCATGTTCTCCGGCTTCATGAGTTCGGTCATGCGCGGGTCGTTCATGATCTTGTCGTTGGCCTCGTCGCGCTTGGCGCGCGATTCATAGATGACCCAGGAAAAAATCACGACTTCGTCTTCCTTCAGCTGCACGCTCTGGGGAAAGGAAGTCAGCTGCCCCGGCTTGACGTCGTCGGCGACGCATTCGCGAAATTCAATGGCGCCGTGCTCGCGCCAGATCGTGGCTGCCTGGCGCGCCATCTCCAGGTAGGCATCGAGCTTGTTCTTGGGAACCGGAATCACAAAACCATCGACGTAGGCCATGATGCTCTCCTTCAGGTTGAGTACAGGTGAGACCTTGATGAAGTGCCAAAAAATCCGTCCTAAATCTTGATACTAGTCCCTGCCCGGCGCCGGACTGGCCGGCGTTTCCGCCTCGACGATCGTGTACACGCCGCCCGCGGTGGCGCCGGCGTCGTGCTTGCGCGCACGGAGGTCGCGGTAGACGGCGGCGCGCATGATCAGCATCGACACCACCGGCGCCGTCATCAGCAGAAAAGCGGCGATGATCACCTCGTGCACGACCAGGCGCGCTTGCGCCACCGTGAAGTAGACCATCGAGGCGATCAGGATGCAACCGGCGCCGAGCGTGATCGTGATCGCCGGGCCGTGGATGCGCTGGTAAAAGGTGCGCAGGCGCAGCAGCCCGAGGGCGCCGATCAGGATGATGGAGGCGCCGATGAACAGCAGCAGCGCCACCACCAAGGCAGCCCAGTCGGGCAAATCGGCGATGCCGCTCATTCGATGATCTCCCCGCGCATCAAAAATTTCGCCATGGCGACCGTCGAGACGAAGCCGACCAGCGCGATCAGCACCGCCACCTCGAAATACACTTGCGTGCCGAAGCGGATGCCCAGCACCAGCGCCAGCAGCATGCCCGCCATCCACAGGGTGTCGAGGGCCAGCACGCGGTCGTGGGCCGAGGGGCCGATCAGCAGGCGCAGCGCGCACAGCAGCATCGCCACCAGTACGCAGACCAGCGCGTAGCCGATCGCGAGTTCAAGCAGGGTCGCCATGGGTGCTCCTGGGTTCAAAAATGTCGATCAGGGGGCGCTCGTAGCGCGTTTTGATGGTGTCGATCCACCATTGTTCGTCGTGCAGGTCGAACACGTGCAGCGACAGTTCGTACCTCTCGGGCAGGATCTCGACCCAGACCGTGCCCGGCGTCATGTTGATCAGGCAGGACAGCATGGCCAGGCCGTAGGGATCGCGCATCGTCAGCGGGATGCGGATGAACTCCGATTTGACGGCCGCGTGATTCGCGAACAGGATGATGCGGCAGACGTTGAAGCAGGAGCGGACCACCTCGACCGAGGCCATGCCCAGCAAACGCAGCAGCGTCAACGGCGCATGCAGGCGCGGGTAGCCGAACGGTTGCAGGCCGCGCAGCAGCAGCGGCAGCGCAATGCCGAGGAGCGCTCCGAGCAGGATGCTGGCCAGGTCGAAAGCCTGGTTCAAGAGCAGCCACAGCGCGCACAGCGTCAGCGAGACCCAGGGATACGGCAGCCAACGGGTCATGGCGCCACCTCTTGCGCGGTGGGGCCGGGCACCGGTGGCTCCAGCAGCACCCGGCGCGCATACTTGCCTGGCTGGTGCAGGTCGGCGCTGGCGCGTGTCAGGTAGTCGAACAGCGGGCGCGCCTGTACCGTCATCGCCAGCGACAGCAGCAGCAGCGCCGTGATCGGCGCCACTTCCGACAACTGCAGGCGCGGCGGCGTGACGATCTCGGCGGCCCAGAAGGTGCGCACGCCGAAGCGCAGCATCGAGATGATGGCGATCAGTCCGGAGACGATCACCAGCGCGATCAGGGTAAAACCGGTGGCGCCGATGGCGCCGCTGCCGGGTTCCGGGTTCAGGAGCGCGTGGAACATGCCGAACTTGGCGACGAAGCCGGACAGCGGCGGCAGGCCGGCGATCATCAGGGCGCAGGCGACGAATGCCAGCGAGAGGAAAGCCATGACCGCCGGCACGCCCTTGCCGCGCGGTTCGTCGGGCGTGTCTTCCACCGCCCAGGCTTCCATGGTCAGCGCCAGCATCGCCGCGCCCGGGGTGCGGATGCGGTCGATCAGTTCGATCAGCAGCAGGAAGGCGGCCACCGCCAGCGTCGAGCCGATCAGATAATAGAGCCCCGCCGTCACCAGCGAGGGCTGGCCATAGCCGATCACCGCCAGCAGGGTGCCGGAAGAGACGATGGCGCTGTAGCCGGCCATGCGCCCGGCCGTGTCGGTCGAGAGCATGCCGGCGGCGCCGAAGACGATGGTCGCCATCCCGCCCCAGACCAGGGCGTCGTAACCGAAGCCGGCGGCCAGCCCGGCCTGTTCTCCGAACAGCAGCAGCCACAGGCGCAGGATGACGTAGGCGCCGACCTTGGTCATCAAGACCAGCATCGCCGCCACCGGGGGAGACGCGGCGGCATAGGTGGTGGGCAGCCAGAAGCCCAGCGGCCACATCGCGCTTTTGGCGAGGAAGGCGAGCGCGAGCACGGCGACGCCCACTTTCAGCAGCGCGACCTGATCCGGTCCCATGGCGGCGATGCGCACGGCGAGATCGGCCATGTTGAGGGTGCCGGTGGTGGCGTAGATCAGCGCGGTACCGATCAGGAACATCAGGGCGGCGGCCAGGTTGACCGCGATGTACTGCATGCTGGCGCGCAGGCGCTCGGCGTTATATCCGTGCAGCACCAGGCCATACGAGGCGGCCAGCATCACCTCGAAGAACACGAAGAGGTTGAACAAGTCGTGCGTCAGGAAGGCGCCGTTGATCCCCATCAGCAGGAACTGGAACAGCGAATGAAAATGTACGCCGATCCGGCTCCAGCGCTGCATCGCGAAGTGCAGCGAGGCCAGGGCCAGCACTGCGGTCAGCAGCAGCATCAGCGCCGACAGGCGGTCGGCCACCAGGGCGATGCCGAAGGGCGCGGCCCAGTTGGCGGCCAGGTAGACGCCGATGCCGTCGGGCCAGGCGCCGCGGTCGGCATTCATCATCAAGGCGCAAGCCGTGACCAGCAAGCCGAGTACCGAGGCATAGCTGAGTGCGAATTTGAAACGGTGGCTGCCCTGGGTCAGCGGCACCAGCACCGCGCCGACCAGGAGCGGCAGCAGGATCGGCAGGATGACAAGATGTTCAGGCCTCATACCTCAGGCTCCTCGCCGTCGACGTGGTCGGTACCGGTCAGGCCGCGCGCGCCGATCATCACCACCAGGTACAAGGCCGTGGTGGCAAAGCCGATCACGATCGCGGTCAGCACCAGCGCCTGCGGCAGCGGGTCGGCCAGTATGCGCGGATCGGGGACGGTGCCGGCTGGGGTCAGCGGCGGCTCGTCGAGCCAGACGCGGCCCATGATGAAAATGAACAGGTTGACGGCATACGACATCAGCATCAGGCCGGTCAGCACCTGGAAACTGCGCGGGCGCAGCAGCAGCCAGATGCCGGCGCCGAACACGATGCCGATGGCGAGCGAAGACACGAGCTCCATCAGGCAATCTCCTTGGTTGGGGGCAGGGCGCTGCGTCCGGCCCCGGGTGGGGCGCGGTGGCTGCGCAGCGACTGGTGCGCCAGCGCGACCAGGATCAGCATGGTCGTGCCGACCACCACCAGGAACACGCCCAGGTCGAACACGAAGGCGCTCGGCACGTGGATCTGCCCCAGCAGCGGCAGGTCGAGGTGGGCGGTGTGACTAGTGAGGAAGGGGTAGCCGAACAGCCAGGCGCCCAGGCCGGTGACGCAGGCGGTGACCAGGCCCCAGGCGATCCAGCGGTGCGGGCGCAAGCGCAAATGCGATTCGACCCAGTCGGTGCCGGCCACCATGTACTGGACGATGATGGCGGTGGCGAAGATCAGTCCCGCCACAAAGCCGCCGCCCGGCAGGTTGTGGCCGCGCATGAAGAAGTAGACGGCGATGATACCCATGAAGGGCAGCAGGAAACGCAGGTAGACGGCCGGGATCATCAGGTAGCCGGTGCTGGCTTGTTGCGCCGGACTCTGGCTGACGGCCGGGTCGACGTCGCTGGCCTGCTGCACCGGAATGGCGACGCTTTCCGGCGCCGGGCGGAAGCGGCGCAGCAGCGCATACACGGTCAGCGCGACGATCGACAGCACCGTGATTTCTCCCATCGTGTCGAAGCCGCGGAAGTCGACCAGCAGTACGTTCACCACGTTCGCGCCGCCGCCTTCGGGCAGGGCGCGCTCGACGAAGAAATCGCTGATGGTGGCCGGCGCCTCGGTGGCGAGCAGGGCGTAGGTGGCGGCCGCCATGCCGAGGCCACCGGCGACGGCGATGGTGCCGTCGCGCCCGCGCCGCAGCCAGCTGCCGAGCGGGATGCGCGGCGCCAGCCCGGCCGGCGGGAAGCGCGGCGGCAGCCAGCGCAGGCCGAGCAGGATCAGCACGGTGGTAACGGTTTCGACCATCAGCTGGGTCAGCGCCAGGTCGGGCGCCGACATCCACAGGAACGTCAGACTCGTGACGACACCGGTGCCGCCGGCCAGGATCAGGGCGACCAGGCGGTGGTATTTGGCCTGGTGCGCCGCGCCCAGCGCGCAGCCGGCGCCGATCACCCATAGCAGCGCGAACAGCGGATCGAGGTCGGTCACGCGCAGCGGCGGCATTGCCGGCAGCGGGTCGACCAGCAACAGCGGCACCACGACCATCGCCGCGACCAGCACCAGCAGCTGCAATTGCAGGCGGCGGGTGCCGCTCCAGCGCAGCAGCCAGACGGCGCTCTGCGTCAGCGCCAGCATGACATTCTCGTAGGCCTGGGCGCCGTTCAGGCGGTGCAGCACCGGCACCCGCTCGCGTTCGGCCAGGTCGGCATAGCGCCGCAAGACGACATAGAACAGCAAACCGCCGGCCAGCGCGGCGATGCTCATCATGAGCGGCAAATTGAAGCCGTGCCAGATGCCGAGGTCGTATTCAGGCAGGGCCGCGCCCAGCACCGATTGCGCCGCCACGCCCAGCACCTCGCCGACGGCGCGGTCGGGCATCACGCCGACGGCGATGCACAGCACCACCAGGCATTCGACCGGGAAGCGCATCCAGCGCGGCGGCTCGTGCGGCTGTTGCGGCAGGTTGGTGGCGGGCGGGCCGAAGAAGACGCTGATGAAGCGCAGCGAATAGGCAACGCTGAACACGCCCATGGCGACCGCCGCATACGACATCGACCAGTCTTCGGTACCGCCCACCTGCATGGTCTCGGCAAAGAACATCTCTTTCGACAGGAAGCCGTTCAAGAGCGGGACGCCGGCCATGGCGGCGCTGGCGACGATCGCCAGCGCGGCGGTGTACGGCATCGCCTTGCCCAGGCCGCTCAACAGGCGCATGTCGCGCGTGCCGGTCTCGTGGTCGATGATGCCGACCGCCATGAACAAGGAGGCCTTGAACACCGCATGGTTCATCGTGTGGAATACCGCCGCCACCACCGACAAGGGAGAGCCGATGCTGAGCAGGGTGACGATCAGGCCGAGGTGGCTGATGGTGGAATAGGCCAGCAAGCCCTTCATATCGTTCTGAAAGATCGCGAAGAAGGAGCCGATCAGCAGGGTGCAGACGCCGGCAGTGCCGAGGATCCAGGTCCATTCGTCGGTGCCGGACAGGGCCGGCCAGAGGCGGATCAAGAGGAAGACGCCGGCCTTGACCATGGTCGCCGAGTGCAGGAAGGCCGATACCGGGGTCGGCGCCGCCATCGCGTGCGGCAGCCAGAAGTGGAAGGGGAATTGCGCGCTCTTGGTCAGCGCCCCCAGCGCGATCAGGACCAGGGTGGGCAGGTACCAGGCATGGGCGCGCACGCGTCCGCCGGCTTCCAGCACGGCGTCGAGGTCGTAGCTGCCGACGATATGACCCAGCATCAGCACGCCGGCCAGCAGGCACAGGCCGCCGACGGTGGTTACCGTAAACGCCATGCGCGCGCCGCGGCGGGCGTCGTTGCGGTGCTGCCAGTAGCCGATCAGGAGGAACGAAGTGACGCTGGTGAGTTCCCAGAAGATCACCAGCTGGATCAGGTTACCGGACAGGACCACGCCCAGCATCGAGCCCATAAAGGCCAGCATGTAGGCGAAGAAGCGCGCCACCGGGTCGCGCCGCGACATGTAGTAGCGCGCGTACAGCAGCACCAGCAAGCCAATGCCGAGCACCATCACGGTAAACACCCAGGCCAGGCCATCCATGCGCAGGGCGAGGTTCAGGCCGAAGTCGGGCAGCCAGTCGTAGCGTTCGCGCAGAACCGCGCCGTTGCTGACTGTCTTGAAGTCGCTGATCGCCAGCGTCAGCGCGGCCAGGGTGGCGGCGCCGGCCACGGCCGCCGGGCGGTTGCGCGAGCCGGTCGGCATGCAGGCGGCGACCAGGGCGCCGAGGAAGGGGAGGAGGACGATCAGCGACAGCACTGGCGTTATCCCGGTCGTGGCGGGGAAGCCCCGACTGCATCGTCATCATCATCGGCTGCGCGCACCACCATCGTGTCGCAGGCGAGGCCGCGCAGCAGGCGTTCGGCCGTGCTGCCCATCAGGACCCGCAGCACGCCGGGCTGCTCGTGCAGCCCGATCACGGCCAGTTCGATCGCGTGTTCCTGCACGTGGCGCGCCAGCAGCGAATCGAGGCTGCCGGCGGCGACCACGACCTCGAGCCGGGCGCGTGCGCCGGCGGGCAGGCAGCAGCCATCGAGGAAGCGCACGCATTCGGCGCGTGCGGGCGCGGCATCGGCGCCCGTCTGGCCGGCCAGTGCCTCCATCCCGCCCTGCTGGGCGTGGAACAGCGTGACGGCGCCCTCCGGGAAAAATGAAAAGGCGGTTTCCAGCGCGAGGCGGGAGGCGGCGGAAAAATCGGTCGGCACCAGGATGCGGCGGTAAGGCGCACGGGCGCGTTGGCGCACCACTAATAACGGTTGCGTCAGCGTGCGCGCCAGGCGTTCGACGGTCGAGCCGAGCAGCAGGTGGCCGAGGGTTTCGGCGCGTGCGCTGCCGCTGACGACCAGGGTGCTGCGCAGGCGTGCCGCGGTGGCCGGAATGGCGTCGGCCACGGGACCGTCGGCCAGGTGCAGGCTGGGAGTGACGCCGCTGCCCTCGAAGTCGCGCAGCAGCGCGCGCTGCGCCGCCGCTTCGGCGCCATGCTGCTCGCGGTCGCCATCGAGCCAGCCGATGACTTCGGCCGGCACGTCCGGCCCTTCGTGCACGGTCAATATGGCCAGCTCGGCCTGCCATTCGGCGGCCAGCAGCCGGGCGCGCTCGAGCGCGCGGTCGCAATGCGCGCTCAGGTCGGTTGCGAGCAGCAATCTTCGTGGCTCTGCCGCATCAATGCTGTGGTTCACGCGTGCCTCCACCAGGTCCAGGACTCAAACCCGGTCTACTTTAACGGGTTTGTGGCAAAGACGGCAACGCATTAGCCGGGCAAAACTCGCCGTTAAGCTGGTTTTAAGGCAGGGCCCGGCTCCACGGGGCAGCGCGGCGGGTGCTTCAGCCCAGCGCCGCCTCGATCGACGCCACCAGCGCCGGATCGTCCGGTTTTACATCGGGTGCGAAACGGGCGACCACTTGCCCGTCGCGGCCGACCAGGAATTTCTCGAAGTTCCACAGTACGTCGGACGGGTTCTTCGGGCTCAGGCCGTGCTGGGCCAGCTTGTCGCCGAACGTGCTGCCTTCGGCCTGGCGCGCCTGCGGCTGGGCGGCGATCAGTTCGCGGTACAGGGGATGGCGCGCCTCGCGGTTGACTTCCACCTTTTCGAACATCGGAAAGCGCACGCCGTAGTTGCGCTGGCAAAAATCGGCGATCTCCGCTTCGCTGCCCGGTTCCTGGGCGCCGAAATCGTTGCAGGGAAAGCCGAGTACCACCAGGCCGCGTGCCTCGTACTGCTCGAACAGTTTTTCCAGGCCGGCGTATTGCGGCGTCAGGCCGCATTGCGAGGCGACGTTGACGATCAACATGACCTTGCCCTGGTACTCGCCCAGCGTGGCGTCCTGGCCCTCGAGGCGGTGCAGCGGGATATCAAAGAGCGTGCTCATGGGGTCTGTCCTCCGGGTTGCGTAAATGGCTATCCTACCGCGCCGCGCGCGAGCATGCTGGCGGGGACCAAAAACTGCCGTCACGCGGCCGTGCTTGACGGCGCCGTTCCCGCCCCTTATAAGCCATGCTGTGAAAAGACGAGCCGCCCCATGACGCAGGAACCGAACAACGCCAACGCCGAACGCGTGCGCCGCCAGGCGCGGTTGCTGGACGGCTTGCGCGAGTTCGTCGCGCGCGAACGCGAGGCGGCGCAGGAAAAGTTAATCGAGGTCTGGCGCCAGCCCTTGCCCGACCGGCTGGCCAAGGGCCTGTGCCAGCGCTTCCTGCGCATCGAGGCCGGTCCCGAGAAGGGCACGGCCTGGGCCTGGACGGGCGGCGGCGAATCGCGCTTTCGCGAGGGCGACCTGGTCTGCCTGCACGACGGCTCGCCCTTGAACCTGATGCTGGCGCGCGGCGCCGTCTTCGAGGCGGAAGAAGAAGGGCGCTGGCTGCTGCGCATCCACCAGGCGGCGCGGGTGGTGAAGGAGGCCGCCGACCTGCCCTGCTATGCCGACCCGGACGACTTCGACCTCACCAAGTTTTACAAGGAAGCGCTCGACGACATTGGCCAGGCACATCCTCCCTCACGCGCGCATCGCTGCCTGATGCCGCTGCTGGAAGGCCACATCAGCAACGACTTCGACCCACGCGATTTCGAAGAGGCCGAAGCGATTGCCTTGCAGGCCGGCCTGAACGCGGCCCAGGCCGAAGCGGTGGGTAAAATCGTCGCCGCCGAGCAGGTCGCCTGCATCCAGGGGCCGCCCGGGACCGGCAAGACGCGCGTCCTGGCCCTGGCCGTGCGCCTGCTGGTCGAACGCGGCGAGCGGGTGCTGATCACCTCGCACACCCACATGGCAATCAACAATGCCCTCAACAAGATCGCCCAGGAAGTCGCCGGCCAGGGCGTGCGCGTGGCCAAGATCGGGCGCCTGACCCAGGTCGACGGTTTGCAGCCCGGCGTGACGCTGGCCGCCAGCTTCGCCGAATGGCATGGGCGGCCGCTGGAAGGCGGCTACGTGGTCGGCGCCACGCCCTTCGCCACCTGCGGCAAGGGACTGGAAAACTGCGAGTTCGACACCGTGCTGTTCGACGAAGCGAGCCAGGTGACGCTGCCGCTGGCCCTGATGGCGATGCGGCGCGGCGCCCGCTTCGTCTTCATCGGCGACCAGAAGCAGCTGCCGCCGGTGCTGCTGGCGCGCTCGGTGCTGGACGAACTGCCCGGCTCGATCTTCGCCAAGCTGACGTTTCATAATGTCGACAGCGTGATGCTGACCGATACCTACCGCCTGAACGCGGAACTGGCGGCCTGGCCAAGTACATCGTTTTACGGCAACCGCCTGCGTGCGGCCGGCCCCAACCGCGCGCGCAAACTGCACCTGCAGCCGCGCGAGGATGGCGACCCGTACGACGCCGCGCTGCGCGACGCGGCCAGCCTGGTCTTCATTCCGACCCTGGACGACAGCGCGCGCAGCCGCAATCATGAGGATGCGCAGCTGGTGGCCGGCCTCTGTGGCGCGGCGATCGAAGGCGGCCTGGCGCCGCACGAGATCGGCATCGTCACGCCGTTTCGCGCCCATGGACGCACGGTGCGCAATGCCCTGGCGGACCAATTCGGCTGGCACACGGCGCGCGCCATCGTCGCCGATACGGTCGAGCGGATGCAGGGCCAGGAACGCGAACTGGTCATCCTTTCTCTGGCTGCCGGCGACCTGCGCTTCCTGGCCGCGATCGCCGACTTCTTCTTCCAGCCCGAGCGTCTGAATGTGTCGGTGACGCGCGCGATGACCAAGCTGGTGATCATCGGCCCCGAGCTGCCGCCGCAGTTCGGTGCCAACGACGCGCGCATGGCGTACAACCTGCAGCTGTACCGCAGCCTGCTGGCGGCGGCGCGCCGCATCGAGTTCTGACGCGGTGGCCCTCTTCATTCCCGAATGGACGCGCGCCAGCGGCCGCCAGCTGCAGCAGCGGCGCGTGCTGAATGGCCTCGACGATGCCAGCATCGTGCGCAAGCCCTTGCGCGATGAAAGCGCGGCGCCGGACCTGTTCATCGAACACGCCGAACGCGGCTGGCTGGCGCTGGCCGTGGTCGACACACCCTTCGACGGGCTCGACGTTCATCAACTGTTCGCAAGCGAAACGCGCGCCGCCTTCGACGCCCAGGTAGCGGCCTGGCGCGCCGCGATGCCGAATGCGCTGCCATTGCTGCTGGTGCTGTGGAGCTGCGCCGACGCGGAAGCAGCCGCACTCGCACGCCAGCTCGACGTGGCAAACGTGCACCTGCTGGCGCGCGAACGCTTTGTCGACGGCGGCGCGGCGGGGCTGGCGGCATTCCAGCGGCCCCTCCCACCGGACGCGGAAGACGCGCTGCGCACGCGCTTCTTTCCCGAATCCGGCATCCCGCTGCCGACCGCGGCGCGCAAGCGTTTCAGGCGCAGCAATGGCGCCAGCCTGGCGCTGTTCCTCGATCCGCAGCAGGAGTGGGCCAGCAAGCTCGATCTGGAACTCCCCGACGAGCAGGCCCAGGCCGTCACCGACCTCAGTGTGCGCCTGGTGAACGGCGTCGCCGGCAGCGGCAAGACCTTGATTGCCCTGAGCCGCGCGCTGCTGCTGGCCGAGATGCATCCGCGCGAGCGCGTGCTGGTCCTGATCCACAACACGCCGATCGTGGCCGACATCCGCGAACGCCTGCACCGCGCGCACGGGCGCGTACCGGCCAATCTCGAGATCACGACCTATTCCGCCTGGATCCACCGCCAGTGGCGCCGCCTGTTCCATGCGCCCCTGGCGATGCCGCCTGATCCGGCGTACCTGCCGCAGCTGGTCGCACGCCTGCGCGGGCGCTGGCCGGACCTGAAACTGGGGGAACGCCAACTGATCGAGGAATTCGATTTCCTCAACGAGATGCTGGTGACGAGCGAGGCCGAATACATGGACACCAGCCGCGCCGGCCGCGGCTTTTCGCTGCGCGCCAAGGAGCGCCACGACATTTGGAACCTGTTCGAAGCGGTGACAAGCGCGCTGTACGCCGAGGGCTTGCGCATGTGGAGCGCGGTCGCCTTCGAGGTCTGCCGCGCACCCGCGCACGGCGCCCTGGAGCGCTACGAACACATCCTGGTCGACGAGGCCCAATTCTTCGCGCCTTCCTGGTTCCATACCGTCAAATTGGCGCTGCGCCCGCAGGGACGCCTGTTCCTGTGCGCCGATCCGAACCAGGGCTTCATGAAGAGCCGCCTCAGCTGGCGCAACGCTGGCCTCGACGTGGCTGGACGCACCAAGAAACTGCTGCGCTCCTACCGCACCACGCAGGCGATCCTGCACACGGCCGGCACCTTGCTGGCGCGCGCCGTGCAGGCCGATCCCGAGCATTACCTGGAACCGGATTTTACGGATATGGAGGAGGGCGCCGCGCCGATCCTGCTGCGCGTCGACACGCCGCAGGATGCGGTCGACCGCGCCGTCAACGAGATCGTGGCGCTGGTCGAGCGGCACGGCTTGCCGCTGTCGAGCTTCCTCGTCATCTACGGCGGCGACACGCCGAAACAGCTGCTGTACCGGCGCCTGTGCGCCGCGCTCGGCGCCGACCGCGTCTGGTGGCTGAACAAGGATAAAAAGCAGCCGCCGGCCGGCTACGGTCCCGACTACCTGCGCCTGGCGAACCTGGAAACGGCCACCGGCCTCGAAGGCGGCGCCGTGTTCCTGCTGGGGATGGAAAGCCTGCTGACGGCAGGCGGGGACGATGCTGGTGGCGCGCGCGAAGCCGATGCCCGCAAACTGTACATGGCGATGACCCGCGCCAGCCATCGCCTGGTGATGCTCAGCACCGACGACGTGCCGGCCGAGGTGCTGCCGCTGTTCCGGGCGCCTTGATCAGCGGCCCGCTGCGGCGTTGTCGAGTTCCGTGAGCTGCTTCAATCGGCGCGCGGTGAGCTGGGCGCGCCAGCCGGAACCGGGCACTTGCGGGTGGCGGATCGAGCCATACAATTCCATCGCATCGCGGTAGGCCAGCCAGGCGCGCTGCGCCTTTTCGACGCCGCTCTTGCGGATCGTGCCGAGGTAGGAGGTACTGGCCGGACGGTTCAGCATGAACTGGCGGTAGGTCGCATTCATCTTCTGTTCCAGGCTGTCGAACTCGGCGTCGGTGAAGCGCGGCGCCTTGCCCGCCTCGGCCGCGAGCACGTCGTCCGCGAACTGGTCGAGCTCGGCCGCCTGGACGTCGAGCTGCAGCGCGCGCGTGGCGCTGCTGCCGGCATCGGTCTCGTAGTCGACCCGGTGCTGGGCAAAGTAATGGGCGGCCTTGGTCGCCATCTCCAGGCCCAACTGCTCCTTCGCATTCCAGCCGCGTGCCAGCGCCGCCAGCTGGCCGCTGCGCGATTTATCGCGCTGGCGTTCGCGCACCGCCGCGCAGCGGCTGCGCATGTCGGTGCTGGCGTCGTCGCAGACGTCGATCGCCGCGCGGTCATCGCCGCTGGCGCGGCGGCGCACGTGCTCGATCCGGCTCTTCATTTCGTCGACCGGACTCTGGATGCTGCAGGCATGTTTCAAGGCCAGGTCGAACTGCGGAGTGCCGCCGGCGCCATTCGCATACAGCATCATCAACACGCCGTGCGCGTTGGTGCGCGCGGCGCAGGCATGGACCCGCTGCCAGTCGGCCTTATTCGCTTCCGGCTGGTTGAGGGTGTCGTAGTACAGGGCGGAGGCGTCGCAGCGCGCGCTTGCGCCGGCCCTGCTATCCATCATCTGCCGTGCTTGTTCGTTTTTGACGCGCAGGCATTGGCGGTACCAGTCGCTACTGCGCAGCACTTCCGGCGGAGCACCGTAGACGTTCGGATACGGCGCAGCCTGGACAGCGGTGCTGAGCAGGCTTGCAAGCAAAAACGGCCAAGTCGCACGGGGCATGACACTCTCCTAAAAAGTTTCCTATTGGAAGTTTTAACGCTACCGTGGACATCTGCAGAGGATGGTGAGATGGCGCAATTTTATTTCCCTGCCTGGAGGCCGAATTGCCGGATATGGCAGAGTTTCGACAAGAAAATTTACAGTCCGTAACGGCTTTAACGCCATTCTCGTGCACGTCCGCAAACAGCTGATTCAGCTCTGCCAACTACTTGATAAATCGACTGTGAACACGACGCAACGGGCATAATTTTTTTCCGTACGGAAAGCAAAAAACGCGGCGCGTTTGCGTAGAATTGCCACCCATCACTTCTTGACGCCAACCAACATACGGTTGGCGTTTGTACTTTACCCCCCTGTCAGCAGTCAGTTACGAACGGCAGAGCAGTCGCAAAGACGCCACCGTTCCAACGCTTTTCCCGAAGAGTGGAGCCTCTCGGACAGCACTGAAGCTCAGGCTTACATTTCTCGGTTTAGAAATAATGCACACCACTGTTCCCGCTGTCCCCGCCTCGATCTCTTCGTCGCGCAGCCCGGTTCTCGTTCAAGTTCAACAATATGCGCTGCCCATCATGTTCGCCCTGTTCGGCGTGATCATGGGCTCGTGGGCCGGCCGCATCCCGGCCCTGGCCGAGCGCGTGCACGTGTCGCACTCGGCCCTGTCGATGGTGCTGCTGTGCGGCGGCGTCGGCGCGCTGCTGTCGTTTCCGGTTTCGTCGTTCCTGATGGGCCGTTTCGGCGCGCGTAAATCGCTGCTGATCTCCGGCCTGGCCCTGCTGGGCGTACTGGTGTCGATCGGCATGGCGCCGACCGTGTCGCGCCTGATGATGGCCGTGCTGATGCTCGGCATCACCGCCAGCACCTACGACGTGGCCATGAATGCCGCCGCCTCGAAGCGCGAAAAGCAGACCGGTAAATCGGAAATGTCGATGCTGCACGGCCTGGCCTGCGCCGGCGGCCTGGTCGGCGCCACGCTGGGCAGCCTGATGGGCAGCCTGAAGATCGCCCCGGCGACCCACTTCGTGATGGTCGCCATTCCGTTGGCCCTGGCCCTGTACGGCGCCTACACCATGCTCGACGCCGACGATGCGGTCGAGAAGGTCGAAAAGAAGAAGTTCGCACTGCCGCGCGGTCCGATGGCACTGCTAGGCCTGCTGGGTTTCCTCGGCTCGATGTCGGAAGGCAGCATCGCCGACTGGAGCGGCGTGTTCCTCAAAGAACACTTCGGCGCGACCGACGGCCTGGCGCCGCTGGCCCTGACCTGCTTCTCGGCGATGATGCTGGTGTCGCGCCTGGTCGGCGACAAGCTGAAAGTGCGCTTCGGCGCCCAGCGCCTGGTCGCCACCGGCGCCCTGGTGTCGAGCGCCGGCCTGTTCTTCGCCGTGCTGTCGCCGAACGCCTACGTTGCGCTTGCCGGCTTCGCCGTCGCCGGCCTCGGCCTGTCGCTGCTGTTCCCGTTCGTGTTCAGCGCCGCCGGCGCCCAGGGCCCGGTCGCCCTGGCCGGTGTCGCCAGCATGGCCTACAGCGGCACCCTGATGGGCCCACCGGTGATCGGTGCCATCGCCCACCACGTCGGCATGCAAATGGCGATCGCTTATGTCGGCGGCCTGTCGCTGTTGATCGCCTTCGTTGCCAGCCGTACCCGGTTGTTGAAGTAATCCCCTGCGACCGCACGTGGCGCTGTTGCGTGGGGCGGTATCAGTTTGCTTGATCCGCATGGGCACGGGTGCCCATCCTACGAGGATGTGAAAAAATCGCCATGGCTGCGTTGCCTCGTCTCGCCGTACACTCGTACTGTCTTCGACTCGGCGCCTTGCCCTGACGTTTTTTTCACATCCTCTACGGGACACGTTACGTATCCGGGTTTTGTACGATCGCCGTTGGCATAATCCGTAGGATGGGCACTTGTGCCCATGCGGATCAAACATTCCGTTAGCAGTACAGGCAACAGCCCCACGGTCGCATGCGCATCATGCGACCGGCACGATCTCCTTCAGCCACTGCCGTGGCGACACCCCCACCAATGCCGTGAATGCCCGCGTGAATGCAGGCGCACTGGTGTAGCCGGCCTGGCTGCTGACCACTTTTACAGGCATCCCCTTCCTCAGCAAATTCTGGGCGATGCCGATGCGCCAGCGCGTCAGGTATTCGCCGGGCGGCATGCCGACCACGTTCCTGAAGTGCTCCGTAAAGCGCGCGCGCGACATGCAGGCTTCGCGCGCCAGCGTCTCGAGTTGCCAGGGTTCGTGCGGGCGCGCGTGGATCGCCCCCAGCACCGGCGCCAGCTGGCGGTCGGCCAGGCCGGCGAGCAAGCCGATCGACAAGGTCCCGGTTTCGAATTCGTGGCGCAGCACCTGGATCATCAATACGTCGCACAGGCGGTCGAGGATGACGTCGCGCCCCTGCTCCTTGCCGGCGGCTTCGGCGAACAACAACTCCAGCGTGTGCCCGAGCGCCGGCATGCCGGCCAGCGGCAGGTACAGGCAGGCGGGCAGGGCGCGCGCCAGCGGATTGGCGCCGCCGTCCTCGAAGCAGATGTGGGCGCACAGCAGGGTGGCGATGGCGCCGTCGGGCACCTCCAGCACATGAGCCGTGCCGCGCGGATAAAACACCATCGCCGGCTGGTCGATCCGCAGCGCCGGCGCTCCCTCGTGGCGGAACACGACCGGACCCTTGCGCACCAGGTGCAGCTGCCCGGCCGATTTATCTTCGGCAAAGGCATTCGAGTCGCAAAACATCCCATTGAAAAATACCCGGGCTCGAAACGAGTAGCGGCCGACCAGCGACGAGATCTTGTCCATAAGCTCCATGTTTGAGGATGAGCAGCCTATTCTGGACGATCTGCTATTTTTTAGGAAGCGAATTGACGGAATTGTTGACAGAGGGGGCCGAAACGACCATGTTGTCGCTCGAGTTGACGAAGCCGGCCGGTGGCCTATGAGCCTATCCCAGTAGTCCAGAGTCGCTGCAAGCGCGCATGACAAGCGGATGCTGCGTTGCTCGTCGGTTGTATGGGCCCGCCATGCGCCCTCCTCGCGCCTTGCCCGCGCTTGCCATGCATCGCTCTCAGCTTCCTCCGGACTACCGGGATAGACTCTACGCGTTCGGCCAGAGCTGGCGATGCAGCGCGGCCAGCTGCTCCGGCGGCAGGCGCGGCACGCGCGCGGCCGTCAACAGGCCGTTCTGCTCGTGCTCGACGTCGGTCAGCTGGGTGTAGCACAGCCCGGCGAGGAAGGGCAGCGAAGCGAGTCCTTCCATCAGCCGGCAATAGCGTTGCGCCAGCTCGTCTTCGTTCTGCACGTTGCCGTAATGGTCATATAAACGGTCGCGCCGCCGCTCGGGCCGGTCGGGCGCCATCAGGTAGCCGCCGACTTCCGAAAACACGATCGGCTGGCCGCGGTACTGGGTCCCTTCCAGGAACAGGTTGCGGCCCTTGACCCAGGTGGCGGGTGGCGGCAGCCCGGTCTGCAGGGTGCCGGCATAGCGTTCCAGCAGCTTCTCGACCGGATGCGAATAATCGTGGATGGTGCAGACGTCGGTGACGTCGGTGTGCTGCCAGCCGTCGTTGTCGATGACGGGACGCGTCGCATCGACCAGGCGCGTGCGCGCGACCATCCTTTCGAGGAAATCGTGCTGGTGCGGGTGTCTCACCAGTTCCGGAAAGCCGAAGCTTTCGACCACCGGCACCCAGGCCACGATCGCCGGGTGGTTGGCGTCGCGCATCACGGCGCGCAGCCACTCGATCTCGAGGCGCTCTTCCGATTCCTCGGACCAGGAGCGCGCGTTCGGCATCTCTTCCCACACCATCAGGCCGAGCCGGTCGCACCAGTACAGCCAGCGCTCGTGCTCGATCTTCTGGTGCTTGCGCACGCCATTGAAGCCGAAGCGCTTGGCCCAGGCGACGTCGTCGCGCAAGGCTTCGTCGTCCGGCGCGGCCAGCAGCGTGTCGGGCCAGTAGCCCTGGTCGAGCGCCATCAGCAGGAACATGCGCTCGCCGTTCAGGTGGAACCAGCCGTCCTTGAGTTCGATCGAGCGCAGGCCGGCATACGATTCGACGCTGTCGACGGGCTGGCCGCGGTGCAGCAGGCGCACCCGCAGTTTGTACAGGTGCGGGTCGTGCGGCGACCATGGGCGCGCATTGGGAACCTGCGCCTGCAGGCGCAACACCGCGCCGCGGCTTTCGCTACGCGCCTGGGCGCAGATCGTCTCCGAATCGAGGCCGTCAAGTACGTCGAGCTCGGCTTCCCAGTCGCGCGACGGGCCGTGCAGGTGCACGTTCAACGCCAGCGTACCGTCGGGCTTCGCCTCGAGGATGCGCAGGTAGTCGATGCGCAGGGCGGCGACCGGTTCCAGCCAGACGTTCTGCCAGATCCCGCTGGTGCAGTAGTAATAGATGCGCACCGGCGTGCCGGACGACGACTGCTTGCCGCGCGGCTGGTACGGGTCCTGGCGGTCTTCCACGCGCACCGTGATGCGGTTGGTGCCGGCTTTCAGATAAGGTGCGATGTCGAACGAGAACGGCACGTGGCCGCCGCGGTTGCGCCCCGCCACGCGGCCGTTGACCCAGACGTCGGCGCGGTAGTCGACGGCGCCGAAGTGCAGCAGCAGGGCGCCGCTGTTCCAGTCCGGGGGGACGTCGATGCTGCGGCTGTACCACATGACTTCGTGGATCTCGCGGCTGCCGATGCCGGACGTCGTGGATTGGTAGGGGAACGGGACCAGGATCCGCTGGGGCAGTTCACGGCCGTTGTACCAGCGGCCGGACAAGCCGGCGTTGGCATCGTCGAAGGCGAACTCCCACCAGCCGTCGAGGCTGGCCCACTGCGCGCGCACCATCTGCGGACGCGGATGGGGCGTGCTGGGGGTGTCGAGGCTGCGCATGATGTGGGTGAAACCTGAGGGTGGAGGGGACTGCTGTTTTGGGGCGCCTTGAAGAAAAGTCTACGCCTGAAGTGCAGCAAAATTGCGCGATGTCGTCGGCGTACGACAGGGTTTTTTAGAGGGGATCATCAGGTTTTTGTGGGGCTGTTGCCTGCGCTGTTATCGGTATGTTTGATCCGCGTGGGCGGAGCCCACCCTACGGTCACTTTTCGTGGCGAGCTCCCGCAAACCGCTGATTGATAACGTGTCCGTAGGATGGGCACTCGTGCCCATGCGGATCAAACCTACCGATAGCGCGACAAGCAACAGCTCTACCTACGCCTGCACAACAACATCAAAAATACGGCCACAACCCCGCCCGGCGCTGCCGGTTCGGATCCGTCCCCGCCAGCAGCGCGCGCGCATGCTGCAGTACGGCCCCGGAACGTTGCGCGTCCGGGTCCCAGATGCAGCGGTGCTTGTCGCGGTCGAGCGGCGCCCAGCGCGCGATGTCGGCGCGGCTGAAAATGACCACGCTTTTCAGGCGCAGGCCGGCGGCGACGTGCGACACGCCGGTGTCGTTGCAGAGCAGCAGGCGCGCATTTTTCATCAGCGCCGCCATGGCGCCGATCGAGATCGGCGCCGCCGCATTCACCGCGCGCGCCTGCATGTGGCGTGCCGTTTCGCCCACCAGGTCGGCGTCGTCGGCGGTCCCGGTGAGCACCACGCCGACGCCGAATTCGGCGGCCAGGCGGTCGGCCACTTCGGCGAAGCGCTGCGGCGGCCAGCGGTGCTCGGGCTGATTGCTGCGCTTCTTTGCGCCCGGATGGACGCAGATGTAATTGCCGGGGACGAGACCGGCGGCGATGCCGCTGGCCTCGAGCTCTTGCCGGTCTTCCGGCGCCAGCGGGAATTCGAGGTAGTCGCCGGCGGCGCTGGCGCCCAGGCGTTCGACCAGGCGCAGCAGGCGGTCCGGCTCGGCCCCCACTTCCGGATACGGGAACAGCACCGTGCGCTCGGTGGCAACCGCCTTGCCAGCGCAGTAACCGGCCATCGCCCGGGCGCCGAAGCCGGCCACGATTTCGTTGGTGACCACGCCGTTGCCGTGCAACTGCAGCGCCAGCGTGAAGCGGCGCGTGCACAGGCCGGCATAGAAGGGCGTCAGCTCTTCATGGCGCGTCTCCTGTTCGGGCAGCAGCGGATGGCCGGGAAAAGCCACGAAGTCGTCGATGTAGTGGTGAAAACGGCGCGCGAACTGGCGCGCCCAGGGCAGGCCGACGAGCGTGATCCGCGCCTTGGGCAGCGAGGCGCGCAGCGCGCGCAGGGCTGGCACGGCGCACAGCATGTCGCCCAGGTGCAGCGCGCGGAACACGACGACGGAGTCGACCTCGAGTCGGTGCAGGAGCGGACGCCGGGACACGGTTTCCTCCTTCGATTGCGGTCGCAAATTGGTGGTCATGGCCGAAAGCAGGGGTCAATGCAGCAGCAGGCGGTCGAGGACATTGCGGGTGATGCGTTCGACCGTACGGTCGCGGCCGTCGGCCAGTACCTGCGCCCAGTCGCTGGTGCCGGCGGCGAAGACGGTGCCGCCGCGTTCGAACAGGCCCAGTGCCGCCGCGTGCACGCCTTCGCCGGCCGCGTGGCGCTCGCGCGCCGGCAGTTCCTGCCAGCGGCAATCGAGCGGACAGGCGGCCAGCAACTGGTAGCCGTCGGGCGTGCCGTCCTCATCGGCCCAGGCCGACAGCAGCGCATGCCCGCCCGTGCGCTCGAAGCTGTCGAGCGGTACGCCGTCGCAGGCGTAGCCGGCCAGCGGCGGCCAGGTATCGGCGCCGAAGGCGGCGCCGCGGTGTAAACCAGTGCCGGCGAATACCCAGTGCTCGGGCTGCTGAACGATGAAGCCGCCGGTCTGGCGCGGACCATCGCGCCAGCTGCCGCCATGGCGGTGGCTGACGCCGCCGAGGCGGTCCTCCGGTTGCCCGGCGCCGTGCGTTGGCCACCAGCAGTCATGGGCACCGTGCGCGCCACTTTGGTGGCAGACCAGGAAGCGGCCGTCGACCAGGTGCACGCGCCACCAGCACAGCCTGGCGGCGAACCAGGCCGCATTCCCGCCGGCGGCAATGAAATCCTCGACTGCGGCGCGCGCCGGCGCCGTCCAGTATTCGTCGTTCCCGGCCGCCACCAGCAACCGGTAGCGCAGCGCCAGGCCGGGATCGGCGTCGATGTCGAGGTCGGTGCAGAATTCCGGGGTATAGCCCTGGCGCGCCAGCCAGCGAATAAAACGCGCATCCCAGTGGGCGAAGCTGTAACGCGCGGAAGCGGTGTCGTAATAATCGGGCGCACCCCAGGCCGGGCCACCGATGCCGCCGCCGGGCCGCTGCAGCGAAACGCGGGAACCGGGCGGGTCGCTAGAGGCCGGCGGGTTGCGCCCGAAGCAGCCGCCGCCGCTGAGGTTGTAGGCGTGCCAGGTGGAGAGCGGCAGTTTGTACAGCATGCCGCCATGGCGCCGGCCGCGCACCACGAACAGGGCGGCCGCCGAAGCGAGCGCGAGCGACAGCGGGAGTTTGCCGTCGGCTTCTTCGAAATGGGCGATGTAGACGCCGGAACGCCAATGCGCCGGCACGGAAAATTCGTAGGGCGGCCAGTCCCAGTCGTCGCCGGCGCCGCGCTCGCGCTCGCCCGGTTGCCAGGACGAGCTGTGCATGGCCTCGAAGCCATCGTGCCAGCGATAGAAGTGCACGCGAAAGCGCGCACTGTCGGTGGCGACATGCAGCACCAGGCGTTCGCCGGGCAGCACGCTGGCACGGCCGGGATAGGCGCGGATCATGCCGGCTCCGCAGGCGGACGCGTGCAGCGCGGGGTCTGGCCCATGCCGGACATGACGGGTCTCAAGTCCATCGTCTTCTCCTGATCTGGCGCAGCGATTCGTTCATCTTTGAGCAAGATGAGTTGCCGTTAGTTCGGCACGCCAAACGCGGCTGACGCAGGTTGGATCGGATGAAGAATCAGGAAACCTCGTCCGCTGAAAACGGTCTGAGGAAATGTGCCAGGGTCAGCAGTACAGGAGATGGCGTGCACCGAACACAGCGGCGTCGCGCGCGGTATGATGGGACACCGACTTTTACCGACGATCCAACGATGCTGAAAACGCCTTCGACCTTCACGCCGCTGATGGCGCCGCAAGACCATGCCGACCCGCTCAGCTTCATCTTCCACGGCGGGCGCCTGCTGCTGCGCGAAGCCGACCTGGCATTGCCCGACGCCGCCACGCTGGCCGCGTTGGGGCTGGATCCGGCCAACGAACAGCCGGTCGGGCTGTTGGGCGAGCGCTATTGCCAGGCCGGCTGGCTGGAGCGCGAGGAACTACCGCAGGGCTATGCCTGGCGCGGCCTGCGTTCGCTATTCGGGGACTTCGACGAATCGATGCTGGGCCTGGCCGGACGCGCGGCGCAGATCGCGGAATGGGCGCGCACGCACCGCTTCTGCGGCGCCTGCGGCCAGCCGATGGCGCGCGTGGCGCACGAGCGCAGTTTTAAATGTAGTAACTGCGGCCACCTGGCCTATCCGCGTATTTCGCCGGCGATGATGGTCCTGATCCGCAAGGGCGACGCCTACCTGATGGCGATGCACATCGCTTCGCCAACGAAGCGCTTCACGCCGCTGGCCGGGTTCCTGGAAGCGGGCGAGTCGATCGAGGAAGCGATCCACCGCGAGGTATATGAAGAGGTGGGGCTGCAGGTGACGAACCTGCAGTATTTCGCGAGCCAGTCCTGGCCCTTCCCGCATTCGCTGATGATCGCCTTTACGGCGGACTATGCGGGGGGAGAAATCCGCGTCGACCCGACGGAAATCGCCGAAGCGCGCTGGTTCGGCCCGAATGACGAATGGCCGGAACGCGTGCCGCACATCTCAGTTTCAAGCGTGCTGGTCGACGCGCACCGGCCACCGGGGCGGTAAATCTGCTCAGTTGCTGACTGCCGGCAGCGCCGGCGTCGTACGCACCTCGATTGCCGCCGGCATGCTGCCCGTGCTCGACGCCGCCACCTGCACCTGGGTGCCGCCGGCATCGGGACGGGTGCCGGTACTGCGCAACTGCACTGCACGCTGTAACAGATCGAACCAGAACGGCGCGCCAAACAGGGTGGTCGAGGCGGTGACGATCCAGCCGGCCGCCTGCAGCGCGAAGGCGGTGTCGAGCACGGGCGGGAAGCTCGTCCATCCGATCGGCAGCGCCCACAGCTGGCGCAGCGTCTCGGCGTCGAGGACGGTCGGGGCGGCGCCGATGTGGGCCGCCAGTTGCGGCTGCTGCCACAGGGTGCGGAACAGGGCGATGCTGTCGATGTTGAACAGGATCGCCAGCAGCAGCGAGATCAGGAACGAGATCAGCAACTGCTTGCGTTTATAGCTGCCCGACAGGCGCTGCATCGCATTGTCGAACCAGCCGGCAATCAGCGCCTGGAAGCGTTCGAGGTCGCCGCCGGCGCGCGCATATAGCCCCTGCAGGGCGCGCCGCACTTGCGGGTCGGCCACCGCGTCGATGTCGGCGCCCAGGCGCGCAAAGTTGCCGGGAACGTGCTGGATGCTGTCGATCAGCGCGATCGCGAAGTAAGCCGGTTCGATGTAGGACGGCCGGGTCGCCAGGTTGCGCTCGTCGGCCGTCCGGCCGTCGCTGTGCGGATTGACCAGCGGGTGCGCATACACCATCTGCGCCAGCGCGGTGAAGCGCGGATCGTTGAGCATGCTTTTGATCCCCGCCAGCAGGGTATTGGCACGCAGGCGGAAGGCCGCCGCCAGCGCTTCCTGCACGGTGGCGACGATCAGCGCCACCGTTCCGTAACAAAACGTCAAACCGATTGCCAGTTCCAGTACCGAGCTTCCGAACATAGGCCGCCTCCGTCGCGTTAATAAACAAATCGACGCTAGCGCATCGCCACAACAGCCGAGTCTGGTTTGCTCAAGAAAATGGCAGCCCCCGGTGCCATCGGCCCATTTTCTATATACTGACGGCAATCGTATTTTTAAGGTAAGCCCATGTCTGACAAAGAAGCATTCACCGAAAACGACTGGCGCCGGCTGCTGGCCAGCCTCGGTGAAGATCCGGACCGTCCCGGCCTGCATGAAACGCCGGCGCGCGTAAGTAAAGCCTGGAAACACTGGACCTCCGGCTACGGCCAGGATCCGGTCTCCGTCCTGAAAGCGTTCGAAGACGGCGCCGAGCAGTACAACGAACTGATCGTGGTGCGCGGCATCCCGGTCTACAGCCATTGCGAGCACCACCTGGCGCCGTTCTTCGGCAAGGCCACCGTCGGCTACCTGCCGAACGGGAAAATCGTCGGCCTGTCGAAGCTGACGCGCCTGGTCGACATTTTCTCCAAACGCCTGCAGGTGCAGGAACGCATGACGATGCAGATCGCGAATGCGCTGATGGAAGTGCTGGAGCCCAAAGCGGTCGGCGTTGTCGTGAAATGCCGCCACATGTGCATGGAAAGCCGCGGGATTCGCACGCAGGGTGAGGAAACGATCACTTCGTGTATGCTGGGTGAATTGCAGCCGAACCTGGCGCTGCGTACCGAATTCCTGGCGCTCGCCCGCGACTGAACTTGAAGTAAGCATACGTCGGGAACCTGTTCCACATCTTCCTCTCAAAGCTAATTTGGGGAGAATGACATGGCACGGCCCGAATTCCCCAGCGACATCGGGCGCGAGCAATTCGCGCTCGTGCGCGACATGCTCGAGGCGGCGCGCCGCAAGACGCGTCCGCGCAAGCACGACCTCTACGACGTGTACTGCGCGGTGCTGTACTTCCTGCACACGGGGGCGGCCTGGCGCAGCCTGCCGCGCGACTTTCCACCCTGGCGCACCGTGCACGAATATTTTACGCAGTGGACCATGCTGCGCGACGGCGAACGCACGCTGCTCGAACAAACCCTCGACAAGCTGGGACGGGACGTGGAAATGGCGCAGTTGCATCGGCTATTACGCCCGCGTTAAAGAGGGCGATGCGTTTGTGCAACATCTGGGCAAAAAGTTCAGGCGCGGCAGTGATGTCGATTGATCTTTAACAGCTGTCCGTCGTCTCGCGCGCCGTCTTGTCACAATCTGTTGCGATTTCGAATCGTGCGCGCGAACTGCTGAGCTACGCTGGGAACATTGTCATCCTTTCATCCCGGCGCCATGTTCGACCACCTGAACCTCTTCCTGTTTTCCCTGATCAATGCGGCCTCCGGGCTGGCCGGCTGGCGCCTGCACGGCGCGATCTTCGCCGCCGAATGGATCATCCTGGTGGTGCCGATCGGCCTGGTGCTGATGTGGACGGGCGGCGCCGGCCAGCGCGAAGCGGCCGTACGCGCCTTGCTGGCGGCGGTGGTGGCGCTGACGATGAGTAAACTGATCGGGTTGGTGTGGTTCCATCCGCGCCCCTTCATGCTCGAGATCGGCCAGAACTTCCTCCATCACGCGCCGGACAGCTCGTTCCCGAGCGATCACGCGACCAGCATGTTCTCGGTGGCGCTGGCATTGGCGCTGAGCCGCCTGCGCGAGGCGCGCTGTTGCGGGCTGGGTTTACTGGCGCTGGCTGTCGTCGTGGCCTGGGCGCGCGTATTCCTCGGTGTGCACTGGCCGCTGGACATGATCGGCGCGCTGGTCGTTTCCAGCCTGGCGGCGGCTTTCGTGAGCACCCGCGCCGGCGAGGCGCTGGCGACGCTGCTGGTGACAACGATGCAGGCTGTCTACCGCCGCGTGTTGGCGGCGCCTATCGCAAGAGGCTGGTTAAGACCCTGATTACTTTGGCGGCGCTTCCGGCTCCGCATTCTCGAACACCAGCTTGTTGTTCTCATCCAGGTGATACAGGCCAAGCGGCTTGCCCGTCACTTGTTCCGGCGCTTCCAGTTCGCTGCAGGTTGCGGTCTCGACGCGCCAGGCCTCATCGCCGGCGCGCAGCGTATAGGTGTTTTCTCCGGATTCAAACAGCTCGATTTCCACGTCGGCCATTGGCAATTTGCCGAGCGGGATGCGGCGCTGGCAATCGGGCATGCGCGAGGCCAGCACATCCAGCGTGACTTCCTTGCTCCAGAAGTATTCCTGTAGCGCGCGTACCGTCAGCGCGTGCTGGTTGCCGTTGATGTAATACGTGGCCGAGCCGTCGACGCAGCCGGCGAGCAGCAGGGGCGCGAGCAGGGAAGCGAGCAGATGAGGTAGGCGCATGCGTGGGTTTCCAGGTTGGGGCGCGACAACGGCCCGGGGCTAGTATAGAACGTGGCTTTCCTGGGGCGCAACTCTGCCGGCGGACAGCGTGTCCGCTCTCCCGAACTTCGCGTTATATTGAATTCGGCGATGATCAAGTTCCTGTCTTCCTACCGACACGAGCGAGATCATGCCAGACGACGACCAGATTTCAGCGACGACTCCCATCGCGCCGCCTTACGTTCCTCCCCAGCCCCTGACGCTGCGCATCAACGGCGCCGAGCACCAGTTGCTGATCGAACCGCGCGTCAGCCTGCTCGACGCCCTGCGCGAGCGGCTGGTCCTGACCGGCACCAAAAAAGGGTGCGACCGCGGCCAGTGCGGCGCCTGCACCGTGCTGGTCGATGGCCAGCGCATCAATTCCTGCCTGACCCTGGCCGTCATGCACGACGGCCGCGAAATCACCACCATCGAGGGACTGGCCCAGGATGGCGCGCCGCACCCGGTGCAGGCCGCCTTCATGGACCACGACAGTTTCCAATGCGGCTATTGCACGCCGGGTCAGATCTGTTCGACCGTGGCGCTGCTGCGAGAAATAGCCGAAGGCCAGGCCAGCGGCATCACCCAGGGTGAACGGCCGCTGGCACTGAGCGACGACGAGATCCGCGAGCGCATGAGCGGCAACCTGTGCCGCTGCGGCGCCTACCAGAACATCGTGGCGGCGATCCGCGTCGCCGCCGGTTCATAAAGGGGGCGCCATGCATTCGATATCCTACGAACGGGCGCGCGACGTCGCCCATGCCATCGAACTGGGAAGTGCCCCCGGCAGCAAATTCATCGGCGGCGGCACGAACCTGCTCGACTTGTATAAAAGCGGGGTCGAACAACCGACGCGGCTGGTCGACGTCAGCCGCATCGCGTTGAACGGCATCGAACAGCTGCCCGACGGCGGCGTGCGCATCGGCGCCATGGCAAGCAATACGGCGGCGGCGAATCACGCGCTGGTGCGCGGGCCGTACCGGGTGCTGTCGGAAGCGATCCTGAACGGCGCCTCGGCCCAACTGCGCAACATGGCGACCGTCGGCGGCAACCTGCTGCAACGTACGCGCTGCTATTACTTCACCGATCCCCATTTCAAACAGTGCAACAAGCGCGAACCGGGCAGCGGCTGCGCGGCGCTGGGCGGTTTCAATCGCATCCACGCGATCCTCGGCGCCAGCCCGTCCTGCATCGCCACCCATCCATCGGACATGGCGGTGGCGCTGGTGGCGCTCGACGCCAGCGTGCGCCTGGCCGGGCCCGATGGCGAGCGCGTGCTCCCGATCGCCGACTTCCACCGCCTGCCGGGCGACGAACCGCAGTTCGATACGGTCATCGCGCCGGGCGAACTGATCACGGCGATCGACCTGCCGCCTGCTACCTTCGCCCATTCGCACTACGTAAAAGTGCGAGACCGCGCCAGCTATGCCTTTGCGCTGGTGTCGGTAGCGGCCGCGCTGGACGTGCAGGATGGCGCCGTGCGCGACCTGCGCCTGGTGCTGGGCGGCGTCGCGCATAAACCCTGGCGTGCGGTCGAGGCGGAAGACGTATTGCGCGGGCGGGCGCCCGACGATGCGCTCATCCGGCAAGCCGCGGCGGCGGCCGTGGCCGGCGCCCAGGCATTCCCGCACAACGCATTCAAGGTCGAACTGGCGCAACGCGCAATCGTACGCGCAGTGCGCGCAGTGCGCACTGCAGGAGGACTCGCATGAAGAACATCGGCGCCCCCATCAACCGTACCGACGGCTGGGCCAAGGTCAGCGGCAGCGCACGCTATTCGGCCGAGCATCCGGTCGCCGGCCTGGCGCACGCTTTTCTCGTCACCAGCACCGTCCCGAGCGGGCGCATCAGCCGGATCGATGCGCAAGAGGCCGAAGCGGTGCCCGGCGTGCTGCTGGTCATGACCCACGAAAACGTGCTGCAGCTGCCGCGCGAAACCAAGGCAGGTAAAGTGTCGCCGCCGATCGGGCGCGTGCTGTCGCTGCTGCAGGATGCCGACGTCCACTACAACAACCAACCGGTGGCCGTGGTCGTCGCCGAGACTTTCGAGGCCGCGCGCGAGGCGGCAAGCCGCCTGCGCATCGACTACGAGACGACGGCGGCGCGTCTCGATTTCGAGGTCGCCAAGCAGTACGTACACCAGCCGGAAAAGGTGCTGACGCAAAAGCCGGACACCCGGCGTGGCGATTTGCAGGCGGGCCTGCTCTCGGGCAGCACCAGCATCGACATCACCTACAGCACTCCGGTCGAACACCATAATCCGATCGAGCCGCATGCAACCATCGCCGCCTGGGACGGAGAATACCTGACCCTGTACGACTCGACCCAGTACATGAAGGGCGTGCAGAAAACGGTGTCCGGCACGTTCGGCATCGAAGAAGACAAGGTCACGGTGCTGTGCCCGTATGTCGGCGGCGGCTTCGGCTGCAAGGGCTCGGTCTGGTCGCACGTGGTGCTGTGCGCGATGGCGGCGAAGATGGTGGGACGGCCAGTAAAACTGGCGCTCGACCGCACGCAAATGTTCGGGCCGGTCGGCCAGCGCCCGGTCACCGACCAGCGCATGCGCCTGGCCGCCATGTCCGACGGGCGTTTGACGGCCAGCGCCCACGACACCATCGCCTACACCTCGATGATCGAAGACTGGATCGAGCCGAGCGGCCTGATGACGCGCATGATGTACGCAAGTCCGAACCAGGAAACCACGCACCGCCTGGCGCGCATGAACCTCGGCACCCCGACCTTCATGCGCGCGCCGGGTGAGGCCTCGGGCTCGTTTGCGCTGGAGTCGTCGATGGACGAACTGGCGTATGAACTCGGCATCGACCCGCTGGAACTGCGCCTGCGCAATTACACCGAGCGCGACCCCGGCAAGGACCTGCCGTTCTCCAGCAAATCGCTGCGCCAGTGTTATGAAACCGGCGCCGCCCGCTTCGGCTGGAGCCGGCGCAACCCGCAACCGCGCTCGATGGCCGCGGGCGACAAGCTGGTCGGCCTGGGCATGGCGACGGCGACCTATCCGACCAACCGCTCGCAGGGCAAGGCGTCCGCCACCATCCACCCGGACGGCAGCGCCGTGTTCCGCTCGAGTACGCAGGACCTCGGTACCGGCACGTACACCGTCATGACGCAGATCGCCGCCGACGCGCTGGGCGTGCCGGTGGCGCAGGTCAGTTTCGAGCTGGGCAATTCGACGCTGCCGGAAGCGCCCGTGTCCGGCGGCTCGACGACGGTGGCCAGCGTCGGCCCGGCGGTGCTGGCGGCGGGACATGCGCTGCGCCTGAAACTGACCGGGATTGCCGTGGCCAATGAAGCCTCGCCGCTGTTCGGCGCGCTGGCCGAGGAGGTCGACGTGCAGAATGGGGAGTTGTTCCTGCGCGCCGATCCGGCCAGACGGGAAACGATGGCGGCGATCGTATCTCGCCACGGCAGCGGTCTGGTCGAGGTAGTGGCCAGCGCCGACCCCGGCGACACGAGCAAGCACTATTCGATGCACGCGTTTGGCGCTGTCTTCGTCGAAGTCCACGTCGACGAACTGCTCGGCACCGTGCGCGTGGCGCGCGTGGTCGGGGTGTATGGCGTGGGCAAGCTGATGAATGCGAAAACCGGCCACAGCCAGCTGATGGGCGGCATCGTCGGCGGGCTCGGTATGGCGCTGTTCGAGGAAACCGTGTTTGACGCGCGCAACGGCCGCGCCGTGAACGGCAACCTGGCCGAATATCACATCCCGGTGAATGCCGACATCGGCCACATCGAGGTCGAGGTGGTGGACGAAGACGATCCGCACGTCAATCCGCTGGGGGCGAAAGGGATTGGCGAGATCGGCATCACCGGGGTGGCCGCGGCGGTGGCGAATGCCGTGTTTCATGCGACCGGGAAGCGGGTGCGGGACTTGCCGATTACCTTGGATAAGCTGTTGTGATGGTAAGCAGGTCGAAACGTTGAACGCAAGGACGTAAGGTGGGCGGGTTTTCCGCCCACGCGTTCAACGCACGTTCGCAGTTCGAAACGGGTGTCTTGTCTGCTCGGCGTTCCGCGTGGGCACGGGGCACCCACCCACAACAACGCGGTGAGCGCAAACATTTCGATGTGCTGGCGTGCGTTGAACGCGTGGGCGGGGGACCCGCCCACCTTACGGGTCTGCTCCGGCGTCCCCTTACTGCGGTGCCTGCTCCCAACCCCCACCCAGCGCCAGGAACAGCGCCACCTGATCGGCCGCCAAGGTCGCATTCGACGCCGCCACCGCCGCCTCGCTCGATGCCAGCGTGCGCTCGGCATCGAGCGTGGTGAGGAAATCGGTGCGCCCGAAGCGGTACAGCTTGGCCGCCTGCTGCGATGCGGTCGCGCTCTGGTCGCGCGCCGCCTTTAACGCCGCATTGCGGTCGAGCTCGCGCGCGTAGTTGCTCAGCGCCGTCTCCGTCTCGCGCAGTGCGTTCAGCACGACGCCATCGAAACGCGCCAGCGACGCCGCCGTGCCCGCTTCGGCCTGGGCGATGTGCATGCGCGCCGTGCCGGTTGAAGGCAGCGACCATGAAATCAGCGGCCCCAGGCTGTAACGGAAGGTATTGCCCTCGCCGAAGCCGGACAGCGAACCCGTGCTGCCCGCCGACAGCCCCAGGCTGATCTGCGGGTACAGCTCGCTCGTCGCCACGCCGATGCGCGCGGTGCTGGCGGCGAGCGTGCGTTCGGCCTGGCGGATGTCGGGACGGCGGCGCAGCAGGGCGGCGCCGTCGCCGACGGGGATCGCACTGGCCAGTTGCGGCGCGCGTTCGCAGTTGGCCACCGCTTGCGGGAAGTGCGACGGCGTCTCGCCCGTCAACAGCGCCAGCCGGTACAGCGCACCGCGGCGCTGCGCTTCCAGAGGCGGCACGGCGGCGCGCAGCTGCTCGCGCTGGGCCAGCGCGCGGCTGTTGTCGAGCGCCGTGCCGCGCCCGAGTTTCACACGCTGCGCGGTCGACTGCACGAATCGGTCCTGCAAGGCCACCGACTGGCGCGCGATCGCGATCTGCTGGCCGGCCGAACACGCTTCGGCATAGGCGCGCGTGGTTTCGGCGGCCACCGTCACCCGCGCCAGGTCGCTCGCCGCCTGCGCCGCCTGGGTGTCGGCATCTGCCGCCTCGACCGCGCGCGCCAGCTTGCCGAACAAGTCGAGCTGGTAGGACACGTGCAGGCCGGCGTCATAGCTGGCGTGGTCGGGCAGTGCGTGACCGATGCCGGAGGGCGCGCCCGCCGCGCGGCCAAACGCGGGCGCAGCCGAGACGTCGACCGCGGGCCGCCCGATCTGTTCCGCTTCGGCCAGCACGGCACGGGCGCGCGCCAGGTTGGCCGACGCCACACGCAGGTCGGTGTTGGCCGTGAACGCCTGCTTGACCAGGCCGTCGAGCGTGCTGTCCCGGTACAGGCGCCACCACTGCGCCGGCAGCGGCTGCTGGCTGAACGGTTTTGAAGCGGCGCCGAGGAACGGCGCGGCGGCGTCCGGCCGTTGCACGACGGCCTGCTGCGGCATGCGGTAATCCGGGCCGACCACGGTACCGCAGGCGGCCAGCAACAGCGGCAGCGCTGCCAGAGAAAACGAACGGCGCCTCATGACGTCTTCTTCCCGGTATTAGGCAGCACCTGCACCGTCGCCGTCTGTCCCGCCACCAGGCGCACGTCCTGCGGTACCGGATCGAGCGCCACGCGCACGGGAATGCGTTGCGCCAGGCGCACCCAGTTGAAGGTCGGGTTAATGTTCGGCAGCATATTGGTGCCGGTGCTGCGGTCGCGGTCCGAGATCCCCTCGGCAAAGCTTTCGACGTGGCCGCTCAGCTTCTTGTTCGCGCCCATCAGCGACACCGCCACCGGGTCGCCCAGGTGGATTGCCGCCAGCTTGGTCTCTTCAAAGTATCCCTCGACATAGAAGGAGCCGCGGTCGACCAGCGCCATCACCGGGTGGCTGGCGCTGACGTAGGCGCCGGCGCGCAAATCCAGGTTGGTGACCGAACCGCTCACCACCGACACCACACGCGTGCGCTCCAGGTTCAGGCGCGCGGTATCGCGGTTGACGGTCGCCTGCGCCAGCGCCGCGCGTGCCTGTTCGACGCGCGACTGGCCCTGCTCGCGCGTTTCCTGCGCCACCAGGTCGTCCAGCTGGACGTTGCGGCGCGCTTCGCGCTGCGCCTGGTTCAGCGCGGCCTGCGCCGCCTGCTCGGCCGCCTCGGTCTGGCGCAGGGCCAGGTCGAAGCGTGCGCGGTCGACTTCGAACAGGACGTCGCCGGCCTTCACCTGCTGGTTGTCGTGCACGAAGACCTTGGTGACCTGACCGGTGACGTCGGGCGCGACCTGCACCACATACGCCTTGACACGGCCGTCGCGGGTCCAGGGTTCGATTTCATAGTGGCGCCACAGCTGCCAGCCGGCATAAATGGCGCCGGCGGCGGCGAGCACGGTGATGCCGACGCGGCCGATTGCTTTAGGAGAGAAGTTCATCATTCAAAACCAGTTGGATCCAATAAAAACCAGGCTGCCCAGCACCATCACGAACAGCGAAAAATCGAACAGCGCCGGATGCCACACGTGGCGATAAAAGCCGGTGAGCGCGAGCAGCTTGCTGCACAGGCGAGACATCCCGAATGCGAGCAGGGCCAGCAATAACAGCGGTGGAAAATAAATGCCATAGAGGCTGACTTCGCCGATCATCGGATCTCCATGTCAAGAAGGGGAGAAGGTTCATAGGGCGCCGCCTGCGGGAACAGGTCGCGCCGGATGCCGGCCAGCGCCGCCAGCGCATCGCGCCGTGCACTGGAATCGGCGGCGGCGCTGACCGAGCGCAGGGCATTGTCGATCGAGGCCAGCAGGTGCTCGTCCTCGACCACGTCCACGCGCGGACGCGCTGCGAAATGCTGGGACAAGTGTTCGAGCAGCGCCCACAGCGCGGCCTGGCTGCGGCCGAGTTCCCCGCGCACGGCCAGCAACTGCGTCATGTTCAAGCCGATGCGCAGGTCGACCAGCGCGTCGGCCGCCTGCAAATCCTGCTGGGCGCCGGCCTGCGCCAGGCGCGGCGTCAGCAGGGCGATGCGGTCGACCATGCGCGCCGAGAATGCCGCCACCGAGGGCACGTTGCGGCCGTCGCCGATCTGGGCCAGTTCTCCCCAGCCGGCGCGCAGCAAACGGCGCGCGGTCCAGCCGGCGCCGACGCTGCGGAACACGCCGATCACCAGCACCGCCAAGGCCAGGCCCGCCAGCTGCGCCAGCGTCGAATTGATGAAGGAGGCGGCATCGGCCGTATTCGTGTCCTGCAGCGCCAGCGTGCCGGCGATGCCGAACAGGAAAGGCATGGCCCGGCCAAAAGTGGCCGGGCGCGCAATCAGCACGCCGAGCACCAGGAAGGCGGGAGCGCAAGCCAGCATCAGCATCTCGAAGCTGTGCACCGCCGGCAGCACCGCCAGCAGATAAAAGGCGGATAAAGGCACCGAATAAATCGTCCACACCAGAAAACCTTTGATGAACGGCACCGGGTCGTCCTGGGTGGCGAAGAAGCAGGACATCACGGCCGCCATCATCGGCACCGCGGCGCCGGCCGGCCAGCCGGTCGCAATCCAGAACGCGCAGCCGGCCAGGGTGGCGATCACCGCCGCGGCGGCCGAGACCAGCGCCATGCCGCGGTCCAGGTGCAGCGCCTGCGGTTTCACGGCCGGCAGGTCGTAGGCGGCCGGCGGCAGCGTACCGGCGGTACCGGCGCCGATATGGGTGCGCAGCGCTTGCGTGTCGACGCAGACGTCGACCAGCGCACGCAGGCGCGCGCCCAGGTTGATCTGCAGGAGGTCGCGCCAATCGGCGTGGCGCGCCGGCGCCGGCGTCAGCGCATCGATGGCCGCGCGCAGGGCGGCCGGCGTCACCGGCGGCGCATCTCCCTTGCCGCCCTTGCGAGTCCCGGTCCAGGCGGTGATGTCGCCCAGCAGCGCGCGCCAGCGCGCCGACGCATCGTTCGCGCCCAGCCCCCGCAAGGCTTTCAGGCGGTCTTCGATCGCGGACAGCAGCGGCACCATTGCGGCCAATCTCTCCTGCAATGCGTGGATGGCGTGCGCGGTCCAGCGCAGGTGCGAAGTATCGAAGGGGATGTGCACCGCCATCATGCGCAGCTCCGTGATGTCGCCGGCCAGCTTGCGCCGATCGAGCGAGGCGTTCGCCGTGCCCGCCGGCGCCAGCGCGTCGGCGATCCAGCTTTGCGCGTCGCGCAGCGCGTGGTCGAGGCGCGCCAGCAGCACCGGCCCGAAGCCTTGCGGGAAGAACAGCGAGTGGACCACGGTGGCGCAGGTAATCCCGAGCAGGATCTCCTCGACCCGCGCCAGCGCGATATCGAAGATGGTGCCGGGGTCGTTCACGGCCGGGAAGGCGATCAGCCCGGCCGTGTACCCCGCCAGCATCAGCACGTAGGAGCGCGGCGTGCGGTCGAGCAGCGAGACGTACAGGCAGGCGCCGACCCACAAGGCCAGCGCCAGCGACAGCAGCTCGGGAGAGTTGGCGAACAGCGGCACGATGAGCACCGTGGCCAGCGCGCCCAGCAGGGTGCCGCCGAAGCGATAGACCGCTTTCGAGCGGGTCGGGCCGGCGAAGGGGGCGGCGACGATATAGGCCGTCATCAGCGCCCAGAAAGGGCGCGGCAGTCCGATGCGCATCGACAGATAGAGCGCGAGCATCGCTGCCGCAAAACTTTTAATGGAGAACAGCGCCTCGTTTTTCGACAACAAGGTCACGCCAATTTCTCTCCGGTGGACTCCGGCTTGCCGATCTGCGCCTGGACGTGTGTCAGCACGCGCAGGCAGGCGGCGATGTCGGCCGGGGCCAGGCCGTCGAACACGCTGCGGCGGAACGGAATCAGGGCTTCCTCCATCTGCGCGGCGCGGGTCTTGCCGTCCTGCGTCAGCTGCAGCAGCTTGGCGCGGCGGTCTTGCGGATCGTCGTGGCGTTCGATCAGGCCGTTCTCGATCAGCAGGTCGACTACGCGCACCAGCGACGACGGTTCCAGCCCGAGGGCATCGGCCAGCACGCCGGGGCGCACGCCGTCCTGGCCGAGGCGGCCGAGGATCAGCACCGGCAGCGCCGTCGCCTGCGACAGGCTGTACTGCGACGCCACCTTGTCCGCCATCGATTTATAGGCGCGCGAAGCGTGGGTCAGCGTGGCGGTCAATTGGATCAGGGTCTGGTCGAAGGCGTCCATGGGGTCCGGCTTTTAGTTTGATTATGAAAGTTTAGCATGCGAAGTAAATTCTTGCTGGAACGCGATCGCACCGATGCGTCCCGCATCGTGTCCGGCATCGCGGCGGTATGATCATCGTGCAGGGTAGGTTTCGTAGGGTGGGCTCCGCCCACGCGGTCGTACCGATGCATACCGCAACGCGTCTGCCATTAACGAAGGTGTGATCATCGTGGAGAGGTGTGTGACAAGCCGCAGCTGATCAACAGGTGAACCGCGTGGGCGGAGCCCACCCTACGGGAAACGTTTGGCTTGCAGCGTTGCAATCGCCGCCAGCGAGGCCGGCAAATCGAACTCGTGTTCTGGATCCACCTTGCGCAGCACCTCGATCGGCGCAAAGCCCCAGTGCACGGCCGCAAAGGCAACGCCGGCTTTACGCGCTGCCTCGGCGTCGGTGGCCTGGTCGCCGATGTACAGCGCTGCCGCCGGCGCTACCGCCGCGCGTTTGACCACCTTGCGGATGCGCGCGGTCTTGCCGAAAATCGACATCCCGCATTCGTACTGGCTGATCAGGGGCGCCAGTTCCGGCCCCAGCACCCGGCGCACGTTGTCCTCGGCGTTGGAAGAGACGATGGTCAGTTTGATATCGCACAGCGCCAGTTCGCGCAAGACGGTGTCGACCTGCGGAAACAGGCGCACCTGGCCGGCATTCTCGCGCATCAGGGATTTAAAACTGGCGGCGGCCAGTGGCAATTTCCAGGCGGGCATGCCGACGTGGCGCATCATGGCGCGCGTGTCGTAGTGGCGCAGGCGCTCGACCTGGCTCAGGTCGAGGCGGCGAAAGCCGTGCTCGTCGGCGATGCGGTTAAACACGCTGAGCAGGAACGGAAACGAGTCGGCCAGGGTGCCGTCGAAGTCGAAGATGGCAAGACGGTAGCTCATGCTCCCGGATGATACACAAGCACGATCATGACCCGCGTACCGGTGCAGCGCATTTCGTGTCGCACCTCAGGCCTGGTCGGCGCGCTCGGGCACGACGAAGGCCAGGCTTTCCTCGAACGAACGCAGCACCATGTCGACGTGTTCCTGCACCACCGCCTGGTTGGCGGCATTTTCGCCAAAGGGCAGGCGGATCGTCACCAGCAGCGCGTTCGGCAAGCCCGCGCGCAATTCGTCGGCCACGCGCTGCCACGCTTCCAGCATCGATTCGACCGGATAGATCAGGAACACGGTCGAGACCAGGTCGGCCTTGTCCGGCCCGGGATTATCCTGGTCGGCGCCGATGACGACACTGCGCGCGTCGACGTCGAGTTCGCGCAAGGCGCGCACCAGCAGTTCGGTGAGCAGGTCGTCGCGTTCGGTGCCCAGGCCGGCGCACAGCACGATCGAGTGCGATGGCACGTCGAGCGAGCCCTGCCAGCGTCCCAGGCGTGCTTCGCGCATCTGGCGCAGGTGGGCGCCGACATTCGCATCGAGCAGCGACACGCGCCCGCGCCGGCGCTTCCTCATCGGTGCGCTCGAGACCGGCGTGAGCGTCGCGGCGACGTCGGCGATGGTGGTGCGGATGTGGGCAATCTGTCCGGTTTCCAGCTGGCCGCTGCGCTGTTCGGCGGCGGCCATCGAAATCCCCGGCAACAGGATCTGGTCGCAATAGCGCGCGAAGCTGTGGCGGTCGAGGTAGCTGCGCGCGTCGGAAATGATACTGTGTGTCTCACCGGCCAGCACGCGCTGGTAAAAGCGCTGGGCCACATTCACGTTGGGCACGTCGCCGAGCAGGATCGTCACCGGTTCCAGCGCGCGCACGTGGCGCCCGGCCACCACCAGGCACAGCGTCAGGGGCGTGGACAGCAGCAGCCCGACCGGCCCCCACATCGCACCCCAGAACAGCGCCGAGACGATCACCGCCAGCGGCGACAGGCCCGAGCTGTGGCCGTACACTTTCGGCTCGACCACGTGCGCCACCACCAGTTCCAGCGAAATGAACAGCGCCAGGCAAGACAGGGCCAGCGACCAGCCCGGATCGATAGCCGCCACGAAAATGGCGATCAGCACGCCCGCCACCATGATGCCGACGTAGGGGACGAAGCGCAGCAGGCCGGATAATGCCCCCCACAGCACCGCATGCGGCACCCCGAAGGCCCACAGCAGCACGCCGACCAGCGCGCCGAACGTCAGATTGATGACGAACTGCGACAGGAAGAAGCGCGACACGCCGCGCGTGGCATCGGACAGGGCGCGCACCGTGCGGCTGATCTCGGCCTGGCCGGCCAGGCGGATCACGCGGTCGCGCAACGATTCGTGCTCGAGCAGGATAAAAATCAGTAGCACCAGCACCAGGCCGGTTTCTCCGATCGGCCCCCAGGCCAGCGCGAACAGGCGCGCCAGGGTGTCGCGCGTGGTGGCGCGCGGCGCGCGGATCTCCACCGGCAGCGGCTGGTTCGCGCCGGTGGTCAGCGTGCCGCGCCGTACCGTGACCGGCGGCAGCGGCGGCAAGGGAGACTGCGGCGCCACGGCGCTGAGTTCCGCTTCCAGGCGTGCGAACGGGCGCTCGGTGATCTCGCGCACGCGCTCGATCTTGGAGCGGATGGCGGCGCGGTATTCGGGCAGGTCGCGCGTCACGGCGACCAGCTGGAATGCGAGGATGGTGCCGACGCCGACCACGCAGGTACCGGCCAGCAGCACCGACAGCAGCGTCGCCGGCAGGCGCGGCAGGCCGATGCGGCGCAGCGAGCGGATCAGGGGCGCCAGAACCAGGCTCAGGATCGTCGCCAGCGCCAGCGGCTCCAGCACGTCGCGCCCGAAATACAGCAGCCCGAGGAAGCAGGAAGCGGTAACGACCGAACTCGCGGTGAGGTTGTTCAACAGGCTTGATTCGCGCATCGGGAACTTGGAACTCCGGCAGTGCTGGGCATGGTAACGGTGTGGCAACGGCGTGCTATTGCCGGCGCCAGCAGTCTAGCATTAATGACAAACCCGACGATCAGGTGGCGCCGGCTTGTGAGGCGAGAGTGGCCAGCAAGCGCGCCGCCTCGACCGGTTTCACGAAATGGCAATCGAAGCCGGCTTGGCGCGAGGATTCGTGGTCGCTGCTCTGGCCGTAGCCGGTCAGCGCCACGAACAGCGCCTGCGCCAGCGGCTGTTGCGCGCGTAGCTGGCGCGCCAGCGCGTGGCCGTCGATCAGCGGCATACCGATATCGAGGATGAACACGTCGGGCGGCTGCGCCAGCGCCGCGCCGACGGCGTCGCGCGGGTCGTTGATCGCCTGCACCGTGTGGCCGGCGGCGGCCAGCAGGGCGGACAGGGTAGCGGCGGCGTCGACGTTGTCGTCGACCAGCATGATGCGCAGCGCGCGGCCCGCCGGCGTCAGCGGTGCCGGCACCGGAGCAGGGGCACGCGCCGGCTGCGCAATGGCCGGCAGCGCCACCGTAAACCTGCTGCCCTGGCCAGGCCCGGCGCTGTGCGCGGCCACGTGGCCGCCATGCATGCCGACGATGTTCTTCACCAGCGCCAGCCCCAGCCCGAGGCCGCCCTGGGCCCGGTCCGGCGTGCGCTTGCCCTGCACGAACAGGTCGAACACCTGCGGCAGCAGGGCCGGTTCGATGCCGTTGCCGTTGTCCGTCACCGCAATCCGGACCACACCGTCGGCGACGTCGAGCGCCAGCGTGATGTGGCCGCCCGGCGGCGTGTACTTGGCGGCGTTCGCCAGCAGGTTGGCAGTCACCTGGATCAGGCGCGCACGGTCGCCCAGCACGCTTGCCGGGGCCGAACCGAGCTGCAGCGCCAGCGTATGCTTACCGGCTTCGACCAGCGGGTGCACCTGTTCGGCGGCGCTGGTGACCACGGCCTTCACGTCGACCGGCGCCTTTTCCAGCTGCACCATGCCGCGCGTGACGCGCGAGACGTCCAATAAATCGTTGACCAGCGTCGTCATGTGGCTGACCTGGCGCGAGATCACCTCGCTGTACTGGCGCACCTTGTCCGGGTTGTTCGGCGCCAGGCGCAGCACTTGCGCCGCGGCGCTGATCGGCGCCAGCGGATTGCGCAGTTCGTGCGCCAGCATCGCCAGGAACTCGTCCTTGCGGTGGTGCGCTTCCTGCAGCGCCTCTTCGTTCAGCTTGGCTTCGTGGATGTCGGTGTCGGTGCCGAGCCACTTGACGATCTCGCCGCTCTCGCTGCGCAGCGGCAGGGCGCGCGCCAGCACCCAGCGGTATTCGCCGGTGTGATAGCGCATGCGCAGCGTGATTTCGTAGGTGGCGCCGGTGGCGACGCTGTGCGCCCAGCGTTCGCGCGCAAGCTGCTGGTCGTCCGGATGTACCAGGTCTTCGGCCCAGGTCGTGCCCGCCACCGCGCCCGCCTGGCAGCCGACGAATTGATCGAACTGCTGGTTGTGGTAGTCGATCGCGCCATCGGGCAGCGCCGTCCACACCATCTGCGGCATGGCGTTGGTGATCGTGCGGAAGCGCAGCTCGCTGCCTTTCAGCTCTTCCTCGAAGCGCTTGCGCTCGGTGACGTCGCGCGTGGTGCCGGCGACCGCCTCGACTTCGCCGTCCGGCCCGAGTATGGGCACGAAAATGTAATCATAGATGCGCCGCCCGAAGGCGCCATCGAACGGCACTTCGCCGCGGATCGGCATTTTCGTGGCCTTGACTTCCTCGATTTCGCGGTCGTGCATGGCCGCGTGCCACGGCTCGTAGCCCAGTTCCCAGCAAGTCTTGCCGACCGATTCCTCGAAGCTGCGGCCCCACATCTGCAGCAGCACCGCGTTCGCATACGTAAAACGGTGCTCGAGGTCGAACACGTAGACCAGGTCCGGCGTATTCGACAGCACGGTTTCGTACAGCCTGCGCCGGCGTTCGGATTCCTCCGCCATGGCGGCCAGTTCATGCGCGGCCTCGTCATGGCGCGCCGCGTTTTCCTGTTCGCGCAGGTGGCGTTCGGTCAGCAGGGCCAGCAGGTCGGTGAAATAGCCGATCTCGCCGGCCAAGGCTGTATCCGGTGCGCGCGGCACGCCGTGAAAGAAGGCGAGGGTGCCGAGCACCCGGCCACCCGGCGAGTGCAGGGGAAACGACCAGCAGGCGCGCACGGCGTGTTCCTGCGCCAGGCCGAGATAGGGCCGCAGCAGCGGCTCGCACAGGACATCCTCGACGATGACGACCTGGCCGCTGTGGGCCGCGCGTCCGCACGAGGCTTCCTGCGGTCCGACCGGAAGCTCGGCCAGGGCGGCGGCAAATGCGGCCGGCATGCCCGATGCGGCAGTCATGCGCAGGCGGCCGGATGATGCGTCGAGCGCGTAGAAAGCCGACCACGCCTCTTCGCCGATCAGGCGCCGCACCTCGTCGAGCAGGCTTTGCAGGATGACGTCGTACGAGGCGCCGCGTACTGCATCGGCCAGCACGTGTTTCAGTCCGCCGAAAGTCAATCCTGCCTGATGGGACTTCATCGGGGACTTCATCGTGTACGCGCCGCATCGTGGAAAGACCACGATTCTAGCTCAGCCATGATACGCACGCTTGTCTGTTGCGTGCCAGCCTCAAGCCGGATGCAGTTCCATCAACGACCGGTGCGCCGCCACGCCGGCCATGGCGCCATCGGCCACGGCAAAAGCGACATTCCCCGCAGCGCGCGCCATATCGCCGCAGCAGAACACGCCGGGCACGCTGCTCGCCTGCATCGCATCGGTGCCGACGAACGCGCCCATCGGACCATCTTCGGTCGCGCAGCCGAGTTGCGCCGCGATCGGGCTGGCCGCATGCATCTGTGGGGCGACGAACAGGCCCGCCATCGGCAGCATGCGCCCGTCCGCCAGCACCACGTCGGCCGCGCCGTCAATGCGGGCAATGGCCGTACGCTCGAGCGTGACGCCGCGCCCGTCGAGCGCCGCCAGCTGCGCCGCATCTGGCTCGAAAGCGCCGTTCAGGAACAAGGTCACCGTGCCCCAGTCGGGCAGCATCAGCGCGTGGTGCATCGACAGCGGACCGGCGGCCAGCACGCCGATGGCGCCGGCATCGAGTTCGTAGCCGTGGCAATACGGGCAGTGGAACACGCTGCGGCCCCAGCGCTCCTGCAAGCCAGCGATGGGCGGCAGTTCGTCACGCACGCCGGTGGCCAGCACCAGCCGCCGGCCCGTGCAGGCCGTGCCGTCGGCCAGTGTGACGATAAAACCGTCGCCCTGCGCCTGAGCCTGCGCAGCGGTGCCCTCGATCCAGCGCACGTTCGGATAGTTCAATAGCTGGCCGCGCGCGGTGGCGGCGATGACGGCGGCTTCGGTACCGTCCTGGGTCAGGAAGCCGTGCGAGGCGTGGGCGAAGCGGTTGCGGCGCTGGCCGGCGTCGATCACCAGCACGCGGCGGCGCGCGCGCGCCAGCTGGGTGGCGGCCGACAGGCCGGCATAGCTGCCGCCGATGACGATGGCGTCGAATTCAGGTGTCGTTGTGACGTGCATGGTGTTCCCCCAGGTGCTGCGCATGTTCTGCATAGTGCGCATTGAAGCGTTCGGACAGTTCAAACAGCGAAACGTCGCTCAGGCGCTTGATGAGTAACGCCTCGGCTTCGTCGAAGGCGCTCGCCAGCGACTGGTTCACTACCTTCTCGACCAGGCATTCCGGATGGTCGACCCGGTTACCCATCGCGAACACGGTCGGTGCGCCGACCGCCTCGTAGATGTCGCGCAGCGATACCTGTTTTAAATCCGCCGTGATGGTCCAGCCGCCGCCATGGCCTTTGCCGGAGCCGACGTAGCCCCGTTCGCGCAGGCCGGCCAAGGTGCGCCGCACCAGCACCGGGTTCGTCTGCAGGAAGCCGGCCAGCTCCTCCGAAGTGAGGGGGCGTGCGCTGTGGGCCATGTGCAGCAGCAGGTGCAGGATCGAGGAAAGTCGGGAATCGCGTCTCATGTAACTTATGATAGTACAAAACGGCGCGGCGTGCACGGAGGGTTTATCTGCGTCGCGTATTCAATGGTGTGTTTCCTTCCGTCGAACAGCATTACAATCTTGACATCTTCCCCTTCTGCGAAGCGTCGATCCATGGCCCAAATCCATCCTGCCGGCTGGCGCGAGATGTCCGTCACCGGAAATGCCGCACGCGAGATCGAAACCCTGTCCCTGCTCGAGCAGCGCCTCAGCGACACGCCGTACCACATCTACCACGGCGTCCACTGGACCAATGTCGAGAACGGCTACTCGGTGTACGGCGACGTCGACTTCATCATCCTCGCCCCCAACGGCCGCATGCTGCTGATCGAGCAGGTCGCCGGCTTTCTCAACGAAACCCGCGATGGGCTGCTGAAGAACTTCCAGGGCAAGCCCCGTAAAATCCACGCCCACATCCTGCACACGATCGAAGGGCTCACGCGGCGCTACAACGGCGAACTGTCGATCGACTACCTGCTGTACTGCCCCGACTACACCGTGCGCGACCCGCACCTGGCCGGCATCGATCCCAGCCACATCATCGACGCCACCAACAAGGGCCGCATCGGCCGGATCATCCGCGAAGCGCTGCCGATCACCGATAAAACCGACGACTTCGACAAGGTGACCCGCTTCCTCGGCGACACCCTCAGCCTGCGCCCCGACCCCAGCTCGATGATCGGCTCGGCCACCAAAATGGTGACGCGCCTCTCCGGCGGCCTGGCCACCTGGGCGCGCCGGCTCGAGTTTTCACCATTTCGCCTGCGCGTGGTCGGCACCGCCGGCAGCGGCAAGACGCAACTGGCGCTGGCCGAATACCAGGCCGCGCTCGACGCCGGCCTGCGCCCGCTGTACGTCTGCTTCAACCGCCCGCTGGCCGACCACATCGAGCGGCTGGTGCCGCCGGGCGGGCGCGTCTCCACCTTCCACATGCTGTGCGACGCCTGGATGCGCGCCCAGGACAAGACGCCCGACTACGGCTCGCCCGCGGTCTGGAACGACATCGAAACCGCGCTGGCCGAAGTAGCGCTGCCCGAAACCTGGCAATACGACGTGCTCATCGTCGACGAAGGCCAGGACTTCTCGACCAGCTGGCGCGACATCGTGCTCGGCATGGTCAAGCCGGACGGCCGCGCCATCTGGCTCGAAGACCCCGACCAGAATTTATATGGCAAGCAGATGGTCGCCTTGCCCGGCTGGGTGAAACTCCATTCCGACACCAACTACCGCAGCCCGCGCCAGATCGTGCAGATGCTGAAATCGATCGGCGCCGCGCGCGAACCGGTGGAAGCGGGCAGTCCCTTCAAGGGTGCGGACATCGAGGAACTGACCTATCCCGAAGGCGACGTCGAGGCCATGCTGGCCCAGACCCGGCGCGCGGTCACCTCCTGCCTGGCCGCCGGCTTCGGCCGCCACGACATCGCCCTGTGTTCCTTTCGCGGCCGCGAAAAGTCGGCCATCCTCAACCTGGATAAGCTGAGCGACGCGCATACGCTGAAATCGTTCACGGGCGCGTATGACCTGTTCGGCAACCCGGTATTCCGCGAAGGCGGGCTGCTGGCGGAATCGGTCTACCGTTTCAAGGGCCAATCCGCGCCGGCGCTGATTTTTACCGAGATCGATTTCGAGGAAATGACGGAGACGGTGCTGCGCAAACTGTTCGTGGGGATGACGCGGGCGAGGCTGAAACTGGTGCTGGTGATGAGTGATCGGGCGTCGTTGCAGTTGCTGGACCGCATGTAGGCATGGGGCGCCAGGTCAACAAGCGCGACTTCCCGGTCGAACAGGTGCGGCGCTACCTGGAGTCCGGGCCGCTGCTGCTCCTGAGTTCAGCCCATGAAGGCGAGCGCGACATCATGACCCTGGGCTGGCATACGGTGATGGAATTTACGCCGTCGCTGGTCGGCTGCGTGATCGCCTCGGGCAACCGTAGCTTCGAACTGGTGCGGCGCAGCCGCGAGTGCGTCCTCAACCTGCCGACAACAGCCTTGATCGACGAGGTCGTCGCGATCGGCACCAGTTCCGGACGCGACGGCGACAAGTTCGAACGACTCGGCCTGAGCCCGGAGCAGCAGCAGGGTATCGCGGCGCCAGGCATCGCCGAATGCCACGCGCAGTTCGCCTGCCGCCTGCACGACGACAGGCTGGTCGATCAATACAACTTCTTCATCTGGGAAGTGATCGCGGCGCGGGTCGCACCGACGCCACGCCATCCGCGCACCCTGCATTACGCGGGCGGCGGCACATTCCTTGTGCCGGACAAAATCATGCGGCGCCGCACGCCCGCGATCCTGGCGCTCGATCCTTAACATGTTTCAAACTGTGTACGGAGTGGTAACAGTTTGGCACGCTCGGCTATGATGGCGGCCGGTCGGCGGTATCGGCAGCAAGTTTGCTTCGGTAGGGTCGGGAAGCATTGTTGAAGATAGCGTCGGGATGTGGATGGCAGTAGAAGATCGCATAGCGCCCGCAGCAGCGGGGTCGCAGCAAACACAATTTGTACTCATCAATCTGTTAAAGGCGGTCGCCGCGCAGCTGATCGTGCTGCATCACCTGGCCTTCTATGGGCCGATGGCGGACCACGCGCGGCCGCTGGCGCCGGCGCTATTCGACTGGCTGGCCGGGGACGCACGCATCGCCGTGCAGGTCTTCCTCGTCATCGGCGGCTTCCTCGCCGCCAAATCGCTGGCGCCGGATGGGGTGGCGCGGCCGGGTAATCCTCTTTCTGCGATATGGCGGCGTTACGTCAAGCTGGCGCCGCCATTCATTGTCGCCACATTGCTCGCTGCCGGCGCCTCTGCCATTGCATCCATGTGGATGACGCATGAATCGATTTCCGCTGCGCCGAGCGTGTCGCAGCTGGCGGCGCATGTGCTGTTGCTGCACAGCGTGCTGGGGTATGAATCGCTGTCGGCTGGAGCCTGGTATGTGGCGATCGATTTTCAGTTGTATGCGGGGGCGGCGTTGCTGCTGTGGCTGTGCGGGCGCTTGTTTAATGGTCCACATAGGCTATGGTTGGTGCCTGGCGTGCTGACGGTCGTTGTTGTCTCCTCGCTGTTCTATTTCAACCGGGATGCGGACTGGGATGTGTGGGCGCCGTATTTCTTTGGCAGTTACGGGCTCGGTATGCTGGCGTGGTGGGCGGGCGATGCGGCGCGCCGGCCGCGGGCGGTGCTGCTGCTGTTCTTGATGATGGCGGTGCCGACGTTGGTGGCGTTGATGCTGGATTTCAGGAGCCGGATTGCGGTGGCGCTAAGCGTGGCGTGTGTGCTGATGTTGCTGGGGCGGGTGAGGGTTTGCTCAAGCGCTGGATGGTCGGTTGCGAACTGGCTCGGCAAGAATTCGTATTCGATCTTCCTTGTGCACTTTCCGGTTTGCCTGATAGTAAATTCCGGCTTTAATAAATTCGTGCCAGCGCAGGCGGGGTGGCAGTTGATCGGGACGGTGGTTGCATGGGCTGCTAGTATTGCTGGTGGCGCGATGTTCTTCCGTTGCGTGGAAGCGCCGCTGGGTCGAATGACCCGGATAACTGGTGGATCGCGAGCGGTGCAGGCGCTCCGTGGGTTGGCGGCAAAGGATATTGTGTTGCGATGAGCTCTAGTATTACTGATCCTCTATGAACTAGCATCTAAATAATTTAGCTTATTCCCTTAAGCCATGTAAAGCGCAACAGTCAAGTTTGCCGGTTCCGTGTTGATGAGGTAGTATATATTTTTCTCATCTACTTGGTCCCCACTTGCACTCCTTATACGTTTTCGATTTCCTTCGCACAGTTTCTTATCAACTTAAGGATACGTTGGAAGCGCTGCCTGCTTCGCCTCTCAACGACCTCGCTATTGCGAACTTACAGGAATTTCAAGCAGATGCACGCTCCGCGCAAGGAGTATATCTATTGATCTACAACGGCGCTCCACGGTATATAGGTAAGGCAAATAACGTTAAGGATCGATTGTCGCAGCACCTCGCCAAGCTGCGAGGACGCCGTAACATCGATCTAAGCCTGCTCGCTTATAAGGCTTTGTTACTTGATAAAAGCATGAGCACTGCTGCCAATGAAAGTATATTGATTGGTTTATTTAAAGAGCAGAACGCTAGCATGTGGAATGGAGCGGGCTTTGGCCCGAAAGATCCAGGACAAGAGCGGGATACAACCAAGCCTGGTAAGTTCGACCAGCAGCATCCAATTATCGAAAATTTTCGCATCAATCTTCGGTTGGATCAAGACGGTACCGTTGAGCTGGGACATTTGCTAGCTGCAATGAAATCCCAGCTGCCCTATGTATTCCGGTACGACGTTCCGACAGACGAGCTTGCGGGGAGAATTGATGTGGCGTTGGTTGAGCCTGCTGCAAATAACCTACTTCAAGTTATTGTTAGCCATCTCGGCAACGGCTGGCGCGGAGCCATCATAAGCTACGGAATGGTACTCTACAAGACAAGCAAACGTTATCCGCATGGGCTTGAAATCAATCCTTGATTTGATCAAGCCGCTAAGTCCAGAGCTCTCTGATCCAACCTCTTCAAGTGAGCGCATACCGCTCCTGCCATGACGGCTGCTAATCGAACCGGCACTGCGTTGCCGAGTTGCCGCATGGTTTCAGACCAAGTTCCTTCGAAAATGAAAGAATCATCAAATGTTTGGATCCTTGCAGATTCCCTGACTGTGAAATAACGGATGCTGCCATCTGGGCGGCGAAGCATGTTTTCACCACCGGGAACTCCATGGTCGCCAGCTTTTAGCGCCTTTGCAGGTTCATCCAAAGGGCTCCCAGTATGTCCTGGGTATGAGCGCGCGCCAGGCTGGAATTTGTGAGCTTGCACCAATGGGAGAGACGAACTGAACTCAGGGTCAGGTAAATCACGGATCGCATCTCGAACAGTTTGCCAACGTTCGAGTGCTCGCTCAGCATGTGCTTTTTCGATCGCTTTCAGGACGCGATCAATATTAACTGGTCGTTTTGGCTGATCCTTTGTTGCAACCTGATGATCACGCCAATACTCACCGCTTCCCCATTGTGAATAGAGTAGCGCGTGTTGGCTATGCGTTTCCGAGGGGAATTCAAATTTTATCTTTAGATCTCTACGGAAGCCTACAAAAAACACCCGCATACGTTTTTGTGGAACACCGTAGTTTGCGGCGTTAACCAACTTCCATTCGACGTCATACTCATTCGCCGCTCCTGACGCTTTGTGCTCAGTAAGGCGCGATAGATGAACTAACCATTCTTCTCCCTCATGAGCAGCAAGCGAGGGGAAGGTCAGTTGCAATAGGATATATTTGAAATAGTCCGAGAATGCAGAGCGGGTAAGCCCTTGAACGTTCTCAAATACGAAAGCACGGGGCTGCGTTTCACGCACAGCGCGGATTGCCTGTGGAAACATATCACGTACGTCAAGGAAGCCTCCGTGTTTTCCGCCAAGTGAAAACGGCTGGCAAGGTGGTCCCCCAGATATAAGGTCAATATTTTTAAAGCGGCTATAATCGAACTGCCGCACATCCCCTTCACTGACATCAGGCCAATGTGCTACTGGGTCGACATTTTCGGCTTTGTTGAGTCGAATAGTGTTGCACGCATGTGTGTTCCACTCTACGATCGCCTTGTGAATTACATCGTGACTGGAGAACCCGAGGGCTAATCCTCCAGCACCAGCAAATAGTTCAATCGAGTTAATTGGCATAGCATTCTCGTTCTACAAATAGGGTCAAGTTAATTGAAACACTACGCTCGAACGTTCCTAAAAATAAGAGTAAGTGGGTTGGCAATCAGAATGACGCCATTTTACTGTATGTTTGTACAGTATTCCAAATAAGGTGCGTCATGTGTTAGCGCGCACCTTTAAAAATCTGTCGTCTTCCCCCAACTAAGAGGTTCAGCCTCGTTGAGGCGTATCAATGCTAGCGAATGCTGCTTGGGGTAGCGAGCGGCTGTAAGGAGCAAGAATGGTCGACAGTATTAGTGCTGCTATGCGAAGCGACATCATGTCCCGCGTTCGGAGCAAGGGCACCCGGCCTGAGATGCTGGTACGTCGCATGATTCACGGTGCAGGGTTCCGCTACAGACTGCATGTTCGAGGTTTGCCAGGTTCGCCTGATCTTGTTTTCTCTGGTCGTAGAAAAGTAATTTTTGTTCATGGTTGCTTCTGGCATTCCCATCCTGCGTGCCAACATGCCAGAATTCCAAAATCAAGAGTCGATTTTTGGATGGCTAAGCTTAGTGCCAACAAAGCGCGGGACGAACGTAATGTGCATGCTCTGGTAGACGCTGGATGGAGGGTAATGGTGCTGTGGGAATGCGAACTGCGCGATCCTGAGCTTATGACAAGAATCGGAGAATTCCTTTCATAGAACCGAGCACGGCACGTTTTCCGGTTTGCAGTCGAGTTCAACGGCGTTCATCATGGCGGTTGGGCTCGTCCGGATGATAACTCCGGTCGGGGCGAAACGTGGTGCGTTAACAAAAAACCATTGGCAGGAATTACGCGCTTATTGGACGGCACTTTGTCCAGGATCAGTAGCGCCTAAGCACTTTGTTTTACATGTGTGAGCTTCCTCTACCTTCAGGTAGCGCTCGTTGGGACCAACCTGCCTATTGTACAGTTGCGGTTCGGTGATGTACATGTGGAGGTATCGCAGCCTCAGAAAACTTTCATCCTATCAACGCTCATTTGGTAGCATTCTGAAATGAACGCTACCTCCGCCTACGAAGCCGCGCCCCTACGCATCCGCCGCCGCCAAACGGTCGCCCTCATCCTGCTAGTCCTCACCGGCGTCATCAACTACCTCGACCGCGCCACCTTGGCCGTCGCCAACGAATACATCCGCGCCGACCTCGGCCTCTCGCTCGGCCAGATGGGTCTGCTGCTCTCCGCATTTTCCTGGAGCTATGCGCTCTGCCAGCTGCCAGTCGGCGCCCTGGTCGACAAGATCGGCCCGCGCTGGTTGCTCGGCGCAGGGCTGGTAATCTGGTCGGTGGCGCAGGCGGCAGGCGGACTCGCCGCTAGTTTCGGCTGGTTCGTGGTCGCACGCATCGTGCTTGGGATCGGGGAAGCGCCACAATTTCCGGCGGCGGCACGAGTTGTGAGCAACTGGTTTCCGCTACGCGCACGCGGCACGCCGACAGGCATCTACAACTCGGCATCGCCGCTCGGTGTCGCGCTTGCGCCTCTGATCCTGACGCCGCTGATCCTGGCGACCAGCTGGCACTGGGCCTTCTTCATGACAGGTGCTCTCGGCCTGGTCGCGGCGCTCATCTGGGTCAGCCTGTACCGCGATCCAGTTCGTGCGCAGATGTCCGAAGCCGAACGTGCTTATCTCGACGAAGGGCAGGCGGCCGGGGCGGCGCCGGCGACGAGTTTTGCATCCTGGCGCGCGCTGTTCCGGTATCGCGCCACCTGGGGCATGCTGCTCGGCTTTTTCGGCTCGGTCTATCTGAACTGGGTTTATTTGACCTGGCTGCCCGGCTATCTGCGTACCCAGCGCCATATGGAACTGGCGCAGGCAGGGTTCGCTGCCTCGGTTCCGTTCCTGTGTGGCTTTGCCGGCGCACTGGTGGCGGGTTGGGCATCCGACCGGGTGACGCGCCATGCGGCGTCACCAGTCGCCAGCCGGCGCCGGGCAGTGGTGGTGTCCATGCTGGGCATGGTGGCGTTCACGATTCCGGCCGCGCTGGTCGAGAGCAATACCGTCGCCGTGGCCTGTATCTCGATCGTGATCTTCCTGGCGAATGCCTCGTCGGCATGCTCGTGGTCGCTCGTCACGGCGGTGGCGCCGCGTAGCCGAATCGCCTCGCTCGGCGCCCTGCAGAACTTCGGCGGCTTTCTCGGCGGCGCGCTGGCGCCGATCCTCACCGGCTATATTGCGCAGGCTTGGTCTTTTGTGCCAGCCTTGCTAACGGGCGCTGGCATCGCCTTCATGAGTGCGATGTGCTATCACTTCTTGGTGACTGACCCGATTCCCGAAGAAAGCTGAGAACGAAAAAAAGCCAACCTCGTGGGTTGGCTTTTTGATGAGCTGCCGAAAAATCAGACGTCGATATTCCCCGCCTGCAGCGCATTACTTTCGATGAAATTCCTGCGCGGCTCCACCTCGTCCCCCATCAGCGTCGTAAAGATCTGATCCGCCGCAATCGCGTCCTCGATCTGCACTTTCAGCAAGCGGCGCACGGTTGGGTCCATCGTGGTTTCCCACAGCTGTTCCGGATTCATCTCGCCCAGACCCTTGTAACGCTGCTTCGACACGCCGCGCTCGGCTTCTTCACGCAGCCAGATCATCGCTTCATGGAATTCGCGCACGGCGAATTCCTTCATCTTCTCGCCGTCGCCGCGGCGCATGATGGCGCCTTCGCCCATCAGGCCCTGGAAGGTGGCGGCGGCATTCGCCAGTACGC
>NZ_JACYUY010000023.1 GCF_014842025.1 Massilia sp. CFBP 13721
CAAAATCAGACATTTCTACTTTGCTCAAACCGGACATTACTACTTTGCTCTTACACACCCTACGTTACGCAGCAGTCAACACGGCATCGGAGGTCAGTGGTGTCACGCGTCCGCCGCTCAGGCCGCTTCGCTCCACAGCCGTTCGCCGGTCGTCTCCATATGCGTGAGATACAGCCGCAAGTCGAGCTCGAACTGGTGATACTGCGGCTCCATCCAGCAGCAGAGTTTGTAGAAAGCCTTGTCGTGCTGCTTTTCCTTCAGGTGCGCCAGTTCGTGGACGGCGATCATGCGCAGGAATTCGAGTGGGGCGTCGCGGAAGACGCTGGCGATGCGGATTTCGTGCTTGGCCTTGAGCTTGCTGCCCTGGACGCGCGAGATGGCGGTGTGCAGGCCGAGGGCGTGCTGCACCACGTGGATCTTGCTGTCGTAGGCGACTTTCGCGACCGGTTCGGCGTTGCGCAGGTAATCGTCCTTCAAGTCCTGCACGTAGCCGTACAGGGCGCGGTCGGTGCGCAGGCCGTGCGCGGCGGGGTAGCGCGAACGTAGCAGGGCGCCCAGGCGGCCCTCCTTGACGAGGGTGGCGGCTTGCTGGCGCAGCTGGTCGGGGTAGGCGGTGAGGTAGCGGAGTTCGGACATGGGACGGGAATGTACCACGGCTGTGGTGCGTCTGCAGCCGCCCGCGGCGCCGACACCGGCGTTGGTCAACCGGCGCGGCGAATCCGCGCCGCACGACCAACGCGGCGAATACGCCGCAACCCCGACGCGGCGAATACGCCGCAACCCCGACGCGGCGAATACGCCGCGCCACCGTGATGGCGGCGCGGCGCTACCTCAGCTTTCCTTGCCTCCCTGGCGATTGCCGCCGGCCTTGCTGGCGGCTGCTGCTGCACGGCTGGCCGATTGCCGGCTCTCGCCCCCCTTGCGGCCAATGTCGGCCATGTGCGCACGGTTGCGGCTGACTGCCTCCCCGCCTTTTTGCCCGGCGCGGCGCGCTTCCTCGGAATCGAATTCGTGCGCCGTGCCTTTCTGGTGGGCGGCCTGGCCGCCCTTGCTGGCGATTTCGCGCTGCTGGTTCTGGTCCATCGCCGCGAAACCGCGCTTGGCTGGAGCGCCGTTGCCACCACCGCTCTTTTGCGCGCTGCCGCCGGAGCTGCCCGCGCTCTTGCCGCTCTCCTTGCTTGTCGCCATGTCGTTCTCCTGGTTGCCCTGCATTCAAGTGGAAGTGAACGCACATTGCCGCGCTCGTCCGGTTAGAGACACCACTCCTGTGTTAGTTCCTCTATCCGTGCGCGGATTATTTTTCGGCGCGCGTTCGACCCCGGTTTCAGTCAGTCCGGCGCACGCGGCGGCGTGCGCCGGCCTTCGTGCGGCGCGGCCGCCGCGTCGAACGACGGCGGCGCGCTCAAGTCTTCGTCGAGCTGGGCGCGCCGCAGCGCCAGCCGCTCGCCCAGCGCCACCAGGTCGATGCCGGCCGCGCGCGCGGCCTCGAACATCTCGCCTTCTTCCTGGGCGATGTGGTGCGCCACTTCCTCGAACAGCACCGCGAGCGTGGCGTCGAAATGCTCGTCGCCGGGGTACATCACTTCGAGCTGGCTGATCAGCTCGCGTGCGCCCGCATGTTCGAGCTCGGCGTCGTCGAGCAGTTCGTCGTCGCCGAGCGCCGCGCGCAAGGCCGGATAGAACAGTTCTTCCTCGATCATCGTGTGGATGACGAGCGCATCGCAGAGGTCGTCGACCAGTTCGGCCATCGTCTCTTCCGCGTCGTCCAGTCCGCGCAGGCTCTCGTAGCGCGCGAACAGCCGGCGCACCTGTTCGTGTTCGCCCTGCAGCAGCGCGAGCGCGTCTGCCGGCCCATCCTGGTGATTGCCAGTCGATGCCATGACTTCTCCTCGGTGTGTGTATAAGAAACTACCCCAGCAGGAATGAGTCGTTGCTGACGCGCCTGACAAGCGGGGCTGCGTTGCTCGTCGTTGCGTGGCGCCGCCACGCGGCCTCCTCACGCCTTGCCCGCGCTTGCCATGCATCGCCTACGCGCATGTCGTCATCAACTTCCTCCTTCCTACTGGGATAGGTTCAAGTCAGGTGGGATTGTGGGCGGCGCCCATGTCTTCGACACCGGCGCGTGCGCTGCGCAGGTCGGCGGCAGTGTTGCGAACGACGCGGGCGGCTTGCCAGCCACCGTCGTTGGCGTCGCGCGCGAGGGTGGCGCCGCTGTTGGTGAGCACATTGACCAGCGCGCCCTGCCAGTTGCGCCAGCCCTCTGCCGCGGGCGGGATGGCGCGCATGGCCAGCGCACCCATCTGCATCGGGTCGTTGCAGCTTGCCAGCGCGCGTCCGAGGCGGATGCCCTCGTCGAACATCCGGCGCGCCGTGTGCATGTTCAGGTCGCTGAGCTGCTGCAGGGCATCGATGGTGTGGCGCGACACCTGGCTCAGGAAGTCGACCTGCATGTCAAACTGGGCGCGCAGGTCGGGTAGGGTAATGGCGGGCATGGGATCCTCGGCGAAAGAGTAAGTCTCAATAGACGCCGCAGAATCGATGGAGTTCCAACACAGGTAAAGCGAAAGCGCCTGCGCCAGCGAATGGCGCAAGCGTGCTTCAAAAAGAAGCTCAGGCGTCGGCCACCTTCAGCACCAGCTTGCCCAGGTTTTCGCCCTTGAACAGCATCAGCAGCGTCGACGGGAAGGTGTCGAAGCCGTCGACGACGTGTTCGCGACTCTTGAAACTGCCTTCCTTCATCCAGCGCGCCAGCGCCGCCACGCCTTCCGGATAGCGGGCGGCGTAGTCGGTGACCAGCATGCCTTCCATGCGCGCGCGGTTGACCAGCAGCGCTAGGTAGTTGGCCGGACCCTTGACCGCCTCGGTGGCGTTGTACTGCGAGATCGCGCCACAGACGACGATGCGCGCCTTCATGTTGATGCGGGTAAGCACGGCGTCGAGGATGTCACCGCCGACGTTATCGAAATACACGTCCACGCCCTGCGGGCAATGCTGTTTCAGGCCGGCATGCACGGGGCCGGCCTTGTAGTCGATGCATGCATCGAAGCCCAGTTCCTCGACGACGAAGCGGCATTTGTCGGCGCCGCCGGCGATGCCGACCACGCGGCAACCCAGGTGTTTTGCCACCTGGCCGACCGTCATCCCGACCGCGCCGGCCGCGCCCGACACCACGATCGTCTCGCCCGCCTTCGGCTGGCCGACCTCGAGCAGGCCGAAGTAGGCCGTCATGCCGGGCATGCCGAGGGCGTTCAGCCAGGTCGGCAGCGGCGCCAGGTTTGGATCGACCTTGGCCAGCATCGCGCCCTTGTCGTCGGCGGGGCCGGTCCAGTAGCGTTGCACGCCGGTCACACCCATCACATGGTCGCCCACGGCAAAGCGCGGCGACTTTGATTCGACCACCACGCCGACGCCGCCGGCGCGCATCACCTCGCCGATCGCCACCGGCCGCACATAGGAGCGGGCGTCGTTCATCCAGCCGCGCATGGCCGGGTCGAGCGAGATGTAGAGGATCTTGACGCGCACCTCGCCGTCGCCAAGCGCCGCCAGCGGCGGGGCGGCGCGTTGCCAGTCGCTGTCCTTGGGCATGCCGACGGGGCGTGCGGCCAGCAGGAATTGATCGTTGGTGGCTTGCGTCATGGTGTCTCCCTCGTGTTGGTTGAACTGTCAACTATACCTAAAAACAAACGGTCGTGCGATTTTCCGTCGATGCTTTTTGCATGGCTGTTTTTGCAAGCCGTGCGACAATGCAGAGTACTCATCCGACAACTCCACGCTACCGCCCCCACCATGACGCATCCGGAATACATCCTGACCCTGTCCTGCCTCGACCAGCGCGGCATCGTGCTGCGCGTTGCCGGTTTCCTGGCCGAACACGGCTGCAACATCATCGATTCGGCCCAGTTCGGCGATCCGGAATCGCGCCTGTTCTTCATGCGCGTGCACTTCGCGCTCGAAGACGAGGCCGTGCTCGACGCCGACCTGCGCGGCGCCTTTGCCGCGCTGTGCGAGGCGAATAACATGCGCGGCCAGCTGCACGATGCCCACGCCAAGCCGCGCGTGCTGATCATGGTCTCGAAGATCGGCCACTGCCTGAACGACCTGCTGTTCCGCTACAAGAGCGGCTTGCTGCCGGTGGAGATTTCGGCGATCGTCTCGAACCACATGGACTTCTACCAGCTCGCGGCAAGTTACAATATCCCGTTCCACCACTTGCCGCTGGCAACGGGGGCGAGCGAGGAGGCCAAGCTGGCGCAGGAAGCGCGCATCGTCGAGCTGCTCGACACGCACAAGGTCGAGCTGGTGGTGCTGGCGCGCTACATGCAGATTCTGTCGCCGGGCCTGTGCAAGGCGCTGGAGGGCAGGGCGATCAACATCCACCACTCCTTCCTGCCGAGCTTCAAGGGCGCGCGGCCGTATGCGCAGGCCCACACCCGCGGCGTCAAGCTGATCGGCGCCACGGCGCACTTCGTCACGGGCGAACTCGACGAAGGCCCGATCATCGAGCAGGACGTCGAACGGGTCGACCACGCGATGACGACCGACGAGCTGACCGCGATCGGGCGCGACGTCGAATGCGTGGTGCTGGCGCGCGCGGTCAAGTGGTTCGTGGAACACCGCATTTTGCAAAACGGCCATCGAACGGTGGTCTTCAAATAATCATCGATAAGTAAAGCACCAATGGCACTCAAAGCGACCATCTACAAGGCCGATATCCAGATTGCGGACATGGACCGCAACTATTACGCGGAGCACGGGCTGACCATCGCCCGCCATCCGTCCGAAACCGACGAGCGCGTGATGATCCGCGTGCTCGCTTTTGCCCTGCACGCCAACGAAGCGCTGGCCTTTACCAAGGGCCTGTTCGACACCGACGAGCCGGACCTGTGGCAAAAGGATTTGACGGGTGCGATCCAGACCTGGATCGAAGTCGGCCAGCCCGACGAGAAGCGCCTGCTGAAGGCCTGCGGCCGCGCCGAGCATGTCTACGTGTACTGCTACAGCGCGACCAGCCACATCTGGTGGAAGGGCATCGCCAATAAGCTCGAACGTGCGCGCAACCTCACCGTCATCAACATCCCTGCCGAGACCAGTGCCGCGCTGGAAAAGCTGGCCAAGCGTTCGATGCAGCTGCAGTGCACGATCCAGGACGGCCAGCTGTGGCTGACCGACAGCGTCGACACGGTATTGGTCGAGCGCGAGAGCTTCAAGGCCGCCGCGGCCTGACAACATTCATTTTCTGAGTCCACCATGACCCGTATTCTGTCGACCCTGCTGGCCGCCGGCCTGTTCTCCACCAGCGCGCTGGCGCAAGTGACCGTCACCGACCCCTGGGTGCGCGCCACCGTGCCCAACCAGAAGGCCTCGGGCGCCTTCATGCGCGTGCAATCGGCCCAGGCCGCGCGCCTGGTCGGCGTCAGCACGCCGGTCGCCGGCCGCGCCGAGCTGCATGAAATGGCGATGGAAAACAACACCATGCGCATGCGCCAGGTCGACGCCATCGACCTGCCGGCCGGCAAAGCCGTGAACCTGGCATCGGGCGGTTACCACGTGATGTTCTTCGACCTGAAGCGCCAGCTGAAGGAAGGCGAGACGGTGCCGGTGACGCTGCTGGTGCAGGATGGCGCGAAGAAGAACAGCAGCGTGACGGTGGAGGCGCGGGTGAAGCCGTTGACCTTCGTGGCGCCAAAGACGGGACACGGGCATTAAATTGTGACGACGTAGCCGCAAGGGATCGTAAGGTGGGCGGGTCCCCCGCCCACGCGTTCAGATCACGTCTGAGATGCCTGTACGATTGTTCGTCTGCTTGTTGAACGCGTGGGCGGACAAGCCGCCCACCTTACGTCCCTCTGGTTTGCTGTACGAACCATCCACACGTCCTTACTTCGGCGACGCCCCCATCCTGCGCACGCCACCCGATCCGATCGTGGTCTTGCTCACCTGCGGATCGCCGTAATAATTCACGTCGCCCGACCCGGCAATCGTCGCGCTCAATTCGTTGCGCGGCCAGACCGTCGCTTCGCCCGAGCCGGCGATCGACACGCTGGCGCTGTTCGCCTGCACCCTTCCCAGATCGACGTCGCCCGAGCCTCCGATCGACACCGTCAGTTTGCCGATCGTGCCGCGCGCCGCCTGCAGGTCGCCGCTGCCGCCGAGCGCGACCGCCATGGTGTCGCTCTCGACACCCTTCAGGTTAATCGTGCCCGAGCCGCCCAGGTCGACGTCGAGCCGGCGTCCGCGCAGCGGGTCGGCGTCGATGGTGCCCGATCCGCCCAGCGCCAGGCGCTCGATCGAACGCGCCTGCACCACCACGCGGATCGACTTCGATTGCAGGTTCAGGTTGCGCTTGCTGGGACGGATCTTCAGCGTGCCGCCCTCGACCACGGTCTCGACCAGCGGCAGCAGGTTGTCGTCGGCCTCGACGGTGACGCTCTCGCTGTTGCCGATGCGTAGTTCGACATGCCCCGGCAGCCCCAGCGACAGGCCGGTGAAATTGCCGACCTGGCGCGCCTGCTTGACGATGCGTCCGTTGCCTTCGACCCGCTCGCCGCCCCAGTCCCAGGGCGCGGCGCCCACGTGGCCGGCGGCCGCCAGGCTGGCGGCGATGCAGGTGGCGAGCAGGGCACGGCGGGCAATGGAGAAATTCTTTTTCATGATCTTGTCCTCACGGTTGTCGATGATGACAGGCTAAGCGCGCGCGGCGGCGTGCGCACCGGGAATGCGACAGACTGCGCAGGAACGCGACCAGGCTGCAGGTTCGCCGGATAATCCTACCTGATCATCAAGAGCGTCCAAGGCGTTGCAACGCAGCCATGGCGGCTCTGTCGGGCGCTCAGCGGCCGAGGTAGCGCGGCGGGACGGTATCGGTCAGCCAGACGCCGTTATCGGCCAGGTAAAAGACGAAGCCGTCCGCCGCCATGGCGGCCGCATTGACCTGCAGCACGACCGGCACGCCATAACGCGCCCCGACGCTGGCCGCCGTGGCCTGCTCCTGCGACAGGTGCACATGGTGGCGCGATCCGGCGCGCAAGCCTTCGCGCATGATGGCGGCGACGAAGCGGCTTGCGGTGCCGTGGTAGAGCAGCGGCGGCGGCGCCAGCGCGCGGTGCGAGAGCGCGACCGCCGCGCTCGAGTGGCCCTGCACGGCGCGGATGCGCAAGCCGTCGTTTGACATGGCGAAGCGGCCCTTGTCGTTGGTGCGTACGACCTCGTCGACCAGGGCGCGGTCGAGGCGGCGGCCATCCCGCGCCGCCGCGGCGATCAGGGCGTCGATGTCGGTCCAGCCTTCGCGGTCGAGCTCGATGCCGATGGCTTGCGGCTGGTGCCGCAGCACGAAACTGAGGAACTTGCTTGTCTCGACGATGCGCTTGCCCATCCGCTGCTCCTGTTGTTGAGTGGTTGGCCGCATGATAGACGCAAAGGAGGCGTCGCCGTCGCGTACGCTTCCTGTCATCCCCCGGACGCGCCCCACATCCACTACAATCTTGCCCTTTTTGTTTCCGGCTTTACCGGTAGGGAAGTAATCATGAACGCGGTGTTATTCGCGCTGGCCTTTTGTGTCGGCATCTTCATTTCGGTGCAGGCGGCCGTCAACAGCCAGCTGGCCGGCGCGCTGCATGCCAACTCGGTGGTGGCGGCCTTTATTTCGTTCTCGGTCGGCACGCTGGTGCTCGGCATCGCCGCCTTTACCAGGGGCGGCGTCGGCGAATCGCTGGCGCTGCTGGCGCAGCAGCCCTTGTGGAAGCTGAGCGGCGGCATGCTGGGCGCAGCCTTCGTCTTCGGCACCGTATTTTTGGCGCCGCGCATCGGCCTCTTGAACATGGTGGTGCTGGTGATTGCCGGCCAGCTGATGATGTCGATGGCGATCGACAACTTCGGCCTGGTGCAGATGGCCGTGCGCAAGGTTTCAAACATCCGCATGGCCGGCGCCCTGGTGGTCGTGGCCGGCGTGTCGCTGACCCTGTTCGGCGACCGCATTGTTGCGGTGTGGGGACGCTAGGAGCCTGTCCCGGCAGCCCGGAGTCGCTGCTGGCGCGCCTGACAAGCGGGAACTGCGTTGCTCGTCGTTGCATGGCGCAGCCATGCGGCCTCCTCGCGCCTTGCTCGCGCTTGCCATGCATCGCCATCAGCTTCCCCCGATCCACCGGGACAGACTCCGGAAATTTCTCGTCAGCAGCTGCATTTTCTGACAGGCATGGTTCTATAATGGTCGGTATTGTCTGAACGACACCTTCATTAGCCAGAGAACCACGCCCGATGGAATTCCACCAGTCCTCGCAAATCCCCACGCTGTCGTATGTCGAAAACGAAGACCACCCGGTCTTCGGCACCCTGGTCGAGCAGATCCTGCACCTGCTGAATTCGCGCCTGGTGTTTTCCGACATCATCATCCACCAGAACAGCCCGCTGATGCTGCGCCAGCCGAAGGGGCTGGTGGCGGTGACGGATTCGCCGATCACGCGCGAGGAACTGGAAGAATTCTTCGAAGTCATCGAGCCGAACTGGGCCGAGCGCATCGCCGACCGCGCCTTCGACCGCTCGATCGACCTGCACACGGCGCGCATCCGCGCCAACTGCTTTACCTTCCAGGGCAAGAAACGCCTCGGCTGCGTGATCCGCCGCTTCCCCAAGGAGCCGCTGCCGCTCGCCGAACTCGGCCTCGACCGCGATGCCCAGGAATTCGCGCGCCTCACCAGCGGCCTGGTGCTGATCATCGGCGACACCTGCCAGGGCAAGTCGACCACGATCGCGTCGATGTTGGATGAGATCAACAAGCGCCGCTCGGGCCACATCATCACCATCGAAGACCCGGTCGAGACCCTGATCCCGCAGCGCAAATGCATCATCACCCAGCGCGAAGTCGGCATCGACGGCGACGTCGAAAGCTATTACCTCGGCGCGCTCGACGCCTTGCGCGAGCGCCCGGACGTGATCGTCATCGGCGAAATCCGCGACGCCCAGACGGCCCAGGAAGCGCTGGCCCTGGCCGAATCCGGCCCGCTGGTGCTGGCGACCCTGCATGCGCGCTCGACCGAGATGGGCCTGCAAAAGATGCTGCGCCTGCTCGGCAATTCCGACGCCCAGGCGCAAGCGCTGGCGCACGCCCTGCGCGGCGTGCTGTGCCAGGCGCTGCTGCCTTCGATCGAGGGCAACCGCTACCACCTGGCCACCGAATGCCTGACACCCGGCCCGACGGTGGTGCGCCTGATCGAGGAGGGCGAACTGGGCGCCCTGCGCGAACACATGAACAGCGGGCGCGATCCGGGCTGCCATACGATGAACGCCTCGCTGGAGCGGCTGCTCTCAAACCACAAGATCGGGATCGACGATGCGCGCGCGGCGACGACGGACCGGGTTGGATTTGCAGACCTGGTCTGAACGCCTGGGGTCCGACATGTGGACTTGCACCTTCGCGCAGTCTCTGCCCCAGTGCGCCGGCTTCGACCTATGGCCACGCTTGAACTTCCAGTTGAGCTCGAGTCCGATTGTCGATCTGATTGAAGCCGCCTGACCCCAGCTCGCCTTAAGGCTGGGATGGAAGGCATCAACCTGTCCTCGATTGCCCATAAATGTCTAGACATTCAGGCGCTTAATTTAGAAATTGTCCATTGCCTGACGTGGAATTGACCCACAATCCAATCGTGCGTGCTTTTGTGTAGCAACACTGTCCCGTTATATTTACTTCTGAAGTGAATAGCTGGTGCCGGATGTCCCACCTCCGGTACGACATCCATCGAGGCTTTGCTTCAGCGCTCGGTCACTGGCGACTGATCCGTGCGGCAGGGCCTCGCCAGTTCGATAACCGATTGGAGACTTCATGAACGTACGACATTTTCTGAAATCAGGATTCGCAGTCCTGGCACTGGCCACCGTACTTGGTGGCTGCGGCAGCAGCGATGACGATGATGCGCCGGCTGCCCCGAATATTGCCGAGGTCGCGAAGCAGCAGGGCTTCAATGCCCTGCTGGCAGCATCGACCAAGGCCGGCATCACGGGAACGCTCACGGATGCAAATGCTCAATTGACCGTGTTTGCGCCGACCGACCAGGCTTTCACCGACCTGGCCGTCAGACTCGGGTTTGCAAATGCGACAGCCATGGTCGATGCACTGCCGGCTCCGGCCCTGCAGAGCATCCTGACCTACCACGTGTTGGGAAGCAAGAAGCTCGCCGCCGACCTGGCAGCCGGCGGGCCAGTCCAGACGACCGCCTACAGCTACGCCAACTCGCCTACCCGACTGACATTCGATTTCAGCAATGGGGTGAAAATCACCGACGCGGCGTTGACGGTCGCAACCGTGACGACCCCGAATGTTGTTGCCAGCAATGGCGTCATTCACGCGGTGGACAAGGTATTGGTGCCGCCAGGGGTGCTCAACATCGTGCAGATGGCACAAGCCAACCCGCAGTTCAGTTCGCTCGTCACGGCCGTCGTCGCCGCCGACCTGCGCGGCACCCTGAGCGGCGCAGGCCCCTTCACGGTATTTGCCCCGACAAATGCCGCCTTTGCCGCCGCGCCGCAAAACCTGAGCGTGACGCAGCTGCGTACCGTCCTCACCTACCACGTGCTGGGCAGCCAGGTGCTGTCGACGCAGATTCCATTTGGAACGCCCGTGCCGACGGTGGCCGGTCAGTCCATCACGATCACCGCCGGTACGCCGCCGACGATCAGGGACACCACGGCGCTGCAGGCAAAGATCGTTGCTGTCGATGTAAGGGCCAGCAACGGGGTCATCCACGTGATCGATAAAGTGCTGATTCCGACCCTGTAAGCGTGCAGGCGGGCATCCTATAAGGCCGGTGGCGTGCGCGTCACCGGTTTTTTCTGCCTGATCCAGCGGCACGCTGCGGTATGTCAGGCTTCATTCACATCTTGCAATACGGTAAAACCTGCCCAATGGCATTTATTTTATCGATGTGACATTTGGCGCATTTTCCCATCAATTTATTTGGCATCATGCAAATTTTGTTCATGCCAGTAGATCGGCAATGCCCAGCCCCTGAGCGGGCGTGAGAAAACGCATCACCTGCGTGCTGCTTCCCGCCAGGCGACGTCCCACTAGATCCCGTTTGAAAGGAAACGCATGAAATTCGCTGTTCACGCCGCGCTCGGTTTATCGCTGGCCGTGGCGGCCCCGGCATTCACCGCTACCGCCGCGCCCGCGCCGCACGCCGGCGCATCCAGCGCCGCGCACGTCAAAGCCGTACAGGATCTGCTGGGCGCGATGCAGGTCGAGAACGTCCTGCGCGGCGTCGCCGCCCGCAGCCGCTTTCCAAGCGAGGCGCAGCGCAAGGCCGTGTTCGCCAAGCTCGAGAAGACTTCGCCCGCGGAAGTGTACCGGCGCCTGGCGCCGCCGCTGGCAAGCGTCGTGTCGCTCGACACCGCAACCGAGATGACGCGCTTCTACACCACGCCTTACGGCAAGAAGCTCATCCACAGGAAGTACAACAGCGGTGCGCAGGTCATGCTGCCGGGCGCGCGGCCGTTCGTCGCGCCGGAAGAGGCGACGGAGCGCAAGCGCGCCGCCTATGTCCTGGCGAGCAAGGAACTCGCCGCCGCGGAACCGGCGATCGAGCGCGAAGCATTCAAGCTGCTCCAGCAGATGAGCAAGGAACAGCGCTGAGGACTGCCCGGCAGGGCGTTTTCAGTCCAGCGGCACGCTGCGGTAGCGATTCACCTCGGCCGGCGAAACCGGCGCGGCCGCATTGCCCCAACTGGCGCGCAGGTAACTCACCAGCGTCGCCACCTCGGTGTCGCCCAGCGCGTACCCGAACGGCGGCATGCCGTAGGGGCGCGGATTGCCCTGCGTGCCGGGCGCGAAGCCGCCGTTGAGCACGACGCGGATTGCGTTGACCGGCTCGGCCATGCTCAGGGCGCGGTTGCCCGCCAGCGCCGGATACGGACCTTTCCCTTCGCCACGCTCGCCGTGGCAGGCGGCGCAGTGCTGGCCATACAGTTTTTCGCCGGCCAGCATGGTCTGTTCAGGCGGCCTGGGCGCGGCCGTGCGGTCGTCGGCAGCGGCGGCCGGCAGCGATTTCAGGTAGACCGCCATGGCGCCGAGGTCGTCCGGCGTCAGGTATTGCAGGCTTTGCGCCACGACTTCCGCCATCGGCCCGGTGACGCTGGCGCCGGGGGCGACGCCGGTGCCGAGCAGTTGCACGATATGCGCCTCGCTCCATGTTCCCAGGCCCGCTTCACCGTCGGACGTCAGCGACGGCGCGTACCAGCCGATGGTCGGGATCAGGCCGCCGCCGAGGGTGCTGTCGGTCGCGCCGAAGCGATTCCGGGTGCTGTGGCAGGCGGCGCAGTGGCCGAGACCTTCGACCAGGTAGGCGCCACGGTTCCAGCGCGCGTCCTTGGTCGCATCCGGCTGCTGCACGCCCGGCTTGAAGTAGAGCAGGCGCCAGCCGGCCAGCGTGAGCTGCTGGTTGTAGGGGAAGCGCAGCTCGTGCGGCGCGTTTTGCTGGCGCACCGGCGGCAGGCTGCGCAGGTAGGCAAACAGCGCGTCGGCGTCCGGCCGCGTCACCTTCGTGTAATTCGTGTAGGGGAAAGCCGGATACAGCAGGCGGCCATTCTGCGATTTGCCGTTGTGCAGGGCGCGCCAGAAATCGTCGGGCGTCCAGTTGCCGATGCCGGTGCCGGGTTCCGGCGTGATGTTCGGCGCCACCAGGCGGCCGAAGGGCGTATCGAGGGCGCGTCCACCGGCATAGGGCACGCCGCCGCGCGCCGTGTGGCAGGCCATGCAGTCGCCGGCGCGCGCCAGGTAGGCGCCGCGCGCGAGGTTGGCCTCGGTGGCGGCGTGGTCGGCGGGCGAATGCGCGGCGATGAATTCCTCGCGCGGCCAGGCCAGGGCAACAGCCGCTGCCGCCACGGCCAGCAGCGCAAGCAAGCCGATGCGGATGCGCCGCTTCATGGCGCGCTCCCGCATGCCATCGGCAAGGGGCTGGTGAGACGTTCGGCCGGCCGCGCGCCGGGGGGCGTCGGCTGGGCCGCCAGCCAGGCCGAGATGGCGGCGACGTCGCCCGGCCCCAGGCGCTCGGCGATCGTCGCCATGCAGTCGGGCACATGGGCGCGGCGCACCTTGTTGCGCCAGGCGCCGAACTGGGCATTCACATAATCGCGCGGCAGGTTCAGCAAGCCGGGAATCGCGGGCGCCACGCCGGCCAGCTGCTGGCCGTGGCAGGCAATGCAGGCCGGCACTCTCAAGCTTGTGTCGCCGCGCCGTACCAGCTGCTCGCCGCGCGCAAGGATGGCTCGAGCGGCGGCAGGGGCAACCGTGGGCGCGGCGGGCGCCGGGACCGGCGGATGCTGGTTCGAAAAGTAGTCGGCGATCTCGTGCAGGTAGGGATCGGGCAGGTGGGTGACCATCCAGGTCATGAGCGGATACTGGCGCCGCCCGTCGCGGAAGTTCACCAGCTGGTTGTACAGGTAGCCGCCCGGTTTGCCGGCGATGCGCGGGAAGTAGACGCCGCCGACGTTCGTCCCTGCGCCATCTTTTGGCGCATGGCAGGCGATGCAGGCGGCGACGCGCTGTTCAAGGGTGTCGGGGACGGTGGCGCTCTTCTGCGCCGCGGCCACGAAGGGCAGGGCGCAGAAGAGTAGAGCTGAAAAACGTAGCGGGGCAGAGAGCGGCATACGGCATCCAGGTTATCGATAGCATCATGATAACCCATCGGCCAGGTGCTCAGCTCATGTTGGTGGGTTGGCCCGCCAGTGGCGATACAGCTTGAGCGCCACATGGGCGTCGTCCGCCGCATACTGGATCTGCTGTGGCGACAGGCGCGGCAGCGCCCAGTTGGTGGTGGTGATGCGTTTCGACTTGGCCAGGCGCTGGCCGAAGAAGCGCGCCACCGCGGTTTTCGCGCCCAGCGTGTTGCGCTCGCCGCGCCGGCGCAGGGTGGTCGACAGGTCGACCACGTTCTGCGTCTCGATGCCGAGCTTGCTGCGCAGACGGCGCAAATCGTCGCCCAGGCCGAAGCCCACTTTCAGGATGTCCGGGGCTTCCAGTACTGCGCGCAGCAAATCGACGCTGGCCGGGTCGGGCCGGGCGCCGATCTGGAACAGGTAGGCGGTGCTGTCGGTGGCCAGCTGCACCAGGTGCGGACCGGTCGATTCCTCGCCTTTGGCGAAGGTCGGCTTCGATTCGGTATCGAAGCCGACCACGTCGGTGCCTGTGAGCGCGGCCAGGGCGGCGGCGGCCTCGGCCTCGGACTTCACCAGCACCACGTCCGCCAAGGCAATGCCATTGTAGGGCGGCAGGTCTTCCTGCTCCGCGACTGAACTCATCGGGTCCTGCAAATCAGCCGCGCGAGAATTTCGAGGCGAGCTGCTGCAGCTTTTCCTGGCGCAGGCGCGCCGCTTCCGCTTCGGCGGCCGCCGCCTTTTCAAGCTTCTTGCGCTCGGCTTCTTTCTTGAAGCGCAGTTGCAGCTGTTCCTTGGCGTGCAGGCGGTGGGTGTCGGTCACTTCCGCGCCGGCCACGCCGTCGAGGTCGTAGCGCACGGTGGCCTTTTCCATCGCGCGCAGGTAGCGCATCGAACCGGTGTGGATGCCGAGCGCGGCGCGCATGGTCTTGCGGTCGAGGCCCGGGATGCGCGACAGCAGTTGCTTGTCGATGCCGATGGCGAGCGGCAGGCAATCGCGGAAGGCCGGGAATTGCTGCTGCAACTGCTTGAGCAGGGCGCGTGCCGACGGGGCGGGCGCGCCTGGCGCCGCGGCTGGCGTGCCTTCAGCGCTCGTCTCGGGCGTGTCGGCCAGCGCCTCGACTGGGGTCGATTGCGCGTCGCTTTCCTGCGCGCCCTGCTGGGTCGTCGCCTCCGTGTTCGGGGTATCGGCTGGGGAAGGGGGGGTGGCGTCGACAGATTCGGCGGCAGAACTAATGGGTTTCATTGACTTCATGGTAATAACAGGAATCCGAAGGATAGCATGCTGGCTCGCACTAGTGCGCTGCCAATCGTGTGACTTCTGCCGAGCAGGCGAGGTTGAGCGGTAGGACGGTCAGTGACGCACGATGAGCGCAAGCCCGCGCTCCCGTTCGCGAAATCGTGTATGATCCGCCTCTTGCCTTGCGCACGGCTTGCGTCGGCGCAGACGGACTTGAGAGTCGTCGTGGACTAAAAAACAACAATATGTGGTTTGCTTATATCGCTTATCCGATATATCAATTATCACCAATTCTTGCCTTAAGGCATAATGTTGCCTGTCCCGTCTCTTCAATCCGACCGAGATAGATGCAAGCCCGTTTCAGCCAACGGGCTTTTTTTCGTTTTGACATGCATACCGCGATCCTGACCACTGCCTCTTTTCATCCTGCCTCTTCCGCATCCGGCCGCGCCGCATGCCGCAGGTGAAGATGCGCTTGATTCAGGCTTGACCGTCCTGATATAGGACCCTTCCCGATACCCTTAACTGCGGCGCGTTTGAAGCCGTGGTGACCATTTGACCTCGCAGGCGCGCACCCGCCTCGACAGGAGAGTTTTTCATGAAGAACACCGCCAAGACACTGACATTGACAGCAAAGAAAGCGCCGGTCAAGAGCACCACGGCCCAGCTGGCAGTGCCTAAAACCGCGACCTCCTACTTCCTCGAAACGGAAGCGGCGGCCAAGGTAACGGTGGTCAAGACCCGTTCGCGCCTGGCGACGCTCAAAGCCCAGGCCGATGAGATCCTCGCGGCCGGCGCCGCCATGGCTGCGGCCGAGCCGGCCCCTGCGCCGGTCGCCGTCGAGCCGGTCGCCGTTGCACCGGCTCCGGCCGCGCCAGCGCCGGTTGAAGTCGTTGCCGAGCCGGTGGCCGAGTTTGCCGACGCCGCACCTGCAGCCGAATTCGCAGCCGAAGCCGACCAGTACCAGGTCACCGCCGCGGCCGCGCCTGGGCCGGTCCCCGCGCCGGTGCCAGTGATCGTGCGCAAGCGCGGCTCGAAGCTGGCCGCCCTGAAATCGGTCGAAAACGCCGAAGCCGCAGTGCCGGTCGCCGCAACCGCCGTCGCCGCTGCGCAAGCCCCTGCGCCGGTTGCAGACGAGGCACCGAAAGTGGTCAAGGCGCGCGTCGCCCGCCGCATCGAGCCGCAATCGACCGTGATCCAGACCGCCGGCAGCTCGGTCAGCAAGACCACCGACGCCGCCACGCTGGCCGCGATCGATACCACCGGCTACCTGCTGCCGCAAGTGAAGGTGCCGGGCCGCCGCGGCCGCAAGCCAAGCGAATTCACGCCCGAGAACGACGAAGTGGCGGCGCTGAACGCCGTCGAACGCGCCGAACTGAAGGCCGTCTCGAAGGCGCGCGAGCGCAAGGCCAAGGGCATGCCCTCGCTCGGGACCGAAACCGGCTTCTCGGAGGCGGAACTCGAAAAGCGCCGCACCCAGCTGCGCAACCTGATCAACATGGGCAAGGAGCGCGGCTACCTGACCCATGCGGAGATCAACGACCACCTGCCGGAAAACATCATCGATCCGGAAGCGATCGAAGGCATCATCGCGACCTTCAACGACATGGGCATCGCCGTCTACGAGCGCGCGCCGGAAGCGGAAATGATGCTGCTGTCGGATAACGCCGTGACCCCGACCAGCGAAGACGAAGTGGAAGCGGCCGCCGCGACCGCGCTGTCGACCGTCGACTCCGACTTCGGCCGCACGACCGACCCGGTGCGCATGTACATGCGCGAAATGGGCGCCGTCTCGCTGCTGACGCGCGAAGGCGAGATCGAAATCGCCAAGCGCATCGAGCAGGGCCTGAAGGACATGGTACAGGCGATCTCGGCCTGCCCGACCACGATTTCGGAAATCATCACGCTGTCGCACAAGATCGCCGCCGACGAAATGAAGATCGACGAAGTCGTCGACGGCTTCGTCGACCACAACGACAGCGCGCCGGCCCCGGCCGCCGCGCAAGCCAAGGCCGCCGCGTCGGACGAGGACGAAGAAGAAGAGGAAGAAGTCGAAGAGGAAGAAGACGGCGACGCCGCCGGCGGCGCGGCCGGTTACTCGACCGAGCAGCTGGCGCAGCTGCGCCGCAGCGCGCTGGAAAAATTCGCCCTCATCGAAGAGCAGTTCGACCGCATGGGCCACGCGTTCAAGACCAGCGGCTACGGTTCGCCGGCCTATGAAAAGGCGCAGGAAATCATTTCGAACGAGCTGCTGGGCATCCGCTTCACCGCGAAAGTCGTGGAAAAGCTGTGCGACACCCTGCGCGGCCAGATGGACGAAGTGCGTTCGATCGAACGCGCCGTGCTCGACATCTGCGTGAACCGCTGCGGCATGCCGCGTGCCCACTTCATCAAGGTCTTCCCGGGCAACGAGACCGACCTGGAATGGGGCGACCGCGAAGTCGACTGCGCCTATCCGTACAGCGCCGTGCTGGGCCGTAACCTGCCGGCGATCAAGGAACTGCAGCAGCGCATGATCGACCTGCAGGCACGCGTGGCGCTGCCGCTGGCCGACCTGCGCAAGATCAACAAGCAGATGGCGGCCGGCGAGAAGCGCGCCCGCACCGCGAAGCGCGAAATGACGGTCGCGAATTTGCGTCTGGTGATCTCCATTGCTAAAAAATACATCAACCGCGGCCTGCAATTCCTCGACCTGATCCAGGAGGGCAATATCGGCCTGCTGAAGGCGGTCGACAAGTTCGAATACCGTCGCGGCTACAAATTCTCGACGTATGCGACGTGGTGGATCCGCCAGGCGATCACGCGCTCGATCGCGGACATGGCCCGTACCATCCGCGTGCCGGTGCACATGATCGAGACGATCAACAAGATGAACCGCATCTCGCGCCAGATCATGCAGGAAACCGGCAGCGAGCCGGACCTGCCGACCCTGGCCCTCAAAATGGAAATGCCGGAGAACAAGGTTCGCGAGATCATGAAGATCGCCAAGGAACCGATTTCGATGGAAACCCCGATGGGCGAGGACGGCGATTCGCAACTGGGCGACTTCATCGAGGACAACACCACGCTGGCCCCGCTGGACGCCGCGCTGCATGCCTCGATGCGCAACGTGATCAAGGAAGTGCTGGACTCGCTGACCCCGCGCGAAGCGAAGGTGCTGCGCATGCGTTACGGCGTCGAAATGTCGAACGACCACACGCTGGAAGAAGTGGGCAAGCAGTTCGACGTGACGCGCGAGCGGATTCGCCAGATCGAAGCCAAGGCGATGAGCAAGCTGCGCCAGCCATCGCGTTCGGACAAGCTCAAAACGTTCTTGCACGACAAATAAGCCATCATTGGCTTGTCGAACATGCCGCCCGGTCGCTGACCGGGCGGCATTTTTTTTGCCCGTTCATTGTAGGGATAGGCCACAAAAGCGCATGCCTATTGTGGATTTCCCGTAGTCCGTCGCACGGGCGCAACCGTCGTCGATTCAATTTGTTTCTGCAATGTATCCGTTTCCACCCATAGCTCATTTCCATGTAGCATCACGCCCTTTTTCACGTTCCCCCATCGCGACCCGCCCGCGCAGGCGCGCGCATTACCAGAGAACCTTTATGTCTGACGATACCAAATCGCCCTCCCGTCGGAGCCTGATCAAGAGCCTCGTGTTCATGCCGATGGGTGTCGGCGTGGCCGGCGCGCTGCAGAGCTGCGGCAAGGCCGGAGCCACGGCCGCCGCCGGCGCGCCCGAAGGCAAGCCCGATGCCTACACGCCGAGCTTCTTCAACGCGGCCGAATGGGCCTTCCTCGGCGCCGCCGTCGACCGCCTGATCCCGCACGACGAACACGGCCCCGGCGCCATCGAATCCGGCGTGCTCGAATTCCTCGACCGCCACATGAAAACCCCGTACGCGAATGGCGGCATCTGGTACATGCAGGGCCCGTTCCTGGAAGCGCCATCCGAGTTCGGCTACCAGGGCAAGCTGCCGCTGTGCGACATCCTGCGCGTCGGCATCAAGAGCATGGACGCGTATTGCGTCAGCAGTTTCTCCGGCAAGAAGTTCGCCGACCTCACGCCGGTCAAGCAGGACGCGCTGCTCAAGGACATGGAAGCCGGCAAGATCAAGCTGGCCGACATCTCGTCGAAGCTGTTCTTCAGCAGCCTGCTGAACGAAACCCGGAATGGCTATTTCGCCGACCCGAAACACGGCGGCAACAAGAACATGGGTGCCTGGAAGATGATCGGCTACCCCGGCATGCGCGCCGATTACCTCGACTGGGTCGAGGTGCGCGACAAGCCGTACCCGATCGGACCGGTGGACCTGGCAGGACGCAGAGGATAAGGAACAGAACATGGCAATCGCAAAAAACAAAGTGGACGCCGTCATCGTCGGCATGGGCTGGACCGGTGCCATCATGGCCAAGGAACTCACCGACGCCGGCCTGAGCGTGGTCGTGCTCGAGCGCGGCCCGGACCGCGACACCCAGACCGACTTCGCCTATCCGCGCGTGGTCGATGAACTGGAAGGTTCGATCCACCGCAAGTACCTGCAATCGCTGGCGCAGGAAACCGTCACCATCCGCCACGGCGTGAGCGACACCGCGGTGCCGTACCGCCAGATGGGTTCGTTCAAGCCGGGCACCGGCGTCGGCGGCGCCGGCAGCCACTGGTCGGGCTGCCATTTCCGCGCGCTGCCGGAAGACTTCAAGGTGCGTTCCAACCTGGAGCAGCGCTACGGCAAGAACTTCATCCCGGCCAACATGACGGTGCAGGACTTCCCGGTCACCTATGAAGAGCTGGAACCGCACTTCGACCATTTCGAGTACGTGTGCGGCACCTCGGGCAAGGCCGGCGTCATCAACGGCAAGCTGATCGAAGGCGGCAACCCGTTCGAAGGCTCGCGTACGCGCGACTTCGCGCTCGGCCCGAACCCGAACTACCTCGGCGCCGAACTGTTCTACAAGGCTGCGCGCGAGATGGGCTACAACCCGTATCCGATCCCGGCGTCGAACGCCTCGGCGCCGTACATCAACCCCTACGGCTGCCAGATGGGTCCGTGCAACGCCTGCGGCTTTTGCTCGGACTACGGCTGCCTGAACTATTCCAAGGCGAGCCCGAACATCTCGATCCTGCCGGTGCTGCGCGGGCGCGAGAATTTCGAGCTGCGTACCCACGCCCAGGTACTCAAGGTGAATCTCACCGCCGACAAGAAGCAGGCCACCGGCGTCACTTACCTCGACGCCCAGGGCCGCGAAACCGAACAGCCGGCCGACCTGGTGCTGCTGTGCGCGTTCTCGCTGTTCAACGTCCACATGATGCTGGTCTCCGGCATCGGCACCGCCTACGATCCGGTAACCAAGACCGGCAACGTCGGCAACAACTACTCGTACCAGAACCTGAACCGCGTCTCGCTGTTCTTCGACGAGACTGTGCAGGCCAACGGCTTCATCGGCATCGGCGGCGGCGGCACCACTTTTGACGACCTCAACGGCAACCGCAACGATTCGTCGAAAACCGGCTACATCGGCGGCGGCATCATCTGGGCGCGCCAGCCGGGCGCCGGTCCCGTGCGCGGCATCGCCACCGCGCCGGGCGTGCCGAACTGGGGCAGCGAGTGGAAGAAGGGCGTCAAGGAAGCCTTCCGCCATTCGTTCTACTACGAAGTGCAGGGTTCGTGCATGTCCTACGACGATGCCTACCTGAGCCTGGACCCGACCTACCGCGACGCCTTCGGCCGACCACTGCTGCGCATGACCTTCGACTGGCACGACAACGAGATCAAGGCCTCGCAATACCTGGTCGAAAAGGCGACCGACATGTGCAAGGTACTGGGACCGAAGGCGATGAAGGGCGACGCCAAGAAGGACGGCACGCACTACAACATCACCCAGTACCAGTCGACCCACACCTGCGGCGGCGCGATCATGGGCGCGAACCCGAAGACCTCGGCCCTGAACCGCTACCTGCAGTCGTGGGACGTGTCGAACGTGTTCGCACCGGGCGCCAACGCCTTCCCGCAAAACAACGGCTACAACCCGACCGGCATGGTCGGCGCGCTGACCTACTGGTGCGCCAAGGCCGTGCGCGAGCTGTACCTGAAGAACCCGGGCCCGCTGGTGCAGGCATAAGAAGAAAAGGATGACCATGAGTTCCAAGAAAAAAATCCTGATCGGCGCCGTCGGCGCAGCCGTGCTGGTGTTCGCCGGTGCGCTCGGCTACGCGTTGACGCCGACCGAGACGCGCGACATCGGGCCAGGCCCGGTGCTCGCCGCTAACTCCGCGGAAGAACAGCAGATGATCCAGGCCGGGCGCTACATCGCCGTCGCCTCGGACTGTATCGCCTGCCACACGACGCCGGGCGGCAAGCAGTTTGCCGGCGGGCGCGGCATCGAGTCGCCGATCGGCACGATGTACAGCTCGAACATCACGCCGGACAAGAAGACCGGCATCGGCAGCTACAGCCTGAACGACTTCGACCGCGCGCTGCGCCACGGCATCCTGCCGAGCGGCGCCACGCTGTACCCGTCGATGCCGTACCCGTCGTACGCCAGGATGACCGACCAGGACGTGCGTTCCCTGTACGTCTACTTCATGAAAGGCGTGGCGCCGGTCGAAGCCGCGAACCGCGGCACCGACATCGCCTGGCCGCTGTCGATCCGCTGGCCGCTGTCGATCTGGCGCAAGCAGTTCGCGCCCGCCGTCGCGCCGGTCGACATGGGCAAGTATGCCAGCGCCGAGATGGCGCGCGGTGCTTACCTGGTGCAAAGCCTGGGCCACTGCGGCAGCTGCCACACGCCACGCTCCGCCACCATGAGCGAACTGGCGCTGGACGAATCCGGTCCGGCCTACCTGTCGGGCGGCACGCTGATCGACGGCTGGCTGGCCGTCAACCTGCGCGGCGACAAGGCCGACGGCATGGGCAACTGGAGCCAGAAGGACATCGTCGACACGCTGAAGGGCGCGCGTAACGCCCACAGCGCAGTGGTCGGCAGCCCGATGGCCGACGTGGTCTCGCACAGCACCCAGCACATGACGGATGCCGACCTGAACGCGATGGCGGTCTACTTGAAATCGCTGCCGGCATCGGGCGGCGAAAAGGCGACGTTCGTGGCCAATGACCAGACCGCGAAAGAGCTGTTTGCCGGCGTGCAGAAGGGCCGCGGCGCCGAGCTGTACCTGGACAATTGCGCGGCCTGCCACCGTACCGACGGCAAGTCGAACGCGATCGTCTTCCCTGCGCTGCCGGGCAACCCGACGGTGCTGGCGCAAGACCCGAGCTCGCTGATCCGCGTGATCCTGGCCGGCAGCAAGCTGCCGTCGACGAAGACGGCGCCGTCGGACCTCGGCATGCCGGCCTTCGCCTGGCGCCTGTCGGACCCGGAAACCGCGCAACTGGCGACTTTCGTTCGCCAGAGCTGGGGCAACAACGCCCCGGCCGCTACCGGAGCCCAGGTGGCCACGGTGCGCAAGTCGGTCGACCACGAAGTCGCCAAGGCCGGCCACGCCGTTGCGCTCGAATCGAAGTAAGAAATCGATAACGCCGGCCCTGCCGGCGACCGCAAAAAGCCGCCCGGGCCACTCGCCCCGGCGGCTTTTTTATTTCAGGAACGATGCACAGGCCCGTAAGGTGGGCGGCTAGACCCATGAAGCATGCCTAGCCGCTGCATGGGTGCCGCCCACGCGTTCAACCACACTCGGAAACCTCGCGACAGATCACCGGCTGGCTGAACGCGTGGGCGGCGCAAACGCTTGTGGCTTGCAAACTGTAGAGGTATAGCCGCCCACCTTACAGGTCTCGGGCGCCCATTGCCATTGCATGTTTTATATCCAACCTCTCCCGAATCCGACCAAATCACAACAGTTCCTTAAAACTGTATAAACACTTCCCGCCAAACCGGTTGACGCCCCCGCGCGTGCACGGCGAAGATGCGACAAGGAAACATTTCCACACATTCTCACAGCGACTTCCCATGCCCGCCCAATTCCTCCGCCGCGCCTCCATCCGGACCAAGCTCATGCTCAGCATGGCCGCCTGCCTGCTGCTGTTCCTGCTGATCTCGTCCACTCTCAGCGTCGCGCTGACCGGCAAGGGCTTGCACGAGCGTGCCGTCGAGGGGGAGCTGCCGGCCGTCGTCAGCGCCATCCGCAACGATATCCTGCGCCAGGTCAGCGGCCCGGTCACCGCTTCGCTCGGCGTGGCCCACAACAGTTACCTGCATGCCTGGGAGCGCGACGGCCTGGCCGACAGCGGCCTGGATGCCTGGCGCGCCTACGCGGCCAAGATGAAGGCGCTGAACAAGGCGGTGACCGTGTTCTGGGCGTCGCCGGCCCAGATGAAGTTCATGGACGAGACCGGCCTTTCCTACATGATGGAAAAGGGCAGTCCGCGCGACGCCTGGATGGATGCCTTCCTCGCCACCGGCAAGCCGTATGAGCTCAACCTCGACCCCGATCCGAAGACAGGCGAAATGAAGCTGTTCATCAATGCCCGCGTCGACGCCGGCGCGGGCAAGCTGGCGGTGGCCGGCCTGGGCTTGTCGGTCAAGGCGATGGCCGACGCGGTGCGCGCCCACAAGGTAGGCAAGTCGGGCCACGTCTTCCTGGTGCGTCCGAACGGCGCCATCGTCCTGCACCGCGACCCGGCACTGGCCGACGGCGAGCACAACATCAAGGACTTGCCGGGCTTCGGCGCAGCCCTGGCAGGCACGCTGTTCGACAAGCGCGGCTTCGTCCACGCCAGCCACGACTCGCCGCTGGGTACCCTGATCGTCGCCTCCTCGTACATGCCGGAACTGGACGTGTACGTGGTCGCCGAAGTGCCGGAAGCGGAAGTGCTGGGCGACCTGGCGCGTTCGGCGACCATCGCCGCGCTGGTGGCCGGCGTGGTCGGCGGCGGCATCGGCATGTTCGTCATCTTCCTGGTCAGCCGCGCGATCGCGGCGCCGGTGGCGCGCGCCGCCGCCATGCTGGGCGAAATCGCCGACGGCAAGGGCGACCTGACGCGGCGCATGCCGGTCGAATCGGGCGACGAAGTCGGGCTGCTGGCCGACGCCTTCAACCGCTTCGTCTCGTCGCTGAACCATACGATGAGCGAAGTGCGGCGCAGCAGCCATGCGATCGCCGGCGCATCGAGTGAAATCGCCGCCGGCAACATGAACCTGTCGCAGCGCACCGAAGCGCAAGCGTCGAGCCTGGAAGAGACGGCCGCCGCCATGGAGGAGCTGACCTCGACCGTGCGCCAGAACGCCGACAACGCGCGCCAGGCCAATACCCTGGTGCTCTCGGCCAGCGAGCAGGCGCAACGGGGCGGCGACGTGGTGGGCGAAGTCGTCACCACGATGGGTTCGATCACCGCCAGTTCGCGCAGGATTGCCGACATCATCGGTGTCATCGATGGCATCGCTTTCCAGACGAATATCCTGGCGTTGAACGCGGCCGTGGAAGCGGCGCGCGCCGGCGAGCAGGGCCGCGGCTTTGCGGTGGTCGCCAGCGAGGTGCGCAACCTGGCGCAGCGCTCGGCCGCCGCGGCAAAGGAAATCAAGGAGTTGATCGACGACTCGGTCGGCAAGGTGGAGGCGGGCGCACGCCTGGTTGATACCGCCGGTGCAACCATGACTGGCATCGTGCAGGCGGTCGGCCGGGTGGCAAGCCTGATGCGCGAGATCGATGCCGCGAGTACGGAGCAAAGTCAGGGCATCGGTCAGGTCAACCAGACGATCGCGACAATGGACGACGCTACCCAGCAGAACGCGGCCCTGGTCGAGGAAGCGGCGGCCGCCGCCGGCGCGCTGGAAGAGCAGACGGCGACGCTGGCGCGGGTGGTGGCCGTGTTCAAGCTGGAGGAGGGCGCAGCGCAAGGGGAGAAGCGCCATTTGCTGGCCGCTCCCGCTACCGTCTGAGCCATGCAATCGGACTGGCCGGGCACGTTCGGCAGTTGTAAGATCGAACATTGCCCTGTCATCCCGGAGTATGCATGTTTCGACCGATCGCCCGTTGCTTCCTGCTGTTGACCATCGGCTGTGCCGCGGCGCAGGCCCAGGAAAAAGGAGGGCAGATCGTCAGCGACCGCCCCGACCTGGTCGAAACGAGCGAAGTCGTCGGCAAGGGCAGGGTGCAGCTCGAGACCGGCGTGCTGGTCGAGCGTGAACGCGGCGACGGTGGCGGAAGCGGCGGCGCACGCACCTATTCAATGCCGACCCTGCTGCGCGTGGGGCTGGGCGAGTCGCTCGAAATGCGCATCGAGACCGAGGGGCGCACCATTCGCCACAGCCGCGACACGGAGAGCGGCGAACGCAGCACCGTCGCCGGCTATGCCGATACCGCGCTGGGGCTGAGCTGGCACGTCCTCGACGGCGACGGCATGCGCCCCTCGCTGGGCGTGCTGGTCGACGCCGAGCTGCCGACCGGCTCGCGGCGCCTGCGCGGCGAAGGCGTGCGGCCTTCGCTGCGGGTGGTGGGCGAATGGGCGCTGCCGGGCGAGCTGGAACTCGGCCTGATGCCGGGCGTCGCCGTTGAAAGCGATGACGATGGCGGCCGCTACACCTACGGCATCTTCGGCGCGGTACTGGAAAAGGCCTTCAGCGAGCGCCTGCACGGCTTCGCCGAAATCGCGCTGCCGCAGATCGCGCGCAGCCGCCACGGTGGCACCCAGGCGCGCTTCGACGTCGGCGCGGCCTGGTTCGTTTCAAGCGACTGCCAGATCGACACCATGTTTTCGCGCGGCCTGAACGACCGCACGCCGTACGCCAGTTTTACGGTAGGGCTGTCGATCCGGCGCTGACCGGCCTGCGTCATACATACAGGTTATGCGACACGCCAGCAATTTCATTGGTTGGCCCGATTTGGCGCGCGTAACCTCTTAAAAAGATGGCAACGCCGGGGCGCTTGGAGAGGCGCCGTGGGACCGCCACTGGCGCATTCGCACGGGTGCGTTCAACCTCGCAAAAAACACACGACATGAAAAAACTTTTGCTTGCCGCGGCAGCCTGCATGCTGGTCGCCGCATTGACACCCGTGGCGCACGCCGATGTCCAGGAAGCGTCACCCAAGCGCGAACTGCGCGGCGTCTGGATCAGCACCCACCTGAGCCTGGACTGGCCGAACCGCACCCAGACCCCGGTCCAGCAACGCGACGCGCTGGCCGCCATCCTCGACCACAACGTCGCCACCGGCATGAACGCCGCCTTCCTGCAGGTGCGCAGCCAGTCCGACGCCATGTACCCGAGCGACCTCGAACCCTGGTCCTACTATCTCACCAACAACCAGGGCAGCGCCCCGGCTCCGAGCTGGGACCCGCTGCAATTCGCTATCGACGAGTCGAGGAAGCGCGGTCTCGAATTCCACGCCTGGATCAATCCCTACCGCGCGGTGGCGAATACCGCCACCGAGAACACGCCGGGCCAGTATGCGGCAACCCACGTCTCGCGTACCCATCCCGAATGGATGCTGACCGTTGGCACCGTCAAGATCCTGAACCCGGGCCTGGCCGCCGTGCGCGATCACGTCACCAATGTGATCATGGACATCGTCAACTGCTACGACGTCGACGGCATCCACTTCGACGATTATTTCTATCCTGCCGGGACCATCGCCGACGATGCCGCCTATGCGCTCGACCCGCGCGGCTTCCCGGCGACGACCGCCGGCCGCGCCGACTGGCGCCGCGACAACATCAACCTCTTGATCGCCGGCGTCAACGCGCGCATCCGCGCCGTCAAACCCTGGGTCAAGTTCGGCGTGTCGCCCTCGGGCATCTACCGCAGTTCGACCGACCCGGCGGTCGGCTCGCCCACCTCCGCCGGCGCCAACCAGCATTTCGTGACCAATTTCGCCGACACCCGCACCTGGCTGCGCGAAGGCTGGGTCGACTACCTGGCGCCGCAGGTCTACTGGTACATCGGCCAGACCGGTTCCGACTACAAGCTGCTGGTGCCGTGGTGGAACGAGAACAGCTTCGGGCGCCATATGTACATTGGTCTCGCCGACTACAAGATGAACACCGCCGGCTGGCTCGATCCGAAGCAGATCGCCAACCAGATCGCACTGAACCGCGCGCAAACCCACATCGCCGGCCAGATCCACTTCCGCCACGCCTTCCTCGCCGCCGATCCGCTCGGCTACCGCACCGACCTGCGCCAGAACGTGTACAACCGGCCGGCGCTGATCCCGCCGATGCCGTGGAAGAGCGAGATCAGGCCGCCCGCACCCGCGAACCTCGCCGCCAGCGCGGGCGAGAATGCCGTCGTGCTGGCCTGGGCCCCGGCCGCGGACACGCGCGACGAGCTGGAAAAGGTGCGCCAGTTCGCGGTGTACCGTTCGCCCGAGCGCGCCATCGACCTCGAGGCCGCGCAGAACCTGCTCGGCGTGACCCACGGCGCCGTCAACGCCTTCGCCGATACGGGGGCCGGACCCGGGCAGTATTACTACTACACGGTCACCGCGCTGAACCGCCTGAGCCAGGAAAGCGCGCCGGCGAACGTGGTCAGCAACGACTTCGAAGCGCCGGTCGTGCGCACCCGCGACGCGGCGCTGACGCTGGCCGGCGGCACGGCGACCCTGCAGCCGGCCGCTATCGACGGCGGCAGCAGCGACAACTGGGGCATCGAATCGCTCGCCGCTTCGCAGACGACGTTCAGCTGCAGCGACATCGGCGCGCGCCGGGTCGTCCTCACCGCCGTCGACAAGGCCGGGCTGAGCGCCTCCGCCGAAGCCACCGTGAACGTGCTCGGGCGTGTGCCGCAGCCTTCGATCACTGTGGGCCGGCTGGATGCGACGCCGACCGGCGCCGGCGCGAACACCATCGTGCTCGGGTATGGCGCGCAGAGTCTGATCCTGACGGCGGCCGATGCCGGTGCGGGCACCGGCTTTGCATGGACGGCGGCGGCTGGCCTCGCGGCGAATGGCGCCGCCGCGACCTTCACGCCGACCGCCGCCGGGACCTATGCGTTCACGGTGCAGGCGACGGGCGAGAACGGCTGCCCGGCGGTGGCCAGCGTGACCGTGCCGGTGATCGACGCGCGCTGCGGCGACGGCAAGGTGGCGGTGTGCCACAAGCCGGGCAAGGGCAAGGACTGGAACGTGTGCGTGGCGCCCAGCGCGGTGCAGGCGTTCATCAACCGGGGGGAGACGCTGGGAACTTGTAATTGACCGGTAGGGTGGGCGGCTGAACAGGTCTGTCTGCGTCTACGCGACAAACGCGCCGCCCACGCGTTCAACATAGGTGGACCGCCGCGCTTGAACAGCGCGACCATGACCAGCACCCGGAAAGTCATGGCGCGGGATGATCGACCGCGGCGGTCCGCCTCCTTTGAACGCGTGGGCGGCGCAAACGCCTCTGGTCCGCAAACCAAGAGGTATAGCCGCCCACCCTACGCGGCTGCGTCTTCAACGACCAGCCACCTGCTTGCGAACACCTCCGCCGGCTCCGGCCGGCCGAAGTGATACCCCTGCGCCTGGTCGCAGCCGAGCGTGCGCAGCGCTTGCGACTGGGCGTGTTCCTCCACCCCTTCGGCGATCACTTCGAGTCCCAGGTTGCGCGCCATGCCGATGATGGTGGTGACGATCGTGTGGTCGTGGTGGTCGCGCAGCATGTCGCGCACAAAACTCATGTCGATCTTGAGCTTGTCGGCCGGCAGGCGCTTCAGGTAGGCCAGCGACGAGTAGCCGGTGCCGAAGTCGTCGATCGCGATGGCGAAGCCGTCCGCGCGCAGCGTCGCCATGGTGCGGATCGCGCCTTCGACGTCGGCCATCAGGCCGCTCTCGGTCAGTTCCAGGCCCAGGCTCGAAGGCGGCACCCCGGCTTCGGCCGTCATCGTGCGGATGTGGACGACGGTGTCCGGGTCGTCGAGCTGCTGCGCCGACAGGTTGATCCAGAGCCGGCCCGGAAAGCGCATGCCGGCGTCGAACCAGGCGCGCAGCTGGCGGCAGGCTTCGCCCAGCACCCATTTGCCGAGCGCGCCGATCATGCGCCGGTTTTCGGCGATCGGGATGAAGGTGGCCGGGCTGACCCAGCCACGGCGCGGGTCGCGCCAGCGCAGCAGCGCTTCGGCGCCGATCGGCGCGCCGCTGGCCAGGTTCACCTGTGGCTGGTAGTGCAGTTCGAGCGCGCCCTCGGCCAGCGCCCGGCCCAGGTCCTTGGCCAGCTCCATGCTTTCCAGGAGGCCCACGCTCATCTCGGGCTGGTAGAACATGTAGCCGCCGCCCGCGGCCTTGGCGCGGTACATGGCGATGTCGGCGCGCTTGAGCAGGTCTTCGATGTCGGCGCCGTCGCGCGGCCAGGTGGCGATGCCGATCGAGAGGCCGACCGAGAAGGTCTGGCCGTGGGTCGCCACCGGGTCGGCCAGGGCGGCGCCGAGGCGCTCGCCGATGATGGCGGCGGTGCGCGCGTCGGCGCGTTCGGCCACGACCACGAATTCGTCGCCGGCCAGGCGCGCCAGCACTTCCTCTTCGCGCAGCGCGGCCTGGAAGCGGCGCGCCACCCGCACCAGCACCTGGTCGCCGACGCCGTGTCCCTGCGTGTCGTTGATTTCCTTGAAGCGGTTCAGGTCCATGAACAGTACCGCCAGCGGCTGCTGGCTGATGCGCGCCCGTTCGAGCGCCGCGCCCAGGCGTTCGGTGAACAGGGTGCGGTTGGCCAGCCCGGTAAGCGTGTCGTACAGGGCCAGGTTGCGGATCTTTTCGTCGCTGGCCTTGCGCTGGGTGATGTCGGTATTGATGACCAAAAAGGACTTGGGCAGCTCTTCCTCGTCGCGCACCAGCGTCCAGTAACCCTCGACCATCAGCAGCGAGCCATCCTTGCGCCGCTGCGCCACTTCGCCGCTCCATTCGCCTTCGCACAGCGTGGTCTGCACCACCGCGCACGAGGCCGCGGGGCCGTCGTGGTACAGCCAGTGGTCGATCTGCTTGCCCAGCACTTCTTCCGAGGTCCAGCCATAGAGCCGCTGCGCGCCCTTGTTCCAGAACTGCACGCGGCCGTCGATGCCGCGCACGATGATCGCGTCGCGCGCCTTGTCCAGCAGCGAGGCCTGGTCGCGGTAGCGCGCGGCGTGGCTCCTGGCTTCTTCGCGCAGGCGCTGTTCTTCGGTGACGTCTTCGGCCATCACCAGCAGGCGCCGTTCGCCTTCGGCCAGCTCGATGCCGGCCATCGCCATGCGCAGGCGCTTTTCGCCGAGCGCCACGCCGATGCCGTGGCGGGTGCCGCCCGCGGCCAGCACCGCGGCGGCTTCCTCGCGCAGCCCGGCCTGCAGCGCGATCGCGCCCATGTCGAGGCCGCGCGCGGCGTCTTCGTCGGCCAGTTTCAGGATGTCGCAAAAGGCGCGGTTCATGCTCACCACCGCCAGCGTGTCGCTCAGGATCATCAGGCCGGTCGGCAGGCTGGCGATGATCGCTTCGGCATAGCGCTTGAGGTCGAGCATGGCGCGGCGGTCGGTGATGTCGGTCAGCGCGCCGGCCACGCGGATGGCGCGCCCGGACGCGTTGCGCTGGGCGTAGCTGAGGGCGCGGAACCAGCGGTATTCGCCGTTCTTGTGGCGCATGCGGTAGATGACGTCGTAAGGCGTCTGGCCGGTGCGGTCGAGGATGTGCGCGGTGAACGCGGCCACGGCGCCGGCCATGTCGTCGGGATGGAGCAGTTCCATCCAGCTGCGCAGCCCGTTGGGCAGGTCGGTTTCGTCGCGGTAGCCGACCAGGCGCCGCACCTGGTCCGACCAGATGAATTCGTTGGCGGGATCAGTCAGCTTGCGCTCGCCCAGTTCGACATCCCACAGGCCGTCGCTGGTGGCTTCGCGCAGCAGGTCGAAGCGTGCCTGCAGGCGCGCGTGGTCGCTCGTCAGCGCCGCCCAGCGTGCATGCGCGGCCAGGCTGCTGCTGCGGCGCAGTTGGTTCAAACGTGCGCTGGTCCTGCCGTCGGATCGGGTTTTTTTGGTCAGCGTCGAACGCACCGGCGTCACCTTTCTGGAGAGGGCTCAGCCTCGCAGTATGGGTTGCTGGTCGGCTATTGTCTCGGGACAAAAGCTGAACGCGCAGGGACACTGATCAGGATCAGTGGGGGAGTGATGCGTTTGCGCAACGGGGGGCGTTGCGAATGATCCGCGACGGCGTGTGCAGGCCGATAGTGTTAGCGCCGCGTTCGTGGGCCAACACGGTGCACACGTTCGCGTGGGCTCGGAGAGCCCACCCTACGTTACGGTCCCGTGAACTTGCTACGGACGGCGGTGCACCGTAGGGTGGGCTCCGCGAGCCCACGCGTGACGCATGCACATCGGCATGCGCATGCGGGTAGATACAGCAAATGCATCAACCGGTATTGCGCAACCCCGCCGCCACCCCATTGATCGACAAATGAATCCCGCGGTGCACGCGCGGGTCCATCTCGCCGCCTTCGCCGGCCTTGCGCGACATCGCGCGGTGGCGGTGGATCAGTTCGACTTGCAGGTGGTTCAGCGGGTCGAGGTAGGCGAAGCGGTTCTGGATCGAGCGTGCCAGCAACGGGTTGGCGGCCAGGCGTTCGCCGGTGCCCGTCACCGCTTCCAGCTGGCGCAGCGTTTCGCCGTGCTCGGCGGCGATGCGCTTGAAGATGCGTTCGCGCAGCGCCTTGTCCGGCACCAGGCCGGCATAGCGCGAGGCGATGGCGAGATCGGTCTTGGCCAGCACCATGTCCATGTTCGAGAGCAGGGTGGCGAAGAACGGCCATTCCTGGAACATCGCCTGCAGTGTCGCCAGGCGCTGGCCATCGGCATCGTCCTCCAGCCAGCCGGCGACGGCCGCGCCGAAGCCGTACCAGCCCGGCAGCAGCAGGCGGCACTGGCCCCAGGAAAAGCCCCAGGGAATCGCGCGCAAGTCTTCGATGCGGCGCGTCGATTTGCGCGAAGCCGGGCGCGAGCCGAGATTCAGTTCCGCGATCTCGGCGATCGGGGTGGCGGCAAAAAAATAGTCGGTGAAGCCCGGCGTTTCGTAGACCAGGTCGCGGTAAGCCGTGTAGGCGCGCTGCGACAGTTCCGCCATCACGCCTTCGAACTGGGCCAGGCGCTCGGCTTTCGCGCCTTCCGCCGCATGCGGCATCAGGCTCGCTTCCAGCGTGGCGGCGACCAGCAGTTCCAGGTTGCGGCGGCCGATCTCGGGATTCGAGAATTTCGAGGCGATGATCTCGCCCTGTTCGGTCAGGCGGATCTGGCCGTTCACCGTCCCCGGCGGCTGCGCCAGGATCGCCTGGTAGCTGGGGCCGCCGCCGCGTCCGACCGTGCCGCCGCGGCCGTGGAACAGGCGCAGCTTGACGCCGGCGCGCTCGAACACGTCGACCAGTTTCAGTTCGGCCTGGTACAGCTCCCAGTTCGAGGTGAGGAAGCCGCCGTCCTTGTTCGAATCGGAATAGCCGAGCATGACTTCCTGCAACCGGCCCGCATTGTGGACGATGCGCGTGACCGGCGGCAGGGCCATGAAGGCTTCCATGATGGCGCCGGCGCTTTGCAGGTCGGGGATGGTCTCGAACAGCGGGATCACCATCACGTCCGACACGCCGGCGGATGGCCGCAGCAGGCCCGCTTCCTTCAGCAGCAGCAGCACTTCGAGCAGGTCGGACACCGCCTCGGTGTGCGAGATGATGTAGTTGCGGATCGCGCGCGCGCCGTAGCGCTGGCGGATCTCGCGCGCGGCGCGCACGATGGCCAGTTCCGACTGCGTCTCGTCGCTATAGGTCTCGAATGGCGAATACAGCAGCCGCGGCTGGGCGATCTCGAGCAGCAGCAGCTTTACTTTATCGTCCTCCGACAGCGCCGCGTAGTCGGCTTCGACCTTCGCCTTTTCGAACAGCTCGGCCAGCACGCGCTCGTGCACGTCCGAGGTCTGGCGCATGTCGAGCGAAGCCAGGTGGAAACCGAAGATGTGCGCGGCGCGCATCAAGCCTGCCAGGCGCGGCACGATCAGCATGGCGCCGTGGTTCAGGCGCAGCGAATCGGCCAGCACGTCGAGGTCGGCCGCGAATTCCGCGGCGTCGGCATACGGCTCGGCATGGCCGACTTCCTTGCGCAGGATGTTGGTGGCGCCGAGTTCGCGCGCGCTGCTGGCCAGGCGCGCGTACATGCCGATCAGGGCGCGGCGGTAGGGTTCGTCGGCGCGGTGTTCGGACTGGTCGGTCGAGCGGTCGGCCAGCGCCTGCATGGCCGGCGTGACCTCGACCATCAGGGTCGAGGTCGACAGCTCGGCGCCGAGCGCATGCACTTCGTCGAGATAAAAGTCGAGGATGGTGGTGGCGTGGCGCATCGTCGCGTGGCGCATGGTGTCGGCGTTCACGTTCGGATTGCCGTCGCGGTCGCCGCCGATCCAGCTGCCCATCTGCACGTAGGCGGCGTCGCCCAACTGCGCCGCGTTGCCGTGGTACTGGACGCCGATCTCGTCTTCGATGTCGTCGTACAGCGCGGGCAGCTCGCGCAGGAAGGTGATGCGGTAGTAGGAGAGGGCGTTCTCGATCTCGTCGGCCACCGTCAGCTTGGTGTAGCGCAGCATGCGCGTCTGCCACAGGGTGGCGATGCGCGCGTGCAGCAGCTGCAGGTTGCGCACTTGCTCCTTCGGCGTCAGGGCGCCGTCGCGTTCGGCCAGCAGGCGCGCGATGTCGTGCTCGGCGTCGAGGATGGATTTGCGCTGCACTTCGGTCGGGTGGGCGGTCAGCACCGGTGAGATCAGGGCATTGCGCAGGAAGGTCTCGACCGTTTTCTGGTCGACGCCGGCGCCGCGCAGCTTGCCGAGCGCATGGCCGACGCTGCCTTCGCGCGGACGCGAACCCTGCAGCAGGTGGGCGCGGCGGCGGCGGTTGTGGTGCTGGTCTTCGGCGATGTTCGCCAGGTGCGAAAAATAGGAAAAGGCGCGCACCACCGAAATCGTCTGGTTGCGCGTGAGCTTGTGCAACAGCGTCGTCAACTCTTCGCCGGCTTCGGGATCGGCGTCGCGCCGGAAGCGCACGGCGGTCTGGCGGATCGTTTCGACGACGTCGAAGACGGCATCGCCTTCCTGGTCGCGCAGTACGTCGCCGAGCAGGCGGCCGAGCAGGCGGATGTCTTCCTTCAGCGGAGCATCCTTGTCGACGGCGGCGCTCCGGCTGTCGTTCATTTCGGGTGTAACTGGTTTATCCATATCGGCCACTGTTCTCTCGATTGTCAGGTACACAACAGGCATGGCCATCGACCATGTTTTAGGGGAGACCGCATGCTAAAATTTGTGATCTTATGCAAGTGGCCTGATGCAGCAGTTCCTGGCATCGGCCGGGTAGACGCAACGACAGTGAAAGAATCCGTTTTGAAAGCAAAGACATGACGCAGCAGGAGCCTGGAAAACGCTTGCCAACGCAACTGGTGATCGCCTCGCGCGAGAGCCGCCTGGCCATGTGGCAAGCGGAGCATGTGCGCGACCGTCTCGCCGCATTATATCCAGATTGTCAAATCAGCATTCTCGGCATGACGACGCGCGGCGACCAGATCCTCGACCGTACCCTGTCCAAGGTCGGCGGCAAAGGCTTGTTCGTGAAGGAACTCGAGGTCGCGATGGCGGAAGGGCGCGCCGACCTGGCCGTGCATTCGCTGAAAGACGTACCGATGGACTTGCCGGAAGGGTTTGCCCTGGCCGCCGTGCTCGAGCGCGAAGATCCGCGCGACGCCTTTGTCTCGAACGATTATGCCAGCCTGGCCGACCTGCCGCCGGGCGCCGTCGTCGGCACCAGCAGCCTGCGCCGCCAGGCCCTGGTCGCGGCGCGCTACCCGCAACTCGTCATCAAACCGCTGCGCGGCAACCTCGATACGCGCCTAGGTAAACTCGATCGCGGCGAGTACGCGGCGATCATCCTGGCCGCCGCCGGTTTGATCCGCCTGGGCCTGCCGCAGCGCATTCGCAGCGTGCTCGATCCCGAACTCAGCCTGCCGGCGGCGGGGCAGGGCGCGATGGCGATCGAAGTCGCCAGCGGCGAACGCTCCGATGGCGTCGACCTGCGCGCGGTGATGGCGCCGCTGAACCACACCGACACCTTCCACGCGGTGCTGGCCGAGCGCAAGGTCTCGAAATTCTTTGGCGGCAGTTGCCAGATCCCGCTGGCGGCGCATGCGACCGTCGACGGCGAGCGCATGCACCTGCGCGCGATGGTCGCCACGCCGGACGGCACGCGCAGCGCCTTTGCCGAGCTGAGCGGGCCGGCGGACCAACCCGCGCTGCTGGGCGAGCAAGTCTCCGCGCTGCTGGAAAAACAGGATGCCCAGGCGATCCTGGCCGCGTGCCTGCAGGATGCCGCGGCCGATGCCTGACGCCCTGCGTTCACGCTGATGTCCGGTTCCGTCGTCATCACCCGTCCGCGCGCGCAGTGCGACAGCCTGGCGCAGGCCGTGGCCGCAGCCGGGCGCACGCCGGTGCTGTTGCCGCTGCTGGAGATTGCGCCGCTGGCGGACCAGACGCAACTGGCGGCGGCGCTGGCCGGTCTCGAACGCTATGCGCTGGCTGCCTTTGTCTCGCCGAACGCCATCGACGCGGCGTTTGCCCATGTGTCCCATTGGCCGCGCCAGGTGGCGCTGGCCGTGCTGGGCGAGGGCAGCCGCGCGGCGCTGGCGCGCCATGGCCTTACCACCGGGAATGCCACCATCCTCGGTCCGCTCGATCCGACGCGCAGCGATTCGGAGAATCTGCTGGCTTCGCTCGACCTGGCCGCATTGGCGGGCAAGCAGGTGCTGATCGTGCGCGGCGAGTCCGGGCGCGAGCTGATGGCCGACGGTTTCCGCGCCGCCGGCGCCTCCGTGACTGTGGTGCCGGCCTACCGCCGCAGCGTGCCGCTGCTCACGCCTGCGCTGGGGGATACATTGCGTACCTTGCTGGCAACGCCGAACGACTGGATCATCACCAGCTCGGAAGCGCTGCGCGGGCTGTTCGACCTGCTGGAGCAGCTTGGCGCGACTTTTGTGACACAAATGCAACAGCAGCACGTCGTCGTGCCGCACGCCCGCATCGCCGCCACCGCGCAGGCGCTCGGGCTGGCGCATGTGACGCTTACCGGCTCGGGCGACGAGCGTTTGCTTGCCGCGCTACAATCTAAACAATGAACGAATTGCCGAACCAATCAGAGCTGCCACCGGAGCAGCCTTCCGCCCACCCTGCACCGCCCGCGCAGGCTGCCGAATCGTATCGTCCGCGCGCGCCCGAGCGCAGGGCGGGTCCAGACCTGGGCGAGCGGCTGACGCGTCCGCTGCCGCTGGCCGTGATCGCACTGGCCGTGCTGCTGGCGGCGCAGACCTGGTCGAGCCATAGCCGCATCAACACGCTGCGCCAGGAAATGGCGCGCAGCCTGCAAAAGGGCAACCAGACCGCCGCCGAAACCGCGTCGCTGGCGCGCGACATCGCCGAGCAGTCGAAAGCGCTGCAACTGAAGGTCGGCGTGCTGGAAAGCCGCCAGCTCGAAAACCAGAGCCAGCAGCTGGCCCTGGAGCAGCTGTACGCGGACTTGTCGAAGAGCCGCGACGAATGGGCGCTGTCGGAAGTGGAACAGGTATTGTCCACCGCCAGCCAGCAGTTGCAGCTGGCCGGCAACGTGCAGGGCGCGCTGCTGGCGCTGCAGAATGCCGACCGTTCGCTGGCCCGTTCCGACAAGCCGCAATTCATCATCGTGCGGCGTGCGATCGCCGCCGACCTCGAAAAACTGAAGGCGACGCCGGCCGTCGACCTGGCCGGCGTGGCCCTGCGCCTGGACAGCGTCATCGCCCAGGTCGATACGCTGCCGCTGTTGTCGGACGAAAAGCCGCTGCTGCCGGCGGCGCCAGTGCGCGCACAGCGCGGCCAGCCAGCCCCGGCTACGGCCGTGGCAGCGCCAGAGGCCACGATGGGCATCGGCGCGCGCATGCTTGCTACCTGGCGCGAATGGAGCGAAGAAATGTGGGACGACGTGCGCCAGCTGATCCGGGTACGCAGCGTCAACACGCCGGAAGCGCTGATGCTCTCGCCCGACCAGAATTATTTTGTGCGCGAAAACCTCAAATTGCGCCTGCTGAATGCCCGCCTGGCCTTGCTCTCGCGCGACGAGACCACCTTCGCCGGCGATCTGGCCGCGGCCCAGCAAACCCTGGACAAGTATTTCGACACGCGCGCCCGCACCACCCAGCAGGCGCAGGCGGCGCTGCGCCAGGTGCAGGCGAACAATCTCGCGATCGAGATGCCGACCCTGGCCGACAGCCTGAACGCCGTACGCAACTACAAGAAGCCTTGATTTAATACTTATGCGTCTACTTCTCTGGTTGGTCGCCCTGATGGCCACGGCCATCGGCATCGCGGTGACGGCGCGTTTCAATCCGGGCAACGTGGTGTTCTTCTACCCGCCGCACCGGATCGACATGTCCCTGAACCTGTTCGTGGTGCTGCTCGCGGTGCTGTTCCTGACGCTGTACGGCGTGGCGCGCGCGATCGTCTCGACGCTGCGCATGCCGACCCGCGTGGCCGCCTACCGCCAGCGCAAGCGTGAGCGCGAAGGCAACAAGGGCTTGCGCGATGCCTTGAAAGCCCTGCTCGAAGGCCGCTTCGGCCATGCCGAAAAGGCGGCCATGCGCGCCGCCGAACTGCCGGAGAATGCCGGCCTGGCCGCCCTGATCGGCGCGCGCGCCGCGCACCGCATGCGCGAGCCGGCCCGGCGCGAGGCCTGGCTGGCTGGCGTCGCCCACGACAACGCCCTGAAGACCGCGCGCCTGATGACGGTCATCGAACTGCTGGTCGACGACCACCAGCCGGAAGCCGCCCTCGAAGCGGTGGCCGAACTGAACGCCAGCGGTCAGCGCCACATCCACGCCCTGCAATGGTCGATGAAGGCGAATCAGCAGGCGCGCAACTGGCCGGAAGTGCTGCGCCTGGTGCGCATCCTCGACAAGCACAAGGCGCTGCACCCGGCATTGGCGGCGCGCCTGCGCGAGATGGCCTACGAGGCGCTGCTGTCGGAAGAGGGACGCGATCCGGAAGCGATCCGGCGCGTGTGGGCCGGCGTGCCGCCGGCGGACCGCACCAAGCCCTACATTGCCGCGCGCGCCGCCGCCGCCTTCAACGCCAGCGGCCTGCCCGACGAGGCGCGCGTGATCGCCGAAGAGGCCCTCCAGGCAGGCTGGGACGAGCGCATCGTGCGCGCCTACCGCGACGCCGCCGGACCGGCCGGTTCGCCCACGCTGCTGGCCCAGATCGAACACTGCGAAGCCTGGCTGCGCGAGCACCCGAACGACCCGGAACTGGCGCTCACCCTCGGTTCCCTGTGCCTGCGCCAGAAACTCTGGGGCAAGGCCCAGCGCTACCTGGAACAGGCGCTGTCGGACGCCACCGCCTCGCCCATGGTGCGCGACATCCACCTCAAATTGGCGCAGATGCACGAGGCGCTGGGGCAGGAGGGGCCGGCGGCGAGCCATTACCGGCAGAGTGCGCTGGCGACGATGCTTTGACCTTGTCGCCGGGCTGACGCGACACGTTTCGATGTGCATGCCGTGACACCCGCGGGCATGCCCGCCCTACGTTACGCGTCGGCCAACGATAAGTCGAGACCGTTGTGCACGTAGGGCGGGCATGCCCGCGTTCGATGTGATGTGACGGCCAACGATAATAGTCGAGACCGTTGTGCACCGTAGGGCGGGCATGCCCGCGTTCGATCGCTCGATCAATCGAAAATCCACAAACGTGGTACACGTCGACCCAATCCGCACGACAAGCCGCCGCGCCGCACAAGCCTATGCCTATTAGATATAATGCTCCCCTTTATTGAATTTTCAGCAACCAAGGATTAACCCATGAGCTTGAACAACGTCCCAGCCGGCCGCGATGTGCCGAACGACTTCAACGTCATCATCGAAATTCCGATGAACGCCGATCCGATCAAGTACGAAGTGGACAAGGATACCGGCGCGATCTTCGTCGACCGCTTCATGGGTACCGCGATGCACTATCCGTGCAACTACGGTTATGTGCCGCAAACCCTGTCCGATGACGGCGACCCGTGCGACGTGCTGGTGATCACCCCGTTCCCGCTGTTCCCGGGCGTCGTGGTCCGTTGCCGCGCTATCGGCGTGCTGAAGATGACCGACGAAGCCGGCGGCGATGCCAAGATCCTTGCCGTGCCTGTCGACAAGATCCTGCCGATCTATAGCCACTGGCAAAAGCCGGAAGACCTGCAAGACCTGCGCCTGCAGCAGATCCAGCACTTCTTCGAGCACTACAAGGACCTCGAAAAAGGCAAGTGGGTCAAGGTCGACGGCTGGGAAGGCCCGGACGCGGCGAAAGAAGAAATCGTCAACGGCGTCGCTGCCTACAAGGCAAAAGAACAGAAGTAATTGTCCGCGGACGTAAAAAGGCCCGGCACCTTTCGGTGGCCGGGCCTTTTTTATTGCCGGGCCGGCTTTATCGACTGTTTACCAGCCCAGGTCGCGCAGCAACGGGTAGGTGAGATCGCGCGGCGGCGTGACCGTATGCGACAGGTCGGAATTGATCGCCGGTTCCATCAGCTGGTTCGGTTTCGCGTCCGTGGTGTAGTGCGATACCGACGAGCCCGGCTGATTCGGGTTCGGCGTGTACATCAGGATGCGGCGTTTGCTGTCGGTGCCGGCCAGGCGGTGCGGGTCGACACCGAGGCTGGCGATCACGTTGGAGCGGTTGCGCGAGCGGTTTTGCAGCGCCGCGCGCAGCTTGACGCCGGCCGCTTGCGTGATGCGCACCGATGGAATCCTGATGCTCGGATCATCGCCGCTCATGCCGGCCGGGTCGCCCGGCGCGTTGTCCGCCACCACCATGCCGATCGCGCCGGCCGCCTGCACGTTGCGCGCCTTGTCGACGAAGCCGCAGGTGCCGCGCGAGACCAGGGCGATATTGCCGCGCACGGCCCAGGCGTTGCGTTTGCTGAGCGGCGCGCAGGCGAGACCCGTGCCGTCGGGCTGGTCGATGACCGGCATCAGGTGGCCCTTGACGGGCTTGCGGCCGAGCGGCGGGCCGAACGAGGCGTCGCCGACCGGGTAGTGGCCGGCCGCCTTGCCAGCGGCCTTGCCGAGAATGGTCAGGCGCGAGCGCGGATCGAGCACCGCCGGCACGGCCGCGGTCACGTTCGGGCCGTTCCAGGACAAGCCGTTGACGCTGATCGCCGAGGCCACCCGTTGCGCCGGCGTCATGTTGACCCAGGTCTGCTCGCTGCGGTTGTCGACCAGGTAGTGGTCCCAGACCGAGGGAATGTCCTGGATCTCGGCGCCGGTTTCGTCGTCGGTGAAGGTCTGGAAGCCGAGGCCGTGCGCCATTTCGTGCAGCAGCGTCGTGACGAGGTCGATCGCGGGGCCGGCGTTGTTGTCGAGCCCGAGATAGAAGCCGGGGCCGGGCAGGCAGTCGGGGAACAGGCCGAGGCGCGAGTTGAAGCGCGAGATGATGTGCGGCTCGCCCGGACTCGACACGTCGACGGTGGCCAGTTTGCTGGCCAGCGCGCTCGGATACCAGGTGGCTGCTCGCGGTGCGTTGGGAAAATCGGACCAGATCTCGTTGGCGCCGGCCGAACCCAGCACGGCGCTGTCGGCGGTGCAGGACAGCGGCACGAAGGAGGCGCCGACACGGATCGGCACGTTGCTGGTGAGCGTCGCGCCCCAGATGTCGGCCGCGTGCTGGAAGGCGATCAGGCGCTGCTGGCCGAGCGTGGTGCCCGGATTGCCGCCGATCGGGGCCACCGGCGTCGGGTCGTTGAAGCCGATGCCGGGTTCGTTCAGGTTGACGATGGTGATGGTGGCCGCGTGTGCGCCGCCGGCGAGGGCGGCGCAGGACAGGACGAGGGCGGCGATGCGGGCTGGTTGCAGCTTAATCATGGCGATGTTCCTCGTTGTGCTGGGTGGACGCGGGGGCGTGGACGGCTTTCTCGGCGGCAGCGGCGCCTTCCACGCACTGCTCGACCAGCTTGCCGTCGGCGCCGCGCTTGACGACCGAGTACACGAGGCTGCGTTCGCCGAGGCGCACCTGGCGGCTGCCGCCCGGATGGGTGACCACGGACGGTTGCTGCAGGGCCTGGCCCTGGGCGCGCATGGCGGCCGATGGCGGCGGCGCCAGCGCACGGCTCTCGGCCGCGGTAGGCGCGCGCAGCTGCCCGGTCTGGGCGTCGCGCACGACGATCATGCCGGACTGGGTGCCGGGGGATTGCGTGGTGGCAGGATGCGCCGGGCCCGCTCCCTCCTGGGCGAAGGCTGGTGACGACAAGCCGGCGCACAGCAGGGCGCACGGCAGGATGGCGAGGGTTCTCTGGTAGGACATGGTGGGTCTCCGCTCAAGCTTCAGATCGACGGCATGCGGCGCATGGAGCAGGGCGCGCCCAGGCCAGGGGCCAGCAATACGTACAACGGCGGGTTGAAGGTCGCCGTTATGATTCGGACCGTAACGAGCCCACGATGGTTCAGGGCAGGCTCGGTCCATCATATGAGCTGAACGATCACCAACCTTGATCTAGCTTCAATGTCCGCAGCGGCTGAGCGGGCAGGAATTCCATGAGCGCGGAAATTTTCTTTTTGCCATGTCGGCGCAAGTGACCGTTACGCGTGGACGGCAGAGCCGCCTCTCGTGGCCCGGTCCACCCTACGACCTACGCTGTGAGGAAATTTGCGGACGGCAGGACGCCGTCCGCGGGTACGGGTCAGCGCCGCGCGAGATAGCTGCGCAGGCGCAGCTTGCCGACGATACCGATCGGGAAGAAGTAAATCGACAGCACGAACAGCACGCCCAGCCACAGCATCCAGCGGTCCGGATGCAGGGCGGCGGCCAGCAGGGGCACGCCTTCCAGCGCCGCCGAGCCGTGCGCCATCAGTTCCTTCAGGTAGTTCTGCGCCAGGATGAAGAGCGCGGCGCCGACCACCGCGCCGTACATCGTGCCCATGCCGCCGATGACGACGATCAGCAGGATGTCGGTCATCACCTCGAAGCCGAGCGAAGTCTTGGGGCCGACGTAGCGCAGCCATAGCGCCATCAGCGCGCCGGCCAGGGCCGCCACCAGCGCCGCCAGGCAATTGGCCCAGATGCGGTAGACGACGGTGCGGTAACCGAGCGCCTCGGCGCGGAATTCGTTCTCGCGGATCGCCTGCAGCACGCGCCCGAACGGTGAGTTCACCAGGCGCAGCAGGAACAGGAACAGCAGCAGGCAACCGAAGAACACCAGGTAATAGGTCAGCAGCTTGCCGTCGATGGAACGGCCGAAGACCTCGGTTTCCATCAGCGTGAAGCCGGGCGACAGCACTTCCGGCACGCTGAAGGTCTTGCCGTCCTCGCCGCCGGTAAAATCGGACAGTTGCGACGCCAGCACCGCGAACGAGGACGCCACCGCGAGCGTGATCATGGCGTAGAAGATGGCGCGCACGCGCAGGGCGAACAGGCCGACGACAAAAGCCAGCGCCAGCGCCAGCAGCAGCGCCAGGCCCAGGCCGGTCAACGCCGCCGTCCAGGTCGGCTCGTCGACGGAGGCCAGGCCCAGGCCGATGCCGTAGGCGCCGATCCCGTAGAACATCGTGTGGGCGAACGAGACGATGCCGGTATAGCCCAGCAACAGGTCGTAGGACGCCACCAGCACGATGTAGACGCAGATCGTGGCCGCCGTGTTGAGCGGGCGCGCGCCCGAGGTCAGGAAAGGTGCGAACGCCAGGCCGAGGAAGACCAGCAGCAGCACCAGGGTGAGGATGCGGCTGCGCGGCAGGTCGCCTGATAGAAGTCGGTTCATTGGTCAGCCCCGCGATGTCGAATACAGGCCGGCCGGGCGCCACATCAGCACCGCGATCATCAGCGCGATGTTCGAGACCAGCGCGAATTTCGGCGTCAGGAAGCCGGCGTAATTCGCCACCAGCGCCATCAGGATCGAGCCGATGAAGCAGCCGCCCACCGACCCCAGGCCGCCGATGATGATGACGATGAAGATCATGACGATGGTTTCGCTGCCCATCGCGGCCGACAGGGTTTCCTTGTACAGGCCCCACATCACGCCGCCCAGGCCGGCCAGCGCCGAACCTGCCGCGAACACGGCCACGAACAGGCGCCGGATACGGTAGCCCAGGCTCTCGACCATGTCGCGGTTTTCGACGCCGGCGCGAATCAGCAAACCGATCTTGGTGCGGTTCAAAGTCAGGAACAGCACGGCGAACACGACCAGCCCGACCACGACCGCCAGCAGGCGGTATTTTTCGATCGCCGCGTCGCCCAGGAAGATGGCGCCGCGCAGCGAGGTCGGCAGCGGCAGCGGAATGGTTTCCGCGCCCCAGATCACGTTGATCAGCTGTTCGGCCACGATCATGCCGCCCATCGTGATCAGGATCTGCTTCAAATGCTGGCCATACACCGGCATGATGATGACGCGCTCGAAGGCCCAGCCGAGCAGGGCGGTGACGAGCATGGCCACCGTGACGGCCAGCCCGAGCACGCCGAGGTTGAGCAGCAGCGAATCGGCTTCCAGCGCCCAGCGCATCGGCAACAGCACCAGGGTGGCCGTGAAGGCGCCGACCGACACAAAGGCGCCATGGCCGAAGTTCAGCACGTCCATCAGGCCGAACACCAGCGTCAAGCCGCTCGCCATGATGAAGATCATCATGCCCATGGCGAGGCCGGCGACGGTCAAGGTAACCCAGGTCGGGAAACTGCCGACCAGCGGCAGCATGGCCAGGGCCAGCACGGGCACCAGCAGCAGCGGCGCGATGTCGCGCGGTGCGCTGGGCAGCGGCGCGTCCGCTGTGGAATCCACAGGTACGAGAGGTAAAGTTGCACTCATCATGAATCCTATTGGTGGGAGTCGAGCGCCAGCCCGAGCAGGCGCTGCTGTAGTTCGTCGTCGCGGGCCAGGGCCGCCATCGATCCGGCATGGGCCACGCGGCCGTCGTCCATCACGCTGACGGTGTCGCCGAGCGAACGCACGAAATTGAAATTCTGCTCGACCAGCAGGATCGTCGTCTCACTGTCCTTCAGTTCGCGGAAGGCCGCGATCAGGCTCTGGACGATGGCCGGGGCCAGGCCCTTGGTCGGCTCGTCGACCAGCAGCAGCTTGCGCGGCTCGACGATTGCGCGCGCGATCGCCACCATCTGTTTCTGGCCGCCCGACAGGTTGCCGGCCGGGTAATTCCAGAATTTTTTCAGGGCCGGGAAGAAGCCGAAGATCCAGTCCACGCGCGCCTGGTCGAGCGGGCCGTTGCGTGCCGCCAGGTGCAGGTTCTCGCGCACGGTGAGACTGGAAAAGACCGCCATGCTCTCGGGGACGTAGGCGATGCCGGCGCGCGCGATGTCGGGCGTGGCCAATTTGGTGATGTCGCGGCCGTCGAAGGTGATCGCGCCGGCGCTGGCCTGCCACAGGCCCATGATGGTGCGCAGGGTGGTGGTCTTGCCGGCGCCGTTGCGGCCCAGCAGCACCGACAGGCCGCCGCGCGGCACGACCAGGTCGACCCCTTGCAGGATGTGGTAGCGGCCGATGTGGGTGTGCACGCCTGACAGGGTTAAGAGCGGATCAGGCATGTTCGGTTTCCGGTGTTCCAAGATAGGCTTCCTGGACGATCTTCGATTGCATGACCTCGGCGGGCTCGCCGTCGGCCACCAGGGTACCGTTGTGCAGCACGATGATGCGGTCGGCCAGCTGGCGCACCACGTCCATCTTGTGCTCGACCAGCAGCACGGTCTTGTTGGCATCGCGTTTCACCGCGTGGATCAGGTCGAGTACGACCGGCACCTCGTCCACGCTCATGCCGGCGGTCGGTTCGTCGAACATCAGGATGTCGGGTTCCAGCGCCAGCAGGATCGCCACTTCCAGCTTGCGCTGGTCGCCGTGCGAGAGCGAGCCGACGTGGGCGTCGCGCTTGCCCGCCATCGCCACCCGCTCCAGGTAATGCTCGGCGCGCGCGATCAGCTCCTTGTGCCCGAACCAGACCGAGAACATATTCATGCCGACCCCGGCGCGGCTTTGCACAGCCAGGCGCACGTTTTCGATGACGGTGAGGTTGGGGAACAGGTTGGTCAGCTGGAAGGCGCGGCCGATGCCGAGCCGTGTCCGGCGTGCGGCACCAAGACGCGTGACATCCGCGCCCTTCAACAGCACGCTGCCCGCCGTGGCCGGCAGCTGCCCCGAGACCAGGTTGAAATAGGTCGTCTTGCCGGCGCCGTTGGGGCCGACGATCACCGTCAGCGTGCCTGGATAGAAGTCGGCCGTCACCGCGTTGACGGCGACGTGGCCGCCGAAGCGGATCGTCAGGCCGCGGGTGGACAAGGACGGCTGCTGGTTATTCACGTCGGCCATCTCAGCGCTTGTTCTTGACCGGCAGCGGCAGCTCGGCGGTCGGGATTTCGCGCACCAGTTCCAGCAGATCCCACTCGTTCTTCTGGTCTTTCTTGATGCGGAAATGGTACATCGACTGCAGCGCCTGGTGGTCTTCCTTGCGGAAGGTCATCGGGCCCTTCGGCGTCTCGAATTTCATGCCTTCCATTGCGGCGATGAGCTGGTCGCTATTAATTTGGCCACTGCGGTTCGGCACTTTGGAAAGGGCATTGAACACGGCGCTGGCCGCGGCGAAGCCGCCGGCGGTGAACATGTCGGGCGGCGCCTTGAAGCGCTTCTGGTGTTCCGCCACCAGCCAGTCGTTCATCTTGTTCTTCGGGAAGGCGTAGTAGTAATAGATGGTGCCTTCGGTGCCGGCGTAGTTCTTCCAGGTCTTCATCACCGGCAGGATGTTGCCGCCCGGGGCCAGCATGACGCCAAAGCGTTCCGGCTTCATGTCGGCGATCTTGTTCATCGGGTTCGGTCCGGCCCAGACGATCTGCAGCACGCGCGGCTGCGGCTTGTCTTTCAAGGCGTCGAACAGGCGCTGGGTCGAGGCGGTGAAATCGGTGGTCGTCATCGGCGCGTATTCTTCGTGGACCACCTTGGCCTTGCTGCCGGTGGCGGCCAGCGCTTCCTTGCCGGCCTTGATGGCGTCGCGGCCGAATGCATAGTCCTGGGTCAGGAAGCCGACGCTGCCGGCTTTCAGGGTGCTGGCGGCGGCCATCGCATCCTGCATCGAGCTGCGCGCGGTGCGGAAGATGTACTTGTTCCACTTGTCGCCGGTGATGGCGTCGGCCACGGCCGGCTCGATGATCAGCACCTTCTTGTATTCCTTGGCCACCGGCAGCATGGCCAAGGCCGAGCCGGAGGAGGAGGTGCCCACCGCGATGTCGACCTTGTCGTCGCCATAGGCTTCGGCCAGCAGTGTGCGCCCGAGGTCCGGCTTGCTCTGGTCGTCCTTGACGATCACCTTCAGCTTGCGCCCGGCGATTTCCATCTTGCCGCCGGTGAGGTATTCGAGGCCCATCATGAAGCCGGTCTCGGTTTCCTTGGCATAGGCTTCGAGGGCGCCGGTCTTGCCGGCGATGAGGGCGACCTTCAGGTCGGGGCCGGCGCCCAGCGCAGTGGGCGCGGCGCCGGCGGCAAAGGCGAGGAGGAGGGACAAGCTCAAGGGTTTGATCAGGTGGTGCATGGTGTCTCCTGTGGTTCTATATGTATTCAGGGTAGGCGCGCCAGGAACTGGCGGATCGCCTCCAGCGCTTCCGGTTCGGTCAGCATCGGCGCATGGCCGACGTTCGGCACTTCGGTGTAGGCCATCGTGGGCGCGGCGCGCCGCATCCAGGCTGCCTGCTCCGGCTCGACCAGGTCCGACAAGCTACCGCGTACCAAAAGCGTCGGGCGCTTGTGGGCGAGGCGCTTGAAGGCGAGGCGTCCGGCCAGCGAGGTTCGCCGAAGTTTACCTGTTTGCAATGCTAGCGCAATACTGGGGTCATAGCGCAATGCCAGCTGGCCCGCCTCGTCTTCGGCAAAAGCGCGGCGCGCCCATTTGCCCCATTCTTCGTCGGGCGCGTCGGGAAAGGCGCAGGCGTTGATGTCTTTCAGGTAGGCGGCGGCATCGTCCCAGGAGGCGAGGGTGCTGCAGCGTCCCGCATAGCCGGCGATGCGCGCCAGGCCGCGCAGCGACAGCACCGGGCCGACGTCGTTGATGACCGCGCCGGCGATCAGTTCGAGGTGGCGCACGGCCAGCGTCATGGTGATCAGGCCGCCCATCGAGGTGCCGATGAAGACGGCGCGGGCGATGCCCAGGTCGTGCATCAGCTTGACCACGTCGCCCGCATAAACGACCGGGTTGTAGTTGGCGGGATTCGGGTCGCGCGCCGAGTGGCCGCGGCCGCGCACGTCGGGCGCCAGCACGCGCCGTCCCAGGGCGGCGATGGCCGGCGCCAGTTCGTCGAAGTCGCCCGAATTGCGGGTCAGGCCGTGCAGGCAGATCACGGGAAGGCGTGCCGGTATGGTTGCCGGCGCTTGTTCCGGCGCTTGTTCCGGCGATGCTTCCGGTGCTGCGCCCGCCGCATAATCACGCGCATACAGCGCCAGCCCGTCGGTGCTTTGAAAGCTGATTGGTGTGAAAGTGGACACGCTGGCAGATCCTGTGGTTCTCGTGGAAGAAAACGGGCAAAGGAAGGGCAGGCCACGCTGCCGTCGGCAGCGTGGTGAGCGCGAAGACTCCTCCCGGCCCGGCGGATCAGAAGCGGTACTCGAGCGTCGCCGAGACGGTGCGCGGGTTGCCGTAGAAGGCGGTCAGCGTACCTTCGTTGCCCAGGGTCGGGAACAGGTAGCCGGCCGTCTTGTAGCGCTCGTCGCTCAGGTTCTTGCCGTGGATGCCGGCGCGGATCTTGCCGTCGGCGCGGGTCCAGACGATGCTCGCGTCGTACAGCTTGTACGATTCCTGGTCGAGCACCGATACGGTTTCGAACTGGTTGGTTGCGCCCTTGTACGACGCGCTGCCGATCAGCGAAACCTTGCCGTTGTAACCCATCAGCGGCAGTGCGATGTCGTAGTTGGCGCGCAGGTTGGCCGAGTTGCGCGGCGTGTTCTGGAACACGCGCTGGTCGGCCACGTTGACGCCGTTGGCGATGTATTCCTTGTAGTCGGCGTCAATGTAGCTATACATGCCGGCGACCGTGAAGTCGCGCGTCAGGTTAGCAATCATCTCGAACTCGGCGCCCTTGATCTTGGCCTTGCCGGCGTTGGTGGTCACGCCGGCGAAGCTGTCGTCGCGGCCGTCGCCGTTGGTGTCGATCGCCACCGAACCCGGGATCTGCACGTCCTTGTAGTCGCTGTAGAAGACGGCGGCATTGGTGGTGATGCGCCCGCCGTTGAAGGCCGACTTCAGGCCCAGCTCCACCGTCTCGATGGTTTCCGGCGCATAGCCGGCGCGCGCCTGCGCCAGCGGGATGCGGGTGCCGACGATGTTCAGGCGCGGATCGAAGCCGCCGCCCTTGAAGCCTTCGGCATACGAGGCGTAGACGTTGTGGTCGCTGTTGAGCTTGTAGTTGACGGCGATGCGCGGCGTGAACTTCTTGTCTTTCCGTTCCAGGCCGCTGCGCAGGTCGGTATCGGTGCGGAACAGGATCGCCCCCGGGTTGCCCATTTCCGGCGTGCCGGCCAGGCCGAGGTAGATCTGGCGGTAGATCGAGGCGGTGCGCTTGTCGACCGTGTAGCGTCCGCCCAGCGACAGGCTCAGGGCGTCGGTGAAGTTGTAGCTGCCGTCGATGTAGGCGGCCCAGGCCTTGGTGCCGATGTCGCCGCTGGTGAAGGTCGAGGTCGGAACGGCGCCAGCCAGGATGGTGTCGAACTTGTTGTAGGCCTGGGCATCGATGTAGTACACGCCCGCCACGCCGGCGATCCGGTCGCCGGTGTACGTCAGGTTGAATTCCTGGCTGGTCTGCTCGTTGGTGTACAGGGCCGGCACTTCCATGTCGACCACCTGCAGCGAGTCGAAGTCGATCGGCGCCCAGGATTTGTCCTTGCGGCTGGCGGTGATCGATTTGACCGTGAACTGGTCGTTGATGCGGTATTCGACCAGGGCCGAAACGCCGTGCGCGGTGACTTCCTGGTCGTGGCCGAGCGCCTGGGTCAGGTTGGCGCGGGTATCGAATACGTTGCCCAGGATCGGCGCGCCGCTGGTGCGGCCGACGATCAGGCGGTGCCCGTTCTTCGGGCTCGAGTCGTCTTGGGTGCCGTCGCCGGCGATGCGGATGAACAGGTCCGGGGTCGGCGTGAATTCGGCCGACAGGCGCAGCGCCGTAACGTCCTTGTCGTAGTTCTCGGCGCCGGTGTACAGGTTCTTGCCGAAGCCGTCGCGCTTGAAGCGGGCCACGGTGCCGCCGATGCGCACGGTGTCGCTGAGCGGCGTGCTGACGGTGGCGACCGCTTCCTTCTGGCCGTAGTTGCCGAGCGTGCCGCGCAGGCGCACGTCGGTCTTCGGTCCCAGCTTGCGGGTGACGTACTTGACCGCGCCGCCGATGGTGTTGCGGCCGTACAGGGTGCCCTGCGGGCCGCGCAGCACTTCGATGCGCTCGACGTCGTAGATGTCGGCCACCGCCGCCTGTGGCCGCGCCAGGTAGATGTCGTCGATGTAGATGCCGACGCCGGACTCGAAGCCGGCCAGCGGATCGGCCTGGCCGACGCCGCGGATGAAGGCGGTCAGGGTCGAGTTGGTGGCGCGCGATGCTTTCAGGGTGGTGTTCGGCAGTGCCAGGGCCAGTGCGGTGACGTCCGGCACGCCCTGCTTGGACAGCTGATCGGCGGAAAACGCGGTGACCGATACCGGCACATCCTGCAGCGACTCTTCGCGCCGGCGCGCGGTGACGACGACCTTCTGGACGTCGGATGCCGATTCGCCGTCGGGAGCCGGTGCGCCCGACGCTTGCTGGGCATGGGCAGCGCCCATGGCGCCGCTCGACAGGACCAGCAGGGCAGCGGCGGAATGGTTGACCAGTTTCTTTTTTTGCTTTGTCAGGCGCATTTCTTGTCTCCTAGTTTTGGATATGGCGTCGGGGCGCAATCGCACGCGAGGCAGTGTGCACCTGTTCGGTCTGGCTGAAAAGATAACAATGCGCCCACCCCTTGTGCGTAATTGCACAGGATGTTGCACCACCATGTGGCGCGGCTGTATGCAGGAAGAATGCTGCAAACGCACAATGCGGGTGCCGTTTGTGCAGCTTCAAACATGCATATGAGAATTGATTGCAGGAGGAATGTGCACTGGTGCACAATTGGGCCTTTGATATTTAACAACCGTGCGCCCATGAACACCTTGCCTGAGTGGACCGACCTGCGTTTCTTCCTCGAACTGGCGCGCGCCGGCACGCTGTCGGGCGCCTCGCGCCGGCTCGACGTCGAGCACACCACGGTGGCGCGGCGCATCGACCGCCTCGAAAAGGAACTCGGTACGACCCTGTTCGACCGCTCGCGCGAAGGCTACGAACTGACCGAAATGGGCCTGGCGCTGCTGCCGCACGCGGAAGCGATGGAAGGCGCGGCGCTGGCCGCGGCCGAACAGCTGGGCGGCGCGGAAGTGGCGGCGCATGGCGTGGTGCGCCTGGGCGTACCGGAAGTATTCGGGGTGAAGGTGGTGGCGCCGCTGCTGGTCGACCTGCTCGACGCCAATCCGGACCTGACCATCGACCTGCTGGCGCTGCCACGCTTCGCCAACCTGGCCAACCGCGAGGCCGACCTCGGCGTGATGCTCGATCCGCCCACCACCGGCCGCTACATGGTCACGCGCCTGGCGTCGTTCCGCTTCTACCTGTACGCGTCGCCGCGCTACCTGGAAAAACATCCGCCGATCCGCCACCAGTCCGACCTGTCGCAGCATTATTTCGTCGACTACGTGCAGGACACGCTGGCCAGCCGCGAGCTGTCCTACCTCGACGAACTCGGCTTCACCCCAAAGCGGCGCTTGTGCTGCTCGGGCATGACGGCGCAGATCGAAGCGGCCTCGCTCGGCATGGGCCTGATGATGGCGCCGCCCTACGCCGTGCCCGACGACGGCCGCCTGGTGCCGGTACTGCCCGGCTTCTTCGCCGAGCGCTCGTTCTGGCTGGCCGCGCCGACCGACCTGTATCGCCTGCGCCGGGTGAAAGTGGTGTGGAATTTGCTGCGGGATTATGCGGACAGCCAGCCGTCACTGTTCGTGTGAGTATGCTCGAAACCGTATTCTTAACCAACGCTGGTGGTGCACCGTAGGGTGGGCACTTGTGCCCACGCGGTAGAGCGGCGGATCAAAGCATCGGTTTCGCGTAGCTTCGGAACCGTATGCATGAGGTTTCGAAGTGTTCGCGAAGCGTCCGTGGAACGCGACGGTACGACCGCGTGGGCACGAGTGCCCACCCTACGTTTTGAACGGATTCCGCTCATTCAGCTCGCTCATGTAATCATCGATTCCGCCCGCCTCGCGCTCGAGGAAGCGTTCGATCGCGTCCGCGAACGACGGGTGCGCCAGCCAGTGCGCGGAGAAGGTGCGGGTCGGCAGGAAGCCACGCGCCATCTTGTGTTCGCCCTGGGCGCCGCCCTCGAAGGTCTTGATGCCTTGCTCGATGCAGAATTCGAGCGGCTGGTAGTAGGCGGCCTCGAAGTGCAGGCAGGGCACGTGTTCGAGTTCGCCCCAGTAGCGGCCGTACAGCGTGTCGGCGCTGTGGATCACCAGCGAGGCGGCGATCGCTTGGTGCTCGCGCTCGGCGATCACGAGCAGGATATTTTCCGGCATGGTGCGCCCGATGCGGCGCCAGAAGTCCAGGTTCAGGTAAGGCGTCGAATAGTGCGCGGCGTAGGTGTGGCGGTAGCAGCGATTGAAGAATTTCCAGTCGGCGTCCGTCGCATCAGCCCCGCGCACGCGGCGCAGCGTCACCCCGGCTTCGGCCACCTTGCGGCGCTCGGCGCGGATGTTCTTGCGCTTCTTCTGTTCGAGCGTGGCCAGGAATTCGTCGAAGCTGGCATAGCCCGGATTGAGCCAATGGAACTGGACGCCGCTGCGCAGCAGGAAGCCGGCCTCCTGCAACTGGCGCGCATGCGCTTCGGGCGGAAACAGGATGTGGGTCGACGAGACTTCGGTGGCGCGCTGCGTCGCCTGCAGCACCGCGATCAGCGCCGCGCGCGCCGCGTCGTCCACGGCCAGCAAACGCGGACCGGCCACCGGCGTAAACGGCACCGCCGCCAGCAGCTTGGGGTAGTACTCCAGCCCGTGGCGCTGGTAGGCGTCGGCCCAGGCCCAGTCGAACACGTACTCGCCGTAGGAGTGACCCTTCACGTACAAGGGCAGTGCTGCAGCCAGGGTGTCGCCATCATAGAGGGCGATGTACTGCGGCTGCCAGCCGCTCTCGGGCGAGGCGCTGCCCGATTCGTGCAGCGCGTGCAGAAAGGCGTAAGAAAGAAACGGATTGGCTTCGTCCTGCTGTGCCAGCAAACCATCCCAGGCTGGCTGGCCGATCTCGGACAGGGAAGATACGATATGCGTGCGATAATTCAAAATTGCTCTTTTATCTAACGAAATGCGCTAAAAGTGGTGTGTCGGAAGACCCGGCGCGGCTGCTGGCGTTCCGCACTTCTGCCATGCGAAAGAGGCTCAATGAACAATCGATTCTATAACCTGTACTCTCACGGCTTCGCGCGCGTGGCCGTCGCCATTCCGCGCTGCCGCATCGCCGACCCGGCCTACAACGTCGACCAGACACTGACCCTGGCGCGCCAGGCGGCAGAGCAGGGTGCGGCCCTGGTCGCCTTTCCGGAACTGGGCATCTCCGCCTACAGCTGCGAGGACCTGTTCCACCAGAAGGCCTTGCTCGACGCATGCGAGGATGGCTTGCGCGCGATCGTCGACGCTTCCGTCAGCCTGTCCCTGGCGATGGTAGTGGGCCTGCCCCTGCGGGTCAATCACCAGCTGTTCAATTGTGCGGCGATCGTCGCGAACGGACGCGTGCTCGGCCTGGTGCCGAAGAGCTACCTGCCGAACTACGGCGAATTCTACGAGTCGCGCCAGTTTTCGGCCGCCGAATCGGCCGCCGTCGATGCGGTGGAGCTGTTCGGCGAGATCGTTCCTTTCGGCCCCAACCAGGTCTTTGAAGTCGAGAACCTGCCGCTGTTGCGCTTCCACGTCGAGATCTGCGAAGACGTCTGGGTGCCGGTACCGCCGTCTTCGTTCGCCGCGATGGCCGGGGCCACGGTGCTGGTCAACCTGTCCGCCTCAAACGTGCTGGTCGGGAAGAGCACCTACCGCCACCAGCTGGTGGGCCAGCAATCGGCGCGCTGCATGGCCGCCTACCTGTACACCTCGGCCGGCCGCGGCGAATCGACCACCGACGTCGCCTGGGACGGCCAGGCAATCATCTACGAAAAGGGCGAGCTGCTGGCCGAGTCGCCGCGCTTCCTCGACGAGTCGCACATCATCTTCGCCGACGTCGACCTCGAACGCATGTCGCAGGAGCGCATCCGCGCCACCACCTTCGCCCAGACGGCGCGCCGCCACGCGGACGAGATCAAGGCCTTCCGCGTCCAGCGCATGACGCTGGCGCTGCCGTTCGACGCGACGTTGCCCCTGAACCGCGAAATCGAACGCTTCCCCTACGTGCCGGCCAACCGCGCGCTGCGCGACGAGCGCTGCACCGAGGTCTACAACATCCAGGTGCAGGCGCTGATCCAGCGCCTGTTCTCGAGTGGCATCCAGAAGGTGGTGATCGGTGTGTCGGGCGGACTCGATTCGACCCACGCGCTGCTGGTCTGCGCCGCCGCCATGGACCGCCTGGGCCTGCCGCGCACGAACATCCTCGCCTATACGATGCCCGGCTTCGCCACCAGCGGGCGCACCCTGCAGCAGGCGCATGCGCTGATGGACGTGGTGGGTTGCACGGCGCGCGAAATCGACATCCGCCCGAGCTGCCTGCAGATGCTCAAGGACTTGAACCACCCGTTCGCCGAGGGGGTGGAGCAGTACGACGTCACCTTCGAGAACGTGCAGGCGGGCGAGCGCACCAACCACCTGTTCCGCCTCGCGAACCACCTGGGCGCGATCGTGATCGGCACCGGCGACCTGTCCGAACTCGCGCTGGGCTGGTGCACCTATGGCGTGGGCGACCACATGTCGCACTACAACGTGAATGCCAGCGTGCCCAAGACCCTGATCAGCCACCTGGTGCGCTGGGTGGCGGAAACCGGGGCGGTCGTCGAGGGCGGGGCGGAAGTGCTGCTCAACGTCCTCGGCACCGAGATCAGTCCCGAACTGGTGCCCGGAAAAGAAGGCGACGACAAGCCCGCGCAAATCACCGAAAACGTGATCGGCCCCTACGAGCTGCAGGATTTTAATCTGTACTACATCCTGCGCTACGGCTTCACGCCCTCGAAGGTGGCGTACTTAGCGTACTCGGCCTGGCGCGCGAAGCACGAGGGCCGCTGGCCGGACGAGCATGGCGCACGCAACGAATACGACCTGGCCGCGATCAAGCGGGTCCTGGCGATCTTCCTGTGGCGCTTCTTCAAGACCAGCCAGTTCAAGCGCAGCTGCGTGCCGAACGGCCCGAAGGTCGGCAACGGCGGCTCGCTCTCGCCACGCGGCGACTGGCGCGCCCCGAGCGATTCGGAAGCGACGGTCTGGCTCGACGACCTGGCGAACATCCCGGACTGAAAAAATCAACCAACACTGGAGCAGACATGAAACAGATTACCTGCGTAATCAAGCCGTTCAAACTCGACGAAGTGCGCGAAGCGCTGGCCGACGTGAACGTCACCGGCCTGACCGTCACCGAAGTCAAGGGCTTCGGCCGCCAGAAGGGCCATACCGAACTGTATCGCGGCGCCGAATACGTGGTCGACTTCCTGCCGAAGGTCAAAATCGAAGTGGTGGTAGACGACGCCGTGGTCGACCAGGTGGTCGACGCCATCATCAAGGCCGCGCGCACCGGCAAGATCGGCGACGGCAAGATCTTCGTGCAGGACGTGCAGCAGGTGATTCGGATCCGCACCGGCGAGACCGGCGCGGACGCGGTGTAACACCCCTGCGCCTGTCCCCTGTAGGCGCAGTCTTGCAGGAAGGCGGGACGGGTCGCTCTCCATCCTCACGCTTTTCCACGTTATCATTATTGTACTAATTGCAACTGATAACAGACCTCGGGTGCGGCTTCCGCTCTCCTGCCCGAGGTGAGGAGAAACCACGTGAGCGACATCGAAAAAATCCACACCGGTATCCCGGAACTCGACCTCGTGCTGCGCGGTGGCTTGCCGCGCTCGCGCGTCCATCTGGTCGAAGGGCGTCCGGGTTCAGGCAAGACGACACTCGGCCTGCGCTTCCTGATCGACGGCAGGGATAAAGGCGAGGCCTGCTGCTATATCTCGCTCTCCGAGACGGTCGCGGAATTGCGCGCCACCGCCGCCAGCCACGGCTGGTCACTCGAAGGTATCGAAATGCGCGAGGTGGTGCCGGCCGAGGTCAGCCTCGAACGCCAGCAAAGCGTGCTGTTTCCATCCGAAGCGGAGCTGGGCGAGACGATCGCATTGATCACCGATATCATCGACGAGTGCCGGCCCATGCGCGTCGTCATCGACTCGATGTCGGAATTGCGCATGGTGGCCAACGATCCGATGCGCTACCGGCGCCAGATCGTCGTCCTCAAGCAGTTCCTGCTCAAGCAAGCCTGCACGACGATGCTGATGGACGACCTGACCGACGATCCGCGCCAATACGACCTGCAGGGAACGGTTCATGGCGTCATCACGCTCGAGCAACGCGAGCGCGAATTCGGCGCGGCCCGGCGGCGCCTGCGCGTGGTCAAGATGCGCGGCGCCGATTTCCAGAGCGGCTGGCATGATTTCGCCATCACCGGCAAGGAAGTGTATGTGTTCCCCAGCCTGATCGCCGATGAACATGCCAAGCAGGCAGCACGCGGCGTCATCGAGAGCCGTGTTCCCTCGCTCGACCAAATGCTCGGCGGCGGGCTGGCGCGTGGCACTTCCGTCATGATCCTGGGGCCGACCGGCGCCGGCAAGTCGTCGCTCGCCCTCCAGTATGCGAACGTGGCGGCGGAACAGGACGAGCACGTCGCCTACTTCGCATTCGACGAAACCAAGGAAACGCTGCTCGACCGCGCCAACGGCCTGTCGATCCGCGCTTCCGATGCGATCGGCGACGGCAGGATTTTCTGGGAGCGCATCAATCCATCGCGCATTTCACCGGGCGAATTCATCTGGAAGGTGCGGCGCCAGGTCGAGGACCACGATGCGGCGGTCGTGGTGATCGACAGCGTGAATTCGTACCTCGAAACCATGCATGAGGAAACCTCACTGCTGCTGCAGATGCACGAGTTGCTGAGCTACCTGTCGAACCGGGGCGTGCTGACGATCCTGATCGTGGGCCAGTCTGGTCTGCTCGACAACGTGCACGATCCCCTCGACGTCGGCTTCCTCAGCGACACCGTGGTGCTGCTGCGCTTCTTCGAGTCCGGCGGCGACATTCGCAAGGCGATTTCCGTCCTGAAGAAGCGTCCCGGGCGCCACGAAACCATGATCCGCGAGTTTTCGCTCAATGCCGGCGGTGTCTGCGTCGGAGAGCGGATCGATGGGATGCAAGGCGTCCTGACCGGCGAGCCGCGCGCAGCGGACGAGCCGGCGTCCGGAAAAGTGCCTGCCGATGACTGATCCGCGCAAGTCCGATTGGCCGGTCAGTGTCGCCATCTGTGCGCCATTCGCACACGATGCGCCGGCGCTGGCACGCCTGTTCCGCAAGTGGGGCGCCTGGGTATGCACCTGCGCATCGGCCGAGGAAGTCGGCGCAGCCATCAGCGACAGGGAATTGACGCTGGTGGTCTTTACCGAGGAAGTGCTGGAAGCCTACGCCGCGCCGCTGGCGGCGGCATTGGGCGGACAGCCGGCCTGGTCGGACCTGCCCCTGATTGTGCTGAGCTCGGAAGCAGTGCGCGCGGGCGCGGGCAATCAATGGCGCTTCCTGCGCCAGTTCGCGAACCTGACGGTGCTGCAACGTCCATGTTCGGCCGATCTGCTGTACGCATCGTTCGAATCGGCTTGCCGGACCCGCGCCTGGCAGTACACGGTGCGCGACCAGATGCAGACCCTGACGGCGGCGGCCACGCTGCTCGAGCAGCGCGTACTCGAACGCACGTCGCAGCTGATGTCGGAAGTCGAAACGCGCAAACGCGTCGAGAGCGCCCTGAACGAATCGCGCAAGCTCGAAGCGCTCGGGCGGCTTACCGGCGGGGTCGCACACGACTTCAACAATTTGCTTCAGGTGGTGCAGGGCTCGGCGACGCTGCTGCCGCTGGTCAAGCCAGGCAGCGAAGCCTTCCAGCGCGCATTGGGGGCGATCGAGCGCGCCGCCACCCGCGGCGCCAAGCTGACCCAGCAGTTGCTGGCCTTTGGCCGGCGCCAGGCGCTGGCGCCCGGTGCGCTCGATATCGCCAGGCAGCTCGACGAAGCCGCAGGGCTGTTGCAGCAATCCTTGCGCGAACAAATTACCTTGACGCTCGAGGTCGCGCCCGGCCTGTGGCATGCCGATGCCGATTTGACGCAGCTCGAGGTTGCGCTGCTGAACCTGACCGTGAATGCCCGGGATGCGATGCCCGGCGGCGGGCAGGTCGTGATTGGCGCCCGCAACATGACGCTCCCCGCGCCGGGCCTGCCCACCGGGCTGACCGGCGATTTCGTGTGGCTGACGGTCGCCGACAGCGGTGCCGGCATGGCGCCCGAGGTCGCGCAGCAGGCATTCGAGCCGTTCTTTACCACCAAACCGGTTGGCGCCGGTACCGGCCTGGGACTGAGCCAGGTCTACGGTTTTGCCGTGCAGTCGGGCGGCAGTGCATGGATCGACACGTCGGCCACGGGCACGACGGTATCGATCCTGCTGCCGCGCAGCACGCAGGACGCGGTAAGCGGGGCCGCTGGCGCGAGCGGCGCCCGGCCCGCCATGCCTGCACGAGGAGGCCGGGTCCTGTATGTGGAGGACGATCCGGATGTCGCCGAGGCTGGCATGGCCGTGCTCGACGTCCTCGGCTGCAAGGCGATCCTGGTGCGCGACGCGGCCGCCGCGCTGGAGCAACCGCTGGCGCAGTTCGACCTGGTGTTTTCCGACGTGATGATGCCCGGGGAAATGGACGGCATCGACCTGGCGCGCGAGATCCGCAGGCGCCACCCCGGCCTGCCGGTGGTGCTGGCGAGCGGCTACATGATTGCGCCGGAACGGCTGGCTGGATTGAACATCGGTGTGCTGACCAAACCCTATTCGCAGGAAGCCTTGCGCCAGGCGTTTGCGGGATTGATGGCGGTCGCGCCCGCGCCCGCCGCGTGTTAGCGGCCCATCTGGATATCGAATTTCCACGTTACCAGGCGCATCACGCTGATCGACAAGGCGCTGGTCCACAGCGCGAAGTCGTGCGAGACATTCGCATACAGTCCCAGCAGCAGGAACATCCAGTTGCCGAGGAAGGCGCACAGCGCGTAGGGCTTGCCGTCCCTGAACACCATCGGCACCTCGTTGCAGACGATGTCGCGCAGCACGCCGCCGAAAATCCCCGTGATCACGCCCATCATCGACGCGATGAAGAGCGGCATGTTGGCGTCCAGCGCCGCCGAGGTGCCGGCAATCGAGAACAGGCCGAGGCCGACGGCGTCGGCGATCACGATCAGGCGTTCGGAGACGATGTGGCGCAGCGTGCGGATCAGCGGCGAGGCGATCAGGGCCAGCACGAAGATGGCGATCGCGTATTCCTGGTGCGTGACCCAGAACAGCGGACGGCGGTCGAGCAGGATGTCGCGCAGGGTGCCGCCGCCAAAGGCCGCGATGAAGGCGACCGTGAAGACCCCCACCAGGTCCATGCGCTTGCGGCGCGCTTCGATGAAGCCGGAAAAGGCGCCGACCAGGATCGCCATGATTTCGATGAACTTGATGAGGGTCATGCAGCAGGCTATTCAGTGGGCATGTTGCTAGCCTAACACGGGACCCGTCGGCGTAGGGTGGGCGGCTACACTGGCCTATCTGCGTCAACGCGACGAATGCGCCGCCCACGCGTTCAAACGAGGCGGACCGCCGTGGTCGATCATCCCGCGCCATGACTTTCCGGGTGCTGGACATGGTCACGCTGTTCAACCGCGGCGGTCCGCCTATGTTGAACGCGTGGGCGGCGCCGGTGCCGCGTGAGTGCATCCGGGGTGCTGGATACGGTCACGCTGTTCATCCGCGGCGGTCCGCCTTGTTTGAACGCGTGGGCGGCGCAGATGCCGCGTGAATGCAAATGAACGGGGTGTAGCCGCCCACCCTACGCGCGTCGGCCAACGATGTATTCAGGTCGGGCCGGCGCGCTCGGTTTCGGCCAGCGGCAGGCGCACGCTGAACACCACCTGCCCACCTTCATGGCGGTAACTGATTTCGCCCTCGTGTTCGCGCACGATGGTGGCGACGATGTACAGCCCCAGGCCCATGCCGCTGCGGTTGCGCGGGTTGTGCAGCGCGCTGCGCTTGAAGGGGTTGAACAGCGTGGGCGCGACGTCGTCCGCGATTGGCGAACCATTGTTGGCCACCTCGAGCGTGGCCCAGCCGGCGCCGGCGTGCAGGGCGACCCGGATCGGATGGCCGACGTCGCCGTGGTGGCGCGCATTGCTCAGCAAGTTCGACAGCACCTGCGACATGCGCCCGGCGTCGGCGCGCACGAGCGTGGTGCCCGGATTGGCGAATGCGTAGGTGATCGTCGGATACGCCAGGCGCATCTCGTCGACCATATCCTCGACCAGCGCGGCCAGGTCGAGCGGCTCGAGCAGGATCCCCAGCCCGAGGCCGCCGTCGATGCGGCTCATGTCGAGCACTTGCCCGATCAGTCGCTGCATGCGGTTGCTCGAGGACTGGATGCGCTTGCCCAGCGTCGGCTGGTTGCCGCCGCCATTGCTGCGCTCGAGCAGGGTGCCGGCCATGTTGATCGAATGGAGCGGGTCGCGCAGGTCGTGGCCGAGCATGGCCAGCAGCTGGGCGCGGGTCGATTCGGTCTGGGCGCGGCGCGCGTTCGAGGCGCGCAGCAGTTCGGACAGCATCAGGCGCGCATGCGAGCGCACCGGCGCTTCCCACGGCTGGGCGCGTCCGAGCACGGTTTCGTGCCAGGCGTCGAAGGAGCCGCGCGGGGTCAGGCGCGCGCCCAGCGGGCCGAAGGTGATCGTCTTTTCCGGACGTCCGGCCCAGGCCACCTGCTCGATCTGCTCGGTGCGCAGCAGCAGGCACCAGCCGCCGCCGGGCGGATCGAAGGGCAGGCCCAGCATGCCGACCCATTTGCCCAGCAGCGGCTGCAGCCCGGCCGGCCAGTCGTCGAGCTTGTCGCGTACCAGCAGGTCGCTGGCGTCAGGCGGGAGCGTGCGCACGATCGCTTCGGCGGTGTCGCGGTCGATCGCGCCGAAGCTGATCACCTTGCCGTTGTGGACGCAGACCAGCGCGTGTGACCTGGACACGGCCTGCAGCGCCTCGGCATGGTGCGCCAGCGCGTCCAGCGGTTCTTCGTCGACCAGCAGCGATTCGACCAGGCTGGTGCGTACCTGCGCGGCCTGTTCGACCAGTTCCGCATCCTGGCGCGCCTCGATGCCCTGGATAGTAGAGGCCATCACCTGGGCCAGCACGTCGCTCGCCATGCGGATCGCGTAGGGCACCTGTTTCGGCGCCATGTGGTGGCAGGCGAGCAGGCCCCAGAGGCGGCCGTTGATCACGATCGAGACGCTCATCGAGGCGCACACGCCCATGTTCTGCAGATATTCGACGTGGATCGGCGAGACGCTGCGCAGCACGCCGTAGCTCATGTCGAGCGGCTCGGCGCCGGGCTCGCCCAGCATCGGCACCGGGGCGTAGCCGACGTTGCCGATCATGCGCAGCGTCGTCAGGATATACATGCGGCGCGCCTGGGCCGGGATGTCGCTGGCCGGATAGCGCTGGCCGACGTAGGGCACCAGGTCCTCGCGGCGCGCCTCGGCGACGACGTCGCCGCTGTCGTCTTCGCGGAAGCGGTAGGCCATGACGCGATCGAAACCCGTGAATTCGCGCACCTGGCGCACGGCCGTTTCCAGCAGGGCGTCGATGGTTTTCTGACGCCGCACGCGTTCGATCGAGCTGTGCGCCTTGACGGCGAACAGGGCGACCGTGTCGGCGGGGACGTCGCGCGTTTCGAATTCGGCGATGATGCGCCCGCGCGTGGCGTGCACGATGCAGTCGTAGTCGGCGCCGCCCAGTTCCACCGCGCCAAAGGCCGGCGCATATTCGCCCTCTATCTGGCCGTCGACGCAGTCGGCGATCAGCTCGACGGCAAGCGCGGGCAGGGGCAGGGCGGCGGCAGGCTGGCCGATCGCCAGCGGGCCCAATTCGCCGGGAAGATTATCGCTCCAGCCCTCGAGCGCACCGTCCAGGCCAAAAAACAGCAGGAAGCCATGCGGCTGGATAAATCCGGGAATATGGATCGGTTCGTCGGCGCAGGATTGCAGGTCGACCAGGACCGGCGCGGACATGGGAGCGATAGTACAGGACTTCAATGGTCTTCCCTTATAGTGGGCGCAGGCACTGGACAGGGCACATGCATATATGTGTGCGGCAATGGCGAAATTCTACAACGACATGCGATCCGGTGTCGCCGCAGCAGTATTGTACAGGGGAAAGTGTTGTATTCCCGGTAGCACCGGGAAGACAATTATCGGTCAAGAACCGGTTTCAACAGCACGATCAGCGCGCCATGACCGCCTTCCTTGCGGTCCGCCCCGCAAAAGGCGACGACCTCGTCGAGCTGCACCAGCCAGCTGTGCACGACCGAACGCAGCACCGGTTCGCCGTTCGGCGAGCCATAGCCGATGCCGTGGATGATGCGCACGCAGCGCACGCCGCGGCGTACCCAGCGCTGGACGAAGTCGCCCAGCTGGTCGCGCGCCGTATCACGCGTCATGCCGTGCAGGTCGAGTTCGTCCTGAATCGGCCAGTGGCGCTTGCGCAGCTTTTTCACCACGTCGGAGCCGACGCCTGCTTTCGCATAGGAAAGCGTCGGATCGTCGTCAAGCAAGCCGTCGACGTCGAAACCGTCGGAGAGCGACTGCTGCAGCACGAGGGCGTCGTCCTCTTCCTGCGACAGCACGCGTTTTGCGGGCTGCTCGCGCAGCAGTGCTTCCTGCACCGGGCGGTAGACGTAGCGGTTCGACTCCGGCATCTTTTTCACGCCGTCCATCGCGCTCCTGAACTCGATGGCGCGTTCGCGCGCGATGCGCTCGCGCCGTTCGCGCTCGGCCGCTTCGATGGCGCGCACGCGCTCGTCTTCCTTGAGCTGGTCGCGGAAGGATTTGAGGTCGCCGAAGTCTTTCATGCCCGCCATCGTGTTCCTGTTACTTCTGGTCGTCTTCCAATGCTTCCAGGTAGCGCTGCGCATCGAGCGCGGCCATGCAGCCGGTGCCCGAGCTGGTGATCGCCTGGCGATAGATGTGGTCCTGTACGTCGCCGGCTGCGAACACGCCCGGCACGCTGGTGGCGGTAGCCATGCCATCAAGACCGCTGCGCGTCCTGATGTAGCCGTTCTGCATCTCGAGCTGGCCTTCGAAGATCATCGTGTTCGGCTTGTGGCCGATCGCCACGAACAGGCCGTGCACGGTCAAGTCCTTGCTCTCGCCGTTCGCCGCCGACTTCAGGCGCAGGCCGGTGACGCCGCTGTTGTCGCCCAGGACTTCGTCCAGCGTCTGGTTCAGTTCCAGCACGATCTTGCCTTCGCCGACCTTGTGCATCAGGCGGTCGACCAGGATCGGCTCGGCGCGGAACTTGTCGCGGCGGTGGATCAACGTCACTTTCGAGGCGATACCGGCCAGGTACAGCGCTTCCTCGACCGCGGTATTGCCGCCGCCGATGACCGCCACTTCCTGGTTGCGGTAGAAGAAGCCGTCGCAGGTGGCGCAGGCCGACACGCCGCGGCCCATGAAGGCTTGTTCCGATTCCAGGCCGAGGTACTGGGCCGAGGCGCCGGTGGCGATGATCAGGGCGTCGCAGGTAAATTCATGCGAGTCGCCGACCAGGCGAATTGGTTTCTCATGCAAGTGGGTCGTGTGGATGTGGTCGAACACGATCTCGGTATTGAAACGCTCGGCGTGCTGCAGCAGGCGCGCCATCAGTTCCGGACCTTGCACGCCCAGCGGGTCGCCCGGCCAGTTCTCGACGTCGGTCGTGGTCATCAGCTGGCCGCCCTGTTCGACGCCGGTCACCAGCATCGGGCTCAAGTTGGCGCGCGCGGCGTAGACGGCGGCGCTGTAGCCGGCGGGACCGGAACCGAGGATGAGGACTTTGGCGTGTTTCTTAGTGGTCATGGGAGCGAGTTCGTAGGTGAAGAAATGCGAAACTGGGGGCGGAGCTGGGATAAATCAAGGCAGCCGAATGTGATGTGGATTATAGACGATGATGCGCATGAGCATGAATCGCGGGCCTCGCGCGTCCATATGGCTTAGAATGACCGGATTCCGCAAAAGCGAACACATCAGCCCCTCGCAGCATGAGCAAGAAGAGCACCACCCAGTCCCCGACACCCCCCCGACATCCGTCCCCGCGATCGCCGATGCCGCGCCGTCTCGCCCGCCTCCTGCTGGAGGCGCGCTGGATCGCCATGGCCGTCGCCTTCCTGTATTTCGTGCTGATACTGTTGAGCTATAACAAGGCCGATCCGGGCTGGTCGCACGAGAACGTGGTGCCGGTCATCACCAACCTGGGCGGCAAGGCCGGCGCCTGGCTGGCCGACCTGCTGCTGTACATTTTCGGCTTTTCCGCCTGGTGGTGGGGCGCGCTGTTCCTGCGCACCGTCTGGCGCGGCTACCTGCGCCTGACCGACAAGCTGCCGGTGCCGGCCGAACCGGAACACCAGGACGAATTCATCGTCCGCTGGATCGGCTTCGCCCTGATGTTTACCGGCAGCATGGGCCTCGAATACCTGCGCATGTGGTCCTGGGACGTCGAACTGCCGCGCGCGCCCGGCGGGGTGCTGGGCCAGTTGCTGGGCCATTCCTCGCAGGTCGCCTTCGGCTTCACCGGCGCGACCTTGCTGCTGTTGCTGCTCTTCGGCCTGGGCTTTTCGCTGTTCTTCCAGGTGTCGTGGCTGGCCGTGGCCGAGCGCATCGGCGCCAGCTTCGAGGGCGCGATGGACTGGTTCCGCCTGCGCGTGGAAGACCGCGAAGACCGCCGCCAGGGCGAAGCCGCGGCCGTCGCGCGCGACGAGGCGGTGGTGACCGAACGGGCGAAGCACGTGGAGAAGCCGGCCGCGCCACGCCGCGCCGAGCCGCAACTGGACGATGAGGACGATGAGCCGGTCCCTGTGCTGGCCAAGACACCGGCGCCTGCGCGGGTTGCACCATCGCTGGCTGCACCGGCGCCGGCCGGTCCGAATGCCGTCGCGGCCCAGACCATCACGATGCCGAGCTCAGTGTCCAGTGAATCGGCGCCGATCCGGGTCGAGCCGCAAATGATGTCGGTGCCAAAAGGCGAGCGCGCCCAGAAAGAACAGCAGACGCCGCTCTTCCGCGACCTGCCGGGCGATTCGCCCTTGCCGCCGCTGTCGCTGCTGGACGAACCGCCACCGGTGCAGGAAACCGTCGGCGTCGACGTGCTCGAATTCACCAGCCGCCTGATCGAGAAGAAGCTGTCGGATTTCGGCGTCGAAGCCAAGGTCGTGGCCGCCTTCCCGGGGCCGGTCGTCACGCGCTACGAAATCGAACCGGCCACCGGCGTGAAGGGCAGCCAGATCGTCAACCTGGCGCGCGACCTGGCGCGCTCGCTGTCGCTGACCTCGATCCGCGTGGTGGAAACCATTCCCGGCAAGAACTACATGGCGCTGGAACTGCCGAACCCGAAACGCCAGATCGTGCGCCTGACCGAAATCGTCGGCTCCAAGGTGTACAACGACAGCGCTTCGAACCTGACGGTTGCGCTGGGCAAGGACATCGCCGGCAAGCCGGTGGTGGCCGACCTGGCCAAGATGCCGCACCTGCTGGTGGCCGGTACCACCGGTTCCGGCAAGTCGGTCGGCATCAATGCCACCATCCTGTCGCTGCTGTATAAATCCGACCCGGCCGACGTGCGCCTGATCCTGATCGACCCGAAGATGCTGGAAATGTCGGTCTACGAAGGCATCCCGCACCTGCTGGCGCCGGTCGTGACCGACATGCGCCAGGCCGGTCACGCGCTGAACTGGGCGGTGAACGAGATGGAGCGCCGCTACAAGCTGATGTCGAAGCTGGGCGTGCGCAACCTGGCCGGCTACAACACCAAGATCGCCGAGGCGGACAAGCGCGAAGAGCACATCCCGAACCCGTTCTCGATCATGCCCGACAATCCGGAGCCGCTGGAAAAGCTGCCGACGATCGTCATCATCATCGACGAATTGGCCGACCTGATGATGGTGGTCGGTAAGAAGGTGGAAGAGCTGATCGCCCGTATCGCGCAAAAGGCGCGTGCCGCCGGCATCCACCTGATCCTGGCGACGCAGCGACCGTCGGTCGACGTGATCACCGGCCTGATCAAGGCCAACATCCCGACCCGCATCGCGTTCCAGGTGAGTTCGAAGATCGACTCGCGCACCATTCTCGACCAGATGGGCGCCGAAGCGCTGCTGGGCATGGGCGACATGCTCTACATGCCGCCCGGTACCGGCCTGCCGGTGCGCGTGCACGGCGCCTTTGTCTCGGACGACGAAGTGCATCGAGTTGTAAAACACCTTCAGTCGCTGGGCGAACCGAATTACATTGAAGGCATCCTGGAAGGCGGCACGCTGGAAGAGGGTGGCGCCAGCGGTGGCGGCGAAGCGGCGGGCGAGGGCGGCGGCGAGTCCGACGCCATGTACGACCAGGCCGTCGCCGTGGTGCTGAAAAACCGCCGCGCCTCGATCTCGCTCGTGCAGCGCCACCTGCGCATCGGCTACAACCGCGCCGCGCGCCTGCTCGAGCAGATGGAAAACAGCGGCGTCGTCTCGCCGATGCAAAGCAACGGCAACCGCGACATCCTCGTGCCGGCGACCCAGGCCGAATAATCCAGGAACGGTAATGCACCGTAGGGTGGGCACTCGTGCCCACGCGGTCATACCCATGCACACCGCACACTGAAAAAGGACCCCAATGATCGCTAAGAACAAAATCGCCCTGATTGCCACTATCACCCTGGCCCTGTCCGGCGCCGCCCACGCCACCGCCCTCGACCAATTCAAATCCTTCGTCGCCACCACGAAAGCCGCCAAAGGCGAATTCACCCAGCAACAACAACGCAAATCCCAGACCGGCAAGATATCACCCGTCTCGAGTGGCACCTTCGTCTTCGCCCGCCCCGGCAAGTTCATCTGGAACTACACCAAGCCCTACGACCAGTTGCTGCAAGCCGACGGCGACTCGCTCTACATCTACGACAAGGACCTGAACCAGGTCACCGTCAAAAAGCTCGGCAACGCGCTCGGCTCCTCGCCCGCCGCGATCCTGTTCGGCAGCAACGACCTGGAAAAGAACTTCACCCTGTCCGAAGCGGGAATGCGCGACGGCCTCGAATGGCTCAACGCCGTGCCGAAGGCGAAGGACACCACCTTCGAGCAGATCAGCATCGGTTTGAAGAACGGCACGCCACAAGCGATGGAACTGAAGGATACCTTCGGTCAGACTTCGGTGTTGAAGTTCACCAGCTTCCAGCGCAACCCGTCGCTGGGCGCGCAGCAGTTCAAGTTCGAGGTGCCAAAAGGTGCCGAGGTCAATAATTAGTAAACAATTGTTTATTGCGTATAAACATTTGTTCGGCACGGCCATGCCCGCGCCGGCAGGCTGACCGGTGCGCGTTCGCGGCGCAGAGGCGCATCGGCTACACTAGCCGCATGCACAACATTCCGTACTTTTCAATCGTTTTGACGTCCGCCACCGGAGTACGCCGTGGATGACCTGTTCCGCAACGAACCCGCCGCGCCGCTGGCCGAAGCGCTGCGCCCGCGCACCATCGACGAAGTCATCGGCCAGAGCCATCTGCTCGGTCCCGGCAAGCCGCTCAACCTGGTCTTCAAATCGGGCAAGCCGCACTCGATGATCCTGTGGGGCCCGCCCGGCGTCGGCAAGACCACGCTCGCGCGCCTGACCGCTTACGCCTTCGATTGCGAATTCATCGCGCTGTCGGCCGTGCTGTCGGGCGTGAAGGATATCCGCGCCTCGGTCGAGCAGGCCGAACAGTACCTGGCGCGCGGCAAGCACACGATCCTGTTCATCGACGAGATCCACCGTTTCAATAAATCGCAGCAGGATGCCTTGCTGCCTTTTGTCGAATCGGGCCTGGTGACGCTGATCGGCGCCACCACCGAAAACCCGTCGTTCGAAGTGAACTCGGCGCTGCTGTCGCGCTCGCAGGTCTACGTGCTGAAAGCGCTGAACGACGACGAGATGCGCCAGTTGCTGGCGCGCGCCCAGCAGCGCGTGCTGGCGCATCTGAAATTCGACGAGATCGCGATTTCGACCCTGATCGGCTATGCCGACGGCGACGCGCGCCGCTTCCTGAACCTGCTCGAGCAGACCAAGACCTCGGCCGAAACGAGCGGCATTACCACCATCACCGGCGAATTCGTCGACAACGCACTGACCCTGAATTCGCGCCGCTTCGACAAGGGTGGCGACAATTTCTACGACCAGATCTCGGCCCTGCACAAGTCGGTGCGCGGCTCGCATCCGGACGCGGCCCTGTACTGGCTGTGCCGCATGTTGGATGGCGGCGCCGACGCCAAGTACCTGTCGCGCCGCATCGTGCGCATGGCCTGGGAAGACATCGGCCTGGCCGACCCGCGCGCGCTGCAGATCGCCAACGATGCCGCCACCACCTACGAACGCCTCGGCTCGCCCGAGGGCGAACTGGCGCTGGGGCAGGCCGTCGTCTACCTGGCGATTGCCGCCAAGAGCAATGCCGGCTACAACGCCTTCAACGCCGCCATGGCCTTTGTGCGCAAGGACAAGTCGCGCGAAGTACCGGTGCACCTGCGCAATGCCCCGACCAAGCTCATGAAAGAGCTCGGCTACGGCCACGAATACCGCTACGCCCACGACGAGCCGAACGCGTATGCCGCCGGCGAAACCTACCTGCCCGAAGGCATGCCGGAGCCGCGCTGGTACCAGCCGGTGCCGCGCGGGGTGGAGGCGAAGGTGGCGGAAAAGCTGGCCTTCCTGCGCCAGCTGGATGAGGAGGCCAACGGGGGATGAATGTCAGTTGGGCTGGGGCACGCGCTGCGCTAATTGGTGACTGTGCTTAGAATGTTCGCCAAAAAATTCCCCTGCGAGGTCGAGGGCAAATGCAGGAACACCGTCTGCACCGCCTCGTTGGAATCTCTTCCGCTGCGACCATCCAGGACATACCAGTCCCGTAGAGAACGCCATTCGCCTTGTCTTTTATGAGGCAAAGCAGGGTCGAACACCAGCACCTCGGTATCCATATTTAGATCGCGAATGCCGGCAATAACTGTGATATGGCTGACGCCGTTTACCCAGAGGGGGCCATACCTGATCAGCCACTTTTCGATACCGGCCGGGGTTGGACTCATGGGAGCGATCGCCTCCAGTCCCAGGTCCCGTGCGAACTGAAGAATGTCTTCATTGCGGATGCCGCCCTCCGGCCCGCTTGCTTTGTCATAGAGTTTCCCCCACCTTTCTGCCTGGGACGGGTCGGGATGGGCGGCCTCGGTGCTGCGGGTTTGCCGCCTGCGCCAGTCTATGAGCATTTGGCCACTGGCATACCAACAGGACCAATCTTTATCCTGTGGAATAAGTTTCATGTCGGGGACAACGTAAAACATTTGTCTCTCCTTACGTGAATGCGAACCTCGCTGCGTAATGGCGGCGCGCAAAGCTGACCGTTTCTTGCAATTAGGGCGACTCAGCTTGGCAAACAGGACGCTCCTGCTGACACCGACATTCAGGTCTCAGTCAATACTAGTTTCTACTGAAAGTCAATGAGGCTGACGGAGTTGGGTGACCAGAGTTGGGTGACAATAAGCGCGCTTCCCCCGCAGCGCAAATTCGTCCGGGAACTGCTGCCCGCTTGGTACAATTGCGTTTTCGACATACTGCTGGCCTGACCCTCGACAATGATAGATATCCAACTCCTCCGCAAAGACATCGACACCGTCGCCGCGCGCCTGGCCGCGCGCAAATTCCAGCTCGACGTGGCTGGCTTCAATGCGATCGAAGCCGAACGCAAGTCGCTCCAGACCCGCACCGAAGAACTGCAGGGCAAGCGCAATTCGCTGTCCAAGCAGATCGGCATGTTGAAGGGCAAGGGCGAGGACACGGCCGGCGTGATGGCGGAAGTGGCGGGCCTGGGCGATGAGCTGAAAGCCAACGAAGTGGCGCTTGCCGACGTCCAGCGCAAGATGGCCGACTTCATGGCCTCGATCCCGAACCTGCCGCACGAATCGGTGCCAAGCGGCGTCGACGAGTCCGGCAACGTCGAGGTGCGCAAGGTCGGCACGCCGCCGACCTTTGATTTCGAAGTCAAGGATCACGTCGACATCGGTGCAAAGCTCGGCCTCGACTTCGACACCGCGACCAAGCTGACCGGTTCGCGCTTCTCGGTCATGAAGGGCGGTGTCGCGCGCCTGCACCGCGCGCTGGCGCAGTACATGCTCGACACCCACACCGACAAGCACGGTTATCTCGAGTGCTACACGCCGTACATGGTCAACGCCGATTCGCTGCGCGGCACCGGCCAGCTGCCGAAGTTCGAGGAAGACCTGTTCTCGGTGAAGAAGGGCGGCGTGGAAGGCGAGGGCGAGACCTTCTACCTGATCCCGACCTCGGAAGTCACGCTGACCAACGTCGTGCGCGACGAGATCGTGCCGCTCGACCAGCTGCCGCTCAAGATGACCGCGCACACGCCATGCTTCCGCTCGGAAGCCGGCAGCTACGGCCGCGACACGCGTGGCATGATCCGCCAGCACCAGTTCGACAAGGTCGAGATGGTGCAGATCGCGCATCCCGAGCAGTCGTACGCGGCACTCGACGAGATGGTCGGCCACGCCGAATTCATCCTGCAATCGCTCGGCCTGCCGTACCGCGTGATGTCGCTCTGCACCGGCGACATGGGCTTCGGCGCCGCCAAGACCTTCGACCTCGAAGTCTGGCTGCCGGCGCAGAACACCTACCGCGAGATTTCCTCGCTGTCGAACATGGAAGCCTTCCAGGCCCGCCGTATGGGCGCGCGCTTCCGCAACGCCCAGAACAAGCCGGAACTGCTGCACACCCTGAACGGCTCGGGCCTGGCCGTCGGCCGCACGCTGGTGGCGGTGCTGGAGAACTACCAGCAGGCGGACGGCAGCGTGGTGATTCCGGAAGTGCTGCGGCCGTACATGGGTGGCCTGGAGCGCCTGAGCGCTGCCGCGTAAATAGCTCTTCCGTTTTCGCGAACGGCTGCTATAATGTGGCCTCTCGCAAACAAGCGACCGGTTACCTGGAGAGGTGGCAGAGTGGTCGAATGTACCTGACTCGAAATCAGGCGTACGTTAAATCGTACCGTGGGTTCGAATCCCACCCTCTCCGCCAGTAAATGAAAAAGGCTCCTTCGGGAGCCTTTTTTATTTGCTGGCGGAGAGGAGGGAAGCGCCTGCGCGCTTCCCGTGTGGGATTCGAAGACCCGCGCTTGCAAGCGCGGGGACGGCCCGCGGCACGTGGGCGAATCCCACCCGCCTACCACGCTCCCGCAGGGAGCCACTATTCGCAGTGCGCAGTGCGCGGTTGTGGAGGCGGTGCGGCACGCAACGGTACGACCGCGTGCGCACAAGTGCGCACCCTACCGTCGGTTTATGCCTCTGACATCATTCCCTTGCACAACCGCAAACCGCTCGCTATAATGCCAGCCTTGCAGCGACCGCAACACCGATTCTGGAGAGGTGGCAGAGTGGTCGAATGTACCTGACTCGAAATCAGGCGTACGTTAAATCGTACCGTGGGTTCGAATCCCACCCTCTCCGCCAGAAAATGAAAAAAGCTCCCGCTGGGAGCTTTTTTCATTTTCGGTTGCGCCTTTTTGAGACCTGTTCAACCGCCATGAAACACCGCCTCTTCCTATTCGACCTCGACGACACGCTGCTCGACTTCAAGGCGTCCGAACGGCTCTCCTTCCTGCGCACGATGCAGCAGCTCGGCCTGCAAGACGGGATCGACGGCCTGTTTCCCCAATACCAGGCCATCAACCTGGCCCTCTGGCGCCGTTTCGAAGCAGGCCTGGTATCGAAGGATGCGCTGAAGGTCGAGCGCTTCCACCAGACTTTCCTGCAAAACGAACTCGACCTCGATCCGGTGGCGGCCAGTGCGCTCTACCTTGCATCCCTGTCCGAAACGGTGGTCCTGATCGATGGCGCGCGCGAACTGTGCGAGACCCTGGCGGCGGCCGGCGAGGTCGGCATCATCACCAACGGCGTCGACCATATCCAGCACCGGCGCATAGCCGCATCCGGCCTGGCCGAACATATCTCGTTCGTGGCGACGTCGGAAGCCTGCGGCTTCGCCAAGCCCGACACCCGCTTTTTCGACTACGCCATCCGCATGGCGCGCCGCTTCGTCAAGGAGGAAACCGTCATCGTCGGCGACCGGCTCGACGCCGACATCCTCGGCGCCAACCGGTTCGGCATCGACAGCTGCTGGTTCAATCCAGACCGCCTGAGCAATGATTCGCAAGCGATTCCGAGCTGCGAAGCGGCCAGCCTGCACGAGGTCGTGCCCGCATTGCACGCGCTGGCGAAGCACTAGGCTTCAAGCCCGCTTAGTTGCGCTTAGTTGCGCTTCCTCGCCCGCAGCCACACCGCCGCAATCCGCTCAACCTCTTCATACCCCTCGCAATCGAGCTGCCCGCCGAAGATGTCGGGATCGAGCTCTTCGTAGGTCCAGTCAGCGCAGGCGGCGTCCAGCTGCGGCCGGATCGCTTCCAGGAACTCGTCGCGGCCGTCGACGATGGCGATGCCCGTGTACAGCAGCAGCGTGCCGCCCGCGCGCAGGCGTTCCAGCCCGGCCTCGACGATCTGCAGCGAGAGGCCGGCGCCGCGCATGTCGCCGCCGTGGCGGTAGCGCAGCTTGTCGGGGTCGAGGATGAAGGGCGGGTTCGACAGTACCAGGTCGAATTCGCCGTCCAGGTCTTTCAGCAGGTCGCTGTGGCGCGCCTGCACGTTGGCGGTGCCGTTCAGGCGCGCGTTCACACGCGCAAGCGCGAGGGCGCGTTCGTTGATGTCGGCCGCGACCGTCTCCGCCTGCGCAAAGCGCGCCGCCACCTCGATCGCACCCGGTCCGCCGCCGGCGCCGATGTCGACCGCGCGGCGCGGCGGGGTCATGTCTTCCATCGCCCGCTTCAGGGCGGCCACGTAGCGGTAGGTATCCGGGCCGAAGAAGACCGCGTCTTCGTCGCGCGTCGGAAAGGCCGAGTGGAAGTACAGGCGCGTGCCGATGGTCGATGCGCGCACGGTGGCGCACAGCTTGCCGTTGCGTTCGGCCAGCACGCCCGCGCGCCGCATCAGCGCCACGATCTCGCCCGGCAGCGTGTCCGCGCGAAACGGCCGGCTCCAGCCGAACACGCCCCGCAGATCGCGCGCCCACCCGTTCTCCGGACGGCCGTTGACGCGGCGGTGGGTTGCCGGCGTAATGGTGGTGAACTGGTAGCCTGCATGCTGCAGGGCCTGCCCGAGCAGGAGCAGGGCGTCGGAATCGATGGAGGTCGTGGTCATGCGTGCCAGCATGCGGTATGGATACGTGCACTTCCGTGCGTTGGCGTACATAAGGAAGCGGTGGACGGGCGCTTATGTGAATACCCGAACATACCGTTTTCCGGGGTGCGTCCATACTGCGTCCATGTTCAAGTTGGCAACGGTGCCGACGCAAGACAATCAAGAAACAGAGGACAACCATGAAGCCACTTCTTCCCGACCAGGAACACGTGCGCGTCGACCGCGAAGTCGAACGCGAACGCCATGAACGCACCCTCAACGACGACGCCCGTGCCGGCCTGTCCGTGGACGAGGAATTTCGCCTGAAGGATGCGCGCGCAAGCACGAATTCGACCAACCTGCGGCGGCCGCGATGAAGTGGGAAGGAGACCGCGAGAGCAGTAACGTCGAGGACAACCGTGGCGGCGGTGGTGGGGGAGGCGGCGGCTTCAATATCGGCGGGCGCGGCATCGGCCTGGGCACGGTGGCAATTGCGCTGGTAGCCTCGCTGGTGTTCGGCGTCGATCCTGGCACGGTGCTGGGCATGCTGGGCGGCGGCGGTCCGGCGCCGCAGGTACAGCAACAGCGCGACCCGAACGCCCCACAGGCAACTGACCGCGAATCGCGTTTCGTGCGCACCGTGCTGGCCTATACCGAAGACGCCTGGACGCCGGTCTTTGCCGCACAGGGCGAGACTTACCGGGCGCCGACGCTGCAACTGTTCGAAGGCCGTACGCAGACCGCCTGCGGCGCCGGCAACGCGGCTACCGGTCCGTTCTACTGCCCGGCCGACCAGAAGGTGTATATCGACCTCAGCTTCTTCCGCCTGATGGAAGAGCGCTTCAAGGTCGGCGGCGAATTCGCCCAGGCGTACGTGATCGCGCACGAAGTCGGCCATCACGTGCAAAAGCTGGTGGGCGTATCGGACCAGGTGCACCGCGCCCAGGCGCAGGCGTCGGAAACCGAGGGCAATGCGCTGTCGGTGCGCCTGGAATTGCAGGCGGACTGCTTCGCCGGCGTCTGGGCTAACAAGACCCAGCAAAAGGAAGCCTTCCTGGAGCAGGGCGACATCGAAAGCGCACTGGCCACCGCGTCCGCCATCGGCGACGACGCCCTGCAGCGCCAGGCGCGCGGCACTGTGGTGCCGGATTCGTTCACGCATGGCAGTTCCGAGCAGCGGGTACGCTGGTTCAAGCGCGGCTTCGACGGCGGCGACGTAAAGCAATGCAATACCTTCGAGGCGCGCCAGCTGTGATTTTTGCTTCCAGCAGGAATTGTCGGTTTCCTGCTGCGAACATATGATTAAAAAGCGCTAAAAAACACGAATTCCTGTTCGTGCGCTTCTGGTAATTGATGGCGTTTTGACATAACTTAAGGTTCTACGCGCTCATCGGCTTCGTCTGGCCGATGAGCATTGCAAAACTTTTGAGGAGGAATTTATGCTGGCAATGAACTACCGAGGGCCTTACCGCGTCCGCGCGACCCACAAGTCGGACCCCGTGATCGAGCATCCGGGCGACGCCATTGTCCGCGTCACGCGCTCGTGCATCTGCGGCTCCGACTTGCACCTGTACCACGGCATGGTGCCGGATACCCGGGTCGGCCACACCTTTGGCCACGAGTTCATCGGCATCATCGAAGAAGTCGGCTCCCAGGTCGAGACCCTGAAGGTGGGCGACCGCGTGCTGGTGCCGTTCAACATCTTCTGCGGCTCCTGCTTCTTCTGCCAGAAAGAGCTCTACGGTAATTGCCACAATACGAACGCGCAGGCGACCGCCGTCGGCGCGATCTACGGCTACTCGCACACGGCGGGCGGCTACGATGGCGGCCAGGCCGAATACGTGCGCGTGCCGATGGCCGACATCGGTCCGATCAAGATCCCGGACGACATCGTCGACGACGACGCCGTGCTGCTGACCGACGCGCTGCCGACCGGCTACCAGGCCGCGGAAATGGGCGACATCCAGGAAGGCGATACCGTGGTCGTGTTCGGCGCCGGCCCGGTCGGCATCTTTGCCGCCAAATCGGCCTGGCTGTTCGGCGCCGGGCGCGTGATCGTGGTCGACGAAGTCGACTACCGCCTCGAATTCGTGAAGAACTATGCCCAGTGCGAAGTGGTCAACTTCAAGGACGTGGGCGACATGGCGCTGCACATCAAGAAGATGACCGACTGGCTGGGCGCCGACGTCTGCATCGACGCGGTCGGGGGCGATGCTGCCGGCAGCGTGGCGCAGACCGTCACCGGGCGCCTGATGAAAATGCAGGCCGGCGCGGCCACCGTGCTGCACTGGTGCATCAACTCGGTGAGGAAGGGCGGCAACGTCTCGATCGTCGGCGTGTATGGCCCGACCTTCAATGCGGTCCCGATCGGCAATGCGCTGAACAAGGGCATCACGATGCGTATGAACCAGGCCAGCGTCAAGCGCCATCTGCCGCGCCTGATCGAGCACATCCGCGCCGGGCACATCGATCCGAAGCAGATCATCACGCACCGCGTTCCGCTGGAAGAAGTGGCGGATGCGTACCACATTTTCTCGAGCAAACTCGATAACTGCATCAAGCCGATCCTGATCCCGCCGCGTGCCCACGAAGTGCGCGCGGTCACGGCCAGCGTTTCGAAATAAGGAGGCACACGCATGGATAACCGCGACATGACCGTCCATATCGGCCACGACAACGACCACGATCACGACCACGATCACAGCCATGGCCACGACCACCCGGTCCAGCCCGAGCTGAAGCAGCACCGCCGCACGCGCGAAGAGCTGACCCACATCAAGGGCTGGGGCGCCGACCTCGACCACAAAAACCGTCCGGCCGTGCCGATGGAACGCACCCCGCCGCGCTACACGCCGGCCGACGCCGCCACGCCGCAGCCGCAGGAGCAACGCGTCGAGGTACTGGTGTCGAACGAACGGCCCGGCATCACCCAGCTGCACGGCACGGTCCAGCCGCCGTCCGGGCTGTCGGGGATGCTGCGCCGCGCCGCTTTCAAGTTTTCCGAGAACGACATCCGCCACTGGCTGATCCTGCTCGGCGCCGACCGCATCAACGTGGTCGAAGGTATCGTCGAAGACCTGTCCCACGGCCACGTACCGAACATCCTGGGCGAGATGGGCCTGAAATCGGAATGGCAGCACAACAAGGCGGGCCTGGCGAAGAAGGTTGCCATTGCCGGCGCCATCGGCGCCGCGGCCTATTTCCTGCTCAAGGACCGCAAGGAAGATCGCTACGACGACCACTACGACGATCGTTACTAAGCCCATCAGGAAGGCGTAGCCGGACCGCGCCAGCCTGAACAGAGCCCCGCCGTTGCGTACCCGCGCAGCGTGCGGGGCTTCTTGCGTTTAGGCAAATCCTTTTCTTGATACTCGTCCACACTTCGATGATGTCCGGCCCATTTCCGCCCGGAACTTTCTTCGAATGGAGACGTGATGAAGCTTCAACCTCGCCTGCTGGCCACATCCCTCGGCATCCTGATTGCAAGCACCTGCGCGGCCGCGCCGACACCCATGATGAGCGCGCCTGCGACGCAGTCCGCCGCCGCCAGCGCCGCCCTGGTAACGAAGCTGGCCCAGGGCCGCATGGCGCGCGGGCTCGACAACAACCACGGGTTCACGCTCACCCGGCAGCATCCGGGCATCCCGGGCACGCAGGTGGTGCGCGCCGCCCACACCTACAAGGGCTTGCGCGTGTTCGGTTCGGAGTCGGTGGTGGTGGTCGATGCGGCCGGCGCCATCGTCTCCGAATCGGCCGCGACCCGGCGCCTGCACCTCGGGCGCGGTCCCGCCAACCGGCTGGGCGCGGCCACGCAAGACTTCAACGTCAAGCCGCTGGTGCCGCCGAAAGCGGCGATCGACGCCGCCGTCGGCGCCACGCTGTCGGCCACCGGGCCGGATGCGGTCCACATCGTGCCGCCCACCGCCGAACTGCTGATCTACCCGGTCATGAAAATGGAGCGGCTGCCGGGTGCGGTCAACAAGCTCGAAGGCGAGCTGAACGCCCTCGACGTGCAGGAAGTCGTCGACCGCTACGAGTTGGCCTACCTGGTGCGCACGCGCATGCAGCGCGGCGACCATCCGCATTATGACGACACGGTCGTCAGCGCCAGGGACGCGCGCATCATCGACCGCTGGAGCGCGCTGCAGACCGTGGTCGGCGTGGGGAAAAGCCAGTACAACGGCGAGGTGCCGGTCAGCACCACGTTCAGCGACGGCAGCTACCGCATGCTCGACCCGGAACGCGGTACCGGCGGCACCTATGGCGCGATGGCGATCACCAACGCCAACAACAGCAGCAAGGCCGGCGACATGTACACCAACGCAAGCAATACCTGGGGCGACGGCAAGCAGTACGTGCGCGGCGGCAGCACCACGGATGCGAATGGCCAGACCGCGGCGGTAAACGCCATGTGGGGCTTGATGAACACCTATGACGCGCTGAAGAACGTGCTCGGCTGGCAGTCGCTGGACGGCAAGAACACGGCGACCTATATCGCCGTGCACGTCAACACCGCCTACGACAACGCCTATTACAGCGACACCTGCCGCTGCATGTTCATCGGCGACGGCTCGAGTTTCACCAGCCTGGGCTCGATCGACGTCATCGGCCACGAGATGGGCCATGGCGTGACTGCGGCCACCTCGGACCTGGTGTATTCGGGCGAGTCGGGCGGCCTGAACGAATCGAGTTCGGACATCGGCGGGGAAGTGGTGGAAGCCTATGCGCGCGCCGGCGGCACCGGTGAAAAGATTCCCGCCAGCGGCAACGACTGGATGCTGGGCACCGAGATCGCACGCGACGGCCAGCCGCTGCGCTGGATGTACCGCCCCAGCAAGGACGGCAGCAGCCCCGATGCCTGGAGCACCGCACTGCGGCGCCTGGACGTGCACTACAGCAGCGGTCCGAACAACCGGATGTTCTACTTTCTGGCACAGGGCTCCAAGGCCAACGCGGCGGGTGACTACTACAGCACATACCTGGTGAAGTCGCCGCAAGCCATGACCGGCATCGGCCTCGACGCCGCTTTTCGCATCTGGTTCAAGGCCAACACGACCAAGTTCACCGCGAGCACCAACTACGCCGACGCGCGCGCGAAAATGATCGAGGCGGCCCAGGAACTGTACGGCGCCGCCAGCCGCGAAGCGGTGGCCGTGCAGCGGGCGTATGCGGCGATCAACGTGGGGGCGGATGTGGATGAGCCGGTGGCGGCCGAACCAGCGCCGGCCGAGCCGGCGCTGGCAGCGACGGATCGCTGAATCCCGTCACGTATTTAGTAAGGTGGGCGGCTCCACCGCTGCAGGCTGCTACCAGGCAGCGTGAAGGCCGCCCACGCGTTCAACGCACCCATGCACCGCGAGCATGCGCAGAGTGCTCCTCAATCCCCCAGCAACGGATACGGATTGACCGGCGTGCCTTTCCACCACTGTTTCTCCGGCGTCAGCACGACGACGGCGAAGTGCAAATGCGGCGCGTTCGGGTCCGAGTTGCCGGTCACGCCGACATAGCCGAGCAGGTCGCCGCGCTTGAGCTGCATGCCCTCCTTGATGCCGTCGGCGTAGCGGTCGAGGTGGGCGTAATAGTAGGCGTGCTGTTCGCTCGGGTCGAACTGGTACAGGGTCAGGCCGCCGGGCTTGCTGTCGAACAGCTTGACCACCTTGCCGTCGGCCGCCGCCCGTACCGGCGTGCCTTTCGGCGCCATGATGTCGAGCGCTTCATGATGGCGTTCCTGGCCGCGCGGCTGGTCGAAGGTGTCGGTCAGCTGGGCATAGGCCACGCCTTCGACCGGCACCAGCAGCTTGGCCGGCATGCTGCCGCCTGCGCTCAGTTCCGGCGCGGCCGAGGTGGCCGTGGTCGATTGCGGGGCGGGGCGGATCGGCAGGCTGGCCTCGTGCAGGTCGGTTTGCACCAGGGGTTCGCCGGCCACGGTGCCGCCTGCTGGCACCTCGCGCGGCGGCGCCGGCAGCGCCCCGCCGTCGGTGATGATCGGATTCGGCGCGTCGGCAATCTCGCGCAGGTAGACGAACAAACCGCCGGCGCCAACCACGACGCCGAACAGAAACGTCAGCAACCATCTCATACTCACACCTCCCGGAAAAGTAAAATTACTCCTGCAATACGACTTGCGTGCCGGCGGCCACGACAGCGGCCACTTCGGCGGCGCTCCAGTTCGTCAACCGGATGCAACCGTGCGATTCGGTCTTGCCGATGAACTTCGGCACCGGCGTGCCATGGATGCCATAGTGCGGCTTGGACAGGTCGATCCAGGCCACGCCGACCGGGTTATTCGGACCGGCCGCGATCGTCGCTTTCTTGTCGCCCGGTTGCGCATCCCAGAACAGTTTCGGGTTGTAGTGGTAAGTCGGGTTCGGATGCACGCCTTCGATTTTCCAGGTGCCGACCGGCAGCGGATCGTGTTCGCTGCCGGTCGAGGCCGGATATTGGGCGATCAGGCGTTCGGACGCGTCGAACAGCATCAGCACCTTGCGGCTGTCGCTGACGACGACCTTCGAAGCCTGCGGCAATGCAGCGCCGCCATGCACGCTCGGCACCACGATCTGTTCGCCGGCGCGCGCGAAATTCTTGCCCGGGTTCAGGCGCGCGAGCAGGTCGGGGCTGGCGTGGAATTTTTCGCCCAGGCCTTCGACCGGGGTGGCGTAGCCGAGCTTGGACAGCTTGGCCTTGTCCATCATGTCTTCCGGAATCGGCTGGAAGGGACCGGCCACGTCTTCGTCGGTCAACACGTAGTTGGTCAGGGTCGGCGTCGTGTCCCCGTTCAGGGCGTTCCAGGTGGCGTCGTCGAGTTTGCCGGTGGCTTCCAGGCTGCGCGACTTCTGGAACGAGCTCAAGGCCTGGCGCATGTTCGAGCCGTAGGCGCCGTCGATCTCACCCGGCGAGAAGTGCAGGCGGTCGAGCAGGACCTGGGCGCGCAGCAGGCGTTCGAATTCGGCGCGTTCCTGTGCAGCGGCCTCGGGGGTGAGCACCTGGCCCGGCTGCGGCGTCATGCCTGGCTGCAGGTTGGGCTGTGGAGCCGGCTGTGGCGCTCCCTGCTGTGGCGCGGCTTGCTGCATGGCCTGGGCTGCGGCGGTGAAGGGAATGGCGCCGGTCACGAGGGCGAGGAGGAGGGGAGCGACGATTTTTTTCATATGGCACCTGCAATACTTACGATAGGAAACCCCAGCGTAGGCGCGCGCCACTCAGCGGTCTGTGCGCGAACGAACCCAGCCATCGGCGCATCCTTAGGCTCCGCTTAGGGGCCGCTCGGTTCCACATTCGCGGCTAGAATCGCAGGATGACGACTAACCATACCATCACGCTCCTGCCTCTCGGCAGCACATTTCAGGTGGAGAGCACAGCCGGCGCCACTGTGCTCACGGCGGCGGAAGCTGCCGGTATCAACCTGCCCAATTCCTGCCGCAACGGCACTTGCCGCACCTGCCTGTGCCGGCTCGCATCGGGCACCGTGCGCTACCTGGTCGAATGGCCGGGCCTGTCGATCGAGGAAAAGCGCGAAGATTACCTGTTGCCCTGCGTGGCCGTGCCGACCTCCGATCTGGTCGTCAGCGCGCCGCTGGCGAAGCGGCGGGCTTGATCGCGGTTTTATCCCCAGTGTGCGCCAGTGCGCGTTCGATTGCCGCCAGCACCAGCGGCCACGCGGGCGAGGTCGCCGCCACTTCGTCGTAATGGCTGGCGCCGGGCAGGATCACCACCTCGGCGCCGTCGCCCGCCGCGCGCGCCCGCGCCGCGTAATCGTGGGCCACGCGCGGCGGCGAAATCGTGTCCAGCTCGCCCGTCACCAGGATCGTATGGCTGCCGTTGGGCATCAGCTCGGCCGCATTCGTATCGGCGTAGACGTCGGGCCGCGTGGCGCTCGGCAAGCCGGCCAGTTCCGGCGTGTCGCGCCCGCAGCTCGATTTGATGAGTTCGCGTTCGCGGCGCAGGTCGGCCAGCCCGCCCAGGCTGACGACGGCACGCACCGGCAGCATGCCGCTGCGGTGCAGCGGGCTGGAGGCGGGAATGCGCGCGCGCCCGGCAATCCACTGCACCAGCTGGCCGCCGGCCGAATGGCCGACCGCCACCACCCGCGCCAGGTCGAGCCGGTGCGCGCTCGCCTGCACGGCCAGGGTGTCGAGCGCCGCGTGCATGTCGTCGTACATGCCCGGATAGCCGCCGCCTGCTTCGTCGACCCGGCGGTATTCGACGTTCCAGACGGCGATCCCGCGCGCGGCGAGCGCGCCAGCCATGTTGCGTAGCTGGACGATGCCGCCGAATTTCTCGGTCCAGCAGCCGCCATGCACCAGCACCGCGACCGGGAAGGGGCCGGCGCCCTGCGGCAGGAACAGTTCGGCATATTGCGACGGCGCCGTGCCGTAGGCAACGCGTGCGCTGGGGGCGGGGCCGTTCAGGGCCATGTAGTCGGCAAGTTTCATGGGGGCAGCCGACACCAGGGCCGGAAAGAGAGTGGCGAGCAGCAGGAGTCGAAGTTTCATGTGCCGGAGGAAGGGGAGAAAACATGCACTATACGCATCTTTTCGCGCCGCGCACGATTGAAAACCGACTCCGTTCTTCCATGCTAGGCTGCGCAGAACGTTAATGTTTTCAACTTCACGGGAGAATCATCATGAATGAATCGAAAGCGAACGATACCGGGAGCAAGCAGTCTGATCGGATGTCGGAAGAAGACCTGGCGAAACAGCGCGCCGGCAAGGAAGACAAGAGCAGCCACGACCACATGTCGCGCGAGCGTGCCAGCACCGGCGAAGGCGCCGGCGGCGGCGCCAAGCAGAAGCAGAATCACTGATCGATGCCGGCGGACGCGCGGCGTCCGCCTGTATGACCCCATGAAGAAAGGACGCAGATGACTACCACCGATCCGCACGGCGGCGAACGCGCGAACACGCTGCGTGCCCATTCGACGCCCGACCCCGAGCAGCCGCCACCGACGATTCCGGTGCCCGACGACGTGCCCGATCCGGTGCATGCGCCGGTCGAGGAACCGCTGATTCCCGATCCGCCGATCCGCGCGGGGTAAGCAGCCAATAAACGATTACGCCACCCGAGGGTGGCGTAATCGTTTGGTGCGGATGGTGGACGTCTCTCAATCCTTCGCAGGCTGGTCGCTGCCATTGGTGCCGTTGAGTGGCGGAATTTCCTTGATCATCTCTTCGGTTTCCTTTTCCGCCGGCGTTTTTTCGCCGCTGCCGATGTCGTCCTCGTGCAGGATGGCGCCGCCCTTGGCGGCCGGATCGGTTGGTTGTCGCGATTGATTCATGGTGCTTCCTCCGTGTTCGATATTGGCGATGTTGGAACAATCCTAACAGTCGCCGCATCCCAAGGGCGCGCAATACGACAGTGTGGCGATCTTGCTGAATCACACATAAAGTTACAAATATGTTCGGTGCCGAACGTTCCGTTTGTGTGAGTTTTTTTATAATATTCATACACCGATTTCGACTGAACACGACGGAGAACCAGATGGGCAACTCGCTGCATAACAAGATTTACCTGGGCCGGAGCACCGGCTTCGCATCGCGCCGTTTCCAGGGCGTACTGGCTGTGGGCGCCATCATCGGCGCCGGCCTGGTCTGGATTGCCCTACGCACGCTGCGCTAAGGGTCTGCGCTCGCAAGGCTTGGTTGGTTGCCGTGGCGCCCTGTCGCGGTTACCATGGCGGCCCAGCAGACTGAATGAGCCGCAATGAAGAACGAAAAACTGACGACCGACGAATACAACGCCCTCGAGTTCATCCGCCGTGGCGCGCGCACCGACCGGGTCAATGCCTGCGTCGGCCGCAATGCCAAGCGCCTGGCTGGCCTGAAGATGATCGCTTACGCGCGCGATGGCCGGGTCGACTTGACGGAAAAAGGACAGCAGGTCTTGTTCCTGCGCGCCTGCGTGGAAGCGTTGACGAGCCTGTCAGGAGATCCGGCGGCAACGGTGGCGGGCGACGTGGCGCAGTTCCTGGTTCGCAAATCGCACATCGCGCCGCGCGAGGATGGCGGCTTCGATGTCACGCCGCGCGGGTTGGAGTCGCTGGCCGATATCCAGGCGCAGGAACCGAAGAAGTAAGGTCTTTTTTATGCAGGCCATTGGCAGCGAAAATTTCTCGCTGGCCGTAATGCACCGTAGGGTGGGCACCCGTGCCCACGCGTTACGTACGCATCCTTCCAACTTTCGCTAAACTGACCGTTCGCACCTATGGACGGAAGCGAATAATTAGCGTCACGTATGCAAGAGACGCACGTAACGCGTGGGCACAGGTGCCCACCCTACGTTACACGACTTTCGTGGCATGCTTTAAAAGCAGCGTGATTGCAAACCCAATCTCAATTGCGCCGGCGCCGCTGCGGATACACGAGCGTGCGCACCGCAATTTCCGCCGGTACGTTCATCGCCGCCAGAAATTCGGCCGCGCGCTGCAGGCCGAGCGTCGGGACCGACGCCACCGCCTGGTTGACCAGGTCGCGCGTGCGCAAATCAGTACGCACCACGCGCGTTTGCGCCGCCTGTGCCGGACGGCGCGTTTGTAACTCTTCCATCATCGTTCCTGAAAATTGCAATAGAGACACAACTATTGTAGAGCAACGATGTGAGAAATGCCATGTTCTTGTAGGAATAATCCTTCAAATATGCATGGCGTCCGCTTCGGGGACGATGATTTCCTCTGCCTTCAGCCCGCGGCCCTCGACTAATAGCTGCTCGAATTCCGCCGCCGGCAGCGGTTTACTGAAGTAATAGCCCTGCATTTCGTCGCAGCCGTGGCGGCGCAGGTAGTCGAGCTGCTCGCCTGTTTCCACGCCTTCGGCGATCACGGCCAGCTTCAGGTTGTGCGCCAGCGCGATGATCGAGGTGACGATCGCTTCGTCGTTGGCGTCGCGCGTGATGTCGGCGACAAAACTGCGGTCGATCTTCAGGACGTCGATCGGGAAGCGCGACAGGTAGGAGAGGCTCGAATAGCCGGTGCCGAAGTCGTCGATCGACAAATTCACGCCCAGCGCCTTCATGCGGTGCAGCAGTTCGACCGCGGGCGTGATGTCGCTCATGAACAGGCTTTCGGTCAGCTCGATTTCCAGGTATTTCGGCTCCAGTCCGGTGTCCGCCAGCACGCTTGCGAGGTTCTCGATCAGGTCGGCGGCGCCGAACTGGCGCGCCGACAGGTTGACGGCCACGCGCAGCTTGTCGAAGCCGGCATCCTGCCAGGCCTTGTTCTGGGCGCAGGCGGTGCGCAGCACCCAGGCGCCGATCGCCACGATCATGCCGGTTTCCTCGGCGATGCCGATGAAGCGGTTCGGGGGCACCGTGCCCAGCTCCGGATGCTGCCAGCGGATCAGCGCTTCCATGCCGCACACCTTGCCGGTCTTCATGTCGAGCTGGGGCTGGTAGTACAGCACGAACTCGTTGCGTTCGACGGCCTTGCGCAGCGCGCTTTCGATGCGCACGCGCTCCAGCGATTCTTCGTTCATCGCCGGCGTATAGAACTGGAAGTTGTTGCGGCCCAGCTTCTTGGCGCGGTACATGGCGATGTCGGCATGCTCGATCAGCGTGTCCGGGTCGGTGCGCTCGCTCGGATACACGGCCACGCCGATGCTGCAGGTGACGAAGAATTCCTTGGTGCCGAGCATGACCGGCTGCGCCACCGCGTTCATCACGCGCTGCACGACGGCGGGCGTCAGTTGCTGGTCGCCGCGCTCGGAAACGATGACGACGAATTCGTCGCCCGACAGGCGCGCCACCGTGTCGGCGTCGCGCAGCGACGAACGCAGGCGCGCCGCCACCGTCATCAGGAGCACGTCGCCGGCCTTGTGCCCCATGCTGTCGTTGACGAACTTGAAGCGGTCGAGGTCGATCAGCATGACCCACACCGGATTGTTGCTGCGGGTCGCGTAGGCCACGGCCTGGCCGAGGCGGTCCTGCAGCAGCGAACGGTTCGGCAGGCCGGTCAGCGCATCGTGCTGGGCCACGTGGTGCACGCGCTGCTCGGTGAGCTTGCGCTCGGTGATGTCGCTGCCGGTGCCGCGGTAGCCGGCGAACTGGCCGAGTTCGTCGAACACGGGCTGGCCGTTGACCAGGAACCAGCGCGCCTGGCCGTTATCGTCCAGCACCTGGTATTCCAGGTCGGCAAACGGCTGGCAGGCCAGCACGCTTTCGATGTGCGCGCGGCCGGACTCGGTGTCGTTCAGGGCCGCCAGGTATTCCCAGCGCCGCTTGCCCAGCACGTGCTCGACCGCCACCCCGGCCTTTTCGGAAAAGCCGCCGGTCACCATCGTGAAGCGGAACTGGTTGTCCTGTTCCCAGTACCAGTCCGAGGACATCGACACCAGCTGGCGGAAGCGCTGCTCGCTTTGCTGCAAGGCCTTTTCGGTGCGCTCGCGCGCGACCATGTCGTCGACCAGGCGCCGGTTGGTGCGCTTGAGGTCGGCGGTACGCTTGCGTACCAGTTGCTGTACGCGGCGGGCCCTGGCGCCGGAGGCCTGCACCCAGGCCGCCGCCGTCAGGCTGAGCAGGATGCCGCCGGCCAGCATCGCCAGCGAGGCCAGGTGGTCGGCCGCGAACGGGCGCGGCTTGATGCCCACTTCGACCAGCCAGGGGCGGCCGGCCACGTCCAGCGTGCGCGCCAGGTAAGTCGCGAATTCGGGCGCGATCCAGCTGCCCGCCAGCCCCGCCTGCGGCCGCACGCCGCCGGCGCTGGTGGTGAAGACCATGTCGGCCGGGTCGGGGCGCGCGCCGGCATACACCGACATCACGATCTGGCCGTCGTCGAGCAGGCCGGCGCCGGCCAGCGCCATGCTCACCAGCTCCTCGGCGCGCACCACGACGGCGGTGTCGCCGGCGAGGCGTCCCTCGGCATCGTAGACCGGCAGCATGACCTGGAAGCTCGGCCGCGGATTGGCGTCCTGCACCAGCGGGAACAGGGGCGTGGCGGCGGCGCGCTTGTCGGCGTGTGCGCGCGACAGCGCCGCGTTGATCTGCGGCCGGGTCGCGGCGTCGAAGCCGAAGGCCGCCTCGTTGCCCGCCATCGGCACCAGGTAGTCGACGATGCTGTAGCTGGGTCGGCGCGCCGCCGGCATGCGCTTGCCGTCGTCGGCGCCATCCTCGGTAATGACGGTGCCCGGCAGGACCCGCTGCAGTTCCGCTTCGACCGCGGCGCGTTCGCTGTCCGCCACGATGCGGTGGTAATTGAAGGCCTTGATGAATGGATGGCGCAGCAGCAGCGGCGCCGTGAAATCGTGGAACTGGGCGCGCGTGACCGGGGCGCCGAGGGCGAACAGCTGGTTGGTGACGGTGACGACTTCGACCGCGTCGTGCAATCCCTGGCCGACGGTGGCCACGCGCTGCTCGGCGCGCTGGCTGAACGACAGCGCCAGGTTCTCGTATTCGAGCTGGCTCACGCCCACGAACAGGGCGGTCGAGGCGGCCAGGCCGGCCGCGAGCGTGAGGGCCGCCGCGCGGGTAAGACAGAACGGCAGGCGACGCAACATGACTGTTTCCAAAAGTATTTGCCGAAAAGCACCAAAGCCATCAAGTGTGTCATAGGTCGGGCGGTTTTCGCAAACAAATCCCTATCGTGACGGGGTTAGTACGGCAGGTGTCGCCGGGATCAGACAGGACGCCGGCATGCGCGCCCGGATGCGCGTAATTCCAGGCAGGCAACCAGCGCCCGCGCCAGCCACTTGTTCAGGAAGGGAAGGCCGAGGCCGCGCCGGCGCGGGAAGCGCCGCCTGGCCTCGCGCCGCGTGCTGCACAGGGCGAACAGCAGGTGGTTGTTGCCCGCAATGCCGGGAAACTCGCAGACCTGCCCATGGAAGGCGGCGCCGATCCGTTCGACGATGGCGTCGTGCGCGGGGTCGTAGGCGAGCACGTTCGCCACCAGCACGCCGCCGTCAACCAGCGCGCGCCGGCAATTAGCGTAAAACGCGGCGCTGCCGAGGGCGGCGGGCATGCCGGCGGCGTCGAAGCCGTCGACCAGGATCACGTCGAAGCTGCTCGGGGCGGCGCCGATGAACTGCGCGGCATCGCCGTGTACGACGCGCAGGCGCGCATCGTCGGGCGGCACCTGGAACACGTCGCGCAGCGCGATCACCTCGGCGCTGATTTCGAGCACCGTGATGCGGGTGCGCGCAAAATGGCGGTGGCAGAATTTGACCAGCGAGCCGCCGCCCAGGCCCACCATCAGGATATGGCGCGGACGCGGCACGAACAGGGCGAAGCACATCATGGCGCGCGCATAGTCGAGCACCAGCGCGTCCGGGTGCGAGAGCAGCATCTCGCTCTGGATGTCACCGCCCTCGAATTCGAGCGTGCGCCGGTTGCCGAGCGTGCGCACGCGCGGCGGGGAGCAGGGCGCGGTCGGCTCGATCGGCTCGGGTAGGGAAGACATGGGTGCCAGTATAGAAGAGAAGACGGGGCGCCGCCGCCTGCCTGCACGGGCAGCGTCTTGTTTGCAGGCATGAAATTCTGCTAAGCTGGCCGTCGCCGCCACTGGAGCATCCATGATTCCCGATCGTTCACCTCACTCTCCTCGATACTTCGATTGCCCGGCGGTCGCCGGCCTGGAGGGGGTATGCTGAACGGCGCCATGCTGACGATGGATTCCACCACGATGGTGCTGGTGCTCGGGCTGGGCAACCTGGTGCTGTGCAGCGTGCTGTTCTTCTATGACTACGGCAACCCGCGCGCGCCGGCGCTTGCCAGCTGGGGCCTGTCGAAACAGGTGCAGGCGGCAGCCTGGATCCTGCTCGCGCTCGGCGGCGCGCGCGTGGTGCCCGAGCCGCTGGCGCTGCCCGGCGGCTGGGCCCTGCTGATCGCCGGCGTCGCGCTCGAATCTTCGGCCCTGTGGGAAAGCGCGCACCGGCGCCGCCTGGTGCGCGCCACCGTGTTCGCCGCCATCGGCGCCGTCGTCGTCTTCCTGGCCGCCTACTGGATCGACCCGCTTGGCCTGCGCACGCTGGCAGCGGCCCTGATCCTCGGCGTGTTTTACCTGTTCGGGGCGGCGGCGCTGGCGCGCGGCTGGCGCACGGCCTCGATGCTGCAGCGCGCGCTGGCGCTCGTGTGCGCCATCCTGGCGCTGGTGGTGGCCGCGCGCGGCATCCTGGTGCTGGTCATGCCCGACGGCTGGCGCTGGCTTTCCAACGACCTGCTGCGCCAGCTCTCGACGGTCGCTTTTTACCTGCTGATGCTGGTGAACGGCTTCGGTTGCCTGCTGCTGGGGCGCGAGCGCCTGCAAGGCGACCTGGCGCGCCTGGAAACGCTCGACCTGGTGACCGAGGCGCCGAACCGGCGCGGCTTCTTCAATGCACTGGCGCCGTGGATGGCGCTGGCGCGCCGCCCGGGTTCGCCAACCGCGCTGGTCGTGCTCGACCTCGACAGCTTCAAGCGCGTCAACGACGGCTACGGCCACCCGGTCGGCGACGTCGTGCTGCGCCACGTCGCCGACCTGTGCAAGCGCCAGCTGCGCGACAGCGACTTGCTGGGACGCCTGGTAGGCGGCGAATTCGCCCTGCTGCTGCCGCGTACCGGCCTCGACGAGGCCATGCTAGTGGCCGAACGCATGCGCGCGGCGATCGCGTCCACGCCGGTAAAGACCGAACGCGCCATGATCTCGATGACGGCCAGCTTCGGCGTGACCACGATCCGTCCCGACGACAGCAACGTCACCCTGTTCGGCCGCGCCGGCACGGCCATGCGCGCGGCCAAGGCGGACGGGCGCAATGCGATTCGCCAGGCGCCGCGCGAGACCATCCCGGAAGCTTGACGTCCCGGCGCTCCGTCATCGGGGCGTCACAAACCCGGTTCACACTGTGCCATCGTCCAGCCAGGGTGAACCATGCCGTCTTCCGTCCATTCCGCGCCCCTGTTTGCCGCCGTCGAACTCGGGTCCGACAGCTTTCGCCTGCACGTGGCCGGCTGGGAGCGCGGCGCGCTGGTCGTCGCCGCCAGCCTGAACGAGCCGATCCGCCTGGGCGCGGGCATCGGCGCCGATGGTTGCCTCGATGCAGCCACGATGCGTCACGCGCTGGCCTGCCTGCGCACCTTCCGCCTCGCGCTGGCGCAGTGGGAGGTGCGCGCCGTGCGCGTGGTGGCCACCGCCGCGCTGCGCGTGGCCTGCAATGCGCCCGCTTTTTTGCCGGCGGCGCAGGGCGCGATCGGGCATCCGGTCGAGGTGCTCGGGGCCGAAGAAGAGGGGCGCCTCGTGTACCTGGGCGTGGCCGGCGCGCTGCCGGCCGGACTGGAGCGGCGCCTGGTGCTCGACGTCGGCAGCGGCTCGACCGAGATCGTGGTGGGCCATGGCGACGAGGTCGAACTGGTGCAGTCGTTCGGCGTGGGCGCGCTGCGCCAGGGCCTGACCTTCTTCCGCGACGGGATCTCGCCGGCCGCCTTCGAGGCCGCGCTGGCGTCGTCGCGCAGCCGCTTCGCCGATGCCGGCGTGCTGGCCGGCGCCCTCGGCTGGCGCCGCGCCTACGGCGCCTCGGGCACGGTGCGCGCGCTGTTCGAACTGTCCGGCGCCGATGCCGCCAGTGCGCGCGGCGCCGGCGCGGCGGACCTGCGTGCCCTGCGCCATGCGCTGGTCGAGGAGGGCGGCTTCATGCAGATTGCCGCCCTGTCGAACCAGCCGGCGCGCGCGGCCCAGATGGCCGGCGGTCTCGCGCTGTTGCTGGCGCTGGTCGAGGAACTCGGCATCGACGCGCTGGTGCCGGTGCAGGCCGGCCTGCGCGCGGGCGTCATCCGCGAACTTTATCGGCGCACGGTAGAGGAGCGCCCCTTACGGGAATCCGCCTGATCGACTATATTGTTTACCTTGTTAAGCAGTGGAATCCCCCAGTGAATAAAACCAGCAAAAAAACGGCACCCGCCAAGAGCGCGCCGGCGGCCGCGCCGGCGCGGGCAAAAGCAGTCCCGGCAGCTCCCAAGGCCGCCCGCAGCACCCCGACACCCGTCAAGACCACCCGCGCCGCGCCTGTGAAGGCAGCCGTGGTCAAAGCTCCTGCGAAAGCACCCGCCAAAGTCACGAAAGCGGTCGCCGTCAAGGCTGCGGCCAAACCCGCGGCGAAAGCGGTGGCGAAGCCGCCCGTGAAGAGCGAGGCGAAAGCGGCTACCGGAGTTAAAACGAACGTTGCCACGAAAGCCGCCGCGAAAGCGGTGCCGAAGACCGCACCGAAAGCGGCGCCGAAAGCGGCCAGGCCCGCCGTGCGCACGGCGGCAAAGACGCCGGCGCTCGGCGTCAGGAATGCGGCCAAGGCACTCGTCAAGGCGGCCAAGGAGTCGCCGGCGGCAAGCCGCGCCCGCGCCGCCGAAGCGGCAGCGGCAGAAGGCGCGCGCCCGACGCTGGTACGCGACAGCTTCACCATGCCGGACGGCGAATATGCGGTGCTGGCGGACGTGAAGCAGGCTTGCCTGAAGGCCGGCTTCGAGATCAAGAAGAGCGAACTGCTGCGTATCGGCGTGGCGCTGGTCGGCCGCCTCGACATCGCGACGCTGCGCCAGGTGCTCGACAGTTTGCCGCAGTTGAAGACGGGGCGTCCGCCAAGTCAATAACGGATTTGCGGTGGTGGGCGTATTGCCACGCACTGCGCCCTTGAGAGAACCGTAGGGTGGGCGCAGGGGCGCCCACCCTACGAACCCCGCCGTTTAATGCAGCGCGGCCGAAGTCAACTCCTTCAATTCGCGGATCGGAATATTCGATTTCTCGTGCATGCGCAGCAGGATCGTCGCCCCCACGTTCAGCTTGCGGTGGCGGATCTTGCTGATGATCGGCGGCTGCACTTCCAGCACGCGGCACAGTTCCGCATCGTTCTTCAGATGCAGTTTTTCGATCAAAGTGTCGAGCAATTTGTTCGGCACAAAACTCGATGGTTCGAGCGCGCGGGCGCGGTGCATCGCGGCGAGCATTTCCTGTTTTTTTTGGCGTACGTTCATGTACTCCTCCAAAATGCGTACTTTGGTTGAGGGGACAGGACCGTTCTGGATACGCCCGGGATCTTGATTACTTATGCTGTCGGGTCGTTGTGATATTACTACGCCTGTACGACAGGGGCCGCACTGTTCGTCGGTAAATACGCCGGTAACTACTTTCAACGTGGTTATTTCCTCGCGGAATTCACGCGAAGTTCATCCGAAGTTCATCCGAAGTTCATCCGAAGTTCATCCGAAGTTCATCCGAAGTTCATCCGAAGTTCATCATAACTCACGCCGGGCGCAGCCCTTCGCGTGTGAGGAGCAGTACCTCGTCCGCCATCTCGGCCGCGGCATGCGAGTGGGTGACCATGATGGCGCCGGCGCCGTTGGCGCGAATTTCCGCGCGCAGCAGGCGCAGGATGCCGCCTGCCGTTTCCGGGTCGAGGTTGCCGGTCGGCTCGTCGGCCAGCAGCAGCGCCGGCTTGTGCACCAGGGCGCGCGCGATCGCCACGCGCTGCAATTCGCCGCCCGAGAGCTGGCGCGGGAAATCGGCGCCGCGTCCGGCCAGGCCGACCGCCGCCAGCATCGCTTCGGCGCGCGCCGCGTTGGCGCCGGCATGGTCACGATTCAACAGCAGCGGCAGCGCCACGTTCTGCTGCAGCGTCAGGTGCGGGAGTACGTGGAAGGCCTGGAAAATGAAGCCCATGCGCGTACGGCGCAGGCGCGTGGCGGCATCGTCGTCGAGCGCCGCCATCGGCGTGCCGTCGACGATCACTTCGCCGCTGTCGGCGGCGTCGAGTCCGGCGATCAAATTCAGCAGGGTCGATTTGCCGACCCCCGATTCGCCCATGATGGCGACGAACACGCCGGAGGCGAAGCGGTGCGACAGGTTGGCGAGGACGGCGCGTCCGCCATAGTTCTTGGTGAGGCCAGCCAGTTCGAGCATCAAATTACCTTGTAAGGGCGCGCCGCAGCGCGAAGCTGATCGCATCGACCAGGGCGACCAGCAGCAGCATCGCCAGCACCACGGTGGCGGCGCTCTGCATCTGGAACAGCGACAAATGGTATTTCAGCATCTGGCCCAGCCCGCCGGCGCCGACCACGCCCAGCACGGCCGCGGCGCGGATATTGTTCTCCCAGCGGTACAGGGTGTAAGAGAGCATCTGCGGCAGCGTTTGCGGCAGCGTCGCATAGAAAAAGGCGGACAAGGCCGGCGCGCCATTGGTGCGCAGCGCCGCTTCCGGCGCCGGTTCGGCGTTTTCCAGCGCGTCGGCGAACAGGCGCCCCAGCACGCCGGACGTATGCGCGGCCAGGGCCAGCGTGCCGGCGAAGGGGCCGAGGCCGGCGGCGACCAGCAGCAAGGCCGCCCACACCAGTTCCGGGATCGAACGCAATACATTTAACAGCATCCGTACGCCGGCGCGCGCCGGCATGCCCCAGCGTCCGGCCGCCGGCAGCGCCAGCACCAGGCCGGCAATCACCGCCAGCAGGGTGCCGAGGGCCGACATCGACAGCGTCTCGAGCGCGGCGTTCAGGGTCTTCAGCAGGAAGGGCGTGGCCATCTCGGGCGGCGCGAATCCTTCCAGGAATTCCAGCGTGGTGCCGACCGCCTCGGGCGTGAAAAAGGCGGCCAGGTCGAGGCGCAGCGTGGCGAAGCTGGCCACGACCAGCGCTACCAGGGCAAGCACCAGCAGGGGCGTGCTCCACGAGCGCGGCGGTGCGGGCGGCAAAGTCGGTTTGTTCATCCGAGCCTCCTGCGCAGCAGCGTCGAGACCAGGTCGGCCGCGGCCACCAGCAGCACGAACATCAACAGCATGGTGGCTACTTCGCCGCCGGCCATCATCTTGGTCGATTCGTCCATGCGCTGACCCAGGCCGCCGGCGCCGACGAAGCCCATGATGGCCGAGCCGCGGATCGCGCACTCCCAGCGGTAGATGGTATATGACACCAGTTCGGCGGCGGCGTCGGGCAGGGCGCCGTACAGCAGGGCCGGCAGGCGCCCCGCGCCGTTGGCGAGCAGCGAATCGGTGGCGTGGAAATCGCTCGACTCGAGGATTTCGGCATACACCTTGGCCAGCATGCCGCAATAGGTGAGGGCGATGGCGAGCACGCCGGCCGTGGGGCCGAGCCCGACCACGCGCACGAACAGCAGCGCCCACACCAGTTCCGGCACGCTGCGCAACAGCACCAGCACCCAACGCACCGCTTGGCGCAGCAGCGCCGCCGGCCAGCGCACGCGGCCCGTGCCCAGGCGCGAGATCGACAGCCGTTCGCTGACCAAGAGCGTGGCGGGAATCGCGCCGAGCAGCGCCAGCGCCAGGCCGGCGGTGGCGATGGCCACCGTGATCCAGGTTTCGCGCAGCACCATCGCCAAAAAATCCAGCGAGTGCGCCGGACGCAGGAAGTCGGACAGGAAGCCGCCGGCCGCCGCCAGGCTTTGCAGGTCGAACAGCAGCCAGGGCTTGAATTCGCTGTAGACGAGGGCTGGCCATAGCAAGGCGAGGGCGACGGCGCAGGCCAGCAGGCGGCCGCGCCAGGCCGGGTCCGGATGGGGCGAAACGGCGGTCATCCTAGAAACAGGCGCCGACGGCGATGCGCGCCGGCGATTCGTGGAGTGCGTGCGGCTGCGCTTCGACGGTTTCGTTTTCGTAGAGCGCGGCGATCATGGCGTCGGTCACGCGTTCGCGCGGCAGGTCGAACACGATGCGGCCGTCGCGCAGCCCGACGATGCGCTTGAAGTGCGCGCGCGCCATCTCGACCTGGTGCAGGCTGCACACCAGCGTCGCATTGCGGGTGGCCGCTTCCTGCTGCAGCGTGGCCAGCGTGACGCGCGCCAGCGCCGGGTCGAGCGCGGAGATCGGTTCGTCGACCAGGAAGGCTTCGGCCTGCGAGAGCAGCAGGCGCGCCAGGCTGCAGCGCTGGCGCTCGCCGCCCGAGAGGCGGTCGACGCGCGCATACAGTTTGTCGCCGAGGCCGAAGCGCGACAACGCCTCGAAGGCCGCTGCCGGATCGACCGGCTTGAACAGGGAGCGCAGCGCGCGCCCCAGGCGCCAGTGCGGCAGGCGCGCCGCCAGCACGGCGGTGACGACGCGCTGGCGCGGCGGCAAGGGCGGCGTCTGCGGCGCCAGGAACAGGCGCGCGCGCAAGGCATGGCGCGCTTTTTGCGGCAATGCCCATGGGTCCAGCCCGAACAAGGACAAGCCGCCGCCGGCCGGCCGGTGCGCGCAAGCCAGCGTCGCCAGCAAGGTCGTCTTGCCGGCGCCCGAGGGGCCGATCAACGCCAGCTGCTCGCCCTGCTGCACGACCAGGTCGAGTTCGTGCAGCGCGGCGGCCTTGCTTCCGGTCAGGTGGCGTACCGTCAGTTTGTCGAGCTTGAAACTCATAGGCGAAAGGGCGGTCTTATTTCAGCAGGCCGGCATTGCGCGCCGCCGCTTCGATCGCCTTGTAGTTCTCGACCTTGGTCGGCACGAATTTCGTTGCACGCTGCAGGTCGAGGATTTCCTTGCCTTGCGGAGTCGAGGCGTCGAGCGCCAGGAAAGCGTCGCGGATCTTCTTTTGCAGGGCCGGCGCCATGCTGCTGTGCACGGACCAGTTGTAGTCGTAGTAGCCCGGCGTGGTGTAGAACACGCGCACCGTCTTCGGATCGACCTTGTTCGCTTCGACCAGCTTTTCCCAGACCGAGATATTCAGGGCGCCGGCATCGACCTTGCCGCCGGCAACGGCCGCGACGGTGGCGTCATGCGCGCCCGAGAAGGCGATGCGTTTCAGGTCGGTGTCGGGGTTGATCCTGGCGCCCAGCAGGAAGGAACGCGGCATCAGGTGGCCAGAGGTCGACGATTCCGAACCAAAGGACAAGGTCTTGCCCTTCAGGTCGCCCAGATTGTTGATGCCGGGCTGGGTCGTGATGAACACCGAGCGGAACTTTTCGTCCTCGGCGCGCTGCACCAGCGGCACCACTTGCCCCTTGCTGCGCACGTTGGCCTGCACGAACGTAAAGCCGCCGAACCAGACCATGTCGAGCTTGTGGTTGATCAAGCCCTCGACCGAGGCGGCGTAGTCGGTCACCGGGGTGAACTCGACCTTCAGGCCGGTGGCCTTGGCCAGGTAATCGCCCAGCGGCTTGAACTTGCGCTGGAGTTCGGTCGGCGCTTCGTCGGGAATGGCCGACACGCGCAGCACGCCCGGGGTGTTCTGGGCGCCGGCGCTACCGGCGGCGAACAGCAGGGTGGCGGTAACGGACGCGGCGAGCAGCGATTTCAAGGCGGAGATCGGGGACATGGGGAACTTTCTTCTTGTATGTGAATGGAAACGACGGCGAGCACGCTTGAGCAGCACGCGAACGCGGGGGAATTCAGGTATCCGCTATGATAGCAAAAACAGCAACATCCTCCCTAGCGGGGGCGCATCGGGCGCTCCGGCGGCACGAATGATAAACCTTATGCTGACGACATGCACGACAGAGAGGCAAGCGCCGGCCGGGGTTGCCGCGACTGCCAATGCCAATGCCAATGCAAATGCAAACGAGCACGCCGGTGCGCACCTGACCGCGGAGCTGTCCGATGGCCTGGGCGCATGCCAGGCCACGATTTCGCCCAAGTTCCTCTACGACGCGCTCGGCTCGAAACTGTTCGAGGCGATCTGCGAGCTGCCCGAGTATTACCCGACCCGCACCGAAGCCGGCATCTTCGAGCGCCACGGCCATGAAATCGCGCGTGCCTGCGGTATGCACACCACGCTGATCGACCTAGGCGCGGGCAATTGCGCCAAGGCTGCGTCGCTGTTTCCGCTGCTGCGCCCGGCGCAGTACGTCGCAGTCGACATCTCCACCGAGTTCGTGAGCGAAGCGCTGGCGCGCCTGCGGCTGCGCTTTCCGCACATCGACATGCGCGCCCTCGGCCTCGATTTTTCCAGCGGACTGGCGCTGCCGGCGGACGTACGCGCGGAGCGGCGCCTGTTCTTCTATCCCGGCTCGTCGCTCGGCAACTTCACGCCTGCGGAAGCGCGCGCCTTCCTCACGCGCCTGCGCAAGAGCTGCGGCGCCGATGGCGCCTTGCTGATCGGTATCGACCTGGCCAAGGACAAGGCCATCCTCGACGCCGCCTACGACGACGCGCTCGGCGTCACCGCCGCCTTCAACCTGAACGTGCTGCGCCACGTGAACCGTTTGCTCGGCAGCGACTTCGACATCCGGCACTGGCGTCACGTCGGCTTTTATCACGAGGCGGCCGGCAGGGTCGAGATGCACCTCGAAGCGAGGGAAGCGCAGCATGTGCGCTGGCCGGGCGGCGGGCGCGATTTCGCCGCCGGCGAACGCATCCATACCGAGAACAGCTACAAGTACCGCCAGGCCGACGCCATCGGCTTGCTCGAACAATCCGGTTTCGAGGCCACCCGCGTCTGGACCGATGCGCGCTGCCCGTTCGCCGTCATCCACGCGCAGGCGCTGGCCTGAGTCGACCATGTTGCGCGATCTATTCCAGTCGGTGCGCGGACGTTCGCTGCAGCTGGCCGCGCCGCTCTCGACCGAGGATTGCTGCGCCCAGTCGATGCCGGACGCCAGTCCGATCAAATGGCACCTGGCGCACACCACCTGGTTTTTCGAAACCTTCATCCTCGAAGCGCACGAACCCGGTTTCAAGCCCTTCCATCCGGCCTTTCGAGTACTGTTCAACTCGTATTACAACGGGGTCGGCGCGAAACACCCGCGCGCGCAGCGTGGCTTGCTGACCCGGCCGTCGTTGGAGGAGGTGCGCGCCTGGCGTCGCGACGTCGATGCGCGCATGGCGACGTTGCTGGAGACGTGCGACGATCCGGCGCTGCTGGCACTGGTCACGCTGGGCCTGCAGCACGAGCAGCAGCACCAGGAACTGATGCTGACCGACGTCAAGCACTTGCTGGCGCAAAACCCGATTGTCCCATGCTACGACGGCGAGGGAATGGCGCCCGACGCGCCGCCGCTGCCGCTGGAATTCCTCGACTTCGACGGTGGCCTGGTCGAGATCGGGCACGACGGCCGCGGCTTTGCTTTCGATAACGAGTTGCCGCGCCACCGCAGCTATGTCGCGCCGTTCGCGCTGGCGTCGCGCCTGGTGACCAACGGCGAATACCTGGCCTTCATCGAAGCCGGCGGCTACCGCGATCCGGCCCTGTGGCTGGCCGAAGGCTGGGACCGGGTGCAGGCGGGCGAATTCGGCGCGCCGCTGTACTGGCGTCGCCAGGAGAATGGCGCCTGGCATGAATTCACCCTGCACGGCGAACTGCCGCTCGATCCGGCGCGCCCGGTCACGCACCTGTCGCTGTACGAGGCCGATTCCTATGCGCGCTGGACCGGGGCACGCCTGCCGACCGAGGCCGAATGGGAATTCGCCGCGCGCCTGGCCGGCATCGAGGCGGGGCGCCTCCATCCCGCTGCTGCTAGTGACGCCGGCCTGGCCCAGATGTTCGGCGCTTGCTGGCAATGGACCAGCAGCAGCTACGCGCCCTATCCCGGTTATGCCCCGGCGCCCGGCGCGGTTGGCGAATACAACGGCAAGTTCATGGTCAACCAGTACGTGCTGCGCGGCTCGTCCTGCGCCACGCCGGGTGGCCACGCGCGCGCGAGTTACCGCAATTTCTTCCCGGCTGGCGCCCGCTGGCAATTTACTGGCATCAGGCTGGCGCGATGAAGGTCATCAGTCGGTTACGCCTGCGCCGCCTGCGGGTGCGCCGCATGCGCGTGCGCATCCTCAATCGGCGCGCCAACGCCTACATCCTGATGCACCCGCTCGCCTTTACGCTGAGCGTGCTAAAGGGTTTTCGCGCCAACCAGGGCTTGCTGCTGGCGGGCGCCGTCGCCTATTACGCGCTGCTCTCGATCGTGCCTTTCCTGATGCTGGTGGTGGTGGGGCTGTCGCACTTCATCGACCAGGCCGAGCTGCTGGAGACACTGCGCCGCTACCTGGAACTGCTGGTGCCGGGCCAGTCGCCCTCGATCGTGGCCGAGGTCGCCAATTTCCTCGACAACCGCGACCTGATCACCTGGGTACTGGGCGTGACCATGCTGTTCTTCAGCTCGTTTGCCTTCACCGTGCTGGAAAACGCGATGAGCGTGATCTTCATCCACCGGGTCGCGAAGCGGCGCCGCCATTTCCTGGTGTCGGCTGTGCTGCCGTACTGCTACATGCTGGCGCTGGGCGCCGGCGTATTGCTGGTGACGCTGGTGGCGGGCACGCTACAGGTGATGGGCAAGGAAAGCGTGCACCTGTTCGGCGCCGACTGGTCGCTGGGCGGGGTCTCGGGCGCGCTGCTCTACCTGATGGGCCTGGGCGGCGAAATCCTGGTGCTGACCTCGATCTACCTGGTGATGCCGGTCGGGCGCCTGTCGCTCTCGCATGCGCTGGTGGGTGGGGTAACGGCGGCGCTGCTGTGGGAAATCGCGCGTCACGTGCTGGTCTGGTATTTCTCCACGCTGTCGCAGGTGAACGTCGTCTACGGCTCGATGACGACCGCGATCGTCGTCATGTTCAGCCTCGAGATCGGCGCCACGCTGCTGCTGTTCGGGGCGCAGGTAATCGCCGAATACGAGCGCGTCGGGCGCGGCAGGCAGGATGCACACCCTCCCATGACGACTGCCGCCTGAAGCGAAGCGCCGACCGGTGCGCGACGCTCCTGTCTTGTTCTACGTCAATTTCGCAACGGAAAGCCAATGGCACAGTACGCTCTTGCGCCGGCATAACGCTGGGCAAACAACGAGAACGGGAGCTGTCATGGAAAGTGGCGTTATCCTGGGTTTGCAATTGCCGGTCATGCTGGCATTTTTCGGGTTGCTGGCAGGGCTGGTCCTGCTGGCGCGCCAGCTGCACAAACTGCGCCAGCCGGCCGTCGTCCGGCGCGGCGCCTATCCTCCTCAAGCCCACTACAAGGGGCCTTCCCATCCGGACTAAGCGCTTAGAGGACGACGCTGCGGTTGCGCCCTGCGGATTTGGCCGCATACAGGGCGCGGTCGGCGCGTTCGATCGCCTGGTCGATCGGCTCGCCTTCTTCATGGCGGGCGAAGCCGGCCGAAAAGCGCACCCGCACCTCAGGCAGTGACTGGCTGGCCGGCATCCCGGCCAGGCTGTCGCGCAGGCGCGCCACGGCCAGGGTCGGATCGCCCGGGGTCGATTCCGGCAGCAGCAGCAGGAATTCCTCGCCGCCCCAGCGCCCGATCATGTCGGTGGTGCGCAGCACGACCTGCGCTTGCGCGGCGAATGCGCGCAGCACGGCGTCGCCCGCGGCATGGCCGTAGGTGTCGTTGATGTTCTTGAAGTGGTCGAGGTCGATGATGCAGACATAGAAACGCGGACCGCCGCGCGCGTGCCGCGTCGCGTGTTCCTGCAGCAGCGTCATCATGCGGCGCCGGTTCGGCAGTCCCGTCAGTTCGTCGCGCGCGGCCATTTCCTTGATGTGGGCGAGCGCCTGCTCGAGTGCGATCTTTTGCGTTTTCAGGCGCGTGCGCATGGTCGACAGCCGGCTCGACAGCGAGGAAATGGCCAGCATCACGATCGCGGTCAGCGCAAAATTGAAGATTTCCTGGCGTGCCGGGTAATGCAATGGATCCTTGGCGGCGCAGGCGTACATCACGACGCCCATCAGCGTGACGGTGTACATGCAGGCATGGCGCACGGCGGTGGGGCGCAGGCGGAACATGCCGAACACCATCACCAGCGCCAGCATGATCACGGTCGCGCCGTGCACGGGGCCGGTCAAGGCATAGGCCGCCGCAATCAGCGTCTGCCCCAGGATGGTTTGCGGCATCGACAGGGTGGGATCGCTGAAGTGGCGGTTCAGGCCGCTGCGGATGAGGCCATAGAAGCCGGCAATGAACGTGAAAAACAGCCCCGTCAGGCCGCCGACCTGGCGCGCATCGGCCACGCCGATACTGACCGCGTAGACCAGCAGCAGGACCACGGTGACGGTGACCAGGGCGGCCAGGCCGAGCAGCGCCAGGGTCCGGCGTTGCAGGCTGTCGTCGCCGAGGAGGGCATTGGCCAGGCGGGCGGTGCGGCGGATGGGCCGGTCAGGGTCGAGCGCCGCCGTGGCGGCCAGTTGCGTGGGCATTGTCTCTGGATGTGTTGTTGGCTTGGTGGCCGGTCTGGCGCCGGCTCAGATGATTATACAACCGACAATTCTTGAAAAAACAAGGGCCGGCTTTTGCGGAGGCAAAATAAAAATGTTGACACGGCAACTCTTTTGCATGCCGTGTGTTGACATATCGACTTCCTGCTCCGATAACCTTGTTCAGGCCGTGACGACGACCCGCGGCGTACCGGCGGCCATGCGGCCGATGACTTTCGCCTCGCCGAAGCCTTCCCGCGCGAACAGGGCCAGCACGGTGTCGGCCACCGCAGGGTCGCACGAGACCAGCAGGCCGCCCGAGGTTTGCGGGTCGGTCAGCAGGGCTTGCTGGGCAGGGGTGATGGCGTCCGCCAGCGCGACGTCCTTGCCATAGGCATCCCAGTTGCGCCCGGACGCGCCGGTGAAATAGCCGTCTTGGGCCAGTTGCAGCACGCCCGGCAGCAGCGGAATGTCGGCCATGTCGAGTTCGGCCGTCAAGTGGGCGCCGCGCGCCAGTTCCAGCAGGTGGCCGAGCAGGCCGAAGCCGGTGACGTCGGTCAGCGCATGCACGCCGTCCATTGCCGCCAGCGCCTGGCCCGGCTTGTTGAGCTTGGTGGTATTGGCGATCATCGCCGCGTAGCCGTCCGCATCCAGCAAGTCTTTCTTCAGCGCGGCCGAGAGCACGCCCACGCCCAATGGTTTACCGAGGATGAGGAGGTCGCCGGCACGGGCGTCGGCATTGCGTTTCACGCGGTCCGGGTGCACCAGGCCCAGCACCACCAGGCCATAGATCGGCTCGACCGAGTCGATCGTATGGCCGCCGGCGATCGGGATGCCGGCTTCGGAGCACATCGACTCGCCGCCGCGGATGATCTCGCCGATGGTTTCCAGTGGCAGCTTATTGATCGGCATGCCGACCAGCGCCAGCGCCATGATCGGCGTGCCGCCCATCGCGTACACGTCGGAGATGGCGTTGGTCGCGGCGATGCGGCCGAAATCGAACGGATCGTCAACGATCGGCATGAAGAAATCGGTAGTGGCGATCAGGGCTTGCTCGTCGTTGAGCTTGTAGACGGCGGCGTCGTCGGCGGTCTCGATGCCGACTATCAGCTGGGGCGGCACCGGGAAGCCGCTCGACTTCTTGAGGATTTCGGCCAGCACGCCGGGCGCGATCTTGCAGCCGCAGCCGCCGCCGTGCGAGAAGGAAGTCAGTTTGATGGTCTGCGCGGGCGCGTTCATGTTCGGTTCCAATCCATATTGAGTGTTCAGGCTGCCCGGCTCGGCGGGCGCAGCAGATTATCCACCAAGTCGGCCAGCGCCGCTTGTTCGGTGGCCGGGGCGAAGCGCGGCGCGCGCGCGGCGCACTGGCGCCGCAGCAGTGCGTCGAAGGCGGCGTCGCGCGCACAGCGCTCAATGAGTTGCGCCAGCGCGGCGGCGTCGCCCGGCGCGAAGTAGCCGGCATAGTCGTCCCCGAGCATGCCGACGTTGCCCTCGATGTGCGAAGCCAGCACCGGCACGCCGCTGGTCACGGCTTCGATGATGACGTTGGCGCCGCCTTCCATGTGCGAGGCAATGACCATCGCGCGGCAGCGTTTCAGGCGCTGGCGGGTGTGCGCGTGCGGAAGCGGGCCGAGCCAGCGGTAGCGCGGCGTGGCCGCCTCGGTGGCGCGTGCGGCCTCCAGCAGGGCAGGAGCGAGCGCGCCGCCGATGTGCAGCAGGCGTACGCGCGCATCCTGCACCAGTGCCGCCGCGCGCATGAAGGTCAGCGGATCCTTCTCGAGCCGGAGGTGGCCGATCATGCAGATGTCGACGTGGCGCGCGGCGGGACTGGGCTGTATGGGACGCAGCGCCGGCGAGGACTGGTAGATCACGTGGGTTTTCGCGCGCAGGTGCGGCGCCAGGCGCGCCGGCCCGGCGTCCTGCAGCACCACCAGGGCATCGGCGGCTTCGAGCGCGGCGCGCGCCTCCTGCGAGGTATCGATGTCGCGGTACAGGTCGGTGCCGGTCAGCACCAGCATGGTCGGGCGCTCGGGATGGGCGCTGCGGAAGGCGGCAAGCGCCTCGGCCGAACGGCGCGCGTGCAGGGCGATCAGCAGGTCGGGCGCCGGGTCGCCCGCGTTCCAGTTTGATGCCACATCGACCCGATGCCGGCCGCGCAGGAAGCGCGCCCAGCGGCTGGCGGTCTGCCAGTTGCCGTTGTTGTCGCGGGCGGCGGCGGGGCTGACGATGAGGATGCGCTTGCGGGCCATCGGACGATTCGGGAAGCTGGACGGGAGCGCGATTATACGTCGGGTAGGTGGCACGATTGGCATGCGAGCGGCGATTAAACGCGTGGGCGGCGTACGCGGTGCGTCTATGCCGATTGTCGGGTGGAGCCGTCCACCCTAACGGTCATTGCGAGCGGCGCCACCCCGGAGCATGAAAGAGAATAGAGGTGGAAGGCAACG
>NZ_JACYUY010000024.1 GCF_014842025.1 Massilia sp. CFBP 13721
CCAGCGTCTATGAACGCACAATGGCAGAGAAAGAACTTATCGTCGTGTCCGAAATTACTTGACCACTACAGTTATTCTCCTGATGCATTCGAATTCCTCGCGCTGGATTTGGCCCGTCGAGCTTGCCCCAGATGATGGCTAGACTGAAGCATCTTTTTATAAGAGCAAGGTGCCGGTTGGATGTTGCTGCGCACTTCTGCACACGTAACCGGTCATGGAACTGCTGAATTGCGTGGCTTGTGATTTCAGCGAGTTTGAGATCACCGAATTCGGGAAGGATGTTGCGCATCCGTCCTTCGTCGTCCTTGGCGCTGCGCTTGGTGGCGTACGCGTGAGGCAAATAGTCCTCGATCACAAATGTTCGGAGCGTCAGTTGTGATACGGCTGCGATCTCGGCCGCTTCTTGCGGATCGGTTCCGTTCGCGATTTGGCTGCGGCATTCCAGCGCACGCTGCCTAGCGTCGGCCACGTCCATCTGCGGATAGTCGCCCAGCTTCATGCTGCGTTTGGAGCCGCCAAACGAATAACGCAACAGGAAGTACTTCCGGCCGCGTCGGTTGACGATGATGCGAAGTCCCGCGACCTCGGTATCCGAGTACTCGCTTTCCTTGGTCTTGGCGTCTTCGGGATGTGGGGGCAGGGCATCGATAAGCTTTTTGTTAAAGCGGAATTGTCTGTTCATGCATTGAAAGTCCTTGTGGGGGGGTGATGCGCTGATCGGGAGCGCGGAAAGCGTTACGGGAAGTTCGAATCCGTGTCTCAGGCCGTGGCAGAGGAGTTCACGGTCCAATGAGCGAGGTCTGGCGATGCACATCAGTTGGTCAGGAACCCTAGCGCCGAGATCGCTGAGCCGTCCGGTCCATTTCCGGTCGTCGTGGCAGTTGGCAAGGACTTTTTGCACAGAGCAAACGGCGTGTCCTCCACACCCGGCACATCGGGAACATCTATTGATGGGAACGGTGAGGGAGCTGCACGCTCAGTACACCCGGCACACTTGTTGATGGGAAGGCGGCGAGGCGGCCAGCACATCCAGCAATCCCATTTGAGGCGAGGGAAGGCGAGCGGCGTGCGCACCCTGCACAGTCAGCACACCTGTTGAAGGACGGTGCGGTGTTGGGACTGGCTAGGTCGACTGAACCAGCGACGCAAAATTTCGCTGCAAGAGACCAGGGCTTCTCGAAGGAGCCCCAGAGGTCGGTGTCAGATCCGGCTGAGGTCAGCTGGCCGAAGATATTTACCGCGTCAGCGTGCTTTGTGGTTAGTGCGGGTTTGTGAAGACCGAAGGGTTTACGAATGTCGCGTTTTCTCTACTTCGGGATTCGACCCATTGCGGACGTGAATTAGCGCCCTCAAGCTGATCGCGTCTGGAGCCACTTTGCAGCGCTCATTCAAATTTTTCTGGACGCTTGTATTGCTGGCAAGCGTATGAGAGGCGCCGACCCCGTCCAGCTAGGTAAAATGGTCGTCTTAACCTATTTAGACCAAATTCTGTGCAACCAATCGAACTTTGGAAGATGCCTGCGCCCCAATTTAACAATTGGCGCGCAGATAACGACATCCCGGCGCTCTTCGAATGCTTTGAGTCCGTGCTACCACTATTTAAAGAGTGGATGGCATCGACGGGCTTAGCCGAGGCTCAGCTTCATCGCTTTGTCCCTTTAAGTGATCTTTTCAAAGGCGATGTAGTCAAGAGCTACTTCCGCAATCCTGAGCCCGAGTCTTTCGGAAACGTCTACCAATGTGTAGAAGACGCTCAGACGCTAGCGCACAGGCTACGCCAGGTCGGCAGAGACATTGTGATCGAAGGACACCTCGAACCATACTTTCATTGGCTTCGCCAGCGCTCCGACACGCAAGGCTATTTCTGCATCGATAAAGTTAACTCCCAATACACGAATACCTTTGTCTATGGAGGCTGGGCAGGCGGCAATGTTTTAATCTCGCGAGCGCTCCTGTTCAGAGGGTATCCTGTGCTGAAGCTCGGAGGGATCGAGCTACCGTCATACACCTCTTTTGACGCACGCAACTTGGATTTCTGTGATCTCGATGGCCTGCAGATTACAGGAGAATGGATCGGCTCAAGAATGAAGCCGATCAACTTCTCATCTTGCCGACAACTGCTGGTGAAAGACGCGGATGCAAACTTCTTTGACCTCTACAAGTGTGTCGTCGAGGACCTTGTCGCTAAAGACTCGAAGTTGTATGGTTGGAACTTTATCCAGTGCTTTGCAGGCACCATGCGTTTTGAGAACTGTACGCTCTCAACGATCACATTCGATAGCACGCATGTCGCGGCGGTCTTTGAACGGTGTCAGGCCCATCAGATTGACTACAGGCCGGATTCGACGGATCGTCGATACACCGCCGACGCTGGCGCCTACCGCGCTATTCGCGCATTGTTCCAGAGTCTAGGAAAGACAGCCGAAGCGGGGCGTTTCTTTTACTTGGAGCAGTGCGCTCAACGCAAGGCGCTTTCGGAACCGTACCTGCAGTTCCATAGCGAATTCCCTGGCCTCCGCATTCCCATGGAGCTCTATCCATCAAATGCCCCGAGGCTCGGCGGCAAGCCCGTGCGAGAACCTCTTATAACGCGCTTGAGAAGGCGTATAGCGTTCCACTTCGAGGCTTGGCTAAGTCCGCGTTATGCCCGCACTACCTTGAGGTTCAAGTTGAAATGGGCCGTGTCGATGATTGACTGGCTCATTTGGGGATACGGCGAGAGGCCTGCTAGAATTTTCAGTGCAGGACTAATGATTGTTCTGGTCTACGCAGCCGTCTTTTTCTCTATCAGGGACCAGATCAGTTTTGGTGAAGGCGGGGCAAATAGTTCTATGAATTGCCTGTACTTCTCAATGGTGACCTTCAGTACGCTGGGTTACGGCGACATACTACCGAAGACATCTCTTGCACGGCTACTCTGCGGCTCTGAAGCCCTACTTGGAGCGTTTACCATGGGATTGGTCGTCGCAGGGTTCTCCAATCGCAATCGCTACTAGGCCTTCTATTCGTTCTTAGATATGCTGCTTGGGACGAAGAAGGCGAATTTGTACGAGGGATAGAGTTGCCACTAGTACACAAAGGCAGTCGAAAGGTCGTTACCGAACGGCGGTTTCGACCGAACTCGGAAGTTCGCCATGACTCAGTGTATGAGAGCGGTTGCCTGCAGGCAAGTTGTAGTTTTCTAGTCGTACGAGCGTGGCGGAATCAGGCCGGGAAGTCTGGTCGTGACGGACCATAACAGGCGTACAAAGTGACTGAAGCAAAAGCGCGTCTTAGAGGTCGCAGGCGGCGAAAGACGAGGGAAAGCTTGGATGGATTACCGGGCCCATTCGGCGCAATTGGTCAGCTCGTCAAACAGGGGTGTTTTTCGCGCGCTATGCCCGATTTAGACCCTGCTAGTTAGAAAATTTTCGACGTCCGCTTGCTCGACGGCGCTCTGCACACCCTGCACACGCATTTGTACGGTGATTCGCCCATCATCGAACTTGGTAGGCCTATGCGGCAACTGCTACCGGACGCGCTGTGTAAGCGATCATTTCGGATGGGGCGACGTTCTTCGCTAGTCTAACCATTTCGGGCAGGGGAAGGACTTTCGTGCCTGTCCATTCCTTAGCCGGCAGCAGCGCTCGGACTGGAGCTTCTGGACCGTTATAGATGACTGATGCCGTGTTTGCCTCGAAGTCTATCGCGAAGAAGAGAAGGTATTCGGCGCATCCCCTGCCCGGTGTAAATGCTGGGCCGGACGTCGGGTTCCCGGTTGCCTTTACTTGGACAGTCTTTCCTAAACGAGTCAAGGCATCGACGCCTCCTATGCGCTTCGACGGAGGCTTCAGGTCGAAGTGGTCGAGTGCCAAGGCTTCGGCGATATCGCCCACCAAGCGGCCATCGAGCGTGAACTTCAGGCCGGTGTCGGCGTAGTGCTTTGCCAGGGCCTGTTGTGCGGCCCAGAGGTCCTTAATAACTTCGGGCAGCGTTAGGGTAATGGCCGTGTCGGACATAATCTTCCTGTTAGTCGAATGGTTGGCTACCACGCAATATATTAGAGTAGTTGCGTTTGTGGCAAGAAGAGTTGCTACCCATAGCGTGGCTGGGTGTGTCAGGATCAGTAGCTAACAGTGTTGAGTGAAACCCTGACCAGATGCCCAAGTGCGTTTTAGCGGTTCTAGATGGGGAAAGACGAGGGAAAGCTCAAACGGATCATAGGGGACCCTTCAGAGCAATTGATCAGCTTGTCAAAGTGGGTCATTTTCCCTGTGCTAAGCCCGATTTAGACCTGCCTAGTCAGAGAAAATCCCGAAGTCCGTTGGTCTCAGAACTAGACGTCTTTCCAAGATGACCAGAGAGGGGTCCAGAAACACAAGGTGTCCACGAACCGAAATTCGCGGGCACCTTGGGAATGCTTGGCAGGCCGGGGGGCGAAAATTAAACTAGGAAAATTTTGATTTATTTTAATTTCTCTAGCTAGATGGGATAGAGCCGAATTAAAAAACTGGGTCTATCCCTTTTTTGACTGCCGCTTGAACTAGTCGATCGTAATACGCGCACACTTCTCTACCCTTATGGGCAATCTCGCCTGCATCCTCATGGATGCGATTGGTGTCGTATTCGGGCGGGACTTCATAGTCACCTATTGAACTTCTTGAACCGTAACTCTTACGTGCCAAAGTCCGAGATAACATTTCTGCTGAAGCTCTCAGTGCTCGACTCATCTCTTCCATCTCGGCATCTTCAAATTTTGCATATGGAGAAGACCAAACGAACGGTAGCGCATGAATTTCGTTGACAACGTTTGCTCTGATAATTCCTAAAAACGATGCTTGCCTAAGGTCTGAAATCAACTGTTCGCTAATTTTTAGCTTTAGATAGTTGTATGCTTTCTGATCTACTGCGCTGGCATGTGATTCGCGAGTATTCAATTTTAGCTTATACAGCCTCAATGCTTTTCTGTCGATCTTGTTTTCATGTGCTAACGTATGATGCATTTCACATAGCAGAATTAGGTTTTCGGGGGCATTGTTTTCGCGATTGTGATCGATGTGGTGTATTTCAAGGCCAACAACTATAGGGCAGCGCGAAATGGAACAGCAATGGCCGGCTTCAACCCTTATCTTGCGATCGATATCAGCAGGGATGTATGGGCGTGGCCCATCGTATTTTTTATTTGCCACATCACACCCTTCTCTTGCAGTAGTGAAGCACTAGTAATCAAATTGACCGGAGACTAAACGTATTTGGGAAATGCAGTTGAATGGTATTCAAATTCCAAACCTATGACCAGGACAGGCAAAGGCTGGATCAAAACTCCGATTTAGAGGTCGTCGTTTGGCGTCGTTTTAACTCGATCATAATAAGGATCGAATTCCTTGATGATATTTGGACTGTAAAACTTCTTTTTCAACCCAGATGGATTCCCTGGGTCGAGCAACCGTTCTCGGCAAAACTTAAGATCAGATTCTAGGGATTTTCGGATTTGATGATACTGGGCATTCGCCTTGAAGTTCGAATAACGCAATGATAAGCGCTTTGATAAGTTGTCGTAGCTCCAAGGATGTGTGTCTCGGATGTCTTTTTCTTCGACACGCATTGCAATCGCATCTGGATCTGCTGACATATTAAATTTCGCACCTTCGGAAGTTTTCGTTCGCTTCATCGAAACTTCTATTGTAAGCGCGACATCGAATGAACGATCTGTCGATACACCGGGGGCTTTCTTCTGTTCAGCAAGAAAAGTCATCAGTTGACGTTCTTCTTGGCTAACTCCGAGGCCATCAGCAATTTTGCTGTTGGAAAGGAAGGCCAAAGGCATAAGAAACATACCTTGTGAACTGATATCTACGCCGAACCATTGCCTCACTGATAGTACGTAGTTTTTTACGGCTGCAGTTCCAATTTCATGAATGGATCGAGCAAAGGTAAAGTCTTTGTTGACAAAGTGGACTGCATTATCTCGAATCTCGACAATTGCTTCTATGTTCGCCTTTAGTGCAGGGCTTAACGGTTCACCATATTTGTTGGCTAGTACGTCAATAGCTTTAAATAAGCCGATTGTAGAAAAATTACCTGCGCGATTCTTTTTTCGATAGAGTTTTTCGGAAGCGGTGCCATCTATTTTTGTTCGATACTCGTAGACTAACAACGTAGATAACTTATTGGAAGCGAGTTGAAGCAATCGCGCTTTAAGTAATAATTCCCAAGCATTTGTTGTGAGAATTGCGAACGATTCTTCTCTATAATCAAATACCGGTTTGTTATATATCTCTATTGCCGCGAGCATTGCGCCTATAGACTTGTCAAGAAAGAGCCTTGAACGTGGTCGCATGTTTTGAATATATTAATTTATATAGCAAAAAGATTGTGGTGCGATCCCACTGGCTAGTACTGAAGATAACTCTCGAGGAGTGCGATATCTGCGCACCTTCTTTACCTTTATTGCGTGAGCAATCTCTTTTCCTTGGAAATACTCGTTGAAGAAACGCTTGGAAATTCCAGAGAGAGTAGCGGTTTCGCTCCAGATGTTACGGGGAGTGTCGCTTAATATTTCAGCGATATCAAACTCTCCAACTATTTTTCCAAGTGGCAGGGTCGCGTAAATAACAACGGTTTTTAGTCCTGGTGCTTTCGGTAGCACTTTTCTGAATTCGTAATGCTTCTGGCCTTGCAAGATCTTTTCCGCGAATTCTGGTTTAATAGACAATAAGACTTTCATTAACTTGACCTCTGGAAGCTATATTGTGAAATTGTTGTGGAGTTAAGCGCAGTATTCCAAAGTACGCGTTTTCGTTAAGGCCACATTCGTCAATCATCGTTCCACGAGTAACACGACGGGGAAGGGCTATGTTGTAGGTAAAGCGGAATACGTATGGATAGCGGCGGCTAACCCAAAAGTTTATCAGTTCTGCTTGGTCGAAAACGCTGTATGGCCGGCAATAGGAGACAAACTCCTCTTGAGACGCGAACGAATTAATGTTGCGGTACTCTTCCACGACGCAAACTGAGGTCGCGACAGAGCGATAACGTGCCGGGCCTTGGTTATCGGTAGTACGGTAAATCAGCAGCACATCCCCAGGGCGGAGCTCTTGTACTCCTTGCATTGCTGCTAAGTACACTTTATGGATGCTGTTGGTGTGCGAAATGTCTTGCACGATACTGGCATCTTCATTGCGCAAAATTGAATCGGGTAAGAGGCGGCTATGCCACTGTGGCATCAGCGAAAGTAAGTAAATGTTATGCCCTGCTACTTGAACCAAAGGATAGCTTTGCAGCGTAGTGGGCCTTAACTCGCGCATGCGCTTTACTAATACCTGCTCAACTCCGTTTGCTGTTGTTTTTGTGGATACAGCAATGAATCCGTAACGGGTTAACAAGGCGATGAGCCCAGCGTGTGCCGCAAAAACCGTCACGTAGACCTCGGAAACGCCTTCCGAAATCGCGTGGTCGAAGATCTTCTTTACAAATCGTTCCCCAAGCTTGGTTCCGTGGGCGTTGATCTTTAGGGTGCCAACCTTAACTCTGCGGGCTGGTGGAAGAGGGGGAACCGTATCGTCAACCGCGCCATCTTCAATTTTTAGATAGAGGAAACCATCGATTGCACCGTCGTCGTCCTGAAAAACATAGGCAGCATCATCCGATGCAGCCTTCTTGGCAAACCAATGAGAAAATTCAGCGTAGTCTGCTTTAAGTGAATCGAAAAACGGATCTGCAAGGTTGATGTTGCCGAAAACTTGACGAGTAAGATTCATATTATCCCTTGATTCGCTGCAATGTTTGCTGCTGACGTTGGGGGATGTTATTGCACTTTTAGTCATAAGGAAAGACTTTGAGTCGATGCACACCAAAATATTTCCTTTGCAAGCTCATCGGTCAACACCGTGCGATAGACTGTGTTTTTGTACAGTATATCGAGGTACTTAAGATATGCCTAGTGGCCTGGGAGCATGGTGTACTGTCGAGTCCAGAAGAGGGGCCGAAGCTTCCGAAGCGACCAGAGAGAGACCAGAACGCAAAAAGCCCCCGCACCGAAATGCGGGGGCTTCCTGGTAATTCATGGTAGGCCGTGCGGGATTCGAACCTGCGACCAACGGATTAAAAGTCCGCTGCTCTACCAGCTGAGCTAACGACCCGAAGAAGCAAGATTATAGGGCGCTGCGGTCCCGCTGTCAAATGTGCGGCGGCCGAATGTTGCCGCCGGGCTTTACTTCAGGACGGCGAGGCGGTCCTTGGCCGATTGGGCGGCTTGCGAATCCGGGAACTTCGAGACCAGGGTCTGCAAGGTCTTCTTCGCTTTCACTTTATCCTTCAGCTCGGCGTAGCTGGTGGCGATGTTGAGCATCGCGTCCGGCGCCTTGGCGCTGCTGGCGTAGGTGCTGGTGACGACTTCCTGGGCGGCGATCGCGTTCTTGTAGTCGCGCTGGGCGTAATAAGCGTTGCCGAGCCAGTATTGGGCGTTGGCGGCATAGGCCGAGTCCGGGTAGCGCTTGACGAAGTCCTGCAGGGCGACCGCGGCGGTCTTGTAGTCGCGCGCGGTGAAGTTCGCCATGGCGGCGTCGTAGGCCTGTTTTTCGGACGGCAGCACTTGCGCGGTCTCGCCGTCGATGGTTTCGGCGCGCGGCTCGAGCTTCTTGATGCGGGCGTCGAGATCGGAGTACAGGGTGCGCTGGCTGTTCTGGGCCTTGCTGACTTCGTTGGCCAGCACTTCGATCTGGCCGCGCAGCTTGGCGATCTCGGCCATGGTCTGCTCGTGCTGGTTCAGCATGTCGAGCGTGGCGGTCTTGTCCGCCTTGGCGTCGAGGCGGGTGGTCAGGTCGCGCGCGATATTGTCCACTTTCGAACGCAGGTCGAGGATGGCGCGGCGCGCTTCGTCGTCGTCCAGCAGGCCGGCCGAGGCTTGCAGCGGCAGCACGAGGGCCAGCAGCAGGGCGGCGAGGCGGGACGGGGTCGGTTTCATCATGTCGAACTCTTTCTGGGCCGGTAGGGCATTGAAAAACGGGGCGGTAGCAGTCTGCACTGCTACCGCCCCGCTGTCAATTCACTGAAGCTTAAGCCTAAGCTTCGGTTCAAGGATTACTGATAGACGATGTCGGCGCGACGGTTTTCAGCCCAGGCGGCTTCGCCCGAACCGGTTGCCTTCGGCTTTTCTTCGCCCAGCGACACGGCTTCCATCTGGCTCTCGGCCACGCCCAGGGTCGACATCGAGCGACGGACGGCTTCGGCGCGCTTCTGGCCCAGGGCCAGGTTGTATTCGCTGCCGCCGCGATCATCGGTGTTACCCTGGATCAGGACCTTGCGGGCCTTGTTCTGGTTCAGGTAGTTCGAGTGGTTCGACACGACCGGCTTGCCGTCTTCACGGACGACGTAGCTGTCGAAGTCGAAGTACACGCTGCGGTTGGCCAGCACGCCTTTCGGATCGTTCAGCGGATCGACGGTGGCGGTTTCGACTGGACGGATGTCGCGGGTGTCGGCGGCGGCGGCCGGGGCTTCCGGGGTGCGCTCGACAACGGTCGGCTCGGCGACCTTGACTGGCGATTTGCAGGCTGCGAGCAGGGCTGCGGTAGCGATGATGAAGGACACACTCTTAACGTTGCGCATTGGTTTCTCTCCTGGTTCTGGTTGGGGTTTACTTAGGGACTAAGTTCTTTACTTCATGAAGGGGCCCCAGCTGGGCTCCCGAATATTTCCTGCGTTGGTGGTCAGGCGCTGCTTGACCCGGCCATCGGTCGACACGACGGCCAGCGAGGCACGCCCGCCGCCCTTGTTCGCATACATGATGTATTTGCCGTTCGGCGAAAAACTCGGTTCGGTGGCCCCATCGGCCAGGCGCAGTTCCTGGCCGCTGGCGAGGTCCTTCGCGTAAAGAGAGTAGCCGCCGCCCTGCTGGGAAATCCAGGCCAGGGTTTTGCCGTCCGGGGAGACACGCGGACTGATGTTGTAGTTGCCGTTGAAGGTGACGCGGGTGGCGTTGCCGCCCGAGACGCTCATCTTGTAGATCTGCGGGCCGCCGCTGCGGTCGCTCGTGAAATAAATGCTCTGGCCGTCGGCCGAGAACTGCGGTTCGGTGTCGATGCCGTTGCTGTTGGACAGGCGGCGCAGGCCGGAGCCGTCGGCGTTGACGATGTAGACCTGGTAGCTGCCCGACTTCGACAGGGCGATCGCCAGCTTGCTGCCGTCCGGCGACCAGCTCGGCGCCGAATTGCTGCCTTTTTCGTTGGCGATCACGCGGCGCTTGCCGGTGACCAGGTCCTGCATGTAGATGACCGGTTTGCGGTCTTCGAACGATACGTAGGCCACGCGGCCGCCGTCGGGCGACCACGATGGCGAGATGATCGGCTCCTTGCCATGCACCGCGACGATCTCGTTTTCGCCGTCGGCGTCGGCCACCGCCAGCGCGTAGTTGCGGCCGGCGCGGTTTTCCTTCACGTAGGCGATGCGGGTCGAGAAGATGCCGCGCACGCCGGTCAGCTTTTCATAGACGTCGTCGGCGATGCGGTGCGCCTGCAGGCGCGTGTATTTCGGCTGCACTTCGCCGCCCAGCTGCGACAGCTGGCTGCCCTTGACGGTGTCGTAGAGTTTATAGCGCACGGCCAGGCGGCCGTCCGGCTGGCGCTGCACGCTGCCGACCACCAGCGCGTCGGCGCCGCGGCCTTTCCAGGCGGACGGATCGATGCTGGCGCTGTCGCTGATGACCTGGCCGGCATCGATGACCTTGAACACGCCGCTGCGCTCGAGGTCGGCACGGATGACGGCCGAGATCTGGCTCGGGGCCATCGACTCGTCGGCAAAGGCGGCCACGGCCACCGGGATCTGGTTGCTGCCGACGCCGGCGATTTCAATTTGCAGCTGGGCATTGGCCGCCGACCCGATCAGGAGGGTGGCGCTGAAGAATAGGTAATGAAGTTTTTTCATGCGTTCTTTTCTCGGCAAAGATTGTTCAGCTCAATGTTCATTCTTGGTCAGTCCAGGTCTTTCATGGAGAAATTGACCACGAGGTTGCGCTCCACCGTACCATCTTTCTTCTTGGGGAGCGGTGACGATTTGTTAATGCCGCGTTCCACCGCTTCGTCGAAGGCCGGCACGCCGCTGCTCTTGCTCAGGCGTACCGACAGGATATCGCCGGTCGGCAGCAGCTCGACCTTGAACACGGCTTTCGGATTGCCCGGCACATCGGTGCTGCCGGCGAAGGTCGTATTGCTCTTGATGAGCGCCGTGATTCGCGCGACATAACCGGCGTCGATCTTCGGCGCGCTCGACTTCTGCGCACTGCCGCTGGTGCCGGCGGCGCCGGTGATGCGATTGAGTTCGGCTTCGCGCAGCTTGTCGAGCTTGGCCTGTTCGGCGGCGTCGGCTTTCGCCTTGGCGGCTTTTTCGGCGGCCAGTTTCTTCTTGTCGGCGGCGGCTTTTTCGGCGGCGAGCTTTTTCTCGGCTTCTTCTTTCTTGGCGAGTTCCTTCTTCTCAAGTTCCTTCTTCTCGCGTTCCTTTTGTTCGGCGAGTTTTTTGTCGGCGAGCTTTTGATCGGCGGCTTTTTTGTCGGCCAGTTCCTTGGCCTTCAGCTCTTCGCGTTCCTTTTTCTCGGCGAGTTCGCGCTCACGCTCTTTCTTTTCCAGCAATTCGCGTTCGCGCTCTTTCTTTTGCGCAGCCAGCTTCTTCTCGCGTTCGAGATTGATGTCGGGCGGGGCCGGTTTTACCGGTTCCGGCTCGGCCACTTTCGGCGTCGGCGGCGGTGGCGTCGGGGCAGGAGTCGGCTCAGGCTGCGGCTCGGGTTCGCGCACTTCGGGCGGTGCCGGCGGCGGCAGCGCCGGTGCAGCGGCCGACTCGACCTTCATGTCCCACACTTCGGCTTCGACCGCGGGCGGGGTCGGGTTCTGCCAGCTGATGCCGATCCACAGGAACGCCAGCAGCAGGGCGTGCACCGCCAGCGCCAGCGCGATGGCAGGCAGGCGGTTCGGTTCCGGCGGCAGGGTGTATTGGGCGCCGTGGGTGGCTGGCTTCATTGGTGACATTACTTGTTGATCATTTACTGGGTCGCGAGACCGACGCGGCTGATCCCCAGCTTCTTCGATTCGGAAATCAATTCGATGACGTCGGCGTACTTGCTCTCGCGGTCGCCGGCGATCATGACCGGGTAGTCCGGGTTGGTATCGTGCAGTTCGCGCAGGCGCGCCAGCAGGGCGCGGCGGTCCGGCATCGTCTCGGCGGCCACGGTTTCCTTGCCGCTGACGCCGATCGCCAGCGTGGCGTCCGGCTTCACGGTGATGTGGATATAGGTGTCCGGCGGCAGCGACGATTTTTCCGCGCTCGGCAGGTTGACCACGTTCGGCGTCACATTGGCCGGCACCGCCATGAAGATGATGAGCAGCACCAGCATCACGTCGATGTAGGGCACGACGTTGATCTCGGACTTCAGTTTGCTGCGGCGGCCGCCGCGCATGCTGCTGGAAAAGGCCATGATGGAATCCTCCGGATCAGCGCGACTGGCGCTGCAGGATGTTCGAGAATTCCTCGACGAAGCTCTCGAAGCGGGTCGCGAGGCGGTCGATGTCGTGGGTGAAGCGGTTGTAGGCGACGACGGCCGGGATCGCGGCGAACAGGCCGATCGCGGTGGCGATCAGCGCTTCGGCGATGCCGGGGGCAACGACGGCCAGCGTCGCCTGCTGCACGCTGGCCAGGCCGCGGAAGGCGTTCATGATGCCCCAGACGGTGCCGAGCAGACCGATGTACGGGGACACTGAACCGACCGAAGCCAGGAAGTTCAGGTGCAGGTCGAGGCCGTCGAGTTCGCGCTGGAAGGCGGCGCGCATGGCGCGGCGCGAGCCGTCGAGCACGGCGCCCATGTCGAGCGCGTCGCGCGAGGCTTGCTTGCCCTTGATGAATTCACCCATGCCGGCTTCGAAAATGCGCGCCAGCGGACCGCTCTGGTCGCGCTGGGCCGAGGCCGACTGGTGCAGCGTATGCAGGTTGCCACCGGCCCAGAAGCTGCGTTCGAACTGCTCGGTCTGGCGGCGCGCGGCGCGGATGGCGAACAGTTTGCGGAAGATGTACGACCAGCTGACCACGGACAGCACGAGCAGCAACAGCATGATGAGCTGCACGATCAGGTGCGCGTTGCTGATCAGAGCCAGGAAGGAGAGGTCGTGGGTTGGTGTCATCGGGATTGAAATATTGTTGAATGGATCAGGCGGCACGCATTTTATCAGCGACGTCGGCGGGGAGCGAGCGTGGGCGTACGGTGGCGATGTCGACGCAGCCGACTTTGACGCCCGCTTCGACGAGCAGCAGGTCGCCTTTATAGGCTTTCTGGGCGAACTGGACCGAGGCGCGCCCGAGCTTTTCGATGGTGAGCGTCAGCGTGAGCACGTCATCGAGGCGGGCAGGGGCGTGGTAATCGATGGTCGCGTTCTTGACGACAAATGCGGCGCCTTCACGCTCGATCAGACTTTGCTGGTCAACGCCGGCGGCACGCAGCCATTCGGTGCGCGCGCGTTCGAAAAACTTCAGGTAGTTCGCGTAGAACACGATACCGCCCGCGTCCGTATCTTCGTAATAGACCCGTACTGTCCAGGTAAAAGGCGAAGGCATCTGATCTGCCATAAATGATAATGGGGAAACATTTTACGCTATCGCGTATATGTACGCTAGCAGACACACCAGCTGGGGCAGCGCAACTGGGGCGGACTCGGTTGAAATGCTGTCAACGCGCGTAGTAGACGAGAGCGGACGCTGTCAGGACAACAACTGTAACACTTTCTCACAATTATCGAAGGCGGGGCGCACGGCGATGTATGCTCGGGAAATTAACGCTGATGCCGGTGCTTGACCCGTGAGGTGGGCGGGTCTTCCCGCCCACGCGTTCAACCAGTGTCGGCATGAAGGAAAACCGATTTCGCATACGTGCGTTGAACGCGTGGGCGGAAGATCCGCCCACCTTACGGGTATGGTTGCAAACGCCGCGTGCTTACACGCGCTTGATGTTGAACGGCGCGAATCCCTGGCAGGTCGGCATCATCTCGATGCTGTTGACGTTGATGTGCGCCGGCAGCGTCGCGATCCAGTACGCGGTCTCGGCGATGTCCTTCGCCGTCAGTGGCGTGGTGCCTTCGTACACCTTTGCCGCCGCCTCGTCGTTGCCTTTAAAACGCACGTTCGAGAACTCGGTGCCGCCGCACAGGCCCGGCGCCAGGTTGGTGGCGCGCACGCCGGTGCCGACCAGGTCGGCGCGCAGGTTCAGGGTAAATTGCTCGACGAAGGCCTTGGTTGCGCCATAGACGTTGCCGCCAGGGTAGGGGTAGTGGCCCGCGACCGAACCGAGGTTGATCACCAGGCCGCTGCCGCGCCCGACCATCGCCGGGAGGAGAGCGCGCGTCATCGTTACCAGGCCCTTGCAGTTGGTGGCGATCATGGTTTCCCAGTCGTCCAGCGGCGCTTCGTGCGCCGGCGCGGTGCCGAGTGCGAGGCCGGCGTTGTTGATCAGCACGTCGATCTGGCGCCAGGATTGCGGCAGCATCGCCAGCGCTTCCTCGATCGAGGCCTTGTCGGTCACGTCCATCTCGACCGGCAGTGCGGACTCGCCCAACTCGGCGGCCAGCGCGTCGAGGCGGTCCATGCGGCGCGCCGCCATCACGACCTGGTGGCCGTTGCGAACGAAAGTGCGCGCCATTTCGGCGCCGAATCCGGCGGAAGCGCCGGTGATGAAAACGATCATGGTGGAAGTCCTCGGGTGGAAGTAGCGTCAAGATTGTAGCCGAAATGACCATCTTGCCTCCGGCTTGCGGCCGTTGCCGGTCTGGCAGGGGCTTTCCTTGCCCTGAGCCGGCAGTTCACATACAATCTCCAGTCCATTTATGTCTCACGTAACTGGCGAAAAACTATAACGCCCACGGCGTTACAGGAAAGGTGGATACCCACCGGGGAACGTGAGACTTCATCCGCCGTTCGCCTGGGCAGCCGACAATGGTTCGCATGCATTGCATCGCGGGCCGGCTGCATTCCGGGCCGCCTGCCGATCCAACACTGCCGTTGTCCGGTTTTCCTTTATCGATTGGAGTTTTGTTCATGTTTGCAAAAGATCACACGCTGGCCAAGGTCGACCCGGAACTGTGGGCCGCCATTCAGAAGGAAAACACCCGTCAGCAAGATCACATCGAGCTGATCGCGTCCGAGAACTACACCTCGCCGGCCGTGATGGAAGCGCAAGGTTCCCAGCTTACGAATAAATATGCCGAAGGCTACCCGGGCAAGCGCTACTACGGCGGCTGCGAATACGTCGACGTCGCCGAGCAGCTGGCGATCGACCGCGTCAAGGAACTGTTCGGCGCGGAAGCGGCCAACGTGCAGGCCAACTCGGGTTCGCAAGCCAACCAGGGCGTGTTCTTCGCCATGCTCAAACCAGGCGACACCATCATGGGCATGTCGCTGGCCGAAGGCGGCCACCTGACCCACGGCATGGCGCTGAACATGTCGGGTAAATGGTTCAACGTCATTTCCTACGGCCTGACCGAGCAGGAAGACATCGACTACGAACAAATGGAACGTCTGGCGCGCGAGCACAAGCCGAAGATGATCATCGCCGGTGCTTCGGCATTCGCGTTGCGCATCGACTTCGAGCGCTTCGCCAGGGTCGCCAAGGAAGTCGGCGCCTATTTCATGGTCGACATGGCCCACTACGCCGGCCTGATCGCGGCCGGCGAATACCCGAACCCGGTGCCCTACGCCGACTTCGTCACCTCGACCACCCATAAATCGCTGCGCGGTCCGCGCGGCGGCATCATCCTGATGAAGGCCGAGTTCGAAAAGCAGATCAATTCGGCGATCTTCCCGGGCATCCAGGGCGGTCCGCTGATGCACGTCATCGCCGGCAAGGCCGTCGCCTTCAAGGAAGCGCTGTCGCCTGAATTCAAGGCTTACCAGCAGCAAGTCGTCAAGAACGCCAAGGCCCTGGCCGACGCGCTGATCGCACGCGGCTTGCGCATCGTATCTGGCCGTACCGAAGCCCACGTGATGCTGGTCGACCTGCGCGCCAAGGGCCTTACCGGCAAGGAAGCGGAAGCCATCCTCGGCCAGGCGCACATGACCTGCAACAAGAACGGCATCCCGAACGACCCGCAAAAGCCGTTCGTGACTTCGGGCATCCGCCTCGGCAGCCCGGCGTTCACGACGCGCGGCTTCAAGGAAGAAGACGCCACCAAGGTGGGCCACCTGATCGCCGACGTGCTCGACAACCCGCACGACGCCGCGACCATCGAGCGCGTCAAGGCGGAAGTCAAGGTGCTGACCGACAAATACCCAGTGTACGCTGCGTAATCGTCATTTCACTGCAAACGTAGTAGAGTTCAGGAACGGCGTGCTCGGTCACCAGCCGCGCCGTTCCTTTTTGCATCACCAGCACCATCGGCGCCCCATGAAATGTCCGTTCTGCCAGCATGAAGACACCCAGGTCCTCGATACGCGCGTATCCGAGGAGGGCGACGCCATTCGCCGCCGGCGCCGCTGCGTGCAATGCGACAAGCGCTTCACCACCTACGAACGCATCGAACTGTCGATGCCGATCATCGTCAAGAAAAACGGCAGCCGCACAGAATTTGCCAGCAGCAAACTGCGCGGCAGCCTGATGCTGGCCCTGCGCAAGCGCCCGGTCTCGGCCGAAGCCATCGACGCCGCCGTCGCCTCGATCCAGGAAAAGCTGCTCACCAGCGGCCGTCGCGAAGTCGATACCGGCTATGTCGGCGAACTGGTGATGCAGGAGCTCAAGCGCCTGGACGAAATCGCCTATATCCGCTTTGCCTCCGTCTATAAAGACTTCAAGGATCTTGCAGAGTTCCAGCAGGCCCTGGTCGAAGTGGGCCATTCACGTAAATAGATCAAACGGCTTCGCACTGCCTGCGCACGCTTGAGCCAGCGCACGGGCACACCATAACGCACTGATAACTTCTCGGTTCCGCGCGAATCCCCGCGCCTGGACTGTGGAGGTCTTCCTTGTTGCGTTGTCGCTGGAGCGGTTTCACGCTCATCGAAGTGCTCGTGGCCATGTTCGTGCTCGCGCTCGGCGTCGTGGGCGCCGCCAGCACGCAGGTGGCCAGCGCGCGCCTGCGCCAGCAGGCCGCACTCGAATCCGAAGCCGTGCAACTGGCCGCCTCGCTCGGCGCGCGCATGCGCGTCAACGCCGCCCAGATGGCGCTGGCCGATGCCGCCAATCCCTACCTTCAGTTCGACTACGATGCCGCCGCCGGCGCGCCTGCCGCGCCGCCGCTGCACTGCTTCGGCAACGCCGATTGCGACCCGGCGCAATTGGCCGCCTACGACCTGTTCGAAGCGGCGCGCAGCGTGCACGCCGCCTTTCCCGGCGGGCGCATCACAGTCTGCCGCGACAGCGGCGGCTGGAATGCGGCGGCGCAGGCTTTCGAGTGGGCCTGCAGCGGCGGCGCCGGGGCGCCGGTCATGGTCAAGCTGGGCTGGCGCCTGCCGGCGGGAGCGGGCACGCCGCTGGTCGCCATGGTGGTGGCGGGATGAGTGCGCACCGTTCCTGCAGGCGGCAAGGCGGCATGACCCTGGCCGAACTGCTGGTCGCGCTGGCGCTCGGCCTGGGCGTGCTGCTGGCCGGCGGCGTGCTGATGATCGGCGCCAACAAATCCTATGTCGCCCATGAAGACGCGGCCGGCATCGACGATGGCGGACGCTATGCGTTGGCGCTGATCGGGCGCGCGGTCAGGCAGGGTGCGTTTGTCGACTGGGAACGCCTGGCCGGCGCGGCGCCCGCCAACGACTTGCCGGCGCCGCTCGCAGGCCTGGACAACCGCTCGCTGGTCAAGACCAGCAACGGCATCGACGACCCGGTCGCCAACGCCATCAACGGCAGCGACGTGCTGGCGGTGCGCTACCCCGGCGCAGGCACCGCGCCCGACGGCGACGGCAGCGTGACCGATTGCGCCGGCTTCCCCGTGCACGAGGCGGAGGAGGGCTGGAGCATTTTCTATGTCGCCCGCAATGGCGATGGCCTGGCCGAGCTGCGCTGCAAATACCGCGGCGCCAGCAACTGGAGCGCGGATGCGGTGGTGGCGGGCGTCGACGGCTTCCAGGTGCTGTATGGCCTCGACACCGATACGCCGCCGGACGGCATGCCTAACCGCTACGTCAATGCAGGCGCACTGGCCGCGCTCGACGCCGCCTTGCCGCTGGCAGGCGGGGGCCAGGCGGCGCTGAACGAAAAGACCTGGTGGAAGCGCGTCGCCAGCGTGCAGGTGGCGTTGCTGCTGCACGGTGAACGGCCCTCGGCCGCGGCGGTGCAGCCTGGCGTGTATGCCTTGTTCGGACCAGCATATGGCGAGGCGCAGGCAGGATCGGATCCCGGTGTGGTGTTGACGGCAGAGGACTTGCGTGGCGCAGGGCCGGCGCCATCGCGCCGCCTGTTCACGGCAGTGTTCGCGGTCGGCGCGGCGCAGCCCTGAGCCGGCCATGCGCGTTATTCACTCCGAGCGCGGCGCGGCGCTCGTCACCATGCTGGTCCTGATGCTGGCGCTGCTGATGATGTCGCTGTCGGCGGCGCGCGCCGCGCTGGCCGGCGCCAAATCGGCGCGCTACGAGCGCGACCGCCAGGTGGCCCATGCGGCGGCCGAGGCGGCGCTGATCGACGCCGAGCGCGACATCGACGGCGCCGCCGGCCCGACCTCGCCGCGCACCGCGATTTTTACCACGCTCGATGCCAGCGCGTTCGACGAGCGCTGCGGCGGCCAGGCCGAAAAGAAAGGCCTGTGCAAGCAGGCCGCGGGCACGGCGGCGCCGGTGTGGCAGGCAGCCGACCTGGCGGGCGCGGCCGGCGTCGAATATGGCCGCTTCAGCGGACGCACGCTGCCAACTGGGGTCGGCACGCTGCCGGCGGCCGCGCCGCGCTACCTGGTCGAATTGCTGGCCGGGGCCCAGCCGCTGTTTCGCATCACCGCGCTCGGCGTCGGCGCCGACCCGAATACCGTCGTCGTCCTGCAGAGCCATTACCGGCGCGCCGCCGGCGGCCAGCCCGGCAAGCGCCTGGGCTGGCGCGAGATCGCCAACTGGCCCGAGCTGCATCGCGCCGCATCCTGACGCACCCTTCAAGGAGACAACCATGGTCCGCAGAAGCGGTTTTACCCTGATCGAAGTCCTTGTGGTGCTGCTGATCCTGTCGGTGCTGGCCAGCCTCGCGTATCCCGGCTATGCCGGCTACTTGGCCAAGACCCGCCGGATGGAAGGCAAGGTCGCGCTGATCACCGCCATGCAGCAGCAGGAACAGCACCGCGCGCTGCACCACACCTATGTCGCGTTTTCGCGGGCAGCGCCGGTGGACGGGCTGCCCTGGTGGTCCGGGAACGCGGCCGCCACCAGCGCCTATGAACTCGAGGCCGAAGCCTGTCCGGACAGCGATCTGCGCGACTGCGTGCAACTGCGCGCCCATCCGGGCACGGCGAACGTCGACGCCCGCTTCGCCGACCCCGAATGCGGCGCGCTCAGCTTGCGCAGCACGGGCGAGCAGGGCGCCAGCGGCGCATCGAAGCGCTGCTGGCCATGAAGGCGCAGCGTGCATTTTCGCTGACCGAACTGTTGATCGTGACGGCGGTGGCCGCCGTGCTGCTGGCCGTCGCCGCGCCCGACCTCGGCGCGCTGCTGCGCGCCCAGCAGCTGCGCACGGCCACGGACGACCTGTTCAGTGCGATCGGCATGGCGCGGGCGCAGGCGATCGCGCGCAACGAGCGCGTCATCCTGACCCCGCGCGATGCGGCCGGCGTCGACTGGGCGCAGGGCTGGATCGTGTTTGTCGACCGCGACGGCGACGGTGCGCCGAGTCCGGCCGACGCCATCCTCTCCGTGCACGAGGCCTTGCCGGGCGGCTTCGAGACCGCCTTTGCCTTCACCAGTCCTGCAGCGCCGTATTACATCGCCTACAATGGCGCCGGGCGCAGCTGCAGCGCCGCCAACAGCGGTGCGGCGCGCTGGGGCACGCTGTCGCTGTTTCATGGCGGCGCGATCCGCCGTATTAAAATCAACATGCTGGGCCGTGCGCGCGCCTGCAATCCCGCGCGCGACGACAACTGCGAATAAAGAAGACTGTGCAGATCACCACCGATACCGAAGGCATGGCGCTGGCCCTGGAATGGGCCGCCAAGGGCATGTATATCACCGCGCCCAACCCGCGCGTGGGCTGCGTGATCGTGCGCGACGGCGTGGTGATCGGCGCCGGCCATACCCAGCCGGCCGGCCAGGCCCATGCCGAGATCCAGGCCCTGCGCGACGCCGCCGCACGCGGCAACGACGTGCGCGGCGCGACCGCCTACGTCACGCTCGAACCGTGCAGCCACTACGGCCGCACTCCGCCATGCTCGAATGCGCTGATCGAAGCGGGCCTCGGGCGCGTGGTGGCGGCGATGGGCGACCCGAATCCGCTGGTGGCCGGGCGCGGCATGGCCCAGCTGGAAGCGGCCGGCATCGACGTCGCCTCGGGCTTGCTGGCCGACGCGGCATATGAACTGAACATCGGCTTTTTCTCGCGCATGCGCAGGCAGCGTCCCTGGGTGCGCCTGAAAACGGCGGCCAGCCTGGACGGCATGACGGCGCTCGAGAATGGCGAGAGCCAGTGGATCACCGGACCGGAGGCACGCCAGGACGGCCATGCCTGGCGCGCACGCGCCTGCGTGATCCTGACCGGCATCGGCACCGTCAAGGCGGACGATCCGCAGCTGACGGTGCGCGGCGTGGACATGGGCACTGCGACGCCGCGCCAGCCGCGCCGCGTGATCGTCGACAGCCGCCTCGAGATCGACCTCGACGCGCGCATCCTGCAGGGCGAACCCTGCTGGATCGTGGCCGCCGTGCCGCATTCCGAAAAAGAAGCGCCCCTGCGCGCGGCCGGGCACGACGTCATCCTGCTGCCGAACGCCGGCGGCAAGGTCGATTTGCCGTCCCTGATGCTGGAACTGGGCCGGCGCGAAATCAACGAAGTGCATGTGGAAGCCGGCTCGAAACTGAACGCCTCGCTGGTGCGCGAAGGCTGCGTCGACGAACTGCTGGTCTACCTGGCGCCCAGCCTGATCGGCGCCGGGCAGGGCATGTTCGCGCTGCCGCCCTTGGGCCGCCTGGCCGACAAGGTCGCCCTGCGCTTCCATGCCGTGACGCCGGTCGGGGCCGACCTGCGCATCCTGGCAAGACTGGATACGAACTAACCTGAACTGAAGGAATCGCTGCATGTTTACTGGAATCGTCGCCGCCGTCGGCAACATTAACGTGGTCTCGCCGCTGGCGGGTGGAGAAGAGGCCGGCGTGCGCCTGCAGATCGACGCCGGCGGCTTGCCGCTGGCCGACGTCGCTTTGGGCGACTCGATCGCCATCAACGGCGCCTGCATGACCGTCGTCGACAAGACCGACTCGGGCTTCGCCGTCGACGTCTCGCGCGAAAGCCTGAGCAAGACCGCCGGCCTCGACGCGCCCGGCGAAGTCAACCTGGAAAAGGCGCTGACCCTGGCCGAGCGCCTGGGCGGCCACCTGGTGTCGGGCCACGTCGACGGCCTGGGGCAGGTGCACAGCTTCGAGCCGGTGGGCGAATCGCGCGAACTGGTCATCGACGCGCCGTGGGAACTGGCGAAGTTTCTCGCCTATAAAGGGTCGGTCGTGGTCAACGGCGTGTCCCTGACCGTGAACCGGGTCGACGACCTGGCCGTCGACGGCGCCAAGGTATGCCGCTTCTCGATCAACCTGATCCCGCACACGATCGAGGTCACCACGCTCAAGCACTTGCGCGCGGGGTCGAAGGTGAACCTGGAGATCGACCTGATTGCGCGCTACGTCGAGCGCATGCTGTCGGCTTCGAAGGTCTGATTGTCGGGCTCCGGCCGGGTCGCTTCCGGGCGGGCCTGCACCGGCGGTACGTCGCGCCGCAGCCCGAAGCGGGTCATGGTGTGCGCCGTCGATGGCCGGTGCAGGGCGATCAGCCGCGCGGCGATGTCGCCGATTGAATCGGAGGACATGCTGGTGCGCTTCAGGTAGCCCTGCACTGTCGCCGTTTGTGCATTGTCGGCGCTGGCGTTCAGCCTTTCCATGAACTGGTCGGCCTTCATCACGCGTGCGCTGTCGAAGCGGCGCGGTCGCTCGATGCGCGCGTGCGGCGCCAGCAGCACCAGCGTGTCGACCGGCGCATCGTCCAGGCCGAAGGGCTCGAGCACGTCGCGCAGCACCGAGACCTGACGCGCCAGGGCGTCCAGCGGCGAGGCCATCGGCTCGAGCGTTTTCGTCGTTTCGTTCCAGCGCAGGAAGTCGCCGTCCTCCGTGATTTTCAGGCCATGCGCGAAATGCCCCGTATCGAGCAGGTAGAACCGGCGCGAGCGGTGGATCAGCAGGTGGTCGATCCGCGCCGCTGCGCCATCGTTCGCCAGCAGGCGCAGGTCGTGCACCACGGCCGTGCGCGTCGAATCCTTCAGGTACCTGTCGATCAGGGCCGTCGCCTCGCGCTCGGCGTGCATCCCGACACGCATCATGCGCAGCTCGCGCTCGATCAGCGGGCGCTTGTCGGGACCGGCCAGCGCCAGCATGCGCTGCAAAATCGCGACGATGGGCATCTTGTTGTCGCTATCCTTGTAGATCATCGTCAACTCCGGCTGAGGTCTAAGTTGCACTCTAGCTCTGCGTCAACAATCCGCCACCGAATTTGTTAAGTGCAAGCAAGATTATTCCGCATGCATGGAAGTTGTTGCGCTCGCGACGCACAAAAAACCACGTAGACTGCCTGGCTATCGAACATAAGCTTGCCCCGATGGATTTTTTTACGACGGCGGCAACATGACCAGGAGATGAGATGAGGGTAGCGAATGTGATGTCACGGGCCGCGCTGGCGGCCTGTTTGCTGGGCGCCGCGCTTGTACATAGTGTCGTGCATGGCAGCGAAATGCGCGAATACCGCCAGGTGGCGATGAGTGGGGGCGGCGAAGCGGTCGTCGCTGTCGAGTGGAGCGATCCCGGCATTCCCGGCCAGCGTCCGCATGGACGCATCGTTGTGCGCGATGCCGCCAGCGGCCGCATCACCGCCGAATACGACCCCTGCGCCGCCTGCAGCTACGATTTCCCGACCTGGTCGCCGGACCGCAAGGCGGTCGCCTTTATCGGCGCCGACCGCGCCGCGGGCAGCGCTACGCTGTGGGTGGCGCGCGGCGGCGAGGTGAGTGCGGCGGCCACCGTCAAGGGCGTGGCAAACACGGCGCGCTGGTCGCCGGATGGCGCCAGCATCGCGCTGCTGGCGACGGTCGACGCCAGGAAGCAGACCGGCGCCGTGGAGGCGGGCGCGCGCCTGGTCGGCGAGATCGGCGTCAGCGAGGACGCGCAGCGGATTGCGCTGGTGCCGAGCAGGGGCGGCGCGTTGCGCCTGGTGTCGCCGCCAGACGTGTACGTGTATGAGTACGACTGGACGCCCGACGGCCGCGGCTTCGTCGCCACCAGCGCCCGGGGCAACGGCGACAACAACTGGTGGGTCGCCACGCTCGGGCATATCGACGTGAACAGCGGCGCGCTGCGCATCGTCGCCGCGCCCAAGATGCAAATCAGCCTGCCGCACGTGTCGCCCGACGGGCGCAGCGTCGCCTTTGTCGGCGGTTTGATGAGCGACTTCGGCTCGGTCGGCGGCGACGTCTTCACGGTGCCGCTGGCCGGGGGCGAACCGGTCGACGTGACGCCGGGCTACGACGGCTCGTTCAACGGCCTGGCGTGGAAGGGCAGCGGCTTGCTGGCCTCGAGCCTGCAGGGCAGCGAGATGGCGGTGGTGGCGATCGATCCGCAGGCGCGCAGCACGCGCACGCTGTGGAGCGGCGCCGTCACCGCGAACGGCTCGGGCGACGGGCGCATCGTGTTCAGCGCCGACGGCAGTTCGGCCGTGTCGGTGCACGAGACTTACGAACAGGCGCCGCGCATCGTGGCCGGACGCCTGCCGACACTCGTGCCGATCACGCGCGAGAATGCCGGTTTTGCGCCGCAGGTGGCCAGCCGCAGCCTCACCTGGACCAACGAGGGCTTGCGCAGCCAGGGCTGGCTGATCGGACCGAGAGAGCCGCGCGCCGGCGTCAAGCACCCGCTGGTGGTGATCGTACACGGCGGGCCGGCGTCGGCGGCGACGCCGCGCTATGTCGCACCCGGCGACTTCGGCAACCCGCTGGTGCGCGAACTGGTCGAGCGCGGCTTCTACGTGTTCCAGCCGAACCCGCGCGGCAGCTACGGCCAGGGCCTGGCGTTCACGCAGGCGAACCGGCGCGACTTCGGCGGCGGCGACTGGCGCGACATCCTGGCCGGGGTCGACGCCGTCGTCGCCCAGGCGCCGGTCGACGGCGAACGCCTGGGCCTGATGGGCCACTCCTACGGCGGCTTCATGACGATGTGGGGCGTCACCCACAGCAAGCGCTTCAAGGCGGCGGTGGCCGGCGCCGGCATCGCCAACTGGATCAGCTACTACGGCCAGAACGGCATCGACCAGTGGATGGTGCCCTTCTTCGGCGCCGCCATGTACGACGATCCCGCCATCTACCGCGCCGCATCGCCGATCGAGTCGATCAAGAACGCCACCACGCCGACCCTGCTGTACGTGGGCGAGCGCGACGTCGAGACGCCGGCGGTGCAGTCGATGGAATTCTGGCACGGCCTGCGCGCGATCGGCACGCCGACCACGCTGGTGATCTACGACGGGGAAGGGCATGCGATTCGCAAGCCCGAGCATCAGCTGGACCAGCGCCGGCGTACGGTGGCGTGGTTCGAAAAATATTTGAAATAAAATCCGCCGGCGTCCGTCCGTTCAATTTGCCGGAACAACCGGCGTTTCTTGCGCGGCGGCCGCCTGCACCGGCGCCTCCGCCTTCTTCTCCGGATACAGCACCACCTGCACGTAATTCTCCGTATTCAGGTAGCGCTGCGCCGCTTCCTGCACCTCGCTGGCCGCCAGCGCATTCACGCGCTCCTCGTGCGTCAGGATCGCGGCCGGGTCGGTCCCGTCCAGCAGCGCCGACTGGATGCGTCCCAGCCAGTAGCCGTTTTCGCGCAGCGCGCGGCGGTAGTTCTGGATCCAGTTCTGCTTGACCTTGGCCAGGTCGGTGGCGCTCGGCCCTTCGCGCTTGAGGCGTTCGAATTCGGCGAAGGTGGCGGCCAACACCTTGTCGACGTTTTCGGGGCCGGTCGGCAGGTTGACCGAGAGCGTGTAGTGGCCATAAGGGATGCGCGCCAGCTGGCCGCCGGCGCTGCCGCCGTAGATCATCGACAGCTGCTCGCGCAGCACCTCGATGATGCGGATGTTGAGCACTTCGACCAGCGCCTGGAGGCGCATTTGTTCGGCTTCGGAGAAGGGCGCCTCGCCGGTAAAGGTGAGCGAGATCGTGCTCTTCGGCTCGGCGCCGCTGTAGACGGCGCGCTTGACCACGCCCTTGACCGGACGCAGGCCGACGTCGCGCCAGGCGGTCGGGATGTCGGGCGTGGGCAGGCTGCCGAGATAAGTCGCCAGCAGCGGCCTGACCTTCTTCGGATCGAAACTGCCGACCATGACGAAGGTGAGGTCCTTGGCGCTCGAGAAGCGCTCGCGGTAGATCGCGATGCTGCGGTCCAGGTCGATCTGCGCGAATTCCTCCGGACGCAGCGGGCGCGGCGCGCGCGGGTGGTTGCCGTACAGCGTGGCGGCGATGGTGTCGCCGAAGCGCGCGCCCGGCTGGGCCAGGCGGTTGCGCGCGGCCTCCACCTGCTTGCCGATGAAGGATTTAAACAAGTCTTCGTCGCGGCGCACGGCGTCGAAGCGCAGCCACAGCAGCTGCAGCATGGTCTCGATGTCGGTCGCGCCCGAGGAGGCACCCACCACTTCGCTGTAGCCGGCCAGGCCGAAGGTGACCGCGGCCGCCTTCCCGGCCAGGACTTTCGACAGGTCGAGCGGCGAAAACTCCTTGAGGCCCATGCTGGCGACGATCCCGTTGGCATAGCGGGCGTTAACGATGTCGGCGTCGCCGTACAGGCTCTGGCCGCCGAAGCGCGCCGCGCTCATCACGACCTGGTCGTTGCGGAAGTCGGTGGGCTTCAGGATCACCTTGACGCCGTTCGACAGGGTCAGGTAGGTCAGGCCGAGGGCCTTGTCTTCGCGCTCGGCGACGATGCTGCCGCTCGCCGGCGGCTGCGCCAGCAACTGGGTGGCGAGCGACTTTTCCTCGTAGGGCGCGACCTCGGCCTGCTCCGCCGCGGCCAGCGCGGCGAGCAGCGATTCGCCGCTCGGCGGTGGGGTGGCGGCCTGCTCGATGCCGGTATAGATCACCAGTTTGCCGGAATCGGCGGGGATGGTGCGCCGTGCATAGGCGTTGATTTCGTCGAGCGTCACGCCGGGCAGCAGTTCGGTGGCGTAGCGGTATTCGGCGGCGATGCCGGGAATCGGCTCGTTCTGCAGGAAGTTGCGCATGTACTCGGCCACGTAGGCGCGCGAGTCGGTCTTCTCGCGCTCGTTGTACAGGCGCTCGTAACTGCGCAGCATGTCCTTGCGCGCGCGTTCGAGTTCGGCCGCGCCGAAGCCGTAGCGGCGCACGCGCTCGTTTTCGCGCACCAGGGCGGCGATCGCCTTCGGTGCGCCGCCGGGGCCGATGGAGGCGCTGGCGTTGAAGGATTTATAGAAGGGCGTGAGCGAGCCGACGCCGCTGCCGCCGCGCAGGAAGGGCGGCTCGGGCAACTGCGACAGCTCCTGCAGGCGCGCGCTCAGCATGCCGCCGAACAGTCCCTCGACCATCTGCTGGCGGTAGCCGCGCACGGTGTCGGGCTCGCGCACCGGCTGCACCGGATAGCGCACCAGGATGCTGTTGCCGCCGGCCTCGCGGTCGGTGACGACCACCGCCTCGGTCTCTTCGCGGCGCGGAATGCCGGCATACACACGGGGGCGCGCCGGCGCCGGATTCTTCAGTTTCGAGAAATGCGCCTTGACCAGGCTTTCGATCGTCTTCGGGTCGACGTCGCCCACCGCCACCACCGCCATCAGGTCGGGCCGGTACCAGTCGCGGTAGTAGCGGCGCAGGGCGTCGGGCTTGAAGGTGCGCAGCACTTCTTCCTTCCCGATCGGCAGGCGCTCGGCATAGCGCGAACCGTTGAAGATCTTCGGGTACAGCCGCTTGCCGATGCGGTCGCCGGCGCCTTTGCCGAGTCGCAGTTCCTCGAGCACGATGCCGCGCTCCTTGTCGATCGCGGCGTCGTCGAAAGTGATGCCGTGTGCCCAGTCTTCCAGCACCCTGAACGCCTGCTTCAGGTTTTCCGGGCGGTCGAGCGGGATCGGCAGGATGTAGACGGTTTCGTCGAACGACGTGGTGGCGTTCAGGTCGGCCCCGAACTTGACGCCGATCGATTGCAGGTAGCCGACCAGTTCGTGCTGCTTGAAATTGGTGCTGCCGTTGAAGGCCATGTGCTCGACGAAGTGGGCCAGTCCCTGCTGGTCCTCGTCTTCCAGGATCGAGCCGGCTTTTATCACCAGGCGCAGTTCGAGCCGGCGTTCGGGGCGCGTGTTCTTCTGGATATACCAGGTCAGGCCGTTGGCCAGTTTGCCGACCTTGACCTGCGGCCCGACCGGGATCGGCGCGTCCAGCTTGAGGGTGGCGCCGGCGACGAAGGAGTGGGTGAGGAGAACCGCGGCGAGACAGATATGACGAAGGATATGGCGGAACATCAGGGTGTCCATGAGAAGGCGTCGAGCGGCCATTGTAACGGCCGCCCGCACCTTCGTGGCGGCTTACACCGCCACGCGTCCCGCCTGCAACAGCAAGGCCATTTCGCGCGCCGGCAGCGGCATGCTGTAGAGGTAACCCTGCAGCACCTGGCAGCCGATCTTGCCGAGGAAGTCGCGCTGGGCCAGCGTCTCGACGCCTTCGGCCACCACCCGCAGCGACAGGCCTTCGGCCAGTGCGATCGTGGCCTGGGCGATGGCCGCGCTGCGCGCGTCGGTGGTGATGTTGCGGACGAAAGCCTGGTCGATTTTCAGCTTGTCGAGCGAGAAGCGCGACAGGTAGCCGAGCGACGAATAGCCGGTGCCGAAATCGTCGAGCGAGAGCGAGACGCCCATTGCGCGCAGCTCGGCAAGCTGGGCTTCGGCCGCGCTGGTGTCGCCCATCATGACGCTTTCGGTCAGTTCGATTTCGAGGTAACAGGCTTCCAGGCCACTTTCCGCCAGCGCCGCGCGCACCACGGCGGGCACGGTGCCGGCCTTGAACTGGTGCGCCGAGACGTTCACCGCCACCGGCACGCGCGGCAGGCCGGCATCCTGCCAGGCCTTGTTCTGCAGGCAGGCCTGGCGGATCACCCAGTCGCCGATCGGCAGGATCAGGCCGGTGTCCTCGGCCAGCGGAATGAAGTCGGCCGGCGAGACGCGGCCCAGTTCCGAGCTGTGCCAGCGCAGCAGCGCTTCCATGCCGAGCACGCGCCCGTCGGCGCAGGCCACCTGCGGCTGGAAGTGCAGCGCCAGTTCGGCCTGGCCGATGGCGCGGCGCAGGCGCGTTTCCAGCGCCAGCCAGCGCATCGCCTGGGCATTCATCTCGCCCTTGAAGAAGCGGAAGCCGTTGCGCCCGGCATCCTTCTGGTGCGCCAGCGCGGCGTCGGCGGCTTTCAGCAGGTCGCCCGGCACGTCGCCGTCGCGTGGGAACACGCTGATGCCGATGCTGCCGGTGACGACGACGTCGTGGCCATCGACCGAATGCGGCTGGGCGATCGCCTCGATCAGGCGCTGGGCCTTGAGGATGATGTCTTCGGTGTCGTCGCAGCTGGTCAGCAGCACGAATTCGTCGCCGGACAGACGCGCGACGGTGTCGGTCGGACCGGCAATCGCACTGGCGCGCCGCGCCACCTCGCGCAGCAGGGCGTCGCCGGCGTTGTGCCCGAGGCTGTCGTTGATGCGCGAGAGACGGTCGACGTTCACCAGCAGCAGGGCCAGCTGGCCGCCGCCGCGCCGCGCCGCGGCGATCGATTGCTGCAGGCGGTCGTGGAACAGCGAGCGGTTCGGCAGTCGGGTCAGGGCGTCGTGGTTGGACAGGAAGTCGAGCTGGTTGTGGGCCGCCTTCAGGGCCGACATGTCGGTCGAGACCGAGACGTAGGCGGTCAGCTTGCCGGCCTCGTCGCGCACGGCGCTGATGCTGGTGCGTTCGGGGTAGACCTCGCCGTTCTTGCGCCGGTTCCAGATCTCGCCGCGCCACTCGCCGTGCTGTTCCAGGTCTTCCCACATGCTGCGGTAGAAGCAGGCTTCGTGGCGGCCCGAGCGCAGCAGGCGCGGATTGAGTCCGATGACGTCGGCCTCGCGATAGCCGGTGATGCGCTCGAAGGCGGGGTTGACCGCGACGATGTTGGCGCAGGCGTCGGTCATCAGGATGCTTTCCTGGGTGCTGTCGAACACCTGGCGCGCCAGTTCGAGGCGGTGTTCGCTCTCGCGCAGGGCGGCGTCGGCCTGGGCGCGCGCGGTCGCTTCCAGCTGCAACTGGGCGGCGTGGCGCTGCACCACGCCGTACAGGTTCAGGCCTTTGTAGGCCACAGCCAGGTGGGCGGCGAGGACCGAGGCCCAGTGCCGATCCTCCGCCGAGAAGGGCACGGCGCTCGGGGCGCGTACGAAGTACAGCCAGCCGTACAGATTATGCAGGCAGCGTACCGGCAGGCCAAGGAAGGAGCCGCAGTGCGGCAGGCCCGAGGGAAGGGTGCCCAGCAGCGGGTCGCCCTCGGCCAGCAGTAAGACTTCGCGCGCGACCAGGAGCGCACCCGGAAGGCGGGCGCCGGTCGCATGCGGCAGCAGCAGGGCATGGTCGAGACCATGCGCGCTCAGGTGGGACACCGTGCGTTCGTCGTTATCGAGCAGGCAGGCGGCCAGCTGGTCGGTGTCGAGAATGCGCGCCGCGGCTTGCAGGAAGATCTCGACCAGGCCGTCGACCTGGCGCTCGTCGGACAGGTAAAGGGACATCTCTTCGAGCACGGCCAGGCGAGAACCAAGGCGGCTGTCGCTGGACGGCGCCGTGGGGCCCGTTAGCAACGCAGTGGCATGAGGCGCGGCGCGTGTCTGGCTCGGGGCTTCATGTGGCGCGGCGGCGCTCGACAGTCCCAGCTCGGCATTCACGGCCGCCATGATGTCTTCCGGGTCGGACGGCTTGGACAGCACCGTCTGCACGCCGCAGCTGCGCGCCATGGCCACCGTTTCGCGCTCGGCGTAGACGGCGGAATAGAAGATCACACGGGTGGCGGCCAGGGCGCGGTCGGCGCGCAGGCGCTGGACGAACTCGTAGCCGTCCATGGTCGGCATCAGGATGTCGGTGATGATCAGGTCGGGACGCTCGGCGCGCACCAGTTGCAGGGCGGCGCCGCCGTCTTCCGCTTCGAGCAGGCGGTGGTCGGTGAAGCCGAGCAGGGCCAGCAGGTAGGCGCGGTTGCTCGGGCGGTCATCGACGATGAGGATGGTGGCCATCAGTGGGTCTCCCGCGCTGCGGCGGCGCACTGACGGACGAATAACGGTACCGGCATGACAACTCCATGAATGCACCAGCGGCAGCACGCCGGCACGTAGACCTGACTGGGATGAATCATAATCCTCTGGATGTCGCAAACACCACAAAGTTGCTTATTAAAACATAATATTTAACAATTGATTTTGAACAATTGTATCTTGTTGCACATGTGCAACGCTGAATGTGTTCGCATGTGTTCAATTACGACTTGCCGCTGCCATTGCCGGGCCGGGTTCCTTGCATCGACTCGGTCGGACGCCGGTAAATCCTTTAAAATAGCGGATTACGCACGCTGCGTCACCGAATCAAGTATCGAACCAAGGAAATCCGCATGTCTATGTCCAGTACCCAGGAAATCGTTGCCGAACTTCGCGCCGGCCGCATGGTCATTTTGGTCGACGAAGAAGACCGCGAAAACGAGGGCGACCTGGTCCTGGCAGCCGACTTCGTCACGCCCGAGGCGATCAACTTCATGATCCGCCATGCGCGCGGCCTGGTCTGCCTGACGCTGTCGGAAGACATCTGTGACCGCCTGGCGCTGCCGATGATGACGACCCGTAACGGTACCTCGTTCGGCACCAACTTCACGGTCTCGATCGAGGCCGCCGAAGGCGTGACCACCGGCATCTCGGCGGCCGACCGCGCGCGCACCATCCAGGTGGCCGTGAATCGCGGCGCTACACCCGACGACCTGGTGCAGCCCGGCCACATCTTCCCGCTGCGCGCGGTGAAGGGCGGCGTCCTGATGCGCGCCGGCCACACCGAAGCGGGCTGCGACCTGACCGAGATGGGCGGCCTGACGCCGGCTTCGGTGATCTGCGAGATCATCAAGGAAGACGGCACCATGGCGCGCCTGCCGGACCTGATCGAGTTCGCGAAAGAACACAACCTCAAGATCGGCACCATTGCCGACCTGATCCATTACCGCAGCGAAAACGAGAGCCTGGTCGAGCGCGTTGCCGAGCGCACGCTGAACACCGCGCACGGCGAATTCCAGCTGATTGCCTACCGCGACAAGCCGAGCGGCAGCGCCCACCTGGCGATGGTGCATGGCTCGGTCAAGCGCGAGGTCGAAACCCTGGTGCGCGTGCACCAGCCGGTGTCGATCCTGGACGTGCTGGAACACCGCGCCACCACCCACTCCTGGACCATGGCCTCGGCGATGGACGCGATCAAGCGGAGCGAATCGGGCGTCGTCGTCCTGCTCAACTGCGGCGAGACGGCCGAGCAGCTGTTCGCGCAATTCACCTCGCTCGACGCGCCAGGCGCACGTCCGACCGGGCGCGCGGCGACGATGGACCTGCGCACCTATGGCATCGGCGCCCAGATCCTGAAGGAACTGGGCGTGGGCAAGATGAAGCTGCTGGCCAATCCGCGCAAGATGCCGTCGATGACCGGTTTCGACCTGGAAGTCACCGGCTACATTGCGAATCCGACTGCTTGAAGCGACAGCATTTACACTTATTCAAACGAACACACAAAGAAGAGGGCAGCCATGACGGTAGGAACTTATGAGAGCAACATGACAGGCGAGGACCTGCGCATCGGGATCGTGCAGGCGCGCTTCAATGCCGACGTCGGGCATGGCCTGCTGTCGTCCTGCCTGGCTGAACTGAAACACCTGGGCGTGGCCGACGAGGACATCCTGCACGTGACCGTGCCGGGCGCGCTGGAAATCCCGCTGGCCCTGCAAAAGATGGCCGAGACCCAGCAGTTCGACGCCCTGATCGCGCTCGGCGCCGTCATCCGCGGCGAAACGTACCACTTCGAGCTGGTGTCGAACGAATCGGGCGCCGGCATCACCCGCATCGGCCTGGACTACGGCATCCCGATCGCGAATGCCGTGCTGACCACCGAGACCGACGAGCAGGCTGAAGTGCGCATGGCGGAAAAGGGCGCCGACGCGGCCAAGGTCGCGGTCGAGATGGCCAACCTGCTGCTGGCGCTGGAAGAGCTGCACCCCGAGGAAGAAGAAGAGTAAACGAAGGACGAACATGACCGACAAGACTACCCACGCCAACCCGAGCAAGAACCGCACCCCGCGTCACCGCGCGCGCGAGTTCGCGCTCCAGGGCCTGTATCAATGGCTGCTGAACAACGAGCCATCGACCAAGGTGGCCAACAACATCCGCGCCGCCCACGGCTTCGACAAGGCCGACGGCGAGTATTTCTCGTCGCTGCTGAACGGCACCATTTCGACCTCGGTCGAATTGCGCGAAGCGATCGCCCCGCTGATCGACCGCGGTGTGGCCGAGCTGTCGCCGATCGAGCACGGCGTGCTGCTGTTGGGCGCGTATGAACTGAAGAACCACCCGGAAATCCCATACCGCGTCGTCATCAACGAAGCGGTCGAGCTGACCAAATCTTTCGGCGGTATCGACGGCCACAAGTACGTCAACGGCGTGCTCGATAAACTGGCTTCGCAGCTGCGTCCGGAAGAAGTTGGCGCCGACGCGCGCCGCTGATTTCCCTCTATATATAGTAGGGCGGCAAAAAAGCCACCACGCTTCGCGGCGTGGTGGCTTTTTTGTTGGCTGTGGCATACGTACGGTGGGCACTCGTGCCCACGCGGTCGTGCTCGCGCGCTGGTATAACGCATCTTATCGGCCGTGCAAGCTTGCATCTGTTGTACCGCGTGGGCACAAGTGCCCACCCTACGAGGATGTGAAAAAATCGCCATGGCTGCGTTGCCTCGTCTCGCCGTACACTCGTACTGTCTTCGACTCGGCGCCGGGCGGCCGTATCCCTTGCCCTGACGTTTTTTTCACACCCTCTGCGGTGCGCGGCAATCTCGATTCCCATGAGCACAACCGTCTCGACTCCATAAAAAAAGCCACCGCGAGGGTGGCTACGAGGAGTGAGCGTTGTGTGCCTACAGCGTCGCCAGCGCTTCCACATGCGCTTCGGCGGGTGCTGCCGGTTCTTCGGCTTTCGGTGCCGGCGCCGCAGGGGCCGACTTGACCACCATCTGCGCCGGGGCGGCGGGGGTGTTGGTCGGTACTTTCTTGCCGCCGGCAACCAGTTTCAGGCGCTTGTATTCGGCCAGCACCTTGGCGCCATAGCCCGAATCGTCTTCCATGTCGGCCGCGCCGACGTAGGTCTTGAGGCCGCCTTCGACGGAGCCGGTGCGCTTGACGTAATCCTTCAGGATCAGGGCGCCGACACGGATGTTGGCGACCGGGTTGAGCGCAGCCTGGGCGCCGCCGACTTGCTGGAACTTGTCGTGGTGGACCTTGGCCATCACCTGCATCAGGCCCTTGGCGCCCATCGGGCTTTCCGCGAACGGGTTCAGGCCCGATTCGATCGCCATCACAGCCAGGATCAGCAGTGGATCAAGCTTGATCTCGTGGGCCGTCATATAGGCCGTCGAAACGAGCATGTTGGCGGCGTCGCCGGCCACCCGGTAGCGCTTGGCGAGCCAGGAGGTGACGTTCTGCTGCTGTTTCGTGTTACCGAGGTGCTTGACGTCGGTACGGTGGTCTTGCGTGGTGTCCAGCGCGACGTCCTGGGTCGGCGCAGGTGCGGCGGTCGCGACGGTGGCACGGACGGGTGCATTGGCGACGGCGGTTTCAGGGTACAGCAGTTCGGAAACCTTTTTTGCTGCATCCGGGTTCGTGTACAGCAGGGCCAGTACCGCCACTGCCGAGAGACCGAACACGGTCAGGGTGTGTTGCATTGTGGTCAGCAGACCACGCGCCGTTTTGCTCACTTGTGCAAACGTGACTGGCTGGCTGGCCAGGGTGTGGACGAGCCTTGCGCTCGTACCGAACAAACGATTGATCATCGAAGTCCCCTTTGTCGCGGCGAAAAGGATCCCGTCGTGGCGCTCCAGGCGCTACGGTGGTTACCAATGCCGTGCATCAGAAAAATCGTCAGGGCTTCCAGTGCGGAAGACCAAAACGCCGTCATTGCTTTGCTTCAGCTGGCCGATGCCCAAGGGTGGGACGGTCCAGTGGCTCAACAACTGTCTCGGGGGTTCAGGCAGACGCCTGGTGGAAACACTCCTTACAAATGTCGTTGGGGCCCCGACCCCGTGAAGTTATGAGAGCAGCTACAATCTGCTTTTAAAATGGCCGTCTCATCAAGTAGGTGCGATTGTAGGAGGTCGTTTATACGGAGTCAATACTAGCACGAACGTCCTTTATAACTTATAGATCTGACTTTTTATAAGCAAGCTCAGCAATACCTTGCCAAATCAAACACTTGGCAGCGCAATTTGATTAACCGCAAGCAATCGAAAAAACAAGCAAAACTTGATGAAATATTCAGATCTCCGGGATTTTATGTCCCAATTGGAACTAAATAACGACTTAAAGCGTGTCACCACCCCGGTTTCGCCACATCTGGAGATGACGGAAGTGGCCGATCGAGTGCTGCGTGCAGGCGGACCGGCACTGCTGTTCGAAAAACCGACGGGTCCGGGCGGCGCTCCGCATACCATCCCCGTGCTGGCCAACCTGTTCGGCACGCCGCAGCGCGTGGCGATGGGCATGGGCGCGGACAATGTGAGCGAACTGCGCCGCATTGGCCACGTGCTGGCGCGCTTGAAGGAGCCGGAGCCGCCGCGCGGTTTCAAGGACATCATGGGCCTGGGGGCGCTCGTGAAAGCCGTGTGGGACATGGCGCCGAAAGAAGTAAAGGGCGCCGCGTGCCAGGAAATCGTCTGGGAAGGCAATGACGTCGACCTGGCGCGCCTGCCGATCCAGCATTGCTGGCCGGGCGACGTCGCGCCGCTGATCACCTGGGGCCTGGTCATCACCAAGGGGCCGAACAAGAAGCGGCAGAACTTAGGCATTTATCGCCAGCAGGTGCTGGGACGCAACAAGGTCATCATGCGCTGGCTGGCGCACCGCGGCGGCGCGCTCGACTTCCGCGAACACGCGATCGCCAACCCGGGTCAGCCATATCCGGTGGCGGTGGCCCTCGGCGCCGATCCGGCCACCATCCTGGGTGCCGTCACGCCGGTGCCCGACAGCCTGTCGGAATACCAGTTCGCCGGCCTGCTGCGTGGCCAGCGCACCACGTTGACCAAAGCCATCGGCAGCGAGTTGCGCGTGCCTGCGTCCGCCGAGATCGTGCTGGAAGGGCATATCTATCCGGATGCGAACCACCCATCGGGTTTCGAGCACGCGATGGAGGGACCCTACGGCGACCATACCGGCTATTACAACGAACAGGACAGCTTCCCGGTCTTCACCATCGACCGCATCACGATGCGGACGGACCCGATCTATCACTCGACCTATACCGGCAAGCCGCCGGACGAACCGGCCGTGCTCGGCGTGGCCCTGAACGAAGTCTTCATTCCGCTGCTGCAAAAGCAGTTCAGCGAGATCACCGATTTTTATCTGCCACCGGAAGGCTGCAGCTACCGCATGGCTGTGGTGCAGATGAAGAAGCAGTACGCCGGACACGCCAAGCGCGTGATGTTCGGGGTCTGGAGTTTCCTGCGCCAGTTCATGTATACGAAGTTCATCGTCGTGGTCGATGAAGACGTCGACGTGCGCGATTGGAAAGAGGTGATCTGGGCAATCACGACCCGGGTCGACCCGACACGCGACACGGTGCTGGTCGACAACACCCCGATCGACTACCTCGACTTCGCCTCGCCGATCAGCGGCCTCGGCAGCAAGATGGGGATCGATGCGACCAACAAGTGGCCGGGCGAGACCAATCGGGAGTGGGGGACGCCGATCACGATGTCGCCCGAGGTCAAGACGCGGGTCGATGCGATCTGGCAGGAATTGGGTTTATAAGAATGCAAGGTGGGTAGGGCGCGAAAAATCCCTGCCCACAAGTTTTCTTGCGTCGGTTATAATGCGATCTGGCGGGCCCCTGCGCATTGTGGCATGGTTTACCTGGTCAGGTCGGGAACGAAGCAGCCAAAGCCGTTCACCGCAAGTGCCGCAGATCAGGCTCGCCTCCTTCTTTTCATCTCCTCGTTCTACCTTGTCCACGACCTCATACGTCGTCCCTTCCCACGTGTATCGCTGGGGATGGTCCATCGACGGCTATGATTCTTGCGCGCACTTCCGTAGTTTCCTCGACACAATAAAGATTCTTTATGGAAAACAATGCTTTCCGTAAATACCTTCTGGTGTAACCTCTCTATCCGGTAGTTTCGACAAATTTGGAGGGGTAGTGAAGACTTTGGATGTGCAAGAAGCATTACGCCAGCACGCGTATAACGCCGATCGCCTGATGGTGGGGATTTTGTGGGCAATGTTCGTTGTTGCATTGGTGTTGTCGCAGATGCACGATACGCTTGTATGGGCCTTGGCGATCGGCGTGCCGACTGCCGTCATTCCTACCTTGCTCATGCTGCGTGCCGGTGGCGCGCGTGTGACGCGCATGGCGGCCACCGCCGGCCTGGTTGTTTTCTGCGCGCTGCATATCCACGAAGGCGGCGGACGCGACGAGCTGCACTTCGGCCTGTTCGTGGCGCTTGCTTTCCTGCTGTGCTACCGCGACTGGACCGTGATCGTGTTCGCCGCCGCCCTAATCGCCTTGCACCACCTGAGTTTCAATTACCTGCAGGAACTCGGTTACGGCGTGCGCTGCATGCAGCAGCCGGGCATCGGCATGGTGCTGGTACATGCGGGCTATGTCGTGGCCGAGGCGCTCGTGCTGTGCTACCTGGCGCGCGTGCTGCACCGCGAGGCGCTGCAGGCGGCCGAATTGCGCGTCAGCGTCGCCTCGCTGCAAGGCGCCAATGGCGCCATCGACTTGCGCGCCCAGTTGCCGGCGCAAAGCGAGAGCGGCCGGGCATTGCAGGAAGTGGTTGCGCTGTTGCAGCGCACTTTGGCCAGCGTCCAGCGCAGCGTCGGCACCACCAGCGCCGCTTCGCGCCAGATCGCCAGTGGCAATGCAGAGTTGTCGCAACGCACTGAGCGCCAGGCTGAGTCGATTCGCGCCACCGTCGCATCGATGGCCGAGCTGACCGAGACGGTGCGCCGGAATGCCGAGCACGCGCGCCAGGCCGACGGGCTGGCCGGGGCGGCGTCGGGTGTGGCCACGCGTGGCGGGCAAGTCGTCACCAAAGTGGTCGAGCGCATGGAAGCGATCGAGGCTTCCTCGCGCCGGATCGGCGACATCATTTCCGTGATCGACGGGATCGCCTTCCAGACCAATATCCTGGCCCTGAATGCGGCGGTCGAGGCGGCGCGGGCGGGCGAGCAGGGCCGCGGTTTCGCCGTCGTCGCCAGCGAAGTGCGCAACCTCGCGCAACGTTCGGCCGGAGCGGCGCGCGAAATCACGGCGTTGATCGAAGAGTCAGTGGCCCAGGTCGGCGCCGGCAGCGCCCTGGCCCAGCAGGCCGGACGCACGATGGATGACGTGGTCGAGAGCGTGCACAAGGTGTCGGGCATCATCGGCGACATCAGCAGCGCCAGCCGTGCGCAGGCGCAGGAAATCGCGTCGGTCAGCGCAGCCATCGCCGCCATGGATGGCGATACCCGCCACAGTGCGGCCATGGTGCACGAGGCGGCGAGCGCCGCCGGCGCCCTCAGCGAAGAAGCGGGCCAACTGGCGCAGGCGGTCGCCGTCTTTCATCTGGAGCAGGCCGGCGCCGCTGACATGGGCAGCCACAGGCGCGCCGCGCTGGCATCGGCCTGAAGCGGAAGAAGGCAGGCGATTTCCGCGCTCTGTCAAGCCGGGTCGGCGAACTTTACCTCGGCCGGTAAAGTTCGCGCCGGCGGCCATCTGCGGTAAAATCGCGGTATGTCCTATCAAGTCCTCGCCCGCAAATACCGCCCCAAGAACTTCGACACGCTGGTTGGCCAGGAGCACGTCGTGCGCGCGCTCACCCATGCGCTCGACACCGGCCGCCTGCACCACGCCTACCTGTTCACGGGCACGCGCGGCGTCGGCAAGACAACGCTCTCGCGCATCCTGGCCAAGTCGCTCAACTGCACCGGCCCCGACGGCACGGGCGGCATCACGGCCCGGCCGTGCGGCGCCTGCGAAGCCTGCCGCGCGATCGACGCCGGCCGCTTCGTCGACTATATAGAGATGGACGCCGCCTCGAACCGCGGCGTCGACGAGATGGCCCAGCTGCTCGAGCAGGCCGTCTACGCCCCGAGCAATGCGCGCTTCAAGGTCTACATGATCGACGAGGTGCACATGCTGACCAACCACGCGTTCAACTCGATGCTGAAAACGCTCGAGGAACCGCCCGAGCACGTCAAGTTCATCCTCGCCACCACCGACCCGCAAAAGATTCCGGTCACAGTGCTGTCGCGCTGCCTGCAATTCAACCTGAAGCAGATGCCGCCCGGCCATATCGTCGGCCACCTGGAAAACATCCTCGGCCAGGAAGGCGTGACGTTCGAACAGCCGGCGCTGCGCCTGCTGGCCCAGGGCGCGCACGGCTCGATGCGCGACGCGCTCTCGCTGACCGACCAGGCCATCGCTTACGCCGCCGGCGCCGTCACGCTGGAAGCGGTGCAGGGCATGCTCGGCGCGCTCGACCAGTCGTATCTGGTGCGCCTGCTCGACGCGCTGGCGAACGAAAACGGCGCCGACCTGCTGGCCGTGGCCGACGAGATGGCCAGCCGCAGTTTGTCGTACAACGGCGCGCTGCAAGACCTCGGCACCTTGCTGCACCGGATCGCGCTGGCGCAGTCCGTCCCGGCCGCCGTGCCACAGGATTTACCCGAACTGGCCGACATCCTGCGCCTGGCCGGATCCTTTGATCCGCAGGAAGTGCAATTGTTTTACCAGATCGCCGTGCACGGCCGCAACGAGATCGGCCTGGCGCCGGACGAATACGCCGGTTTCACGATGACCCTGCTGCGCATGCTGGCGTTCCGGCCGGGGCAGGGCGGCGCCGAGCGCATTGCTGCACCGGCTGCGGCTGCGGCTGCGGCTGCGGCGCCACGTGCGGCGGCGCCGATGGGGCGGGCAGCTGCGGCGGCATCCGCGGCGGCACCGGCACCGGCCGGCGCGCCGCCGCGTCCGGCTGCTCCGCCACCCGCGCCGGCCCCCGCTGCAAGCAACCCGGCGCCGGCCATGAATTCGGCGCGCGCGGCGATCAACGCGGCGCTCGAAGCGGCACGCGCAGCCTCCGGACAGCGTTCGCCGCCCAAGCGTCCGGGCGCCGATGTGCCTGCCGCCAGCGCACCTCCGGCTCCGGCAGCAGCGCCGGCGCGTCCCATCAATGTCGGTCCCGGCGCAGCGCCGGGTGGTCCGGGCGCGCGCATGGCCTCGCCAAGTGCACCTGGTCCGTCCGCCGCTGCGGGTGCGCGTCCCGGCGCCGCGCCGCCCTGGGACCGTCCGGGTGCGCAAGCCGAGGCCCGCCAGCAGCCGCAATCGCGCGCCGGCAATGAAGCCGCGAGCGACGACGGTCCGCCATCGTGGGTCACCGAATTTTCCGACGATACCGCCGTTGCCAACGAATTGGCCACCGACGCGGCCACCGACGCCGTCGCCGCTCCGGTGAGCGTGCCGGTCGCCGCGCGCGCGCCGGCCACGCCGCCGCACGCCTACGTCGTCACGCCCGTCCCGAGCCTCGACTGGGATGGCAACTGGCCGGCGCTGGCGGCAAGCCTGCCGCTGCGCGGCGTGTCGCAGCAGCTGGCCCTGCAGACCGAACTGATCGACTGCCATGCCGATACCCACTCGGCCGTGTTCCGCCTGCGCGTGCCGGTCGACACCCTGCGCGCCAGCGGCAACAGCGAAAAGTTGCAGGCCGCCTTGCAAGACGTGTTTGCCGGCAAGCGCATTACCGTCGAGACCGAAATCGGTCCGGTCTGGTACACGGCCAGTGCCGAAGCGAAAGCCGCGAAGGAAGAGCGCCAGCGCCTGGCCGAAGCGATCGTCGCGGGCGACCCGTTCGTGCAGGAAATGGAACGCGTGCTCGGTGCCTTTGTCGTGCCCGGCTCTGTGCGCCCGCCGGTCTAAAATACCTTTTAACGAATTATTTGGAGAACCGCACCATGATGAAGAACCAGCTCGCAGGCTTGATGAAACAGGCGCAAGCCATGCAGGACAACATGAAGAAGGCGCAGGAGCAGCTGGCCCTGATCGAAGTCGAAGGCCAGTCGGGCGCCGGCCTGGTGAAGGTCACGATGACCTGCAAGAACGACGTCAAGCGCGTACAGATCGATCCATCGCTGCTGGCCGACGACAAGGACATGCTGGAAGACCTGGTCGCCGCCGCCTTCAACGACGCCGTGCGCAAGGCCGAAGCGACCGCCGCCGAAAAGATGAGCGGCCTGACCGCCGGCATGCCTGGCCTGCCGCCCGGCTTCAAGATGCCGTTCTAAATCGCCATTCCCATGTTTATCGTGTCGCTCAGCTATACCGCGCCGCTTGCGAAGATCGACGCGCGCCTGGCCGCGCACCGCGAGTGGCTGGGCACGCAGTACAAGGCCGGCATCTTCCTGATGTCCGGCGCCAAGGTGCCGCGCGATGGCGGCATCATCATCGCGCGCGCCCCCAGCCGTGGGGCGTTGGAGCGGATACTGAGCGAAGACCCGTTCGCGCTGGCCGACCTGGCGCGCTACGAGATCACCGAATTCACCCCGACCATGACGGCCGACGCGTTCGACGCCTGGCGCGGAGTGTAGCGGCATGTCCAAATCCCTCGATTTCCTGACCGAGGCGCTGCGCCGCCTGCCGGGCATCGGCCCCAAGTCGGCCCAGCGCATGGCCTTCCACCTGCTGCAGCACGACCGCGAAGGCGCGGCCATGCTCTCGCGCGCGCTCTACCAGGCGGTCGACTCGGTGCACCACTGCGCCATGTGCAATACCTTCGCAGACACCGAGGTGTGCGAGATGTGCGCCGACGAGGCGCGCGACCGCACGCTGCTGTGCATCGTCGAAACCCCGGCCGACCAGATCATGATCGAGCAGACCCTGACGTATAAAGGCCTGTACTTCGTGCTGATGGGACGGCTATCGCCGCTGGACGGCATCGGTCCGAAAGACCTGCACCTCGACAAGCTGGTCGGCCGCGCCGCCGACGGCGTGGTCAATGAAGTTGTGCTTGCGACCAATTTCACCAACGAGGGCGAAGCCACCGCCCACTACATCAGCGAGATGCTCAAGGCGCGCGGGCTGAAGGTCAGCCGCCTGGCGCGCGGGGTGCCCGTGGGCGGCGAGCTCGAGTATGTCGACGCCGGCACCATCGCGCGCGCCATGCTCGACCGCCGCAGTGCATAATCTTCCGACAAGAACTGAGCCTATCCCGGTAGACCGGGGGAAGCTGCAAACGATGCAGGGCAAGCGCGGGCAAGGCGCGAGAAGGGCGCATGGCGGGCCATGCAACCGACGAGCAACGCAGCACCCGCTTGTCATACGCGTTCGCAGCGACTCCGGGCTACTGCGATAGGCTCCAAGTAGCTCCGAGCGGCGGTGGCCGTTTGCGTGTGCGCAATCGGGATTGGAAGTCCGCTGCTATCGTGGGCTCAATTCAAGCGGACCTGCAAGCATGCACCTCGTCGATATCACGATGTTTTACGCCGCCGAAAGCAACGGCGTGAGCACCTACCTGAATGCCAAGGCGCGCTGGCTGGCCCGGCACGGCCGTGTCCAGCACACCATCCTCAGTCCGAACGTCGACAGCGGCGGCGCGGCGCCGGCGCTGGTGCGCATGCCGGCCGTCGCGCTGCCGGGCATCAACGGCTTTCGCATGCCGACCTCGGTGCGCGCCCCGGTGCGCCTGTTGCGCCAGGCCCGGCCCGACCTGATCGAAGCCGGCGACGCCGGCCACAGCGCCTGGGCGGCCCTGCGCCTGCGCCGCCGCCTCGGCGTACCGGCGATCGCCTTTTATCACTCCGACCTGCCGCGCCTGGTGCGTCCGCGCTTCGGCCAGACGGCGGAGAGCGCCACCTGCAAATACCTGGCCCACCTGTACCGCCAGTTCGACCTCGTGCTCGCCCCCAGCCGCGCCATGGTCGAGCAGCTGCACGCGATGGGCGTACCCGATGCGCACCACCAGCCGCTCGGCATCGACAGCGGCGTCTTCAGTCCGGCGCGGCGGGTCGAGACCCTGCGCGCCCACCTGCGCCTGCCCGAGAATGCGCGCCTGCTGGTGTACGCGGGCCGCTTCACGCACGAGAAAAAGCTGCCGCTCCTGATCGAGGCGGTGCGCAAACTCGGCCGGCCGTATCACTTGCTGATGATCGGCGGCGGCCTCGATTTGCCGCGCTACCCGCAAATCACCTACCTGCCGTTCAAGCGCAACCAGCGCCACCTGGCGCGCCTGCTGGCCAGTTGCGACGTGCTGGTGCATCCCGGCGACTGCGAAACCTTCGGCCTGATCGTGCTCGAAGCCATGGCCTGCGGCCTGCCGGTGGTGGCTACCACCCGGGGCGGCGTGGCCGAGCTGATCGACGAACACACGGGCATTCTGGCGCAGCCGAACTGCGTCGACAGCCTGGCCAGCGCCATCGAAGCGGCCTACGGGCGCGACCTTGGCGCGATGGGCGCGCACGCGCGGCGCAAGGCGGCCGAGTATTACGACTGGAACGAGATCCTGCCGCAGGTGATGCGGCGCTACCAGGCCGTGCTCGGTACGCGCGGCCTGGACGAACCCGGCGCGAGGAGCATCTGTGTCACGGACTGAAGCACCATCGATCAATACACGATCACTGCTGGCCGAGCCACCCATGCTGTGCGTGTCGATCCACGACGTCGCACCCGGGACTTGGGAAGAATGCGCACGCCTGGCGCGCGCCATGCGCCAGGCCGCCGACGTGCGCCTGACCTGGCTGGTGGTGCCGCACTACCACGGGCGGCCGGGCGACGAGCGCGCCGAGCGCGCCATGCGCGCCGGGCTGGATGCGGCGCTGGCGCGCGGCGACGAACTGGCGCTGCATGGCTATACCCATCTCGATACCGGGGAACGGTCGGCCGGCTTGCGCCAGCGTTTCCTGCGCGGCGTCTACACCCAGCGCGAAGGGGAGTTCGCGGCGCTGGCGGCGGCCGAGGCGCGCGAGCGCATCGCGCTCGGACTGGAGTGGTTCCGCCAGCGCGACTGGCCGGTGTCGGGCTTCGTTCCGCCGGCCTGGCTGCTGGGCGAGGCCTCCTGGCGCGTGCTGCCCGAGTTTGCCTTTTCCTACACCACCACGTTCACGCGCTTTCACCTGCTGCGCCAGGGACGCTCGGTGTTCGCGCCTTCGCTGGTCTACACGGCCAGGAACGGGCTCGGGCGCGCGCTCTCGCCCCTCGCCGCCAGCCTGGCCGCACGCTGCATGGCGCAGGGGCCGCTGATGCGCCTCAGTTTACATCCGCCCGACGTGCGCCACCCGCGCCTGGTGGCGCATGCACAGCGCCTGGTCGAGCGCATGCTGGGCACGCGCGAGGCGGTCACGAAAGCCGAGTGCGCGCGCAGGCTGCTGGCACTGTCGCCCGCGCCATCGACTTCAGCCCGGAACGGTGGCGTAACGTAGGATGGGCACTTGTGCCCATGCTGTCGTGCGGGTGCGCGTCGCAACGTGGCCCAAAATGGGGGAACCATCGAATTCCGATACGGGCGTGCGGACCGATCCGACTTCTGCTCACGGTGCGGTACGCCGAGGCACGACCGCGTGGGCACAAGTGCCCACCCTACGGTACCTCGGTGTTCCTGGCTAAAAACAAGACTCGAAGCGTCTATCGCCAGCCACGCCCCCAATAGCCGCCGCCCCAATAGCCGCCCCAAGGGCCGGCATACCCGGGACCGCTCCCATAGCGCTGCACGTCATCCTTCGTGCTCAGGCTGATGATGCAGCTGCGCCATTGGTCGGTTTGCTGGGCATAGCCCAGGCGGTCGCAGGCCGGGCCGTAGATGGCGACCATTTCCGTCATCTCCGCCTGCTTGCGCGCCGCCCGTTCTTGCGGAGTGGCGCAGGCGCTCAGCAGCAGTGCTGCCGTCAATACAATGGTTGTACGCATGGCGATCTCCTTTTTTGCGTGAATTTCACTGGTTTCGAGCTTAGCGCAAGAATCAGAACAGTGCTCGATCCGGCCCAATCGGACACACCCCAGTTCGCCAGGCGAACCGCAGGAATATCGCACTGGCGGCTTTCTCGGGCATGGCTTTTCTGGCAAGATCGACTGGAGAAACTAAGAGCCTATCCCAGTAGGCCGGGGGAAGCTCCGAGCGATGCATGGCAAGCGCGGGCAAGGCGCGAGGAGGGCGCATGGCGGGCCATGCAACCGACGAGCAACGCAGCACCCGCTTGTCAGGCGCGCTCGCAGCGACTCCGGTCTACTGGGATAGGCTCTCAATAACAGGGAGGTGCGATGCACGCAGGCCGCTGGAAAACCTGGACCCGGCGGCTGGCGTTCGCGCTGGCGGGATTCATCTTGCTGACAGCGCTCGCCGCCTGGCTGCTGCTGTGCGCCAGCCTCGCCCAGCTCGACGGCGAGCGCAGGGCGCCGGCACTGGTGGCGCCGGTCACGGTCGCGCGCGATGCGGCCGGGGTGCCGCTCATCCGCGGTAACAATCGCTTCGATCTCGCCTACGCCACCGGCTTCGTGCACGCCCAGGAGCGCTATTTTCAGATGGACTTGCTGCGCCGTACCGCGGCCGGCGAACTGGCCGCGCTGTTCGGCCCGCGCGCGCTGCCGCTCGACCGTGCGCGCCGCCTGCATCGTTTTCGTGCGCGCGCCGTGCGCGTGCTGGCCTCGATGCCGCCGCAAGATCGCCTCTTCATCGACAGGTATGTGGCCGGCGTGAATGCCGGCGTCGACGCGCTCGGCGCGCGTCCTTTCGAATACCTGTTGACCGGCAGTGCGCCGCTGCCCTGGCGTGCCGAGGATTCGCTGCTGGCGGTGTGGGCGATGTTCATCGACCTGCAGGGCAACCAGGCACCGCGCGAACTGGCGCGCGGCTGGCTGCGCGCGCGCAGTGACGCGGCGCAACTCGCCTTCCTGCTGCCCACGGCCTCGCGCTGGGATGCGCCGCTCGACAATGCCGTCGCGCCGCCGGATGCGCCGGTGCCGGCCACGGCGCCGGAATGGTGGGGGACTGCTCCGACGCGGCCTGCGTCGCTGGCCCTGCGCGAGCGCACCGAACTGGTCGGCAGCAACAACTATGCGATCGCCGGCAGCCGCAGCACGACGGGCGCCGCGATCGTCGCCGACGACATGCACCTCGGCCTGCAACTGCCGAACATCTGGTACCGGCTGGCGCTGGCCTACCCGGACGGGCAGGGCCGCGAACGGCGCCTGGTCGGAGTGACGCTGCCCGGCGCGCCGCCGCTGGTGATCGCCGGCAGCAACGGTAAAGTGGCCTGGGGCTTCACCAACAGCTATGGGGATTACCTCGACCTGGTCGAAGTCCGTTTCGACCGCGCGCGGCCCGGCGAGGTGCGGACGCCGCGCGGCTGGGAGCGTCCCGCCGAATACGTCGAGACGATCGAAGTGAAGGGCGCTGCCGCAGAGCGACTGGTGGTGCGCGAGACCGCCTTCGGCCCGCTGCGCGCTGCGGGCGGCGCCACCTATGCGCTGCACTGGGTCGCGCACGATCCGGGGGCCCTCAACCTGAACCACCTGCGCCTGGAGGAGGCGGATACCGTCGAGGCGGCCCTGGCGATTGCCGCCGTCGACGGCATCCCGGCCCAGAATTTCGTCGCCGGCGACAGTGCCGGCAATATCGGCTGGACGATCGCCGGCCGGCTGCCGCTGCGCGCCTCCGTCGCCAGCGCAGCCGACGCCAGTTTTCCCTTGCAGTCCGGCGCGCCGACACCACCCTGGGACGGCCTGCTCGCGCCCGAACAGTATCCGCGCGTGCTCAATCCGCCCGACGGCCAGCTCTCGACCGCGAACAGCCGCCAGTTGCTGGGACTTGCGGGCAAGCTGGTCGGCGACGGCGGTTTCGATCTCGGCGCGCGCAGCAGCCAGCTGCGCGACCGCCTGCGCGCGCTGGGAGCGCGCACCGACGAAGCGGGCGCCTTTGCGGTCGCGCTGGACGACCGCGCACTCTTCATCGCCGGCTGGCGCGCACGCGCGCTGGCCGTGCTCGACCCGGCGGCGCTGCAGCGGCATCCGCGCCGCGCCGCTTTCCGCCACCTGCTCGAGACCAGCTGGAGCGGGCGTGCGGACACCGCGTCGGTCGGCTACCGGCTGGCGCGTGACTTCATGTGGGCGCTGCATGACCTCTGTTTCGACGGCGTCGATGCGCAGCTGGCGGCGCTCGACCCCAAGGCGACGATGGCGCTGGCCAACCCGCGCTGGCCGGCGGTAGTGGCCCGCCTGCTCGATGAACAGCCGCCCGGTTGGCTGCCCCCGGGCCAACGCAACTGGCGCGACGTGCAGCTGGCGGCGGTCGACCGCGTCATCGCCGAACTCGAGCACACGGGCATACCGTTGGAACAAGCCACCTGGGGCGCACGCAATACGGCCGCGATCGTCCATCCGATTGCGCTGGCGATGCCGGCGCTCGGCACATGGCTGGGCGTGCCGCCCGACCAGCTGGCCGGCGACGCCCACATGCCGCGCGTGGCCGGTCCGAAGTTCGGCCAGTCGGAGCGGATGACAGTGTCGCCAGGACGCGAGGAGGCGGGGCTCTACAACATGCCGGGCGGGCAGAGCGGCCACCCGCTGTCGCCGTACTTCCGCCATGGGCATGACGAGTGGGTGCGGGCGCGCGCGCTGCCGCTGCTGCCCGGGCCGGCGCGTCATACGCTGACGTTGACGCCGTAGGGTGGTCGGCTCCACCTCTGTGCGTGATTGTCCGTCGACGCATGCGCCGCCCACGCGTGACGCCGGCGCTGCGTTGGCGGTTCCTGGCCGGTTAGCGTCACGCGTGGGCGGCGCGGCGGCCGCGTGGTTTCAGATATCGGGGTGGAGCCGGCCACCCTACGGCCCGCGTGGCCAAGTCAAGGCGCCGGCAAGGCCAGGCGCAACGGCCCCAGCATTTCGGTGATGGTCTCCGCGCTCGACGGGTGGCCAAGAAAGAAGCCCTGCACCAGGTCGCAGCCGTACTGCTCGAGCATCACCAGCTGCTCGTCGGTCTCGACCCCTTCGGCCACCACCGCCATTTTGAGGCCGTGGGCCATGGCGATGATGGCGCGCGTGATCGCCGCGTTTTCCGAGTCCTGCGGCAAGCCGCAAATGAAGCTGCGGTCGATTTTCAGGGCGCGCACGTCGAAGCGTTTCAGGTAGTTCATCGACGAGTAGCCGGTGCCGAAGTCGTCGATCGAGAGATACACGCCGATGCCGCGCAACTGTTCGAGGGTGGCCATGGTGGCGCGGGCGTCGTCCATCAGCGTGCCTTCGGTCAGTTCGAGTTCCAGCAGCTTCGGGTCGAGTCCCGTTTCGTCGAGCGCGGAGAGCACGATCTGCGACAGGTTCTCATCCTTGAACTGCTTGGCCGAGAGGTTCACCGCCACCCGCACCGAGCGGTGGAAAGCGCGCTGCCAGAGGCGCGCCTGGTTGCAGGCGGTACGCAGCACCCATTCGCCGATCGGCACGATCAGGCCGGTCTCCTCGGCCAGCGGAATGAATTCGGTCGGCGAGATGATGCCGCGCTCGGGGTGGCGCCAGCGCACCAGCGCCTCGACGCCGACGATTTCCAGCGAGCGCACGTCGAGCTGCGGCTGGTACAGCAGGTAGAGTTCGTCGTTCTGCAAGGCCTTGCGCAAGCCCACTTCGAGCTTCACGTGGCTCATGATCTGCATCGTCAGCGAAGAGCTGTACAGCTTGGCGTTGTTCTTGCCGCAGTTCTTGGCGTGGTACATGGCGGTGTCGGCGAATTTCAGCAGCGAATTGCAGTCGTCGCCGTCTTCCGGGAACAACGAGATGCCGATGCTGGCGGTGACGAAGATCTCGTTGCCGTCGATGAGGAAGGGCCGGCGCATCGCTTCCTTGACCCGGTGCGCGACGTTGAGCGCATGCTCGACCCGTTCCAGGTCGGGAATCAGGATCGTGAACTCGTCGCCGCCCAGGCGCGCCAGGTTGGTGGCCGAGGTCTCGGCGACCATGGCCTCGCCGGGCAGTGCTTCGCTCCTCGACACCAGGTCGCTGGGGCGGATCGTCTCGCGCAGGCGTTCGGAAACGATTTTCAGCAGGTGGTCGCCGACGTTGTGCCCGAGCGTGTCGTTGATGCGCTTGAAGGCGTCGAGGTCCATGAACAGCACCGCGAACTTCTTGTTGCCGACTTTCGAGCGCTGCAGTTCGCGTTCCAGTGTCTCGAGAAAGGCTTGGCGGTTGGGGATGCCGGTCAGGCTGTCGCAATAGGCCAGGCGCCGGATCTGCTCTTCGCTGCGTTTGCGCTCGCTGATGTCGCGCACCAGGCCCAGCACTTCGGACGGGCCGGTGGCCACCAGGCGCGCCTCGAAATGCTGGGTGTCGCCGAAGCGCAGCAGCTCGTATTCGATCGAGCGGATCTGCTGGGTGCGCAGGACTTCGCCCAGCTGCTCCATGACGCGCGTGGCGATGTCGCGCGGCAGCACCTCGCTGATGTGGCGGCCGACGCAGCGCTCGCTGGTGAAGGGCACGGCGCCGTCGCGCTCCCGGCTCGGAAAGCCGCGGCCCGGCTCATAGTCCAGATAAAAGCCGTCGCGGTTCATGCGGAAGAAGGTGTCCGGAATCGCGGCCAGCACGGCGCGGTTCTGGGCGTCGGCAATGCGCAGGCGCGCGATGGCGTCGCTGGCGCGCAGCACGTACAGCACGCGGTGGCCGAGGATCGGCCAGTTGATCGGCTTCGAGACGAAGTCGGTGGCGCCGGCCTCGTAGGCGCTGGTGACGGCTTCGATGTCGTCGCCGCCGGTGACCATCACGATCGGCACCGAGGCCCCAGGACCCTCGCTGCGGCGGATCGCGCGGCAGGCGCCGAAGCCGTCCAAGTGCGGCATCTCGACGTCCATCAGGATCAGGTCGGGGCGGCGCTCGCGCGCGAGACGCAACGCCTGGCGCCCGTCCTCGGCCTCGATGGCGTCCAGCCCGACCTGCTGCAGCATCTCGAGCATCAGCAGGCGCATGACCGGATCGTCGTCGGCGACCAGCACGACACCGCGTTGTGTGGATGGGGAGGGTGACATGGGCTTCCTTCTCTAGACGAGCATGGCATTTAGTGACTGCTGCACCGCCTGGAACTCTTCTTCCATATCGGCGAGCAAGGTGGCCGCACCCGTCACGCTGGCGTTGCGGCCCATTTGTTCGAGGTCCTTGCACAGGCGCGCCAGCGTCTCGGCGCCGACGTTGGCGCTGGCCGACTTCAGGCTGTGCGCGACGCGGCGCACGGTCTCGGCGTCGTGCCCGCCGACGGCCTGGCGCAGCGTGCGCAGGTGCTGCGGGGTGTCGCCGACATAGGCTGAAATCACCTTCTGCACCAGCGCGTCGCCGCCGCGCTGGCTGAGCGCGCGGATGTTTTCCAGCGCGCGGGCATTGATGACGTCGCGCTGGATCACGTCGCGCATCGCCTGCGGCAGGGCCGGCGCGGCGTCGTCGTGGTGCACGCTGCTGCTGAGCGGCATGGCGATCCAGCGTCCGACCACGCCCGCCAGGTCGGCCTGGGTAAACGGTTTCGACAGGTAGTCGTCCATACCGGCGGCAAGGCAGGCTTCGCGGTCGCCCTGCAGCGCGTTCGCCGTGATCGCAATCACCGGCAGCATGCGCGGACGGCCGGCGTCCTGTTCTTCGCGGCGGATGGCGGCGGTGGCGGCAAAGCCGTCCATCACCGGCATCTGGCAATCCATCAGCACCGCCTCGAAAGTCTGGCTGCGTACCGCTTCCAATGCTTCGAGTCCGTTCTGGGCCACCTGCGCCTGCAGTCCCAGGCTCTCGAGCATGGCCTTGGCCACCTCGACGTTGACCGGGTTGTCCTCGGCCAGCAGCACGCGCCGGATGCGCGCGGTCCGTTCGCCGCGCGGCGCCTGCGGCGGCGGCAGGAACTGGGCGGCGGGGGCGGTCAGCCCGCGCGCGCGCGCGCCGAGGCAGGCGAACAGGTCGGCCGCGCGTGCCGGTTCGATCAGCTGGTAGGCGACACCGGCTTCGCGCCGCTGTACCGGATCGGCTGCCAGGCGTTCGGGACTGAGCAGGATCAGGCGCGTCGGGCGCGTCAACGGGTCGGCCTTGATGGTGGCCGCCAGCAGCAGCCCGCTCGACTGGCGCAGTTCCATGTTGAGGATGGCGGCGTCGAATGGCGCGCCCGCGCGTGCCTGCGCCGCCAGCAGCTCGAGCGCGGCACGCGCGCCGTCCGCCTGTTCGCAGGCGAGCTCCCAGGCCGACAGGTGGCGCGCCAGGGCGATGCGCGTGGTGGCGTCCTCGTCGACCACCAGCACGCGCATGCCGTTCAGGGTCTGCTGGCCGCCAGGCGCCGCCGCGCCCGGCGCGTCCGGGTCGACGCGGCGCTTGTCGAAGCTGACCGTGAACCAGAACACCGAGCCCTGCTTGACGCCGTTGTGGGTGCCGTTGTCGACGCCGATCGCGCCGCCCATCAGTTCCACCAGTTGCTTCGAGATCGCCAGCCCGAGGCCGGTGCCGCCAAACTTGCGGGTGGTCGAATCGTCGGCCTGCGAAAAGGCTTCGAACAGGCGCCCGCGCGCCTCGCGCGCGATGCCGATGCCGGTATCGATCACCTCGAAGCGCAGCACCACCGCCTGGCTGTCTTCGCTCGCCACGCGCACCCGCGCCACGATGCGGCCGCGCTCGGTGAACTTGATCGCATTGCCGAGCAAGTTGGCCATGATCTGGCGCAGGCGGTTGGGGTCGCCGCAGATCGCCACCGGGATGTCGTTGGCGATGTCGAATTCGAAGGCGATGCCCTTGTTCTGCGCCTGCGGCGTGTAGACGGTGTGGATGTCTTCGAGCAGGTCCCACAGGTTGAAGTTGATGTATTCGATGGTCAGCTTGCCGGCCTCGATCTTCGAAAAGTCGAGGATGTCGTTGATGATCACCAGCAGGTGTTCGCCGGAGCGCTTGACCAGGCGCGTGTAGTTGCGCTGGGCTTCGGTGAGGCTGGTACCAAGCAGCATCTCGGTCATGCCAAGCACGCCGTTCATCGGCGTGCGGATCTCGTGGCTCATGGTGGCCAGGAAGGCGCTCTTCGCCCGGCTGGCCGCTTCGGCGGCATTCTTGGCGCGCTCGAGCTGTTCGGTGCGCACCGATACCTGGCGTTCGAGCTCGTCGCGGTGCGTGGTCAGCGCCGCGCCGCGGCCCTCGATCTGGGCCAGCATGTCGTTGAAGCTGTCGATCAGCGTCCCCAGTTCGTCGCGGCGCGTGTGCGCCACTCGCAAGGTGGTGTTCTGGCTTTCCGACACCTGCTGCGCGGCCGCGATCAGCTTCGTGACCGGATCGGTGATGCTGCGCGTGAAGCGCCGCGCCAGCACCAGCGACACCAGCAGCGAGACGCACATCGCGCCCGCGAGCACGCCGACGCCGCGCAGGATGTCGCGCCACATCGGCAGCAGGTCGACTTCGATCACCAGCACGCCGACCTGGGCCGTGCCGCCGATGACCGGCCGGTACAGGCGCAGCTGCGGCGAGGTGATCCGGCTGCCTTCGAGGTTGGCCGCGGCCAGCGCTTCGGCGTCCATCGCATCGAGCCTGGCCGGCGGCGCCGCGGCGGCACGCCCGGGTGCCTTATAGGTGGCGAACAGCATGCCCTTGCGATCGTAGAGGGCTGCGCGCGAGATTTCCTGCTTGGCTTCGAGCGACACGAGCAGGGTCAGGGCCAGGATGCGGTCGTTGAAGACCAGTGCGTCGGCGCTGCTGGTGGCCACCACGCCGGCCAGCGAGGACAGGTGGCGGCCTTCGTTCTCGCGCTTGCTCAGGACCGAGGCGCTTGAGAAGGCGACGAACACGCACAGCAGCGCGGTGGCGGTCGACAGCAGCGACATCGTCGTCAGTTTGCGGTACAGGCTGGAACGCGCGAAGTTCGGCATGGCGGCAGATGTGCAGGAGCGGCATGGCAATACGGGCCGGCGCCAACCAGCACGCGCATGCCCTCCTTGCAGAAATGCAAATTCCTGCAAGAAAAAATATTACGTGGGAGGGGAGGGGGTGGCTTTGCGTTGCCGCAAAGCGGGGGGCGTGGGGTGGCGTGGGGTGGACACGGCTGTGCCGCCCACGCGTTCCGTGCACGGGGTGAAATGTGCGTTGGCTTTATGCGGCCTGTCTTCCGTGGGCACAAGTGCCCACGCTACGCGCGGAGGATGTTGCTGACGCTTCGCGTCAGCAACATCCTCCGCTTCGCCCCGACCCATAGCGCGCTTCCTGCCGCTCGCGGAAAAACTCCTCGTACGTCATCGCCGGCTTGTCGGGATGCTCGCGCTCCATGTGCGCCAGGTAGGTGTCGTACTCGGGCAAGCCGACCATCAGGCGCATGCTTTGCCCGAGATAGCGGCCGGCCTGGGCGAGGGTGGAGAACATTACGGCACCTGTGGCGTCGGCGCAGCGACGAACGGCGATTCCTTGACCGTCGGGTTGCTGTTGTTGCGCGCATTGATCACCGTGCGGATGCCGTAGTACAGCACGGCGATCACCACGATCATGAAGAAGCCGGCCAGCGCGGCGTCGACGTAATCGTTGAAGATGATGCGGCGCATCTCGCCGAGCGACTTGGCCGGGGCCAGCACCTGGCCCTGGTCGAGCGCGGCCTGGAACTTCTGGGCGTGGGCCACGAAACCGATCTTCACGTTTTCGTGGAAGATCTTTTGCCAGCCGGCGCTCAAGGTGCAGATCAGCAGCCAGATGGTCGGCAGCACGGTGACCCAGGCGTATTGACCGCGCTTCATCTTGAACAGCACGACGGTGCCCAGCATCAGCGCGATACCGGCCAGCATCTGGTTGGCGATGCCGAACAGCGGCCACAGGGTGTTGATGCCGCCCAGCGGATCGACCACGCCCTGGTACAGGAAGTAACCCCAGGCCGCCACGCACAGGCCGGTGGCCAGCAGGTTGGCCGGCAGCGATTCGGTGCGCTTCAGGGCCGGGGCGAACGCGCCCAGCAGGTCTTGCAGCATGAAGCGTCCCGCACGGGTGCCGGCGTCGACCGCGGTCAGGATGAACAGCGCTTCGAACAGGATCGCGAAGTGGTACCAGAAGGCCATCATGGTCTTGCCGCCGACGACGTTCGAGAGGATGTTGGCCATGCCGACCGCCAGCGTCGGGGCGCCGCCGGCGCGCGAGATGATGGTGTGCTCGCCGACGTCCTTGGCCATTTGCGTGAGCGCATCCGGCGTCACCACGAAGCCCCAGTTGGAGACGGCCGCGGCCGCGCTTTCGGCGGTGGTGCCGAGCAGCGCCGCCGGTGCGTTCATCGCAAAATAAATGCCCGGGTCGATGGTCGATGCGGCCACCAGCGCCATGATGGCGACAAAGGATTCCATCAGCATGGCGCCGTAGCCGATGAAGCGGGCGTGGCTCTCGTTCTCGATCATCTTCGGCGTGGTGCCCGAGGAGATCAGCGCGTGGAAGCCGGACACGGCGCCGCAAGCGATCGTGATGAACAGGAAGGGGAACAGGTTGCCCGACCAGACCGGACCGGTGCCGTCGACGAAACGCGTCACGGCCGGCATCTGCATGTGCGGCGCGACCAGCAGGATGCCGATCGCCAGCGCCACGATGGTGCCGATTTTAAGGAAAGTCGACAGGTAGTCGCGCGGCGCCAGCAGCAGCCAGACCGGAATGACGGAAGCGACGAAACCGTAGCCGATCAGCATCCAGGTCAGCTCGGTACCGGTGAAGGTGAACATCGGGCCGAGGGTGGGGGAGTCGTGCACCCACTGGCCGCCGATGATGGCGAGCATCAGCAGGATGAAGCCGATGAAGGAAATCTCGCCAATGCGGCCGACGCGGATGTAGCGCGAATAAATGCCCATGAAGAGCGCGATCGGAATCGTCGCCATGACGGTAAAGCTGCCCCAGGGTGAGCCGGTCAACGCCTTGACGACGATCAGCGCCAGCACCGCCAGGATGATAACCATGATCATGAAGGTACCGAACAGCGCGATAATGCCCGGAATCTCGCCCATTTCAGACTTGATGAGGTCGCCCAGTGAGCGACCGTCGCGGCGCATCGACATGAACAGGACGATGAAGTCCTGCACCGCGCCGGCAAACACGACGCCGGCAAGGATCCACATCATGCCCGGCAGGTAGCCCATCTGGGCGGCAAGCACGGGGCCGACCAGCGGGCCGGCGCCGGCAATCGCCGCGAAGTGGTGGCCGAACAGGACGTACTGGTTGGTCGGTACGTAATCGAGGCCGTCGTTGTATTTATAGGCCGGGGTCTGGCGGCTGGGGTCGAGTCCCATCACCTTGGTGGCGATGTACAGGCTGTAGAAACGGTAGGCGATCAGGTAGACGCAGACGGCGGCCGCCACCACCCACACGGCATTGATGGACTCGCCGCGGCGCAAGGCTACGTAGGCGAGCGCACCGGCGCCGAGGAGTGAGAGCGCCGCCCAGCCGAGTCGATTTCCGAGACGATTCATGGTGGCTCCTTGAAGTTATTGTTGGTATGGGCGCGGCGTATCCGCTACGCTGATGGGGCTGACAGCGTGGCTGGAAGGGTCCGACCCCGGACTTTCGTTATTATTGCCCTATTATGTAAAAGGCAAGCGCATGATTCTAACTGTCAGGTGTGGCAATTTCGCTACGTATTATCCCGTAGTGCTTTTGTCATGATTGCGGGATGAAATGTATCTTTGTGGAAACATTTCGATTGCTTTTGGTCATCTGCTCGACTAATATTGTCTGACTACCTATTCCGAAGACGCCGATGGCTTTGCTGGACTTGAAACATCTGCCGCTGGTGCGCCTGCGCCCGGTGGCGAACAGCCGCAACGAATGGGTGGCGCTGCGCATGAACCTGGGGGATGGCGAAGTGCCGGTGTTTTTCGGCGCGCCCGATCTGCTGGCGGCGATCGCCCCGCTCGACTGCGTGCTGCACCTGGACGACCCGGCCCGGCTTACGCCCAAGCTGCTGACCCTGCTGCCGCCGCAACGCATCGTACTGTCCTTCCCCGCCGGCGCGCTGGCGCAGGAGGGCAGGGCCCAGCGCCTTGCCGCGCTGGCCGATGCCAGCTACCGCCTGCTGCTCGACGGCCCGCTGCCGTTTGGCATGGCACGTCCGGCAGGGGTACGCGCCGTCTCGCTCGATTGCCGCATCGGCGCACCCCTGGCCGGCAGCCTGTCCGCGGCCTTTGGGCCGCACCTGGCGCACGGCGTCGACAGCGCGGCGCGCCTGGCCGACTGCATGCGCGCCGGCTTCGCCCTGTTCAGCGGCGACTACCCGCTCGACCGGAGCGCCGCGCGGCCGCAGGACGCCACCTCGCGCCGGCGCATCCTGGGCCTCCTGGCCTTGCTCGCGTCGGACGCCGATGCGCGCGAACTCGAACTGCTGCTCAAGCAGGACCCGGCGCTTTCCTACCATTTGCTCAAACTAGTCAATTCGGCCGCCTTCGCGGTGAACACCACGATTACCGGCTACGCCCAGGCGATCGCCGTGCTGGGCCGGCGCCAGCTGCAGCGCTGGCTGCAATTGCTGCTGTATGCGCGCAGCGAAGCCGACGGCTTGCCGAACCTGCTGCTGCCCCTGGCCGCACTGCGCGCCGGCCAGCTGGAAATGCTGTGCAGGCGCGAGGGGGGCGAGCGCGACGCCCAGGACCTGGCCTTCATGACCGGCGCCTTTTCCCTGCTCGACCGCCTGCTCGGCATGCCGATGGCCGAGATCCTCGCCGAGCTTCCTTTGCCCGCGCACGTGACGGCGGCGCTGCTGGCGCGCGAAAGCGTACTGGGCCAGCGCCTGGCGTTGAGCGAATCCGGTCCCGACGCCGCGCTACTGGCGAGTGCCGAGGTCGATGCCGCAGCCTGGTGGGACAGCCAGCTGCACGCGCATCACTGGGCGATCCAGGTGGCCCGCAATGTCTGACGCACTGATCCTGTCGACCCACGATTTCGTCGCCTGCAGCGCCGCGCTCAGCCAGGCCGTGCTGCGCCTGCGCGGCGAGGCGCTGAGCGCGGAACTGGGCCGCATCGCGCGCGCCCTGCTGGCCAGCCCCGAGGGACGTTTCCTGCCGGTCGACCCGATGGCCCCGAACGGCGCCGAACCGTGCGTCGCGCCCCCCAGCATGCTGGTGCACGAAATCCATACCGACGGCGCCTATTACGGCTGCTACGAAGTCGGCGGGCGCGGCGACTACGACGAGCACGACCGGCGCAACCTGGCCGGCCTGGCCACGCTCACCGGCACGCTGCTGCAGGTGCACTCGCTGGCGCGGCACGCCACCCACGCCTATGCCGGCATCGAAGCGCAACTGGCGCGCCAGTCGCAAATCCTCGACCAGATCCACGAATCGGTACTCACGCTCGACCTGATGGGCTACATCACCAGCTGGAACGGCGGCGCCGAGCACCTGTTCGGCTATTCGTCGCTGGAAGCGGTGGGGCAGAGCATCCTGTTCCTCTACGTCGACGAAGACGAAAGCCTGCCGGATGCGTTCGCCGAAAACGGCGGGCGCATGATGGAGGTGCGGCGCCGTAAAAAATCGGGCGAGGTATTCTGGGCCAGCCTGTCGCTGTCGCCCTTGCGCGATATGGAAGAGCGCCCGGTCGGCCTGATCGCCTACCTCACCGACATCACCGAGCGCAAGCTGGCCGAAGAACGCCTGCATCACCTGGCCTATTACAACGAACTCACCGGCCTGCCGAACCGCACCCTGTTCGCGCGCCTGGTCGACCAGGCGCTGATGGTAGCGCAGCGCAACGTGGGCACCGGCTGCGTGCTGTTCATCGACCTGAACCGCTTCAAGCTGGTGAACGACACCCTCGGCCGCCGCGTCGGCGACGAATTGCTGCGCCAGGTCGCGGCGCGCTTTCGCGCCACCCTGCGCGAAGAAGACGTGGTCGCGCACCTAGCCGGCGACGAATTCGCGGTCGGCCTGTTCGACATCCGCCAGCACTTCGAGGCGACCACGGTCGCCCAGAAGCTGCAGGCCGCGCTCGATGCGCCTTTCCTGGTCGACGGCCACGACCTGCGCGTGGGCGCCAGCGTCGGCATCAGCGTGTTCCCGCAGGATGGAGTGGAAGCCGAGACGCTGCTGCGCAACGCCGACATTGCGATGGCGCGCGCCAAAGAGGGCCACGCGAATCCGGACAATAGTGTCGCCTTCTACAGCATGGACATGAACCAGGGCATGCACGAGCGCATGCGCATCGAGTCCGGCCTGCGCCACGCGCTCGGCCATGGCGAACTGCTGCTGTACTACCAGCCGAAGTTCGAGATCGGCAGCGACCGCCTGATCGGCGCCGAAGCGCTGGTGCGCTGGGCCCATCCCGAGCGCGGCCTGGTGCCGCCAGCCGACTTCATCCCGCTGGCCGAAACCACGGGCCTGATCGTGCAGGTCGGCGAATGGGTGCTGGAGCAAGCCTGCGCCCAGGCCGCCATCTGGCAGCGCGCCGGCCTGCGTCCGTTCCGCATTGCCGTCAACGTCTCGGCGCGCGAATTCACCTCCTCGCTGCCGGCGCGCGTCGTCGCCACCCTGGCACGCTACGCGCTCGACCCATGCTGGCTCGAACTCGAAATCACCGAAAGCACCCTGATGCACGACATCGACCGCGTGATCGGCATCATGGACAGCATCAACGCGCTTGGCGTGGCGCTCTCGCTGGACGACTTCGGCACCGGTTATTCGAGCCTGTCGTACCTGAAGCGCTTTCCAATCCACACCCTCAAGATCGACCGCTCGTTCACGACCGGGATTCCCGCGGATTCGAGCGACTGCGCCATCGCCAGCACCATCATCAGCATCGGCCGCCAGCTCGGACACCGGGTGATCGCAGAAGGGGTCGAAACTCTCGACCAGCTTTCCTTCCTGCGCTCCTCGGGCTGCGACGAGGTGCAGGGTTACCTGTACGCGGCGCCGTTGCCGGCGGCGCGCTTCGAGCAGGGGTTGCGGGAGAATTGGTTGCTGGTGGAGTAGGGTGAATAGGGAATGCTTGCGGCAACGCTCAAGGCAGTGGGGCTGGCACTTGCCAAATACACGTGTAATCGCTGCAATTCATGCGGTGATTGTACGGATTAATCGCCGCATTGCCAATCCAGAACGAGCACGACTGCCCAGCAAGAGAAAACGAAAAAAGCCCCAACTCGTGGGGCTTTTGTTCAATATGCTTGGCGGAAGCGGTGAGATTCGAACTCACGAACGGGTTCCCCCGTCGGCAGTTTTCAAGACTGCTGCCTTCAACCACTCGGCCACGCTTCCTGACGTCCGGCATTATACATAAATCACTCTCTTGAGGGCAGGCAATCGGGCAGCGATATGGCCAGGGTCGATGTGGTTTGCTATATGATCCCACCCTTCGAACCGAAAGTTTGCAATGCTCATCATCACCATCAAACAAGGCAAGGAAAAATCCATCCTCGCCGGCGACCCCTGGATCTACCTCTCCGCCATCGACAAAGTCGACGGCAAACCGCAGGAGCGCAGCAAGCCCGGCGCCACCGCCATCGTGCAATCCTCCTCGCGCCAGTTCCTGGCGCGCGCCGCCTACAACGCCAAATCGCAAATCGCCGCGCGCGTCTGGACCCTGCGCGAAGACGAGCCGATCGACCACGCGCTGATCAAGCGCCGCGTGCAGGCGGCCCTGCAGCGCCGTACCGGGCCATGGGTTACCGCCGATCCGCAAGCGCTGTTCCAGCTGGTCGATGGCGAAAAGGATGGCTTGCCCGGCCTGCTGGTGCACAGCTATGGCGGCGCCGATGGCTACCTGGTCTGCCAGTTCAACGCCGCCGGCGTCGACCTGTGGAAGGTGGCCGTGGTGCAGGCGCTCATCAAGGAAACCGGCTGTCCCAATGTGTTCGAGCGCAGCGACGAGTTGCTGCGCAAGGGCGAGGGGCTGCCGGACATCTGGCGTGCGCTGGCGGGCAATGAGCCGCCGCAGAAGCTGATGGTGCGCGAGGGTGGACGGCTGGCGCCGATGGATATCCGCACCGGGTTTGTCTACCCGCGCTGAATTTCTTCTCTAATCGGCCGTCACCCGCTCGCCGAGGCTAGCCGGCTCCCACGGCCGCAAACCCTGGTCCTTGGCCAAACGGATGCGGTGCAGCTTCATCGCATCGATGATGTCGGCCGTCCTCGGACTGCTCGCCAGTACCGGCAAGGTCTGGCTGGCTTCGAGGAAGAACTGGCGTCCCTGTTCCTCGCCCTGGCCCAGCCAGGCATCCGCCCACCAGTCGACGATGCGCTCGCTGGCGCGCGCCAGTCCGGCTTGCGTCACCAGCCGGTTCGATTTCTGGATGTTGATGCGCCGCGCCGCCGGCATCAGGTTCCACGCATCGCCACAGGGCCATGCCGCATACGGGAAGCAGTGGTCGACGTCGTAGTCATCCTTCAGGCGCGCACCCGACCAGACGCAGTACACGGGTTTGCCGGCGGCGCGGATGCGCTCGACCGCGGTTCGTGCAAGACGCGTGTCGCGCACCGGATCGGCCCAGGCAAGCAGCGTGTGCGCGAGCGCCCGTACGTCAGGGCGCGATCGGCCGGCGTAGTTCTCCATCAGCCTGACCCATTCCGATACGAGCACGGGCTCGACCCAGACGTTGTAATGGCTGAGCGCCTGCCAGAGTTCGAGGGGAACGCGGAAGTCGCCCAGGCTCCACAGGAACGGCGCGTCGATCAGGAGCCGCTCCGGCGCCGACAGCTGGCGACGCCGGGACACCGTGAAGATCGGCTTGTCGCTGGCCGGCCAGCGCAGGTATTTGGCCGGCATGTCGCGGATCAGCTGCGCGATTTGGGACAGGCTGCGGTGCAAATGTTTCGCCGTCTGTCCGCCGAATACCGCGCCGATGCGCAGTTCCACCGGCGCCAGCGGCTGCAGGGCATTGAAGCTGTCGGTCACGAAACCGGGTCCGGTGCCGAGGCGCGACGCCGGCATTTGCGGCAGGCCGTGTTCGATCAGCGGCTTGACCATCCGCATCCAGAACAGCGCTACCAGGCCGAGCGGAACGACGACCGCGTCCGCTTCGTAGCGCGCCAGTCCGGCCGCCGTATCGGCAATGCGGGCCAGCACGCGCAACAGGGCGACCTTGTAGGTCGACGATTTTTCGTCGACCAGGATCAGGTGGCGCAGCAGGGGCAGGGCGCCCAGGCCGTCGTCGGGCAGGCCCAGCACGACGTTGGTCCACGCCACCTCGCTGCGCCCGAGCTTGTCCGGGCTGTCGGTGGTGCGCACCACGCGCAATCCGAATTGCAGGGCGAGGCTCGACAGCTCCTGCGGCGACACCGCATGCATCGCCCGCTCGCTGTCGGGCGCGCCGAGGCGCAGGCTGATCGCAATGCGTCCCCTGGGCGCCAGCAGCGTGGCCAGTTTGCGCAGCGCGCGCTGGCGCGTTGCCGGTGGAACGTGCATCCATACCGCCGACAGCAGGATCAGGTCGAAGTGCAGGCCGAGGCGCCGTACGCGGGTCAGGTCGGGCAGGCTGTCCGAGAGCCAGTGGATCCTGTTTGACGCGTGCAAGCGGCGCGCCTGCGCCAGCATGGCGTCCGACGGCTCGACCGCAACGACCTCGTAGCCATGCGCGGCAAGCCAGGCGGCATCGCGGCCGGAACCGGCGCCAATGTCGAGCACGGTCGCGCCAGGGGGCGGCAACAGGTCGAGCAGCGAGGCGTGGACGTCTTCGAAGGCGAGCGATTCGTACTGGTCGACGAGGCGCACTGCCTGCTGTTCGTAGTAAGGGATAAGCGCCATGGGCGTTCGTTCATTGCGGTTGAGCTGGCATATTGTAATCCGGAACTGTTCAATATCTCGGCGTGCCCCAGGTCTGACCCTGCTATCGGTACGCTCGCGCACTAAACTTATTGGAAACATATTCCCTCGCGGATATGATGCTCGATTAATTTTGATCCATCGATCCGCATGCAGAAACCGGTTCGCGCCCCCGCGGCGACCCAGCGCCCATTGCGCCTGGCGACCATCACCATGCTCACGGTCAGCATCGCCGTCACCCTGACGGTCTTGCTACACCTGGCCCTGGTCAGCCATTTCGCGCACCAGCAGGCGCGCAAGGAAGCGCAGTTGCGCCTGCAGCAGTTGTCGTGGCAGATGCGCGATTCGCTCAACCGCGTCACCGGCAGCGCCGTCGTCACCGTCAAATTGCTGGCGCAACTGCCGCAGGTGCGCTCCTGGGACGATCCCGACGCCACCCGCAGCGTGCTGGAAGCCGTGCAGGGCGCGGTGGCCGATTACGCCTGGATCGGCGTGGCCGATGCCGACGGCAAGGTGCGGGCGGCAACCGGGCGCATGATCGAAGGCGTGCAGGTCGATGGCCGTCCCTGGTTCCAGGCGGGGATGCGCGGCGTGCACGCGACCGATTACCATCCGGCCCTATTGCTCGACAAGCTGTTGCCGAAGGCAGACGAACCATGGCGCTTCATCGACCTGTCGGCACCGCTGGTCGGGGCGGACGGCGCCATGCGCGGCGTGGTCGGGGTGCACATGAGCTGGCAGTGGGTGCGCAACCGCGCGCGCCAGCTGCTCACGCCGGCCATGCGCGAATACGGCGCCGAGGTGCTGGTGGTGCGCGCCGACGGTACCGTCCTGCTGGGGCCGCCCGACTTGCTGGAGACGAAGTTCGACAGCGCGAGCCTGCGCCTGGCGCAGCGCGGCCAGACCGGTTCGCTGCGCGAGCAGGGGCCGGACGGCGAGGCTTACCTGACCGGCTACAGCCAGACCGGCAGCGCCGGCGACCCGGCCACCCTGCAGTGGGCAGTGCTGGTGCGCCACAGCGAGGATGCTGCGCTGGCCCACGCGCGCGAACTGGAACAGCGGATGATCTGGCTGAGCGTACTGATGGCCGCCGTGCTGGCCGGTTGCGCGGCGTTGCTGGCGCGCCGCTTGACGCAGCCGATGGTGGCGCTCAGCGGGGCCATCGCGCAGGCGGTGGCCGCGATTCGTGCCGGCGGGCGCTCGGCCGACATCCCGGTGGTCGACGGTTTTCATGAAGCACAGGTGCTGTCGACCGCCATGCGCGAACTGGTGCGCAGCGAGGAGGCGCATCGCAGCGCGCTCGAGACAATGAACCAGCAGCTGGAAAGCACCGTCGCCGCCCGTACCGCCGAACTGCAAGCCTTGCTGCTGCGCGACGCCCTGACCGGCTTGCCGAACCGGCGTGCCCTGATGCAGGCCTTGCCCGAAACCATGCGCCGCGCCGCGCGCATCGGTAAGCCCTGCGCCTTGCTGTTTCTCGACCTCGATGGCTTCAAGGGCGTGAACGATACCCATGGACACGAGGAGGGCGACGAACTGCTGCGCCAGTTCGGCGCGCGCCTGCTGGCGGGCGTGCGCAAGACCGACCTGGCCGCACGCCTGGCCGGCGACGAATTCGTGGCGGTGCTGGAAGGGCTGAGCGACGTCCAGGATGCGAACGACAAGGCCGACAGCCTGCTCGCGGTACTGCGCGCGCCCTACCGGCTCAAGCGCGCCACGGTGACGATCGGCGCCAGCATCGGCGTGGCCCTGCACCTGCCGGGCGACGCGCACGATCTCGACGGCTGGCTGGCGCGCGCCGACGGCGCCATGTACACCGCCAAACGCGGCGGCAAGAACGGGGTGGCGTTGGCAAGCTGAGGTATCACTTCGGAAGCGTTGCTTTTCAGAAGTCAGAATGTACCTACACAAAGACGAGCCGAACTGGTCAGCCGTATGTGTGACATTCGACAGATGAACTCGCTTGAGAGGGGTAATGTAGAGGCGTAGGAGGATACGCCGATGCGCAAGTTCGTCACGTTTGCAGTGCTGGGAGGAAGTGCCGCGTTTGCCTGCGCACAGGGTGGCGCGCAGGGAAGCGTGCAGGGAAGCGTCATCACGCATGGCCTGAGTGCGTTCAGTGTCGTCGATCCCGGTGCGGGTCAGCGCGCTTGCGCCGGCAGCTGCGCGACCGGATTGGGCGGAGCAGGGCCGGAATCGCGCACCGAGGTCCAGCGGCACGCACAAGCCGGCAACACCGAAGCCATCTTTGCCGCCGAGAGCGGCGTGCGTGTCGAGACCGGGCGCGGCGACCGGCACGAGCGCCTGCATGAGCGTCTGTATGGGCGCCAGGCATTCGTCGGCCTGGCCGGTGAATTCGGCGCCCTCACCATCGGGCGCCAGTACAACCTGCAATACCTGGCGCTGACCGACGTCGGCGACCCGTTCAAGGGTGGCATGGCCGGCAATGCGGGCAACCTGATCGGCGGCGGGCGGCGCGCCGACAACAGCGTCCAGTACTACGGGCCGCTGCGGCGCGGCATCTCGGCCGGCGCTTCGTACGCATTCAAGGACCAGGTCGATACCTCGCCCGCCGGACGGGCCTGGGGCATGACGGTCGGCCTCGAGGCTGGAGCGCTGACGGTACGCGCGGCGCACCAGAACCTGAACGCCGTGCGCGTCCAGCTCAACAGCAAAACCAGCAACGACACCGTGGCGCGCAACTCGATCCTGGCGGCCAACCTGCGCCTTGGCTGGGGCACGGCCTACGCCGCCTACAGCATGAGCCGGGGCTGGGCCGCGTCGCCGCTGTTCAATCCCGACAATCCGTATGGCGCCGGCCTGGCGCGCACGCCGTCGAGCAGCAGCCGCGATGGCCTGTTCGGGCTGGCGATGCCGCTGGGGCAGGGCACGACCCTGCTCGCTTCCTACATCACCAAGGACGACCGCGACCTGGCCAACCAGGACGCCACCCAGGTCGCCTTTGGCGCCAGCCATGCGGTGTCGCGCCGCACCGATTTCTATGCGGCCTACTCGCGCATCGAGAATCGCAACGGCGCCGCCTATACGGTCGGCAATGGCGGCGCGCGCGGCAATGGCAATTCAGCCCTCAACCTCGGCATGCGTCACGCTTTTTGATGCGGCCTGCGCTGCGACGTGCACGGGCAAATGCCTGTAGCCTGACACTATCTTTCAATCATTCGACAACCATTTTCACGGAGGCATTATGACTGGTACTAGTACCCTCGACCCGGACAACTTCCCGGAAAGCCCGGACCGCAGCCTTGGCAAGGGCCACGGCATCGACGCGCTGGGACCGAGCGACATTTCCGACACTGGCAGCGATGTCGTCGGCGGCCCCGGTTTCGCGACCAACCTCGATGACGACCAGGTGCTGCACCTGGACGAAGGCACGACCTCCGACCTGGAGTCGAGCCACGCCGGCGACACGGCCGGCCCCGACGTCGGCGACGCCAATTTCTCGGGCGACAGCGACATGGGCGGCACCGGCGAGCGCGCCGCCGCCGGCCGCGACACGGTCGTCAAAGATGGCGCCGACATCGACACCGACCATATCGAATCGATTCCCGATTTGCCGCTGACAGAAGACGATACCGATTTCCTGGCGAGCGGGCCGCCGATCGATCCTGACGACGGGAAGTAAGTGGCAGCGTGGGCAGGTGTGCCCGCGCTGCGATAAACAAAAAGGCGCGCGATCTTGCGCGCCTTTTTGACGTCCAGTCCAAACTTTCGCAAGTTACCGTGGCTGCGTCAGTTTCCACGCCGCGAACAGGGCGCCACCGCCCAGCAGCGCGGTCAGCAGCGGTTTCTTGTTCAGGCTGAGCGTGGTGTAGGCCGAGGTTTCCTTGACGCTGCGTTCGGTCATGCCCTGGCGCTCGCGCAGGGTATGGCTCGGATCCGGCGCATGCAGGGCATCGGGGCGGCCCGGCATCTTGTCGAACTTCGATTTTTGCTGGCTGAACAGGGTCGCGCGCGAGTAGCGGTCCATCAGGCGCGGCATGTGCGCATGGCCGGCGGAAACGAATTTCGAGGCGCCACCGACGAATACTTCGCGTTTCGGATGGGTCGCGCAATGCAGGATGGCCTTGGCCACGATCTCGGGTGCATACACGGGCGGCGGCAGCACCGCTTCCTTGTCCATGTAGTTCTTGGCGTGCACGGCGAACAGGGTATCGATCGCGGCAGGCTTGATCAGGCTGACCGAAATCGGCGCCTCTTCCTTCTGCAGCTCCATGCGCAGCGATTCGGTGAAGGCTTTCACCGCATGTTTCGAGGCCGAGTACATGCCTTGCAGCGGCACGGGCACATCCGACACTTCGCTGCCGACGTTGATGAGGGTACCGCCACCGCGCTGCTTCATGCGCCTGACCGCTTCCAGCGAGCCGTTCACGACGCCCCAGAAATTGGTCTGGAACAGGCGCTGGTGGTCTTCGAGCGCGATGTCTTCCAGGCGCCCGAAGGTACCGACGCCGGCATTGTTGACCCAGGTATCGATGCGGCCATAGCGGTCGATCGCGGTCTGGCCGATGCGCTCGACGTCGGCGACGTTGCCGACGTCGGCGGCGACGGTCGCCACCTGGCAGCCCTGGCGCCGCAGTTCGCTGGCAAGCTGGTCGAGCGCCTCGCCGTTGCGCGCTGCAAGGACGAGCTTGGCACCCTGTTCGGCGGCGATGCGGGCGGTGGTCAGGCCGATGCCGCTGCTGGCGCCGGTAATGACGATCACCTGTTCATTGATGTTGCGAAGTTTTGCTGACATGAGTGCTTCCTTTCCACGGGTTGGTACGGGAAGGACTGCTTGCCCTGACGCATTGGTACGCATGCAGGGCATGCAGGCCGCGACTTATCAATTCAACACAGTCGTGGCCATCTCATGGATTTCAAGTCATTTTTTGCCGGGTTGATAAACCTGGTCGAACACACCGCCATCGGCAAAGTGGGCTTTCTGGGCGTTGGTCCAGTTGCCGGCAACCTGGTCGAGCGTGAACAACTTGATGTTCGGGAACTGGGTAGCGTACTTGCGCGAAAACTTCTCGACCGATGGGCGATAGTAGTTCTTGGCGATGATGTCCTGGCCTTCGTCGCTGTACAGGTATTCCAGGTAAGCCTGGGCGACCGGACGGGTGCCGCGCTTGTCGGCGACCTTGTCGACCACGGCCACCGGCGGCTCGGCCAGGATGCTGACCGATGGGGCCACGATCTCGAACTTGCCCGGACCGAGTTCGCGCAGGGCCAGCAGGGCCTCGTTTTCCCAGGCCAGCAGCACGTCGCCGATGCCGCGTTCGACGAAGGTGGTGGTGGCGCCGCGCGCGCCCGAGTCGAGCACCGGCACGTTCTTGTACAGCTTGTTGATGAAGTCGCGTGCCGAGGCTTCGTTGCCGCCCGGCTGGCGCAGCGCATAGCCCCAGGCCGCAAGGTGGTTCCAGCGCGCGCCGCCCGAGGTCTTCGGGTTCGGGGTGATGACGGACACGCCCGGCTTCACCAGGTCGCCCCAGTCCTTGATGCCTTTTGGATTGCCTTTGCGCACCAGAAACACGATGGTCGAGGTGTAAGGGGCGCTGCGGTTCTTCAGACGGTCTTGCCAGTTGTGCGCGATAAGGCCGCGTTCACTGATAGCATCGATGTCATACGCCAACGCCAGGGTGACGACGTCGGCCGAGAGGCCGTCGATCACCGCGCGCGCCTGCTTGCCCGAGCCGCCATGCGACTGGCGCACGGTGACGTTGTCGCCGGTCTTGGCTTTCCAGTGCTTGGCAAACGCCGCGTCGAAGTCCTGGTACAGCTCGCGCGTCGGGTCGTAGGACACGTTGAGCAGGGTCACGTCAGCCGCAAACGCAGCGGACTGGGAAAGCAGTGCAACGGCAAGCAGCGAGGAAGCGATTTTTTTGAACATACGTTTCTTTCAGATGAGTTGAGACACGGTTACCGCTAGGGTAGGTCTGCACGCATTGGAAGAAAACGAATGATTTCAGCTATGGTTATGCGAATTTCAGTGTTGGCACATTGGCAGCGTGAACGGACAATGTGCCGGTACGCGCTTATCGCGATTTCGACAGGATCAGCAGCCAGCGGCCGAACAGCAGCACTTCGACATGGCCGGGTTCGACGCCGGTATCGCATTCCATGATCGGGTTGATCGGGTAGAAGCGTTTGCGGAAGTCGCGGGTAAGCAGGATTTCACGTTGTCCGATGCGCATAAGAAAAGGTGCAGGAGCGTATTCCAGGCCGAAAGAGTTGTTCAGAGTGGTCATTGACGTTTCCTTTGTTTGAATTATGTTGGTCAGTGAAAACAGAATAGCATAACCACTGTATAAATCCACAGTTACTGTACATAAGCACAGTAAAATTTTCTAACTGTAGTATTTTTGCCATCGCAGCATCGCTTCATGACAAAGTCCTTGACCACCCGCCTGCAGCACTTCGCCGCCGCCCGTTTTTCGCCGCAGGAAGCCTTTGGCCTGCACCTGACCCTGGGCATCCTGGCGCTGCTGCTGGCGATGGCCGGCTTCGCGCGCATCGCCGGCGCCGTGGTCAACGGCGCCCCGATCACCGAGCTCGACCTGCGACTGGCGGCCTGGCTGCACGCCCATGCCCACGACAGCGACGTCCTGCGCAGCTTCCTGCTGGGCATTACCCATCTGCACAGCACGCCCGGCGTATTGAGCCTGACCGCGCTGGCCGGCTGGTGGCTGGTCCGGCGCGATGCGCGCCATTGGATGCTGACCCTGCTCGCGGCGGTGCCGGGCGGAATGCTGCTGAACGTGGCCATGAAGCATACCTTCGAGCGTGCGCGCCCGCATTTCGACGAGCCGATCCTGACGCTCACCACCTACAGTTTCCCGAGCGGCCACACGGTTGCCGCGACCTTGCTGTACGGCGTGCTTGCCTGCTACCTGACGCGCCACGCGCGCAGCTGGCAGGCGCGTGCGGCGATCGTGCTGGCTGCCTGTGCGATGGTGCTGCTGGTGGCCGGCTCGCGCCTGTATCTCGGCGCCCATTACCTGTCCGACGTGCTGGCGGGAATGGCCGAAGGCTGCGCCTGGCTGGCGATCTGCGTCACCGGCGTGGCTACCTTGCGGCGGCGCCAGCGCGGGCGCGCGACGAACTGAATACTGATCACCGAGGAACCCTGATGCGAACCCTAATCCACCTGTCCGACCTGCATTTCGGGCGTGTCGACCAGACCCTGCTGGAGCCATTGCGCGAGCTGATCCATTCGATCGCGCCGAGCGTGGTCGTCATTTCCGGCGACCTGACCCAGCGCGCCCGCAGCGAAGAGTTCGAAGCGGCACGCGCCTTCCTCGACACCTTGCCCGGGCCGCAGATCGTCGTGCCCGGCAACCACGACATTTCCCTGTACAACGTGTTCCGCCGCTTCGCCAAGCCGCTCGACCGCTACAAACGCTACATTACCGACGACCTCGACCCGATCTACGTCGACGACGAGGTTGCCGTGGTCGGGGTGAACACGGCGCGTTCGCTGACGATCAAGGATGGGCGCGTCAACAAGGAGCAAGTGGCCAAGATCCGCGAACAGCTGGCCGGGCTCGATCCCAACATCACCCGCATCGTCGTCACCCACCACCCGTTCGACCTGCCAACCACCTTCGAGGAACAGGACCTGGTCAACCGCGCGCCGATGGCGATGGAAGTATTCGCCGAATGCGGCGTCGACGTGCTGCTGGCCGGGCACATGCACGTCAGCCACGCGGCCAGCACGGCCTCGCGCTACCAGATCGACGCCTACGCGGCGCTGGTGGTGCAGGCCGGTACGGCGACCTCGACACGGGGCAGGGGGGAGGTCAATTCGTTTAACCTGCTGCGCGTCGAGCACGAGCGGGTCGAGGTCGACCGTTATGGGTGGGATGCATTGACCAATACGTTCCGGGTCATCCTCACCGAGAAGTTTTTGCGCAGCGGGAATGTGTGGGCGCCGGCGGTGGAGGGGATGCTGGCAGCGGGGTTGTAACGGTCACGCCCGGTCGCAATGTTCGATCATTGTTATAGGTAGGGTGGGCTCCGCCCACGCGGTACCACGGCGACACCTCGAAACGCATTTAATACCCCACGGCAGACGCACGCCGATGTTGTCAGTCGGCGCGGTATGCCACGGTACGACCGCGTGGGCAGAGCCCACCCTACGGACCGCAGGATTCACGCCCCTGCGACAGGGCGCGAGGTTCACGTCAGATCCAGTACTCCGTCAAGCGCGACGCCCACTCCTTGACCCGGTCCGCCCACGGCCGGTCGCGCCACTGCTCCAGCGTGACTTCCTTCGAGCTGCGCAAGTCTTCGTCAAAGGCGCTCTCCATGTCGCGCCCGAAGGCCGGATCGATCACCACTACGTTCAGCTCATAGTTGTGGATGAAGCTGCGCCGGTCGATGTTCGCCGAGCCGATGGTCGACCAGGCGCCGTCGATCACCGCCGTCTTGGCATGCAGCACCGCGACCTGCAGCTGGAAGATGCGCACGCCGCCGGCCAGCAGCTGTTCATAGAAGGCCTGGCCGGCGTACATCACCAAGCCATGATCGGACACGCCCGGCAGCACCAGCTTGACGTCAACGCCGCGCTTGGCCGCGGCAATCAATGCATCGACGATCTGCTGGTCGGGCACGAAATACGCCGAGGTGATGTGCACCGATCGCTTGGCTTCGTTGATCGCGACCATCAGCGACTTGTAGATTTCCGAGTGGCCGTCTGGCGCGGTGGCCAGCACGCGCACGAACTTGTCGCCGGCGGGCGCCAGGCGCGGAAAGTAGTCGCGCTGCGAGAGTTCGCCGCCTTCCTGGCGCACCCAGGCATTCACGAAGGCCCATTGGAGCGTCGCCACGGCGGGACCCTCGATCTTGACGTGGGTGTCGCGCCAGCCGACCTTGTCCTTGTCGACATTGTCCGGCTTGCGGCGCGAGCGGAACAGCGAGCTGTTGGCATAGTCGGCGCTGATGTTGATGCCGCCAGTAAAGGCGATGCGGCCGTCGACCACCATCAGTTTGCGGTGGTCGCGGTTGTTGATCGACCAGTTGCCCTTGGCCTTGGCCGGGTTCACCGGATTGAACGCCACCATGCTGATGCCGGCCGCGCGCATGCGATCGAAAAAAGCCTGCGGCGTGCCGAGGGTGCCGACGCTGTCGTACATGACGTTGACGGCCACGCCCTCGCGCCGCTTTTCCATCAGCAGTTCAGCGAACTGCAGGCCGATCGGGTCCTGGTCGAAGATATAGGTTTCCAGGTTGATGGACGTGGTGGCATTGCGCGCCGCCGCCATCATTTCGCGCATCGTCGCCGGGCCGTCGAACAGCAATTGCACCTGGTTGCCGGCGATCAGGGGCACACCGGTCGCCTGTTCCTCGAGCACCGCCAGCGCCTTCAGGTCGCCGGTCGCATTCGCCCAGCGACGCTGCAGCAGCGCCGCGGTCTGCCCCTTCGACAGTGTGCCGCGCGCATTCTCGACCGTCGGGTTGGTCTTGACCGGCGTGTCGGGCAGCGTGTTGGCGTCGGGCAGGGTGCGGCAGGATGCCATCACCCCGATCAGTGCCAGCGCGGCGAGGCACCATTTGATGCGTTGCTTGTTCATTTATTTCCCCTTGTGGAATTCGGGAATGTCGATCACGTCGGGATCCCTTGGCCCGATGAAGAAGTCGAGCGGCGCATACGCGAAACGCCGTCCGAGTGCGCGCAGCAACAGGATGCTGCGGGTGAAAACGATGTTGCGGGCGCGCAGCGCCACCCACAGCGCCAGGTTGAAGCTGACCAGCAGGTTGACCGCGCCGATCAGCGCCACGCCGAGCACGGCATTGAGCACCATCGGGAAATTCATCTGGTAATCCAGCCCGACCAGGGCGGTGGCGAAGTTCGCCGTCGAGAAGGTCACGTGGCGGATGTCGAGCGGCAGGCCGAGCAGGAAACCGACGGTGCCGGTGGTGCCGAGCAGGATGCCGAAGAAGAAGTTACCCATCAGGCCGCCGAGATTGTCCTCGACGTAGCGCGACAGCCGGTCGCGCCGTTCGACCCCGAACAGGTTGCCCAGCCAGCGCAGCTGACGCACGCGCTGGCCCATGCGCGTGTACAGGGCCTTGTTGTCGTAGTAGCCGGAAATCAGCCCGGCGACGAACAGCCAGACCCCGGCGACGGCCGCATAGAACAGGGCCGGCGTGCCGAACGGGTCGATGTCGTGCAGCAGGTGATAGGCCTTGTCGGGCGAGACCAGGTGGTGGCCCTTCACCTGCTGGTAAGCAATGGCGATCAAGAGTGCGGTCGGAAAGGCGACCACCACGTTGCCGAGCACGGCCACGATCTGGGTGCGGAACACCTTGTTGACGAGTTCGGCCATGCGGTCGAAATCGATGCTGCGCCCGTCCGGCGTGTGCAGGCCGGCGGCGATGCGCTGGGCCGTCATCGCCGGCTGCTTGGTGGCGATGGTCCATTGCAGCATGTGGACGAGCATGAAGCCGAGCGAATAGTTCATGCTGAACAGGAAGGCTTCGACCAGTGGCGCGGCGCGCAGGTAGCCCAGAAGAATCTTGAACATCGCCATGAAGCCGACGATGAAGCCGGCGCCGGCCGCGGCCTTGAACATGTGGCGCAGTTGGGCCCGGCTCTCGGCGATGTAGTGCTCGCCGGTGCGGCTGGCGTTTTCGGTGACGTTGCGCGCCAGCAGGTGGATGTTGTCGCGGAACAGGCCGATCACCCGGTACTTGGTGTTGTGCGCTTCGACCAGTTCCTGGGCCAGGGCGAGGGCCGCGGCGCGCTGCGCGCTCAGCGGCTGTTCGGCGGGCGGCGGCGTGGTCACCAGGGCGCGGCTGCTGGACGGCGGACCGGCGAAGAGCTCCTGCGGGGCGGCCAACAGCTCCGGCGCCGCTTCCGGAGCCGAACCGACGGCCGACTCGCTGACGTCGACCAGGAACAGCAGCTTGCGCAGCCGGCCGATGCTTTGGCCGATGGCCACCAGCACATAGGTCAGGGCGACGCTGGTGCCGAAGGTGCGCGCGCTGCGGCGGATCTTGGCGACGACCTCCTCGCACTGGTCGAGCATCACCAGGAGGTGGCGCGGGTCTTCCGGGCGCGCCAGGCTGCCCTCGAGGTAACGGCTGTAGTCATCGAGGTAGGTGTTGACCTCGATGTTCTGCATCAGGAAAGGCGAATCGAAATCCTCGATCTCGCTGTAGCTGTGCACCAGGCGCGGCTCCAGGCCCAGCGCGCAGACGCGGCAGGACAGGGTGCGGATGGCGTCGAGCATGCCCATGGTCGTCACCAGACGCGCCCGGTCCGGGGTGGCGTCGTTCGGCGGCGGGGCATCGGCGACGACGTCGAACAGGGCCAGCCAGTCGGCATCGGGCACCGAACGGATCCAGCGGTGGTCTTCTTCGGCGTACAACACCTGGTCGAGCGCATCGGACAGGTAGAGGTCGTCGAGCGCGGGCGGCAGCAGGCGCCAGGCGATGCGGCGCATGAGTTCGGTGAAGAAGCCGTCGTTCGACAGGATGCCGATGTCGCTGTACAGGCTCGTGTGGCGGCGATTTTCCAGCAGGGTGACGAGGTAGCTGCGCAGCGCCCAGGCTTGCGCCGGGTTCCCCTTCAACAGTTGCGTCAGCGTGCGCACGGCCGCGCGCGCATGGCCAAGATGGCGTCGGCGCGGCCGTATGCCATCGACCAGTTCGACCAGCAAGTCGATGCGGTCGCTGTGTGGGTCGATGCGTTCAAGAATGTCAAGCATACAATTTCCGTTTCCTCGTAGCTGACAGTGTACGCGCTGGGGCCGCCGGGAATGGTTCGGCAGCGTACACAGCGGGAGATGAGGATGTGGCGGAGAAGGCTGCGTCGTTGGCAGCCTCAATTTCAGGAGGAAATAGCGTCAGACCCGTAAGGTGGGCGGGTCCCCCGCCCACCTTACATGTATGTCAAGCGGGCAGTGGTTGGTTTAGGTAAACGCCAGCAGCAAACTGGTCAGCACGAACCCTGCCGTCCAGCACAGGAAGCCGCACACGGCCGCCAGGCCCAGCGCCCCGTTCCAGCCGCGCCGCGCATAGCGGCGCCCGAAGCGGCGCCGCACCAGGTGCCACTGGGGCGCCGCCGCAGCCAGCAGCCACAGGCCGAGCCAGGCCAGCCCGATCAGCTGCGCCAGCGGCGTGCTGCCGTTGACGCGGTCGTTGACGGCGGTGGCGAACAATTCCACTCCCAGCACCGCCATGCTCGCCAGCAGCCAGCGCCGCGCCGTACGTGCGGCCCGCGCCTGGCCCAGCACGCGCCAGTTGTGCATCAGCAGCCAGGACCCGAACACCGGCGTGAACACCAGACTCCAGGCCGCGACGGCCGACGGGCGCCACAGCGCAGGCGCCTCGTCGACGGCATCGAACGCAGGGGGAGTGTGGGTGTCGGGCATGATGGCGAGAGGAAATGTTGCTGAGATGAAGCAACACTATCCCGCCATCGTGGCGCGCCGGCCTTGCGCAGGGTCGAACGCACCTGAGCCGGACGCAAAAAAGCCGCCCGGCATACACCGCGCGGCTTTCGCAGGCGATGCGTAAGTTTTACTTATGCATTGGACCGTTCCATTAGCAAAATTAATCTACTGGATCAGCCGCGGCCTGGCTCGGCAACATAGATCTCGACGCGGCGGTTACGTGCGCGGCCGCTGTTGTCGGTGTTCGAAGCGATCGGTTCGCGTTCGCCACGGCCTTCGATCGTGATGCGGGCCGGATTGACGCCGCGGCCTGCCAGGTAGTCGCGGGTGCGGGCGGCGCGGTCGACCGACAGCGGCTGGTTGATGCCCGGGTTGCCGGTGGCGTCGGTGTGGCCGATGATGACGACGTTCGTCGCCGGGTTCTCGTTGAGCGTGGTGGCGAAGCGCTCGAGCACCGGCTGGAAGTTCGGCTTGATGTCCGAACGGCCGGTATCGAACGAGATATCGCTCGGGATCTGCAGCTTCAGGCGGTTGTCGGCGGTCTGGGTCACTTCGACGCCGGTGCCGCGCGTAGCCTGTTCCATGGCCTGCTTCTGCTTCTCCATCCGGTTCGACCAGATGTTGCCGACCACGGCGCCCGCCGCGGCGCCGAGGACGGCGCCCCTGGCGGTACGGCCGGAGCCGCCGCCGCTGGTCGTGCCGCCGATCAGGGCGCCCAGGGCCGCACCGGCGCCGGCGCCGGTAGCGGTGCCGCGCTGGGTAGCGCTCATGTCGGCGCAGCCGGCGACGCCCAGGGCGAGGATGGTGGCGACGGCGGTGGATTTGATGAAGTTCTTCTGCATGGTGATCTCCTTGAAAAAAAGAAATCCGTTTCGTAGGCGCGCCCAAGGGGCACGACCACGAAACGGATTGGTCAATCTACTTCGGGTGGTGCTTGGTGGGTACCTGGTAATACGTAGCTTAGCGCCGCGTACGACCTGGTACAACCAATATGGTACCGCATGCGGCGTGCTATATGCCTCGACCGCTGATCAGGCGCACCAGGATCATGATGACGGCGACGACGAGCAGGATGTGGATGAAGCCGCCGATCGTGTACGAGGTGACCAGGCCGAGCAGCCACAAGACGACGAGAAAAATGGCAATGGTATAGAGCATGATGAGTCTCCTCACTGGGGGTTTGCGCCGTGGTGGCGCCGTGAATCCAGTATCGCGCTCCGTGCTCAACAAAACCGTTCGGTGGCGTACATTATGCGCGATATTTTTGTTTTTCTTGCAAGCTGCTTTGCAGGCCGGCGCTTTGCAGGCCTGCGCTTTGTAGCCCCGGTATCCAGCCCATGAAGCCGAGCAGGCCGACGAGGCCGATCAGGCAGGTAAGCAAGCCGCCGCTGACGAGGAAGATGACGTCGTGCGCCGCCAGCCCGTTTGCAGCCTGTTCGAGCGGTGGCGTGGCCGATACGAGCCCGAAACCGGTAAGGACGAGGCCCCAGACGATGATGCCGATCCATGCAAGGCTGTTCATGTTGCTCCCCTTTTTTACGAAGTTGGAATAAGCAGTGACGACGTGTATGCGCTTCTTTGGCGCTCATCCATTCTCGGGGTAGCTCAGCAGTAATTCCGTGCGGTGTCGCACATTTCCTATGGGAAATTATCAAGAGACGGTGTAGAGGGTCCGATCGACTCAGCCAATGGAAAAAGCCCGGCGGTCCTGGTGGACGGCCGGGCTTTCGGGCGGGCAGATTCGGATCAGGCGGCGCGCAAGCGGCCCTTGACGATGCGCACGCGGTCGCCGCTGCGCCATTTCGGCTGGCTCGACTGGTGGAAGGTACGCAGGCTGCCGTCGTCCAGGCGCACCCGGATCTCGTAGCTGGTGCTTGCCTTCATGTTGCCTTCGACCTGGTTGCCGACCACGGCGCCGCCAACCGCGCCGGCCACCGTTGCCAGCTGGCGTCCGTGGCCGCCGCCGATCTGGTTGCCCAGCAAGCCGCCGATGACGGCGCCGCCGGCCGCGCCCAGGCCGCTGCCCTGGGCACGCTGCTTGATCGCGCGTACCGATTCCACGTTGCCGCAGTTGCCGCACCATTTCGGTTCGGCTGCAGCGACTTGCACCGGCTTCGGTTTGGCGGTTGCGCGCGGGGCCGGCGCCGGTTCGGGTTCAGGTTCCGGGGCATAGGCCTGCACAGGCGCCGCAGCATACCCCTGCGCCAGTTGCTGGGTGGGGGCGGCGGCCGGGGCAGGGGCATAGGCAGTGGTTGGCGGCGCATACGCGGCGGCAGGCGGCGCCATCGCCAGGGCCGCCGCCGGCGGCACGGCCTGGCTTGCGGGCGGCAGGCTCGACGCCAGTGCGGCGCGCTCGGCCTCGTTCAGCTGGCGGTTGGAATTGCCGCCGATCGACGACGGAATCCAGCCCATGATCGCGGCCGTGCCGACCAGGCAGAACAGCACGACGGCAAGGGCGGCGACCAGGAGTAGGGGATGGTGCTGGGCGCGGGCCGGTGGAGGTGGGATGTTGTTCATGGCTTGCTCTCCAAAGGTTGCGAAAAGTCAGGTGCGTTTCGCTCCGGCGGGCAGGGCGCCGGCCGATGTAAAGATTGTCCCTAGGAACAACAAGGTATTCCGTGCGTCACCGAACATACACCCCCTATCAGAGCATTTAACCTGATCCAAATTGTTTGCAAATGTATCCGTCACGCGGCCTTGCACCTGCCGGGCGCGTCCGGACTTCCTATTTCACCGCGAGGGTTCGATGAACTTTGCTGCTTCTCCCGACGTCGCCGAGCACAATGCCAACTTGTTGCTGGCCGCGCTCCCGCCGCAGGAGCTTGCCCAGGTAATGCCGATGCTCGACCAGGTCCATGTCGAGGCCGGCGAGGTGCTGGGCGAGGCCGGCAAACCGGTCCGCCATATCTATTTTCCCCATGACTGCCTGATCTCGCTGCTGGGCGTGGCCGGCGGGCGCATGACGCTCGAGGTCGGCCTGGTCGGGCGCGAAGGCATGCTGGGCGCCACCGTCGCCCTCGGCCACGAGACGGCCCAGGTGCGCGCCGTGGTGCAGCGCCCCGGCAGCGCCAGCCGCATGGACAGCGCCGCCTTCCGCGCCGAATTCGCGCGCAATGCCGCCCTGCAGCGGGTGCTGTACCGCTACACCGACGCCTTGCTGGCGCAGGCGATCCAGATCGCCGTCTGCAGCCGCTTCCACGTGCTCGAGGCGCGCCTGGCGCGTTCGCTCCTGATCACGCGCGACCGCCTGCAGTCCGATAAATTCCACCTCACCCACGAGTTCCTGGCGCACGCGCTGGGTGTGCGCCGCGTCGGCGTCACCAAGGCGGCCAGCGCGCTGCAGCAGCAGGGATTGATCATCTACAGCCGCGGCAATATCGAGATCCTCGACGCCGAAGGGCTGGCGGCGGCCTCGTGCACCTGCTACGAGATCGTCAAGGATGCGGGGGCGGGCGCCTTGTCGAGCGCGTTCGTATAGGTTTGCTTGACTTACTGTAGGGTGGGCTCGAGAGCCCACCCTACAGTACGCTGCCGTTCCGGGCGGGATCCAATTCCTCCCAGTCCCGGCTAAAACCAATCCCACAAACGTCACGCCCCGCTTGCGCAGAGCACAAGCGGGGCGTTTCGTGTGTGTTTGCCTGGGTACTGCAGGGATAAAACTTAGTTGGTCTTGCCGGTCTGGTTGCCGATGACGCCGCCGACAGCTGCGCCGCCGACCGTGCCCACAGCGCTTCCGCCCGTCAGGACGCCACCGACCACGGCGCCAGCGCCGGCGCCGATCGCGGTGTTGCGGTCCTGGGTCGACATGCCGGAGCAACCGGTCAGGCCCAGGGTCAGGGTGGCGAGGGTAGCGACAACTGCCAGGTGTTTGATGTTTTTCATACTAATCTCCTTGGGTGGGGGTTATTTCAAGCGCAGGTCATTCCTGACCGATTTCACGCCCTTTACTGTGCGCGCAACCGATGCTGCGGTTGCCACGTTTTCCGCCGAGCCGACATAGCCGCTCAGCTGGACAATGCCTTCGCGGGTTGCGACATCGATGTCCGCCGCCACCAGCTCCGTGCTGCGGGCGATGGCTTCCTTGACGCCGGCCGTGATGGTGGTATCGTCCACCGCCACGACTGGCGCCAGCAGGGCGCCGCTGCCGCCGCAGCCTGCGAGCGGTGCCCCGAACATCAGGGCCGCCAGCAAGGCCAGGGCCGGTTTCCAATGCGTCATGCGTTTCCTTGATGCCGTGTTCCTGTGTCAGCGATGCACGCAGAGTAAATCCGCCGTGGAGTAGAGTCTGTTCGACAACACACACAGGGCCAGCTTTACTCATCAGTGCGCATCTGCGTGCCTTCTTCGCAGCGCATGCTCAACGCGTCTTGGCCTTGCCCGGCGCCGGTGCGGTCGGCTTTTCCTTGGCCAGCGCCACCAGGCGGCCGCATTCGCTGCTCTCGCCGGGTCCCGTATTGATCAGCGGGATCAGTGCGGCGACCGGTGCCGCGGCGGCGGCCAGCACGGCCGCGCCGCCTGCCTTGAGTGCCAGCACGCCCTTGTCGACCGACACGTCGGGTTTGCTGAACGGGCCGCGCACGTACAGCGGGGCGCGCAGCGTGAACAGGCGCAGCGCTTTCGTTTCGGGACGGATCGTCAAGTCCATCTGCTCGTTGGCCAGGTTGACGTTGCCGTTGACGCGCACGATCGCCTCGGCGGTGTCGAGCACCAGTACCTGCGATTGCATCACGCCCTTGTTGACGTCGAAGTCGGCGGCCAGGCAATTGAGTTGCACCGGCTTGTCGCCGAACAGCTTGGTGAGGACGATGTTGCCGACGTTCAGGCCCATCATTTCGAGCAGCATCTTGTTGATCGTGCCCTGGTTGACCAGCGCCTTGACTTCGCCGTTCGACGAACCGAGCAGGGCGGCAACCGAGGTGCCGGTGGCCGACAGCTGGGCGTCGCCATTGACCTGGCCGACGGTCGCCTGCATCTGTTCGATGGTCGGGAACAGTTGCTTGAGCTGGATGTGGCGCGCGCTGACCTTGGCGGTGGCCGCGATCGTGTTGCCTTTCGCGCCGCTGCCGTCGAGGCGGATGGTCGAGCGCAGCGTGCCACCGGCCACGCCGAAGTCGAGCGGGGCAAGCGTGATCACGCCATCCTTCATGATCAGGTGGGTCGACAGCTTGTTGATCGGCAGCGTCTTGTCGCGCCGGATCTTCTCGGCCGTGTAGCGCACGTCGGCATCGATCGCCTTCCAGCGCTCGGTGCGGAACTCTTCGACCGGCAGCACCTTGCCGCCCGGCTGCACGGCGTCGACGCCGCGCGCTTTCTTGCTCTCGTTCGAATCGCCGCCGATCAGCGGACCAAGGTCGGAGAACAGCAGTAGGCGCGTGGCCACGTTGCCCGACAGCTTGCCGCGCGGCTTGCCGCCTTCATACACGAGCTTGCCGCCGATGTCGCTCGAGCCGACCTTGCCCTTGAAATCGTCGTAGGTCCAGCGGCCGTACTCGCGGTCGAGCTCGCCCTTCAGGCGGCCCGAAGTGGAAAAGGCAGGCGTTTCCGGCAGCGTGATGCCGGTGAAGTTGTACAGGCGCGCCATGCTGCGTCCGGCCAGTTCCAGCTGCAGGTCGACCGCTTTCAGCTTGGCCGGGCTGGTGACGGTACCTTCGATCGCGATCCGGCTCGGGCCGCTGCGCATGTCGGCCTGCACCGGATACGGAACATTCTGGTCCTTCAGCGACAGCACTTGGCCGACCTTGCCGCCGCCGGTGACTTCGGCGCCATTATAGGTGCCGGTCACTTTGAAGCCGACGCCGTACTTGGTGTCGTTGTCGAGTGTGCGCACGTTGGCCGTGACGTCGGCCTTGGTGACGGCGTCGACGACGCGGATCACGCCATCGGTCAGCACCACGCGTTCGAGGTCGAGCTCCCACTTCGATTCCTCTTCCTTCTTCTTGTAGGCCCAGTTGTAGTGGGTAGCGTCGGTGCGCTGCAGCTCGACATAGGGCGAATCGAAGCGCAGCACAGGGATGCCGATCCGGTGCTGCAGCAGGCCTAGCGGATTGAGCGAGAACGAGAACTGGCGCACGCGCGCCATGTCCATCTGCTTCATGTTCGCCGGATTGCCGACGTTCACGTCGTTGGCGATCAGGTGCGGCCAGGGCAGCCAGTCGCGCAGGTGGCGCTCTTCCTTGCGCATGCGCTTGGCCGGGACTTCCCATTCCACCGCGAGGTTGCCGCGAATCGCGAATGGGCGCTCGATCGCCTCGCTCACCTTCGCATTCAGCCAGGGCCTGGCCTTGTTCCAGTCGAAGGTCAGGATAAAGATGATGGCGATGATCGGGATGGCAATCAGCGTGACCAAGAGGCCAAGCAGGATTTTCTTCTTCTTGCCGGCGTGCTTGTGGCCGGCATTCTGTTGAGTGGTGGTATCGGGCATGACGATCCTTCGTTGGGTATCGATCTTGCGGCCAGCTTAGCGCAAAGGGGAGGGTCATCAATGTGCGGTGTCGCACGGTGCGGCGGATGAGCAGAGCGGCAATCTTCTCGATACGCAATCTATGTGCGGCAGCGTACCGAACTAGGCCGGTATTATGCTTATAACGTTAACAAGTTGCTTACATTCACAGGAGATCCACATGGACATGAATCGTTCGATGCACCAGCTGGGCCGCGTGGCGGCAGTCGCCGCCGTGCTGGCGCTGGGCGCCTGCGCCAGCCAGAAGGCACCGGCCACGGCTGACGTCGCCGTCTCGCGCAACGCCGTCGAGAACGCAGTGCAGGCTGGCGCCGCCGACCTGGCTCCGGCCGAGATCACCGCGGCACGCGCCAAGATGATGCGCGCCAACGAAGCACTTGCCGCCAAGGACTACAAGCTGGCGCGCGAACTGGCGATGCAGGCCCAGGCCGACGCGCAACTGGCGCAGAGCAAGGCCGCCTCGGCCAAGGCCACCGCCGCCTCGAACGCGCTCAACGAAGACCTGCGCGTGCTGCGCCAGGAAGTCGACCGCGCAAACAGCCAGTAAGTTCGGCCACGCACTGTGGCCATTCATTGCAGCAGATAAACGATTTTCACGAGAACGCAAACGCGCCACCGGCGCCATGCATGAAGGGGAAAAAACCATGACACCACGCTTCCTGAAGCCGGCCGTCCTTGCCAGCGCCATCCTGCTGGCCGCCTGCAGCACCACGCCGACCACGACGCCGCAGCTGGACCAGGCCCGCGCCGATTTCGTCGCCGCCAATAACAATCCGCAAGTGGCGAGTTACGCGCCGCTGGAATTCAGGCAGGCCAGCGATGCGCTGAATGCCGCCAACACGGCTGCCGCCAAGAAAGAAAGTCTGGAAGACATCGACCGCCTGGCCTACGTGGCCAAGCAGAAGATCGCCACCGCCCAGGAAGTGGCGCGCGCCAAGGCGGCCGAGGCGAACATCGCCGACGCCGCGCGCCAGCGCACCGAAATCACTCTGGAGGCGCGCACCGCCGAAGCCGAGCGCGCCAAACGCCAGGCCGCCGAAGCCCAGGCCGCGGCAGCCGCCGCCCAGCAGCAGGCGGCAACCGCCCAGCAGCAGGCGGCGATGGCCCAGGACCAGACCCGCATGATCGCCGAGCGCGCCGCCAAGCTGGAAGCGCTGCTGGTCGAACTGCATGCCACCAAGACCGAGCGCGGCATGGTCGTCACCATCGGCGACGTGCTGTTCGCCACCAACGAGGCGAACCTGACCCCGAACGGCATGTCGACCCTGCGCAAGCTGGCCGATGTCATGGCGCAGAACCCGGAGCGCTCTGTGCTGGTCGAAGGCTTTACCGACAGCACCGGCAGCTCGAGCTACAACCAGGACCTGTCGCAGCGCCGCGCCAACGCGGTGGCGACGGCCCTGGGCAGCATGGGCGTGCCGCGCGAACGGATCGCCATGAAGGCCTATGGCGAAGCCTTCCCGGTGGCCGCCAACGATACGGCGCCGAACCGCCAGCTGAACCGCCGCGTCGAGATCGTGCTGTCGAACGACAATGCGCCGATCCCGGCGCGCACAGCTTCGCGCTGATTTACCAAGCTTTTTTTAAGGAACCGTCATGGAACAAAGCAGAACGCCCCTGGCACATGGCTTCGACGTCGAGGCCATCCGCCGCGCCGCGGCCAACCTCGACGACGGCGCCGTCACTGCGGGTTACGCGGCCGACCGCGAAGCCGTCATCGCCATGCTGAACGACGCGCTCGCCACCGAACTGCTGTGCGTGCTGCGCTACAAGCGCCACTACTACACCGTCAGCGGCCCGAACAACGGCGCCCTGAAGGCCGAGTTCCTCGAGCATGCCCAGCAGGAACAGGAACACGCCGACCGCATCGCCGAGCGCATCGTCCAGCTGAACGGCTCGCCGAACTTCAACCCGGCCACGCTGACCGCACGCAGCCATGCCGAGTACGACGATTCGGACGATACGCAAGCCATGGTGCGTGCCGACCTGATCGCCGAGCGCGTTGCCATCGAATCCTACCGCCAGATGATCCAGGCGATCGGCGACAAGGATCCGACCACCAGGCAGATGCTGACCGAGATCCTCGCCGTCGAAGAAGAGCACGCCGACGACATGCACGATTTCCTCGTGCCTTGATTGATTCATCCACCACCACATAACCACAACAGGAGTTCACCATGATTGATACCACCCGCACCAGCCGTTCGATCGACGACACCATCGACAGCGCCAGCGCCGACGTGAAAGTGCTGATGAAAGATGCGCAGTCGCTGCTGACCGCCGCTGCATCGATGACCGGCGAAAAGGCCGACGCACTGCGTACGCGCGGCATGGAGCTGCTGGACCGCGCGATGGGCAAGGCCAGCCAGTATCAAGGTCAAGCAGTCATCAAGAGCAAGGAACTGGCCGAGACTGCCGATGTCTATGTTAAAGACAACCCGTGGCGTACCGTGGCCGCCGCGGCGAGTGTCGGCCTGCTGGTCGGTATTTATCTGGGTCGTAAATAATTTTCGCCGGAGAGAACGCCATGGAAAAGACCGAAACCGTCGTGCATGGTCCTGGACTCATGGGCGGCATCTCCGGCCTGGCGAAGAACCTGTTCGGCCTCGTCGTGTCGCGCGTTGAACTCGCGGCGCTCGAGATGTCGGAAGTGCGTAACCACGTGATTGAACTGGTGGCGATTTTCGCCGGCGCCATTCTCGCAGTGTGGTTCGCATTGGCCTACGGCACCGCGACGATCGTGATGCTGGCCTGGGACAGCTGGGGCTGGAAGATCCTGCTGGTGATGTTCCTGGTGTTTCTGGCGATCACGGTTGCACTCGTGATGCGGGGGCTGGCGCTGCTCAAGCAGGGCAAGCTCGCCTTTCCGGAAACGATGCGGGAACTCCGCAACGACCGCGATGCGCTGATGTAAAGCGGCCACCTACAGGGGAGAGAACATGGAACAACACGACCATAAAAAGCATCACGGCGAGCCGACCGGACTGGCTGGACACAAGCACAGCACCGACCCCGTCAAGCGCAAGGCCGAGCTGCTGCGCGAAGGCGAGTTCTATCGTGCCGGCGTTACCTACGCCAAGGCACAGGTAAAGCACGGCGCGCGGCCCGAAGTCATGCTACATTCTGTCATGGACCACGCAACGTGGGCATTGCGGGCACGAGCTGATGCTCTGCTGAAACCTACGGGAACGAGCGTGTCGGTGCTGCTACCGTATGCGATGACCGCATTCAATTTCGTGCGCCAGCGCCGCATGGGCAAGCAAGCCGTGGCGGGTGCCGTGTTGATGGGCGTCGTCAGCTGGTACATGAAGAAGAAGCGCGCGCAGCAGGAAATCTGAGGCAGGCCCCTAGTGACTGCGGCTGCGGCCCTGGTTGCCACCTGGTGCTTGTGTCGGGATGGCGGCCTGGTCGCCATCCAGATGTTTTTTCGGTAGCGCGAGCATGTTGCTTGCCGCCACCGAATGCATTTGCAGGGCAGTGGGATTGTAACGCACTGCATTTGCAGCGGCAGGAGGCTGTATCCGGTAGTAGCGGCTATATTTGGTATAAATCGTTTATGCGATAGCCGCCAGGGTTCCGTCACCGGACCGGATGGGCAAAGAATATGGTGGGGCTTGAGCGGCGTCGCAATCATTGATTGGACGCCGTCTTTTTTTGTCGGCTTTTTGTCCGCTGCTAGCGCGTCTGCGTCGCCGCCTGCGTGCCGGCCTCGGCGCGTGCGCTCGCCATTTCTTCCTTCCACGTATCCTGCGCCGCCTTCAGGCAAGCCTGGCGCTCCGCCGCCGGACCCTGGCGGCAAGCGTTCTTCGCTTCGTCGAGCGCCGCGCCGATTTCTTTCTGGCGCGTGCGCCAACGCTGGCCGCTGGTGGCGTCCTCGCGATACCAGCGCGCCGGATCGCCGCGCGCAATTTCCTGTGCCTGCTTGCTGGCCGCGGCCGGTGCGACCATCGCGTCGTTGCTCTTCGGCGCAGGGGGCGCTTCGGTAGCGCTCTGGGCGCCGGCGAGGGCGCTGGCGGACGCCAGCAAGGCAGCCGCCAGCAGTTGCTTCACATCGGTATGCATTTTCATCTTTACCTCCACGAAATAAAAACGGGCCGGCATGGCCGGCCCGCTGCATCAGGCAAGGTGCGCGGCGTAGCGAATGCTCCCTGTGCGCCGCCGGCATGGCGCCCGGTACGACGCGCGCAAGGCGTTCCCGGCTGCGGCGTTCACACTCGCTCCGTAGCGACGATCAGTACCGACGATCAGTACCGATATACGCGGCCGTCGACCAGGCGCACGCGGTTGCCCACGCGCAGGTCGTAGACGCTGTCCTGGACCACGGTGCGGTATTCGCCGTTATCCATGCGCACGTTGACCTGGTACATCTCCTGGCCGCTGCCCGCATTGCGGTTCTTTTCGATGTTGTTGCCGACCAGGGCGCCGCCGACGCCGCCGGCCACCGTGGCGGCGGTACGGCCGCTGCCGCTGCCGACCTGGTTGCCGGCCAGTGCGCCGACCAGGGCGCCGACCACCGCGCCGCCACCGCTGGTGCGGTTCTCGGCCTGGGTCACCTGGATCGATTCGATGGTGCCGTAGCCCATCGAGGCGGTGTTGTTGTAACCGCCGTTGTTGCCGCTGTTATAGGACGGCGAGCTGGCGCAGCCCGAGAGCAGGGCGACGGCGGCAACCGCTGCGGCGGCGAAGGTGCGGGGTGCTTTCATATTGTTCTCCTGGCAAATGGTGTACGCCAAGAATAGGGGGACTGTCCGTGCGAGGTCTGTGCGATGACGCACTGTGTATTGCTTATTTAATATTATCGAACCGACATCTCCTGTTGTGTTCGACAGCGAACAGAGTCGGACGTGCGAAGGGCGTAAAACATCATCAGGGACTACGCCACACGGAGAACAAGAACATGACAGCCAGATTGAAAAACATCCATGCACTGATGATCGTCGGCGCCGCACTGTTGTGGTCGGCCCATGTCCGCGCGCAGGCAACGGCGCCGGTGGTGCAGTCGGTCACGGTGCCTGACGCCAAGACCGCCTGGAACACGGCGCGCGATACGGCTGCCGCCAATTACAAAGTGGCGCGCGCCCGTTGCGATGTCGTGACCGGCAACCCGCACGACGTGTGCGTCGCCGAGGCCAAGGCCGAGCGCGTGCGCGTCGAGGAAGAAGCGGGCGCCGCCTACAAGAACACCCTGAAAGCCTATACCCAGGCGCGCATGCGCATCGCCGACGCGAATTACGACCGCGACAAGGCGCGCTGCGGGGCGGTAACAGGCAACAACCGCGACGTGTGCATCAAGCAGGCCAAGGCGACGCTGATCGCGGCCCGTGCCGATGCCACCGCGGATCGCAAGATGATCGAAGCGCGCAGCAATGCGCGTGAAGACAAACTGACGGCGGAATACCGGGTCGCACTCCAGAAGTGCGACGCGTTTGCCGGCGCGGCGAAAGACCAGTGCGTCGACGCCGCAAAAACCGCGTACGGCAAGTGACGTACCGGAAATGCTCACCTGAGCACATTGACTTTGACCATTAACAGAAAGGGATACATCATGAAAATCACCCAACGCCTCGCCACCGCCGTCTTCGCCGGCGCACTCGCCTTCACCATGGTTGGCTGCGCTTCCGGTCCACAAAAGGCGAGCGCCGGCGAATACATCGACGACAGCGTCATCACCGCCAAGGTGAAAGCCGCCTTCGCAGCTGACCCAACCGTCAAGGCGACCGAAATCAACGTCGAGACCTTCAAGGGTGACGTCCAGCTGTCGGGCTTCGTGGCCCAGCCTGGCGATGCACAGCGCGCAGTTGACGTCGCTCGCGGCATCAAGGGTGTAACCTCGGTCAAGAACGACATCCGCGTGAAATAATCCCCGCCACCGGGCGGCGGTCCGGCAACCTTTCATTTGGCAAACCTATGCATCTCGCCAGTCCTGGCTCGGTCCCCGCCGAGCCGAACAAGCCCGCCGCCCCGGAGGCCCCGCCGGTCATCGCCAATGAGATGACCGGCGTTGCTCCCCCCGAGGTGCACGTCGAACCCGGCGATGTCACGCTGACGTCCGGCGGCTTGCGCCTGCCGATCCACGTCAATGCCCGCGGCCTGTCGCTCGGCATCATGGCCACGGTCGCGTTCGTCTTCGCCCTGCAGTGGGCGCAAAAATTCTTCGTGCCGCTCCTGCTCGGCATTTTCATCGCCTATACGCTCAGCCCGGTCGTGCGCTGGCTCGAGCGCATCCATATCAAGCGCGTCATCGGCGCCGGCCTGGTCACGGCAATCCTGATCGGCGGCCTCGGCGCCACCATGTACCGCCTGCAGGACGAATTCTTCAATATCATCGACGAGCTGCCGACGCTGACGCAGAAGGTGACCAAGCTGGTGAGCAGCGCGGTGACTGGGCAAGGCTCGACGATCGAGCAAATGCGCCGGGCCGCCGCCGAAATCGAAAAGGCCACCGCCGGCGTCGGCGAGAACAAGGATGCACGCCTGATCCAGCGCCGCCCGACGCTGTCGCAGCCGCAGTCGCCGGCATTTCGCGTCACCGACTGGCTGCTGGCCGGTTCGGTGGGCCTGGCCGCCTTCATCACGCAAGCCACGATGGTGCTGTTCCTCGTGTTTTTCCTGCTGCTGGCCGGCGATACCTTCAAGCGCAAGCTGGTCAAGCTGACCGGCCCCTCGCTGACGCGCAAGAAAGTCACGGTGCACATCCTGGACGACATCAATACATCGATCCAGAACTACATGTTCATGCTGCTGGTAACCAATATCCTGCTGGCGCTGCTGATGTGGGTGGCGCTGCGTGCGATCGGCCTGAACAACGCCGGCGCCTGGGCGATTTTCGCCGGCGTCGCCCACATCATGCCGTATTTCGGCCCGCTCCTGATCACGGTCGCCACCGGCCTGGTTGCCTTCATGCAGTTCGAGTCGCTGCGCATGGTGATCCTCGTGGCCGGCGCCTCGATGGGCATCGCCACCCTGGTCGGGATGGTGGTTACGACCTGGATGACCGGCAAGATCGCCAAGATGAATCCCGCGGCCGTGTTCGTCAGCCTGCTGTTCTGGGGCTGGTTGTGGGGGATGTGGGGACTGCTGCTGGGGGTACCGGTGGTGGTGATCCTCAAGACGGTGGCCGAGCGGGTCGAGGGCATGGAAGTGGTGGCGGAGTTGCTGGGCGAGTAGGGTAGACTCGGTCCACGCGTGAACGATCAATCATCGGGAACGTATAAAAAGCCGGCGCGGACCAATATGGTTTCGCGCCGTTTTACTTTGCCTTTCTTCGCGCTCATCGCGGGGCGTAACGGTCGGGTGTTTACGGGCACGTAAAACGCGTGGATCATTGCCAGCGTATAAAAAAAGCGCGGACCCACATGGATCCGCGCCGTTGTGCTTCATCGAACAACCAGACTCACGCCATCCGCTTCACATTCTTCGCCCCGGTTTCATACCCCGGCTTGTGGCGCAAGCTTCCCAGCTGCAGCGCATACTGGCGGGCGAACTCGGCGCCGAGGAAGAAGATCTGGGCCGAGTAATATACCCACAGCAGCAGGGCGATCAGCGAACCGGCCGCGCCGAAGCTGCTGGCGGCGCCGCTGTTGCCGATGTACAGGCCGATCGCGAACTTGCCCAGCGTGAACATGGCGGCGGTACCGAGGGCGCCGATGGTCACGTCATGCCAGGATAGCTTGATGCGTGGCAGCAGCTTGTAGATGACTCCGAACATCGTCGCGATCACGAGGAATCCGATGCACGAGGACACCCAGCCCATGATCACGGCCGAGTCTTTCCATATGCCACCAAGATAATTTTCGACAACTGCCGTCGCGGCACTGACGACGAGCGAGACCAGCAGCAGGAAGCCCAGCACCAGGATCAGACCGAACGAGAGCACGCGTGTACGTACCGTGTCCCACCAGCCCGCGTCCTTCGGCGCAGGCACGTCCCAGATCTCGTCGAGGCTGTCTTTCAGCTCGGCGAATACGCTGGTGGCGCCCACCAGCAGCAGCACGGTTGCGATGATCGTCGCAAACCGGCCGGTTTCCTTGTCCCGTGCACCGGCCAGGATTGCCTGGATCGTTTCAGCGCCTTCCTTGCCGACCAAGCCGCGCAGTTCATTAAGCAATTGCCCCTGCGCCGCTTCGGCGCCGTAGAAAAAGCCCGCCACGGCAATCACCAGCACCAGGATTGGCGCCATCGAGAAGAGGGTGTAAAAGGCGAGGGCCGCACCCTTGCTGGCAGCGCGGTGCGCCAGCCACTCCGTGACCGCGCATTTCATGATGTGGACAATCTGGCGCGAGTAGGGAAACCATTGTTTTTTATCTTTATCGACCGTGTCCATACAGATTCTCCGGAAAAAGAAAAGGGGTACCAGGTCCGGTCGAGTGCGTGCCTGAACACGTGCTCGACCGGGCGAAGTACCCCTCAGGCCGCATCACGCCCCTCCGCGCGAGGCGGAGTGGCGGACGAGAACTCAATTACTGAACGCGTTTCTCGATCGTGATTTGCTCGACCTCGACGCGGCGGTTTGGTTCCAGGCAAGCGATCAGCGCGGTGCGGTTCTTGTCGTTGCAAGTCACGACAGGATTGGCTTCGCCTTTGCCGATGGCGTTCAGGCGGCTGCCGTCGATGCCTTTGCCGATCAGGTATTCACGCACGGATTGTGCACGACGCTCCGACAGCTTCTGGTTGTATTTCTCCGAGCCCAGGCGGTCGGTGTAACCGGTGATGTCGACGTTGGTGATGCTGGTGTCGGCTTGCAGGGCGGCGGCGATTTCGTCCAGGCGTGGCGCTGGCATGACCAGTTTGGCCTGGTCGAATTCGAACATCTTGGTGGCCGACAGGGTGACTTTTTCGAAGCGTGCTGGCGGCGGAGCAACCGGTGCCGGTGCTGGCGCTGGCGCCGGTGCTTCGACCACTGGTGCCGGTGCCGGAGCAACGTAGGCGACTGGTGGCGGGTTGAACGAATAGTTCACGCCGATGGTCAGGTACTTGTTGTTTGGCTTGTTGAAGCCATACAGCTCGTCGTGGCGCAGGTTGCTGCGCACCGAGCGCAGGTCGACGTGCAGCGCCAGTTGCGGCATCAGGTCAGCCTGGACGCCGATACCGGCGGTCCAGTATGGGGAGTTCTTGCTCACGCGGCGGAACTGGTTTTCTACCTTGTCGCGTTCGGCGCCGATACCGACCAGAATGAATGGACGGACTTTGCTGCGCGACAGCATCAGCAGGCCGTCCACGCCGATCAGCGTCTGGCGATAACGGGCGCCGCCGTCTTCAGCACGAACGTGGGAGCCGCCGATCTGGACGTCGAAATACTGGTTGACGTTCTTGCCGAACTTCAGACCACCGCCCCAGTCTTTATCGTCCACGCCGAAGTCCGCGTCAGGCTTCATGCCGACGATGCTTGGCTGGATATACCAGGACGGGTTGATTTCTTGGGCCAGCGTGGTGCCGGTAGCGCAGAGCATGGCGACAGCCAGGGCGATCTTCTTCGTATTGTTCACAGGAAACTCCCATAAGTGATGAAAAGGTAGGGTGACATCGCGTGCTTGACAGTGATGTTGGAGTGAAGAATACGAGGTGGAGTTCAAGAGGGTCGGTGCGCTAGCGCACCTACATATACTGCTGAGTGACAAATTTACAACGGATTTTCTGGCTAAGACACCATCCCTTTATATAGAGAGGATAATTTAGTGTAATTTCTACAATAAATTCTTTTAGAAAAAATATTGTCGTTAGGCGTTGTTTTATTGCGACAAGTGTCGAGTTCGCAACAGGGTATGAATTTCCTCAAAGACATGTTTAACAAAATGCTCGCTGGAATTTTGCCAATGTGGGATGGCGCACAGACCGGCCGGTGTGACGCAGGCAATCTTGAGGCCAGTTAAGCGGAACCCGAGGTGTTGTCAGAGTGTCAGACCACACACAGCGACCCGGACCTCCCAGTCTCTCTCTCTATTTGGAGTACACCAACATGCATGCAACGACTCATCACAACGCGGTGCAAGGCGACATCGGCGCAGTGCACACTTCCAGCAATTCAGCGCTGATCGAACGCGTCCCGCCACAGCCAACCGAGCGCGCGCCCATTTCGCTGGCGCCGATCGAGCGTGTGCGGTCGACTTCTGCCACGCAGCGTCGGATCGAAAACATGCAAAAGCTGATCAACGAATTGTCGACCCACGAAATGCTGGCCGACGAAATCGCCTGGTTCCTGAAGTTTTCGCCATCGGGCGCCCGCAAGTACATTCGCGACCTGCGCGAAGCCGGCGTGATCGAACTGGCGCGCTACATCGAAGGCACCGCCACCTACCTGGGCAAGGCTGTATACCAGATCTGTCCCGACCAGGAACGCGTGAAAGCCTTCCTCGCCGCGATCTGCCAGCCGAAGCGCGAAGGCGTCGCCCCGCGCAAGGAACGTCCAGGCCTGCGCGAGCAGAGCATGGCCGGCAGCGGCCGCCACTTCCACATCCTGGCCGACGACACCCATTACGCCATCCGCGTGAACCGCAGCCCGGTCACCCGCGATCCGCTCGTCGCCGCGTTGTTCGGCCCGGCGCCTAGCCAGATCGGCAAGTAACACGCTCTGACGAAGCGCGCCGAGGTGGAGACCCGAAGCGCACTTCCGTAACCGACGATCGCTGTCGTCAAGCAAATGCCGCGCACTGCGCGGCATTTGTCGTTAACGCGCCATTCACGCACCAAAACGGCAACGTTGAAAACCCGGCAACAGGCCCCACCTGCGCTCGAAGGCGATCCTGCCGCATCCATCATTCCCACCAAAGGAGTTCCCATGCTGCCAACTGCCGCATCCCTGGAAGGCCAGCCCGTACCGCAGGTCACGTTCAAGGCGCGCCCCGACAACCAGTGGCGCGACCTGACGACGGACCAGCTGTTCAAGGGCAAGACCGTGGTCGTGTTCTCGTTGCCGGGGGCATATACGCCGACTTGCTCCTCGACCCATCTGCCGCGTTTTAACGAATTGGCGCCGGTGTTTCGCGACAATGGCATCGACGATATCGTCTGCTTCTCGGTCAACGACGCGTTCGTGATGAACGAATGGAAGAGCGGCCAGGATGCCGACGACATTACCTTCGTCCCCGACGGCAACGGCGATTTTGCGCGCGCCATGGGGATGCTGGTCGACAAGCGCGAGTTGGGCTTCGGCATGCGCTCCTGGCGTTATTCGATGCTGGTGCGCGACGGCATCATCGAGAAGATCTTCATCGAAGACGACGGCGACGAGGAGGATGATCCGTTCCACGTGTCCGACGCCGACACCATGCTGCGCCACATCAATCCGGAGGCGCGCGCGCCGGAGCCGATCGTCATGTTCTCGCGCCCCGGTTGCCCGTTCTGCGCGCGTGCCAAGGCGGCGCTGGCCGAACGCCGCCTGCGCTATACCGATATCTCGCAAGACAAGAGGATTAATACCAGCGTGCTGCGGGCGGTGAGCGGGCACCTCACCTGGCCCCAGGTGTTCATCGGCGGCCGCCTGGTCGGCGGCGCGGACGAACTCGACGCTTACTTGTCCAACGCATGAACCCCTATCCATTTGCGGGAGCTGTGTGATGGAAGCGCTGTTGACCGTATCGGCCCTGGTGGCCGCCGGCTTGCTGGCCTGGGCCGTGCCGCGCTGGCGCCTGCGCCGCGCACTCGCCCGGCCACTGGCCGCCACCGAACTGGCGATCCTGGAACGCAATGTCGACCAGTACCGGGCCATGGATGCGGGCCAGCGCGCCCGCCTCGAGCGCCTGGTGCGGCGCTTCCTGCACGAAAAAACCTTTGTCGGCTGCGCCGGCCTCGAGATCACCGAGGAGATGCGCCTGACGATTGCCGGCCAGGCTTGCCTGCTGCTGCTGGGCGCGCGGGGCGAGGCCGTATATCCGACCTTGAGCGCGGTGCTGGTCTACCCGGGCGCATTCCTGGTGCCGCGCCGCCAGGTCGACGCGGCCGGCGTCGTCACCGAGGAGCGCCAGGACTTGCTGGGCGAATCCTGGGGCGACGGGCGGGTGATCCTGTCCTGGGACCACGTGCGCCGCGCCGGCATGCGCGAGTTGCCTTCGCATACGCCGTTGCACAATGTCGTCCTGCACGAATTCGCCCACCAGCTCGACAGCGAATCGGGCACCACCAACGGCGCACCCTACCTGGGCAGCCAGGAGCGTTACCGCAGCTGGTCGGAAGTGCTCTCGCGCGACTTCGCGGCGTTGCGCCACGACGCCTGGTTCGGCCATGAAGGCGTACTCGACCATTATGGCGCGACCAACCCGGCCGAGTTCTTCGCGGTCGCCACCGAAGCCTTTTTCGAGCAGCCGCACCGCCTGGCCGTGCGCCATGCGGCCTTGTACGAGGAATTCCTGAAGTATTACCGGGTCGATCCACGCGCCTGGCAGGCGCCGCCGCAACTCGAGCCGGACTACAGCGTTGTGTATGGACAATGGCAATAGACTGCGTGCGTTTGCGTACAGAATGTGCAGCCCAGCAAGAGCAAGCTTCGGATATCCAACGATAACAACGGAGAAACCATGTCCACCATCATTGCAGGGCATTTCCAGACCCAGGACGAAGCCGACGCCGCCGCGCAGGCGCTGGCCCAGGCCGGCTTCGCCCAGGACCGTCTCAGCACATTTTACCTGAGCCAGGCCGGCCAGCACGACATGACGCCGATCGGCGGCGATAACCTGCATTCCCCAGGCGCCAAGGAAACGCCGGTGGGTGTGGTGCAGGGCGGCGCCACGGGAGGAGCGATCGGGGCCATCGTCGGCGCCGCCACCGCGCCGGTCACCGGACCGGCCGGCCCCATCGTCGGCGGCCTCGTCGGCGCCCACGTCGGCTCGCTGTTTAGCTTCAGCAAGATGAAAGACGCCGGCGAACATGAGGAGGGTGGGCGCGCACCGGTCGAGCAGCGCAAGGCCGGCATGCTCGTCGCCGTCGCCTTTGACGATGCCGCCGTCGAGTCGCGCGCGGTGGACGTGTTCCGCCAGCTCGGCGCGGTGCAGATCGAACGGGCGCGCGGCAACATCGTCGACGGCGACTGGGCCGACTTCGATGCCTCTCAACCCCCCGATATCATTCATTAAGCGCGGCATCCCACAGGCCGCAGCGTCGCTGCGGCCACTGCCTTGTAAACCTTGATCCATGTCAAAGGCGTCCTCGTGTGGACTCCTAGACTTGTCGCTTTCGGCCACCGGCCGATATTGACGAGGGGACAACATGGAAGAGAACAAGGTTGCACTGGTAACGGGTGGGATGGGCGGACTCGGCACGGCGCTGTGCCGCCGCCTGGCCGATGCGGGCTTCACGGTAGCCGTCACCTATTCGCCGTCGAACGCTTCGCCGGAAGGATGGCTGGCATCGCAGCGCGACGACGGCTACCGCTTTCGCGCCTGGCGCCTCGACGTCACCGACGACCGCGCCTGCGCGGCCATGATGGCGGCCCTGTTCGCCGAACTCGGCCGCATCGACGTGCTGGTGAATAACGCCGGCATCACGCGCGACACCAGCCTGCGCAAGATGACCCTGGACGACTGGCACCAGGTGCTGCGCACCAACCTCGACAGTGTGTTCCACATGAGCCGCCAGGCGGTGGGGCCGATGACGGCGCAGCGCTGGGGCCGCATCATCAACATTTCCTCGGTCAACGCGAATAGCGGCGCCTTCGGCCAGACCAACTATGCGGCGGCCAAGGCCGGCATGCATGGATTTACCAAGGCGCTGGCGTTGGAAACGGCGCGCCACGGCGTGACCGTGAACACGGTGTCGCCGGGTTACCTGCGCACCAAAATGGTCGAGGCCGTGCCGCAGGAAATCATGCAAACCAAGATCTTGCCGCAGATCCCGCTGGGACGGCTGGGCGAGCCGGAAGAGGTGGCTGCGCTGGTCGCTTACCTGGCATCGGACGCCGCCGCCTTTATCACCGGCGCGGACATCGCGATCAATGGCGGCCAGCACATGCGTTAAAGTTTTTTCTCGAGGCGCGTCTGGCAACCGATGCACAGGCGCGCCTCGGGACGCGCCTGCAGCCGCGAAAAGCCGATGTCGCCGCCGCATTCCTCGCACAGGCCGTAGCTGTCGTCTTCGAACTTGGCCAGCGCATGGCGCAGCACCTGCATCCGCGCCGCGTGGTGGCCGGCGGCCTCGAGGGCGAGATCGTTGAGCAGGCGCACGGTGGCCTTGTCGGCGGGGGAGGTTTCGACTTCGGAGACCGGCAAATCGCGCGCGCCGTCCGCCGCATGCGCCTCGTCGGTACGGGTGAGGGCCGCCAGCTGCGCGGCGAGCGCGGCGCGCAACTGGGCCAGCTGGCCGGCGTCGAGGGCTGTCATGGGAAGGTCCGTGCGTCTAGCTGCGCACGGCGGGATGCCGCGCGCGGGACGGAGTTTGAAGCCGAACTCGAGCAGTGCCGTTCATCGCCGACTCCCACATGAACTGGTGTGGAGCCAGTGTAGCGCGATGCGCGCGTCATGAACATCGGCGCACGCGCTGGAAAAGGTGCCTCAGGCGGGTTTGGCGGGCGCCTTGTTGGCGTCGATCGCCTTCATGTGGGTATTGATCTTGTCGAGCGCCGTGATGACCGAGGCAGCCTGGCCGGTCGCGGCCGCGCCCGCCAGTTGCAGCAAGCCGCCGACCAGCCCGGTGATGTCGCCGATGAGTGCGATCTTGCGGATTTTCTCGGCCGCGGCCGTGGTCAGCGCCACCACCACCTGCTGCGACTTGCCGAGCGATTTCACCACATAGGTGGCCGCATCGGCATACAGTCCGTTGGCGCGCTGGCGCAGCACCAGTTCGTCTTCGAGCAAGGCGCGCGCCGTGGCTTGCACGTGGGCCGGCACGATGCCGCCGTCGTAGGCGCGGATGTCGCGCATGATGCGCTCGTGCAGCTGGTCGGCGCAGGCCGACAGCTGATCCGCCAGTTCGACGATTTGCGGTACGCTGGCCAGGCCGCCGTTCGCGCCGGCGGGCGCAGGCACTGCCTTGGCGGCAGGGGCGGGGGCTTGCGCCTCCGGGGCGTCGCTTGCGGCATCGGCCTGTTCTGGCTGCGGCTCGCGCGCGACGGTGCTGGCTAGCGCGCCGGCGAATGCATCGATCGCCATGTCGGTTGCGTCGGCTTTCGGTTTCGTGTCTTTTGCCATGTCGTCCCCCTGAAAATCATTCGCTCGCGAGGCCTTCGCGGATGATCCGCAGGTCGCGTCCGTAATTGCCGAGCATGCGCTTGACGTCGTCCTGCGTCAGCTTGTGCAGGTTTTCGCGCAGCTTCTGGTGCCCGAGCGCCACCTTGGTCAAGCCCTGCAAGGCCAGGTCGTAGCGGCGGTCGATCAGCTTGTACTCGCTCGCCTTGTTGATGTAATGCACCTTGGCCAGCGTGACGAGCATGCGTTCGTCGCGGCCCTTGGCGAAAGGCAGCTCGACGTCGAAGATGCCGAGGATCGTCTTCTTTTCGTTTTCGTTGGTCTTGTAGTAGAGGCGGGTGAGCGAGATCATCGCCTCCAGCAGGGTCTGGACGTCGGCATCGCCGTCGCGCACCATGGTTTCCACGCTGCGGTTCTGGTAGCCCGAGGCGATCACGCGCGTCAGCAGGCGCGTCAGGCCGGTATAGGCGGCAATATGGCGCTGCTGCAAGCCGGATTCGGCATTCGCCTTGAGGCCATTGCCGAGGTCGTCGATGCGTTCGGTCAGGTCGTAGCGGGTGTCGCCGGCAAGCAGGCTCAGTGTCTGCATGTAGAGCACCAGCGCCTTTTGCACGCTGACGAAGTCTTCGTACACGGCGCGCCGCTTGGCGTCGTTTTCGCGCGCCAGCCGGTCGCTCGAGGCTGGCAGGTAGGGCTGTTCGCGCTCGTAGGTGTCGCGGTAGCGGCGCGAGAGTTCGGAATAGCCGCCGAGCTTGGCCGAGGCATCGGCGAATTCGCGTACTTCGACCAGGCTGACCGAACCCGTGGTCGCGGCGCAGCCGCCCAGCACCAGGTTGACGGCCAGCAGGCAGCCGGCGAGGGCATAACGGAAGGGTGTCATCGGATCCTCTCGGAGCGGCGAAATGCCGGACGGAAAGATCCTATTCTGGCAAACGCCGCTGTGGGCGGCGTTGCATTTAATCAATTACTGGAAAGGCTCAGGCGACCTTGCTACGGTCGAAGTGCGGATTCTCGATAATGCCGAACAGATTCCCGTCGGGGTCGCGCACGGTGGCCACGCGGATGCCTTCGCCGACGTCCGCCAGCGCTGCGTCGACCGTGGCGCCCAGCGCTTCCAGCCGCGCCAGCTCGGCGGCCGCATCCTCGGTGCCCCAATAGGCGGTCGCGCCTGCGCTGCCGGGCACGCCATCGGGAATCAGGCCCAGTTCGAAGCCGCCGACCTCGAAGCCGACATAGAAGGGCTGCTCGAAATAAGGCGCCTTGCCCAGCACCTGGCGGTACCACTCGGTGGCTTCAGGCAGCTTGGTAACCGGATAGATGACGGTGCGCAGTCCCTGGATCATGGCCTTCTCCTTAGTGAAAAAGCAATGGTGCCGTAGCCGGACAGGCTTGTCTAGCTGTGTGTTGCCAAGGATGTTTGCCGCGGGCCGCGCCAGCCGAGGCCGTCGAGCGTCGCGCCGGCCGGGGTGTACTCGCAGCCGATCCAACCGTCGTAGCCAAGCTCGTCGAATACCTGGAACAGGTAGGGGAAATTGATTTCACCCGTGCCCGGTTCATGCCGGCCCGGCACGTCGGCGATCTGGACGTGGCGGATCAGGGGCAGCAATTCGCGCAGGGTATTGGCCAGGTCGCCTTCCATGCGCTGGGCGTGGTAGATGTCGAACTGCAAGAACAGGTTGTCGACCGCGCATTCGCGGATTACGCCGGCGGCCTGGCGCGAACCGGTGAGGAAGTAGCCGGGCACGTCGCGGTCGTTGATCGGTTCGATCAGGAGGGCGAGTCCCTTTTCCTTCAGCGCGGCGGCGGCGAAGCGCAGGTTGGCGACATAGGTAGCGTGGGCGCGTTCGCGCGGCACGTGCGGCGGCAGGATGCCGGCCATGCAGTGCAACTGCTTGACGCCGAGCTCGTCGGCGTAATCAAGGGCGAGTTCGACGCTGTCCTGGAATTCGCCGATGCGGCGCGGGTCGCAGGCCAGGCCGCGGTCGCCTCCCGGCCAATCGCCGGCGGGGAAATTGTGGAGCACGAGTTCGAGCCCGTAACGGGCCAGGCGGCCGGCGATCCATTCCGGTTCGCAGGCATACGGGAACTGGAATTCGACCGCGTCAAACCCCGCCTCGCGCGCGGCCGCGAAGCGGTCGAGGAAGCTGAGCTCGGTGAACATCGTGCTCAGGTTGGCTGCGAATTTGGGCATGGCGATCTCGAATGTTGACAGCCCGTTATCGTAGCACTGTGGCGTAGAAGCCGCAGGCATGACCCAATCGTGCGTCGGACGGAGGGACGTAAGGTGGGCGGCTTCGCCGCCCACGCGTTCAACAATCGTTTGTTTTGTCGCGACATATCACCCGTGCGTCGAACGCGTGGGCGGCGTCGCGGCCGCGTAACCACAAGCGTTTGGGTGGAGCCGCCCACCTTACGGGTCTGCCGAGCATGGAACGGACCGTCGAAAAAAAAACAGCCCGGCATGCCGGTAATGCCGTTCAGTTAAGGCTGAACGGCATTTTTCTTTTGTAGTGTTGTAAACGTCTTCAGAGGCTGTT
>NZ_JACYUY010000025.1 GCF_014842025.1 Massilia sp. CFBP 13721
CGTAGTGACGGTTTTCCGTTTCGTACTCGACGTGCGCGGTGTTGATGGTGATGCCGCGTGCTTTTTCTTCTGGAGCTGCATCGATCTGGTCGTATGCTTTAGCTTCGCCGCCGAATTTCTTCGACAGAACGGTTGCGATTGCAGCCGTCAGGGTGGTTTTGCCGTGGTCAACGTGACCGATGGTGCCGACGTTGACGTGCGGCTTGGTCCGTTCGAATTTACCTTTTGCCATTTGAGACTCCTAACGATATTTTGAGAATTACCAGGCACACCTGACGGACGAGTACAACGCACTGCCGCTTTAAATTCTGGTGCCCTTTACGTGGATTGAACACGTGGCCTCTCCCTTACCAAGGGAGTGCTCTACCACTGAGCTAAAAGGGCTGATGTTTGCGCCGCACATACTGCGACACAATTTACTGGAGCGGGTGAAGGGAATCGAACCCTCGTCGTAAGCTTGGAAGGCTTCTGCTCTACCATTGAGCTACACCCGCGAGGTACAACTTCAATTCGACTTCACGACTTCTTCATTTGGTGGTGGGGGCTGGATTCGAACCAGCGTACTCAGAGAGGGCAGATTTACAGTCTGCTGCCTTTAACCACTCGGCCACCCCACCGCGAAGAACCGCAGAGTATGAAGCAAGCTCAACATACTGTCAACTATTTTTGCCTTGACTACCAACCTGGCTCAAACAGCAGCGTTGCTTCGGGGCGTGATTGTAACCGCCGGGGGTAGGATCTGCAAGGCTATTTTTTCAAGAACTTGCCACGCGTTTGCCAAACTGTTGGCCGCCTACTTGCGCGCCGCCCACCAGCGCGCTGCGTTACTGTATGCCTCAGGCATGTAAATACTGTGCATATGGATAGCCACGCCTTCCGTTATCCCCGCTGGAGCTGGCAGGACATCCTGCTGGCCAACCTGTCGATCGTCGCGGCCTACTTCGGCACGGGCCTGCTGTTCGACGCGCTGTCGTTGCCCTCGGGCTATGCATTGCCCTTGTTTCCCCCGGCCGGGATTGGTCTCGCCCTGGCCACCGCGGGCGGCATGCGCGTGCTGCCCGGGGTCGCCCTCGGCGCGGCGCTGGCCAACCTGCCGCTGCACCAGGCCAACCCGGCGTTCACGGCCGGCGCGGCACTGGCGGCAACCTGCGCCAGCCTGCTGGGCGCGCTGCTGCAAGCCTGGCTCGGCGCGCGCCAGTTCCGGCGTCGCATGCGCCCGGCGATCGACTCCGGGCGCGACGTCATCGCCTTTTTGCTCATCACGCCGCTGGTCTGTCTCACCAGCGCCAGCATCGTGGTGCCGGCGCTGTCGGCACTGGGCGCTGTCAGCGCCGCCGATCGCTGGCATGTCTGGTTCGCCTGGTGGGCCGGGGACACGCTCGGCGTGCTGCTGGCCGCGCCGCTGTGCTGGATCGTGTGCGGCTCGCCGCGCCGGCTGTGGCGGCGCCGTGCGGTGCTGGTCGCGCTGCCGCTCCTGATCACCAGTACCGCGGTGCTCGTCATCTACCGCCTGGCGCTCGGCTGGGAGCACGAACAGCATTTGCAACCCTACCGCCTCAAGGCGCAGCAGACGGCGGATTTGCTGCAGTCCGAATTCAACGAACACGTACGCTTCGTCGGCACCTTTTCCAGCACCCTGGCCGAAACCGAACACATTCTGGCGCGCGACAAGTTCCTGCGCATCGCCGCCGGCTATGCCGACGGCCGCCCCGAGATCGAGGCCATGAACTGGATGGTGCCGGTCACGGGCCTGGAGCGTCCCGGCTTCGAGGACTGGGTCAAGCGCACGCTCGACCCGTTGTTTGCCGGCATCCGCGACATGGACGGGGTGCGCCTGATCGCGGCCGCCGAGCGCGAGCGCTACCTGCCGGTGCTGTACGCCTGGCCGACCTCGCACAACGTGGTCCGCGGCGTCGACTATCTCGCCGCGCCGGGGCGGGCAGCGGTGGCGGCGCGCGTACTCGTCTCGCGCGCGCCGCTCGCCACCGAACCGTTCAGGCTGCTTGAGCGCGATGGCCCCGGTATCGCCCTGATGCGCGCGGTGGGCGACCCGACCGGGCCGCCGGCCGGGGTGGTCGCCTTTGTGCTGAACGCGCGCCTGCTGCTTGCCCAGGCGATCCGGCGCGCCGGCTTCGACGGTTTCAATGCGGCGCTGGTCGACGTCACCGACGGCGCCGCGCTGCCGGTGGCGGGCGCGCTCGGCACGCCGCGGCGCGACGATTACCGCGTGCCGCTGTCGTTCGCCGGGCGCAGCTACGTGGTCAGTTTCCGCCCCACTGCCGCCTACATGGATGCCGAAACGGGCGCCGCCAGCTGGACCGTGCTGTCGGCCGGCCTGCTGCTGACCGGCCTCTTGGGCGCGCTGCTGCTGCTCATCAGCGGCGAGCGCGACGTGATCGAAAAGCTGGTGGCCGACCGCACCGCACGCCTGCGCGACCGCGAAGCACGGCTGCAGGCGATCCTCGACAACGCCGCCGACGCCATCATCACGGTCGATGCCGCAGGGATGGTGGTGTCGGCGAATGCCGCCACCGCGGGCCTGTTCGGCTACCCGCCGCAACACCTCATCGGCCTGCCCTTCGGCACGCTGGTGCCCGCGGGCGCCCACAGCGACGCCAACGCCCAGCTCGGGCGGCTGTCGAGCGCGCCGCCGGAAGAAGCGGTGCTGGAGGGGTTCAATGCCCAGGGCGAGCCGTTCCCGCTGGCGATCTCGGTGGCGCCGGTCGACCTCGAACGCGAAGTCTTTTTCGTCTGCATCCTGCGCGACTTGACCGAACAGCAGCGCGCGCAGGAACGCATCTACCGGCTCGCGCACCACGACGCCCTCACCGGCCTGGAAAACCGGTTTGCGCTGAACGTGCGCCTGGAACACCAGCTGGCCGCGGCGCGCCGCCACAACGCCCCGGTGGCGGTGCTGTTCATCGACCTCGACCACTTCAAGAAGATCAACGATTCGCTCGGCCATGCCGCCGGCGACAAGCTGCTGGTGGGCGCGGCCGAACGCATGAAGGATTTATTGCGCGAGGTCGACACCCTGGCGCGCCTGGGCGGCGACGAGTTCATCATCGTGCTGGCCGGGCCGCTCACCCCCGACAGCGTCACCAGCGTCGCGGTGCGGGTGGTCGAATCGCTGTCGCAGCCGTATCAACTCAATGGCGCGACCGCCCACAGCGGCTGCAGCGTCGGCGTGGCGCTGTTCCCGGACGACGGCGAAGACGCCTCGACCCTGATCCGCCACGCCGACATGGCGATGTACGCGGCCAAGCGCGAGGGGCGCGGCAATTTTCAATTCTTCTCGCCCGAGATGAACGCCGCCACCCACGAACACCTGCTGCTGGAAAACCGCATGTGGAGCGCACTCAGCGCCGAGGGTTTCGAACTTTATTTGCAGGCGCAGGTGGAACTCGACACCGGGCGCGTGATCGGCGCCGAAGTGCTGCTGCGCTGGAACGACCAGGAACTGGGCAGCGTCGAGCCGAGCCGGTTCATTCCCGTCGCTGAGGAAAGCGGCATGATCGTGCCGCTTGGCGACTGGGTGCTGGGCCAGACCATGGCGCTCTTGGCGCAGTGGCAGCGCGAGGGCCTCGATGAACTGCGCCTGGCGGTGAACCTGTCGGCGCGCCAGTTCTCCGGCTCGTCGCTGTTGTCGCGCCTGGACGAACTGGTGGCCAAGCACGGCATCGACCCCTCGCTGATGGAACTCGAGATCACGGAAACGGCCGCCATGCGCGACCCGGAAGCGACGCGCCAGCTGCTGCGCCAGCTGCGCACGCGCGGTTTCAAGTTGGCGATCGACGACTTCGGCACCGGTTATTCGTCGCTCGCTTACCTGAAACTGTTTGCGATCGACCGCATCAAGATCGACCGCGGTTTTGTCAAAGACATCGAGCACAATCCGAACGACGCGGTGATCGTCGCCGCCACCATCGGACTTGCCCATTCGCTTGGACTGACGGTGGTGGCCGAAGGCGTCGAGACCGAAGCGCAATGGGGCTTTTTGCGCGACAAGCGCGGCGACGAAGCGCAGGGCTACCTGTTTGCGCGGCCGATGCCGGCGCACGAATTCCGCGAATTCATTCGGCGGCAAGCGCAGCCAGTACCTGACGCTTGAGGGCGCGGATCATCGCGGTTTCGTCAGGCGGCACGCCCTCCGGCGCGGTCACAGCGCGGTCGGCATAGAAAAAGCCGAGTTGCGCCTTGCCGACCACCAGCGGCAGCACGATGAAACTCTTCGCGTCGGGCAGCAGCGCGCGGTGCCAGGGCGGCAGCAGGTCGCGGATTTTCGGGCTGGCCGCATCCGAAATCATCAGGTCGGCATCGTTTTCCATCGCCAGCGCGAACAGGTCGCGCGCGCCTGGGGGCGGCAGCGGGAACAGGAAGCCGGCCTGTACCCGTGCCTGCTGCGCACCGAACGAGACGCGCGCGCGGTACTGGCCGGCGCGCGCATCCTTCAGACAGACGGTGGCGAAGCGAAAGCCCAGCGCCTGGTACAGGGTTTCGAGCACGGCCAGGATGACGTCGTTGACGCGGGTGTTGGCGCCGGCGCGCAGCTGGGTCACGTCCTGCACCCCGGCCAGCAGCAGTTCGCGCGCGTTCTTCGGTTTGCCGCTCGGCCAGGCGCCCTCTTCCTCTTCGCCGGCGTCGAGGGTGGCCAGCATCAGCACCTCGGGCAGGCCCTCGCCGTGCTCCATCTCGACTTTCGCCAGCGGCTGCAGGTTCATGCTTTCCATGAGTCCCTGCATACCTTCTCCCACGTTCGCGAACAGGCGCTCCAGGCCGGCCGCATCCATCTCGAAAGCGGCGCCGTAGCGTGCCAGCAGCGCGCGGGCTTCCGGGGTGGCGGCCGGGTCGGTGCTTTTGGCGAGCAGGCGCGCTACCTCCAGGCTGAAGGACGCGACTTGCCGCATCCATTCGGCGCGGTTGGCGGCCGTTTTTAAAGCGCCGGCGGGCAGCGCGGCCTGGGCACGCACGATCACTTCCGGGATCTTCCACTCCGACAGCACGGCGGCACACAAGGTGTCGTAGCTGCAGCCGAGGATCATCTGCGACGCTTGCGCCGGGGTGTGCCTTGCACCCGATGAAAGCTGATTGATTTCGCGGTAGCGTGCGTGTTCGTGCGAAGCGACCAATAAGGCGCCCAGGTTCTTGAACAGCGCGCCGATCGCCGCTTCCTCGGCGCCCTGGTAGAACGACAGTTTCGCCATTTCGCGCCCGACCAGGCTGGCGCACAGCGAGGCCTCCAGCTCGATGCGCACGCTGCCGGCGTGGGCGCCGTTGTCGAGGGTATCGACCAGCAGCATCGCCAGCGCCGTGGTTTTGACGTTGTCGAAACCGAGCAGCGCGATCGCGCGCGAGACCGTCGTCACCGCGGTGCCGGACACGGTGCGATAGCGGACCGTGTTCGACAGGCGCAGGATACGCTGGGTCAGCGCCACGTCGGAAAGCACGAAATAGGCGAGATCGTGCGGCCCCTTTTCGTCGGCGTCGGCCAGTTCGATCACCCGGGCGATCGAGCCGCCGAGGGCGAACATCTCTTCGTCGCCGTTCACTTTCTGCATCAAGGCCGCACGCACGCGGCGGGTGGCGCCCTCATCGGGGGGGTGGTGTGCTTCCGACATCTGGGATTACCCGGCTTTCCTGGCGCCTGGGCGCTTCAATTGTTGAGCTTCATTTGTTGACCTTCTTGTACTTCTTGAGCACCGCCTGGTGCAGCGCCGTGAGCGCGGCCAGCTTCGGGTTGCGCGGATCGAGCCGGCGCACGGCCGCCATTTGGGCCAGCGCTTGCTGGCCTAGTTTATCGTCCCAGCCGGTGTGCTCCAGGCAGCGCAGCAGCGCCAGCGCCGCGTTGAAGGCGACTTGCGGATTGCCCGGCATACGCAGCGCCGCTTCCTGCATCAGGCCGACGGCGCCCTGGTAATCGCCGCTCCTGGCGCGTTCGGCGCCATTCGCCACCAGGTCGACCACGTGCTGGCGCGTTTCCTGCGCCAGTGTGGTGCCGAGTTCGGCGTGGCCGGCTTGCGCCATGACGCTCATCGCGCGGTCCATCGCGCTGGCGTCGGCGGCATTGCGCATGACGTCGCGCACGAGACCGGCCGCGCCATCGGCCATGTCGTGCGCCAGGCAGCTGCGCGCCAGTTCCAGTTTCAGATCGGGCGACATCGCGGGCAGGTCGCGGCTGGCGGACACCGCGGCGTTCAAGGACGCCAGCAGGCGCTCGTCGTTGCCGGTGTATTCGTGCAGCAGCGCCGACGACATCGCGCTGCAGGCGTCGGCATGGCTTTTGCCGCCCATCGAGCGGTCAAGATCGCGGATTACCGACGCCGCCGCCACCGGATCGCCTTTTCTCACCAACGTGCGCACCAGTTTCACGTGGTCTTCGGGATCGCGGAATTCCGAATATTTGGCCTTCGCCACCACCTGTTTTAAAACCTTTTCGGCGGTCTCGTCGTCGCCGGCCTCGAAGGCGACTTCGCCCAGCGTGCGCAGGCGCCGCACCGCATGCGGAGAGACTGCGACCGCTTTCGCCAGCACTTGCTGCGATTGAGTCAGCTCGCCCATCGCCGTGTGGGTGCGCGCGAGCCAGTCGTAGGCGTCGACGAAATTCGTGTTGGTCTGCACCAGTTCGGTCAGCAGGCTGCCGGCTTCCTCGTACTGTTCGCGCAAATACAGCGTTTTCGCCAAACCAAGGCGGGCCCAGGCGATCGCCTTGCTTTCCGCGAGCTGGCGGTAGATCGGCTCGGCCAGGCTGGTCTCGCCCAAGAACAGGTGCAGTTCGGCGCGCAGGCGCAGGAAATCGACGGCATGGCGCGGGTGCGCCGCCTCGCCCGCGATGCACGCCTCGATCGCCTCGTGCTGGGCGCCCGCTTCCATCAGGCGGTACACGGGCAGGAAGACGTTGCGCTTTTCCAGCGCGCGGGCAATGCGCTCGAGCAGGCGGTCGGCCGTGAACGGTTTCAGGATGTAGTCGGTCGGGGCCAGCTCGGCGGCGCTAACCACTTTGCCGTAATCGCCCTCGGCGGTGACCATGAAGAACATCGTCGCCAGCGAAATGAGTTTATGGTGGCGCAGGTCCTCGAGCAGCTGCTGGCCATCCTGGCCGCCTTCCAGGTCGTATTCGCACAACACCAGGTCGAAGCTGCGCAGGCTCAGTTGTTTGACCGCCTGGTTGGCGCTGCTGGCGTGCTCGATGCGGGTCAGGCCGCACATGTTGAGCATGCTGTGGAGATTCGCCCGCATGCCCGCATGGGGCTCGATGAGCAGGGCGGTGAGGCCGTCTAGTTCGTTCATGGCTGTTTCCTCAGGCCGGCGGCAATGCGCGGCGACGCTGGCCGCTGCCGAGGGAGTATATTACGCTGAGGGAACAAATCAGAGGAATTAGGTAGGGACTTGCGGAAAAGCCGGTTGCAGGTGGGAAAAAGCAACAGTTGGTGAGTATTCTGGCGCAGGGGACCATCAGCCCGGCGTTATCGGTATGCTACGTTTCGCGTGGGCACAGGGCGCCCACCCTACGAGTGTGTGAAAAAAACGCCATGGCGGCGTTGCATCGTCTCGCCGTACCCTCGTACTGTCTTCGACGACGCGCCGGGCGGCCGTATCCCTTGCCCTGACGATTTTTTCACAAACTCTACGGTCTTGCATGCGCTCGCCACGACAGTTACCCGTAGGATGGGCTCTCGAGCCCATGCGGATTGAAGAGCCACGATCGTCACAGGCAACAGCCCCACGAACGCTGAGCTTAAAAATTAAACCCCCGCGTCTGCCCGCCGCGCCGCCTGCTTGCTGCACTCGGCATGCGCCGCACTGCCGACGACGTTCTGGTAGCGCACTTCGTACTTGCCTGCCGCCAGCCCATCGATGGTCAGCATATTGTTGGCCAGCACATACGCATGGCGCACGTTGGAGCGGCGCTCGAGGTCGAAGATTTTCACGAATACCGGAGAAGCATTCGCGCTGTTGTCGACCACCACCGTCATTTCACGCCCATTGTTGCCCAGCGGGTAGCCCGGAATGTAGCCGGACTGGTCGGGCCAGGGTTCGCCGTTGGGCGCGGCCGGCGTGGCGAGGTCGGTGTCGCATTCGGGCTGGCGCGCCGGCACCACCAGCTGGGTCACGGCCAGTGCCTTGACGACCGCGGGAGGTGAATTGGCGCCGGTCGGGATCGCCCAGGCGTCCGGATCGGGCGCCGGCACCGAGGTCACCGGGGCGATAGTTTCCGGCTTGTTGAATGCCAGCGCCGTCGGCAGCAGGCGCGGCTGCTTCACCAGCAGCAGCGCGCAGACGGCGCCGACGGTGACGCCGCCGAACAGGCCGAACCACCAGCGCGGGTCGCGCCAGAGGCGCCGGCGGCGCCGGTTATGCGCCGGTGGCGGCGTTTCCCAGTTCTCGCCACGCGGACGCGCGGCTTCTTCGCCGCTGCTGCTCTCGAGCCACTCGACTTCCCATTCCTCGGCCGCGATCCACTCGTCGTGCTCCTTGCGGCGGGTCGGGTCGGACAGGATGTTGTAGGCGGTGTTGACGATCGCCATGATGCGGGCGGCCTTTTCGTCGCCCTGGTTCTTGTCGGGATGGTATTTCTGGCTGAGCGCCTTGTAGGCTGCACGCACGACTTCCTGCGGCGCGCCGCGCGCCACCTTCAAGTTATCGTAATGGGTGTGAATCTTGGCCATAGTTGGCGGCATGCCGCGTGCAGGTTCGGGTTGGATATCGGCAACCCAACCGATACAGCATAGCCGGGTTTGTATCCCCAGCGCAAGTTATCAAGTCTACAAGCGATGACGTCGATCAGCCCGCATGATCGCGTCCGGCAGATCCACCGCATGGCCGACGATCAGCACCTTGAACAATTCTCCCATTTCGCTCGGCGCCACGAGTTTATGCACGGCTTTCGACTGTGGCAAATAACGCACAGCGTCGTCAGGATCCGTACGTAGCAGCAGGTCACCGATGCCGCAAGCGAGCAGGAAGCCGGACTGGTTCAGGTAACCCAGCACCGGCAGCCCGGCATCCTGGGCCGCCAGCGCCATCGCCGTGAAATCGACGTGGGCGGTGATGTCCTGTAGTCCCGGCAGGAAGAACGGGTCGGGGTGTGAATGGTGGCGGTAATGGCACATCAGGGTGCCGCCGCTGCGCTGGTCGACGTAATATTCGTGCGCCGGGAAACCGTAGTCGAGCAGGATCGCCGCGCCCTTGTTACCCTTGAACATGGTCGCCAGCGACCCCATGAAGCCACAGGCGACCGGGTGCAGTTCGGTCAGATACCCCGCCGGCAGGGTGTCGGCATCTGGTATCTGGCGCGCCAGCTGCGCCGCCAGCGCGTCGTCCAGTTGCGCCTGCACGTAAGCAAAGCGGCCCTCCTCGATCGTCACCATCTGGCGGCGCCAGCCATCGTCCGTCTTTAACACCAGTTCGACCGGCATGGCGTCGAGCACTTCGTTGGCCAGCACCACGCCGTTGAACGCGTCGGGGAAACCGTCGCGCCATTCGACCTGCGGAAAGTCTTTCAGGGCTTCCTGCTGGCGCGCGCGCAATTCGCCCGACAGTTCGATGATGGTATAGCTGTTAACTTGCACACCCTCTTCGGCCAGGGCGGTCAGCACGTCGCGCGCCAGCTTGCCGGTGCCCGCGCCGAATTCGATGATGTTGGGCGCGCTTTGGGCGATAATAGCGGCTGCCGCGCGCGCCAGCGCCTGCCCGAACAGGGGAGAAATCTCGGGTGCGGTCGTAAAATCGCCGCTCGCGCCCAGCTTGGCGGCGCCGCCGCTGTAGTAGCCGAGCCGGGGCGCATACAGCGCCAGCTCCATGAAGCGCGAAAAGGGAATCGCGCCGCCCGCCTCTTCGATATGGGCGGCAATTTCCTGTTGCAAGGCGTGGGACGCGGCCAGCGCGTCGCTGTCGGGAAGGGGTAAGGACATTCCGGCATTGTAGCCAGATCGGCAGGGATCAACAATTTTGCTCAACCGCAGACCATGACGCACATCACGCTTCCCGCCACCGACGCGCCGACTTACCTTGTGCCTCGGGTCGCACTCGTCACCGGCGCCGGCCGCCGCCTCGGGCGCGCGATCGCGCTCGGCCTGGCCGCCGCCGGCTGGGACATCGGCGTGCACTATCGCCATTCCGAGCGCGACGCGATCGAGACGGCGGACGCCATCCGCGCCCTCGGCCGGCGCGCCGCCCTGCTGCCCTGCGACCTCGGCGACGAAGCGGCCGTGCGCGCGCTGCCGGAACGCGCCGCGCAAGCGCTCGGACGCGTGACTTGCATCGTCAACAACGCTTCGTTGTTCGAATACGACAGCGCCACCAGCTTTTCGCCAAGTTTACTGGCTGCGCACATGCACACCAACCTGGCCGCGCCGCTCCTGCTGGCCCAGGCGCTGCACGCGGCCACGCCGGAAAATGAGCAAGCCGTGGTGATCAACCTGCTCGACCAGAAACTGTACAATCTCAACCCGGATTTTTTGTCGTACACGCTGTCCAAAGCGGCGCTGGAGGCGGCCACCAAGATGCTGGCGCAGGCGCTGGCGCCAAGGCTGCGCATCGTCGGCGTCGCGCCCGGCATCACGCTGGTGTCGGGCGACCAGAGCGAAGATGGTTTTGCGCAAGCCCATATGCAGACCCCATTAAACCGCTCGTCGACGCCGCAGGATATTGCCGACGCCGTCGTGTACGCGGCTGCGGCACGCGCGCTCACCGGCACCACATTGGTGGTCGACGGCGGCCAGCACCTGGTGCCGCTGGCACGCGACGTGATGTTCCTTACGAAATAAATAACCCAGTCAACACTGAAGAAAGTTTTCCTATGCTGTCCGCCCTGACCCACCCGAGCTTGCGCGATTGCCGCCGGCTGTTCCTGCGCAATTACGAAGTGATGATCAACATCGGCGTGCACGACTTCGAAAAGAAGGGAGAACAGCGTGTGTTGATCAATGTCGACCTGTACATCCCGCTGGCCGAATCGACCCCCCACACTGACCAGCTCGATGAAGTCGTCGACTACGATTTCATGCGCGAGACTATCGCCCAGCGCATGGCGCAAGGCCACGTACACTTGCAGGAAACCCTGTGCGACGACGTCGTGCGCGCCATGCTGGCGCATCCGCGCGTGCGCGCCGCACGCGTGTCGACCATGAAGCCGGACGTGTATCCCGATTGCGAAGGCGTCGGCGTGGAAGTATTTCAGATCAAGGAAGAAGCATGAGCGCGGTATTGAACGACGTTTCCGCCGACGGCGCGGATGCGAAAAAACTGGAAAAGATCGCCTACGAAAACGGCAAGCTGCATAAACGCCTGTGCCGCCTGGTCGGCCAGGCGATTGGCGATTTCAACATGATCGAAGACGGCGACAAGGTGATGGTTTGCCTGTCCGGCGGCAAGGACAGCTACGCCCTGCTCGACATCCTGATGACGCTGCGCGAACGCGCGCCGATCCACTTCGATATCGTCGCCGTCAACCTCGACCAGAAGCAGCCGAATTTCCCGGCCGACGTGCTGCCGGCCTACCTCGATAAACTCGGCGTGGATTACCACATCGAAAACCAGGACACGTATTCGATCGTCAAGCGCCTGGTCCCGGAAGGCAAAACCACCTGTTCGCTGTGCTCGCGCCTGCGCCGCGGTATCCTGTACCGCGTCGCCGACGAACTCGGCTGCAACAAGATCGCCCTCGGCCACCACCGCGACGACATCCTCGAAACCTTTTTCCTGAACATGTTCTTCGGCGGGAAGCTGAAAGGCATGCCGGCGAAACTGGTGTCGGACGACGGCAAGCACATGGTGATCCGCCCGCTCGCGTATGTGAAGGAAGCCGATACCGAGCGCTATGCGGAAGTCAAAGGTTTCCCGATCATTCCGTGCGATTTGTGCGGCTCGCAGGAAAACCTGCAGCGTAAACAGATCAAGGCCATGCTGCGCGGCTGGGAAAAGACGCATCCGGGGCGCGTGGAAAACATTTTTTCGTCGCTCTCCACCGTGGTGCCGTCGCACCTGCAGGACCGCAACCTGTTCGGGTTCATGGACCTGAAAACGGATGGCATCGCCAATCCGAACGGCGACATCGCTTTCGACGAAGAGCCGTGCTCGACGCCGGCGAGCAATACGATTTCGCTGACGCAGCTGTAAATCGTTCGGGACGCACTCGAAAGGCAGCGTTGCGACGCTAATGCCGTTCAGTTAAGCCTGGGCGAACTGTCTGCCAGCGGTGAGCCAGGCCACACAGGCTGAGTGTCGATCTTCGTAGGGTGGACCGGGCGGCGAACCGCTCAGTCCACGGCCGTTTCGTTGCACTCCTTCATGCCAGGGGAAGCACGTACGTGCGTGCTCCGGGTTACGTGGTGCATCTCGATATGCATGAGAAAGGCCGTGGACAAAGTCCACCCTACATATCGCGCCACTCGGCATGCGCGACCAGGCTTGGTATTAGTGCGAAGGCGTGGCAAACTGTTTGACTGAACGGCATGAGCGTTGCGACGCTGCTTTTTTTTGCCTGCCCGCCTACCCGCTCTCTGCGGCGCCTCACCACTGTCTCACTGAACCACTGCGCGCGATTCGACTCCAACGAATCGATGCGTCATCCGGCACGCAACGTTACCTGGCAATGGTCGCCGGCGAGGTGGAACATGCAGCTCGCTTACACAATCGGTCCTGGTCCGACGCTCCCGCAACGTGGGTATTCAGTCCACGCCGCCGGAGGAGCCATGCGCGGACTCCTTCGAACCATACGATTGCTGGCCGTGCTGGCTGCCATCGCCGTGAGCGGTATCGGTTGCAGCCGCGAGGCGCCAGCCCAGCCGGCGCAGGGGGCGGCCGGTCCGCCGCAGGTTTCGGTGGCCGAGGTGCAGAGCCGCACGGTCGAAGAATTCGAGCAGTTCAGCGCGCGCCTGGCGGCGGTCGAGCAGGTCGAGGTAAGGGCGCGCGTGGCGGGCCCGCTTGAACGGGTGCATTTCCGCGACGGCCAGGTGGTGCGCAAGGGCGATATGCTGTTCACCATCGATCCGCGCCCGTTCAAGGCCGAGGTCGATCGCCTGACGGCCGCGGTGGCGGCCGCGCGCAGCCAGGGCGAACTGGCGCGCATCGAGTGGGCGCGCGCCGAGAAGCTGTTGCCGCTGAACGCCATTTCCCAGCAGGAAGCCGACCAGCGCCGCGCCACGGCGCGCAACGCCAACAGCAGCCTTGCCGCGGCCGAGGCCCAGCTGGAGGCGGCGCAACTGAGCCTGGGTTACACCCGGATCAGCGCGCCGATCGGTGGGCGCGCCTCGCGCACGGCACTCACGGAAGGCAACCTGGTCAGCGCCAATGAGCAGGTACTGACCTCGATCGTGTCGACCAGCCGCATGTATGCCTACTTCGATGCCAGCGAGGCAGCCTTCCTCAAGTTCGGCCAGGCCGCGGCCAACCAGAAGAGCGCGCCGATTGTGCGGATGGGCTTGTTCAACGAGGAGGGCTTTCCACACGCCGGCACGATCGACTTCGTCGACAACCGGCTCGACCCGGCCACTGGCAGCGTGCAACTGCGCGGGGTGTTCGACAACCCGGACGGCCGCTTCACGCCGGGCCTGTCGGCGCGGGTGCGGGTGGGCGCCGGCAAGCCCTACCTGGCGACCCTGGTGCCGGAGCGCGCGATCACGATCGACCAGACGCGCAGGATCGTGCTGGTGGTCGGCCCCGGGCAGGTGGTCCAGGCGCGCGAGGTCAAGCCCGGCGCCTTGATCGACGGCATGCGTGTGGTGACCGGGGTCAAGCCGGGCGAACGCATCGTCATCGACGGCCTGCAGCGGGCCATGCCCGGCGCGCCGGTGACGCCCAGGCTGGTGAGGCTGGACCCGCGCGGCGTGCCAATGCCCGCACCCGGCGCGCCGGCCGGCCCCGCAGTTGCCGCCAGAAAAGGCTAGGACGCCGATGGATATCGCGAGCAAGTTCATCGACCGGCCGCGCTTTGCAACGGTGCTATCGATGTTCATTTTCCTGGTCGGCACGCTGTCGATCTTCCTGCTGCCCATCTCCGAGTATCCCGCCGTGGCGCCGCCGCAGGTGGTGGTACGTGCGCAATTCCCCGGCGCCAATCCTCGCGTGATCGCCGAGACCGTGGCCACGCCGCTGGAAGAACAGATCAACGGTATCGATCACCTGCTCTACTTCGAAAGCCAGTCGACCGCCGATGGCGCGATGAACCTGACCGTCACCTTCGCCATCGGCACCGATCCCGAGGTGGCCGAGACGGCGGTCCAGAACCGCATCAACCGCGCGCTGCCGCGCCTGCCCGACATCGTGCGCCAGATCGGCGTGACCACCGAGAAACAGGCCCCCAACCTGACCATGGTCGTGCACCTGATCAGTCCGGACAACAGCCGCGACGCACTTTACCTGCGCAACTACGCACAGCTGCAGATACGCGACGAGTTGCTGCGGATCGGCGGCATGGGCAGCGTGCTGTTGTTCGGCGCGGGCGACTACGCGATGCGCATCTGGGTCAACCCGCAGCAACTGGCGGCGCACGCGATGACCGCCAGCGACGTGGTGGCGGCGGTGCGCGAACAAAACGCCTCGGTCGCGGCCGGCGTGGTCGGCGCGCCGCCGGCCCCGGCCGGCAGCGATTTCCAGCTGCCGATCAATACCCAGGGCCGGCTCACGACCGTGGAGGAATTCGGTGACATCATCGTGCGCTCCAATCCGAGAACGGGCGCGCTGGTGCGCATCAAGGACGTGGGGCGGGTCGAGATGAGCGCCAACACCTATGCCTTGCGCAGCCTGCTCAACAACAAGGAGGCGGCGGCGATCGCCATCTTCCAGGCGCCGGGCAGCAATGCGTTGGCGCTGTCGCAGGACGTGCGCGCGGTCATGGAGCGCGTCAGCAAGACGTTTCCGCCCGGGGTGGCCTACAGCATCGTCTACGACCCCACGCGCTTCGTGCAGACCTCGATCGAAAAGGTGGTGGTCACCCTGATCGAGGCGGTGCTGCTGGTGGTGCTGGTGGTGATCGTATTCCTGCAGACCTGGCGTGCCTCCATCATCCCGCTGCTGGCGGTGCCGGTGTCGATCGTCGGCACCTTTGCGGTGTTGCTGGCGTTCGGCTTTTCGATCAACACGCTGACGCTGTTCGGGATGGTGCTGGCGATCGGCATCGTGGTCGACGACGCCATCGTGGTGGTCGAAAACGTCGAGCGCAACATCGAGAACGGCCTGACCGCGCGCAGCGCCACGATCAGGGCCATGCAGGAAGTGAGCGGGCCGATCGTCGCCATTGCCCTGGTGCTGTGCGCGGTGTTCGTGCCGCTCGCGTTCGTGCCGGGCCTGTCGGGCCAGTTCTACCGGCAGTTCGCGGTGACCATCGCCATTTCGACCCTCATCTCGGCATTCAACTCGTTGACCCTGTCGCCGGCGCTGGCGTCGATCCTGCTGCGCCCGCACGATGCCCCGAAAGACCGCCTCGAGCGCGGGATCGACCGCCTGTTCGGGCCGCTGTTCCGGCGCTTCAACCACCGCTTCCACCAGGCCAGCGAAAGCTACCAGCGCGGCGTCGCGCGCCTGCTGGGACGCAAGCTGGCCGCGATGCTGGTGTACGCGGCGCTGCTGGGCGTCACCGCGTTCATGTTCACGCGCGTGCCGAGCGGCTTCGTGCCGGCGCCGGACAAGCAATACCTGATCGGCGTGGCCCAGTTGCCGGCCGGCGCCTCGCTCGACCGGACCGACGCCGTGATCCGGCGCATGAGCGACATTGCGTTGGAGGTGCCCGGCATCGTCGATGCGGTGGCCTTCCCGGGCCTGTCGATCGCCGGCTTCTCGGCCGCGCCCAACGAGGGCCTGGTGTTCTTTGGCCTGGCGCCGTTTGAGCAACGCACGGGCGCCGACCTGTCCAAGGACGCGATCCTGGGGCGCGTGAATGGCGCGATCCAGCAAATCGAGGGCGCGCGCATGTTCGTGGTGCCGCCGCCGGCGGTCGAGGGGGTGGGCACCGCGGGCGGCTTCAAGCTGCAGGTGCAGGACCGCGCCGGCCTCGGCGAGAAAGCCCTGTACGAAGCGGCGTGGGGCACGCTGGGCCAGATCTATGCCAATCCGCAGTCGCCGATTAGTACCCCCTACTCCACCTACGACATCAACGTGCCGCAACTGCTGGCCGACGTCGACCGCACCAGAGCCAAGCAGATGGGCATTGCGCTGGGCGACATCTACGACACCTTGCAAATCAACCTGGGCTCCCTGTACGTGAATGACTTCACCCGCTTCGGCAAAACCTACCAGGTGATCGTGCAGGCCGACGCGCCGTTCCGCGCCAACGCCGACGACATTCCCCGGCTCGAGACCCGCAACGCATTGGGTGAAATGGTGCCGCTCGGCGGGCTGATCAAGGTCGAGCCGACGTTCGGGCCAACTCGCGTGACCCGCTACAACGGCATCCCCGCGGCCGACATCAACGGCGCGCCCAAGCCGGGCGTATCGAGCGGACAGGCGGAACAGGAAATGGAGCGCCTGCTGGCGGCCCTGCCGCGCGGCATCGGCTACGAATGGACCGAGCTGTCGTACCAGGACCGGCTCACGCGCGACGTCGCGCTGCCCGGCACGGGCGCGCGCGTGCCGACGCTGGCGGCACTGCTGGCGCTGTCGCTGATACTCGTGGTCCTGGTGCTGGCCGCGCAGTACGAAAGCTGGACACTGCCGCTGGCGATCGTCGCGATCGTGCCGATGTGTACGCTGTCGGCGCTGTTCGGCGTCTGGCTGTCGAGCCTGCCTCCCTTCGCCCAGCCGGGCGACCTGAACATCTTCACCCAGGTGGCGCTGGTCGTACTGGTTGGGCTGGCCTGCAAGAACGCGATCCTGATCGTCGAGTTCGCCAAGGACCTGGAGGGGGCGGGCCGCGATACATACACCGCCACCATCGAAGCGGCGCGCTTGCGGCTACGCCCGATTTTGATGACCTCGATCGCATTCTGCGCCGGCGTCATCCCGCTCATCGTCGGCAGCGGCGCCGGCAGTGAGATGCGGCGCGCGATGGGCATTGCGGTGTTCTCGGGGATGCTCGGGGTCACGGCGTTCGGCATCTTCCTGACCCCGGTGTTCTACATGCTGCTGCGCAGCGCCACGGCGCGCCGGCGTGCCCATGCGGCCGCGGTGCAGGCCGAGGTCGACGCCTGCGCGCATCCCTACCATCCCGGGGAAGAGTCCGCTGCCGGCAAGAATCCGTCCTGATGTGGTGCGTGCTCCGACGCAGGGTCCTGTTTCATCAAGCGAGGGCCAGCGCGAACAGCTGCAGCGCGCGCGTGCTGTCCGGCGCCTGGAAACTGCGCTCGAAGCGCAGGCCCAGTTTTTCGAGCAGGCGGATCGAGGCGGCGTTCTCGGGAACGACGGTGGCGACCAGGCGCTTCAAGCCGAGCGCACGCGCATGCGCCAGCACGCCCTGCGCCGCCTCCAGCGCATAACCCTGACCGCCATACTGCGGCAGGAAGGCGTAGCCGATGTCGACGTCGTCGAGGAAATCGCGCTTGGCCAGGCCGCAGACGCCAAGCGGGCAGCCGCCCTCCTTCAACTCGACGACATGGAAGCCGAAGCCGTGACGGGCCACCATCGCCATCGGTCCGTTGAGGATGTACTCGCGCGCGCCTTCGACGGTGCGGATGCCGCGGTCGCCGATAAACCGGTGCCAGGCGGGGTCGTTGAGCAGGCCGAGCATGAATGCGGCATCGCCGGGTGTCATGTGGCGCAGGCGCAGGCGTTCGGTTTGCAGGACGATCATCAAAGGCTCATTGGGTTTGAAGAGGGCGTTGGCGCGACGCCAGCAATGCGCCGGCGAACAGCGCCAGCGCCGACAACACCAGTCCGCGCTGCAGGCCGCCGGGACCGTCGGCGATCCAGCCGATCATCGAGGGGCCGACGATCTGCCCCAGCGCGAACACGGTGGTGAACGCACTGATGCCGGCCGACCAGGCGTGCTGCGGCAGGTTGTGGCGCACCAGGGCGGTGGTCGACGCCACCACCGATAGGAAAATCCCGCCGAACAGCAGTCCCGAGACGAACATCAGGCCTGGTACCGCCGTCAGCGCCGGCAGCAGCGTTGCCACGCCTAATAACGCATTCAGGATCGCCATCGCCTGCCCGCCCTTGAAGCGGTCGAGCATGCGTGCCCAGATGCGCGAGGAAGCCATCACGGCCAGGCCCAGCATGGCATAGAACAGGGTGATGATATTGCCTGCCATCCCCTGCTCCTTGAGCAAGGCAATGACGAAGGTCATGTAGCCGATATAGCCGACCCCGAACATCAGGTAGCCCGCCAGTCCGAAGCCGAAGGGAGACAGCCGGAAGCCGCCCTGCGCGCCCGCCGGCGAGGGTGCGCCGTCGACGTGTCGCGCCGGATAAATCATCGCCAGCGTCGCCAGCAGGCACAATGCCGCGAGCGCGACCCAGGCCCATTGCCAGGCGTGTTCTGCGCCCTGGGCAGCGGCGGCATCCATGGCCAGGGGCACCAGCAAGGCAGAGGCAGTGATGCCCAGGCCGGTGCCGCCGTAATACATCCCGAGCAGCAGGCCGGCGCGCTGTGGATGCAGCAAACCAAGGCGCGCCGCCAGCAGGCCGCCGGAAATGAAGATGAAGGCGCTGGCGATGCCGGCCAGGACGCGCTGGCCGATCAGCACCCCGGCGTCGACCACGAAGCCGGAAAGCAGCATGAACAGGCTGGCCAGCACGGCGCCGCCGGCCAGTGCCGCTTGCGCGCCGTAGCGCCGCATCAGGGCGGGGGTGGCCAGGGCGCCGAGAAAATAGCCGAGGGCGTTCCCGGTATTCATGGCGCCCGCCAGGAAGTAAGACCAGTCGAGGTCGGCGCGCATGGGCGGCAACAGGAGCGCATACGAAAAGCGCGTCAGTCCCAGCGAGACGGCGGCGCCGAGCGACAGGGCAAAGGCCGTCATGAAGGGCCGCCGCGCGGCCAGCGAGGCCGGACCGGGCGAGGTGTTCGATGCGCTGTTCGCATGGCTGCTCATGGCATGATTGTAGATTCAAAACCCGGCCCGCCGGCATTTTCCGGTAGCAGGTTTACAATCCTGGTTCAATCCGAGAAAGCCGCTCCCATGTCCCCCCTGCCACGCCTGCTGACCCTCCTTGCGCTCCTCCTGTCCATGATCTCGCCCACCATCGCCCTTGCCGCTCCCGACATGATCTATCTCGTGCGCCACGGCGAAAAGACGTCCGACGAAAAGGATCCTGCGCTGACCGCGCAGGGCCGTCAACGCGCGCAGAACATCGCCACGATGCTGAATAAAGCCGGCATCGCCCACGTCTTCAGCACGCCGACGAACCGCACGCGCCAGACCGCGCAGCCGCTGGCGCAAGCGCGCGGCTTGCCGGTACAGGAATACGATCCGCGTGCTCCCAAAACGCTGGTCGAGAAGGTGAAGGGTTTAACCGGACCGGTGCTGGTCGTCGGCCACTCGAACACGTTATCGGAGCTGGTGCGTCTGTTCGGCGGCCAGCCAGGCGCCGAGATTGCCGACAACGAGTACGACCGCGTCTACCAGCTGATTCCCGCTGCGGACGCCATGACCACGGTGGTGTTCACCTCCTTGCCGGCGACCGGCCCGGCGCCCTGAGCCCTGGGCCTTACAGCGCGCGCTCGAGGCCGAGACGCATGCTGGCCATGCCATCCCAGGCGAGCGCGCGCGTGACGCTGCTGCCATCGGCGCCGAGGTACACCGTCCCCGCGCGCCGCACCTGGCCCAGCGCATTGACCACGCTCACGCGCACGCGCCACTGCGCATCCAGCTTGCGGGTCCAGTACAGGTCGAGCAGCGCCAGCCGGTCGGCCCAGGTGGTGACGCCATCGCTCGAGCGGCTGCGGGCGCTTGCGCGCAGATTCACGTTCGCGCCCGCGTCCCAGCCGGCGCCGCGGTAGTCGATGCCGGCATTCGCCGTGAACGGCACCTGTTCGGCCAGGGTGTTGTCGGGACCGGGCACATGGCGCACGCGTGACCAGTTGCGGCCCGCATTCAGGCGCAGCTCGAAGGCCATGGCGCCGAATTTCACGGGCGACTTCAGGTCGGCCTCGATGCCGGCCAGGTCGGCATCCCCATTGTTGATGGGCCGCGCCACCCAGCTGGCGCCGTCGCGGTACAGCTGCCCGGTCGTCACGTCGCTCACACGTTTTACGTAGCCCGACAACGTGGCCGTGCCGCCCTTGCCGAGCGGGCGCTCCCAGGCCAGGTCCAGGCCCCAGCTCAGTTCCGGGCGCAGGTCCGGATTGCCCTCGGCGTCGGGATTGGCGGGGCCGTTGTTGTTGTTGATCGTGTAGCGGCGCGGGACCAGGTTGCTGGTCAAGGGCGCTTTGTAGGTGCGCGCCAGCGCCAGGCGCAGCTGGTTTTTATCCGGCAGCTTCCACAGCAGCTGCAGGATCGGGCTGGCCACGCTGCTGCTGGTGGCCACGCGCGCCAGGTCGGCGCCATCGGTCCCGGTGCGCAGGCCCTCCCAGCGCAAGCCGGCATACCCTTCGAAGGCATCCGAGATGGTCCACTCGTCCTGGGCGAACAGCGCCAGGCGCTCGACCCGCGCCGTGTAGTCCTGCAGGCGCAGCGCCGCGTTGGGGACGCCGCCCAGGGTATCGGTCTGGTTGCGGTGCTCGCTGCGCGTGGTGCGGCTGGCATCCCAGCCGAGGCCCAGGCTGTGCGCGGCGCCCAACGGCGCCAGGTATTTGCCGTTCAGGCTGGCCGTGCGCTCGTCGGCGCCCGAAGCCACCGCCCGCGCCAGGCCCGGTTCGCCGCTCGGGCGGGTACCGAGGAACAGGTAGTCGCCGCGGCGCCGGCTCGTATCGACGACGCCTTTCACGGTCAGCTTGCCGGCGCCCGTGAACCGGTGGGCCCAGGCCAGGTCGCTGCGCAGGTTGGCGACGCGCGAACCCATGCCGGCGCTGCTGGCGGGGTAGTCGGTCGGCGGGCCGCGCAGCGTCGCTTCGTCCGCCGCCGTCGCGCCCTGCGAGCGCACCAGGCCAAGCAGGGCATTCCAGCCAAGGGTTTCGCCATTCTCGAATGTCCAGTTCAGGCGCGGCGTCAGGTTCAGGCGGTCGATGCGGGCGAGACCCGATTCGATGAAGCGGCGCGCTTCGGTCGTGACGCCCGCTTCCGCGACCGTCTCGTCGGTCAGCACGCTGTCGATGCGCACGGTGCGCTCGAAGGCGGCGCCGGCCGACCAGGCCAGGTTGCCGCGCTTGCCGCTCACTTGCGTCGAGGCTGACGGACTCCATTCGCCGTGCTGGTAGCCGCTGGAGACCTTGTCTTCGCGCCGCCCGCCACTGCGCTTGCGCAACACGATGTTGATGCTGCCGGCGACCGCCTGTGTGCTGCGGTCGGCTGTCGGGCTGCGCGCGATCTCGATGCGCTCGACCAGTTCGGGGGCGATCGCATCGATGCTAAAACCCTGCGGCACCGGTTCGCCATCGACCAGGATCTGCGTGTAGCCGTTGCCGAGGCCGCGCATGCGCACCTCATTGCCGACCACCGAGATACCGCCCTGGCGTTTCAGGACGTCGGCCAGGTTGTTATCTCCGTAGGCGGCGATTTCGGCACGGCCGACCACCTTGCTGGCGGCCGCCGTGTCGGGCCGATCGACCGCGCCCTTGACCTCGACCCGCGCCAGCGCCTCCTGCGCGGCGGCATACGGTAACGGGGACAGCAGCAGGAGCAGGGACAGGCGATGCATGGACGTGAACGAGTGAAATGGAGCGGCGATTCTAGGGCTTGCCCCATGCACAGTACCAGCCGTGTGACGAAATGCCGCCGGGGCGTGACGAGCGGCGCCGGCCGTCGTTTTTTGCCCCTGCCGGCGCTGCTATACTCGGCCCACCATGCAGCCACAGCATAGCAAGATTGTCCGCACCATCGCCCACCACGTCGCCTTCTGGACTGCGCTGTGCGCCGCCGGCGCGCTCGGCGTGTACACCGACCGCGTCCAGCTCGGCCGCGAAGCGATCTATGCCCTTATCTTGCGCGAATGGTGGGTCGGACACATCCCGGTCATGGCCCTCAGCAGCGCGCTCAGCCTGGCGCTGGTGCGGCGCCCCGCCCTGTTCGTCGAACGCCGCACGACGCTGCGCGTGTATGCCGGCATCGTGCTACTGTTCCTGCCGCTCGAATGGTGGTTCCTCGCCTGCGCCGACGTGCTGCTGCGCGGCGAGGTGCTGACCCTGGCCAGCGGCTGGCGCGAATTCACGCAGATGGGCAAGATGACCTGGTTCGGCGAGACCGCCTGGACCACCGGCACCTTCATCGCCATGGTCGCCATCGGCAACCACCGCGAAGCACGTGCCCGCAGCGAAGCCTTCGCCAAGGCCCAGGCGGAAAATTTGAACCTGCACCTGGCCCTCGAACAGCAGCGCATGCTGGCCCTGCGCGCGCAGCTCGAACCGCATTTCATCTTCAATGCCCTGAACGCGATCAGCGCCCTGGTGCGCGCCGGCGACAAGGCGGATGCGCTGGCCGGCATCGGCCGCCTGTCCGATCTGCTGCGCTATGCCTTGTCCGCCACCCAGCGCGAACAGGCGACCATCGACGAAGAACTCGGTTTTATCCGCGACTACCTCGCCCTGCAGCGACTGCGCTACGGCGAACGCCTGCGCATCCGCATCGACGGCGACGACGAGCGGGTGCGGCGCGGAGAATGCCCGCCCTTGCTGCTGCAGCCGCTGATCGAGAACGCGCTGCGCCACGACCTCGATTGCCACGACGGCGCCGGCGACATCCGCCTCTCGTTCGAGCGCAGCGCCGACGAACTCCTGATCCGCGTGATGAACCCGGTCAGCGCCTACAGTTCTCCCAATCCCGGCACCGGCCTCGGTTTGGCGAATACGCGCGCGCGCCTGGCCCTGGCCAACCCGCGCGCCACGCTGCGCACCGAACAGCAGGGTAGCCACTTCCTCGCCGAGATCAGCCTGCCGCTGGCGCTGCGCGACTGACCTATGCAGACTTCACCCATTCACTACGCGATCGTCGACGACGAAGAACCCGGCCGCAACAACCTGCGCCTGGCGATGGAGGCCCATCCCGGCTGGCGGCTCGTGTTCGAGGCCGATAGCGCGGCGCGCGCACGCACGGGGCTGGCGCGCTGCCGCATCGACCTGCTCTTCCTCGACATCCAGATGCCGCGCGAATCGGGCCTGCTGCTGGCGCGCGAACTGGGTCGCCTGGCCGAGCCGCCCTTGGTGGTGTTTGTCACCGCCCACAACACATACGCGATCGACGCCTTCGACGTGCACGCGCTCGACTATCTGCTCAAACCCCTGGACGATGCGCGCCTGGCGCAGGCGGTGGAACGGGCCGCGCTACTGCTGGCCGGACGCCAGCGCGGCGCCTACGGGCGCGCCTTGCAGGCTTATACCGAAGGGCCGGCCTACCTCGCGCAGATCAGCGTGCGCTCGGTCGGACGCATCGACCAGGTGCGGGTGGCCGACATCCTCTGGTGCGAGGCGCAGGGGAACTACGTGGCGCTGCATACGGCGACGGGCTCGCCGCTGCACCGGGTGGCGCTGAGCCGGCTGGAAGAGCACCTGGATCCGGCGCAGTTCCTGCGGGTGCATCGCGGTGCGATCGTGCGCCGTGGGCAGGCGGCGGGCTTGAGTGTGGTGGGAGATGGGAGTTATCTGCTGCGCTTGCGCTGCGGGGTCGAGGTGACCGTCAGCGAGCGGTATGTCGCGACAGTGCGGGAGCTGCTGGGAGCGTGATGGCGCGAATGTTCATCGGTGCCACCGGCGGGCATGCCCGCCCTACGTTACGCCGTAGACCGTAGGGCGGGCATGCCCGCCAATCACCGCATGCGCCAACGCGGCGTCAGCAACATCGCGGGATTACGCCGACCGTAGGGCGGGCATGCCCGCCAATCACCGCGTGCGCCAACGCGGCGTCAGCAACATCGCGGGCTTACGCCGACCGTAGGGCGGGCATGCCCGCCGATCACCGCCTGCGTCAACGCGGCGTCAGCAGCACCACGGATTACGGCGCAACGTTCGCGCGCAGCACCGGATACAAATTCAAACGCTCGTCCCACGACGCATGCCGGCGGGCGAAGAATTCGAGGCGGGCGTGCGGGTTTTTCGCAAACGCCGGGTCGCTCTCGAGGCGGCGCTTGAATTCGGCGGCCACGGCCGGGTCGGCCGCCATCTGTTCGCGCGCGACGTCTTCGGCGACGTACTCTTCCATGTATTCCTTCGGCTCGAAGGCATTGTTGAACAAGCCCCAGGCCAGCAGCGAATCGGGCGCCTGCGGCTCCAGCAGCGCCATCACCAGGCGCGCCTTGGGCTGGGCGATCGGCACGAACAGGGCGCCGCGGCCGACGTCGCGCGCTTCGCTCTTCCAGCTGCCTTCCACCGTCAGGCGCTGGTGCGATTCCAGCGATTTGGTCCCAAACGTCGCCTTGTCGGCGCGGAAGGTCTCGCCGGCGAAACGCGCCAGCGGCTTGTCGAGCTTGCGAAAGCCAATGCCGTGCTGGGTCAGTTTGGCCGCGACCATGGCGGCATGCGCAGCGGGGACGATGTAGCCGGCGCGCGGCGCGGCCACCTGCAGGTCGGCCACGACCTCGTCGCGCAGCGGCACGCGCCAGACCTGCGGTTTGTTTTCGTCGTAGCGCGTCATCAGGATGCCGGAGACGTCGGACGGCGTACGCGTGTATGCGTAGCCGTTGAAATCGACCATGGTCGATTTCTCGGTGGTCTTATAGGTCAGCGCCACCGGCGTGCCGGCCAGGCGCGCGGCGCGGGCATCGGCTGCGGCGGCGGCAAGCTGCCACTGTTTGCCGTGCTGCGCCACCTGCTCCAGCACCGAGATCACGCTGTTGTGGGTGATGCGCACGCGGGTCGGATAGTCCTTCCACGAATGGGTTTCGACCAGCATCGCCATGCGGTTACGCAGCGGGAAGTAGCCGGTCGAGAAGCGTGGGTCGGAGACGCCGTCGACAAACCCCGATTGCGGATCGTCGGTTTTGGCGAACGACATGTAGTAGGACTGCGGCGTCGAGCCCTGTTTCGCGATGTCGGCGATGACGTTGGCGCGCAGCGCCAGGCCGGCCTTGCGGAACTCGGGATCGGCCGAATAGACCGGTTCGACCTGGATCGAGACGTCGTGCTGGAACTTGGCGCCGTCGGTCACGTGCAGGTCGACATAGGTCAGCGGGTCCCAGGCGTTCACCAGGTTCAGCATGGCCTGCATCTCGGGCGCGTCGGCTTTCACGTAGTCGCGGTTCAGGTTGAAATTCTGGGCGGTGGTGCGCCAGCCCATTTCGACCGGACCGCGCTGGTTGGGACGGTTCCACTGCTGGAAGCGCTCGTGGCCGTCGACGTTGAACACCGGGACGAACAGCAGCACCTGCTTGTCGAGGGCGCCTTTTGCCAGGCGATTTTCCAGCACTTCGCGCAGCGCCAGGAAGCCGGCGTCCTTGCCGTCGATCTCGCCGGCGTGGATGCCGCCCTGGATCAGGGTGACGGGAATGCCCTGTTTATTTGCCGCCTGCGGCGTAAAGGCGCCGCTGCGGGTGGCGACCAACGCCAGCATCGGCCGGTCTTCGGGGGTGCGCCCGAATTCGATGCATTTGACTTCCTTCGGATACGCCTTGGCAAACGCTGCGCACAGGTGAATCACTTCGTCGTAGCGGCCGGTGGCCTGGAAGCCGGAGCGCTCCGAGACCGTGGTCAGGTTGGAAGCGGCCGTATTGGCATGGGCGGACAGGGGCGAAGCGGCAAGCAGTGCAAGCAATAATGCAGAACGAATCATCGGTGAAGCTCCGGCAGGTAAAGGGAGGCGGCAAAGCGGAAAATTATAGTCGGGTTTGGCCCCGTGCAGACGAGCGCTTTGCGGCCCAGCCCTTTGTTATGCTCGGCCGTATTGACAAGCGTGAGGGGAATACCGATGACGACCGAATTGACGATCCTGGCCTGGACCCTGGTGCTGGCGCTGGTGCAGATCATGCTGACGGCGCAGCTGCGTACGCAGGAAACCGGCCTGCAGTACAACATGAGCGCGCGCGACGGCGAGGCGCCGCCGCCGCGCCCGATCACGGCGCGCCTTCAGCGGGCGCAAGCGAACCTGTTCGAAACGCTGCCGTTGTTCGCCGCCGCGGTCCTGATCGCGCATGTGGCGAACGAGGAAAGCACGGTGACGCTGTGGGGCTGCTGGCTGTACCTGCTTGCGCGCGTGGTTTATTTACCGCTGTACGCGTTCGGCGTGCCGGTGCTGCGCTCGCTGGTGTGGGGGGTGTCGCTGGTGGGACTGGTGATGGTACTGGCGGCGGTGCTGGTGAATAAAACGTAGGGTGGCCCGGTCCACCCTACGAACGCGGCGTGCTATCGCGCCCTGTTATGAATCGCAATCTGGGACACATGCGGCCGCACCGCGGTGCGCACCGTGATCGCCATCGCCTGCGCCGAGGTACGGTTTTGCGCCGGGCAGACGCCGCTGGCACGGTAGCTCAGCGCTGTCGACAGCAGCGCTTCGTTCGGATCGCCCAGGTCGCGCGTCAGGTCGTCGGCCACGGCGCAAGTGGGCGCGAAGCCGTCGCTGTAGTCGCCGAAACCCTTGGCGTTCACGCCCTTGAACTCGATCGAAAAATAGGTCGTGCCGCAGTTCGGCACCGGGGTGAAGCCGTAGGGCTTGCCGCAGGTCTGGGCGCCGATCACGTCGACCTGGACGTCGATGCCGCGTAGCGCATTGATCACTGCCTCGCTGGCCGAGCAGGTGCCGTCGGTGGTCAAGATGGTGACGCGGTTCAGGCCCAGGGTCGGCAGCGCCGTGCCCTTGGGGACGGTACCCGGGCCGGCGCTGAAGCCGACCGCCGTCGCCGGGAACGCGATGGTGTCGCCCGGGTCCACCGGGGTCTTGTCGTTGTATTGCAGGCGCTCGAACACCCGGCCCGTCGACACCGGGCCGGCAATCATGTAGCCCAGTTCGGCGGCGACGTGCAGCAGGCCGCCGCCGTTGTAGCGCATGTCCAGCACCAGGCCGTTGACGTTCGCGTTTTTCAGGGTTGTAAAAGCGTCGATCAGCTGGCGCTCGGCCACCGCATTGTGGTTCTCGAAGCTGAGGTAGCCGACCTTGCCGCCCGCGGTATCGATCACCTTGGTCCCTTTCACCGACAGCGCCGTCACGTCCTGCGCCGGCATGACGACGGCGACGTTCGCCGCGCCGCGCCGCAGGCTGAAGCTGTGCGATTCGCCCGGGGTGTCGGGGAACAGGGCGTCGTTGATCCGGTTGACCGAGGCGGCGTCGCTGGCGTTGACGAAGTCGACCCCGTCGACCAGGGTCAGCTGGTCGCCGCGGCGCAGGCCGGCGGCGGCGGCCGGCGAACCCGGTTCGACGATGGCGACGTTCCAGGTGCGCGGCGCGGTCGAACCGGCGCTGCTCCAGGTGATGCCATAGCCGAGTTCGATCCCCGAATTGGTGCGTTTGTCCCAATCGGCCGAATCGTAGGTGAAGTGGAACTGGTCCTTGGGCGTGCCCGATGCGGTCACGGCCGGCGTTTTGAGGCGATTGAAATAGTCGATCGGGTTGGTGTAATCGGCCATCCTGATGGTGGCCGGGATTTCGTTGTACCAGAGGTAGTTCTGGTGAGTCCAGGCGCGCAGGAAGGTCAGCTCGTCGCGCAGGGTACCCTGCTTGTCGGGGTAGGCTTTGCCGGTGTACGGATCGATGCCGCTGCGCGGCTTGGCGCACAGGTTCCAGTAGGTATTAAAAGCATCGCCCAGGGTCGCGACGTCCGGTTCGGCCCCGCCGCTGGCCTGCGGTGAACTCGTCATGGTGCCGACGGAACCGCCGCCGCCGCCACCGCAGGCGGCAAGCGTCAGCGCGGCGATCAGGCCGGTGCCGATCAGGCGAAGCGAAGTGGCCAGGCGGCCGTGCTGGAAAGTGGGCGAATTCATAGGAAATAGTTTGGAGGACAAATTTGTCAGGAAAGAGTAAGACAAGCCTGCCGCTTTGAGAAGGCGGTACGTTTGCTACCCCAGCCTTTTTTTGAAATAGCGGTTTTAGTGCCGCGAAACAACAACGCCAGGACCAGCTGGAAGCCGGGCCTGGCGCTAAAGGCAATGTGAAACGACGATCAGGCTGCGTGGTTGAGACCTGCCGGTTGGTCAAAAGCCGACAACAGCTGGGCTTCCTTGGCCTTGGCCGCTTTCAGGTGGCGTTCCTTCACGTGCCCATAACCGCGGATGTCTTCCGGAATGCTGGCGATCGCCACGGCTTGCGCCAGGTTCTCGCTCGACAGCTTCGGCAGCAGCGCAGCGACGGTGTCACGGTACTGGCCGATCAGGGCGCGCTCGGTCTTGCGCTCGGCCGTGTAGCCGAACACGTCGAACGGGGTACCGCGCAAGCCCTTCAGTTTCGCCATCACGCCAAAGGCTTTCAACATCCATGGACCGTATTCCTGCTTGATCGCGCGGCCTTCCTTGTCGTGCTTGGCCAGCAGCGGCGGCGCCAGGTGGTATTTGACGGTGATGTCGCCTTCGAACATGTTGGCGATCTTTTCCTTGAAGGCCGGATCGGTGTGCAGGCGCGCCACTTCGTATTCGTCCTTGTAGGCCATCAGCTTGTAGAAATAACGGGCCACGGCTTCGGTCAGGCGCGTCGATGGTCCGAGTTTTGCCTCTTCGGCGCGCACCTGGTCGACGAAGGCCTTGTATTGGGCCGCGTAGCCGGCGTTCTGGTAAGCCGTCAACAGTTCCATGCGGCGCTTGACCAAGTCATCGAGGGTCTGGGTGCGCTTGAACTCGACCACCTTGGCCGGCGTCGTCAGCTTTTTCACCGCTGCCAGGTCGTGCGCGGCGCTGCGGCCCCAGTTGAAGGCGGCCTTGTTGAATGGCACCGAGACGCCATTCAGTTCGATCGCGCGCATCAGGGACGCTTCGGTGAGTGGCACGCGGCCCTTCTGGAAGGCGTAGCCGAGCATGAACATGTTGGTGGCAATCGCGTCGCCCATCAGCGTGGTCGCGATCTGGCCAGCGTCGACGAAATCGACATTGTCCGTGCCGCAGGCGAGCTGGATGGCGGCGCGCGAGCCTTCGGCCGGGAATTGCCACTCCGGGTTTTTGACGAAGGCCGCGGTGGTGGAGCCGGTGCCGTTGACGGCGGCCCAGGTGCGGCCTTCGCCCATGCGGGAGAGGGCATCGCGGCTGGCGGCGACGATCTGGTCGCAACCGATCACGAGGTCGGCGCTGCCGGTGCCGACGCGGGTCGAGTGCAAATCGGCCTGGTGCTGCGCCAGGCGCACGTGCGACATCACCGGACCGCCCTTCTGCGCCAGGCCGCTCTGGTCGAGCACGATCGCGCCCTTGCCTTCGACGTGGGCGGCGACCGCCAGGATCTGGCCGACGGTGACGACACCGGTGCCGCCGACGCCGGCGACCAGGATGCCGAACGGGCTGTCGATCGCCGGGATCGTTGGTTCGGGCAGCGGTGGCGGCGCCTTATCGGTGGCGACACTCGCCTTTTTCGGCTTTTTGAGGCCGCCGCCTTCCACCGTCACGAACGATGGGCAAAAGCCGGAGACGCACGAGAAATCCTTGTTGCACGAGGACTGGTTGATCTGGCGCTTGCGCCCCAGTTCCGTTTCCAGCGGCTCGACCGACAGGCAATTCGACTGCACCGAGCAATCGCCGCAACCTTCGCAGACGGCCTCGTTGATGACGGCGCGTTTGGCAGGGTCGGGGAATTCGCCTTTTTTGCGGCGCCGGCGTTTTTCCGAGGCACAGGTCTGGTCGTAGATGACGGCGGTCACGCCCGGCAGTTCGCGCAGCGCTTTTTGCACGTCCATCAGCTCGGAACGGTGATGCACGGTGACACCCGGCGCCCAGGCGTAATCGCTCGGGTATTTTTCCGGCTCGTCGGTGACGACCATGATCGGGCCCACGCCTTCGGCCGCGATCTGGCGGCTGATCATGCCCGGGTCGAGCGGACCGTCGACGTTCTGGCCTCCGGTCATGGCGACCGCGTCGTTGTACAGAATCTTGTAGGTGATGTTCACCTTGGCCGCGACCGCGGCGCGGATCGCCAGGATGCCCGAGTGGAAATAGGTACCGTCGCCCAGGTTGACGAACACGTGCTTTTCGCTGGTGAACGGGGCCTGGCCGATCCAGGTCGTGCCCTCAGCGCCCATGTGCGTGAACGTCGACGTTTCGCGGTCCATCCACAGCACCATGTAGTGGCAGCCGATGCCGGCCATGGCGCGCGAGCCTTCCGGCACCTTGGTCGAACTGTTGTGCGGGCAGCCCGAGCAGAAGTACGGGATGCGGTCGGTATCCGGATTGGCCTTGGCTGGAATATTCTTGAGGACCAGCTCTTTCGCTTCGAGGAAGGCGATGCGTTCTTTTACGCGCTCGGCGACAGGGTGGCCGGCGCAGTAGTGCGAGATGCGGCTGGCGATGGCGCGTGCGATCTGCGCCGGGTTCAGCTCATACGTCGCCGGCAGCAGCCAGTCGCCGTGGCCGGTGCGGTTCTTGTTGTGCCACTCGCCGGTGTCGTCGAATTTACCCACCACGCGCGGACGTTCGCCGTCCGGCAGGTTATATAACTCTTCCTTCAGCGCGTATTCCATCACTTGCCGCTTTTCTTCGACCACCAGGATCTCGTCCAGGCCGCGCGCGAACTCGTGCACGCCTTCCGATTCGAGCGGCCAGGTCATGCCGACCTTGTACAGGCGCAGGCCGATGTCGCGCGCCGCCTGTTCGTCGATGCCGAGGTCGGCCAGCGCCTGGCGCGTGTCGACATAGCTTTTGCCGGCGGTGATGATGCCGATCTTCGGTGCCGGGCTGTCCCAGATGATCTTGTTCAGTTTGTTCGCACGCGCATACGCCAGCGCCGCGTACCACTTGAAGTTGCTCATCCGGACTTCCTGGTCGAGCACGGCGTCCGGCCAGCGGATATTCAAGCCGCCTTCCGGCAGCTCGAAGTCAGTCGGGAGTTGAATCTGCACGCGGTCCGGGTCGAGGTCGACCACGGCGCCGGATTCGATGATGTCGGTGACGCACTTCATCGACACCCACAGGCCGGTGTAGCGACTCATGGCCCAGGCATGCAAGCCGAAATCGATGTATTCCTGCACCGACGACGGGTACAGCACCGGGATGCCGCAGTGGGTCAGGATGTGGTCGGACTGGTGCGCGGTCGACGAGGACTTCGCCGCATGGTCGTCGCCGGCCAGCACCAGTACGCCGCCGTGCTTGGCGGAGCCGGCGTTGTTACCGTGTTTGAACACGTCGCCGCAACGGTCGACGCCCGGGCCCTTGCCGTACCACATGGCGAACACGCCGTCGTAGTTCGCATCCTTGTACAGATTCGTCTGCTGGGTGCCCCAGACGGCGGTCGCCGCCAGGTCTTCGTTCATGCCCGGATGGAATTTGACGTGGTGCGCTTCCAGGTGTTTTTTCGCCTTCATCGCGGTCTGGTCGACGGCGGTGACGGGCGAGCCGCGGTAACCGGTGATGTAGCCAGCGGTGTTCAGGCCAGCCTGCAGGTCGCGCTCGCGCTGCAGCATTGGCAGGCGGATCAGCGCTTGCGTGCCGGTCATGAAGGCGCGGCCGCGCTCGAGCGTCCACTTGTCGTCGAGCGTGATCTCGTGCCCTGGCTGGGATGGCTGCAGCTGGGAACGGTCGAGGGGTGCGTTCATTGGTGAGTCTCCGTTATGTTGTGCACGACCGCTGCGAGATTTCTCGCAGCGGTATGCATTTTTCATGGGTGCGGCGCCTTGTTATTGTTGTTGGCGCGGCGACGGAGATGTCTCCTCCGTGATTGGCGACACTATACGCTTGTGGCTCCGGCATTAAATACCAATCAATTCCCCCCAACTCACCAGTTGCGCAATAAAATTGCGGCTCTGGTCAGCACAAGGGAAATTTATGTCAAAGGTAGAATTGGACAAAACGGACCGCAAGATCCTGGAGATTTTGCAGGCCGACGGCCGCCTGTCGAACCAGGATGTGGCCGAGCGCGTGAACCTGTCGCCCTCCCCCTGCCTGCGCCGCATCAAGCGCCTGGAAGAAGCCGGCGTCATTCGCCAATACGTGGCGCTGGTCGACCCGGACAAGATTGGACTGGGGCTCTTGGCGTATGTGAACGTGCGCCTGGAAAAGCACAGCGAAGGGCCGGCCAATTCGCGCGTGCCCGCCACGTCTCCCCGCTTCGAGTTCGCCCAGGCGGTGGCGGCCTGGCCGGAAGTGGTGGCTTGTTATGCGATGACCGGCGAGATGGATTTCCTGCTGCGCGTGCATGTGGAAGACATGGACCATTTCTCGCGCTTCATGATGGCGACTTTATTGCGCCATCCGTCGGTGCTGGATGTGAAGTCGAGTTTTGCGTTGCAGCGGATTAAGGAGACGACGGCGTTGCCGATTGGGGAGTCGGGGCGGTAATTATTATTATTTGATTGCCGGACTGATCCTACCGCAATAGACGCGCTGACCCGTAAGGTGGGCGGCTTTGCCGCCCACGCGTCGATTGTTGGCAGCAAGATCATCGAGCCCGGCATTAGAACCGATAACTATCACCGCGTGGGCGGGAAACCCGCCCACCCTACGGGTCTATTCTTTCTTTCTTGGTAAAAACCATTTAACTGCCGCACGGGCGTTGGCTTTGACGGTGTAATCGATCACCGCGAACTGCTCTTCCAGCGCCTCGCGCATCACGCTGCCCGGACTCGGCGGCGGCAGGTGCAGATAGGCATCGGCTTCGCCGTACTCGCGCTTGATCTCCATGCCCGCCTTTTTGGCGATGTGCATCATCGTGCGGTTGCTCGACAAGCACTGCATGTAGAGGGTGTCGATGTCGTTGTTGCGGCAGTGGATCGCCGCACGTTCGAACAGGCGCGAACCGACGCCCTGCCCGCGCGCCGATGTCGAGACCGACACGCCGAATTCCGCCACCCGTTGCTTGGCCGTGGTGCCGGCGCGGCCCGGTTCCGGCGGCGCAAAGGCGAGGTGGCCGACGCCGACTAGTTGAAAACCGCGGCTGACGACGCCGAACACGATGTCTCGCTTGAAATCGATCTTGTCGACGTAGGCGTGGATTTGCGGGTCCGGCAGCACGGTGCCGAAGCGCAGCAGGCGGTCGGCGGCGTCGAGCGCCAGAAAATGCTTCAGCATGCGGCGGCGGTCGCGTCTGCTTAAGGCCTTGACCAGCACCGACGGCCGCGCGCTGGTGCCGGCCAGGCTGGCAAACCAGTTGCTTATCGAATTGTCAGGCATGGAATCGGTCCGTTTTTTGTGCGCTGCACCATGCCGTCATTGTAGCGTCAATGCCCGCCTGACGTTGCGCAGTTCAGGACACGCCAGGCGCGCTGTCTCCCGCCCAGTGCGCGTTCGGGCTGATGATGAACGTGCCCTTGCCGGCCTGCTTGGCGGCGTACATCGCCTTGTCGGCATCCGCCAGCAAGGCGGCGGCGCCCCACTCGGCGCCGGCGCGGCCGCGTGCGCTGGCGATGCCGATGCTGGCCGAGATCGACACCGGGTTGCCGTCGGCCTCGACGATGCCTTCGATCTGGTCGAGCACCAGGCGGGCGATGCGCAGCGCGCCGTCGGGCGAACCGACGCCCTCGAGCATGACGACGAATTCGTCGCCGCCCAGGCGCGCCAGGATGTCTTCGGCGCGCAGCACTTTTTGCACGCGGCGCGCCACCAGTTGCAGCACCAGGTCGCCGGTGGCGTGGCCCCAGGTGTCGTTCACCCCTTTAAAACCGTCGAGGTCGATGAACATGGCCACTACCACGCTGTCGCGCCGCGCCGCGCGCACCAGCGCCAGCTCCAGCAGGCGCGTCAGCTGGCCGTAGTTGACCAGGCCGGTCAGGCTGTCGTGCTGGGCCAGGCGCGCCAGCTTGGTCGACTGCGCCTCCAGCTCGGCGGTGCGTTCGGCGACGCGGTGTTCCAGGGTGTCGTTGGCGGCACTCAGACGGCGGTTGACGTCGTTGATGATGCGGTAACTGCGGCGCAGGCGCCAGCCGGCGTAGGCCAGTAACGCCAGCAGCAGGATCGAATAGCCGAACAGGAAGCCGCGGTAGCGCTGGCGTTCGAGCACTTCGGCCTGGAACGAACGGTCGAGTTCGCGTCCCAGGCGCGCCATCGCTTCGCCGGTGTCGAGCGCGGCGATGCGCGCTTCGATGTCGTTTTCGCGCGGGCGGTTGGCGAGGATGGTGCGGGTATCGCGCGCCAGGGCCTCGATCTGCTCGTTCACGGCCAGCGAAAAACGGTCTTTCTGGGCTTCGATCTGGGCCAGGTTGCCCGCGATGCGGGCGGCCAACGCAGGATTCGGGGCCAGGTTGTAGCGCAGCGTATCGGCCAGTAAATCGTTGAGTTGCGCGTCGAGCCGCACCACGACCCGGCCCGGCGCCAGTGCGCCTTCGATGCCGCCGAGTTCCGTTTTGAGGTCGGCCAGCGCCGGCGGCAGCGACAGCAGCGCCGCGCGCAATGGCGGATTCAGGGTGCGGAATTGCGCCACGAGTTCGGTCTTGGTGCGCAGCGAGGCCAGCAGCGCTTCATGCGCATGGCGCGCACCGTTGCCGCGTGCCATCGGCAGCGCCTCGGCCAGGCGCGCGCTCAATTCGTCGATCTGCGGCAGCGGCGCGGCCAGGCGCGCATCGGCGACGTTGCTGCCGATATGGGCGCGCAGCAGGTTGGTGTCCCATTCGGCGTCGACCTGCTGCAGTTCGTGCAGGTCGAACATCACGCGGTTCTGGGTATCGACGTCGACCCCGGTGGTGCGCGTGTACAGAAAGGCGAGCAAGGCGACCAGGGCCAGCGCGGCGAGCGTGCCGTAGCACAGGCGCTGGCGCGGTCCCATCGCCTCGAGACGGTGCATCAGCACCGCGAAAACCCTGTCCGTCTGCTGTAACAATCTGCTCATGCTATGAGCATAGCAAAACTGCCTTCGTCACACCGACTATGTACGTCTTGTAACAATTATGGCTGTGTTGGCATGCTCAGGGCCACAGCCTGGCGAAGATCCAGCCGTTCATGGCGGCGTTGAAGGCGGCGTGGGCCAGGATCGCCGCCAGGATCGCATCGCTGCCGCGGCGCAGCCAGGCGAACAGCAGCGCGAGCAGGAACATCTGCCCTACCCACAAGGCGCCGGACACGGGCAGCAACTGGAATCCGGCCGCGCCCAGCAGGATGCCATGGTGGCACAGGTGCACCAGCGCGAACAGGCTTGCCTCCATGACGGTCGCGCGGGTACGGCCGTGGCGGTCTTCCAGCACCTTTTGCAGGAAGCCGCGAAAGAAGATCTCTTCGCCGATCGGGCTGAACAGGCAGGCGACGATGGTGAACGTCAGGTGCAGGCGCAGCAAGCTCCAGCCGGCGCTCGGCTGCAGCTGGTAGTTGCGGGCGACGCTGACGAACCAGTTATCGGCACTGGCGCCATACAGGGTGACCCCGAGCAGGTAGCAGGCGCTCGCGGCCAGCACGCCCAGCAGCAAGGCGAGCGGCAGCCAGGCGGCGTGGCGCGGCTTTTTCAGGCCGATCTGGCGCCGCCCTTCGCGGTCCAGCACCAGCCAGGGCAAGGCGGCCATGGCGATGCAGACCAGCGCGAACAGGCCGCGCCAGCTGGCCGGGCCGAACATCGCTGCGGCGCGCCCGGCGGACGAGGCCAGCACGAAGGCCAGCGTCAGGCCGGCGATGCCGACGGGGAGCGCCTGCCAGGAGGGTTTGACGTCGATCCGGTGCATGGGGTCTGCCGAGTTAGGGATGCTCGACTATAGGAGGACGGGATGGTGTTGTCCAGTTGTCATGCATGGGCGGTAGCCGGGATCATCGCCGCGTCGGTGCAGGAGGTGGAACGCGGGCATGCCCGCCGATGATTATCCCGGGTAAAGGACGAAGGGGTGGTGGCGTTCAGTTTTCATGCATGGGGTGGTGGCCGGGACCACTTTTGCGTCGATGCAGAGGGGGGAACGCGGGCATGCCCGCCCTACGTTACGCCACTGTTCCATGAACTTGCTACCGGTGGTGGTGCACCGTAGGGCGGGCATGCCCGCGCGTTCGTGCCGATGATTATCCCGGGTGCTGGCCTTCGGCATACGCCTGCGCGCCCTCTGCGCTGTACACCCACTGCGACACGGCCGTCACCCGCGCGCGGTGCACCGCTTCGGGGATCTGCGCCTTGTTGTCGCCGCAACTGGCCGCGACTTCGCCGGCATTCACGGCGCGCGCTACCGCCAGCGCCCGCTCGAGATACGGGCGCTGCGGATAGGGGCGCGTGCGCATGGGATGCGTCGGGTCGCCGCGGCCGCGCGCGTCGCATTCGGCGGCCAGCAGCATGTCATTGAAGCGCTCCGGCTTGCGGAAGGCGTCGCAGCGCTCGAACAGGGTGACCATGGTGTTCGCGCGCAGCTCAAAGGCGCGCGCGACGTTGCCGTGCTCGCGCGCGGTGATCAGCGCCAGGTCGCGGCAATCGTTAGGCACCTTCAAACGCTGACAGAGGGCGGCAATGAGTTTGGTGCCCATGCCTTCGTGGCCGTGGTGCGATGGCCATTTGTCGGCCGGGGTGACGCCCTTGCCGAGGTCGTGCATGAGGGCGGCGAAGCGCACCGCCAGCGTGTGGCGCCCCTCGGCGGCGACGTCGATCACCAGCATCATGTGGACACCGGTGTCCACTTCCGGATGATGTTTAGGCGGCTGCGGCACGCCCCATAAAGCATCGAGCTCGGGCATGATGCGCGCCAGCGCCCCGCAGTCGCGCAGCACCGCCAGCATGCGCGACGGGTGGTTTTCCATCAGCCCGCGCGCCAGCTCCTGCCAGACGCGCTCGGGCACCAGGGCATCGACCTCGCCTGCTTCCACCATGGTTTGCATCAGCGCCAGCGTCTCGGGCGCCACCGTGAATTCCGGGAAGCGCGCGGCGAAACGCGCCAGGCGCAGGATGCGTACCGGGTCTTCGGCAAACGCCGGCGACACGTGGCGGAACACGCGTGCGTCCAGGTCGCTGCGGCCGCCATAGGGGTCGACGATGACGCCATCCTCGCCCTGCGCCATGGCGTTGATGGTCAAATCGCGCCGGACCAGATCGTCTTCCAGCGTGACCTCGGGCGCGGTGTGGAACACGAAGCCGTGGTAGCCGGGCGCGGTTTTGCGTTCGGTGCGCGCCAGCGCGTACTCTTCCTGGGTGTCGGGGTGCAGGAACACCGGGAAATCCTTGCCGACCGGGCGAAATCCCGCTGCCAGCATGGCCTCCGGGGTGGCGCCGACGACGACATGGTCGCGGTCCTGGACCGGCAAGCCGAGCAGCGCGTCGCGCACGGCGCCGCCGACAACGTAGATCTGCATCGTCATGCGCGCGGCAGGTCGGCGTCGTGCAGCGGGGTCAGGTCGGTTTCGCGCATCGCTTCGGCGACCCAGCGCGCCACCGCCGGATGCGCCAGCATGCGCTCGCAATAGCCCTGCAGCGCCGGCGCCAGCGCCACGCCATAGGTTTTAAAGCGCATCACCACCGGCGCATAAAAGGCGTCGGCGATGGAAAAGTCGCCGAACAGGAAGCCGTGGTGGCCGAAGCGCGATAAACACTCTTCCCAGATTTCGCAGATGCGGCCGATGTCGGCCTGGGCGCCGGCCGTGCGCCCGCGTCCCGGCAAGCGGGCCTGGATGTTCATCGACATGTCGTTGCGCAGCGACGCAAAGCCAGAATGCATCTCGGCGGTGATCGAGCGCGCCATGGCGCGCGCGGCCACGTCCTGCGGCCATAGGTGTTTATCCGGGAACTGTTCGGCCAGGTATTCGCAGATGGCGAGGCTGTCCCAGATCGTCATCTCGCCTGCCAGCAGCACCGGCACGCGGCCGGCGTGCGAATAGGCGGCGATTTTCGCGGCGGTGTCGGGCTGGTCGAGCAGCAGGCGCACTTCGGTGAACGGGATGTTGAACGCGACTGCCGCCACCCAGGGCCGCATCGACCACGACGAGATGTTCTTGTTGCCGATGACAAGCGTCAGGCCGGGCTTGCGCGCATTGTCGAGCGTGTTCGAGAGGGTCGGGTCGAGTTCGATGGTCTGCATGGCGTTCCTGATTGGGTGGTGGCGAAATTAGCGCCCGGCGCGGGTGCGCAGGCGGTCGAGCGGCTCGCCGGACGCCAGGTAGTGCGGCGCGACCGCTTCGAGCGGGGTGAGCTTGATTCCCAGCGAAGCCGCTGTCAAGTCCCCCATGCCCGGCGCGAGCACGTTATCGACCTTCATCGAGTCGAGGTTGTCGCGCGTGAGGAGCGGCTCGCCCGGCAACAGCTCGAAGAAGCGCGCCTGCAGCCGCGCCATCGTTGCCGGCAGCTCGATCACCGGCCGTTCGCAGCCGGCATAGCGTCCGGCCAGGCGCACCAGCTCGGCCAGCGTGTAGATACCGGGACCGCCCAGCTGGTAGACCTGGTGCGCGGCGTGCGGATCGCGCAGCGCGTGCAGCCAGGCGGTGGCGACGTCGCCCACGTACACCGGTTGGAAGGTGGCCGCGGCGCCCGCCAGCGGCACCACCGGCAGGCGCCGCTGCAGTTTCGCGAACATGGTCAGAAAATGGTCGCCCGGACCGAACACGACCGACGGCCGGAAAATGGTCGCCGCCACTTCGGGGTGGCTGCGCGCGGCCAGCTCGCCATCGGCTTTCGAGCGGCTGTACATCGACGGCCCGTTGACGTTCGCGCCGAGCGCGCTCATGTGCAGGTAGCGCGGCACGCCGCTCGCGCGGCAGGCGTCGACGATGCGCTGCGGCAGTTCGACGTGGGCACGCCGGAATTCGGGACCATAAGGCTGGGCGCGGCTGCCGTGCAGGATACCGACCAGGTTCAAGGCCGCCGTGCGCCCTGCCAACAGGCGGCGCAGCGTCGCGTCGTCGTGGATGTCCGCCTCCACCACGTCGACGCCGGGCAAGGTGGTCAAGTGGCGCACGCGCGCCGCATGGCGCACCGGCACCAGGGCCGGGATGCCTTCTTGCGCCAGCAATGCCAGCAAGTGACTGCCGATGAAACCGGAACCGCCGAATACCACCACGTTCGGATCGCGCATGGGGCTCTCCTTTTACCTTACGGAACGCGTCGGGAGCCCTATCACGGCAGGCCGGCGCCGCCGGTACGCGGCGTGATGGTTCCCAATCTCGCCTTGAGCGACTGCGGGCGCTTCTCGAACAGGGCCGCGTAGTTGGTAGCGTTCGACATCACATTGCGTACATAGGTTCGCGTCTCGGAGAAGGGAATCGTCTCCACGAAGATCGCGCCTTCCATCGGCGTCTCGAGCGTTCCACGCCAGGTGCGCGAGCGGGCCGGACCGGCGTTGTAGGCGGCAGTAGCCAGCACCTGCGAGCCGTCGTTATTTTCGAGCACCATGTTCATGTAGTTGGCGCCGAGGGTGATGTTGGTGCGCAGGTCGCTCAGCATGCTGTGCACGAAGTCGGTCAGGCCGATCTTGGCCGCCACCCACTTGCCGGTGGCCGGCATCACCTGCATCAGGCCGGAGGCGCCGACCCCGGAGCGGGCATCGGTAATGAACCGCGATTCCTGGCGGATCAGGCCATATACCCAGGCCGTGTCGAGCGAGAGGTTTTTCGCGGTCGGCTGCAGGATGTCATTGTGCGGCGCCGGGAAGCGCTGGTTGAAATCGAGTTCGGTACGGGTGCGCAGCGAGGTTTCGACCATGCGGTCGAGCAGCTCGTTGCGGCGCGCATACTCGGCCGCGGCCAGCAGCTGGCGTTCGCTCATCCCCCGCGTGGCCCAGTTCCATTCGCGGTTGCCCTCGGCGCGCAGGCGCAGTTCATAGAATTTCATGGCCTGGCGCAGCGCCGGCAGTTGCGCCACCTGGTTCACTTCGTCCGGCGTCACCGGCAGCGCGGTGGGGGGCGTCGCGATCTGCTGGCCCAGTTCTTCCAGCGCCAGCTGGCCGTAAAAATTGTTCGGGGTGGCGATGCGGCGATACAGGGCATCGGCATCCTCGCGCCGTCCCTGCTGCGCATAGGACCGGCCGAGCCAATAAACCCAGCCCGATTCGTCGCGCAGCGGCGCGGGCATGGCGTCGATGGTAGCGGAAACCTGGCGCCAGTCGCCGCGGCGCAGGGCCATGCGCGCTTTCCATTCGCGCTGAAAATTGGTCAGCGGCGCGCCTTCGGCTCGGCGCCAGTATTCGGATGCTTCCGGCGCCAGCACGATCGAGGCGGCCAGCGCCACGTTGGCCCAGCCGATCGCGCGTTCGTCCGGCGTCAGCTTGCTGCTGTTCTTGTCGAGCGCGATGGTCGCCAGTTTCAGGCTGGTGCGCGCCATGCGGCCGAGGGCAACCAAATAAATTTCGCGTTCGGCGCGGGTGGTGCCGATGCCGCGCGCCATGGCGACCGCCGGCACGTCGACGGCCTGCGCCGCGCGCGTGTCGGAAGCACCCAGCAGCAGCGCGATGCGGCGCGAGGGGCCGGTGGCGGCCATTTCGCCGGCCAGGCGCAGTTGCGCCAGCAATTCTTCCTGGCTCAATTGACCGGTTTGCGCCAGCTGCGCCATCAGCGCCGCGCAGCCTTCGCCGTAGGCGGGAGGATTGACGAGTAAAGTGCGCGCCTCGTCGACCACGCGTTCGCCGTGGGCGGCGCGCGCCAGCAGCGCATAGCAGCGCACTTGCAGGTCGTCGCTGCGCGCCGCCCCAGCCAGTTCGCGGTCAAAATTGTTCCAGTCACGCACGCGCCCGAGTTCGAGCAGCCAGTCGGTGCGCAGGCGCTCGGCGACGGCTGTGCCCTGGTGGCGCTGCAGCACGGTGCGGATTTCGTCGGCGCCGGCGTCGCGCAGGCGCGGTTTGAGACGATAATAGTCGACATACGGCGCCAGCACGTAGTTCGGCAGGCGCGAAGCCAATGCGGTGGCGCGCGCGCTGTCGTTCTGGCGCGCCGCTTCGCGCAGCAGCAGGAAAGTCTCGTCCTCGGCGCGCGCGGTGTCGGTGGCGGGAGCGGCCCCGGGGGCTGCGGGAACGGTAGTGGCGCCCGGTACTGGCGCTACCGTGGGGGCAGGCGCCTCGGCCTGCGGCTCGGCGAACACTGAGGCACTGGCTGCGGCAAGGACGGCGCCGGCTAAGAAATTCTTCGGAAGCAAAAACACGAATGACAACCCTTCATCGAACCATGACCGGCACATCAAGAATACCATGCGCATCCGTTGCGCGACCAGAACCAGAGGCTAGCGTAACGGAGCTCCAGGGTGGCGCCCGCTACGCCGCAGGCACCCTTGTTGCGAGTGTGGCGCAGGCCCCGGCGACGGATCATGACGGCGCGCCGCTGCACGCACACGAAGATGCGCGGAAACAACAAACAGTAGCGGCAAGCGTGGCTGCAGACACTGTTGCCGGCGCTGCCGTCCTGGATGCCAAAGCGGCCAAGGCGGCCAAGGCGGCGCTGCGGCGCCATCTAAAGGCCACGCGCGCCAGCCTGGACGGTCCCGGCAAGCGCGCGCACGACCAGCGCATCGGCGCACAAGTGCTAGCCTGGTGGCGCCGCACCCGCCCGCCCCTGCTGGCGGTGTACTGGCCGCTGAGCGGCGAGCCGGACTTGCACGACACCTACCTCCAACTGGCGCAGGAAGGTGCCGTACTGGCCTTGCCGGTCGTAGTGCAGCGCCACGCGGCGCTCGCCTTTGCCGCCTGGACGCCGGGCGAGCCGATGGCGCTCGATCCGATGGGTATCGCGGTGCCGGCCGAACTGCGCACGGTGGCACGGCCACCGGCACTGCTGGTGCCCTGCCTCGGTTTCAACGAGCACGGTTACAGGCTCGGCTATGGCGGCGGTTTTTATGACCGCACCCTGGCCGCGCCACCACGGCCGTTCACGCTGGGCATCGCCTATGCATGCCAGCAGGCGCTGTTCGCGGGCGACAGCCACGACGTGCCGCTCGATATCGTCGTGACCGAAGCGACGGACGTGCAATAACGGCCGCGCCGATATAAAAAAATCCCGGCAATGCCTGCGCGTGCCGGGATCGTTGGCGGCCGCTGCCGCCCGCTTACACCAGGCGCTGCCAGATGGCGGTGGTCGCCACCGCCTGGTTCATACTGTAGAAGTGCAAGCCCGGGGCGCCGCCCGCCAGCAAGCGTTCGCACAGGCCAGTCACCACATCCAGACCGAACGCCTTGATCGAGGCGCTGTCGTCGCCGAAGCTGGCCAGTTTCAGGCGCACCCAACGCGGGATTTCGGCGCCGCACATATCCGAAAAACGCATCAGTTGCGTGTAGTTCGTGATCGGCATGATACCGGCCACGACCGGCACATCGATGCCCAGTTTTTGTGCATTGTCGACGAATTGAAAGTAAGCGTCGGCATTGTAGAAATACTGGGTGATCGCGGCATTCGCCCCGGCCTTGACCTTGCGCTCGAAGTTGAGCAGGTCGTCCTGCGGCGAGCGCGCCTGCGGGTGCACTTCCGGATAGGCTGCGACTTCGATATGGAACCAGTCGCCGGTTTCGGCGCGGATGAACTCGACGAGCTCATTGGCGTAACGCAGCTCGCCGGCGCCACCATATCCGCTGGGTAAATCGCCGCGCAGCGCCACCAGGCGGCGGATGCCCTGGGCCTGGAATTGCTGGAGGATGGCGCGGATCGAGTCGCGGGTGGCGCCGATGCACGACAGGTGGGGCGCGGCCAGGTGGCCGTCGGCCATGATGTCGAGCACGGTGTCAAGCGTACCCTGCTGGGTGGTGCCGCCGGCGCCGAAGGTGACCGAAAAATACTTCGGGTTCAGTTCGGCCAGTTTGCGGCGCGTGACGCGCAGCTTGTCCGCGCCCTCGGGCGTCTTGGGCGGGAAAAACTCGATGCTGAAATTATGCGTTTCCATCGTTTTTGAGGAGCAAGGTCGAAAGCGCCCACGAAATCACGCTGTACAAGATGGCTGCCAGGAAAGCCGACCAGAACCCCGCCACCGCGAACCCGTCGACCCAGTGCGATACCAGCCAGAACAGGACGGCGTTGATCACCAGGATGAACAGCCCCATCGACAGCAGCGTGACAGGCAAGGTCAGCAACACCAGCACGGGCCGGATCAGCGTGTTGACCAGGCCCAGCACGAGGGCGGCGATCAGGGCGGTGCCGACATTGCTGACGGACACGGAATTCATGAGGTAAGGCAATGCCATCAAGGCGGCGGCATTGATCAGCCAAGTCAGAAGCAGGCGCATGTTCAGCTTTCGTGGTGCGTTTTCTTGTTAGGGAGGGCCCACGGACGCCTGCGTCCGTGGGCAACCTGCGTTATCGCTTCAACCAGGGTTGAATCAATAACGATAATGGTCCGGCTTGTATGGACCTTCCTTCTTCACCGAGATGTAGGCGGCCTGCTCGTCGGTCAGCTCCGTCAGCTGGGCGTTGAGCTTTTTCAGCTGCAGGCGCGCGACCTTTTCGTCCAGGTGCTTCGGCAGCGTGTAGACGCCGACCGGGTACTGCTCGGTGTTGGCGAACAGCTCGATCTGGGCGATGGTCTGGTTCGCGAACGAGGAGCTCATCACGTACGACGGGTGGCCGGTGCCGCAGCCCAGGTTCACCAGGCGGCCTTCGGCCAGCAGGATGATGCGCTTGCCGTCCGGGAAGATGACGTGGTCAACTTGCGGCTTGATGTTTTCCCACTGATATTTCTTCAGCGAGGCAACATCGATCTCGTTGTCGAAGTGGCCGATGTTGCAGACGATTGCCTGGTCCTTCATGCGCAGCATGTGCTGTTCGGTCAGGATGTGGTAGTTGCCGGTACAGGTAACGAAGATGTCGCCGTGCTCGGCCGCATATTCCATCGTCACGACACGGTAACCCTCCATCGCCGCCTGCAGCGCGCAGATCGGATCGATTTCGGTGACCCAGACTTGCGCCGACAGGGCGCGCATGGCTTGCGCCGAACCTTTACCGACGTCACCGTAACCGGCGATGACGGCGACTTTACCGGCGATCATGACGTCGGTTGCGCGCTTGATGCCGTCGACCAGCGATTCGCGGCAGCCGTACAAGTTGTCGAACTTCGATTTCGTCACCGAATCGTTGACGTTGATCGCCGGGAAGGCCAGTTTACCCTCCTGGTGCATCTGGTAAAGGCGGTGCACGCCGGTGGTGGTTTCTTCGGTCACGCCGAGGATTTGCGGCAGGCGCTTCGAGTACCACTGGGGATCGGTTTTCAGGCGGCCCTTGATGGCGTTGAACAGGCAGATCTCTTCTTCCGAACCCGGCTTGTCGAGTACCGAGATGTCGGTCTCGGCGCGTGCGCCCAGGTGCAGCAGCAGGGTGGCGTCGCCGCCGTCGTCGAGGATCATGTTCGAGTACACGGCGTTACCCGCGGCGTCGTTCGGCCACTCGAAGATGCGGTGCGTGTATTCCCAGTACTCGTCCAGCGTTTCGCCCTTGACGGCGAACACTGGCGTGCCGACCGCGGCGATGGCGGCGGCGGCGTGGTCCTGGGTCGAATAGATGTTGCACGACGCCCAGCGCACTTGCGCGCCGAGCGCTTCCAGCGTGCGGATCAGCACAGCGGTCTGGATGGTCATGTGCAGCGAGCCGGTGATGCGCGCGCCTTTCAATGGCTGCGCGGCGGCGAATTCTTCCTGGATTGCCATCAGGCCCGGCATCTCGGTTTCGGCGATGCGGATTTCCTTCTCGCCCCAGGCGGCCAGGGAGATGTCGGCAATGTGGAAGTCTTGGGTGGTTTTCAGTACGGCGCTCATCACGCCCTCCTTTCAAGTTAAGAAAAAAGTAACGTGAGCGCAGTGTTGAGATATCCGAGCCTGGCGAAAAAGAATTTTTCGTCGCAACGCTCCTCGGAACGGGCTAGTGTAGCACGTCTGGCGCGGCGTCGTACCGGACGCAGATCATGCTGAGGGGGATTTGTGCGGTTGCAACAAACGGAGCAGCGCCGGATTGTATGCGTGGGCTGATCGGTATGGGTGACGCGATACGTAGGGTGGGCTCTGCCCACGCGGTGCAGCGCTTGAAGAGTGGCAGCGAAATTATCGGAACGCGACGGCTGCAATTTGCGGACGATGTGCGGAATGCATCAGCACGACTGCGTGGGCAGAGCCCGGTGAAACCGCCGTTGAGGCCATTGACCTCAACGGCCCCTACAAAAGCGGCCATCAGCCTTCTAAACTGATGGCCGCTTTACTGCCTTACGACAAGCCTGCTTCGGCGCGCAGCAGCGCCGCCTTATCGGTGCGCTCCCACGTAAACTCCGGCTCTTCGCGGCCAAAGTGGCCGTAGGCGGCCGACTTGGTGTAGATCGGGCGCAGCAGGTCGAGCATCTGCACGATGCCTTTCGGGCGCAGGTCGAAATGTTCCATCACCAGCTGGGCGATTTTCTCGTCCGAAATGACGCCGGTGCCCTCGGTGTAGACCGTGATGTTGATCGGCCGCGCGACGCCGATGGCGTAGCTGACCTGCACCTGGCACTGGCGCGCCAGGCCGGCGGCGACGATGTTTTTCGCCACGTAACGCGCGGCGTAGGCGGCCGAGCGGTCGACCTTCGAAGGATCCTTGCCCGAGAACGCGCCGCCGCCGTGCGGGGCTGCGCCGCCGTAGGTGTCGACGATGATCTTGCGGCCTGTCAGGCCACAATCGCCTTGCGGGCCGCCGATGACGAAGCGGCCGGTCGGGTTCACCAGGTATTTGGTGTTTTGCAGCCATTCGCGCGGCAGGGTCGGCTTGATGATTTCCTCGATCACCGCTTCCTCGATCTGCGAATGCGACACGTCGGGATGGTGCTGGGTCGAGAGCACGACGGTGTCGACCGAGACCGGGCGGCCGTCGACGTAGCGCAGCGTGACCTGGCTCTTCGCATCCGGACGCAGCCATGGCAGGCGGCCATCCTTGCGCAGCTGCGACTGGCGCTCGACCAGGCGGTGCGCGTAGTGGATCGCGGCTGGCATCAGCTCGGCGGTCTCGTCGCAGGCATAGCCGAACATCAAGCCCTGGTCGCCCGCACCCTGGTCGAGGTCGAGGCCGGCGCCTTCGTCGACGCCCTGAGCGATGTCCGGCGACTGGCGGTCGTAGCAGACCATGACGGCGCAACCTTTATAGTCGATGCCGAAGTCGGTGTTGTCGTAGCCGATGCGCTTGATGGTATCGCGGGCAACGCCGATATAATCGACGTTGGCGTGGGTCGTGATTTCGCCGGCCAGCACCACGAGACCCGTGTTGCATAGGGTTTCAGCAGCGACGCGGGCGCGCGGGTCTTGCTCGAGGATGGCGTCGAGAATCGCGTCCGAGATCTGGTCGGCGACTTTGTCGGGATGGCCTTCCGAGACGGATTCGGAAGTAAAGAGATAATCGTTGGACATGAAGGCTCCAGTTACTGTGATCAAAAAACTGCCGCAGCAACCTGTGCCTGCGACGCTTTAGCGACATTTATATTCCGCTTCGCAAGTTGTCTATTAACTCGGCGGATCCTGCGTAAAGTGGTATTTTACGCTCCTTTAAGAAATTCTGGCTGAGGGGCACGCTTTGTGCATCGATGCCGATCAAGCGCATGCTAGTTATTTTATTCAGAGTATTGTCCGTCTTTCCACTAGGCATGCTGCATGCGCTCGGCAGCATGCTGGGCTGGCTGGTGTATTGGTTGTCGCCTTCGTACCGGCGCCGTCTCGATGCCAACCTGGCCCAGGCAGGCTATCGTTCCCAGCGCCGCGCCGCCGTCGCCGAGGCCGGTAAAGCCATCGTCGAGCTGGCATTTGTCTGGTGCGGCAAGCCGGAGCGTGTTGCCCGTCATGCCACAGTGGAAAACTGGGAGGTGGTGCAGCGCGTGCTCGACGCCGGCCGCGGCATTGTGTTCCTGACGCCACACCTGGGCTGTTTCGAGATGACCGCCCAGCAAATCGCGCTGCACACGGCGCTCACGGTGATGTACCGCCCGCCCAAGAAAAGCGCGCTGAAACCACTGGTCGAAGGCGCGCGGGCGCGCCATAACCTGCACCTGGCGCCGGCCAACCTGTCGGGCGTGCGCATCCTGGCAAAAACTTTAAAAAGCGGTCAGCCGATCGGCTTGTTGCCCGACCAGGTTCCGCAGGAAGGTGAAGGCGTGTGGGCGCCCTTCTTCGGCCGGCCGGCCTATACGATGACGCTGCCGGCGAAACTGGCCCAGCTCGGACGCGCCGACATCTTGCTGGTGTATGCCGAACGGCTGGCGAAGGGGCGCGGTTATGTCGTGCGCTTCGTGCCCTTCGAGGGCGACCTGTCGGGCAGCGCTGCCGAGCAGGCGGCCAGCATCAACCGCGCGATGGAAGCGCTGATCGCACGTTGTCCGGCCCAGTATTTCTGGAGCTATAACCGCTATAAACAACCCGAGGGGGTGGCCGCGCCACAGGCCGAGGCCGTGGCATGAGGATCCTGATCGCTTTCCTGTGGCTGCTGCATTGGCTGCCCTTGCCCGTGCTCGGGCGCTTCGGCGAAGCCATTGGCAGCCTGCTGTTCCTGGTCCTCGGCAAGCGCCGCCACATCACCCTGACCAACCTGCGCCTGTGCATGCCGGAACTGTCGGAGTCTGCACGGCGCGACCTGGCCCGTCAACACTTCCGCGCCTACGCGCGCAGCATTTTCGAGCGCTCGATCCTGTGGTGGGCGCCGGAAGCGCGGGTCCGTCAACTGATCCACGTCGACGGCGCGGTGCCGCAGGCGGCGATGGAAGCCGGGCCGACGATCCTGTTGTGCCCGCATTTTGTTTGCCTCGACGTGGCAGGCGTTGCTTCGCGCGTGATTCCAGTTTGCAGCATGTATGTGCCGCAAAAAAACGCCGCCTTCGACAAGCTGCTGCGCCATGGCCGCGAACGCTACGGTCCGGTGCGCCTGGTAACGCGCAAGGAAGGCATCAAGCCGATCCTGCGCGCGCTGCGCGACGGTCTGCCCTACTTTATGTTGCCCGACATGGATTTCGGCGAAAAGGATGCCGAGTTCGTGCCCTTCTTTGGCGTACCGGCGGCCACGCTGACGGCGCTGGGCCGGATCGCCGGCACCACCGGCGCCAAGGTGATTCCGGTGGTGGCGACTTACCTGCCGAACTACCAGGGCTGGCGCGTGCGCTTCTATCCTGCCTGGGAAAATTATCCTGGTACCGACATGCTCGAAGCCACCCGGCGCATGAACGCGTTTATCGAAGAGCGGGTGCGCGAAGCGCCGGCCGAATATTTCTGGACTCATAAACGCTTCAAAACCCGCCCGCCGGGTGAGCCCTCGCTCTACGACTAAGGCCTTACAGTTAATTCTATGAAACTCAAGTTCACCAAGATGCAGGGCGCAGGCAACGATTTCGTTGTCATCGACGCCATTTCGCAGCAAATCGATTTCAGCACCGAACAATGGCAACGCCTGGCCGACCGCCGCTTCGGCGTCGGCGCCGACCAGATCCTGATCGTGGAACGCCCGACCGTCCCTGGCGCCGATTTCCGCTACCGCATTTTTAACAATGATGGCGGCGAAGTCGAACAATGCGGCAACGGCGCCCGCGCCTTTGCCCGTTTCGTCGCCGACCAGGGATTGACCAAGGAACGCAGCATCCGCGTCCAGACCATGTCCGGCATCATCGCGCCACGCCTGGAAAACGATGGCAGCGTGACGGTCGACATGGGTGCCCCGGTGCTGGAGCCGGCCGCGGTCCCGTTCGACAACGCGGCGCTGGAGGGCGTGCCGCAGGGGCGCGATACGCTGTGGCCGTTGAACCTGCAGCTTGCCGGCGCGTCGGTCAGCATCCCGATCTCGGTGGTTTCGATGGGCAACCCGCATGCGGTGCAGACGGTTGACGACACGGAATCCGCCCCGGTAGCGGAACTGGGCCCGCAAATCGAACATCATCCGCGCTTTCCGAAGCGTGTCAACGCCGGCTTCATGCAGGTGGTCGACCGCCACCACGTCAAACTACGCGTCTTCGAGCGCGGCGCCGGCGAAACCCTGGCATGCGGCACCGGCGCCTGCGCCGCTGTCGTGGCCGGGATCCGGCGCGGGCTGGTCGATTCGCCGGTACGGGTTTCGGCGCGCGGCGGGGAATTATCGATTGCCTGGGCTGGCGAAGGCGAACCGGTTTATTTGAGCGGCCCGGCCGTTACCGTGTTCGAGGGTGAAATTACGCTGTAAAGCGTGTTCGCACGATCGTGAATCTTGCCCGTACCGCTTGGGCCAGGCGTGGGCAACGTGCTGCACGGCGACGCAACTTTGTTCAGTGACGCGCTCAGGCAGCCATGCCATACGCGGCATTTCCACGCTCCGGCTTGCCGGCGGGAGCCATCCTGCCATCGCTGCTGTCCAGCAGCCTGCCCGCCATCGCCGCATCCGCCATCAGGGTGCGCAGCCGGTACAGGCGCTGGCGGTAATTTCCTTCCGGTCCACCCGGGCCGCAATCGACATTCTCGAACAGGCGCACGATGCGGTCGAGCGTTTGCCGCTCCTGCGCCGTGTCGACCATGACCAGACGGCGCTTGCTGCGACCATAGCTGGCGCGGATATCGACCACCAGGCAATGCCCCTGGTCCGCCGCCGCCACGTCGAGCAGCAGGGTTTCGGCACGTGTCAGGCCGAACAGCGCGGCCAGTTCCAGCCGCGCCGCCAGCAGCGGGTGCGCCGTCAGGTCGCCGACACAACCGAGCAGCGCGCCGGTTTCGGTGTGCGCGGCATCCTCGGGACGCGGCGCGATCCTGCGGATGGCTGCCGCCGCCTCGGCGTTGCCTTGCGCCGCCGCCTGCTGCAGCCAGAACACGGCGCGCACATCGTTGCTTTCGTTTTCGCGGCGCGCGCGCCAGGCATTGTTGCCGCACTCCAGTTGCGCGATCTGGTAGCCCATTTCGGCCGCCTTTTCCAGGTAGCGCTGGGCATCGGCGACGTTGCGTTGCGAGAACTCGGGTTTCAGATAGATGCGCGACAAGGCATACCAGGCTTCGGCCAGGCCCTGCTCGCCCGCCAGCAGCAGCCAGCGGATCGCCTTTTTAAAATTCGCCGCCCCGCTACCGCCCTGCACCCGGGCGCCGTCGACCTGCATGCGCGCATACCACAAGCCGATCGCCAGCTGCGCGTGGCGGTCGTGCTCGGCGGCGGCCAGTTCCCAGAAGGCGTGCACCTCTTCATTGCCGACATCCTCGCCGGCAGCGGCGCCGTCTTTGCCGTCGGCCAGCAGCCGCGCCGTGCGCGACAGCAGCGTGACCTCGCCCGGCGCCAGGCGCCGGATCTGCTTGCCGCCGCCACTGTCCACGAGCGCGCGCGCCAGCGGCAGCGCCCGCGCGAGGTAATCCTGCCAGGCTGCGGCGGCCCAGCTTTGCTCGAGCAGCGCGAACTGTGCCTCGGCCAGGCCGTTGTCGGCGGCGCGGCGCAGCCACGGCTGATCCGGGGCTGGCTGTGCGTCCAGCGCCCCGGCACCCGGACGCCCGGCCGTGCGCCGCTCGCCCTGCCCGGCCCGCTCGCGTAAGGGCGCGGTGCCCCGCACTGCGGCAACGGCTTCCTGCTTGGCGGGACCCTGCGCGGCGCAGGCGGCGCTGACGCTGGCGGCAATGTCGGGCCGCCGCGCCAGCAGCCACTGCGCTTCCGCGAAGCCGGCACGCGCCGCTTCCTCGAGCGCGCGCAAGGCCTTGTTGCGCAGCGCATCGGGCGCGGCGCGGCCATCCTCGAGCAGCAGCTGGGCCAGCACCAGCCCGGCGCGCACGTTGCCGCCGTCATAGGCGCGTTCGTACCAGGGCGCCAGCGGCGTCGCGTGGACCCGCGCCAGGTCGAGCGGGATATGGCTGCCGATCAGCTCACAGGATTCAGCACAATCCTGGCGCGCCGCCCGGTCGAGCCAGTGCAGCGCCGTGGGCAGGCTGCGGGGCAAGCCGGCACTGCCGAACAGGTAGCGCTTGCCCAATTCGAGTTGCGCGTCGGCGCGGCCACTGCGGGCGCCACGGATGATCGCCAGTTCTTCACGATTAGCCATCGGTCGTCTTCGTCAATTGATTAGGGGCGTGCATTGGAGGCGTGCTACTGCGGGGCGGGATCGGCGGAAGACCGCGACGAGAAGGCTGTCGCAGGCAAAGTTGCCAATATACAAGAAGTTCCCGAATCGCGCCCGCACCCATCGGTTTAAGGAAAGTCTAAGCCAGCAGGGGGAGCCAAACGTCCCGAACCGCTCGAAGATTGATATCGCACAAGCGCCCCAAAACGATGCGGAACTCTGCCACCTTGCAGTGCATCAAGCACAAAACCGGGCGTCAGACGGGCTCAGGCGTTTCGAAAATACAACAGCACGATTGGTTAAATTGGCTTTCCACCAACTCGAACCGCCATAATTAACCAATCCGGCAATCTTGACGCGTTAAGCATTTAAGGTTCACTCGTCCGAGTGTTCAGCAATGAAAGTCTCAACGCTCTTTGGATTCCGATTCACTTCTAAGGATACGAATAAATGAAAAAATCTCTGATGGCAGTTGCCCTCGTCGGCGCGTTCGCCGGCGTTGCCCACGCACAGACCGCCGTTCAAATCTACGGCACGATCGATGCAGGCGTACAAAAGCGCTCGGGCCAGACCCTAAGCATCGGCAAGCGTGCATCGAACACGCTCGGTTTCAAGGGTACGGAAGATCTGGGCAACGGCCTGAAGGCGCTGTTCCAACTGGAAATCCGTTACGAGCCGGACACCGGCACCACCGAAAGCAACGGCCGTCCGCTGTTCCAGGGCCAGAGCCGCGTCGGCCTGCAGGGTGATTTCGGTATGGTCCGCATCGGTCGCGGCCTGACCCCGTACCAGGAAACCGTGGGCGCCTTCGAGCCGTTCCACTCGCTGCCGCACCAGGCTGGTTTCTACACCGACCTGGCCGTCGCCGGTTACACCTCGACCCCGCTGGACCCGGCGATCAACTCGAACAACCGTTGGGCGAACGCCTTCTGGTACAACAGCCCGGTCATCAGCGGCTTCCAGCTGAACACCGCAATCGCTACCAAAGAAAACAACGGCGCACCAGCCATCATTGGCCGTGGCACCGCCGCTGCACCGCAGTACGCTGCCGGCGCGGAAGCCAGCGCCAACCCGTTCTCGGTCACCGGTACCTACAACAACGGTCCGGCAGCCCTGATGGTCGGCTACGAGCGCAATGCGATCGAAAGCAAGGTCATGTCGGTCGGCGTTTCGCTGAACGTCACGCCTGAACTGAAACTGATGGCACTGGCATCGCGCCAGGAGCAGGACAACACCCGCTTCTTCAACACCCGTACCAACGCCTGGATCCTGGGCGCCAACTACACCATGGGCGCAGGCAAGTTCCTGGCTGGCTATGGCCAGAAAGATCCAGAAAACTACATCAAGACCAAGCAAATGTCGCTGGGTTACGAGTACAGCCTGTCGAAGCGTACCTACGTGTACGTCGATGCATCGCGCAAGGACGGCCCACAGCGTTCGTTCAACACCTTCACCGGCGTTGCTGCTCCGGACGAGACCGTCAATTTCTACACGATCGGCGTGAACCACTCGTTCTAAGCTGACGCGGACGCAAGTCCGCCACGCTTGACGCTGATAGGGCAGGATCCGGCAACGGTCCCTGCCTTTTTTACGTCCGCAACGTTGGCGCGGCATTCGAGCTGTACCCCCCCTGTTGTATTTCTGCCACTACCCCCGTCATGCTTGGGCAGTTGTGTATACAGCGCGCAGGACGGATGGCATATTTGCGTTGCGGAATTATTTAGCTTCCGAAAACGAACAATAGTGGAGATTCAATGAACAAATGTTTGATCGCCGGTCTGATCGGCTCGTGCTTCGCAATCCCGGCCCTGGCCCAGACCAGCGTCCAGATCTATGGCGTGGCCGATGCTGGCGTCCTGTTTCAAAAGGGCGGCCCGACCAAGATCGTCAGCGGCGGTGCCGACGGCTCGCGTATCGGTTTCAAAGGTACTGAAGAGCTGGGCAATGGCTTCAAGGCCATCTTTAACCTGGAAGCACGTGTCGAACTCGACACCGGCACCCAGCAGCCGACCCTGATCAACGACAACCGCGGCCTGTACCTGGAGCGCGGCCTGAATGCACTCGACAGGTTCAGCCCGGCGATCGCGCCAGGCCTGCGCGCGGCGCTGTACCAGCCGGGCGCACCGGCCGTCAACCAGGAGCGCGCGCTGTTCGACCGTACCGCGATGGTCGGCCTGATCACCCCGGTCGGCGCCGTACTGCTGGGCCGCATGTACACCCCGGGTTATGAAGTGTTCGCCGCTGCCGATGCCTTCGAATCGGGCATGGTCGGCACTTGGGGCCACGTCACCGGCGGCACCGCCGGCTTTACTGCGCTGGGCGCGGACATCCGCTCGCAGGAAGCGGTGCAGTACCGTATCGCCCATCCGTCGGGCCTGGGCGGCTCGCTCATGTACGGCCCACGCGGCTCGGGTTACCTCGGCCGTTACGAAAAGTTCCGCGCCGCCGCCATCACCTACAAGGCAAACGGCTTCGACATCGGCATCGGCTACAACCACGGTTACGACCAGCAAGACCGTCCGAGCCTGCGCACGACCACGGTCGGCGGTTCGTACACCATGGACGCCTTCAAATTCTTCGCCGGTTTCCATAGCCAGCGTAACCAGAACTCGGCCCTGATCGCCGATTACCTGGGCGCCTGGGACCAGCGCATCGCCCCGGCACTGGCCGCGGCGCCGCTGGCAGTGCGTACCGCCGCGCGCGATACCTTCGAAGGCATCATGCGCAACAACACGCTGCAGGATGCGAACAGCTACCAGGTCGGCGCCCATTACAAGCTCGGCAACGGCCGCGTCATGGCGTCGTATGCGCACCAGAACGACCGCACGGTGTCCAACAGCGATGCCGACATGTTCGCGCTCGGCTACGACCACTTCCTGTCGAAGCGCACCGACGTCTACATTGCTGCTTCCGTGATCAAGAACGACAACGAGGCGCAATACACACCCGGCATCTCGGGTTCGCCGGGCGGCTTCACCCGCGCCCCGGGCGAAGATGGCCGCGCCATGCAGATCGGCGTGCGTCACCGCTTCTGATCGCACGAGGATCGGCTAGCCACGAGGGCGCCTGCGGGCGCCCTTTTTCATCGTTGCCGATCGGTGCTGCGGTAAAATTGCGCACACCCTACTTTTTGCAAGATTACCGATGACCGTTTCCCTGGACTCCGCCGCCGTTGCCCACTACCTGGCCGAGCACCCACGCTTCTTCGAAGAACATGCCGCCCTGCTGGGCGAGGTCAAACTGTCGAGCACGCTGACCGGGAAAACCGTGTCGCTGCAGGAGCGCCAGATGGAAGTCATGCGCGCCAAGTACAAGGCGCTCGAACTGCGCATGGCCGACCTGCTGCGCACCGCCACCGACAACACCGTCATCCTGAACCGCTTTCACGCCTGGCATGTGGCGCTCTTGAAATCGGCCGGCGGCGCGGCCATGGCGCGCGACCTGGTCGACGGCCTGAAGGAACATCTCGCCGTGCCGCAAGCGGCGCTGCGCCTGTGGAATGTCAAAGCCGAGCATACCGACACCTGGTTTGCCGCCGATGCCGGCGATGCGCGCCTGTTCGCATCCAGCCTGCGCGTACCCTATTGCGGGCCGAACAAGGATTTCGAAGCCGTGCGCTGGCTCGACGGCGCAGACGCGGTGCGCTCGACCGCGCTGTTGCCGCTGACGGCGAATGGCGCCACCTTCGGCTTGCTGGTGCTGGGCTCGCCCGACGCCGAGCGCTTCAGCGCGCTGATGGCGACCGACTTCCTGGTTCAATTGGGCCAGTCGGCCAGCGCCGCGCTGGCGCCGCTGCGGGCGTAGCATGGACGCGGCGCGCACGGACTGGGCCGAACGCTACCTGGGAGAATTGGCCACCCAGCGCCAGCTGTCCGCGCACACGATTGCCGCCTACCGGCGCGACCTGGCCGAACTGCGCCAACTGGCCGGCCATGAAGACTGGCCGCTGCTGACCCATGCCGACATGCGCCGCTTCGCCGCGCGCCTGCACGCCAGCGGCCAGGAAGCGCGCTCGATCGCCCGCAAACTGTCGGGCTGGCGCGGCTTTTATGCATGGCTGTCGCGCCAGATGGCACTGCCCGCCAATCCGGTCGAGGGCGTGCGCGCCCCGCGCCGTCCAAAAACCCTGCCCAAGGCGCTGGCCGTCGATGCCGCCGTCCAATTGCTGGAAGCGAAGCAGCACGGTCATCCGGAGCCGGCCGAACTGTGCAACCGCGCTATGTTCGAGCTGCTGTATTCGAGCGGGTTGCGGGTGTCGGAACTGGCCGGGCTCGACCTGGCGTATACGAACGCCGACGGCCAGGCATCCCTGGGCTGGTACGATGCCGCCGCCGCCGAAGTCGTGGTCACCGGCAAGGGCAATAAAATGCGCCGGGTGCCGGTCGGCGGCCCCGCGCGCGCGGCGCTGGCCGCCTGGCTGGCGGTGCGTCCGCCCGCCGCCGACGGCAGTGCCGCCTTGTTCCTGTCGAAACGCGGCACCCGCATCAGCCCGCGCGTGGTGCAGCAACGACTGAAGACCCATGCGCTGCAGGCCGGTTCCCCGGTGCACGTGCACCCGCACGTGCTGCGCCACTCGTTCGCTTCGCACCTGCTGCAATCCTCGGGCGACCTGCGCGCCGTGCAGGAACTATTAGGCCACGCCAGCATCACCTCGACCCAGGTGTATACCGCGCTCGATTTCCAGCATCTTGCCGCCGTGTATGACCGAGCCCATCCGCGCGCGAAAGCGAAGTAGACAAGGGTTCGCCTGCGCTGGCGCAAAGGCTGGTGCGGTTGATGGTGGCAGATTGCAAATTACGGCATAATCTTCGGCTTCTTCACGCTTCTTGCAGCCGCCCGCACTGCGCATAACCATGTCACCGATCCCGACCACCATCCTCACCGGCTTCCTTGGCGCCGGCAAGACCACCCTCCTCAACCGCATCCTGCGCGAGGAGCACGGCCTGCGCATTGCCGTCATCGAGAACGAATTCGGCGAAGAAAACATCGACAACGAAATCCTGGTTCAAGACAGCGGCGAACAGATCGTCGAAATGAACAATGGCTGCATTTGCTGCACCATCCGCGGCGATCTTGTCGTGGCCCTGAATAACCTGGCGCAAAAGCGCGAAGCGGGCGAGCTTCAGTTCGACCACGTCGTCATCGAAACGACGGGCTTGGCCAATCCCGGTCCGGTGGCCCAGACCTTCTTTGTCGACGAAGAAGTCGGCGCCTACTACATGCTCGACGCCGTGGTGACGGTGGTCGATGCACGCCATGCGATGGATCAGCTCGACCGCCACGAAGAAGCCCAGAGACAAGTCGGTTTTGCCGACAAGATGCTGCTCTCCAAACTGGACCTGGTCGATGCAGACCAGCTCGAAACGCTGAAAATGCGCTTGCGCCGCATTAACCCGCGCGCGCCGATCTCGACCTCCGACTTCGGCCGGGCGCCGATCGCCGAGGTGCTCGACCTGCGCGGTTTCAATTTGAACGACAAGCTCGAACTGGACCCGGACTTCCTGCTCGCCGAGGAACATGATCATGACCATCCCGATCACGTCCACACCGACGCCTGCAAGCACGATCACGGCCATGATCACCATCGCGCCCATCACAGCGACGACATCGCCGCCTTCGTCTTCAAATCCGAGCGCGCCTTCGATCCGGAACGGCTCGACCAGTTCCTCGGCAGCATGGTGCAAGTCTTTGGACCGAGCATGCTGCGCTACAAGGGCGTACTGTCGATGGCGGGCGCCGAGCGCAAGGTTGTCTTCCAGGGCGTGCATCAAATCATGGGCAGCGACCTGGGGGCAAAGTGGGGGCTTGACGAAGCGCGTGGCAGCAAAATGGTTTTTATTGGTAAAAATTTACCGAAAGACGTATTTATCCGCGGTTTGGAACAATGTTTGGTATAAACTATCCCGGTTTAGCAGTACCGGTCGCGCCCGTGGCAAGACACGGCAGGTATTGATGATGGACCGCTGTCCTCCCGGACAGCGAGGACGGCGGATCGTACGGGCCGTCATGGCAGCAGCAAGGGCGCGCACCCTTGAGTTCGGGGTGCTACGGCTGAGCTAGCTGATAAAATGAAAACCTCTGTCGTATCGAAGGTAAGTGAAGTCATGACTAAAACAACGAAACCGAATGCCGCTCAGGCCGAAGACCGACTCTTGACGGAAGAAGAAATTCGGGCGATGGGCGAAGAGGACTACATGAACCCGGCCCAGCTCGCGTTCTTCAAGGACCGCCTGCAGCAGCTCGAGAAGGAACTGCTGAAAAATGCCGGCGAGACTACCGAGCACCTGCGCGAGACCGTGCTGGTTCCCGATCCGGCCGACCGCGCCACCATCGAGGAAGAACACGCCCTCGAACTGCGCACCCGCGACCGCGAACGCAAGCTGCTCAAAAAAGTGCAGCAATCGCTGGCCGCCATCGACGGTGGCGACTATGGCTGGTGCGAAGAAACCGGCGAGCCGATTGGCATTCCGCGCCTGATCGCACGCCCGACCGCCACGCTGTCCCTGGAAGCCCAGCAGCGCCGCGAACTGAAGCAAAAGCTCTACGGCGACTAATTTACTTTTTTAGTTCCCTGCAAAAAGCATGCGCCTGTCGCATGCTTTTTTGTTTTCTACCTTGTTGCCCCCTCCGTGCGGTTAGAAACTTTCCCATGAGATACACTGATGCTAACCCGCACAGGCTTTGCGCGGGCGCACGTGTGCGCAGGACGCCGCGCGCGGCGCCATGCTACCGTCATGGCTGAGCGCCGCGGCTGCCGCTGCGCCGCATGATTGACAGGGATGACGTGGGCATATTTTCCTTCCTCAAGAAAAAACCCGACCCGGCGGCGCTGCCGGCGGCACCGCTGCGCCCCGACGGAGCGGCGCGCCCGTCGCCCGAGGCCGAGCGCGAGGCCGAGCGCGCGCGCCAGCGCGACGTCGCGCGTGCCACCGCCGCCAAGATCGACGCCATCGAACTGGCGATGACCACCGATTTCTTCGATGACGCCGAAGCGCGCTGGGGCCATACCCGGCGTGCCCCCGCCGCCGCTGCTGGCGCTGCTGGCGCTGCTGCCGCGCATGATAAACCCGGCGACGCCGAATTCGCCACCCTGGCCGACCAGCCCGATGCCGCCGCGGCGCCGGCCAGCGCCCCGGTAGTCGAAGAAAGCGCGATCCTGTACGCCAACGGCCAGGGTGCGCTTGCCGAGCAAATGTTGCAGGAGTGCCTGCGCGAACTGGGCCGCACTGAACGCCAGCCCTGGTGGATGCTGTTCGACCTGTACCAGGCCGAAGGCCGCGAGCGCGACTTCGACAGCGTCGCGATCGATTACGCGAGTCACTTCGAAACCTCGCCGCCGGCCTACGTCGACCGCTCGCCGCCCGCTGCTGCGCAAGGCGCTACGCACGGTAGCTACTCTGGTGTCGCACCGGCCGCGCGTTTGACCGGCACCCTCGGCGCCGACGCCGTGTTGCGCCTGCACGCGCTGTGCGCAAGCGGCGGCGCGCCGGTGCGCATCGACGTCGCCGCCGTCAGCGGCATCACCGGCGAGGGCTGCGCGGCCCTGCTGGCCGCGTTGCAAGACTTGCGCGCGGCCAGGCGCGAAATCGTGCTGGTGGGCGCCGATACCTTATTGGGGCTGCTACGGCCGATGCTGGCCATCGGCGAGCGCAGCGGCGGGGAAGCGCCCTGGCTGCTGCTGCTCGAACTGCTGCAATTGTCAGGACGCGAAAAGGATTTCGAAGAAACGGCAATGGATTATTGTGTCACCTTCGAGGTATCGCCCCCCTCGTTCGAAACCCTGCCCGGAGGCGGCAGCACGCCGCCGCCGAGTGCTGTTCCCATGGCCTCCGACCAGCGCTTCCTGCTCCCCGCCGTCGTCGACGGCGATATCGGCAACTTGCTGGCGGCGATCGCATCGTATGCGGCCGCAGATCCCGCCGCGCCAATCGTGCTCGACTGCACACGGCTGGTGCGCATCGGTTTTGGCGCCGCTAGCCAGTTACATACCACCTTGCAGCGGCTGGCTGCCGACGAACGCCGCATCGAATTGCGCGAACTGAACCACCTGGTAACGGCGCTGCTGCGTTTATTGAACTATCAAGACTGCGCGCGCCTGTACGCGCACAAATATTGAGCATCTGCATACCTTACTGCCGCGTTACCGCCCCACTGTCTTGCAATTTTGTGCAACACCCCCACTTGCGGAGGGCTAGTTAATCATGAGGCAGATATGGAACAATTTCACGGCACCACCATTGTGAGCGTGCGCCGCGGCGAGAAAGTCGCCCTCGGCGGCGACGGTCAGGTTACCCTGGGCAACGTCGTCATGAAGGGCTCGGCTCGCAAGGTGCGCAAACTCTATCAAGGCAAAGTCCTGTGCGGCTTCGCCGGCGCCACCGCCGACGCATTTACCCTGCTCGACCGCTTCGAAGCGAAACTGGAAAAGCACCAGGGCAACCTGCTGCGTTCCTCGGTGGAACTGGCCAAGGATTGGCGCACCGACCGCATGCTGAGCAAGCTCGAGGCAATGCTGCTGGTAGCCGACAAGGAAGTGACCTTGATCATCACGGGCAATGGCGATGTGCTCGAACCCGAAGACGGCATCGGCGCGATCGGCTCTGGCGGCATCTATGCCCAGTCCGCGGCCAAGGCGCTACAGGAAAACACGGAACTGCCGCCGAGCGAGGTCGTGAAAAAAGCGCTGACCATCGCCGGCGAACTGTGTATCTACACCAATCTGTCCCACATCATCGAAACGCTGGACTGACCGGCGCGCATACCATGAACATGACTCCCCTCGAAATCGTCTCGGAACTGGACAAGCACGTCGTCGGCCAGGGCAAGGCCAAGCGCGCCGTCGCCATTGCCCTGCGCAACCGCTGGCGCCGCCAGCAGGTCGACGAACCCCTGCGCCACGAGATCACCCCGAAAAACATCCTCATGATCGGCCCGACCGGCGTCGGCAAGACGGAAATCGCGCGCCGCCTGGCCAAGCTGGCGGACGCTCCTTTCATTAAAATCGAAGCGACCAAATTCACCGAGGTCGGCTATGTCGGGCGCGACGTCGACACCATCATCCGCGACCTGATCGACATCGGCGTGAAACAGACCCGCGCCAGCGAAATGAAAAAGGTGAAACAACGCGCCGAGGACGCGGCTGAAGACCGCATCATCGACATCCTGGTGCCGCCGGCGCGCGACTTCGGTTTCAACGTCAGCGCCGCCGCCGAAGCGAAAGAAGGAGATAGCACGCGTCAGACGTTCCGTAAACGCCTGCGCGAGGGCGCGCTCGACGACCGCGAGGTTGAAATCGAGGTAGCGGACGCTGCGCCGCAGATGGAAATCATGGCCCCGCCCGGCATGGAAGAAATGACGGAGCAGATCAAGTCGATGTTCGCCGGCGTCGGCAACACGCGCAAGAAGGCGCGCAAGATGAAGATCAGGGAAGCGATGAAGGTGCTGGCCGAGGAAGAAGCGGCGCGCCTGATCAACGAAGACGAGATGAAGCAGAAGGCGATCCACAACGTCGAGAACAACGGCATCGTGTTCCTCGACGAGATCGACAAGATCGCGACGCGCTCCGAGCACGGCGGCGCCGACGTCTCGCGCGCGGGCGTGCAGCGCGATCTGCTGCCGCTGGTCGAGGGCACGACGGTGAACACGAAGTACGGCATGATCAAGACCGACCACATCCTGTTCATTGCTTCCGGTGCGTTTCACCTGGCTAAACCGTCGGACCTGATTCCCGAACTGCAGGGGCGTTTCCCGATCCGGGTCGAACTTGAATCGCTGTCGATCGACGATTTCAAACGCATTCTGACCAGCACCGACGCCTGCCTGACGACCCAGTACGAAGCCTTGCTCGGCACCGAAGGCGTGCAACTGACCTTCTCCGAAGACGGCATCCACCGCCTGGCCGAGATCGCATATGCCGTCAACGAACGTACTGAAAACATCGGCGCGCGCCGTTTATATACGGTGATGGAAAAGTTGCTCGAGGAAATCTCGTTCCACGCCAGCGACACGCAAGACAAGGCGATCACGATCGACGCTGCGTATGTCAACGAACGGCTCGACGTGCTGTCGGCCAACGAAGACTTGTCGCGGTATGTATTGTAATTCGGTGTTGTAATTGGCAAGGAGAGCACCATGGCAAACAAGGCACTCGCAACGCGCCAAAAAATGATGCTGCGCGCCATGCCGGCCCAGCAGATCGGCAAGCCGCGCAACCCGATCGCGGCCCTGGCCAAGGCGCGCTCGGCGGGTGCGCATGCCAAGCCGCTCTCGAATGAACGGCAAGCCAGTAAACGCTTGCTGAAAAAGGTGCCGCTGGTTCCCGAGGACGAGTAATAAACGGGGCAGGCGCCGTTCTGAATGGTACCTGCCCCGCCCTTGTCCGCCTCAAGCCGAGCGGCTTGACCAGTTACGGCTACTGGCCTCCTTCACATTTGCTGCTGTAATACGCCGCCTGGCCCTGGCTGCGCACCTTTTGCGACAGCGCGGCCGCTTCCATTGCCGCCGCCTTGACCGGGGCAAAGGCAGTCGCGTTCTTCATCAAGCCCATCAGGGTTTGTTCCGCCTCGGCCTTGCCCGCGAGCGCCAGGCCGAAGGTCGCCGACACGGCCAGTTCGGCCGCCAGCGTTTCCAGCTTCGGCGCGTCGACGCCGGCCACCGCCGCCTCGGCCGCCGCAATGGCCGAGCGCGGCACCGCCACGGTTTTCGCCGTTTCCTGGTCGCTGGCGACCTTGGTCAAAAAGTCGAGGGCAACCTGGCTTTCCGACTTGTTGATCAGGTCGCCCAAGTGGATCAGGGCGGCGTTCTTGGCATTGAACACGGTACGGTTGGCACGCGGGCTGTGCACGAAGTCGATCAGCGGCTGGACCGCCAGTTCGCTGCCGATGAAGCCGAGCGTGGTCACGATCTCGGGCAGGAATTCGTCATGCTTTTCCGGTTCGTTCATGAGCCATTCCAGCAGCACCCTGGCGTCGGCTTCGGTATATTGCGCCGCCGCCTGATAGGGAACGCCGGCGATCCAGTGCTGGGACACGAACTCGCGCACATCCTTCGGTGGCTGGATCGCCATGGCCAGCGCGCAGCTCGATGCCATGGGTGCGCCGGCGCTGACGGCCAGCGGGCCGGCCAGGAAGCTGGCCGACTCGGCGGCGTTAACCACGTTATGGTCGGCGCCGATGCTCGGATACATGACGGCCCGGAGGTCGTCGGTGCGGTGCGGCAGCCCTGTGTTGTGGCCATACTCGTGCACCCAGATCAGCCCCTCCTGGGCGGCGGTAAAACGCACGGCAGCCAGGTTGACCGTCGGGCTGCCGACCGGAGCGCAGCCGATGATCGAGCCGCCGGGACCACCGCACCAGCGAATGGCTTGCACGATCTTGATCCCCGTGCCGGCATTGAGCAGCGCCAGCAAGTCGGCCTCGGTCTGGATCGTCGCCGGTACGTTCGCCGGCAGCAGTTGGACGGCCCCGTTGCGTACGAACCGAACCGGGGTCGCCACGTCCGCCGGAGAATCGTCGCTCTGGAGGATGGTGCCCATGTCGCCCAGGATGCGGTCGGCCTCGGCATCGCTCAAGGCGACGGTACTGTGGCGCTGCACGGTGACTTGCACCGTCCGGATTGGCGGCGGCGGCGGTGGCGCATCGGCGGGATTGATCACCAGGTAATCGACGTACAAGGGCAGATCCGCGGCCCATTCGATATTCACCCAGATATCGACGCCGCCGGCGCGCGGGGCCACGTTGTGGAGGGTAAACCGCGCGCCCCCGACAAATTTGCCGGCATCCGTCCCGCCGCCGACACCTTCGGCGATCGACACGAACACGCGCGAGCGCGGATTGACGTCGCTCCAGTTGAGCCGCAGCGTCCACTGGCCACGGCGCGGCCCCCAGTCATGACGGTAAGTAAAACCAGTCCCGCTGAGTTCGGGCTGGGGTGAAGCCGCACCGTACAGCGGCTGTACCGCGGCTTGCTGCACCTCATGGCGCGCGTCCGCAAAGGCGGCCGGAATGGCCGAGGAAATATTTTCAGGTGTTTGCAGCTGATTGTTTGACATGACCCTCTCCTTGTACACGCCGTTAAGCGATGGTGTCCGTGAAGCGCCAGTCGGCGAAGGGATCATCTCTGCAGAAACCTGAACAGATCAGCTCGCCATAACCGGACCTCTGAGAGCCTAATTCAAGTTTTTTACGGCTGAGCTCGTTTACATCAAACGGTTGTGGAAGGGTAAAGCGGCTGGAGGTTGAATTTTCTCAGCACCTTCAATATGCAGACCTTGGGGAAATTCCATTGCCTGAGGCGTATTCCTAGCGTTAATTGGAGGTTTGCCGCAGTAGCGGATGCGCGCCATCTTGCTGCTTTGACCATTCGCCTGTACATTGGTCGCCGCCCATTGTCGAGTACAGGAATTCCATGAGCTCACCCGAGCTGATCGTCGAGGTGCTGCGCGCCGAGCTGCGTGCAGCCAATTTGACCTATAAAACGTTGGCCGAACGCATTGACATGAGCGAGTCGAGCGTCAAGCGCATGTTCGGCCAGAAGGACATGCCGCTGTCGCGCCTGGCGCAAATCTGCCAGGCCGCCGGCATCGCCTTCGAAGACGTGTTGCGCGGCGCGACCGATGCGCGGGCCCAGCCTGATGCGCTGACCTTACCTCAAGAAACGGCGCTGGTCGCCAAGCCGCGCCTGCTGCTGGTGGCGATTTGCTGCCTCGGCTACTGGAACATGGAGCAGATCGTCGAGACCTATCGCCTGACCGACGCTGAATGCATCGGCTGCCTGGCCGAACTCGACCGCTTGGGGATCATCGAACTGCGCCCGTTGAACCGCTACACGCTGCGCGTCTCGAACGCTTTTCACTGGCTGCCGGATGGACCGGTGCAGCATTATTTCCGCGAGCAGATCGTGCCGGATTATTTTGCCGGCCGCTTCGATGGCGCCGGCGAAACACTGATGTGCCTGCCTGCGCGGCTGTCCGCCAGCAGCGCGGCCGAGCTGGCGCAGAAAATCCATCAGCTGGCGGGAGAATTGACGCGGATGCACCGCAACGACCGGCGCCTGCCGGCGGACGAGCGCGAAGGGATGACCTTGCTGGTGGGCTTCAGGTCGTGGGAATTTGCGGCGTTTACGAAGTTGCGGCGCTAAGACACGGCTCAACGCTGCTCACCAGGGGTCAAGGCGCATGTGCCCGCTACTTGATGCCGGTCATGCATGAGTACGTTGAACGCGTGGGCGGCGCATGTGCCGCGTCGAGCTCGCGCGGTGTGGTGGAGCCGACCACCCTACATCATTGCTGCTAGCGTGCGACCGGCTGGTCGCCGCTGACCGGGCTGCCCATGGTGCGCGTCGGCGGCGGCATTTGCGGCTGGTTCGGCGGCGGGGCGGCGTCGGGCGGCGGGCTCTCCTGGGGCGGCTCCTGGTCTTGCGGCACTACCGGGTTGACCTCGCCTGGCGGCGGCTGGGCCTGGACGGCGCCGGGGGCCGTTTGCGGCTCGCCCGGCGGCATGGCGCCGGCCGGGGCGACCATCTGCTGCGCCGGCATGGCCATCGGCGCCGCGGCACCGCCCGACAGGGGAATCGCCGGTTTGGTGTCGGCGGCAAGGTCGATGCGCTTCATGACACCGCCTTCGGAGAGCATCACGTAGCGCGCATGCACTTCACTGATGCTGACCCCGGGCGCGAGTTCACGGCCCACCTTCAGCGCTTTCGGCGGCTGGCCGTCGGCGACGATGATCGCGACGCTGTCGCGTCCGGCGGCAACGATGCCGGTCAGCTGGTAGTTGGTGGCGACGTTCGCCACCGGCTGGCCGCCGAACAGGGTGGCGGCGGCATCGGGCGATGGTTCGGGCAGGCTGGCGGCCGCGGCGGCGGCGATCGGCCGCTGCTGCGGTTTATACAGCTGCATGCCCCAGTAGGTAGCGGAGACCGCCAGGAACACCAGGGCAAGCAGGGTAAATAGGAGAGGCAGACGCTTCATCGGTTTCCTTGTTAGCGCACCAGCTGGTTGATTTCAATGATCGGCATCAGGACCGCCAGCACGATCAGCAGCACCACCAGGCCCATGGCTAGGATCAGCACCGGCTCGAGCAGGCCGGCAATGGTCAGCGTACGGCGTTCGAGGTCGGCCTGCTGCGAATTGGCGGCCCGCTCCAGCATCGCCGGCAATTCTCCGGTGATTTCTCCGGCGCGGATCATGTGCACCAGCATCGGCGGAAAATGTTTTTGCACGGACAGCGCGCGCGCCAGGCTGATGCCTTCGCGCACGCTGGCAGTGGCCTGTTCGACCAGGTCGCGCATGGCGACGTTCGACAGGGTGTCGCGGCTGGTGTCGAGCGCGCGCAGGATCGGCACGCCGGAACCGGTGGTAATGGCCAGCGTGCTGGCAAAGCGCGCCGTGTTCAGGCTGCGCTCGAACTTGCCGTACACGGGCGCCGTCAGCAGCCAGGTATGCCAGCGCAGTTTCAAGGCCGGGTTCAACAGCGCGCGGCGCCAGGCGAACCAGGCGGCCACCAGCGCCACGCCGAGCAGGATGCCCCAGGCGCGCATGAAATCGGAAACGGCCAGCATCATGACCGTCAGCAGCGGCAGCTTTTGCTTGGTGTTGGCAAACACGGACACGATCTGCGGCACCACATAGGTGAGCAGGAAGATGACGATGGCGAACGCGACCACGGTAACGATGGCCGGATACGTGAACGCCAGGCGCACCTTCTGCACCAGCGAATTGCGGCGCTCGATGTAGTCGGCCAGGCGCGACAGTACACGGGCCAGCTGGCCGATCTGCTCGCCGGACGAAACCAGCCCGCGATAAATCTGGTCGAAGTCGCGTGGATGGTGCGACAGTGCATCCGAGAACGAAATGCCGCCCATGACTTCGGCGCGGATCGAGGCGATCAAATCGCGCAAATACGGCTTTTCGGCCTGTTCCAGCAAGGCGGTGAATGCCTGTTCCAGCGGCAGCCCGGCTTCCAGCAAGCTGGCCATCTGGCGCGTGAACAGCGCCAGTTCCACCGACGAGAGGCGTTCGCCGAAACCGCGCGAGCGGGTGGCGCCACTGGCGTCGACCTGGGCGGCGATGGCCTCGACGTTCAGCGGCGTCAGTCCCTGCACGCGCAGGTCAGCACGCGCCGCACGCGGGCTGTCGGCATTGACCACGCCTTTACGGGTGGCGCCGCCGGCATCGACGGCTTCGTAACGGAATGCCGGCACTTAGTTCATCTCCATGTTCAATCCTTGGTCACGCGCAGCAATTCTGCTTGCGTGGTGGTGCCGTCGCGCAGCCAGCGTTCGCCGTCTTCACGCATGGTGCGCATGCCGCTGTGCTGGGCGGCCTTGCGGATCTCGGCCTCCGAGGCCTGGTTGTGGATCTGGGCACGAATACCCTCGTCCGTTTCCAGCAGTTCGTAGACGCCGACGCGGCCCTGGTAGCCGGTATGGCCGCAGCGCTCGCAACCGACCGCATGCCAGTGCGTGCCGTCGCTCTTCTTACATTGCGGACACAGTTTGCGCACCAGGCGCTGGGCCATCACGCCCAGCAGCGATGAGGACAGCAGGAACGGTTCGATGCCCATGTCAAGCAGGCGGGTAACGGCGGCGGCGGCATCGTTGGTGTGCAGCGTCGCCAGCACCAGGTGGCCGGTGAGCGATGCCTGCACGGCAATCTGCGCCGTTTCCAGGTCGCGAATCTCGCCGATCATGATCACGTCCGGGTCCTGACGCAGGATCGCGCGCAGGGCCTTGGCAAAGGTCATGTCGATGCGCGCATTGACCTGGGTCTGGCCGACGCCGGTCAGGTCGTACTCGACCGGGTCTTCCACCGTCATGATGTTGGTGGTCGAGGCATTCAAACGCGACAGCGCCGCGTACAGGGTCGTGGTTTTACCGGAACCGGTCGGGCCGGTGACGAGCACGATGCCGTGCGGCTGGTTGATCAATTTGTCGAACTGCGGCAGCAGGTCAGGGCTCATGCCGAGATGGGACAGGTCGAGCCGGCCGGCTTCCTTGTCGAGCAGACGCAGCACGGCGCGTTCGCCATGCCCGGTCGGCAAGGTCGACACGCGCACGTCGACCGGCTTGCCGCCCACGCGCAGCGTGATGCGGCCATCCTGCGGCAGGCGTTTTTCGGCGATGTCGAGTTGCGACATGATCTTGATACGCGAGATGAGCGAAGCGTGGATGCCTTTACGGGGCCGCACGATGTCGCGCAGGGCGCCATCGATGCGAAAACGTACGACCGAAGTTTGCTCGAAAGGTTCGATGTGGATGTCGGATGCCCCTTCGCGCAGCGATTGCGTCAGCAGCGCATTGATCATGCGGATCACTGGGGCATCGTCGGACGATTCGAGCAAGTCTTCGATCGCCGGCACGTCCTGCAGCAGGCGCGTCAGGTCGAGGTCGGCGTCGAATTCGTCGGCGACCTGGTTGGCGTCGCCGCCGGCCGACGCATAGGCGGCTGCAATCGCATCGTCGAGCTCGCCACGTTCCATGCGGCGCAGGGCAATGCGTCCGAACCGGCGCGACACTTCGGCAATGGCGGCGGGCTTGGTCGCACTCGACACCAGCACTTCCACGCTTTGTCCCGCGCTTTGCCCCGTACTGAGGCCAGCGGCGTCGCCGGTACGCGCCAACACCCCATGGTCGCGGGCGAAGGCATAAGGCAACAAATTGGTCATGATCGGATCACTTCTGGTTCGACGGCTGTACCGGACGGAATTCCGGCACCGGCGCCTGATACGGTTGGGTCGATTGCGGCGCGGCCGGCTGGCTGACACCGGGGCCGGTGGCGGCGCCCGGACGCACTGGCGGCGGAGCCGGCGGCGGCATCGTCGCAAAGGTGCCGCCGGCCGGCGGCTGGCCATTGATCAGGGGCGGCAATTCGGGCGCGCCCAGGTTGCGCAGCAGGACGGTGTCGTCTTGCGGACGGGTGGTTGCGCCCAGCGCGCGCATGTATTCGTAGCGGTCGAGCGAGATGCTGTTGTTCTGCTCCTTGCTGCGTACCACGACCGGACGCAGGAAGACCATCAAATTGGTTTTTTCGCGCGTGCGGGTACGGTATTTGAAGAGGTTGCCGACGACCGGGATGTCGCCCAGGCCGCGCACCTTTTCTTGCTGGTGGTTTTCGTTATCTGAAATCAAGCCACCAAGCACGATGATCTGGCCGTCGTCGGCCAGAATATTGCTTTCGATCGCGCGCAAGGTGGTCACGATGCCCTCCGGCCGCTCCAGCGTGTTGTCGATGTCGGAATTCTCATGGTAGATCGACAGTTTAATGACGCCACCCTCGGAAATCTGCGGACGCACCTTCATCAGCAGGCCGATGTCCTTGCGGTCGACCGTCTGGAACGGGTTGTTCGAGCCATTCGTTCCGGTCGTAAACGAACCGGTCAGGATCGGGATATTCCGGCCCACCTTGATGGTCGCCAGCTCGTTGTCGAGGGTGATCATGTTCGGTGTCGACAAGATGTTGGCGGCGCCCTCGTTTTCAAGGGCGCTGGCGACCGCGCCCAGGCCCAGCTCGCCGTTGATCTGTTTAAAGATGCCCAGCGTCAGGCCCGGCAGCGAGGGCACGCCGCTTTCCCCGGTGACGCCGGCACGCGCGGCGGCGGCCAGGTTGACGATGTTGTTGCTGGCGCCCGAGTTGAACGACTGGATGCCGCCGATGCGGTATTTGCTGGTGTCGCTACCTGACAAACCGAGCCACTGGACGCCGAATTCGGCCGCCTTGCTTGCGTTCATCTCGACCACCATCGCCTCGATGTACACCTGGGCGCGGCGCACGTCGAGCTGGTCGATGACGCCGCGCAGGTTGCGGTAGATCGCGTCCGGCGCGGTGATGATCAGGCTATTGGTCGAAGCATCGGCCTGGATGAAACCGGATCCCGCGCCGCCGCCGGCGCCGCCCGCGGTCGCCTGGCCTTGCTGGCTGTAGTTGCTGCTGCTGCCGCCGGCGCCGATCCCGCCTTGCTGGCCCTGCTGGCTGCCGAGACCGCCGCTGCCGGTGTTGGCGCCGCCCTGGGAGCCGGCCTGGATCGAGCCGCCGGCCGTGCCCTGCTGCTGCACCGGCACCGCCGAGGCATCCTGCGAGACCACGGCGCGCAGCGTCTGCGCCACCTTGCTGGCGTCGGCATTCTTCAGGTAGACAACGTGGATATTGCCCTTCTCCGTGGTCGCCTGGTCGAGCTTGGCGATCAGCGACTTGGCCAGGTTGGCGCGCGCCTGCGAGGGCGCGCGCACGACCACGGAATTGGTACGCGCATCGGCCAGGATGGTGACGCGGCCGGAATCGCCGCCGGCGGCCGGTTCCATCAGGCGCGAAACGAGCGTGGCGATGTCGCTGGCGATGCCGTTCCGGATCGGCACCACGTCGAGGTCGGCCGCCACCGGCGCGTCGAGCGCGGCGATGATGCGCGCCAGGCGGCGCAGGTTGTCGGCGTAGTCGGTAATGACCAGGCTATTGTTGCCTGGATTGGCCATGATCGAATTGTTCGGCGAGATCAGCGGGCGCAGCACGGCCGTCAGGTTGGCAGCCGATTCGTACGACAAGTGGAAAATTTGCGTGGCGATCTGGTCACCCTGTACGCGGGTGCCGCGTTTACCCACCTGGGTCGGCGAGGATTGCAGCTTCGCTTCGGCTTCAGGCACCACCTTGGCGTAACCCTCGCCGGTGGTGACGACCGCAAAGCCCTGCAGGCGCAGCGCCGAGGTCAGCAAGCCAAAGGCCTGGCTCTTGGTCAGCGACTTTTCCGACACCAGGGTCAGCGTGCCCTTTACACGCGGGTCGATGATGAAGGTCATGCCGGTGTAATGGCCGACGGCCTTGATGACCGACTCGATGTCGGCGTTCACGAAACTGAGGGCGGCGGAATTTTCCTGGGCCAGGGCGGGCGGCATCGTGGTCGCCATCGCGCAGCACAGCATGACGCCGGCAACGATGCGGCGCAAAGCAGGTAATTCGGAGGTGCTACGGAAGGATGTTTTCATTATCTGAACTCTAATGCGATTATGTTTTTACCGTTCACCATGCGGCGCTGGCCGAGGAGATTGAGCATGTTGCCCAAGGTTTCCTCGTAGCCATCGGCGGCCGACGCTTGCCCTGAAAAGCGCAGGCGCCCATTTTGCAACGTCCCATTTCCCGACAACAGCAAAGCGCCGCGCACCGTGCGCAGCACCAGGTCGGCTTGCTGGCCGCGCCAGTCCATCATCATCTCGTAGCTGCCCAGCGGCTTGACGGGCGCCATACGCGAGCCCATATCGCTCATCGACAGGGTCGTGCGTCCGGTTACCGCCACGCTGTTGGGCAGGCGCGCCAGGTCGAGGCGGTTCCAGGAAAGCCGGATCACGCCCGACGGCACCAGCGTATTCAGGGGTGCGCCCAGTCCGGCCAGTCCCTCGGCCGGCAACAGCAATTGTCCTTCGCTCACCTGCCACTGCGACCAGCTGCCGGTGACCTGTACCGGTCCTGCCAGCGCCAGCGGATTCTCGAGCGCCATGTCGACGCGCCCGACCAGCACCAATGGGGACAATCGCCACGTAAAGCGTCCCGGCAACAGCGGCGTCACCGAGCCGCCCAGGCCCGGCGCCCCGCCCACAAAGGCTGAGCCGCTCCAGAGCGTACCCTGCGCATCCCCGAGAGTCAAACGACCGCCGGTCTGGCGCTCGACCATCGTGCCGAGCCAGCTCGCGGGCAGGAAGGCGCACACCGTCAGCGCGATCGCCAGGGCGACCACGACCAGCCAACCGATACCGCGCCTCATCGGGCGCCGGTCCCGTTATCCTGGCGCAGCGTCAGGTTGGCGTCGACTTGCCCGACCGGATCTTGCGCGGTAAAACTGCCTTCCTGTACGGCGATGCGATTCTCGCGGCGCTGGGCGTCGAGCCAGGACACCAGGTTGGCGAACGACACCCCGGTGACCTGCAAGCGCGCGAACTCGCCGGTCAGCGTGAGCGACCCGGGGGTGATGCTGCGCGCAGCCAGGCTTGCCATCAGGCTTTCGCGCGTCATGGGCGACACCGGCACCGGCGCCTGCCCCGCCAGCGCACGCGCCTGGTCGGCCATGCTGGCGAGCTGGGCGGCCTGCTGGCGCAGTTCGGGGAGCGAGCGCTGCAGCCGCGCGCGGCCCTCGACCGCCGGCTCGACCAGGCCCATGTACACCAGCGCCAGCAAGACGACGGCGAAGCCGGCCCCCAGGTAACGGCGTTCCTGTTCGGTGCGTGCGATCCAATACCCGGTGGCGCGTTCGCGCACCCGGCCGTAGCTGCTGACCAGACTCATGGCTTGGCTCCCGTGCTGCGCACCAGCCAGTTATCGGGTGCGGCTGCTTCCAGTGACAAACTGCGCGCGGACAACGCCGCTTGCAGCTGGCGCAACGCGGTGGGGTCGACCGTTTCCGGTTTGACCCGCACCCGCAGCGTCCGTTCCTTGTATTCGATTGAGTTAATTCCGGGCGGACGCATCAATTCGCGGCTTGCGTCGCCCAGCGCCCCAGCCAGGTAGATGAATTCGTCGGCGCCGATCTGGCCGCTGCCGGCCTGGGCGCGTGCGATGCCTTGGCGCATTTGCGCCACTGGATCGACCATCGGCTGGTTCGGATACACCGACTGGAAGGTTTGCGCCATCTGCTGGCGCACGGCCGCCGCTTCGCCGCGCAGGCGTAGCCATTCGATGTTGATGCCGGCCAGGTTGACGACGACCGCGAGAAAGGCGAGGGCGATCGGCACGCGCCAGCGGCGCCAGTCGGTCTGGCGCGCACCGGCGCTGCCCAGGCCCGGCACCAGGTCGAAGTTGATGCTCCTGGCGCCGGCGACCCAATGGGCCCAGTCATCGGCCTCGAGCACCGTGCCGGGGCCGGCCTCGGCCAGCAGCACGCCGTATTCTCCCAGCTGCTCGCGCGGCAGGTACAAGGTCAGCGGCGCGTCGCCTGCCAGCGCACGCGCCGTCTGCAGGGCGCTGGCCGGATTGGCGTCCAGCGCCAGGCCAAGGCCGCCGAATTGCTCCTGGCGCAGCAGCAATTCGCCGCCGTTCAGGGCGGCGCTGACGCCGCCCGGCTGCAGGGGCAGGCACAGCTGCGCCGGCACCGCCGTCACCGCGCGCGCGCCCTGCGCCAGCAGGGTCCGCACCAGCGGCTCGAGCCAGTCGCGCGCCACCACCGCAACCGGCCGCACGCCCTCGCCCGTGGGCGGACCGGCGACCAGGACGCAATCGGCCGGGTCGCCGAGGATGTGTTCTTCGACCAGGCCCGGCAACGCAGCGCGCAGGCGCGCACCGGTCAGCGGCGGCATCCGCAGCGACAGCAGGTTGACGTCGGTGCCGGCCAGCAGCAGCACCACGCGGCGGTTGGCGACGACGTCGGTGAGCGTGCGCAGCGCGCCTTCTCCCTGCTGTTCGATGGTGCCGCCGTCGCCGACGACGGCAAAGCGGCATGGCGCGCCCTCTCCTTCTGCGCGCGCCGGATGCCGGATATAAAGTGTAGTCAAACCGTCTCGCTTTCTTGTTAGTCTTGACGAACCCACACCACCTTGACGCCACCGCCGACCGGATTGGCGCTACGCTGGATCAGCGACTGCGCATTCAGGGTGGCGCGGTCGAGGCGGATGCGGCTGTTCACGAGGAACCAATTGCTTTTCACGCTGAGCGAATCGTCCACCGTCGCGCGCCCACCGATCTCGGTCTGAAACTTGGCGAGATCGTTCCACGGCACGTTGCGGCGGCGCGCCAGCAGGGATTGCGCCTCCGACAGCGAATAATTCGGAATTACCGCCGCCAGCACTTCGGCCGACGCCGTGTTGACGTTGATCGGCGTGCGTTCCGGCAACACGATGACATACGGGCGCAGCTTTTCCAGCATGTCCGGCGTGATCCCGCGCACCGCCAATAAATCCTCGATTTCGAGGAATTTGATCGGCGTGCCCAGGCCGGTGCGTACCACCGGGATCGTGCCGGCCAGCTCGGGATCGACGCCATCGCCGCTACCGTCGCCGCCGGCGGCGTCCGCACGCGCGCCCGTGCCGGCTCCGCCCGGCAAGGCGCCTGCATCCGGATTGCCGCCCTCGCTCGGATCGCGTTCCTGGCCGCCCACTTCCTGGCCCGTGATCGGATCGACAGTCCCGGTCGCGACGATCGCCGGCTGGCTGCCCGCAATCAGGTTGGCTGCGGTTTTCGCCAGCGCCGGGTTGATCTGCAAGTTCGTGAACAGGCGCTGGAAGATCGCCAGGTTGTCCGCATCGATCGCGCCGCCCCTGGCCGTGGTGCGCGCCAGGTTGCGCAGATTGTAACGCGAGGTGGCATCCACGATGTTGCCGGAAAGACTAGCATCGAAGTTTTCGCCTTCGATCCGTTCCCGCTCAATGTACTGGTCGAGCCGGGTTTCCGCCAGTGGGGTCGCCCAGACGTGGATCAGTGCGGTGTAGTTCGGATTGTCGTAGGCATCCTGGCGCAGCACCAGCGTCGACCAGTCGAGTGCGCCACGCAGGATCCAGCGCGTCTGCAGGTGCAATCTCTGGTTTTCCATCGAGCGCACCTGCACCTGCTGCTGCCAGAACAGGCTGGCGACGATGGATATCGCCAGCGTGGTCAGCAGCAAGGCGGTGATGACGGCCACGCCGCGCTGGCGCCGGAAAGGTTGGTAAGCGCGCCGCATCAGATGCTGCCCAACAGAAAAGACTTGGTTAGCGGCTGCGGATAGCTGCGCGCCGCCAGTTCCACCTGCACGCCGGTGATCGGGGCAGTAGGAAGGCCGCCCGGCGTCATGTCCGGCTGCTTTTTCCAGGCATTGTTTTGCCACACGAGTACCGCCATCGACGCCACGCCGCCCTGCAGCGTCACCGGCGGCGTCGGGTCGGTGTCGCTGACCGAGGCTTGCCACAGTGCGTCGAGTTCGACCAGGTCGCGCGTGGTATTCGATTCGCGCCGCATTAGCTGGCCGTCGACCAGGCGGTAAGCAATCACTTGCAGGCGGGCCGGTTCGTTTTCGTTGAACACGGTGCGCACCAGGGTAATCCGGTTATCGGCTTGCAGCAGGAAGGGACGGCGTCCGAGCATGGTGGCGTCGGCCGCGTGCTCGCAATCGCTTTGCATTTGGGCAAACGCGAGCTGCATGCCGCGCGTCATTTCCATCTGGTCGGTGAGGGCGACGCGGGCGCGTACGATGCCGTCCAGCCCGCGCCAGCCGAGCACGGCGACCATGGCGAGGATGCCGATCGCTACCAATAATTCGACCAGGGTGAACCCGCGCGCCGTTTTCATGCCGTCGGCCTCAGGACGAGTTGCACCAGTTTCAGAATGCGCCGGTTTGGATTGTCCATGTCGAACACCGATACCTCGACCCGGCGCAATTGCGGATTCGGGCTGGCCAGCACTTCGTCGGTACACATCAGCTTTAAGTCGCCCTGGCCGCAGGCGTAGCTGCGCTTGCCCACTTCAGGAAACTCGCGGTTCAGGCGGATCTGCACCAGGCGGTTTTCGGCCGACCAGGTCGCCATCATCGAGGCGCGCAGGCCGGCGCCGTTCGCGGCCAGGCTGCCGACGGCGCGCAGGCCGGCGGCGAGTGCGGTGCCGACGATGACGAGCGCTACCAGCACTTCGAGCAGGGTGAAGCCGGTAGAGGATGGGAAGCGGGTCGCTGAGCGGGTCACTGCGGCTCTCCCGGTTCGATGACCGTAAAATGGCCGACGCCATCGGCGCGGATGCCGACACTGTTGTTGCCGCTGGCCAGGGTCAAAATAAACGGCTTGTCGACCGGCTCGCGCCCGAAGGTGACGCGCATGGTCTCGCCGCCGACGCCGGCCGCGGGCGGGTCGAGCAGCAGGCGCACCGGCGCATTCTTGAAGGGCCGCTCGCGCAATAAATCGTCTTCGTTCATCGCGGTCCAGCCGGTGTCGTTGCGTACCAGGAAACGGTAGCGCTCAGGGGTGGCTTCGAAGGCGACTTGCCGGTTGCGCACGATGGCTTCGTCGCGCGCCAGTTGCAACAGCAAGGTCAGGCGCTTCGCTTCGTTCTCGAGGTCCTGGCGCGGGCTCGGAATCGCATTGAGCGAGGCCATCCCGAGCGTGATGCCGATGATGACCATTACGACCAGGATCTCCACTAAAGTGAAGCCCGCGGCCCGGCGCGGCGGCGCGACGCCAGCCATGACAGGCCTTACTGCTGCCAGGAGCCGACGTCGGCGTCTTCGCCCTCGCCGCTGGCCTGGCCATCGGCGCCGAACGAGAAGATGTCGACTTCGCCATGCAGGCCGGGCGACAGGTACTGGTACGAATTACCCCACGGGTCCTTCGGCAGTTTCTCAACATAGCCGCCTTCTTTCCAGCCGTTCGCGGACGGGCCCGAAGTCGGCTTGGTGGTCAAGGCTTGCAGGCCCTGCTCGGTGGTCGGATAGCGCTGGTTGTCCAGCTTGTAGAGTTTCAAGGCTTGCATCAGGGTGGCGATGTCCGTCTTGGCCGCGACCACGCGCGACTCGCCGGTACGGCCCAGCAGTTTCGGCACGACCAGCGCACCGAGAATACCGATAATGACCACGACAACCATGATTTCAACGAGGGTGAAGCCGCGTGCGAGACGGCGGCCAACTGCGCGGTGTGAAACGATCTGCATAGTCAAATCTTGAAAAGGTGGATCGGAAACAATCGAACTAGTATAAGGCCGAATGGCGCCAGCGGCCACTCACCGTCGTGCCCCATTGTATTGCAGAGCAAAGCCGCAGGCGATATCAAGTGTGTACAGGTCTTTCGGCACAGACAGGGCAAGCCGGATTGCGCGCCGCCCGGATCTCGGTCCACTCCATGGCGCGCGCATCGAGCATCAATAAACGCCCTGCCAGCGGTGTGCCGATGCCCACGATCAATTTCAAAGCCTCGGCCGCCTGCACGGCGCCGACGATCCCGACCAGCGGTGCGAACACCCCCATCGTACTGCAGGCAACGTCTTCGAAACCACTATCTTCCGGAAAGACGCAGGCATAGCAGGGACAATCGGCGCGCCGCATATCGAAGACCGACAATTGCCCGTCGAAGCGAATCGCCGCGCCCGCCACCAGCGGCACGCCGGCTGCCACGCAGGCGCGATTGACGGCGTGACGGGTGGCAAAATTGTCGCTGCAGTCGAGCACGATCGATGCCTGTTGTACCAGTTCGCGCAGGCGTTCGCCAGTGGCGCGTTCGCACAGGGCGGTGACAGTGACCTCGGGATTGATCTCGCGCAAAGCCACGCGGCCAGACTCGACTTTCGGCGTACCAATACGGCCGGTCGTGTGCATCACTTGGCGCTGCAGATTGGTCAGATCGACGTCGTCGTCATCGACCAGGGTGATCCGGCCGACGCCGCTGGCGGCCAGGTACAGCGCCGCCGGCGAACCGAGACCGCCCGCGCCGATGACGAGCACGTGCGCGGCCAGCAGGCGGGCCTGGCCTTCGATGCCGATGTCGTCGAGCATGATGTGGCGCGAGTAGCGCAGGAGCTGCTGGTCGTTCATGGAGAGAGGATTTGATGCGGCGGGCGTGGGACACGTGATGGAGGCCGGTGCCCTCCATCACGTGTCCCACCATGCAGATTATTTTTTCGAGCCCTTCAGTTCCGGCGGTTTCGTCTCGCTACCCGGCAATTCCTTCGGCGCCGGCGGCGTGACTTCGATCGCTTCCGGCTGGGCGATTTTTACTGGCAACCCTTTAAAATGGTTCAGGGCTTGGGCCAGTTGAAAATCGTCCTTGCCGCCCAGTTCGAGCGGCTGGCGGTTTTTCATCAGGGCCAGCGCGCGCTGCTTCTGCTCGGCGCCGTCGCGCGCCTCTTTTGCGGCCGCCGCGCCCGGCTTTTCGTTTTCTCCCGTCAGATGGCGCTGCAAATCGACTTCGCGTACCCGCAATGCGTTCAGGCCATCGCCCTCCGCCGTCTCCTCGACTTTTAAATCGGGCACGATGCCGCTGGCCTGGATCGGCCGTCCCTTGGGCGTGTAGTAGCGCGCCGTGGTCAGTTTAATAGCGGTGTCGGCGGACAAGGGGCGCAGGGTCTGCACCGAGCCTTTGCCGAAGGTCTGGCTGCCCATCACGATGGCGCGCTTGTAGTCCTGCAGGGCGCCGGCGACAATTTCCGACGCCGATGCCGAGCCGCCATTGACCAGTACCACCATCGGCACCGTTTTCAGGGCTGCCGGCAGTTTCGCTAGCGGATCGGCGCCGCGCGGCGCATAGAATTCGCGGCGGCCATAGTAACTCTGGTTCGAATCCGGCAACTGGCCCTTGGTCGAGACGATCAGTTCTTCCTTCGGCAGGAAGGCCGTCGACACGCCGACCGCGCCCGGCAACAGGCCACCCGGGTCGTTGCGCAGGTCAAGGATTAGCCCCTTGATGTTCGGATTGGTGGCGTACAACGCTTGCGTCTTGCTTGCCAATTCCTCGAGCGTGGCTTCCTGGAACTGGCTGATGCGCACCCAGGCGTAATCGGGCTCGACCATCTTGGCCTTGACGCTCAGCACGCGGATTTCCTCGCGCGTGACCGGCACTACCCAGGGGCGGTCCTCGCCGCGGCGCGCAATCGTCAGCGTCACCTTGCTGCCGGGCTTGCCGCGCATCTTCTTGACGGCGTCGTCGATCGACAGCCCCTTCACCGGGACATTGTCGATGCGGGTGATCAGGTCGCCGGCCTTGATGCCGGCGCGGTAGGCGGGCGAATCCTCGATCGGCGAGACAATTTTGACGTAGCCATCTTCGGCCGCGACTTCGATGCCGACGCCGACGAATTTGCCTTGCACGCTTTCGCGCATCTCGCGGTAAGCCTTCTGGTCGAGGTAGACCGAATGCGGGTCGAGCGCGGCGACCATGCCGCCGATGGCGTCGGACAGCAGTTTCTTGTCCTCGACCGGCACCACGTAATCGCTTTTGATGAGGCCAAAGACATCGGCCAGCTGGCGCAGTTCGTCCAGCGGCAGCGGGCTCGCTTCGCCCTTCTGCGCCCAGGCCGATACCTGCACCGTCAGCGCCACGCCGGCTACCACACCGAGGCCGACCAGCCCCATGCTTTTTACTTTGTTACCCATCGCTGCCCCTAGAATTTGACCCAGCTTGCGGGATCGAAGGCTTTACCGAGATGCCTGAGCTCAAAGTATAGTCCCGATTCCTCGTTACCGCCGGTGTTGCCCGCGCTCGCGATCGGCTCGCCCGCGCGCACCGCGTCGCCCGCCCGTTTCAGCAGCGTCTGGTTATTGGCGTAGATCGATAAATAGCTGCCGCCATGGTCGACGATGATCAGGTTGCCGAAGCCGCGCATCCAGCCCGAGTGCACCACGCGGCCGACCGCCACCGCGCGCACTTCGGTGCCTTCCGGCGCCTTGATGAACATGCCTTTCCAGCTCGGGCCATCGCCACCGCGCTTGGCGCCGAAGCGCGCGGCGACCGTGCCGCTGACCGGGGCGTTCAGGCGCCCGCGCATGGCGGCAAAGGCGCCGGCCGGCGCGGCGGGCGCCAGCGAAATGTCGAGCGTGCGCTCTTCCTGCTTCGGCTGCTCGGCCACTTTCGGCTCTTCCGGCTCCGGCGGCAACGGTTTTGGCGCCGGCTTGCCGGCTTTCGCCGCTTCGCGCGCCAGGCGGTCGCGCTCGGCTTTCGCGGCGGCGCGTGCCAGTGCCCGCGCCTTGGCGGCGGCTTCGGCTTCGGCCTTGGCCTTGGCGCGTGCCGCGGCCAGCGCTTCCTGGCGCTTGCGTTCGGCCTCGGCCTGCTCCGCGATCAGGCGCGTCAACTTGTCGACCAACCCGCTCATGCGCTGTTCGTCGCGCTGCAGGCTATCGACCTGTTTTCTCTGCACTACCAGTTTGCTCGACAGCTCGCCCAGCAAGGCGGCCCGTCTCGCCTTTTCCTTTTCCAGCACGGCTTTCTGGTCGCGTTGTTCCTCGGCGATTTCCTCGAGTTCAATCTTGGCGTTCTCGACCTTCTCGCGGTTTTGCTCGACCTGCGCCAAATTCGTGTTCAGCGAGGCCAGCAGTTTTGCCTGCGCCTGCGACACGTAAGCCATCATCTGCAGATCGCGGTTGATGCGGTTCGGGTTGTCGCCCGACAGCAGCAGCTTGATGCGGTCTTCATTGCCCGCCACATAGTGCTCACGCAGCAGGGCAGACAATTGTTTCTTTTGATGAACAATTGTTTGTGCCAGCCGTTCCTGCTCGGTGGCCAGGTCTTGCAGGCGCACATTGGTTTCCAATGTTTCCTGGCCCAGGTCGCGCAGCGCACGGTTGGCGTTCGAGATCGCTTCTTCCGACTCGGCCAGGTTGTCGGCGACGTCTTCCTTTTCGCTCTCGGTGCGGTTGATTTCTTTTTTCAGCGCCGTCAGCTTTTGCTGGATACCGGCGCGCTGGGCCTCCGCCGCCGCCTTCTGGCGGCTGCGTTCGGTAGGCTTGGCGGCCGCAACAGCGCCCGCCGCGCTCAAGGCCAGCAAGCCGCCCAGCAATGCGCTGGCGGCTACCTTCTTGATAGGAAAGCGCAAGACCTTACTTTGCCTTCCCTTGGTTCGCTACGGCGGCGACCGCTGCAGCGATCGCATCCTGGTCGCCCAGGTAGTAATGGCGGATCGGCTTCAGATGTTCATCGAGTTCGTAGACCAGCGGCTGGCCGTTCGGGATGTTCAGGCCGACGATGTCGGCGTCGCTGATGTTGTCGAGCATCTTGATCAGCGCGCGCAGGCTGTTGCCGTGGGCCGAAATCAGGATCTGCTTGCCGGAACGGATGGCCGGGGCGATCTCTTCTTCCCACACCGGCATCACGCGCGCCACGGTGTCTTTTAAACATTCGGTCAACGGAATCTGCTCTTTCGGCAAGCCGGCATAGCGCGGGTCATTGAACGATACGCGCGGATCGTTTTCTTCCAGCGCAGGCGGTGGCGTGTCATAGCTGCGGCGCCAGACCAGCACTTGCTCGTCGCCGTACTTGGCCGCGGTCTCCCCCTTGTCGAGGCCTTGCAGGCCGCCATAGTGGCGTTCGTTCAGGCGCCAATCGTTCTTGATCGGCAGGTACATCTGATCCATCTCGTCGAGCGCCAGCCACAGCGTGCGGATCGCGCGCTTCAGCACCGAGGTATAGGCCAGGTCGAACGCGAAACCGGCCTCGCGCAGGGCGCGGCCGGCATTCTTCGCTTCAGTGATGCCTTTCTCGGTCAGGTCGACGTCGACCCAGCCGGTAAAACGGTTGGCCAGGTTCCAGGTGGATTCGCCATGGCGCATGAATACGATTTTGTACATAAGCTCTTCTTTACTTTAATTAAAAACCTGCGAGAGGGGCCTCGGTGTGCGCGCCGGGCGGCTGTGCCGCAGGGCGCTGCGGATTCCGAGGTCGCCAAAAGATTCCTGTCCGGCTTCTATTTTATAATGCGCGGATTGTGTTCAACCATTGGAAGCCTTGTGAAATTCATCCTCGATAATATCTTCATCGTCGCCATTGCCGTCGTTTCCGGTGGCGCGCTGCTGTGGCCAGCCCTGGCACCGAAGGGCCGCCGCGCTACTGCGCTGCAAGTTACCCAGTTGATCAACCGTGGCAAGACGACGCTTCTCGACGTCCGTAGCGCCGACGAATTTGCCGCTGGTCATGTGCGCGACGCGAAAAACATTCCGCTGGCAGACTTGGGCAATCGCATCGGCGAACTGGAAAAGTCGAAAGGCCGCACCCTGGTCGTCATCTGCCAGAGCGGCGCCCGTTCCGACAAGGCCGTGCGCCAGTTGAAGGCGGCCGGGTTCGAGGATGCCCTCAGCCTAGAAGGTGGCCTGACCGCCTGGACGGCTGCCGGTTTGCCGGTTACCAAATAAATCAAGACAGGAAGGAAGAACCATGACTGCCCACGTTGTTCTGTATCACACTGCCAGCTGCCCATATTGCGTCCGCGCCGAGCGCCTGCTCGAAGCCAAGGGCATCACCGACATCGAACGCATCCGTGTCGACCTCGACCCGGAACAGCGCCAGATCATGATGCAAAAGACCGGCCGCCGCACGGTGCCGCAAATCTATGTGGGCGAGACCCACGTCGGCGGCTTTGACGATCTGTATGCGCTGGACCAGGCGGGCCGCCTCGATCCGCTCCTCAAGGGGGAGTAAGGCGGTGGATGCGGGTTGATCAGGCGTCTGCCGCTGGGCACAAGTGCCCAAGCTCCCCGAGGCCTTTGAAAAAGGCGCCCCGCGGGAGTATTGCATCCAAATTGATTTTGATACAATTGCCGCTGCGTTGACTCCAAGCCGCACGGGGGCGGCGCTTTGCCGTCCCTCTTACTTCATAACGAAAGCGTTCCATGTCCGACGAAAACCTGCAACCAGTCTTCCAAATCCAACGCGTCTATCTGAAAGACATGTCGCTGGAACAACCAAACTCCCCAGCCATCTTCCTCGAGCAGGAAGCCCCGACCATCGAGGTGTCGCTGGATGTTGGCGCTGAAGCAATCGCCGATGGCATCTATGAGTCGACCGTGACTATCACCGTGACCGCCAAGGTCAAGGACAAGGTCGCTTTCCTGGTCGAAGGCAAGCAAGGCGGCATCTTCGAGGCGCGCAACATCCCTGCCGACCAGATGGACCCACTGCTGGGCATCGGCTGCCCGAACATCGTGTACCCGTACCTGCGCGCGAACATCGCCGACGTGATCACCCGTGCCGGCTTCCCGCCAGTGCACCTGGCCGAGATCAACTTCGAAGTGTTCTACCAGCAGCGCCGCCAGGCGATGGCTGAAGCCGCCGCAGCCGCACCGGCAAACTAAGCTGTAGTCAGTCCGGCTGGTCCGGCTGGATTGTTGTGATGGGCATTCTTGCCGCGCCTTTGGCCAAAAAAGCGCGGTGCGGATGCCCTTCCTGCCATCTTGGCGTCTGGTTGTACGCTCGAGCCCGGGCCTTGCCATGACCACTTCCCGATTCGCTTTCCACTGCTTGGCTGCCCTGTTGCCGACGCTGGCCTGCGCGCACGTATGCGCCGCCGACTTCCGTTCCATCGGTGCGCCCTCGGTGGTGCTGTACGATGCGCCGTCGTTAAAAGGGATGAGACGCTATGTCGCGCCGCACGGCATGCCGGTCGAGATCGTGGCGCGCTACGGCGCCTGGGTCAAGGTACGCGATGCCGAGGGAGAGCTGGCCTGGACCGAATCGAACGGGCTGTCGGCGCGCCGCAATGTCGTGGTGAAAGCGGCATCGGCCAGAGTCCATGCTGCTCCCGATGAGAATGCCGCCATCCTCATGACCGCCGACAAGGGCGTGCTGCTCGAATTGAGCGACCCGCAAGCGGGCGCCTGGGTGCGGGTACGGCACGAGGACGGCATCGCCGGTTTCGTGCGCGCGGCCGAGGTCTGGGGCATCTGAATCCAACTATGCAAGAACTCAAACCATGACCAAGATTACCGTTCTCGGCGCCGGTGCCTGGGGCACGGCGGTTGCCATCGCGGTGGCCGCCCGCCACGACGTGCTGCTGTGGGGCCGCAACGCCGAACAAATGGCGACCACCGCGGCCGCGCGCGAGAACACGACCTATTTACCCGGCCAGCTGCTGCCGGACAGCCTGCGCGTGACGGCCGACTTCGAAGCAGCGCTGGCGCACGTGCTCGATGCCAAGCCCGGGGAGGCGCCCTTGCTGATCGCCGCCTGTCCGGTGGCCGGCCTGCGGCCCCTGCTCCAGCAATTGAAGGGGCGCGCGATTCCGAATGTCGTCTGGCTCTGCAAAGGATTTGAATACGGCACCGGCTTGCTGCCGCACCAGGTCGTGCGCGAGGTATTGGGCGACGCGGTGCCGGGCGCGGCCCTGTCGGGTCCGTCGTTCGCGCAGGAAGTCGCGCGCGGCCTGCCCTGCGCACTGACCGTGGCCTCGACTTCGCGCGTGCTGCGCGACAACGTCGTCGCCACCGTCCACGGCGGCAACCTGCGCGTGTATGCCTGCGACGACGTGGTCGGCGTGGAAGTCGGGGGTGCGGTGAAAAACGTGCTGGCGATCGCCACCGGCACCGCCGACGGCCTTGGTCTCGGCCTGAATGCGCGCGCGGCGCTGATCACGCGCGGCCTGGCCGAGATCACCCGCCTCGGCACGGCGCTCGGCGGCCAGGCCAGCACCTTCATGGGCTTGACCGGGATGGGAGATTTGATCCTGACCTGCACCGGAGACCTGTCGCGCAACCGCCGCGTCGGCCTGGCGCTGGCACAGGGCAAACCGCTGGACACGATCGTGGCCGAACTCGGGCACGTGGCCGAGGGCGTACCCTGCTCGAAAGCGGTGCGCGACCTGGCGGCGAGGCTGGGCGTGGACATGCCGATCACGAATGCGGTGGCGGCAGTGCTGTTCGATGGGTATGACGCGGCGGAGATGGCGAAGCAGTTGCTGGCACGCGATCCGCGCAATGAATTGACTTAAGGTATGCGCTTCGTGAAGCGGACTCGGAGAGCCCGCTTCACGATGTTATTTGTCCTGCCCTGCTCCGGCATTGGTATGGGTCGGCCCGCCAGTGCGTACCGGCCCCAATAAAATCGTCATCAGGACCACCGCATCCTCGTTGGCACGGATGCCATGCGGTTCGCCGCCGATCAGGTACAGCATCTCGTTCGGACGCAGCACGACACTGTTGCCGTGCGCGTCGACGATGATCTCGCCTTCCAGGCACAACAAGGTCACTTCTCCCTCGACCCGGTGTTCTGGCATCGGCTTGTCCTTCGGGACGATCAGCCGGATCAGTTCCATGTGCTCGGTCTTCGCCAGCGCGATCGACGTGAAATTGGCAATGTCGTCTTCGCCGCGTTGCAAGGCGATTCGTTCGCCCGATGCTGCGTGTTGCAAGGCCATGTCGCCTCCTTTATTCAATCACTCTCTTCGGTTATGTGGGGCACGTCGCGCAGCCAGGTCACCAGCGCGAACGCATCCTTGAATCCGCGCGCCAGCCGCGGCACCAGCTCGTCCGGATCGTTCACCTTGAGTGGCAGTTCCGTCCACACGAAAAAGCTTTTCAGCTTGATGTGCTCGATATGCGGGTGCGCCGGGTCAAACCCTTTTGGCGGACGCTGCAGTTTGTCTTCGTCGAGCAGGTCGCCATAGGTCGCGCGCAGGTGTTTATTCTTTAATATTTTTGCGAAACCTGTCGCATCGTTGACCACGTGTTCGCGGATCGCCTTCAAACGCGCGGCCGGGGGCAGGTATTCGCCGGCGCCGATACCGAGCGTGCCGTTGCCATCGATCTGGAAATAATAGGTCGAACCGCCGCCTTCGCTCGGGCGGCGTCGGTTGTTCGGCGTGATGCCGGCCGAAAAACGGGTTTTATACGGGGTCTTGTCGTTCGAAAAGCGGATGTCGCGGTTGATGCGGAACATCGCCTTTTTCGGGTCGACGGCGGCGACCTGGCGGTCGAAGGTGGATAGCTCACGAATCAATTCTGTGACCACTTCCAGGAACTCTTCGCGCAGGATGTCGTAGCGCGGCTTGTTCATGATGAACCAGGGACGGGTGTTGTTTTCGCTGAGCTCGCTTAGAAATTGCGTCAAGTCACGCAGATGCATGGAAAATCCGAAAAAGTAAAAGTAAGAATTATGGAGAGGGACGGGGCCGCTTGCCGACGGTGACATCGACCGTCGCTTCGCGGTTCTGGCGCATCAGCCTCAAGCGCGCCTTGGCGCCGGGCGCCAGCTGGGCGATCAGGTTCAGCATCTCGCCGGTATTGCTGACGTTTTGCCCTTCGACGGCAAGCAAAATATCGCCCGGGCGCACGCCGGCGCGGTCGGCCGGGCCATTGCGCACGACGCCGGCGATGATGGCGCCGCTCTGGCGGCCGAGGCCAAAACTGCTGGCCAGTTCCGGGGTGATGTCTTGCGATTCGATGCCGATCCAGCCGCGCACCACTTGCCCATGCTTGACGATCGAATCGAGCACGTTGCGCGCGGTGGAGACGGGAATGGCGAAACCGATGCCGATCGAGCCGCCGGTTTGCGAATAAATCGCGGAATTAATGCCGAGCAGGTTGCCGTTGGTGTCGACCAGCGCCCCGCCCGAGTTGCCGAAGTTGATCGCGGCATCGGTCTGGATAAAATTCTCGAAATGGTTGATGTGCAGGTTGTTCCGCCCCAGCGCCGAAATAATGCCCATGGTGACGGTTTGGCCGACACCGAACGGATTGCCGATCGCCAGCACCACGTCGCCGACGCGGGCGTCGTCCGGCTGGCCCAGCACCATCACCGGTAAATTGCGTTCGCTGATGCGGATCACGGCGAGGTCCGTCTCCGGATCGGTACCGACCATGCGTGCGGCTGCCTTGCGGCCGTCGGCCAGGCCGACTTCGATCTGGTCGGCGCCTTCGACCACGTGGAAGTTGGTAATGATGTAGCCTTCTCCGCTGACGATCACGCCCGAACCCAAACTAGACATTTGCTCCTGGGGCGGCGCGCGGTCGCCGAAAAAACGGCGGAAGAACGGGTCTTTTAAAATCGGATGGGCTTCGCGCGAAGCCTTGCTTGTGAGGATGTTCACCACCGCCGGCATCGCCTTGCCGGCGGCTGCACGATAGCTCTCGGCCACGGCGCCGGACTGGGCTTGCAGCACCGGCACCGTGCGCGCCCCGGGGGCCACCGGCACCTGGACCGGAGAACGCCCGAGCCAGTCCGGACGCATGGTCGCGACCACGAAATACAGGGCGAGCGCCACCGTCACCACCTGGGCGAACAACAGCCACAGCCGGCGCAGCGGCGAGGCCGGGCGGATGGTGATGACGTCGTTTTTCACTGTGGGGGTGTTTTACTACGCAGGGAATCGCGGATTTCGCGCAGCAGCAGGATGTCTTCCGGCGTGGCCGGCGCCTTGGCCGCCTCGGCTGGCGCGAGGCGCTCGCGCATGCGGTTCATCAGGCGCACCATCTGAAAGATGATGAAAGCGAGAATAATAAAATTCAGCAAAATCGTCAGGAAATTGCCGTAGGCAAGTACCGCACCGGCTTTTTTCGCTTCCGCCAATGCCAGGCCTGTTGCCTGGTTATTCAAGGGTATATAGTAATTCGCGAAATCGAGCCCGCCGAAGATCTTCCCGATCGGCGGCATGATGACGTCCTGCACCAGGGAATCGACAATGCGTCCGAATGCGCCGCCGATGATGACACCGACCGCCAGGTCGACTACATTGCCGCGCATCGCGAATTGCTTGAATTCATTCATCATCGACATTATTTTCCCCCGTGAGCGGATCGAATTATCCATGTCGATGATACCGCAAGCGCTTTTTATGCGTTGCGCACCACGTCCTTGCCAGCTCCACGCCACAAGGCCGCTCACTGCCCATCTGCCCCGGCGCGAAGCAAATAATGCACGCACCGCGGCACCGGATCGCTAGCGGAAGGCAAGCCTGTTTCGGTGCCTTCGCACAGCCAATATTTTTTCTCCAATAAAGATTGCCATTCACATATAATTTTGTGTTGCTGCAAGCTCTTCATTGATTTCCAAGATTCGTAATTTCACGGAGTGGGGTTGGTATGAGTAATGATAAGCAGGTCGATTCAGGCCGGCGCGGTTTGCTCGTTGCGACATGCGCAGCGGGCGGCGTCGTCGGTGTGGCCACGGCGGGTGCCCTGGTCAGTACCTTCCAGCCGTCCGAGCGCGCGAAAGCTGCCGGCGCTCCGGTCGAAGTGGATATCTCGGACGTCAAGCCGGGCGAAATGAAGGTCGTCGAATGGCGCGGCAAGCCTGTGTGGATCTTGCGCCGCACGCCCGAAATGCTTGCCAGCCTGCCGAAGAACGACGCGCTCGTCGCCGACCCCAAGTCCGAAAAAATCTTCCAGCTCGATATGCCCGAGTATGCGAAGAACGAATTCCGCGCCCGTCCCGAACATAAAGAGGTGCTGGTCACCGTCGGCATCTGCTCGCACCTGGGCTGCTCGCCCTCCTCGCGCCTGAGCGAAGGCCCACAGCCGAACTTGCCGGACGACTGGCACGGCGGCTTCCTGTGCCCTTGCCACGGCTCGACCTTCGACCTCGCCGGCCGCGTCTTTAAAAACAAGCCTGCGCCGACGAACATGGACATCCCTCCGTACATGTATCTCGCTGACAATAAAATCGTGATCGGCAAAGACGAGAAAGGCGAGGCATAACATGGGCGCCGCATTCAAGGAAACGAAGCTGCCGGCCAACGCGCCGGCCGGCCACAAGGCACTGGCCTGGGTCGACGACCGCTTCCCGCTGTCGAAACTCTGGAACGACCAATGGGGCAAGTACTATGCCCCGAAAAACTTCAATATCTGGTACCTGTTCGGCTCGCTTGCGATGCTGATCCTGGTACTGCAAATCGTGACCGGCATCTTTTTGACGATGCACTACAAGCCGGACGCGAATCTTGCCTTCGGTTCGGTCGAATACATCATGCGTGAAGTGCCTTGGGGCTGGCTGGTGCGCTACATGCACTCGACCGGCGCCTCGGCCTTCTTCATCGTCGTCTACCTGCATATGACCCGTGGCCTGCTCTACGGTTCCTACCGCAAGCCACGCGAATTGATCTGGATCTTCGGCTTTGCCATTTTCCTGTGCCTGATGGCTGAAGCTTTCTTTGGCTACCTGCTGCCATGGGGGCAGATGTCGTACTGGGGCGCCCAGGTGATCGTCAACCTGTTCGGCGCGATTCCCGTGATCGGCCCCGACCTGTCGCTGTGGATCCGCGGCGATTACGTCGTTTCCGACGCTACCCTCAACCGCTTCTTCGCCTTCCACGTCATCGCCCTGCCGCTGGTGCTGCTGGGCCTGGTTGCGGCGCACCTGATCGCCCTGCACGAAGTCGGCTCGAACAACCCTGACGGCATCGAAATCAAGGACCACATCGGTCCCGACGGTCACCCGCTCGACGCGATTCCGTCGCATCCGTACTACACGACCAAGGATTTGTTCGGCGTCTCGATGTTCCTGCTGATTTTCTCGGCGGTCGTGTTCTTCGCCCCGGAAATGGGTGGTTACTTCCTCGAGTACAACAATTTCATTCCGGCCGATTCGATGAAGACGCCGCCGCACATCGCACCGACCTGGTATTTCACGCCGTTCTATTCGGTGCTGCGTGCGACCACCGCCGACTTCATGTACGTGCTGATGGCGGCGATTGCCCTGTACGTCGTGTTCATCTGGATGAAGTCGCGCCTCTCCTTCAAGGCCAAGGTCGCGATTGCGGCAATCGCGCTGGTCTTGATCATCGGCATGCTGCCGCAGGTGCTAGAAGCGAAATTCTGGGGCGTGGTGCTGTTCGGCTCGTCGGTCGTGATCATCGCTTTGCTGCCCTGGCTCGATCATTCGCCGGTACGCTCGATCCGCTACCGTCCGGACTGGCACAAGTGGGTGTATGCGCTGTTCGGCCTGTCGTTCGTGGCGCTCGGCTACCTCGGCACCCAGCTGCCGACGCCGGCCTATACCTTGATTTCCCAGGTGTGCACGCTGTTGTACTTCAGCTTTTTCCTCCTGATGCCGTGGTGGAGCGCCGCCGGCCGGTTCAAACCGGTGCCGACGCGCGTGACTTTCCATCCGCATTGATCGCAGGCTCAAGCTTAAGGACAACCATGAACTTCACCAAGAAACTGATTGCAGTCCTGGCGCTGGTGCCAGGGCTGGTATTCGCAGCCGAAGGCGGCTTTCCTTTGGACCGCGCGCCGGAACGCAGCGACATGGCGTCGCTGCAAAATGGCGCCAAGCTGTTCGTCAACTATTGCCTGAATTGCCACTCGGCGTCGTCGATGCGCTACAACCGCTTGCGCGATCTCGGCCTGTCCGACGAGCAGATCAAGACCAATCTGTTGTTCTCTGCCGACAAAGTGGGCGAACTAATGAAGACGGCGATGCGCCCGGACGATGCCAAGGCCTGGTTCGGTGCGGTGCCACCGGATCTGTCGGTGATCGCGCGCGCAAAATCGTCGCCGGCGGGCAGCGGCGCCGACTACCTGTACACCTATCTGCGCACTTTTTATAAAGACGACGCGCGCCCGACCGGTTGGAATAACATGGTCGTGCCAAACGTGGCGATGCCGCACGCGATGTGGCAGTTACAGGGCGTACGCACCGTCAAAATGGTCGAAGAGACTGATCCGCACGACGCCGCCAAGAAGATCCACAAGTTCGCCGGTTGGGAGCAAGTAGCGCCCGGGACGATGTCGGCGACCGATTTCGACACCGCGACGGCCGACCTGGTTGCCTATCTCAGCTGGATGGCTGAGCCAGCGCAAGGAACGCGCAAGAAACTTGGTGCTATCGTGCTGATTTTCCTGTCAGTATTTGCTTTCCTGGCTTGGCGATTGAACGCGTCCTACTGGAAAGATCTGAAGTAATTCGTTTTCATTGCCCGCTTGGCTATAATACGGGCAATTATTATTCGGGGTGAGTCGCTCGGCGCTCGCCCCTTTGTTTCTTAAGGAACGCCAATCATGATGGTTCTCTACTCCGGCACCACGTGCCCGTTCTCGCAACGTTGCCGCCTTGTCCTGTTCGAAAAAGGCATGGATTTCGAAGTGCGCGACGTCGACCTGTTCAACAAACCGGAAGACATCTCGACGATGAATCCGTACGGCCAGGTCCCGATCCTGGTCGAACGCGAACTGATCCTGTACGAATCGAACATCATCAACGAGTACATCGACGAGCGCTTCCCGCACCCGCAGCTGATGCCGGCCGATCCGCTGATGCGCGCCCGTGCCCGCCTGATGCTGTTCAACTTCGAGAAGGAACTGTTCGTCCACGTGCATGTGCTGGAAAGCGACCGCAACAAGACGAACGAAAAGGCCCACGACAAGGCGCGCGCCGAAATCCGCGACCGCCTGACGACGCTGGCGCCGCTGTTCCTGAAGAACAAGTACATGCTGGGCGACGAATTCTCGATGCTCGACGTGGCGATCGCCCCGCTGCTGTGGCGCCTCGACCATTACGGCATCGAACTGTCGAAGACCGCCGCGCCGCTGATGAAGTACGCCGAGCGCATCTTCTCGCGTCCTGCCTACATCGAAGCGCTGACGCCATCGGAAAAGGTCATGCGTCGTTAAAGCGCACCGCCAATGGTGCTCCGCTTGGCGGACGCACCGTTGGTACACTTTTCCTGGCGCCAGTGTTGCGACGTCGTTTGACATTCCGCAGTAAGCTGGCACCTTGCATTTGTACGTTCCACACGCGTTCGCCGGCGTCGACTAACGCGGCAAGCACGTGTGGCTGCGGTGGCGCATCCGTTCGCCAGTCCATTGACGGATCATTGTTTATTTCATCTGCACATGTCTGAGATTTCCACCAAGCCTTATTTGCTGCGCGCCCTGTATGAATGGTGCACCGACAGCGGTTTTACGCCTTATCTCGCAGTCAAGGTCGACGCGGCCACGACGGTTCCGATGGAATACGTCAAAAAGGGCGAGATCATCCTGAACATCGCCTATGGCGCTACGTCCGGGCTGAAGATGGACAACGATGCGATCCACTTCCGCGCCCGTTTCGCCGGTGTCTCGCGCGAAATTTATGTGCCGGTGCAAAACGTCCTCGCCATCTATGCCAACGAAAACGGCCAAGGCATGGCATTCGATGTCAGCACCACTGCGGCCGACATCGCGCCAGCGGCGGACGAGCCCACCACAGGCGCGCCGACGCTGTCGGCCGTGCCTGATGTGACGAGCGCAACGCCTGCGGCAGAGGTGTCGCATTCGCCCGACGACGATAACGAGCCCCCGAAAAAAGGCGGCCGCCCGACGCTGACACGCATCAAATAGCGCTATAATTCCTGCCGTACAGATTACGCCGGCTTAGCTCATTTGGTAGAGCAGTTGATTTGTAATCATCAGGTGGCCAGTTCGAAACCGGCAGCCGGCACCAGAAATTAGTAGTGAAAACAATGCCTTACGTGCGATGCACGTGAGGCATTTGTCTTTGTGATCGGCGAAAAGTACACTTTCAGTACACTCAGCAATTACAGAGGCTTCATGGCAACCATCGTTCCTACCCCTTCCGGCACCTATAAAGCGCTCGTGCGCATGAAGGGTTGGCCAACCACTTCCAAGACTTTTCGGCTCAAACGCGACGCGGTGGATTGGGCACGCAGGACTGAAGACGAGATGGTTCGTGGCGTCTATATCTCGCGTAGCGGCTCAGAGCGGATGACCGCGCAGGAAGCCTTAAAGCGCTACCTGACAGAAGTCACGCCAACAAAGAAGCCGACTACCCAACGTAGCGAGAACGTCACTGCAGGGCACCTAGGGGCCTTCCTAGGCAAATACTCAATGGCAGCCTTGAGTAGCGAGCTTGTTGCCTCCTACCGGGACCATCGTTTGGCATTAGGCAAGTCGAATAATACCGTCCGCATCGAGCTGGCAATGCTGAGCAACCTGTTCACTGTCGCTATCCAAGAATGGGGACTTGGCTTAACCCATAATCCGGTGTCGGCCATTCGCAAGCCCAGTCCAGGCAAAGGGCGGGACCGCCGGCTGAACGTCAACGAAGAGAAGCGTTTGCTCGACGCGGTCAGGCAACACAGCAACCCAATGCTGAGCTGGGTCGTCAGACTAGCGATCGAAACCGGCATGCGCCAGTCGGAAATCCTTAACCTGCGCTTCTCGGACGTTGATCTGCGTAGCCGTGTGGTCCGCCTGTCCGATACCAAGAACAATTCTGCCCGGACAGTACCGCTAACGGCAGCTGCCACGGCAGTCCTCAAAGAAGCAGTCGACAACCCGTTGCGCCCCCCGAACACCGACCTCGTATTTTTCGGTGAGCCTGGCAAAGACGGGGAGCGCCGACCATATCAGTTTGCGAAAATCTGGGGCGATATCAAGACTACGCTGGCTATAACCGACTTGCATTTTCACGACCTGCGACACGAAGCGGTCAGCCGCCTCGTTGAAGGCGGGTTAAGTGACCAGGAGGTTGCATCGATTAGCGGGCACAAATCGATGCAAATGCTTCGTCGTTACACTCACTTGCGTGCGGAGGATCTGGTGGCAAAGCTCGACGGACTAAGGAAGATTCACGCTGTCGTATTCGACGTTTACGGCACAATGTAGTGGTCAAGTAATTTCGGACACGACGATAAGTTCTTTCTCTGCCATTGTGCGTTCATAGACGCTG